>JAHXIQ010000001.1 GCA_025655555.1 Candidatus Thiodiazotropha sp. (ex Myrtea sp. 'scaly one' KF741663)
ATGTAACGCGCTTTATCTTCCTTCTATTTGTGCAACAGGTGATTATCTTGCACGCACTGATATTGGAATATATTGCTCGCACTGATATTGCAATATCTTGCAAGTTGTTCTATAAATGTTCTCATTAGAAAACTGATTGTACAAGGAGTGTACAAAACCATGGAACCGGTACAACAAACGACTGATCCTCGAATAGGGCGATTCTGGTCTAACTATTTGGAAATACTTGATATTTTCCGTATTCCTGAGAAATCCAAACCCTGGTACAGACGCCATATTGAGCGATTTATCGCAGATCATCCTGATATTCGTTTGCGTGATCACACCCCCGAGTCTGTTGAAACCTGGCTTGATCGCTTGGGTAGATCCAAGCAGATTTCCGACTGGCAGTTCCGCCAAAAGGTGGATGCACTCAGATTGTTGATCTGTCACTTTCTGAAGCTTGCCTGGGGTACAGCATTTGATTGGGAACGTTGGTCTGCGGGATCGCTGGCTTTGGAGAAAAACCATCCGACGATTGTTCGCACCTATGAAATGATCGACAAGGCGGTAGAGGAATCCAGCAATCATTTGGCAAGAAATTTTCCAGATATCTACCGGAAATTTCTTGTCGCGATTCGACTTCCCGACTATTCCGCCAATACGGAACGTTGCTATCTCGGGTGGATCAATCGATTTCTGTATTACCACCATGAGAAGCATCCCTGCAATTGTGCCGAAGTCGACGTTGCCTCTTTTCTAGAACATTTAGCCCTGAAACGCAAGGTTTCAGGCGCTACTCAGGGTCAGGCCTTGAATTCACTTGTTTTCTTTTTTTCCCGCGTACTTGAGCAACCCCTGGGAGATATCGGTCCATTCAAGCGCCCGAAGAAACCAAGACGTCTACCGACTGTGTTGAGTCCTCAGGAAGTAAAATCTGTTTTAGCCAATCTGACGGGCATGAACCGTCTAATGGTCAACCTGATGTACGGTAGCGGTATGCGGGTTATGGAGTGTGTCAGGCTCCGCATACTCGATCTAGACTTCGAATACCGCAATGTCGTGGTCAGAGCCGGCAAAGGCAAGAAGGATCGTTCTGTTCCCATGCCTGAGTCTCTTATTGAACCATTAAAAATGCAGATTGCTGCGGTTAAACAACTGCACAAAAAAGATCAGGCAGCTGGCTTTGGTTCTGTCTACCTGCCCGATGCACTTGCTCGCAAGTACCCAAACGCGGAAAGGGAGTTCCGCTGGCAATATGTTTTCCCATCAAGCCGTATTGCCGAGGATCCTCGTTCTGGCGCAGTGCGTCGCCATCATATTCATCAATCTGTAATACAGCGATGTATCAAACAGTCTGCTGCTCAGGCCGGTATCACGAAACGAGTTACCAGCCATACGATGCGCCACTCTTTTGCTACCCACCTTCTGGAGTCCGGTTCGGACATTAGGACGGTGCAGGATCTACTTGGCCATGCAGATGTTTCCACCACTATGATCTATACCCATGTAGCGGGGTTGGGTAGCCATGGAGCAAAGAGCCCTTTGGACCGTCTTTAAGTTACAGGTATTCACTTCATGAGCAAAAAAAAGGGGTGCTGAAGAAGCACCCCTAAGGAAACCGGTATTGAATACCGGCGGAGGATCAAACGTTACGGACTATTTGCTGCGCTCATCGAGCCAGTTGCCGATGGCGGGCGGCACTTCTTTCTGTGCCTTGCCGCTGACATAGATGCCAATGTGGCCACCGGGGAAAGAGAGCTCGGTGTAGTCCTTACTGCCGGTGATTCCACGCAGGGCGCGGGAAGCATCCGGCGGCACGAGATGGTCTTGCTCGGCGTAGATATTGAGTAGCGGACAGGTGACATTCTTTAGGTCAACCACACGCTCACCAATCTTCACACCACCATTCAGAAAACCGTTTTTCTGATAGAAGTCTTTAATGAACTGACGGAAGGTCTCACCGGCCTGATCCGGGCTGTCGAAGATCCACTTCTCCATGCGCAGGAAATTTTTCAGCTTGTTCTCGTCTTCCAGCACATCGACCATGCTGAGGTATTTCTGACCGGTCAGGCTAAAGGGCTTGAGGGATAGAAAAGTCCAGTTCAGCAGTTCACCAGGTACGTTGCCCAGGGTATCGATCATCGTGTCTACGTCGATATCCTGCACCCAAGCCGAGAGCATGTTGTCGGGGGTTTTGAAGTCCACCGGTGTGACCATGGTGATCAGGTTCTTCACCTTGTCGGGATGCATGGAGGCGTAGCAGAGACTGAACGCGCCACCCTGGCAGATGCCGAGCAGGTTGATCTTGTCCAGCTTGTGACGTTTGCGGATCACATCTACACAACGGTCGAGATAACCGTTGATGTAGTCATCCATGGTCAGGGAACGGTCTGCCTCATCGGGGTAGCCCCAATCCACCAGATAGACGTCCTGACCGGCGGCCAGCAGGTTGCGTATGGTGGAACGGTTCTCCTGCAGATCGGTCATGTAGGGACGGTTGACCAGTGCATAGACGATCAGTGTCGGCACTGAACTCTGCACCACATCTCCCGGCGCCTCGTAACGATAGAGGCTCAATTTGTCCTCATGATAGACCTCGACCTTGGGGGTCACGCCGGTATCGATCTTTTCGGCATTCAGCAAATTCTGCACGCCCTTGCCGAGCTTGCGGCTATAGTCGAGCATCTCTTCAGCCATCTGATCGGGTCGTATATTAAATGGTTGCACGTCTGTTCTCCTCGATTCCAAACGCTTGTCTGGTATTCATTGTCTGGTTGGGTGACGGATAGATATCAATCTCAGCTGTCAGCTTACTTCTTGACGGCTGCTTTCTTCTTGCTCACCTTTTTCTTTGCTGCGGCCTTTTTGACCGGTGCCGCCTGCTTGGCTGCCGGTTCGGCTGATGCCGATGAAGGCTTGCGCAGGTCCATCATCTGCTCTTTCAGCAGTTCCACCTCGGAACGCAACGCCTTGTATTCACGACGCGACTCTTGCAGTCGATCCTGCAGGGTGCGCAGTTCGCGGCGGGTCGGCATGTTCAGGCTGCCCAGGCTCTCGTCCACCATGTGGCTCAGCTTCTGTTTGACTGCCATCAGCGAGTTGACCATCTTGCCGTGGATCTTGGCGTACTCAGGCGTCATCACCTGCTCACCGTAGACCTCTTCACTGCTGCTGACCCACAGGTCGTAGAGACCGCGAGCACTGTCGATCTGCTTACCCTCTTCCACCAGGCCCTGCACCTTGTCGCGCAGACGGTTGGCTGACAACAGGCCGAGGTTGGAGAAGAAGCGCGAATATTCACCCAGGGCGCGCTGGTATTCAGCCATCCGTTGCATCAGCCTCTTGTACTGCCCTTCTTCCTCTCGCATGTAACCAAGACCCGGTGCGCTCAGAAAGCGGTCAAGACCGTCGGTGTGAGGCATGTTTCTCAGTGCATCTCCCGGCATCAGCGAGAGCGAAGAGACCATGCGCTGCCAGTTGTCCATCGGCATCTCCCAGAATGCCATCATCTTGTGCATGGCATCATCGCCGGCAGTCTCTGCGCCATTGAAGACATTATCCATACCACCCGAGAACATCTGTTGCAGGTCTGCAATCGTACTGTTGGCCGCGTCCAGCCAGCTCTTGCTCTGCCCGGCATTCTGATAGTAGCTCTCGGCCATGCGGAAGAAGCTCTTGCTCTGGTCCATCATCTTGCCCATGAAGTCCTGATTGAAATCAGTCGTGGACGGGGAGATACCCTGCCACCAGTGGTCCATGGCAGATTCCAGCGGTGACTTGGCCGGCTGCTCCATGCCCATCGCCTGGCGGCTCATATCGGTCCAGTTCTCCCAGTATTTCTGCTGGGTCTTCATCCAGTCCTCGTTCCAGAAAGGTGAATCGCTCATTGGGTGTGGTCCTGTTGTTGTGTCAATTGGTATGCTTACTGAAGCCTTGCAAGGAAACCCATTCCCTACAGGCCGTGCCTGCATCCAAGCCGTCCTTATGACGCTCGATGAAGCACCGTCATGCTTTGGATGTTTATTAAGCTAGCAATAAAATTTGTGCGCTGCAACATTTTTTGCTACAACATACACCGTGGCCGGAAAAAACGTCCTAAAACTAACCCGGCAGTCATGTTTGACTGAACGCTCAATGGATGGGCCGGCAAGCCAAATTTCCATCAAAACAAATACGAGGATTACCCAACGTGAGTGAGAATATCGTCATCGTCGCTGCCGCCCGCAGCGCCATTGGTACTTTTGGAGGCAGTCTGGCAGGCATCCCCGCCCACGAGCTGGGCGCAAAAGTCATCACCGGTCTGCTTGAGAAAACAGGCGTCAAAGCTGAGCAAGTGGACGAAGTCATCCTGGGTCAGGTGCTGACCGCAGGCGTCGGCCAGAACCCGGCCCGCCAGGCGAGTATTGCCGCCGGGCTGTCGGTTGAGACACCGGCACTGACTATCAATAAAGTCTGCGGCAGCGGCCTCAAGGCCGTACACCTGGCCATGCAGGCAGTGGCTTGCGGTGATGCGGAGATCGTCATCGCTGGTGGACAGGAGAATATGAGCCTATCCCCTCATGTGCTGCCGAACTCGCGCAACGGCGCCAAGATGGGCGACTGGAAGATGATCGACACCATGGTTACAGACGGCCTGTGGGATGCATTCAATAACTACCACATGGGCACAACTGCTGAAAATATCGCCCAGAAATTCGGCTTCAGCCGAGAATCCCAGGACGAATTTGCCGCCAGTTCCCAGCAGAAGGCAGAAGCAGCACTCAACGAAAATGTCTTCGCTGACGAGATCATTCCGATATCGATTCCCCAGCGCCGAGGCGATCCTATTATCTTCGACCGGGATGAATTCCCACGCCCCGGCACCACCGCAGAAAAGCTGGGCAAGCTGCGTGCTGCATTCTCCAAAGATGGTACGGTAACGGCAGGCAACGCCTCTGGCCTGAACGACGGTGCCGCTGTGGTGATGGTCATGTCGGAAAGCAAGGCCAAGGCACTGGGACTCTCTCCCATGGCAAAGATCGTCTCCTTCTCCTCTGCCGGTGTCGATCCGGCCATCATGGGCACGGGTCCGATTCCGGCGTCTACCAAGGCTCTGGAAAAGGCGGGTTGGTCGGTCGACGATCTCGATCGCATTGAGGCCAACGAGGCCTTCGCCGCGCAGGCCATGTGCGTAAACAAAGAGATGGGCTGGGATATGTCGAAGGTCAATGTCCATGGTGGCGCCATCGCCCTTGGACATCCTATCGGCGCATCCGGCTGCCGTGTGCTGGTGACCCTGTTGCATGAGCTGCAACACAGTGGCGCCAGCAAGGGTCTGGCTACCCTCTGTATCGGTGGTGGCCAGGGTGTCGCCATGGCAGTAGAGAAAGTTTGATCTGAGCCGATGAAATAAGTGCGGCAGGCTGGCACCCTACGGCTTATCTGGCTGTTAGGGTGCAGCCCGCCACACATTCAGGACTCCAGGACCAAAGCGCTGTAAGACCTCAAACTGCATCAACGTATTCTGCTTGTCCCGCCGAATGAGGTACACTGGCCGGTAGTCCCAACCAGATATCAAGCCAGCACCCATGTCCGATCGCATCATCAAGAAATACCCCAACCGTCGGCTCTACGACACCGAAGAGAGCAAATACATCACCCTCGCCCAGCTGCGCCAGCTCATCATCCAGGGTGACGCGATCAGAGTCGTCGACTCCACGACGGAAGAGGACATCACCCGAAATATCCTGCTGCAGATCATTCTGGAATCGGAATCCGGTGGCGAACCCCTGTTCACTGCCAATATGCTTTCCCAGATTATTCGATTCTACGGCGGTACCCTTCAGGGGATCTTCGGCCGCTACCTGGAACAGAGCCTGAGCCTCTTCACTCAACAGCAAGATCAGGTCAGAAAGAATCTCGGTGAAGACCCGTTCAGCGCCATGACTCAGGTGGCTCAAGATAATATGAAAATGTGGACGGATATGCAGAAAAACTTCTTCAGCGCAGCCGGTATCAAGCCCTCAAAATCGGATGAGAAGGGATAAAAGCGGATACCATAGCCATCCATTTAACAACCTAACCAGCTGTTTATTAAGTAATTCAAACAGAATTCATCCTCTGAGCATCCCCACGCTCCATGCCCTGGAGCACAATCCCCAAATATTATTTGTGCGGCGCACAATTTTTCTTGACAACCCCCCTTACCTGCCCTATGCTGCATAGCAACATTGCTGCACCGCACAATTCACACACTGGAGATTATGACCATGACTAAGGCAAAAGAGAGCATTGAGATGATGAACGAGATCAACAGCAACGGTTACGACAGTTTCCGTCAGCTGACCGATATCACCCTGAAGGCCTGGAACCAAGCGATGGACAGCCAGATGGCCGCCTACAGCAACCTGATGAACACCAGCCTGGAGCAGATCAAACTGGTTTCAGAAGCTAAGGATTACCACGAGGTTGTCCGCGGCCAGATGGACGCTACCCGCAAGCTGGGCGAAGAGATGGTGAGCAACACCCGCGATGCGGTTGAGCAGAGCCAGAAGACCAGCGAAGAAGTTCGTGCATGGTTCGAGAGCAGCCTCTCTTCCGTGAACGAGCAGGTGACCAAAGCTGTAGAGAAAGCAGCTTAATTTCACTTAGCATATATTGATAGCCGGCAGGGCTACCTGCCGGCTTTCATATAGCTGAATGCTGTCAGACACCTGAACTGCAGACCTTGTGACCCGCCAGTCGGGAGTCTGACAAGATTGAGTTATCCGATACTGGAGGAAAGATAAAAATGTGCTGTAAAGAAAAACTCGCTGTCGTTACCGGCGGTATGGGCGGAATCGGTACCGCGGTCTGTTTGCGCCTCGCCAATGAAGGCGCCAAAGTGGTGGCCACTTGCCATCCATCTGAAGCTGATAGTGCAGATGCGTGGATTAATGAACAGAAATCACAGGGTGCTGAAATCTCTGTGGTCGCCGGCGATGTCTCCACCGCTGAAGGTGGCGCCACACTGATGAACGAGATTACCGAAAAGTTCGGTCCTGCAGATATCCTGGTCAACTGTGCGGGTATCACCCGTGACAGCACCATGAAGAAAATGACCGACGATCAGTGGGATGCTGTCATCGACACCAACCTCAGCAGTGCCTTCTATGTCACGCAGCCGATCTGGAACAGCATGGTCGAGCGCGGATTCGGCCGTATCATCAACATCTCATCGGTTAACGGACAGCGCGGTCAGTTCGGCCAAGCCAACTACTCCGCCGCCAAAGCCGGCATGCACGGTTTCACCATGGCGCTGGCCTACGAAGGCGCAGCCAAAGGCGTGACCGTCAATACCGTATCTCCCGGATATGTTGAGACCGCAATGACTGCAGCCATGCGCGATGACGTGCGTGATGCCATCGTTGGCGGCATTCCCATGCGCCGCATGGGTCAACCTGAAGAGATCGCTCAAGCCGTCGCCTTCCTGGCTGACAGCGAAAGCACCTACGTTACCGGCGCAAATCTGCCAGTCAACGGCGGTCTGTTTATTCACTGATTTATCACACTCCTCCCTTCTTGTGATTGTATGCCCGGCTCCCCGCCGGGCTTTTTTTTACTTCAGAAAAACGCTCAAGCTGACTATTTAAGGAAGCTATTGCGGAAAGAGATCTTGAACGTGTGATAACAGTACGCAATGCTTGTGCTTTTCGGTTCCTCAATTTTGATTTTTTGGGATAAATATCCACTGCTGCCCCGTTAAATACACTCAATATCGATATAACCGATTGTTGCTCAATATTATCAATGAACGATGGTTTTGTAAGACATGAAAGTCGATATTCAACGTTCCTTCTCCTTCCGGAAGAAGGACAGGATGAGGGGATAAGAAAAATCAAAGCGTTAGCTTTTAAAATCCTCTCACCCCAACCCTCTCCCAGAGGGAGAGGGAGTTAACGGGACAACAGTGATAAATTTCAAAAGCGCTTTTTCAGTCCTTACGCTTTTTTCTGTTCCATACGGCAACGGCAATCGTTGTGATACCCAGCGCGATACCGGTTGATAACACCATACGTGACAACCATTCCGGCCAGGCCGGCTGTGGTGTTACCAGTGCAAAGGTGCCGATCACGATCAACCAGAAAGAAATTTTTCCAAGTAGTGCTGATTTGAGCAATTGAAAAACCCCAAAGAAAATAGAAAATGCCGTTCTACACGACCTCTGTAATTTTGCCAGTCAATCTCTTTACCCCATTCCATAGGGGGATAGCTATATGACAGACTAAATCGTTTCCATGAAGTCTACCATGCGGCGACGTGTCGATGGGTCCGGTAACACACCAACCCCTGCCCCCATATTCTCATGCATGTGGTCAACTCTCGAAGTGGCCGGTATGGCGCAAGTGACCGATGGATGAGACAGAATAAACTTAAGAAAAAACTGTGCCCAATTGGCGCAATCAATCTCTGCAGCCCAAGCAGGTAACGGTTTCCCTTCCAGCAGATCAAACAACTCACCTCTCCTGAAGGGCCGGTTGACGATTACAGCTATGCCCCGTTCTGCTGCCAAAGGCAGCAGGCGTTGCTCTGCCTCCCGGTCCAGCAGATTGTAAGTCAGTTGCACAAAATCAAAATCCTCACTGATAAGCGCCTGTTCAAGCGCCTCATGTCGCCGGCCATGGGATGTTGTGATACCGATATAGCGTATTTTTCCCTCAGCTTTCCATGCCTTGAGCGTTTCGAGGTGTGTTTCCCAGTCAAGCATGTTATGGATCTGCATCAGGTCAAATTGCTTCAACCCCCACAATTTCATCGATTGTTTCATCTGCTGAATACCCAGCCAACGCATGGGGGTCCATACCTTGGTGGCCGTAAACAAGCTGCCATGATGGTTGAGTCGTTCTAGACATGCTCCCACCGCCTGCTCTGATGAACCATACATGGGTGACGAGTCAATCATTCCACCACCCAATTCAAAGAAAGCTTTCAACACCTGAGAACGCCGCTGAACCAGTTCAGGATAGTTAGCCACATCAAATGTCTGCCAAGTCCCCATGCCGAGTATGGGGATAAGTTCGCCGCTGGCTGGTATTTGCCGTTTCAAGATTTCATGTTGACTGAACCCCATAGCTGGCAATGAGATAAGTCCGGCCAGACCGGTAATCTGTTGTAGAAACCGGCGACGGGAAAGCGTGCATTCTGAACCTTTCATAATGATTTCCTTGCCAACAATCATTCAGAACCGACATGATGCTCCGAGTTCAAAACATCGCTCACACTGCCATCCGCACAACCACCACAAAAAATCGGATATGATAAAAAGCGATCGGCTGTCAAAGAAATACTAGCTTCTGTATCAGGTTGATAGCGAGACAGAATTGTTCTTTTACCCACCAGGGAGTTCGATGGCACACCTCGTTTATATACACGACCCCATGTGCAGCTGGTGCTGGGCCTTTCGTCCCGCGCTCAAAGACCTATTGCAACGGCTACCCGAGGGCATGACTCACAGCCGGTTATTGGGTGGACTCGCCCCCGATACCGATCAACCCATGCCCGATGAAATGCAACACACGCTCCAGAAGACTTGGCGGCGAATACAAAAAAAGCTACCCGATACCCGTTTCAACTTTGACTTCTGGAGCCTGAATTCCCCTCGTCGTTCGACCTATCCAGCCTGCCGGGCTGTACTCTCAGCCAGAACCCTGGACCCCACCAAAGAAGATGCCATGACACTCGCGATTCAACAGGCCTACTATCTGCATGCCCGCAACCCCTCGGATGATGCGACGCTGATTGGTCTGGCCGATGAAATCGGACTCAATAGCACCGCTTTCAAAGAGATCTTCCACAGCCCTGCCACACAGCATCAACTCGAATCAGAAATAGCACAAGCAACCCGCATGGGTGTTCGCAGCTTTCCCTCGCTCGTCCTTCAGCATGAAAAAAGCGCTTGGCCTGTTGCCGTTGACTATCACTCGGCAGACAGCATGCTGGAGACGATTGAGCTGATCCTGGATTGACTTAATCTCACTTGCAGGTAACACTCCGCCACCATGCTGAATCAAGAGACACTCGACAAACTCCGTCAGGACATCGTCTTCGAAGCCAACCTGGCAGGAGAAGTGCTGTCGTTCCACTCCACCTGGGGCATCTTCTCTCCCCGTGATATCGACGAGGGTACACGCCTGTTGGTGGATCGTCTGGAAATCCAGCCAACCGACAATTGCCTCGACTTGGGATGTGGTTACGGCCCAATCGGCCTTTTCATGGCCCGGCGCGCACCGCAGGGGCAAACGCTGATGGTGGATAAGGATTTCATGGCGGTGGAGTACGCCAGTGCCAACGCCAAACGCAATGGCCTCGATAATGCCCAAGCTGGTCTCAGCAATGGCTTCGACCATATCGATCCCGCATTACGCTTCGATATCATCGCCTCCAACATTCCCGCGAAAGTGGGTAAAGAGATGTTGAGCCTGATTCTGCACGATGCCAGACAAAGACTTAATCCAGGCGGCAGGCTCTATGTGGTTACCATCAACGGATTGCGTCAGTATATGAAACGCAACCTCAACGAAGTCTTCGGTAACTACAAAAAGCTGAAGCAGGGTAAGACCTATACGGTTGCCCTGGCGTGCAGGGACTGACCCATTGACTACCGAGGCACAACCCCCCGCTGCACCACGCTGGCGACGCTTGTTGGCCTTCTGCATCGATGCCGTCATTTGGGTGCTGATTCTCTACCCGGTCATCCAGGTTATTCTGAGCGGTAACGAAAGCGACATCGGCGCCATGGTAATGAACAGTTTCACCGCCTGGGTTGGCGTTTCCGGGATCAATCTTTACTTGCTACACAGTCGCAGTCAGACCATCGGCAAATGGGTATTGAATATCCAAATACGGCGCAGTGATAGCGCCCACGCCGGTTTCAGCCGTAAACTGTTCCTGCGCTATCTGCTACCGGGTCTGATCGTCTCCATCCCCTATCTTGGCCAGCTGATATTGCTGCTTGATATTGCAACACTGTTCGGACCAGAGCGCCGCACTCTACACGATCGCCTGGCTGACACCGGCGTCTTCCTTTATCCCAAGACTGTTTCAGACTGACGGATCAGCTGCAATCTTCTTCAGTACATGGGAAACCGCCACCAAACCAAAAGTGGCCGTAACAGTCATGGCTGATCCATAGCCACCGCAGTTCAGAGATCCCTCAACCGCCGCAGGCCGATCAAGGCAAACATGTCCTTCAGGGGCGGGATAGACCTGCTGTTCCTGAGAGTAAACACAGGGCACATCGAAACGCCGCTTGGTATTGGTGGGGAAATCGTATTCACGACGCAGCAGCTTTCGTGTCTTCGAGAGCAAAGGATCCTGTTCACTCCGACTCAGGTCGGCGAGTTGAATCCGGGTAGGGTCGGTCTGTCCGCCGGCGCCACCAATCGTGATGATAGGGATCTTTTGTCGGCGACAGGCCGAAATCAGCGCCGCCTTGATGCGAAAGCTGTCGATACAATCGATCACATAGCCGAACCCGCCATGCGTTACCCTCTGCAGACTGTCGGGCTCAATAAAGGCCTCTACTGGGGTAACCTGGCAATCCGGATTGATTGCCAACACACGCGACGCCATGGCAGTCACCTTGGCTTTGCCGAAATCATCCTCCACAGCATGCAGCTGGCGATTCACGTTTGACTCAGCAATATGATCCAGATCGAACATGGTGATCGCACCGATACCGCTCCTGGCCAGCGCCTCCACCACCCAGGAACCGACACCACCCACACCAACGACAGCCACATGAGCAGCAACAAAACGCGTCAGACCCTGCTCTCCGTAGAGCCGGGAAATACCACCAAAACGTCTTTCAATATCCAACACCCGCACCTCTGCTTGAAATGAAATTTTGGTAGTCTTTGGAAAATAATCTATGTGTAAAAGATAGAATCGTTGAATTGTACCGGATGGAAAACCTTATCATAAGAGGAAGCCATTTCTCCGGTGAGAAATCACCACACGCTCACGTCAATGAGACTCTCCTACTGCCCTCACATCACTCTGGTCCATCAGTTCCAGCGTATTGTATAAGGTTTCCAATTTTTCGACGAACCTGTCGCGCATCAGTTCCAATTCCGGTACTTTTGAGAGCGCAAGATCCCTGTGACCTTGACTGAACAGCCCGACCATCTCATGTCCCAACGCATGTATCTCCTCATGGACTTTTCTGATCTCGCTATAGACCGTAAGATGTCCATACTGCACATATCCGACACCGTGAAACCAACGGCCAAAGGCACAATGCTTACTGTCAAGCTGGGCCGGTGGAATTGAGCGATCGTGTTGTAAAGCTTCGATGAGGTTTCTCACCCAGTCACGATGACTGGTGATGGCTGCATGAATATCGGCCCCGTCAATATCGTACAATCTCGACTTTAGTCCTTGCCACTCAACGTTCTGTTTCCACCCCGCCAACCAATCCGGTATTTGCTCTGCCGGCATGGGCCGGGCGATACCATAACCCTGCCCCAGATGACAACCGAGACGTAGCAGTGCCGCCCCATGCTCCAGACTCTCCACACCCTCTGCGATTACGGGTTGATCAAAGGCGCCGGCCAAACGCACTACGCTATCGACTATGGTCAGATCCTGTGGGTCCTCAAGCATATCCCGAACGAACGTCTGATCTATCTTTAAGAGATCCACTGGCAACCGATGAAAATAGGCCAATGACGAGTACCCCGTGCCGAAATCATCAAGCGCAAACCGTATGCCCAGCTCACGACAACTGACCAGGGTATGGAATATCTGATTGACATCATCGATGGAGGCAGTCTCAAGAATTTCAAACTCAATATCACCAGGCTTAATCTCAGGATGAGATGACATGAGCGCCTGAATATGTTTGACGAATCCAGGCTGTTGAAGGTGATAGGCGCCAATGTTCACACTGACAGATAGATCCACCCCGATCTCACGCATCAGCATCTGTTGTTTCAATGCACTCTCTATTACCCAATTCCCGACTTCCACTTCCAAATCCGTATTGACCAGGTATTGGAGAAAATCATTAGGATAAAGTAAACCCTTCTCCGGATGATTCCAGCGAATCAATGCCTCCATACCCACCACTTCACAAGTGGACATGTTGACCTTGGGTTGGTAGTGAAGAATGAATTGATTATTGGCGACAGCTTGCTCCAAAAGCAGAACAATCTCACGGTGAGCCTTGACCTGTCTATCTTCTACTGGATCGAAAAGATGGTAGCGATTCTTACCCATCTCCTTGGCAATATACATTGCCTGATCCGCATGACGCATCAGGATATCCGCATCTGCATCATCCTCAGGAAAGAGGGTCAGCCCGATACTGGCGAATACTTCGACCTCAGCTTCTCCCCCCTCAATGGATATAGGCGCAGAAACCTTAGATAGGACTCTATCAAGAATCTGCTTGCATTGTTCAATACCTGATAGCTCTGACAGTATCAATATAAACTCATCGCCACCAATTCGAGATACCGTATCATCCTCCCTGACGGTTAACTGCAGTCTTCGTGCAATTTCCACCAGAATCAAATCGCCGACATCATGACCATAAGTATCATTGATCGGCTTGAAGCCATCGAGATCGAGGTAGCAGACAGCCACACTAAATCCAGTCCGTCGACTGCGCACCAAGGCTTGACGCAGACGATCCGTTTTCAAGAGTCGGTTAGGCAACCCGGTCAAGGCATCATAGTGAGCGATACGATCAAGCTCTGCCTCCGCCTTCTTCCTGTCAGTCACATCGTGAATAATCGAGTACAGAACCGGCCTGCCATTCCAGTCGATAGGGCCGGAATGTACTTCCACATCCCTCACTTCACCTGAAGCAAGCGTATGTTGAAAATAGAAGTGACTGCGCTTCTCCTCACGCGCCATATCCATCTCATATTGAATTTCCTCTTTTGACAGCGTATTCACATCGCTGATGTTCATTTGCAGCATTGCTCCATGAGTAAATCCGTAATAACTCTCTGCTGCTTTGTTAGCGCCAATGATACTTCCATCCTGCGGATTGATAACCAGCATCACCGCTTTGTTATGCTCGAACAACATGCGAAAACGTTCTTCGCTTTTACTGAGCGCCACCGTCAGGTCGCGTTCTCGATCCAGTGCCAACTTGAGGTTCTCATTACTATCCTGCAATGTCTGATTGGTCTGAGCCAGTTGACGTGTACGCTCGTCAACTTTCTCCTCCAGCTCAAACCCTGAACGCTTCAGTGCCTCAATTTGCTCTTCAAGCCTTTCGCTCATGCGCTCTATTGACTCAGAGAGTCGACCAATTTCATCTTTTCGATCGAGCGCCATCTTGCGGCCATACTCACCATCGGCAATAGACTCAGCATAGTTTGATAGCTTCTTGATCGGCTCGATAATCTGTCTACGTAACAATAGATTAAGTACCACTGCGATAAAGATGAATGTCAGAAGCTTGTTAACCAGCAACTGCCTTACAGCTTCCATGACTTTGTCCTCAATGACGGAGGAGGGAAATCCTAAACGGACAACACCGATGCGCTGACTTCCATCAAATAAGGGTATTGCCACATCGAAGTAATGCTTCCCATCAAAACGATCATATGGCTGCCAAATGGGCCCATCTGATTTAAGCGAGTTATGTGACACCTCATCCGTGAATAAACGCCCAACCAAATCGGGTTGACTGTGAAAAACCACCTTGCCATCCGGATCGATCACAGTTGCATAGGTGATATGCTCATTCATACCCACCACTTCGGCAAGTTTCTTATCCATACCGGAGAGTGATTCCAATGGCAGTCCAAGCATCAGCAGTTCGTTGAGTAGGCTCTCGATACTGTGACCGATGCCGAAAGTCCCGGTTATCAATGCATCCGTATAGTTGGTACGAAAATTCATCACACTCACAATCGAACTGGCAAGCAGTAAAGCTGCCAATATACCGATGGTAAACAATAGAATTTTTCGGTTTAGACGCATCTGTTTTTCACTTGATCCGCATTGCGACAGAACTATTCATCGGACAATATTCTCACCCGCCAGTTGCAGAATGCCGACCGGTACGGTGACACCAAACTTTCTTGCCTTCATCAAATCTACTGCATAGCCGTATCGGGCCGGCCACTGAGGCTCAATATCTTTAATGGATTTATCTTCAAACAGATCCCGAATCATCTTTGCTGCCTGCAAGCCGATACTCTCATGTGAAGGAAAAACGCTTGCCATGGCGCCCCAGTCATCCATCACATCGCTTTTCACAATTCCGATTAGGGGTTTATCGGCATACAGCTGGACCAACTCAGAGAAATGTCTTCTGGCACCTAACTGATCATTGGCGGAGATAAAGAGATCGACCTGATTATTCAGCTCTTCAACAATAGGTCTTGCCAGTTGTGCCATGCTTTCATCACCTGTATCCCCCTTCACCAGGGGTACCGGCCGGAAAATGACCTTGATGCCACCCAGCACAGGATCCTCCTCAAGCAGTCTCACTATCCAGGCATTGTAGCTGTGAGACTGAGGCATATCGGCATAGATCAACCCGAGCGTTCGGGCCTGTGGAAACAGGCTTCGAATAAAGCGAAACCTTGCCTTCACCGGTACCGGATAGCAGATACCGGTAAAATTTGCTTTGGGCGGCTCGTCGAAACGATCGATCGCACCAATACCGACAGGGTCAGTGGGAGAGGCAAAAACCACAGGCTGTTCACGACCGTATAAAACCCGCTTGGCTGCGATGGTAGCCACGGTCCCACCCGTGTAGACCACATCATATTCACGTACCGACTCATCACGCAGCAGGGATTCACCCCGCTCCACATCATTACCGGCAGTATAGTGAGTAACTGCTAGATTCTTTCCCGAAATATAGCCAAATCCAGCCAATGCTTGGGATAGTGCATCCCGCACATCACCATAGGGACTGCCGTACTGGGAATCGAGCATGAGGAGTCGGTAGACACGCCCCGGCTCAGGATCAGCCACTGCGACTGAAAAACTGAGTATCCACACAAGGAGGCCGTGCAGAAAATATCGAAATAAGGTACTGGGAAACAATCATGCCTCCGCCGACGAGGATTCATTCACACCGGGCTCAACTACACTCCCGCCATTTCACTGAATATGCGGGTCATACCGATCCACTGGAACACCACTCCTTCGTGCGGAGAGAGGACCCGGGTCCTCAACCCTCCATCGATCCCATAAAAAATAAGGGATCGCACGCAGCAACCACCAACCTGTTGATTTTAAACAGGAAACAACACAGCACCTTTTGCCTGGCTTGGCTGAGGCCTGCCACCACAATCAGTCATTGTGTTTCAATTCAGTCCTGTTACCACGCGATATTGAGAATACACCTCAAATTCAATAATGATATCGGCCATCCATGGCCAAGCTTGATGCTCAATTTAGGCTATTTATCCCATCTGACTGTAAGGACAATTAATCAGGAATCTGATTACGGCTGTTACAACCTGTTACAACTCCATACATCCGTGAAAGGATCTTTTCCCGCCGCAGGCCCAGACTCTCCACCATGGACATCACGTCCTGGAACTTTCAATCACACAGGAGATTCTCATGGGAAAAACCACCTTAATCATCGTCGCCATATTGGCCCTGCTGTTAATCAGTGGGGTAGCCATTGCCCGCTACAAGGGCTTTTGTAACGGACCTGAGGGACGTATCAGCTGGGTCACCGAACGCCTCGGAAAGAAGCTTGATCTGGATGAGACCCAGCGGACTCAGCTGACTCAACTGAAGGACCAGACACTGGAGATCATGCAGGAGATGCGCGACGAGCGGGAAAGCACTGCTGAAACGGCAATCGCTTTACTTGATTCGCCAACGCTGGACAGAGAACAGGCGCGCCAACTGGTAGCGGAGAAGCAGACACAGTTAGCCAGCGCTGCTGACCAGCTGATCGATGTCTTCGCCGATTTTAGCGACAACCTGAGAGACGACCAGCGCAGCAAACTGCAGGAGATGATCCAGCATCATCGAGATCGCCGTCACTGTGGCTTCGGCTGCAACCGCTCCGATGCCGCCACTCAAAACTAAATCGATCGCCCCCCTGACAGGGGGGCATTGGGTCCACCCCTCCCATCGTATATGCTTGCAGGAAACCAGAAGCACCGGAAACCCCATGCACCGTATCCTGATGATCGACGACGACCAGGCGCTGGCAACACCCTTGCGAGACTATTTCCAGCGCTATGGTCTCGAACTGGAGTCATCCCCCCTGCCCTCCGAGGGACTCGAACGGATTCGCCGTTCGCCACCAGACCTGGTGATCCTCGACATCATGCTGCCGGAGATGGATGGATTCGAGGTCTGCCGCAGAATCCGCCGGGAGAGCAATCTGCCGATTCTCATGCTGACCGCGCGAGGCGAGGTGATGGATCGTGTTGTCGGACTGGAGATCGGCGCCGATGACTATCTGGCCAAACCCTTTGAGCCGCGTGAATTGGTGGCGCGCATCCAGAACATTCTCAAACGATCATCGGGCCAATCCGTGCCAGAGAAGAAGATAACCCTCGGAGAACTGGTGATCGACATTGAACAGCAAGAGGCCATACGGCAAGGTGAAATACTCAACCTGACCACCCTGGAGTTCCGACTGCTGGCACTGCTGGCAAACCAGCCGGGCAAGGTATTCAGCCGGGATGAGATCCTTAACGGCATCAAGGGTGTCGAAGCAGATCTCTATACCCGCTCGGTGGATATTCTGATCAGCCGCCTGCGCCACAAGCTACAACCGCTCGATCTCATCAAAACAGTCTGGGGTAGCGGTTATCGCCTGATAGGTCCCAGCTCATGAAGCGTCGCCACCGACTCAGCGGCAGGCTGATCCTGCTCTTCCTGCTCCTCGGGCTGCTCATCGCGCTGACGGTGAGAACCGGCTTTCGCTATGGCTTCCAGGACGAGTTTCGCAATCTGGCCACACCTCATTTAATGGAATATGTCGACCACCTGCGCCGTGAGATCGGCAATCCGCCAAACCGCGAAGCCGCTGCAGCACTCGCGCAACGGCTTGATCTGCAGATCGCCATCCTCTCTCCCAACAGCAGTTGGTCAAGCCATGGCGTACCGGCCGATCCCGCAGACATCGAGTTTCATAGGCACCGGCTCAGCAACGGGCAGGAGATCGAAGCCGGCAGGAACGATCAGCAATTCATGCTACGCCTCAAGCAAGATGACCACACCCTGCTGCTCTCCCATATCAACCCCATAGAAAGCGGCAGACTACCGCTCATTATCAGTCTGACTATTATCGTGGTCTTGCTCATTATCGCCCTTGCCTACCATCTGGTGCGCAGACTCTTTCGTCCCATTGAGACTATCCGCCAAGGCGTCACTCACTTTGGTGAAGGGGATCTGGGTCACCGCATTGCCGTCAGCCGCCGGGATGAGCTGGGGGAATTGGCCAACAGCATCAACACCATGGCCGAAGAGATCCAGCAAATGCTGGAAAGCAAACGCCAGCTACTGCTGGCCATCAGTCATGAATTACGCTCACCCCTCACCCGCGCCAGAGTGAATGCAGAACTGATTGATGAGAGCGAGCCACAAAAACGCATCATCGATGACCTGCAACAAATGGAGGCCGAACTCACCGAACTGCTGGAGACAGAACGTCTCGGCAGCCGTCATGCCAGACTCGATTGCCAGCCCGTGTCTCCCAAGTTGCTGATCGACACTGTAGTGCAAAAACATTTCGACAAAGACGAACTCATCTGTCACCACGATAATGATGAAGAGATGATCAGCCTGGATGCAGTGCGCGTTAAATTAATGCTCAGGAACCTGCTGGAAAATGCACTGCGGCACACACCGGAAGGCATTGAACCACCCACTATCGACAGCCTGCTGACCGAACAGAACTGGGAAGTCTCTGTGACGAACGGCGGTCAGTGCATAACGGCGGAGCACCTACCCCACCTCACAGAACCCTTTTATCGGGCCGACAAAGCACGGCAGCGGGAGACCGGTGGCTATGGCCTGGGACTCTATCTCTGCCAGGTGATCGCACAGGCCCATGGCGGGAGCTTATCGATCAGCAGTGAAAAACAAAAAGGAACAAGCGTCAGAGTTATCTTTCCTCGTAGAGACCACGACTAATTGACTCATAATGTCTAAGGAAGCTCTGAACAAGCCGTAGGTTGGGCCGACAAAGGAGGCCCAACATCACCATTGGTACCACCGAACGAGTCTTGTGTGGGGAGATAGATTGTTGGGCCTCCTTTGTCGGCCCAACCTACGCACTAGTTATATATGGGCATTAGCAACCTGATGGTATCTCTACTTGCATTTCACTAACACGCTTAATATTTAATAAACCATCATAGTCTGCCGCAAATCCGTCTAAAGCCACACCACTCTTTCTGCCGATAAAGCGAATAAATTCATATTCATAAGGCATCAAAGTATTTGCCTGATGAAACTCACGTAATAACTCATAGACATCATTCGTAGTTTCAACCCAATAAACTAAATCAGAGCCACAAAGTTGAATTGAATTTACTTCATGCCCCCATGTGAATTACCTTCCAACAGTACGAGCTCATCCTCTTCCTGCATGCAGGATGCCAATAACAACGTGATAAAAGCGGCATATTTCATTTGTTACGCATAAGCCTCAATAATGGGCAAGCTGTAGTAAAAGGGATCGGTGACAATTAATAATATGATAGATTTGTCACCGACCCCTTTTCTATAACGCCAAGAGTAACCGGACTAATAAATTGGCGCGACGAAAGAGCGCCGCTTTATTGCGGTCCACGTTCATGCTATTTCTAGGCATTATTGGCCTTCATTTGCGCCGCAAATTCATGAACAATATTGCATTCATGTTCAATTTGTTTTTTGTGTTCTTCAGTTAACTGATAAGCTTGCTTTTTATACCAATTATCAAATTTTTCTGAATTGTGATTCCAGGTATCTAGGAACGCAGATTCTGTTCTACTTATGTGCTCCCCGTTGGTTGTTCTAACCATAGCTGGAAATCCGTTATCCATAAACCTAATGTAGCATGTAACTTTCTGATTAAGAGACAGAAAGGCATCAGAGTTTACGCCGATGCTGCTTGTACATTCATCCACTGGAACAATGCTCGATACTTTGGGCGACAACCCAAGCAGATGATGCCTATACAACACATGCTGGAATACCATATTTTTATTTGGATCTAGTATCTCTGGTCCGAACACAAATAATCTTCGTATATCCCAGCCATCATCTTTTCGATTTAGCATTCCAGCTTCGTAGAATGCAAAAACATTTTGATTCATCCAGTGAATATCTATTTCGTTGTATGTGGCTGTAAGAAGTACTCCGGCACCTTTTTCCCAGTCATCATGATCAGCATGCCATTCAACATAATTTACGAGAGAGGTTATCTCTGGAGGGTGAGTGGTAAATTCTTCAGAAAAGGAAGCTAATAGTATTTTTGCTTTCTTTGGCTCCTTCCATTTGTCGTAAATAGGCTCGAAGGCCTTCTTTGCAAGCCACTTTCCGTCTTTATAGATTCCATCGATAAGATCAATTTCCACTGATATTCTCTCTGAATTACATTACCTAACATTGACATATATAGCTGGCACAAATATTGGGATATGTAGTGAAAACTTGATCATCCCTGGCATCACATTATCTTGATTATTTTGTTATTCCCTCTCCAGCCCTCCTAAGATGCCAGACTAAATCTTTGTTGTCTGTAGTCTTTTTCCTACATAGCTGCTCTCTCTAGACTAACTGAGGTCTAACCCATATTGTGCACTAACTGAATTAAACCCAATGATGACTCTCAGAGAACTCGATACTGACTCTTTTACAGTCGACGACAAGATGATTTTACTCATCACCGACTCTTTGTGAGTCATCGTCGAGGGAATTTTACCCACTGGTGAGGCTTTTCATCTATCGGGCGATACTATTTTCATCACTCACAGGATGATATTTGGGAACTACCGAGTCCTTAGATCCTTTAATACGTCTATTCGGCAAGCAAACGACAGGGGTCAGAAAAACGGTATATTCAGACCATTGGCCAGATAGGTTCAGCCAGTCTTTGACCTCATCCGATAGACTTTGCTCTGCTGTTTGACCTCATACATCTTCTGGTCAGCCGCCTTCAGTAGTTGATCCAGTGTCTCTCCATCGGCCGGAAAGCGGGATGATCCTATACTGGCGTGCAGATCAAGCCGATGCCCGTCGATATAGACCTTGCCTCTCATGTCTGACAGCAGGCTCTCGGCGAGGCTTTGTGATGCCTCGTCATCCTGAATGCCATCGGCCAGCACGATAAACTCATCGCCACCGATTCGCGCTGCGGTATCGACGCTACGGATACCTGTCCGAAGGCGATTGGCCGCTTCCACCAGCAAACCGTCTCCGACTCTGTGCCCATAGCGGTCATTGACCGCTTTGAAATCATCCAGATCGATATAGTAGACACCGAAGCCACAACCGATTCGCTTGCAACGGGCAATCATCTGCTCGAATCTGTCTTCCAGCAGGCGCCGGTTAGGCAGCTCGGTAAGGTGGTCTTGCAGGGCCAGAGATCTGTTGATCTCCCGTGCACGCAGCAGGGCGGTGATGAGCAATCCAAAGATCAACGCACTGAACCAACCGACCAGCCGCGTTTGCCAGATCGTCCCATCCTGCGCCACCCAGCCCTCCACTGGCCTGGCCCCAATGAGCCAGCCACCGTTCGGCAGGAGTACCGACTGTAATACCGGGTCAGAGGTGAAAATGGTCGGATCGCCCATGATCATCTCTCCCGCATCCCCTTTGGCGTCCTTCCCCTGCAAGGCAAACTGAATACCATCCATCTCCACTTCCAATCCGGCAGAACCGAATAGGGTTGGGATGTCGATAACGATGGAGGCGATACCCCAGTAGGAAGGCTTATGCACCGACAGATGTCCTCCCGAGCCACCACGGGTATAGATCGGCGTGCGAGCGATGAAGGCCCGCCCACCCTGTACCAGATCGACCGGCCCGGCGACGAGGGTGCCTTTCTGCTCTATCGCCGCCTGGATTGCCGGCCACTGGTCCGGCATCTTTTTATACTCCAGCCCCAGGGCGGTCTCGTTCCCTGCAAGAGGAAAGAGATGGGTGATCACATTGTCTTTTGCCAATCCGATATTGCGGATATTGCGACCGACAGCGGTGATTTCACTTGCCAGGGCATCGAACTCGTCACTGTCGACCTCAGGGTTGATCGCCACATAGGCAATCAGACCACGGGTGAGATGCAGAGTGGAGTTGATCTCCCCTTCGAGACGGGCGCGCAGGGTCACCACACGATTGAGTACCTCAATGCGCTGGTGTTCTATTTGGTTGGTTTTCAGGAGATCAACGCTCCATTCGGTAGCAGCAGCCACAATGACCACCGCAAGCAAACCACCTATCCAACAACCCTTCACAGCACGCAATAGAAATCTCCCAGTTCCCATACCACCTATTTTGAGGCGTCATTTGTGACGAATATCGATAGACTGAGCATAGCTGATCAGGCTTGAATAAATCCACGGCTGTTGTTGAAAAAGGTGATGTCCTTATCCACCAGGCAGAGATATGCCAGTCACTTTTTTATACAGCGAAACCGCGTAGGAATCGGTCATACCCGAAACAAAATCAGTCAGGCGCAGGAGACGTAGATACTCCTCCTCGGCGGGCCTGTGACCGGGTCCGAGGAACTGCTCGGGGATCAGGCGGATCATCATCTGGCTGCGAGGGCTGGCGTCCTGACCATGCTCTGCAACGTCGTCGATAATCGGAATAAACCGCTCAAGTAATTCGCTGATCACCTGAAAACCGGCGGTCTCGATCTCGATCACCTCAGGGGCGACGTAGATCTTTTCAGTGGCCACTTCGATCAATCGGTCCATCTCTGCCCGGTGGGGAATCTTACTCATCAGGGGTTCATCGAATTGGCCAGCCAGAATTTCACGCTCCTGGTCGAGAAAGCAGGTGAGAATCTCGCTGATCGCCTGACTGATCACTTTTGCCCGCAGGAACTCAATCTTCTCCTTGTCACCGCTGATCCGGTTCAGACGGGACGAGAGCTTGGATGAGTCCGGCAACACCGCGCAAAACAGGTCCATCGCCTCCTGAAAGCTGAGATGGCCCAGCCGGTAACCATCTTCGATGTCGATCACCCGGTAGCAGATATCGTCCGCTGCCTCCACCAGAAAGGCCAGGGGATGACGATGCCAGACCGCCAACACCGGATCGCGCCGGATCAACCCTACGGTCTCGGCCACTTCGGTAAAGTTGCGCTGATCCTCTGCGTTGAAGCCGGGCTTCTTGGCGCTGACACCCTCAAATCTCCCCTTGCCGATACAAGACTCACGGGGATACTTGGTAAACGCCGCCAGGGTGGCGCAGGTCAATTGTAATCCGCCCGGGTTATCGCGATTCTGCAGCCGTGTAATGACACGAAAGCCTTGGGCGTTGCCCTCGAAATTAAGGAAGTCTTCCCGCTGACTCCCCTGCAGTACTGCCACCCGCTGCTTGCCGTATTCAGCATTCTCGGCCCAGTGGCGAATGGCATCTTCACCGGAGTGGCCAAACGGCGGGTTTCCGATATCGTGTGCCAAACAGGCTGCCGCACAGATATCGCCAAAATCGGAGGCCTCATAGGCCGTGAGTTCATGGCGGGCAATGATCTGCTCCCCCACCAGCGTGCCGAGCGAACGTCCCACACTAGAGGATTCGAGACTGTGGGTCAGACGGGTACGTACATAGTCGATCTTGGAGAGCGGAAAGATCTGCGTCTTGTCCTGCATGCGCCGAAAGGCCGATGAGAAAATAATCCGGTCGAGGTCGCGCTGAAAGTCCGTGCGGGTGGCACTGCCTGTGGATTGTTCGCTCGAACCCAGACGTTTACGGGAGAGCAGTTGAGACCAGTTCATCGACATCAGTTATTCTCTATTGAAAGCAGCGGTAACGGCATCAGGCCGCAACTGTCCGCTCATTGTATCAGGGTCTTGCCGGATCGCTGACCAACGAGCCCGGTTTTGGTTCTCGTGACCTCAGGGCGAGCATGCCAGCGACAAAAATCAGCAGCGCGCCCATCACGAACTGCAGACTTAAGGTCTCCCCCCAGAAGAGATAACCATAGACCGCACCAAACAGCACCGAGGTATAGGTAAAGGGACTGACCACACTCGCGGCAGCGATGGCATAACCGCGAGTCAGCAGTAACTGCCCCAGGGTGCCGCTCAAACCCACCAACGCAAACAGTCCCCACTGCTGGGCATTCGGCTGCTGCCAGTGCCAAAACATGGGAAACACGGAGATCACTGAACTCATCAGAGCAAAGTAGAAGACAACCCGCACGGAAGGTTCCGAACGACCGAGCCGCCGCAGACTGACCTTGGCCAGGGATGCCAGTACACCACCCAGCAGCCCCACCAGGGCGACGCGGCTGAACTCTCCTTCGGGATTGAGCACCAGTATGACACCCGCAAAACCTATACCCACCGCAAGCAGGATGGTCTTTCGCAACCGCTCACTGAGCCAGGCCCAGGCAATCAACGGCATGAAAAGCGGCGCCGTCATCTTCAGCAACATGCCGTCCGCCAGCGGCAGATGGGCCAAGGCATAGAAGAAGCAGTACATGGCCGAAACACCCGCTGTCGCCCGCAGCAGATGGAGACGAAAAATCCCGGTCTTGAGTATCCCGGGGCCGCTGTTCCAGACCAGGGGCGTCATCAATGCCAGGCCGATGATATTGCGCATGAAGACGGCCATCTCGCTGGGTAGATCCGCTGTCACCATTTTCACAGCGGCGCCCATGGAGGCAAACATCAGTTCTGCCAGCAGGATGAAAAGTGCACCCAGCAGGAGATTCTGTCTATAAAGCACGTTGGGTCATCACGGTGATTTGCAAACAATCCTGTCAATATGCCCGGCAATCGCCTTTGGCGATCACTCTGTGGCAGAATGTGGCCAATCTATCAGATATCGAGGGGCACCGTTCACATGCTCGCAATACGTCTTTTCCCAATCCTCATCTTCCTGATCACACTCTCCGGCTGCACCAGCGTTTACTACGATACGATGGAGAAAGTCGGCATCCACAAGCGTGACATTCTGGTCGACCGGGTGGAATCGGCACGTGACGCTCAGAGTGATGCCCAAGAGCAGTTCCAGTCGGCACTGGATCAGTTCGCATCAGTGGTGCAGCTGGAGGAGAGCAATCTCAAGCGGGCCTACGAAAGCCTAAATGACGAGTACGAGGCCTGCGAGTCCTCAGCCTCTTCGGTTTCCAACCGTATTGAGAAGGTCGAGTCTGTCGCCGAAGACCTCTTCAAAGAGTGGCAGGCGGAACTCGATCTCTACCAGAACCAGAGCCTGAAGACCTCTAGCGCCAAGCAACTAAATCAGACCCGCCGGCGTTACAAAGAGATGCTGAGCAGCATGAAGCAGGCGGAGAAGACCATGCAGCCGGTACTCAACACTCTACGGGACAATGTGCTGTTTCTGAAACATAACCTGAATGCGCAGGCTATCGGCTCTTTGCGTGGAGAATTCACCACCCTGAAAACGGATATCGCCACACTGATCAAACGTATGAATCAATCTATCGAGAGATCGAACACGTTCATTCGCGACATGCAGACCTCCTGAAAGGGAGCGACGTTTTAGCCGTCTTGTCAGGATTAGGTAATCGTCAAGCAACTGCCACATATGTTTCCTGACAGAGTGGATCAACGACTTGCATGGGGACGACAACTGTCGGCCCTGCTCTTTCTGCTTGGCATCCTTTTCTCATCGCAATTCTTCTTTCCCGGCATCGGGGATCACAGCGTCCTGCTGATCGCCGCTGTACTGGGTGGGTATATGGCATTGAACATCGGTGCCAACGATGCGGGCAATAATATCGGCCCGCTGGTCGGCTCCCGTGTCATCGGTCTGCTGGGCGCCGTGATGTTTGCAGCGATATTTGAAGCCGCTGGTGCGTTTCTCGCCGGTACTGAAGTCATCAGCACCATCAAACAAGGTATTATCACGCCCTCACAGCTGGGAGACAGCGAGATCATTATCCGCGTCATGCTCTCAGCGCTGCTTGCCGCCGCCCTGTGGCTGAACATCGCCACATTCACAGGCACACCGATCTCAACCACTCACAGCATTGTTGGCGGGGTACTGGGCGCAGGCATCACAGTGGGCGGTATCGGCGTCGCCAACTGGCAGATGATCGGAACCATGACTTTCGGATGGATTCTCTCTCCCATCCTGGGCGGACTGATTGCCGCACTCTTGCTCTATCTGATCAAGCGCTCTCTGTTGTATCAAAAAGAGATGTCGGAAGCAGCTCGTAAAGTCCTGCCACTACTGGTCGGTTTCATGGCATGGACCTTCACCAGCTATCTGCTTCTCAAGGGGTTAAAGACAAGCTGGCGTGTCGATTTCCTCACCGCTCTGGTCTCAGGTTTTACCATCGGACTCGGCGTCTATCTCATTACCCGACCCATTATTGAGCAACGTACTGCGCTGCTGACAAATACCAAGTCGTCGGTCAACCGTCTGTTCAATCTGCCACTGCTGTTAGCGGCGGGCCTGCTGAGTTTCGCTCACGGCTCGAACGATGTCGCCAACGCCATCGGACCCATGATCGCGATCAAAGAGGCGATTCAATTCGAGCAACTCATACAGCAGAACAATATCTCTCTCTGGCTGCTCCTTGTTGGCGCTTTGGGTATCCCGCTGGGACTCATGCTGTTTGGTAGAAGGCTGATCCGCACCATCGGCTCAGAGATTACAGAATTAGATCAGGTGAGAGCCTTCTGCATCGTCACCTCAGTCGCCATCACAGTACTGTTCGCGAGCCAGCTCGGTCTACCCATCAGCAGCACACATACCACCGTCGGCGCTATTTTCGGTATCGGCTTTCTGCGTGAAACACTGAAAACCAATTACGCCATACTGCTGGAAAAACTCAGGCGCTACCACAAGGACCAGGAGCCGGAAGTCATTGACGCGTTCACACACCGCTTCGACCATTCACCCTTCAGCGAAAAGGGACGCATGCTGGATGAACTCGACAGACCGGATAGACAGATAGCACTCAGCAAGAAAGAGATAAAGTCACTAAAACGACTCTATCGCCATGCGCTGGTGGAGCGTTCTGCGCTCATCCGTATCATCCTGGCCTGGTTCATTACCCTGCCGTTTACCGGTCTGCTGGCGTCGATGATCTATCTGATATCCAGCTGGCTTGTCTAACCACGTTTCCAGTTGTCGGACAATATATTTAAGGAGTCAATCATGCGTATGTTACACACCATGATCCGGGTCGGTGACCTGCAACGGTCCATCGACTTCTATACCCAGATTCTCGGTATGGCGTTATTGAGACAGAAAGACTATCCGGATGGAAAATTCACACTGGCCTTTGTCGGCTATGGTGATGAGAAAGATAATACGGTGATCGAATTGACCCACAACTGGGAAACTGACGGCTATGACCTTGGAAACGGTTTCGGTCATTTGGCTATCGAAGTGGATGATGTCTATGCCGCAACTGAACGGATTCGCGATCGGGGTGGAAAAATTATTCGTGAAGCCGGGCCGATGAATGCCGGGATGACAATTATCGCTTTCGTTGAAGACCCGGATGGGTACCCGATTGAACTCCTAGGACCAAAATAGCACAGACAATCTCTCAGCTGTTGTCAGCCACCGTGACTGCCGGCCCCTCAACAACGACCAAATCATCAGGTGGCGGCATGCGGCGTGTTATGCCATCCGGCACCTCACCACGACCCGCTTGGTAGATGGAACCGGACTCGAGCACAAAGCAGACCATCACCGTCAACAAGGTCGGCACCACAGCCACCCGGGAAATGGCCACCATCATGATGTCGCCCTTCGAACTGCCTGAAGTGGCCATCAGTGCCATCCCCAGTATCACAGCACTGATGGTATAGCCGATCAACAGAATGCGGGTGCGGTTAGCGGACAAGCGCCAGTGGGCGGCAACGAACCAGGGATCCTTGGCAACGCCTTTACTGGCTCTCAACCAGATGAATGCGATCATGGAGAGGGAGAGTCCCAGCGGTATCAGGAAACCGAGGAGACCCACATCGAGTACAATAGCGGCCGGCGCAGCAATCAGGTGGCAGGCCACCAGATTCATCATCGAGAGTTCGTGTGGGCTTTTTGCCCGTTTGCGCAGTTTTTCGTCGACCTCAAAAATCATTTTTCTCTCCGCGGGAGAATAACTGGAGCGATTCTGCACTATCTCATGCAGACCGGCCAAGATCGTTGATAATGCGCAAACTTTAGCAACAGGAGTAACATGGGCGCCATGCGCATCGATATCGAATTACTGAAAAAGCTGGTCATCGAAACTGCCTCGCAGGAACTCATGCCGAGATTCCAGAAAATAGAAGGTAGAAAGAAGGCGGACGGTTCCCTGGTGACTGAGGCAGACCTCGCAGTACAGCAGCGACTCAAACAGTATCTGAGTGAAGAATATCCGCTGATCCCCCTCCTCGGCGAGGAGATGAGCTTAGAAGAGCAGCAGCATGTGCTGCAAAATTCCACCAATGGCTTCTGGTGTCTTGATCCGTTGGACGGTACTTCGAACTATGTCGCCGGTACGCCCTGTTTCGCCACTTCTCTGGCCTATATCCATGCGGGCGTTGTACAGATCGGCATTATCTACGACCCTCTGCGTGACGAGTGCTTTTATGCCGAGAAAGGAGAAGGTGCCTGGCTGAACGGTGAACGCCTGAGACTCGAAAACTCAACCGATCAGCTGGCAGGATGTGTCGCGATGGTGGACTTCAAACGACTCACCCCAGCACTCGCCACCCAATTGGCGACCCGGCCGCCCTATCGCTCCCAGCGCAGTATCGGCAGTGTCGCACTGGATTGGTGCTGGCTGGCTGCGGGCAGGCTGGAGGTTTATATACATGGGGGCTCCAAGCTCTGGGACTATGCCGCAGGGAGCCTTATCTACAGTGAGGCGGGGGGTCGCTATCGACTCACTCAGGGACACGTCAGCCTAGCGGCAACAGACAAGCTGGGACTGCAGCCAAGCATGGCAGTCGCGGCTGCCAATGCCAGCCTCTTCGAGGATTGGATCGGCTGGCTCAGCCAATACGACTGATTATCTGGTTGACCTCGTCATGAAAAACATTAAACTACCGCGCTTCTCACCGGAGCGGTAGTTCAGCTGGTTAGAATACCGGCCTGTCACGCCGGGGGTCGCGGGTTCGAGTCCCGTCCGCTCCGCCATTTTCCAGTCAATTCGTCACCAGACGGACTGACAATCCTTCCCATAAGAAGTTACCGACTCAGGTTTAACGGATTGTCCGGGTCTATGCCCTCCATAAACGGAATGGAGCGCTCTTGATGGGTAACTTGATAGACCAGACCGATCCAGTTACCTATCACAGCCTCTGCGGTGTCGTGCCAGGTATTGTCGATGGTTTCGAGCACCAGGGCTTCGGGAAATTCCGGCAGGGGCTCGCCTTTCGACCGTGCTGCCTCCACACGCTCCCGATATTCAATGAAGATCGCCTGGTTGCGCAGGGTAAAATAGTGTTCTGGGAATGGCGGATAGTCGGGACGATTACCGGCCATGTAGAGATTGACCTCCCGCTTATACTCCTTCAGCAGGCTGATGGTGTCATACTCCGGATGCCCCTGAAAATAGACCACGCGAAAACCATCACGGCTCACAGCCAGATGAACACCCGCCTTTTCACTCTGCACTAACACCTTGAGTCCGGCCTGTTCGAACTGTGCCGGGCTGATCTGATTGTATCGAGAATGCGGCACGTCAAAGCGGGTATTGATGTCATTCACCAGGGGATGATGAAGATCCATGACCCGATGACTGTAGACACCCCAGAGTTTGTCTCCCATATGCGTGCGTTTCTGTCCATGATGGGACTGCACCACAGCATGCGTGGCAAGACAGGAGCAGAGCACCGAAGTGACATTCTCATGCGCCCAGTCCACAACCTCGGTCAACGGCTTCCAGAAAGCTTCCTGCGCCAGATTGGGATGACTGACATTGGCGCCGGTGATGATCAGCGCATCGAGCCCTTTTTCCTTAACCTCTTCGAATGACTCGTAGTAGGCATCGATATGGGCCTGTGCCTTCTCTCCACGGGGCAACTCTTTGAGCGTGAAGGGGTGTAGAAAAAACTGGGCAATGGGATTGGCCTCCCCCACCAGACGGAAAAACTGCCGCTCGGTCGCCTCAATGGCTGCATCGGGCATCATGTTAAGCAGTCCGATATGCAGTTCCCGGATATGTTGATGTGTGGCACGCTCAGGTGTGAGTACGTTCTGTCCCTCTTCGCGCAGGCGGGAGAAGGCCGGTAATTCAGTATGTGCAACCAGCGGCATGTCAGGTATCCCCTTCTATAACCTGTTCCAGTAGTTGAAGAAAGTCGGCCTCGCTCTTGACCTGGGCAAGTGCCTCGGTATTGACCGTATAGCCATACTCGTCGGCGATCGCCTCATAACGTGGAATCCTTGCGCGGAACAGACGCGGGAAGACCCAACTGGTGAAATCCATCGGATCGATGAGTGAGGCATACCCAATCCCCTTCATCTCCATGTAGATGTCTAACTGCTCATCAAGGAAATCTTCACGATAGTAGAGCGGTTTTGGCGATGAAACCGAACGCGCGATCAAGGCTGCCTCATCCGCCTTGCTGGCGCGGATATAGAGGATCAGCGAATGCTCAGCAAGAAAATCAAGCAGACCGGGCTCATCCAGCTCACAGAGGCTGCCCCCCACATCGTTGATAAAATGTGGATAGTCGTAGATCAACTGAGCTTTATGCATAAAGCCCGGCACATCATACATGGCAGCGATCTCCGCCTGCCTGTGGAGTTGCTGCCTGCGTTTGAACTCCGTCAGGCCGATACCCCCCAACTCGGGATTACCGACCATCCCCAAAAACGTGGAGACCGGTTTTAGATTATGGAAGGTGATGTTGTTTCGAATGAAGATAGAATCGGAGCGCAGCAGATCACGCAACATCGGGACGCGCATGGCCTGTTCCTTGAAACTATCGAGAATCGGCTCATCCAGATAGCGCGTACCGATCCGGTAGTCCCCGGAATAGTGGAACCAGTCTTTTTTCCTTAACTTGTTGGCCAGCCGGGTCTTTCCCACGCCGGACATGCCCATCAGCGTTACACACTTGCGATCCCAGGCACGGAACTGATCAACGCTAAATTTCACAAATCTATCTCCTCACAGTCAAGGCGACAATTCTACGGTCTGAAGCTCAGTGTGGAAAGCCATTCACCGCTTTGTTTGTCCCAATTCCCTGTTTTCCATTAACGAAAGAAAACTGAACAACGATAGTGCCACTGCCAGGTGATCTCCCAATCAGCGACAAACCATTCATGACAAATGACAGTAGCCGGTCTGTATGGCCGCGTTTGCATTTATAAGATCTGTGTACTTAGAGAACTCGCATAGCAATAGTTAATCGGTTAATATTCTAGGAATTTATTTCACATTCAATAAGGATTATTCTCCTGAATAGCTGTTATGGTTGGATCCGAAGTGGTAACAAGTGATGGCACCACTGCCGATCCGGCGGCTAATACATGATCAGGAGCATCGAATAGCCCAGGGTAAAGCATTGGCTGCCCTTGCCGCTATTCCTGATTCGGGGCAAGCGTCAGACGTATGCCGAAGTTGCGTTTTTATTGAGGGCTATTATCGCTATTGCTATGTCTAACGTACTCATCATTGATGATCAGTCAATAACAAGGATGATCTTACAAGAGCTGATTGGGTCCATAGACAAGGATGTCTCCACCAAGTGCTACGCAGACCCCACCGAAGCACTCGAATGGGCGAAGCAAAATGATGTCGACCTGGTCATTACAGATTACAAAATGCCGCAAATGGATGGCGTTGAGTTCATCAAATGGTTTAGGCAGATTCCCGGCTTCAACGATGTGCCGGTTATGATTGTGACCTGCATTGAGGATCAATCAGTCCGCTATCTCGCCCTTGAATCCGGTGCCACAGACTTTATCACTAAACCCATTGACCATACTGAGTGTAGGGCGCGCTGCAATAACCTGCTGACCATGAGCCGGCAGCGCAAGCTGATAAAGGACAGGGCGTTACTGCTGGAAGGTGAAATACGCAAGACGACACAAGAGCTTCATGACCGGGAAGAAGAAACCCTGATCCGACTGGCGAAGGCGGGGGAATATCGGGATGAAGATACAGGAAACCATATCCACAGAATCTCCCGCTACTCCCGGCTGATTGCCGAGAAACTTGGGCTATCTAAGGAACTGTGTGATTTGATCGCCCAGGCCTCTCCCATGCATGATATCGGTAAAATAGGCATACCGGATGCGATTTTATTGAAACCGGCACGCCTTACGCCAGAAGAGTTCGAAATTATGAAGCACCATACCGTTGTAGGTTTCGACATACTCAAGGACAGTCCGTCGATCTATCTGCAGACAGGTGCCGTAATCGCCTTGAGTCATCACGAAAAATTTAGCGGGGAGGGTTATCCTCGCGGGCTCAAGGCCGATAAAATACCACTTGAGGCAAGGATCGTTGCCGTAGCCGATGTATTTGACGCATTAGTGACAAACAGACCCTACAAAAAGAGTTGGCCCCTGGAGAAGGCTTTTGACTATATAAAGGAAGAACGTGGCAACCACTTCGATCCGGATTGCGCTGAGGTTTTCCTACAGGAATCCGACACGGTCATCTCGATCCATAATTCGCTGAGTGAAGATACTTAAACTCCCGCATCGGACGCTAATGGATTACAGGTGATGCCAAACTCAAACAAGAGATCCAGCTTAGAAATCAGCAGCCCCTTGGTTTCAATTGCCGTCATCTCAAGTGTATTGCTACTTTTTTCTCAAATGTTGACAAGTCCGATCGAACTATGGGAAACACTGCTTTCGGTCTCTGCCATCACACTCGTCTTGGCGCTTGTCACTATCCGCTTGAAATCGGGCAGCTCAAACAGCCAGTCCGTTCTATCCGAAGATATTCAATCATCTCTGCAGCAAAATCATCTTACTGAAGCACAAATCACTTCCCCGCATCAGCAGATAGGTTCTATACAGGACCCTTCATCTGAACACGCGTCCACCGGTAGCGAAGATGTTTTAATAATCTCCAGAGATCCAAGACATATCGACCCCATTACAGACTGTCTACGAACATGGGGTAAGCGTTATGCTACCTCTGTCAACAGTATCCAGGCCCTTTGCAGGCTCATGAATCAGGACAGCTCTCACACGCTGCCCGGCATACTGATCGTGGATACCCAGCGGCTGGACATAGCGCCAGCTCACCTGCCATCCCTACTAAATAACGAGCCAAGGCTGGCTTCTATAAAGCTGCTCTTTCTAGGCAACCCACAATCCCGGGACGATAGTCACAAGCTACTGAAGGCAGGCTATTCAGGCTTGATTGAGACCCCTGTCAATAAATCTCAGCTATTCTCAATCATCGAGGGACATGGGGGTCAATCCAATGATTCGGATAACGTCGTTTATCTGACGCGTTACCGCAAAAGTCGCAGTCAACGACAGCCTCAGAAAACCATTCTGCTAGCTGAGCAGAACACGACGGAAAGAAACCAACTTGAAAAAGTTCTCCGTGGTACAGGCTATCGTGTAAAAAGTGTGGCAAACGGGGAACAAGCGCTGGAAGCCTTGGAACAACAGTCTTTCGATATGGCTGTCATCAATTTACAGCTACCTATCATGAACGGCACACAGGTCATCAAGCTACACCGCTTTACCACGCCTCACCAGCATTGGGTTCCCTTCATCATAGTCACTAACCAAAACACCCCAGCTACGCTGAGACTTTGCCGGGAGCTGCAAATCAGAGCCTGTCTGTTCAAGCCAGTACCCGCCGAAGAACTCCTTAACATGATCAATGCTGCTCCGGAAAGCCTCCCGCCTTTAACAGTACCGGCAAGTAGACAGTCTCCCCCCACCACACACTACAGAGAGACTCAGTTCCATCATACCGACCTGCTTGATAAGAGTGTCCTGAATGCATTGGAACAACTTGATGACGATCACGGGTTTGTTGCCGGATTGATCGAGGTTTTTGTTCGTGACTGTGCTGTCATCCTGCAAGGTATGCAGGAATCGATCGAGCTTGATCAACCTGATCGTTTCTTCAATTTATGCGGCATCCTGATGGACAACTCAGGACAACTGGGAGCGTTCGCCCTGTACGAAATGTGTATCAACCTAGAGCGGGTTAGCAAAGCGCAGTTTAAGTCAGAAGCCGTGCAAAGACTCCCCCGCCTGTCGGAACTTGCTTCTCTGACGTCCCAGGCATTCCATACCTATCTATCTGAGGAGCATGCATACAAACGCGATAGATCCTGAATACGCTTGGTACCCAAGGTTTATAAGGTAACGGGTAAATAGGTACTACCTGGCGCTGGTCGATTCGCGGTTTGCCAGTAAACGGTTTAGCATCTGATTGGTTGCCGAGTAGGCGGTCAGCGTCTCTGCAAACAGGTTCTCCCCGATCGCATTAAACTCCCGCTGATCAACTCCTGAACCAGCATCACAAGCAGCTTTAAGCGCATGTGCACCCATACCCGCTGCATTCCCCGCCAGGGCATGCGCACATTCACGATAGGTAGCTACCGTTTTTTTACTCACTGCCTCACGCATTGTATCCAGCAGCGCCTCAGAATCTTTGAAGAACTTTTCTGCAAGCTCCTCAAGAAAAGCAGGATTTTTACTCAATCTTGACAAGTCATCAATGACGGTCGAGTCGATGATCAGTTGTTGCTGCTCGATACTCTCCAACTCAAATTGTTCATCCTGCTGCAGTCCTTCAGAACTAACGGAGGAATTACCGGATAAGATTTCATCCATGATTGCCACCAATTGTCCGGAACGAACGGGCTTGGTTAAAAATGCACGCACACCCATTTCTCGGCATTGTTCTTGTGCATCGATAGTGGCATTGGCGGTCAACATCATAAAGGGGACATCAGAGGGCTCCGCCAGGGATTCCTGATAGTGCTTAATAACATCAAGCCCACCCATATCAGGCATTTGCATATCGAGAATAACAAGGTCGAAGTGACTCGATTTCAAGGCATTTAGTGCATCTTCACCGGTATCTGTAACACTAACGGAATGTCCAGCTCGCTGGAGTATCTTCTGCACCACTTTTTGATTGATATAATTGTCTTCCGCCAGAAGCACTTTGTATTTTCTCGCAGGTAAAGGACGATTGCCTCCAGTAACCAGATCCAATCCAGCAGACACCGACTTACCCTTCTGTATCATTGCATAAGTAAGCCCATAGCGGATCTTTTTTGTGGAAAATGGTGCACTGATAATGACAGAAAAACCTGCCTGTTGTAGTGCCTGTTTCCTTTTCCAGTCAACAGCTGTTTCTGTCACCAGTACGAAAATGAGACCGCGCAAATGTGGCTCACCCCTTATCGTTTGCACCAACTGATCAGCCGGAATTTCAATCCGTGTTTCATCCACGATAGCGACGTCGTATGGCTTATTCAGTGCCACTGCATTCATGAGTTCTTGAAAACCGCCGGCACTGGACTTACTCACCTTGGTGATCAGATTGCACTCTTGCATAACATTGAGAATGGCAGACTCCTCATAGGCTGCATCACTGAAGAGAATCCACTGCGCTGTCTGTAACAGATCTTCATCAACATCTTGAGCCGTCTCCAGTAGCGGCAGGTCGAACCAAAACCGGCTACCTTGACCCAACTGACTCTCAACACCGATTCTGCCATTCAACAGCTCCACCAATTGCTTGGTGATTGTGGTACCCAGACCTGTACCGGGATAACGGCGAGTGACAGAGTCATCGAGTTGCGTAAACCGCTCGAAGATTTGGTGTAGATGTTGTTCAGAAATACCGATTCCAGTATCAACAACTTCAAACAGCAGTCGCTCGGGTGACATATCTCCCTCTTCAGCAGGTCTGAGAGAAATACGCAGACTGACCCCACCCTCTTCGGTAAATTTGACGGCGTTGGAAAGTAGATTAACAAGAATCTGCCTCAGCAGCAGTGGATCAACCCGTACGACTGGTGGAACCTCTGCCTCAATCCATAGATCAATATGGATTGATTTTGAAACCACCAGGGGCTTGATTATGCCGACAATATCATTTGTCAGAGAGTAGATCTCCTGATCCGCAGGGGAAATGACAATTTTTCCGGCTTCTATTTTTGAAATATCGAGAATATCTTCGATCAGACTCAATAATGATTCAGCTGAAGCGTGTATGTTGTGGACGATATCCTGCTGCTCTTCGTTCAAGGGTGTACCGACCAACAGATCAGACATGCCGACCACACCATTGAGCGGCGTGCGTATTTCATGACTCATATTGGCCAGAAAACGGCTCTTTGCATGATTAGCCGACTCGGCTCTTAGTTTTTCCATTTCCAGTCGCGCGAGTAAGGCGGAGACAAATAATGGGATAATCAATAGTCCCAGCAACATACCAATACTGAGAATACGGTGTTGCCACCAATAATCACTCCAGACGATTACCATAGAAAAACCGACGAAGCTCAGTGCGGAAGCCAGCAGAAGATATTTTCTGCCGTAACGAAGGCCATTTCCTAATGTGATCCAGAGATAAAAAATATAGAGTATCGAAGAGATCTCACCACCAAGCCACATCGCCACGCTGATCATCCCGGCATCAATAGCAGTGCTGATGATACGCCTTAGGCGGTAACGCTCAGGCTGTATGGCGATGGCTGTGATGACAGACAATGCGAGAAAAAAATAACCGAAGGCTACCGGGAAGAGACTTTTGCCTAAATCATGCGAAAGATGGCCGGATAAATGAAATAACCAGAGATAGAGAATGAACAGGCCCGCAAAAAAGAGCCTCACGAGTGATTGTTCCAACTCGCTGTCAAGGCAACGCTCAAGCCGCGGAAAAAACCCGACAAGTCTGCTCACCACACTGTCTGATGACCTGATTTGCTCCATGATCTCCTACACCGGTCCTTGTTTACACGCTAGCCTGATCGTCGCAGACGATTTGTCTGGGTCCTTGGCTATATCAAACCAACCTCCGTATCCAGTCTTCCTGGTGCCCGGAAAACTCTCACTGAGGTACTTTTGCCAGCTTATTCTGATTCGACGCTTATATATTATTTAGGCAGCCGTGTAATCTAACCGACTTAGATGAAATTGTCACATTCTGACCCTCATGAGCGCCGCTATCCGATTGCAATTGCGGCCACTGGAGAAATATTGCCCTACTTCATAAATAATACTACCCTTCAGCATTAAGACCTTCTTAGCGGCGGCTTAGTCCTCGCGGTAGGCTTGGCCTGCATGGGGTCGTCCGGCCAGTAGTGCTTCGGATATCGCCCCATCAGCTCTCTCTTTACTTCAGGATAGGTGCGCTGCCAAAAGCCCCCCAAATCATCGGTAATCTGCATGGGTCGTTGAGCCGGCGAGAGAAGGTGCAGCATTAGCGGAACCCGTCCTTCACCTACCCTTGGCGTCTCCGAGAGACCAAACAATTCCTGCAGCCTTACCGCTAATATCGGCGCCTCCCCTGTCGAGTATTTCAACGGGATGCGAGAACCGCTGGGCACATAGATGTGAGAAGGGGCTTCACGCTCAATCTGCTGCTGCTGATCCCAGCTCAGCATCGCTTTCAGTATCGTTGGCAGATCGAGGCGCTGTAATTGCACCTTACGGGTGACGCCATCCAACCACGCTGAAAGCCAATCCTCCAGGTGGGTCGCCAGCCATTCATCTGACAGGTCGGGGAGCCCTCCACCTTCCAACACCTCCCGTAGCCAGCAGACACGGTCCTGCCATTGTCGCAGCGGCCGACTCCAGGGTAGTACTGAGAGCCCCATGGATCTCACACCCGCCAACATCGCCTCCAGCACCATAGCGGGGTCAGCATGACTTATCGGAGACTCTTTAAGTGTTAACGTGCCCAAGCACTCCCTCGACAGCATGACAACACGTTCTGCAGTGCTGTCCCAGGCCACACTCTCTGTCGACGTTAACTGTAGGTCGGGCAACTCGCGGATCTCGGCCTCGCCGATAGCTGCAGCCAGTCGAACCCATCCTTCTGTTCGGCCTGCATCTAACTGCGCTGCCACCAGATACTCTTCACCAGCCAGAGGATCCTCCTCCGACAATCGAACTGCCCGGCCACTCACCAGGCGGAAACGTGCGTGTCCGGTACGCTGGGCTATGCGGTCGGGATAAGCCAACGCCAGATACTGAGCGACGCTAAGCCTTGTCTCAGCAGATAACGGCTCACGCTTTGGCAGACGTTTTTTCCAATCATGACTGAGCCTGTCTACCTGCCGCATCGCAGCCACGTCACCACTCCCTCTGCCTGTAGATCCCAAATCTCCAGTCCGCCAGCGCTCAAGAAGACGTAATCGCAATGTCATGTCGACCGAGCGACCGCTATCAGACGAATACGGGAGAATATCCCTTTCACTTAGCAGCGCCGCAAGATCGCAGACCGTCTGCCTCTCATCCGGTGCCGCGTGTAACAGCATATGAGCGAGACGCGGGTGCACGGGTAAGCGGGATATAGATCGACCCAGTGTCGTTATGCGACGCTGTAGATTTAGAGCGCCTAGACGCTCAAGAAGATCACAGGCCTGCGAGTAGGCAGCCACTGGCGGGGGTTCTGGCCAGTGCAACTGATCCGGATCACTCACACCCCAACGCGCCAGATCCAGCACCAAGGGCGCCAAGTCTGCCTGCAGGATCTCAGCGGGATGAAAAGCCGGGAGACGATCGTGATAGGATGCCGACCAAAGACGATAACAGACGCCAGGTCCTATGCGTCCCGCTCTGCCCGCCCGCTGGTCCGCAGCCGCCCTTGAGATAGGTACTGTCTCCAGCCGCGTCAAGCCGATGCCGGGAAGAAATGCCGGCAACCTGGACCAGCCACTGTCTACCACCGTTGTCACACCCTCTATCGTCAGGCTGGTTTCGGCAATTGAGGTTGTCAGTACAATCCGTCGCCGTCTACCAGGATCCGGCAGCAGAGCCCGGTCCTGTTCCGCTTTCGGCAGATCACCATAGAGGGGGGAGAGAATGGGGGCAGCTGCGTCGTTCGATAGGGCATTTCTCAACCGATCCAATGTTCGTTTTATCTCGCCAACACCAGGCAGAAAGACCAGAAGGTCCCCCGACTCCCGATGAAAAGCCTGAAGCGTGATGTTTACGGTCTGTTCAACGATGCGCCGCTTGTCAGGGTGCTCTGATGAATAGTGCAGCGTTACCGGATAGCTGCGGCCTTCGGCTTTCACCACAGGCGCGCCACCCAGCAGAGCGCTCACCCATTCACTATCCAGGGTTGCGGACATCACCAGAAGTCTCAGGTCTTCACGTAGTCCCTGCTGCACATCCAACGAAAGCGCGAGCGCAAGATCGGATTGTAAATTGCGTTCGTGGAATTCATCGAAGATCACCAGACTGACACCATCCAGTGACGGATCTCTCTGTAACCGCTGGGTCAGGATACCTTCGGTGACCACCTCGATGCGCGTCTTGGCAGAGACTCTGCGCTCCAGGCGGATGGCATAGCCGACCGTCTCACCCACCGTCTCACCCAGCAGGAAGGCCATTCGACCAGCAGCAGCTCTGGCTGCCAGGCGCCTGGGCTCTAGCATCAAAATCTGCCCCGTCAACCAGGGTGACTGGAGTAGCTCAAGAGGTACCAGGGTTGTCTTGCCGGAACCGGGAGGGGCACAAAGCACCGCTGAGGGATGCTCCGCGAGGGCGGCTGAGAGTGTTGGAATTACCGCCTTGACGGGCAGTTCGTCAGTAGCCATGAGAGGTTGCGAAAAATCGATACGGCATGTGTCCGGTGCGGCAAAGCCACACCCTACGCCTCACTCATCAGCAGACGATCACTTTGCAGATATTCGTGTTTATCTGCTCTCATTTGCGGACGAGAATAGGACGCTTAATCTTGTTTCAAGAAGGCCTGTCATTTACACAATCGAATCCCTGCTCCGCTCACATTGAATATGCCGATCGAATTTCAGGTCATCCGAGAAGGCCTGGCCGATGATCCAGATCTGGTTCAGCTCCTCACTAAGGGTCGGCAATACGGTCAAGGCACTGCGGGTGCGGTGTTCGTCGAAAAAGGCGAACGGCTCATCCAGGAAGAGGAACTGATTACCTTTCACCGTCCGCTCAACCAGCTCTTGGGAGAGCGCCAGACGTACCGCCAGCATAATCTGCCGCTGAGTACCGCTGGAAATCTCATCCAGATCCATAAAGTCGCGCTTCTCACTGGAGAAGGCACGGACACTGAGATCGTCGTCGATCTGCAGATGCTCATAGCGGTTTTCGGTGAACAGAGGCAGGGTCTTGCTGACCAGACCACGCAATTTACGGTTGAACTGGTAGGAGACCTCACGGGTCGCACCCTGGATCAACTCATCCGCCATTGAACAGATCTCGATATGGCGTTCGCGTTCAGCAGTCTTCTCGCGTATTTCAGTCTGCATGGTGTGCAGTTGTTCCGACTTATCCAGTCTTTCCCGCTCTTGGGTCAGTGCCTGATCAAGCTGTCCCATGCGGAGCTTGTCTACCTCCATGCCCTGTCGCAGGAAATTCTGCTCATTGCCGACACCGTCCCTCACCTCAGCAATAGTGGCCTGCCAGTCACTGATCCGCTGGCTTAATCTGCTTCGGGCAGCCCGATCAACCGCAATCGGTTCTTCTTTCTCTGTCTCTCTAGAAGTGCTGTCAGTTGCCTGCTCACCTTCCTGCTCCCCCACCCCATCTGAAGAAGATGTCTCTGGACTTTCAGCTATCGGCAGATCATCCAACACGCTGGCGAGAGACTGCGCAGACTGGCCATAATCTTTCACACTGTTACTCAGACTGGCGCGGCGCATCCAGAAAAAGAGGAACAGCACGGCGGCACCTGCTGCCGCATAGAGTAACCAGGTAACCATTTCCGGCTGCCAGAAAGAGAAGCTTGTTGCCAACAGCTCTGAAAGTTGCTGCGACAGGTCATGCGCCGGCATATTCGCTAAGAGATACCAACTGCCACCCATCACTAGCGCCAACAGCAGCATGATGAGACGCAAAAAACCAGCACGACCACGCGCACCAATCGCTTTCTCCCGCTTGGGCAGTGCATCTTGATAAGCTACAGACGCACTATCCAATGTTTCGATCGACCGGTTGGCCTCACCCATGCGACGGGAGATGGTCTCCCTTTCACCTTCCAATTCCGACAGCAAGCGGGGATCAATGTCGAGTTCATCCAGTTGCTCTTGCAGCTTGGTGATATCAGAAAGTTTTGCCTCGACCTCACTGCGTGTCTCTTCGTGGTCCTCCCGGCAGGCCTCAGCGCAATATTCCAGAGTCACCAGCCCCGCCATGGTCTTGACTGCATAGCTGTGTGGATGGGGCGTGGTAATCTCTCGCTGAGCCAGATAGAAAGACTCGATAAACTCCTCGTACTCGTAGCCGATCAGCTCATAGACCTTATCTGCCACCTGTTCTATACCTCTTGCCAGAGGCTCATCAGACCGTGGCGACTCCGCCAGCGCCAGACGGGCGCTATGATTACCCCCGTCATCCAAAAATCGCTCCAGGTGGTAACGCTTACCGTCAGCCGGGGTAAACTCCAGTTCGGCGGAACAGTGGGTCTCATCCCAGCGGATGATCTTCGGCAGCTCATCGAAATCGAGAGAAAAGGTCCTGCCGAAGAGGGCAAAACAGACGGTCTCCCCAATCGTGCTCTTGCCCGATTCATTGGGGCCGGTAATGGCAATCAGACCTTGTTCGGGAATGTTATCCAGCTCTAACGACGCATACTTCAGTACATTGCTGGCCTTGATGGAATTAATAATCATGACCAACCCTCATCTGCCAACACACGCAACTTACTCAATACCATTTCGATAGCCTGGTCGAATGCCTCCTGGTCGAAAGTCTCCCCTGAATTGAGGCGACGTTCCCGTTCGGCATTGCAGTAGTCCAGAAACTCCTGAGCCGACGCGCCCAAGGCGGCATTGGTCTGAGTGACGTTCTGTTCGGAAGATGACATGAATGGCTCCCTTGATATTGTTCTTTCGATAGATGCGTCAGGCAGTCTTTGCTAGTGGGCCATGCGGTAAATAAGGTAACGATCAGCCGGACCCACAAGCCTCAGCAGCAAGGCGCACGAACGTAGGACTGGCAGGCCAATTCAAGTGAGTGCAACGCCGCTGCTGAGGCTTGTGGGCCGGCCCGAAGGGAGCCCAGCTCATGAGCCAATGCTGCGTTGTACTCCTTGGAAAGGGCTTGCCATTCCCTGCGGAGCACGCCTTGCCTTGGATCATGAGCTGGGCTCTGATCATTACCTTATTTACCGCATGGCCCACTAGGGCCTGTGGCGATCTGTTTTTTCAGTGCTCCAGTATAAGGAGTTATCCTGAGCAGGTCATCATTCAGGGGATGAAAGCTTCACAATTCCTTTTTGTGAAAAATGCCTTTTACTTGTCAAAGACCCAGCACCACCAGAGATCGGGTTTGACAGGCATTAAATTGACATACATACTGGTCGGTATGTCACCCCCTCTTCATGACCGGCAAACAACAAGCGCAGACGACACCCGCCTGTCGCTACTTGAGGCCGCCTATGATGAAATCCACCACTACGGCTACCAAGCCGCCAGCCTCAACGCCATTCTGCAACGGACAGGCGTGACAAAAGGCGCCCTCTACCACCATTTCAGCAGTAAGCTGCAGCTCGGTTACGCCGTGCTGGACGAGGCAATCACCCACAAACTCGAATCCATGTGGTTTGAGCCTATGCAGCGTCCCGGAGATGCTATCGATATTCTCATCGATACTATTCGTCAGGCTGGCGAGTACTTTGGTAGCGAGGAAATTGCACTCGGATGCCCCCTGAACAATCTCGCTCAGGAGATGTCCCCCATCGATGACGGTTTTCGACAACGCATCGACGTACTCTATCAGCGCTGGCAGCAGAACATCATCAATCTGCTGACACGAGGACAGCATGAAGGCTGTATATCAAAGACCATCAATGTGACCGACACTGCACTTTTTATCCTGGCCTCACTTGAGGGATGCATGAGTATGGCGAAAAATGCGCAAAGTCATGATGTACTGATGAGTTGTGGAGAAGGATTGCTGCACTATCTGGAGAGTCTCAGGGCATCACCTGACAAATAAAAAGGACAACAACATGATTGAACGCTTCTTTAGCCTCGTATTGAAGTACAACTATTCGGTTATTCTACTTTCTGTGGTTTTGATGCTCGCATTGGGAACCGGCATCAAGCATCTGCACTTCAGTAATGACTACAGAATGTTCTTCAGCGAAGAGAATCCCCAACTCCAGGCATTCGAACAGCTGCAGAACACCTATACAAAAAATGACAACGTACTTTTCGTACTTGCACCGAAGGATGGGATTGTCTTCAGCCGGGAGACCCTCTCGGCTGTGGCTGAGCTAACCAAAGCGGCCTGGCAGATCCCCCACTCCATCCGCGTTGACTCGATCACCAATTTCCAGCACACCTACGCCGAAGGTGATGACCTGATTGTGGAGGACCTGGTACTAAACCCGGAGACGCTCTCAGATGAAGCGTTAGCGGAGAAGCAGAAAACCGCTACCACCGATCCATTGCTGGCCAACCGCCTGATCTCACCAAGCGCACACACAACCGGTGTCAACGTCACCGTTCAGCTGCCGGGCAAGAAACTGACTGAGGTGCCGGAAGTTGCAGAAGCCGCCCAGGCCCTGGTCAGTAAGATTGAGACGGCACACCCCGACATCAAGATCCACCTGACCGGTATGATCATGATGAACAACGCCTTTCCCACCGCCTCCCTGGGCGATATGACGACCCTCTATCCCCTGATGTTCGCTGCGGTGATCCTGGTACTGGTCCTCATGCTGCGGTCAATCCCCGGCACACTCTCTACGATGATCATTATCATCCTGATGATCATCGCCACCATGGGACTGACCGGTTGGCTTGGCATACAGATGTCGCCGCCCACCACAACCGTGCCCATCGTCATTATGACCCTTGCCATTGCTGACTGCGTGCACGTATTGGTGAATTTCCTCCATGGCATGCGTCAGGGAGAGTCAAAACACCAGGCGATGATGGAGAGTCTGAGGATCAACCTTCAGCCAATCTTCCTCACCACACTGACAACCTCCATCGGGTTTCTCAGTCTCAATTTCAGCGATGCTCCACCCTTCCGGGATCTGGGTAATATGGCTGCCATGGGTGTGGTACTGGCATTCATTCTCTCTGTCACCTTTCTGCCAGCCATGATGATGGTACTTCCGGTCAAGGCCCTGAAAGGGGATACCCAGGGCAGCATCGCCATGCAACACCTGGCAGAATTCGTGGTAAAAAACAAAAAGGCATTGCTGTGGGGTATGGGTGCCCTGATTCTCTTTCTCATCGCCCAGATCCCCAACAACCGATTGGACGACCAGTTCGTCAAATACTTCGATGAGACCAATCTATTCCGTCAGGCCACTGACTTCACCACGGAAAACCTGACCGGGATCTACCTCATAGAGTACTCCCTGGAGAGCGGCGAAACAGGCGGTATCAGCGATCCTGGCTTCCTGCAAAATGTGGAGGCATTCGCCCAATGGTACCGTCAGCAGCCACACGTACTTCATGTCAACACCATTACCGACATCATGAAGCGGCTCAACCGCAATATGCATGAAGATGACGATAGCTGGTACCGCTTACCGGACGAGCGGAATTTATCCGCCCAGTATCTGCTGCTCTACGAGTTCTCCCTGCCCTTCGGGCTGGATCTGAACAATCAGATCAACGTGAAGAAGTCTGCCACGCGTTTTACCGTCACCCTGGAGAGCATCTCCACACAGCAACTTCTGGCGATAGAGGAGAGCGCCCAGGCGTGGCTGGCGCAAAATGCGCCCGGCATGCGTATAGAGGGTGCCAGTCCCAGTGTCATGTTTGCGCACATCGGCAATCGCAATATCGTCTCCATGCTCAAGGGCACTACCCTGGCACTGGTGGTGATCTCTCTCATTCTCGTTTTGGCATTACGATCACTGCGGATTGGCGGTCTTAGCCTGCTGCCCAATTTGGTGCCCATGGGGATGGCTTTCGGTATTTGGGGGCTATTGGTTGGCGAGGTGGGATTGGCCCTCTCTGTGGTCAGCGGCATGACCCTGGGTATCGTGGTCGACGACACGGTCCACTTTCTGAGTAAATATCTCCGAGCCAGACGGGAAAAACAACTTAGCAGGGAAGATGCCGTTCGATATGCCTTCTCCACCGTAGGCACTGCACTTTGGGTCACAACCCTGGTGCTGATGGTCGGTTTCGGTATCCTCGCTTTCTCACATTTTCAACTCAATGCCGGTATGGGGCTGTTGACCGCCATCACCCTGGGACTCGCCCTGGTTGCCGACTTTCTCTTTCTACCCCCGTTGCTGATCTATTTCGGAGGAAAAAAATCATGAAGCCAATTGTTCTTTCACTATTGTTGATATTGATGCCGTTATTGGCACAGGCAATCACCCCCGAGGAGAGAGGCCTGGAAATCGCCCAGGAGATCGAACGCAGAGATACCGGCTTTCACGATTTCAAGGCAGCCATGACCATGTTACTGAAAAACAAACATGGTGAAGAGAGTTTGCGTGATATGCGCAATCAGACCCTGGAAGTCGAGAATGACGGAGACAAGACACTGGTCATCTTCGACGAACCCCGTGACGTCAAGGGCACCGCACTTCTCAGTTTCTCCCACAAAACGGGCGACGATGACCAGTGGCTCTACCTGCCTGCGCTGAAACGGGTCAAACGCATCGCATCGCGTAACAAATCAGGCCCTTTCATGGGCAGTGAGTTTGCCTATGAGGATATCTCATCCCAGGAGGTGGAAAAATACACCTACAAATTTATCGAGGAGAGCAGCTATGAAGGCAAGGCCAGCTTCCTCCTGGAGCGGTACCCGGTCGATCCCAATTCCGGCTATACCCGGCAGCAGGTCTGGGTTGATCAAGCGCAATTCATCCCACTCAAGATCAAATACTACGACCGTAAAAATACATTGTTGAAGACGCTGGTATTTCGTGGCTATCAGCAATACCTCGATCAGTACTGGCGTGCCGATCAAATGTACATGGAGAATCACCAGACCGGCAAGAGTACCCTGCTGAGTTGGGAGAAATATAACTTCCGCTCGGGGCTGAGTGATGGAGACTTCAACAAGAACAGTCTCAAACGAGCCCGATAAACACTGGGTGCGGCTTTGCCGCACCCTTCCAATCCGCAATACCCTTCCCCAAGGAGTCTATAGAGTGAAAGTCTGGTTTTGTATCCTCCTGCTGTTGCCAGGATTCCTTTGCGCTGGAGAATGGAGCGGATACGTGGAGGGTCAGGGACGCTATTTCCTGCAGGACCCACTTGACAGCGACCAACCTGACCATGCCTTGTCACTCGCTGTTCAACCCGAGTATTTCCAGCGCTGGGACAATGACAAACAGAGTTTGTTATTCATCCCCTTCGCCCGCTGGGACAGCGAAGATGATGAACGAAGTCATGCAGATATCCGTGAACTGATCTGGACCTATGCCGGTAACGGCTGGGAGAGCCGGGTAGGAGTCGGCAAGGTTTTCTGGGGTGTGACAGAAGCATTGCATCTGGTGGATATCATCAACCAGACCGATCTGGTTGAAAACCCCGATGGGGAACAGAAACTCGGTCAGCCCATGCTGAAGCTCTCCCTCGAGCGGGATTGGGGTATCCTCGATTTCTACCTGCTTGCAGGATTCCGTGAACGAACCTTTCCCGGTGAGGATGGGCGCCTGCGCACTCATCCACGGGTCGATACCGATCTGGCCGGTTATGAATCCGACAGGGAGGAACGACATCTCGACCTGGCCATTCGATGGTCCCATTTCATCGGTGACTGGGACATCGGCCTCTCCCACTTCAACGGCACCAGTCGTGACCCCCTGTTCATGCCTTTATCAAATGGTGCGGGAGAAGTCGTACTGGCGCCCTTCTATGAACTCATGCGGCAGACCGGACTTGATCTCCAGGCCACCAAAGGCGACTGGCTCTGGAAGCTGGAGGCCATTCACCGTAGTGCTGACAGCGGCAGCTACAATGCGGCCACAGGCGGTTTCGAATACACCCTAGTAGGAATTGGCGAGAGCGCCATGGACCTGGGTCTGCTGGCCGAATACCTTTATGACGATCGTCAGGACGCAGCCACCACTCCTTTTGAGAATGATCTTTTTCTCGCTTTCAGATTGACCGCCAACGATGTGGACGGCAGCGAGCTACTTGCTGGGATAATCAAAGATCTTGACAGCAGCGCCGCACTCTTCAATCTTGAAACAAGCCGTCGTATCGGTAACCTCTGGAAGGTAAGTGCCCAGGCGCGCCTTTGGTTCAATGTACCCGAAGACGATCCACTCTATCCTTTCCGTCAGGACGACTACGTTGAAATCAGTCTGTCCCGTTTTTTTTAGCCTAAAAGCAACCGCTATATACAGGTATCAAAAAAGCTCCACACGTGTCTTAGGCAAAACAGTAATGCTGCCAGTGAAATTATAATTTCCTTTTGGTCAACCTAATAATATTAATCCGTATTTTAAAAACCACAAATATTTTATAATAATTACGTAGATGGCTTTGGAGGACAGACACTTGTCCCTTTTTGTTTGTAAACACTATAATAAAATCATCTCATCATTATCGCTGGCGCTTAACAGAGAAAGAAACTGCCAACCTATTCAACTAACAGTAAAAGATAATATTTTTTCAGGCTAATCACCACTCCATATCAAACATAAAATCTGTCACATGGACAAATACACTATTTAGCTCATCGAAGCACCCTAGCCAAATTTCTTGTAATTTCGCGAACTTTGTCAAATCGGAGGAATTACCACTACTCGAGTAATATTATTATATGATTCCTTCAAATTCACAGAATAAACAACAAGCATTGCCTGCCGCAGTAATCTATGGTGGCCTCTCACTTCTCCGTCCATTTAGAAAAACGAACATCTCTTGCCATGCATTGGCCCATTCAAAAAGTGACTTAATACGCTACTCCCGAAAAATCCACTCATTTAAAGCATTACCCCCACTAAATAGTGATTCCGACGCCCTTATTCAAGCGCTAATTGATTCAAGTACAAAATTTAAGGTAAAGCCTGTACTTTACTACGGTAATGACCAAACCATGCGCTTCATATCGACGCATCGTGAGGTTTTGTCTGACCACTACCGCTTCCTCATGCCAACAGCAAAGTTAGTATCGAGTTGTAGTGAAAAAAATAGCTTTAATGAACTTATTAAAGACATTGATGTAACCTATCCGAAAAGCATTATCACCAATAGTCGATTGAGCGAGAGAGACCTGAACAGCTTCACACCTCCATTCGTTATCAAGCCAAACAAGACCTCAAATCAATCTGTAATCGCACAAATCACTGCGAACAAAACTCAGAAAGCTATTGTTGTAGAGACAAAAAAAGAAGCATTACATGTTGCTTCTCTCTTAGAGAACAAAAACGTCCCCTTCATTCTTCAAGAAATCATCCAGGGAACTGAGGATAATATTTTCTCGTATCACGCATTTAATGACGAAAACTTTCAGCCGATTGGTTATTTTGTTGGACGAAAAGTTCGGACGTATCCTCATTTTGGTGGGCGCAGTACATGTGTGACATTAGTTGACGATGATGAGGTGGTGGAAACCGGTCAGTTTATCTCTCAAAAACTCAACTTTTGCGGGCCACTAAAACTTGATTTCAAAAGAGACTCAAGGAGTGGAAAGCTCTATTTTCTCGAAGCCAACTTAAGGTTTACGCTTTGGAATCACTTGGCTGCAGAATGCGGAATCAATCTTCCATTGAGAGCATATCAGTACCTATGCGGATTCCCTATTGACCACGGCAATGAATACCAGACCGGCCGTCAGTGGATTGCCACAAACGACGACATTAGGTCATTTCTTGATATCAATAACTCACCGACAGCAATGCTTCAATACGGAATCCAGCGTCTCAATTCATATTCACATGTGTTTTCGATTCAAGATCCCGTGCCCTATCTCATATCCCTGAAACGCCGTTTAAAATCTCTTAGAAATCGCTAAGGACAGGCTGATGCGTTTTGCGATTATCGCTGACATACACTCACATACCGCTGCCCTGCAGGCCGTTATCAAACATGCAAGAGCCAATTCAGCAGATAAAATATATTGTTGTGGAGATATTGTTGGATATCATGCATTACCAAACGAAACTATTGATTTAGTAAAATCACATTCAATTATCTCAATTGCGGGCAATCACGATCTTGCGGTTACGAATAGCGAGATAGATCTATCCGACTTTTGGGAAGTTGCTGTAAAGGCTATAAACTGGACCAAGGGTGTGCTGACTGACAGCAACCAGGAGTATTTATCCAATCTTCCACGAACAACTTTCTTCAATGATGGATTCCTTTTGTTTCACGGTGCCATTAGGGGAAAACCCTTCCCTGAGATGAGCCGAATACGCAATAAAGATGATGTGAAAATAGCTTTTACTGATATGTCACATCATTTTCCAAAGTGCCAGCTTGCTTTTTTTGGTCATACCCATGTTCCAGTCGTCTATGTGAACAATGGAGATCAGACTTTTGAATTACATAACGACCTGATAAAGTTAGAGCTTAATAAATCAAATAGATATATTATTAATCCAGGAAGTATCTGCCTGTCTCGAGATGGCGATATGCGTTCATCTTACGTGATTTATGATTCTGGATCAGAGACTCTCCATTTCTACCGAATATCATACAATAACGACAATGTGCTGAATTCCACGAAGCAAGCAGGGCTTTTACAACCACGGTATCAACGGATTGCACGAAGACTACTCAAACGAATGATAAAAAAAATTGGACTGGCCCGGTGAAAAACACCTCCCAAGACAGCACAACACTAAGCGTTTCAGTAATCACTGATATTACTGAATTACGTGCACTAGAACCTGAATGGAATAACCTGCTAAAGCGGTCCAGCACTCAACAAATGTTTTTGAGCTGGGAATGGGTCGTCTCTTGGCTTAATGCTATCGAAAACAAAATAACACCTTACATAGTTATAGTCCGAGATAAATGCGGTCAATTATGTGGCTTAGCGCCTTTTTACTTTTGGCGATACAATCTTCTAAAATTCCCAATCGATGTATTACGGCCATTAGCAGACCATGCTACAGGATTAATGTATCCCAGCTGGATTGTTGACGAGGACAACCCCTCAGCAATCTCTACCGCCATTGCTACTGAATTAGCAAACAGACGCAAAGACTTTGATCTCATATGGATGCCTCGTATGGCCTCGTGGAATCCAGGTGCGGATCATATAGAAAAAGGGTTTCAACATACCGGCCTCACAGTCAGGAAGCGCCCCACCTCATACTCATCAATCCAACTCCCAAGTACCGCCGATGAGTATAGAGGCATTCTCCCCAAGAGTGTCGCCAAGAATCTCCGATGGAGGCTAAACAAGATCCGCAAATCAGCGGGGACGATAGTAGAATGTGACAACACAACCGACCTTGATCAATTTATGCACGCCCTATTTGATCTACACGGCAAAAGATGGCAGCAAAAAGGCGAAACAGGCGTTTTCGTTCGTCGGCCGTTGGAAAAGCGTTTTTACGAGGAATTCCTACCAAAGGCCGCATCAACCGGCTGGCTACGCTTAAAAGCGATCAAGTCATCCAATACCTTCAAGGCAATTAAACTTGGCTACGCCTACGATAATACACTTCTTTCTGTGCAAGGCGGATACGATCCGGACTACATCAGTGGTGCTGCAAATGTGCTGTTATTCGATGTGATATGTGGCGCAATTGAAGAGGGGCTCGAAGTGTATGATTTTTTGAGCACTCACACCAATCATAAAAATCAGTGGCGTGGTGAAGAGAGATTTGGTATCGACCTTTATGTGACTTCAAATTCACTTATTTCAAAGGCAATTTCTCAAGTAGGCATCTGGCCAACTGGCCGGTACTTACGCCCAAACGAAATTCAAACGTGATTGGTTCCATATCCACAGACTTCCACCTCAGCTTCCATCAGTTACTTTTTAAGGAAGCCTGAAAACCATTGACAGTTGTTATCGATACAGCATGTATCTGACCATTTCAGGTTCAGAATGATCACCCAACTCGACCCAATTCAATGACCAAGCGAAATGTCTGATAGATAATCAGTGACTCACACCTATGCCAGACAAAATCAGCTTGATGTGAAATTTTGATTTTCTTTCATTAACAGTTAGTTTTAATCACATCCATTGAGATCAGTAATCCAAGACCGGACCACGGCCAATGCCTGATTGTCGATCTCAGCCGAGCCAAGCGGTGGCATTCGAACATTACCCAAGCTCTTCATGCGTAGGACCAAAATCGAATTATCCGGGTCACCCGGTTTCAGCAGGACGGGCGTGATCAATCCAAGATTACCCGTCAACGGGGCTTGGTTACACAGACCGGTGGCGGTAAGGCTTGCACTCATACGCAGATCGAGATTACCACCTCCCGGGCCGCCTGGCTGATGGCAGTTAGCACAATTGGAATGCAGGTAGCTTCTTGCCCGCCGTTCGGCTGAGTAGGCTGTGTCATCAATCGCATAGAAAGCGGTCGACTTCTGCAAGTCTGTGAGTGGAGTCGTCAACATACCGATGGACTCAAGGGTAATCAGTTGGTTGGCGGTAGCAGAGGGATAGACCAAGTCCCGATTGAGCTGGCCCACTTCAGGCCCCAGAGTGATACCCGACACATCGGTATGGCACAGCAGGCATTCAGTTGGACTGGGGTAGTGCCAGATCTGTCCGGTAATTGACTTGTCCTTGGCATCAGTAAGCAGATCCGCATCGGTAAGTGTCGCATTCCACTCATAACTATAGCCCCGCCAACCGCTGTTGGCATGCTGTAACAGCAGGCGGGTCTCAACCAATTCGCCGTTCAGTCGGAAGTGTTTCCCCAATACGCTGCCAGGCGGGTAGACGAATCGTCCCTCTCCATCGATGGAGATGGTGGTGCCTGAGGGTATCGCCATAAAGCGCTCTTTATTCGCAAAATCGGACCAGAGCAGCGCATTGATGTCGTAGGGAACGACACTGTCTGAAAAACTTTCCACATCAACACTCTGAAAGCAGCCCCAGCCTGAGAGTGTGTCAGGTATGACACCTATTGCCGTGGACGTATCTTCTACAATCTTATGAATAGTTCCACCCAGGTGCAGTACGTAAACCTCACCGGACTGATCTTCGGCAAAGGCGGCGATACTCAGCGTCGTATCGAGTAATTCAGTTGGGGTATAGCCACCTAATCCGTTATCCTCAAGTGACCAGATCTTGCCGGAACCATAGTCACCATAGAGATAGCGTCCCGACAAAAAAGAGAGATCTGCACCCCGATAGACATAGCCTCCCGTGACAGCAATCCCTTCGCTACGGCCATACTCGGCAACAGGAAGAATCAGACCGGTTTGATCACATCCGATGGAGGGAGAGAAACAGTGACTCGCCTCCATGGTATTCCAGCCAAAGTTGCCTCCGGCAGTGATGATATCCACCTCTTCATAGGCATTTTGGCCCACGTCTCCCACCCATAGATTCCCGGATAAACGGTCGAAACTCCAGCGCCACGGATTGCGTAGACCATAAGCGTAGATCTCCGGTGCACCGCCACCAGAGACGAAAGGATTGGTTGGAGGAATCGTGTAGCCACCTGTCCCATTTCCCACATCGATACGCAGCATGCTGCCGAGCAGGGTTGATGTGTTCTGCCCGTGACCGAGAGGATCACCACCTGAACCCCCATCTCCCAGACCGATGTAGAGCAAGTTGTCCGGTCCAAAATTAATCTGGCCACCATTGTGATTGCTATAGGGCTGGCTGACGGTCAGGATGATCTGCTCAGAGGCAGGATCCAGCACTTGCGTTGACGTATTCAAAGTAAAACGTGAAATACGGGATTCCAACCCAGTCACTGGAGAAGCCGTATAGGACAAATAGACGTAACCATTGACAGCGTAGTTGGGGTGAAAGGCCATACCCAACAAGCCCTTTTCTCCCCCGTAGTCGACCCGATCCTGGATATCAAGAAAGGTGACCACGCTGCTGACCCCGGGATCATTCACAAAACGGACGACCTCACCGGTCTGCTTGAGGGCAAACCAGACTGAATTATCCCCCGGGGTTTGAAACAAGCCGACCAGTGGATTCAATGACGGCAGTCCGGGATAGGGTGTCAGAAGCCTGATCGATGACGATACTGCGGCATCGGCAGGCGCAACACACTGAACATTATTCGCCGGGGGGGCGCTGAGACCGGAGGCACCAGTTGCTTGGGTATTGACCGTTACATCCAAGAAATCACTGGCAATCTGACTGCTTGAAGTTACGTCCAGCACGAGCTGATAACTACCGTTGGTGGGAAAAACAGCAGTTGGCGAAGCGATAGCCGGATCAGACAAGACAATCGGGCCGGGACCACTGATCTGGCGCCACGCATAATCAACCTGGTTCCCCGCAGCCACACCATCAAGGGTAACGCTGGGCTGCAGATTCAACGTATCCGGCAGTGCAACCGTTCGTGCAGCACCTGCATCCACTTGCAGGATGGGTTCGCTACCCGGCTGACTCTCCCCACCGCTGCCTCCACCACAACCAATCAGCGGGCTGCAAAAAATAACAATTGCCAAGATAAGTTCAATGCGGGATAGGATCTTCATAGAGAGTTCCCCTTCTCTTCAGCAGCTTTTATATCCGGTCGAGCAGGCTAGATGTGACCAAATGCTATGCCGTAATCCAGTACCAGTCTAACCTAAATCGGCATCATCAATTCAGCATATTCATCAAGTGAATGCCGAACTTGTTCAAAGGGAGGAAAATCGACCCGACTCAGGTCAAAGCATCAAGGGGTCAGAGTACTTGAACTCACGATTCCCCTACAAATCTCTTGCTTCTTCTGTCTCCTCCGTGTGGATGCAGTCGTACCCGCCGACCAAGCTGTGACTGAATCTCATCCTTAAAGCGATCGTTACCCAATACCTCATTCCGATTTGTGCTACTGCGTATTTCTTGCAGTAAATCCGTCTCGATAGGATCCACAAACAGGCCACGGTATGCTCGACATCGCTCATGCTCGTCACCCCCCAATCGCAGGTACTCCTCATGTACCTCTATATACTTATCTTTGTACCCCAATGCATTGGATGCATAACTTGACCAACGATACGCTTCCGGTGAATTTACCATCCCAGCCCTGACGGGGTTTAACTCGATGTAACGGTAGCATGTCAGCAAATAGCTTTCGCTTTGTACAACACTTGACTTAAAGCGGCCTTCCCAAAGCGTGCCGGTGCGCTGATAAACGCCGTTGATATACCGGACGTAGCATCTGCCTAATGATTGCATTACCTGACCAATAGACAAATCGGTTTCAGGCGTCAATAAGAGATGTATGTGATTGGTCATTAGGACATATGCGTGAAGCTTACAACCATACTTCTGCATTGCCTCACCCAGCCAATTCAGGTAAGCATGATAGTCGCTATCGTCAAAGAAAATGGCTGAGCGGTTATTGCCTCGTTGAATAATATGATGCGGCAATCCCGGACAGGTTACTCTTGGCATCCTTGCCATAGCTCACCTTATAATCGTAAATCAGAAACAGTAGGGTATCACATCCCTATTTCAACAACTCTGACCCCTTGCTTGCTGTTGAGGCTTGATACTGATTCTAAAGGTATGAGTGTGTTTGGTGTGCCTGGAGTTTGAAACTCACGATGTTCTGTTAGTGCCATTAGAAGACTCCATCCCTCATTCTGAGCTTGATTGAGTGCATCCAGAATATCCTGTCTATTTGGGCAAAACACCTTTGATTCAGTTTCAGGCACTATGATCGATTTTGACCACAGCTCTAGGTCTGCAGTGTATATCAGTCCATCATGACAGAGCGGCGCAAATAAGTGATCTTTTTTAGTGCTCCGTAATTTATCGCCACGCGGAGGAGAACCTGACGTTGCGAATGTGATTAAGACGTAATTAAACGGCATCATTTATTGCTCACTATCTAGAAGGCCGACTAAACGGACAGGCTATCGCTCCTGGAGGGGCTGTTTTTGATGCATCGTCAAAGAAAATGGCTGAGCGGTTATTGCCTCGTTGAATAATATGATGCGGCAATCCTGGACAGGTTACTCTTGGCATCCTTGCCATAGCTCACCTTATAATCGTAAATCAGGAATAGCAGGGTATCACATCCCTATTTCAACAACTCTGACCCCTTGCTTGACGGAAACAGTAGGGTATCACATCCCTATTTCAACAACTCTGACCCCTTGACTGACCCCTTGATTTCTCCTTGATTTCTTCCACCCAAAGTTATTTATTTGGCCCAACAAATCCTAAAAACCTGTCTCGATTTTATTTTTTTAGGTGAAAGTGAAGTAGCCGAAACGGGGTAGTGTATGCGCGAGCAATATCATTTGCTGGCGCTGCATCCAAATGACCGGCCTGCTGGTAACAACTGACCACCTAAACCGGAAAAGGCTGACCAGGGTGCTGCTATTGACCATCTGACATATAGAAAGTTAAGTACATGGATACAAATAAACTGTCTCCAGAATCCGTATTGTCGGACTTCATTTTATTCCGTCATCTTCCTTAGCTATTAGTACTCCATTTATAATCCAATGTGGATCATATCCTGTGGCAATTTTTTTTCGCTCTAAGCTACGTGCATTCTGCGTATAAATTGTCCACTTAGAGAAAGGACCACCTCGAATATAGTTCAGAACAAAATGATTACAATCTGGTGACCAGGAATGTCTATTAACAGTAATTCCTGATGTAAAGTCCCCGCGCTTCCATGTAAATACAGGCTTTTCGTATCCGCTTGAAACATCTATTATCGATACTTTCGTAAATAGATCGATACTTTTTTTCCAGCGGAGTATTTTTTTTCTATCATTGCTTATAGCTTCAGATATAACAGTTTTGTTTTTATTCTCATACTCAGCCAGCTTAGCGAATTGACCTACACCGAAGTCTTTTTTAGTTTTTATATTGCCTGTCAATACAGATAGAGTACCTGCTACCATTTGAGCACGAGCAGCACACCCTTCTAGATCATCACCTTCTCCACAGGCAGGCCCACCATCATCTACTCGAATATGGCGGATAAAGTTGAGTGTCACACTGTCATCAGACCACCAACTATCACTCCATTCTGCATGAGGGAGTTCTAGTACTTTTTTCGTGCCATCGATCAAATTATAAATGGTGGCCAGACAAATGTTCTTTTTTTCACAGCCAGATTTAAAGGCAGCCAAATGCCCTTGATCTGGTGTAATAGTAAAATATTCTACATCATTGATAACCACCTGCCTGCCAGATCCATCAGCATTTATCTTTACAAGGGGTGTATTACTTGCCTCGATATCACGAAATAGTATGAAATCGCTAGCTATTGCCATTTGCAAAGAAAAGCAAATTAAAATGATAAAACTATATACTAAGCGCATAACTTTATTGTCCATGTACAAGCTCATCCCACATCGGGTCTTGCCACGGCGGCACTGGAAGTGGGTATGGAGATTTCGAGGCATCACAGGGTTCATTTGGCCAATTACCTGGATCTTTTAACTTACATGCATTAATAGCATTCGCAACACATCGACAACAATTAAACCGACAAAAGCGATAGTGGTCTGCTCCGCATTTTTTCATTTCTCTCCTTAGGCATGCATCATCTTGTGTGCCGGGTATAGGATTGTATTGTGCACCACCTGGATTTGGATCTGGTCCTACACCTGTATTTGAAAAACTTAAAGTATCATTGTTATTACCATTAAAACGAAGAAAGCAGTGCCTCGCATATGGCACTGGTGTGGGATAGAAAGGTCGTATTCCAACTTCGCCATATAATCCGTAATAATCAATATTGATAATTGGATTCCCTTCAACATAGGCATAGGTGTTAATTCCTCCATCTAGACCTATAGGATCAGACTGCAAGTATCTACCTGTTGTCGGATCATAATCCCTAAAGTAGTTGTAATAGTTATTCGTTTCCTGATCGAAGTACTGGCCAGGAAACCCCAACGGCATCTCAATCTGTGCCGTCGTGACATTCCGCTCACCAAAGGGTTTGCGTTCCGCATCCCACACTACTATTTGTTGGCTGTCGGTAGCCTTGACCACCGCGCCCAGGTGATCGGTATGAAGATAGGTAATCGTATCGCCATCAACGCGGCCTTCAATAACTACTGTCGGTGTAGTGCCTTGTCTACGTATGGCCGCAGGATCTCCCCCCGCTGTACTGACATCCTGGGCAAACAGGTGGCCTTCAAGCTGCAGGATGTCGACGGTTTCCAGCACATGACCTGTCTCGCTGTCTTTTGACTGTTCTTCCTGATATTTAAGTTGCTGCTCACCTGCGACAGCCCAGTTCTGATTAAGGCTGATCTGGCTTAACTGGTAGTTGAGGTCTGCACCGTAAAAGCGGGCTGTACCACTGGTATTCGGACTGTGGATGGCGAGGTAGCCGATGGTCTCTTCCGGATGACCATTCTGTAGGCTTTCCTGTTCGGAAAGGGATGCCTGAAAGCCGGTTTGACTGAGGTTTCGTGCTCGTACAACACTTGTCTCTAGATCATTACGGGTCTGCTGGGTCAGAATGAGGTAGGGCGTAGTCTGAAAGGCTTCACTGAAGCTGATGTCGTGCCATTGCTTTGTACCCGATAGGTTGAAGCGGCCGATTTCCCAGGTGCTGCCATCGGCCTGGGGGTATCTGCCCGCCGGTAGGGCCAGGAGTGAGATGTCTTCGACCAGGTGAGCGCCATCCAGATAGTTCCATTCCTGAACAGAGACATTCGCACTTGTGTTGGTGATGTTACTAAGTGCCACTATGGCACCCTGTGTCCCGTTATTAGTCGGTGGTCCTGCAATCACGACGGGCTGGCTGATGTGGTTACCGAGGGAGACCTGTTGACTGAGGTGGCTTGTCGATACGGCTTGCAGCAATGTCTGGCTGGTTGGGGTTGTACTCTGCAGCATGGCAACCGGGGTTTCACCCAGGTAGACATATTCTCGGATGGCCTGGCCCGTTCCGTCATACTCTCCCAGCAGTTGGCCGCTGTCTGCATAGCGGAATCGGGTGGTGATGCCGTTGACGGTTTTTTTGATGCGTTCGCCTTTGCCGTTGTAGGCGTATTCTGCGGTAACACCGCTTTTGCTAAAACCGGTCAGGCGGTTGCTGTCGTCGTAGCTGTAGCTGCCGATGAGGCTCTGGATGGTATTGCCCGCAGCGTCGTAGCTGCGGCTGTCGGTGCTGTTGCTGAGAATCTGTTGCAGTTGATGGCTGCCGGGGGCGTAGGTGTAGGTATCGGTCTCTGTGCCGTTGGTCAGACTGAGGCGATTGCCGGTGGCGTCATAGCTATAACCGAGATCGCCATAGGCGCCACTGGCATTGGTGAGTCGATCGAGTTGGTCGTAGCCGAACTGTTGATCCCTAACGGTATTCAGCAAATTGATCCAGTCGGTGATGTTGCCCACCGGGTCATGCAGGTAGCTGCCTTGCTGGATGCCAGGGACGGTCTGTTCTATCAGGCGGTAGTCCTGATCGTAGATACGCGTGAGGCTGAGGCCGTTGCCATAGTCATAAGCCTGGATAGGACCAAAGGGGAGCTGTTGGATGTTGCTAATGAGGGGTTGAATGGCGCCATCGGTTTTTGCCAGGCTGAGGCTCTCGATGCTTCTCTGGGCATCATAGCCATACTCGACAGCTTGGCCTGAGGGATAGGTCAGTCGGGTCAGACGCCCAGTATTGTCGTAAACATAGGTGAAGGTGGTGACGATGAGATCAGTGCTTGTGCGTATCTTACCGAGTGGCTGGCCAAAGGCGTTATATGTGTAATCCGTAGTGCCTTGGCCGTCTGTCATGCTTGTCAGTCGACCAATGCCGTAGATGCCTTGGTCGTAGGTGTAGCTGACGTTGAGGTTGCTGTCGGGGTAGCTGATCTGGGTCAGGCGATTGAGGGCGTCGTAGCTGTAATTGACGGTGATGCCTCTGGCATCAGTTTGGGTCAGCCGGTTGCCTGCCTCATCATAGGTGTAGGTAGTGGTACCAGTATCGGGACTGGTCTGGCTGGTCAGATTGCCCAGGTAGTCGTAACTGTAACTGGTGGTCAGTCCATTGGGATCGGTGACGCTGGTGAGGTTGTCCTGGGTATCGTAGGTATATTGGGTGGTGCCGTTGAGGGCATCGGTGGTCTGTTGCAACCGATCCAGGGCGTCGTAGGCCTGGGCGGTGGGGTTGAGGTTGGCATCGGTGGCTTCTGTCAGGTTGCCGTTGGCGTCGTAAGCGTAGCCGGTGGTATGGTTTTGGGCATCAAGGTTCTGGATGAGACGGCCCAGCTGGTTGTAGACTTGCTGTTGATGTTGTTTGAGGGCACCACTGGGATCGGTGACCTGTGTCTCCAGGCGATTGCCCATGGCATCGAGGATGTAGTCGATGCGATTACCGGCTCCGTCTTCCATCCTTATCAAGCGATTGGCGTCGTCGTATTCGTATTTGAGCACGCTACCGTCGGGTGAGGTCACCTGGGTCAGGTTGCCGACGGGATCGTAGGTATAGTTCGTGACTCGGGTATCGGTGCCATCGGTGACGCTTTGGCTGATTAATCGGCCACGAGGGTCGTAGGTGAGTTGGGTGGTCAGGCCGTTGGGGTCGATGATTGTGAGCGGGCGGCCGGCGCCGTCGTGGGTGGTGGTTTGGGTTTCATGGCCGAGGGCGTTGCGGATGAGGATGCGATTACCCTGAATATCGTACTCGTGAGCTGTCACATCAATGACATCTATACGAGGACCGTCAATAGTGGCTACCTGCCCTTCTGGGGTGTAGGTATAGCTGGTGATCCGGGCGGCCTGCGCATCAGCGGCCATGATCCCCATTCCGGCAACAGCCGACAGTAGCGCTTTTCTGAAATAAGCCTTGATGAGATGTGACATATCCCTATCCTGATAGTTTCCGGTGTTTATGGGGTGGCGCTTTCAGTTTTACTCAACAGACGTCCGTCTGTGTCATAAGTAAATTCAGTAATCCGATCTGGCTCTGTAATGCGAACCGGTTTTCGAAAGTCGGTGTGCCACTCTGTTGTGATCGTGCGGGCCTCGGGAGTACCCGCAGCCTCAGTACGACTGAGTTCCAGACCTGTGGCATCTCGGACATAGGTGGTAGTAGCACCATTCCAATCTGTGCGGCTGGAGATATGTCCATTATTGTCATAGTTTCTATGCTGATCTTCAGCATGGCCGCAACTATCACATCGGTCACCGGCCACCTGAACATACTTCATGGTCCCGTTAACGACATCAAAACTGTATACCCTGCTCGCTCCCAGTCCATCTGTGACGGTCGTTGTACCGTCCGCATTGTAGGTAAACCCATAGTGATCAGTGCCGCCAGCCCTTTCGTTCATGGTGACCCGGCCTTCTGAGTCATACTCCCAAGTGGCTATACCCTGATCTTTCTCATCGATCACGCCAGTGATTGAGCTGATATTGTAGAAATCGTCATATATGTATTTTCGAGTTGTATTGTCAGGGTAGCTAACCTGGGTCAGGTTACCGTAAAAATCGTAACTGTAGCTTACCGCCCCATCGGGACCAGTGACGCCTGTCAGGCGTCCATCTGTGTAGGTGAAATTAAGAGTGTGTCCAAAGGGACCGGTCACACTTTGTAAAATACCATCATGATAGTGATAGCTCGTGGTTTTATTGTCTTGGGTGGTGGAATGTGTGATGTGCCCATCTACGTCATAGACTTCGACTGTCTGATCGTCTAGTGTCAACAACCAATTCGTCCCCTCTTGCACGAGTTGTATCGGCAGATTTTCCACATTCTCCCAGGCACCATTATTATCAACAAAATGGTAGGTCACCCCATTCGGTCTGATAACATCGTGAGCAACGGCGGTGCTCGATATGGGGCGTTGCTTGTCTGCAACCTTAATCGGCAACTTCGCTACAACCTCGTTGTTCAGGGTCAGCACGCAGTTGTTGTTGGTGTAACTGATCGCAGAGTTGGCCAGTATTCCTGAATAGACTGTGCTCTTAATGGTTTCACCGCCGACGAGACAGGCATCTTCACGGGTTACAAAGTAGCTTGAATACTTGGCTGGCAGCCTATGTAGGGTGGCCTGATCAGGTCGCGTATCTAATTGGCTAGCGTAATTGTGGCGCCAATTGATCCCAAGCAGGGCTTTTGATTGATGCAGTGTATGGGAACGGTAATATCGGGTGAATGAGAGTCCATGCCCGTTATCGTGGATATCAGTCTCCGAAAGAAAAACCATGCCTGAAGCAGGATCGCAAGGATCGCCTTCGCACGCCGCCGGCTGTTGTGGCTCATCCGAAACGTAGTGAAGAGGCATAGTAAATGTTCGTAGAGGGTAATTTATTACATAAAAAGTGCCAAGACAGTCCGGACATTTTTTTTTCGTGCAGCCAAAAATATCAACATATCCATCTCTTCCATATACATCACGGCACTGACCGCCATACTCTTGTGCCATCAATTCAGCCACTTCCTGCCTTAGCGCACGAAGCTCCGTTATGTCTTGGTAATCTAACGGCCCGATTGCGCATATTCCGTCCATAGGACCATTGAAAATCTGATCGCGCCCTGCATCACTGCAGACCATGAGGGCATGTGATGAACTGCTGAAGATCCATAAAATTAAAAGAGTACTGACTATATTGGTAGGAGTTTTACTCATGATTACTTCCATTCATTGATGTAAACGCCGTTGATGAATTTGATACCCCTTCAACACCATAGATTGATACGTAGCACCAGGTGTCATTCGGATTGGCCCAAAAAACTATAAGCTGTTGAACTGACGAAAAGACAAAATAGTTCAATGAGGCTGGGTACTGTAAGCGTTTTCATTTCTAATCCCTTTACAACACTTAACATAGATCGACGTTGCTTCCCCAATTGCTGGGTAGTGCAGAGAAATGTCGAATTGGAATGATGTTTAAGGGGGGCTAGAGTCCTTTCAATCTTCAGTCCATCTTCGTATCTAAATCATTATCAATATTTTAAAATATAATTGCATTAAAAATGTGGTTACAATTCACTAAATATTGACCTGCATCAGTTTAGTCTTTTCAATACAAACAACAAGAATCTGGAATATAGTTTTATTTTTTCTAACTGATTGATTCTCAAGTAATACTCGAACCTTGAAATGGCTCGACTATCTTTATCCTATCTTGGTCTCCCTAGCTTTTTGTCTTTGGCAATGCAGCGCTTACCTTTAGCGCCTGAATTTCGGTAGTCTGGCAATAAAGCATTAGGAATTTGCCCTCGTTTCCAAAACTGCCTGGCAATTCGGTACAGATAGGGCTTCGAGACCTCCTTTGTTTCCAGTATTGCATTTATAACCTTTGCCCGTACTTTTGGCTGGTATAAGTTGGGTTCTTCGATCAAAGGCTTCAGCAATCTAAAATTCTTATCCCGAATCTTGATTACTTTTGAATCTGGTTCAGGCACTTCGAGTTGAAGATAGGCATATGGGTCATCTGCTCTGGTGAGATTTTCATCGAGGACTAGTTGTTCAATTGCTGTTGGAGAAAAAGGGGTCGGTGACAAATGATTATCATTTGAGCAATATACATGATGAAAAAATGAAGCCAATATTTCCCTGGTTCACGAGAACTAATTCCTTAGACTGAAACCAACTTACGAGAACCCCGAGTTCAAGGCCAACGGCACCATTGAATAATGATTGCTGCGCTAACTGATTGAGCAGACTTTAAATATAGAAATCGACCAAGTAGGACGTAGTTGGCTTAATAAACTCAATAGCCGACCGGACAATCCTTCGATCCGGTCGAACAGGTTGGAAGTGACCGGGTGTTAGGCAGGCGCCCCGTATCAATCCAGCCTAAATCGGCATTACCAATTCTGCAAACTCACCGAGCGAATACCGTACCTCTCCAAGGGAAGGAGGGTCAGCCCGATTCAGGTCATCGAAGCTACCCCGGCATGTCATGCGCATTACGTCAGGTTGCCTATCTGAACCCAGCCAGAGATGGTAACCACGCGTCACCATGGGCTTGCCGCCAATGTCGAATCCGACCTTCACAAAACCCTGTTCAGGCCCAAGTTGCTTGACGACCTGTTCCATGGTGCGTTGCACCTCGGTGACAATAAAACTGTCTGGTTCTATGTCTCTGGGTATGTCGTCCAGTTTTCTGAGTTCAAAACTGCAATTTGCTTTGTAACGGTCAAACTCTGATTTATTCATTAAAACGCCGCCCTGCAGAAAAACACGCACCTCACCTGCAGGGACGCTGACGGTTTTTTTCAAGACAATGGTACTTCCCACCGGTGGGAGATTGTAGGGATAGTTTGGATCATCACTGACCACATAGCGCTGACTGCATGCGGTCAGCGTGACTAACAGAAAGATAACAAATAACTGTTTCATACCCTTTCACCTCTTCAAAGCACCCTGAAGTAGCAGGTGAGATCCGGCGGGTCGATCTCGCGCGGCTTCAGTCTGATGCAGTCATTCAGTCCTGCCTGGCTTTTGATACGTATCTTCGCATCCATACCGAGTTCGGGAATCAGTACGGACGCACGCTCCCCATCTTTGGCCACAATAACCGCCTCGCCCTGCCAATCGGGATGATCCCGCAGATAGATCAAGCGCCAATGATTGTTCGACAACCTTTCGGTTTTACGGTTCGCCATACTACCGGCTTCCGCTTCGGCGATTCGTTCAGATATTACATGGATGTCGAGGGGTGTCGTTCCGCTCAAATGGGCACGCAACTGCTGGTGGGTCAGCAGATCGGAATAGCGCCTTAGCGGACTGGTGGTTCGCGTATAGACAGACAAGCCCAGGCCGGCATGCGGTTCCGGCTGCGTCTTGATCTGAGTTGGTTTGAAAAATCGCCGATAGGCGTACATACCCGCCAGATCTTCAGGCACGGTGGGTTCATCCGGCGGTGCCTGGGTAGCATAGGGAATCGGGATGTCATTCTCTTGGCAATAACGGGCTATCGCCTCACCCGCCATCAGCATCAGGTCGGTGATCATCTCCCGGCTCTCATAGCGAGGCAGTGGATGGATCTCGACTTGATGATCAACCACTTTGAGCTTTACCTCGGGCAATTGAATGAAGGCGGCGCCGGCCGTCATACGGCGCTTTCGATAGAGCCGGCTCTTGGCCAAGAGCGTAGCAAAGGGCGGCTCTTGCAACCGCTGCTCGGCTGCTGCGTAGCTGATCCTTTCGACTTTCAGCCATGTGGGTGAGATCTCAATATCCTGTGGCTCTCCCCCATCAGAGAGGGTGAAACCGATAGACAGCGCCGGCGATCGGTTTTGCAGACCCAGCCCGAGCTGATCGGTTATCGCCTGAGGCAGCATGGGGACCACCTGATCCGGCAGGTAGAGATTGGCGCCACGGGTTCGGGCATCCTTGTCCATGGGGGAGTCCGGGTTAACCAAAGCGGCCACATCGGCCACATGTACCCAGATACGCTCACCCTCCAGACTGATGGCATCATCCGGGTCCTGGTTGTCTTCATCATCGATGGCAAAAGCGGCAAGTTCAGTCAGATCCCGGCGATCCTCCTCTGGCAAGGGGGGAACGGGGTATTCCGGTTGCGTCATGTCGATCCCCGCCCGTCTTGGATAAGGGTTCTCGTTGGGAGACCAATAACCGGTCCTGACCAGCAACCGGTGAGCATTGACAGGACTTTCCTGAATCCCAAGTGCCTGCAGAATGCGGCTACTGGTCCGCCTATTCAGGGCCAGTTGCTCCACCTCTCCCAATGCCTTGCGATCTTCTTCGATGATACTGCCCTGCTCCACGCGCTGGATAAATTCACTCCAGGACTGCTCCTCGGCAGCTTTCTGCTCACGTGCGGTAATCTCAGCGTCCACCAAATCTGCCGGACGCGACCTGATCGCCCCCGGTTCACCCTCAAAATAGATCCCCTCAGCCACCAGCTGCCAGGCGGCCCATGCGGTAGCGGGCGTATAATCCCCATAGATCAGCTCACTGAACTCACTGATTTCCGTAGCGCCTCCCTCGAGCAATTCCCAAGTCTCCCTGACCTCCCCCTGCTGGGCTGAAAGCTGGTTGAGGTTGCTGAGCGGACCGGGATGCAATAGCACCACATCTTTATCCCTCACACGTTTTGTCTTTCCCCCTTCCAGCTCAAGGGAAATTTTGTCGGACACCTCAGTGATTCGCGCCGGGCGAATCTTGTAGAGCACCAGGGCGCCAGTGGTCAGTTTACTCATCAGTCTCTTCCGTCTACTCACAATTTCCAGACGATTACGGGGAGTTTCGTCACCCGCGGGATCGGGTATGATACGCACTGTCCCCCGTCAAACCCAGGAGCTATTTCCTGTCATGAATAAAGTGTGGTCCGATTTTCTGGAAGCCCGCCCAGTCGCAGTGGAAACTGCTCATCCAGACTGCGCCCTGAACGATCTCTCCCATTTTGGACTGATCCGGGTCGAGGGGGAGGATGCTGAGAAATTTCTCCAGGGACAGCTCACCAACGACCTGCGTGAAGTGACTGAAGAACACAGCAATCTGGCTGGCTGGTGCAGCGCCAAAGGCCGTATGCTGGCCAATTTCCGCTGTTTTCGCCGTGACGACGCCTACTATCTGCAAACCCCGGAAGAGAACATGGCGTTCGTTCTCAAGCGTCTGGGCATGTATGTATTGATGGCGAAGGTCAGTCTTACCGACGCTTCTGACGAGTGGGTAAGAATCGGCATCAGCGGAAGCTGTGCGCAACAGATACTCACTACATCCATCGGCTCACTGCCAGCTGAAGCCAATGATGCCGTGCAACAGAATGATCTGACGGTGATCAGGTTGGCCGGGGCTCAGCCCCGCTTTGAGGTTATCGGCCCGGCCGAAAACCTGATAGGCCTTTGGCAGGCAGCAGAACCTGCGGCGGTACGTATGGGTGACGGCTATTGGGCACTACAGGAGATCCGTGCAGGCATTCCCACTATTTACCAGCACACCAGCGAGACCTTTGTACCCCAAATGACCAATATGCAGCTAATCGACGGCGTCAGCTTTACCAAAGGCTGCTATACCGGACAGGAGGTAGTCGCTCGCATGCAGTACTTGGGTAAGCTGAAACGGCGCATGTACCTGGCCCATGTGGATGCCGACACCCCACCTCTGCCAGGTGAAGAACTGTTCGCCAGCGACAGCACTTCAGGCCAGGGCGCGGGAAGGCTGGTAGATGCCCAAGCAAGCAGTGGCGGGGGCTATGACCTGTTAGCGGTGATTGAAATAGCCAGTGCGGAGGGGGCCGAGGTCCGTCTCGGCGAAAAGGGTCCCCGGTTGACGTTGCAGGAACTCCCCTACTCTTTTGCTGAATAGTGCGCACGGGCAGGATGCCGACTTAAAGAAACAGCGATGCCGAGCGATATGTTCCACATCCCTGCAAATAATTGAAGAACGCTTGTGCCCAGGTCAATTGGGTGCAAAATCTAAGGAACCAAACTGCGCATGATTGATGAAAAAGCCTTTCTCGAAACCCTCAACCAAGCCATAGACAGCAACAAGCTCACTCTGCCTACACTCCCCGAAGTTGCCCTGAAAGTGCGTAGTGCAGTGGAAGAGGAGAACAGCAACGCTAAACAGGTGGCTGATATCATCGCTACCGATACCGCTTTGTCTGCCCGCATGCTGCAGGTGGCCAACAGCCCTCTCTATCGTGGCCGGGTACAGATCGATAATCTACAGATGGCAGTGTCCAGACTGGGGGTCAGGCTGGTCCGCAGCCTGGTGGTCAGTCTGATCATGCAACAGATCTTCCAGGCTACCGACGATTTGCTGGACAAAAAATTCCGCCAGGTTTGGGAAGAGAGTGTTCAGATCGCCGCACTCAGCCGGGTCCTCGCAGGCGGGCATGATCATCTCGACAAGGACCAGGCCATGCTGGCGGGACTGATTCACAATATTGGCGCTTTGCCGATTCTTGCCATGGCAGAGAACTATGATGAACTACTGGAGGACAGCCAGGAGTTGGATCGGGTCGTCGACGCGCTCAGTCCGGAGATCGGCAGCCGTATCCTAAAGGTGTGGGATTTTCCACCTGCTCTCATCAAGGTGACGGAGCACTTTCTTGACTTAGGCTACGAGAACGAAAGCGGTGTGGACTACGTCGATTTGGTCCTGGTTGCCCGTCTGGAAGCGCTTGTTGGAAATGAAAATAGCGTGCCCATGGAAGAATGGATCAATATCCCCGCCTTCACCAAGGTCGGGGTGGAACCTGAGATCAATATCATTGATATCGAAGGGGTAGCCGATGACGTACAGAATATCGAGGTCATGTTTCTCTCGTGATAACAAAATCACAACAGTCACAGCCATCCCATGATTGAGGTCGAGCACCTCAGTAAGCAGTACGCTGGCGTTCTCGCAGTCAACGACATCAGCTTTTCAATCCCCCGCGGTATCTGTTTTGGCCTGTTAGGGCCCAATGGTGCCGGTAAAACCACCACGGTGGAGATGCTGGAAGGCATCAAGACCCCAACCGCCGGCACGATTCGTTACAAAGGCGAGGCACTCGGTCAACGGTTTCGCAATGAGGCTGGCATCATGTTCCAGCACACTGCGCTACAGGAGTTCATCCGGGTCGATGAGGTGCTGAAGATGTTTCAGCAGTTCTACAACAATCCACGTCCCATCGAGGAGCTGGTGGAGATCTGTATCCTGGACGAGTTCCTCGATCGGGACACACGCAAGCTCTCCGGTGGGCAGAAGCAACGCCTGTTACTCGCCATCGCCCTGATCAACAATCCGGAAGTGGTCTTCCTGGACGAGCCCACCACCGGCCTCGATCCCCAGTCACGCCGCAACCTCTGGGCTCAGGTAAAGAAGATCAAAGCAGATAACAAGACACTGGTCTTGACCACGCACTACATGGAAGAGGCCTACGAGCTTTGTGACGAAATCATTATCATCGACCGGGGTGAGATCATCTCGCAGGGAAATCCCAAGACCCTGCTGGCTGACCATTTCGACAACTCGGTCATCACCCTGCCGGTAGCCTCAATACCCGAAGGCTTCCAGCCGGACTCGGCCGCCTCCCTGCATCCACAGGATGGGCAGATGGATATCCTCACCAAGGACATCGATGCCACTATCCGGCATCTTGTGGAGCGACAGATTTCACTCAGTCAACTGCAGGTACGTTCACCCACCCTGGAAGATCTTTTCCTTGAGCTTACAGGACACCATTTGCGAACCTAAATGCTGACTATTCATGACACCCAAATTAAGAACGACCGCTGCACCGTGCTAAACCTGCAATACCCAACAGTCTGAAGTCCGGTGCCGGGCTTCGTGCCTCAGCCCAACCTACATTTTTGTTTTGGTTGGGTTATATTGCTGACAACCTTATCTGCACCATACTCTGACTATGTCTCTTCGCCGTTTCCTCGCCGCCCTGCAAGCCCGCAACCTGGAGTTCCTGCGTGATCGCACTGCGCTGGGTTGGAACTTCATCATGCCTGTGCTGATTGTCATGGGTTTCGCCTTCGCTTTCTCCACAGGACATCAGGATCTCTACAAGGTCGCGCTTTTCGGTCAGGCACAGACCGATACGCCTCTAGCGACATTCCTTGAAACACGGTACATCGATTTTATTCCGGTTGATGATCTGAATGATGCCATCGACAAAGTCGACAGGCACCAACTTGACCTGCTTCTCGACCAGGAAGAACAACGCTACTGGGTCAACAGCACCTCGCCAAAAGGCTATCTGTTGGAACAGATTCTGTCATCCTATGGCTTGTCACGAGAGACGGTAAGCGGCAGTGAGATCCGTTATGTCGACTGGCTGATACCCGGTGTGCTGGGTATGAACATCATGTTCAGTGCGTTGTTCGGCGTAGGATATGTGATCGTCAGATACCGCAAGAACGGCGTACTCAAGCGACTTCGCGCCACCCCTTTGAGCGCCTTCGAGTTTCTCTCCGCACAAATCACCTCGCGCATGCTGATGATCGTGGTCGTCACCATACTCGTCTATGCCGGCACCAATCTGGTTGTCGATTTTCGCATGACCGGCTCTTATTGGTTGCTGCTGCTGATTCTTATCCTAGGCGCATTAAGTATGATCAGCGTCGGTTTGCTGATCGCTGCCCGTATCACCAGCGAGGAAGCTGCCAACGGCCTGCTAAACCTGCTTAGCTGGCCGATGATGTTACTGTCCGGTGTCTGGTTCTCCCTTGAAGGCTCTCATCCGCTGGTGCAAAATCTTGCACTGGCACTACCGCTCACACACATGATCGATGCGGCCAGAGCCGTGATGATAGAGGGGGCCGGACTTGCCGATGTCGGTGGACAGCTGATTGCGTTATCGCTCTTTTCCGTCATATTCGTAACCATTGGCTCAAAAACTTTCCGTTGGGAATAGATAGCGGGCAGATTCAATGAATGAGCAAAATGACTACTTCATGCATCAAGCCCTGGCGCTTGCCCGAGAGGGGATTTCATTGGGACATGGCGGACCATTCGGTGCAGTCGTCGTCATAGAGGGTGAGATAATAGGCCGTGGCTGGAACCAAGTCGTGCACCTGAAAGATCCCACCGCCCATGCTGAGATACTTGCTATTCGGGAAGCCTGCACCACAGTCGGTCACTTCCACCTGCCGAATGCTACCTTATACACGACATGCGAACCCTGCCCCATGTGCATGGGCGCCCTCTACTGGTCGCGTATTAGCAAATTGATTTATGGCGCCACTGGAGAAGATGCGGCGTCTGTCGGCTTTGATGACAGACAGATTAAAGACGAGATAAGGAAACCCCTAAGTGAACAAAATATCGATGCTACACAGCGACTGCATAACGAGTGCAGAGAGTTGTTTCAACAGTGGCAGTCGAGCGATAAGCGTATCAATTACTAGAAAATCACCATGCGAATAAAGATCAATCAGACAGAATACGATATTCATGTAGACTCCGACACCCCATTGCTATGGGTTTTACGGGACCATTTGAATCTCACAGGTACAAAGTACGGCTGCGGTATCGGTACTTGTGGCAGTTGTACGGTCCTGGTAGATGGGAATCCTGTGAGGTCTTGTATCACCCCCGTTTCCAACTTTGATGGTAAAGAGATTATTACTATCGAAGGTCTCTCCCCGGATAACAGTCACCCAGTCCAACAGGCCTGGGAGACTTTGCAGGTACCCCAGTGCGGTTACTGTCAATCCGGCCAGATCCTCTCCGCCATTGCATTGTTGAATAAGAAAATTGACCCATCCGATAGCGATATCGACCAAGCCATGTCCGGTGTTATCTGCCGCTGCGGCACTTATCCCCGTATCCGCAAGGCGATCAAGCAGGCTGCTGCCAGCTTACGTCTGATTGGTGAAACCCCATGAAGCCCTTTAGCCCGGACAGGAGAAAATTCCTAAAATTAAGTGCTGGCGTTACAGGGGCCAGTCTGGTACTCGGTATCAATTGGAGTTGTAGCAATGATGCCAATATCGATCATACCAGTGGTACTGATGTTTTCATCCCAAATGCGTGGTTGCGGATTGACACGAAAGGTAGTGTCACGGTGCTTGTGGCCGAATCGGAGATGGGGCAAGGCCCCTTCACGCTCCTCCCCATGATGGTGGCTGAAGAACTCGAAGTCGACTGGCATCAGGTCAGGGTCGAACGCGCGCCTTTGACACCCGTCTATGGCTACCAGATGACTGGTGGCAGCAGCAGTATCCGCAAAGGCTGGGAAACACTTCGTCAGGCCGGCGCTATCACCAAGGAGATACTACGACAAGCTGCCGCCCTGTCATGGCATGTGCCCGTCTCAGAATGCCGCGCCGAGCAGGGTCAGATCAGACACATTCCATCAGATAAAACACTCACCTACGCACAACTTGTACCCCAGGCGGTTGGCGTGCAAATACCCGAAACCGCACTTCTCAAGGAGCCTGAGGAGTTCCACATCATTGGCACGCCGGCACCGAGACTGGATACCCCGGAGAAAATCAATGGCAAGGCACGGTTTGGTATCGATATCAAACTGCCCGGCATGGTCTACGCCACCATCACCCATTGCCCGGTTTTTGGTGGTAAGCCAAAAAATATCGATGCAGAAAAGACCCGACAGATTAAAGGTGTACTTGATGTCTTCTCAATCGATGAGGGGGTTGTTGTCCTTGCCAAAGACACTTGGACTGCTTTTAAGGGCAAAGCCGCTCTACAAATAGATTGGGACTTTGGTGACAAGCAATCTCTATCCAGTGACTCAATCATCAAGACACTTGAAGCATTACATATTGATGAAACGACAGAGATCGTCAAACAGGGCACCCCTGATAATCTGCTCGATGAGAAAAGTATCAAGAGTCGATATACCTTACCGTTCCAGGCACACGTAACCCTGGAACCGATGAACTGCACGGCCAGTTACCAGGATGGGAAATTACGTATCTGGGCACCGACTCAATCACCCAGCGAAGCCTATGATGCAGCCAGAGCTGCCACCCAATCGAAAATCACACGTGCGACAAACAAGATCAAATCAAAGCTCTTCGATAGCGTTGATGACTCAATTGAAATCAATACCACACTCCTAGGTGGCGGCTTCGGCAGACGGCTTGAGCAGGACTTTGTCTCAGAAGCCGCTCAAATTGCTCAGCGTATCGAAAAACCTGTACAACTGACCTGGACCCGTGAAGAGGACATACAGCACGATTTCTACCAACCTCTGACGCTGCATGAAATGCGGGGCACACTAGATGCGCGAGGTCTGCCTGTGGCTTGGCATCACACAATTAAAGGCACCAACGCCAAGCCGGAAGGTGCAAATATTCTGCCATACGATATCCCCCATATTCGTGTCGATTTAATCGATATTGGTAAAATTCTACCTGTTGGTTACTGGCGTTCTGTACAACATGCCTACAATGCCTTTGCCGTGGAGCATTTTTTTGATGAATTGGCCCATGCGGGTAATCATGACCCCCTGGAGTTGCGCCTTCAGTTAATGTCGAAGGCAGCAAGATTAAAGAAAACCCTTGAGGTTGCCGCTGATAAAGCAGGATGGAGGCATAACTCCGATCTGTTTGGCGTTGCCTCCCATGCAGGATTCGGCAGTTATGTATCTGAAATCGTCCAACTCAAAGAACAAGGCAACAGATTAAAAATTGCGAAAATCACTTGTGTGCTGGACTGTGGCATTGTCATCAACCCAGATATCGCAAAAGCACAAATGGAAGGATCCATCGTGTTTGGATTAACCGCAGCATTGAAATCATCCATTAAGATTAAAGATGGCCAAGTGCAACAAAGTAACTACCACAACTACCCTATTCTGAGCATGGCAGAAACACCTCCCATCGAAGTGTTTATCATCGACAGTAATGAAAATCCTGAGGGTATCGGTGAGCCGGGTGTCCCCCCTCTAGCGCCGGCCATTGCCAATGCATTATTTGCGGCAACCGGCAAACCCGTGACAGATTTACCGGTACCATTCGACAGTCAGGGGATCAAGGTCACATGACCGCCTCATTCCACAACCCGCTCAAGGGCTTTGCGTCCGGCTCTCTCATCAAACCTAATTTCGGATGATCTGATATGTGTGGTATTGCGGGCATTATGAATTTTCGCAGTGCTGTGCCGCCAAGCAGGGCAGAATTAAAGGATATGATTGAGGCTGTCTACCACCGTGGTCCGGATGGTTACGGCTATTTCACCAACCAAAAAGTCGGATTGGCTCATGCAAGACTCAGCATCATCGATATTACTGGTGGAGATCAACCTATTCGAAACGAGGACCAAACTATCCAGGTGGTTTTCAATGGTGAGATCTTCAACTATTTGGAGCTTCGTAAAGCACTCATAAAACTGGGACATCGTTTTTATACTCACTCTGATACTGAAGTTATCGTCCATCTCTATGAACAATATGGGCTGGAATTTGTAGCACACCTCAACGGCCAATTCGCAATTGCCTTGTGGGACGATAACCACCAGCGACTGGTGATCGCCCGCGACAGAGTAGGCATTCGCCCCTTGTTCTACACTGAAAATGACGGGCGGCTCTATTTTGCCTCAGAAATTAAGTCACTTTTTTCTCATCCGTCGATCCCACGAAAACTCAACCTCCGGTCACTGCAAGAAATTTTTACTTTCTGGACAACGCTTCCCCCAAACAGCCTTTTCGATGGAATCAAGACGTTACCTCCAGGTAGCATGATGATAAACGAGCGGGGAGAGAGAAAAATAATAAAATATTGGGATTGGGATTTTTCACCAGACAATGTCGACAACAACCGTTCAGCGGAAGATTGGGCAGAAGAACTGAAATCGCTCATGGTCGACTCTGTCAGGTTACAACTTCGGGCAGACGTACCCGTTGGCGCCTATTTGAGCGGTGGGCTTGATTCATCTGTTATCACCTCTTTGATCAAAAACTTTACTGACACACCTCTACGTACCTTCTCTGTCGGATTTGATGACAAGGAGTTCGATGAGAGCCGATATCAACAAGAACTGGTAGACTACCTAGATACACAGCACAGCCATGTTGTATGCAAACATTCCGATATTGCAAACGCCTTTCCCAAGGTCATATGGCACACCGAATCTACAATTCTCAGGACAGCACCGACACCTCTCATGCTGCTTTCCGGAGCAGTTGAAGAGGCAGGGTACAAAGTCGTACTGACTGGCGAAGGCGCTGATGAAGTATTTGGTGGCTACGACATCTTCAAAGAGGCCAAAGTAAGACGATTTTGGAGTCATTCACCGAATTCGAAATGGCGCCCATTGATTTTGCAACGCCTATACCCTTATCTAAAACATTCACCGACTGGAAGTGGTACATTTTCCCAGAATTTCTTTCAGCAAGGCCTTGAGGATATTGATAAACCCTACTTTGCACATATACCACGCTGGGCGACCACACAACGAGGATTACAATTTCTGTCTGATGAAGCCAAATCAGCTATTGAACAGCAGATTAGATTCGATGACATCAACAGTCTTCTGCCAAAAAACATACATCGATGGAAGCCGCTTAACCAAGACCAATATATCGAGGCGAATACACTTCTTTCTGGTTATCTTCTCAGCTCGCAAGGTGATCGTGTAGCCATGGCCAACTCTATAGAGGCAAGATTTCCTTTTCTTGATCACCGCGTCATTGAATTTGCCTCACAGCTCCCTAATCGATACAAAATTATGGGGCTCAACGAAAAATACATGCTAAAGAAGGCAATGCTGGGATTAATACCTGACCGGATTAGGAATCGTAGTAAACAGCCTTACCGCGCTCCAGATAGCCAGTCATTTATTATTGACGGAAAGCCGATAGATTATGTGGCATATCTTTTAAGTGAAGAGCGAATTAGACACTCAGGGTACTTCAATCCAAAAGCTGTCTCCTTGCTTTTGAAAAAATGCATAAAAGGAAGAGCGGTGGGATTTGCTGACAACATGGCATTTGTTGGGATTCTATCAACCATGCTTGTGGATGAGATGTTCTTATCTGAGCAAAAGCCATGTGCCATGGATTTTCCATGATGATTTACATAAAATGTATTTATTGTTCTTCAATATAAATCAGATTAAATATTTAGGGGATTCGGCCGAAATACATGTCAATACCATAATATCGGCCAATAGACAGTACTGAAAGTAATCGAATAAGGCGTTTCAACTCATGTCCGTAGAAGCAAAAATCAGAAATTACATCCTAGAGAATTACCTCTTTTCCGACGATCAAGCGTTACTCAACAGCAAAGACTCATTTCTTGAAAAGGGAATTTTAGACTCGACAGGCATTCTTGAAGTCATTTATTTCCTTGAAGAAGACTTTAAAATTAAGATCGATGATGAAGAGATGATCCCTGAAAATCTTGACTCTGTGAACAACATAGTTAATTTTATCGAGCATAAATCTGCCTGAAATGCTACTTTTGTAAATGTTACTTCTCAATAGGTTTAAGGGTGTCGTTGCCAGTCAGCCTGATGCAATTGCCGTCAAGCAGGGTGATAATTCATTCTCCTATAGAGAACTTAACCGCACAGCATCCAGCGTTGCATGGCATCTCCAAGATCTTGGAATTTCACAGGGAGATAGAGTCGCACTAGTCTTACCAAACTCATTCGAGTACATCGCTGTTTTTTATGGAATCTGGCTTTCAGGTGGCATAACAGTTGCGCTCAATACCCAAGCCAAGGCTTCTGATATCAGTAACTGGGTAGAGCATTCAGATGCAGAGTATTTATTCATTGAAGAGAATCACCCTGAGCTGGGTGTGCTAGATGAGCTGATAAAAACAGATGTCACTATTGTTCCAGTGAATTGCAGCGCTTCGTCTTCACATTCTGGGCACTCAACCACTTGGCATAAAATAGTCAATGGGAATTTTGAAAACGATTACTCTCCTCCGAGTAGAGATGATGTTGCTTCTATAATCTATACATCTGGTACATCAGGAAGCCCCAAAGGGGTCACACTGACTCATGGCAACCTTAACTCTAATATAGATTCTATTCTTGGTTATTTATCACTGTCGAGTCGGGATAGTATTGTAAATGTCCTGCCGTTTTTCTACTCATACGGCAATTCAATACTTCACACTCACCTCGTGGTCGGCGCAAGGTTAGTACTGGAAAACAGCTTACTTTACCCACATCGAGTAGTTGAGCTGATTACAAATGAATCCGTTACAGGCTTTTCCGGTGTGCCTTCTACCTACTCATTAATTCTTGCAAGAGTAAAACTCGAAGAGTTTAGTTTTCCATCACTCCGATATATGACACAGGCAGGAGGACCCATGTCGCCTACGCTAAGCGACAAGATTCTTACCGCTCTGCCTAATATTGATTTTTTCATCATGTACGGACAAACCGAGGCAACAGCAAGATTAACCTATCTTCCGCCAAAAATGTTACGCAAAAAAAGAGGATCTGTTGGGATACCTATTCCAGGGGTTACGATAGAAATAAAAAACAAGAATAACAAAAATGTTTCCGTAGGCGAGACGGGTGAAATATACGCCAAGGGAGATAATATTATGCGTGGTTACTGGAAAGATGAGTCAAGCACTCTCAGTACACTCAGAGAGGGGTGGCTACATACCGGAGATCTTGCGCATTATGATTCAGATGGTTATCTCTATATAGATGGCAGATCATCAGACATGATAAAAACGGGTGGCAATCGTATAAGTCCGAAAGAGATTGAAGAAGTCATTCAGGAACTCGATGGTGTAGAAGAAGTTGCTGTTGTAGGCTTACAGGACGATATACTGGGAGAGGTTATTAAAGCTTTTATCATACCTACACCGAAGTCTGGATTGAAAGAAATGGCGGTTCGCCGCCACTGTAAGGATAATCTTGCGAACTATAAAATACCAAAATCTATCGAGTTTATTAAAACTCTACCAAAAACCGCCTCAGGAAAAATCAAGAGATTTTTACTGAAATGAAAATAAAGAAAACTGGTCATTAGATTTAAACGCCGGAGGGGAATGATTTATGAACACACTACTTAAACAATACACCAATGAAATTATTAATTTTGATTGTGAGGGAGAAATTAATAAGATCTGCTCCACAATGCGTGAAGTGATGCGCAATAAGCTTCGTCGCAGGGGTGTTGTTGTTGCTGTTTCCGGCGGTATCGACAGCACTGTGTGCGCGGCACTGAGTGTCAAAGCATTCGGACCTGGTAAGGTTTTTCTTCTCCAGCTACCTGAAGTCGATTCAGCAGGTGAAACACAAGATAGAAGCACCATCTTAATAAATCATCTTAAAGCGCCTCACATCAAAAACAATATTGCCGACACATTAGAAGCAATAGGTTGTTATTCAGCCAGAGATGACGCTATCCGATCAACATTTCCTGAATATACTGACGGATGGAAAAATAAAATCGTAATCAAGGGCGGACTTGATGGGCAAATAAACCACTTCATTCTTGTTGTGCAAAGTCCTGATGGTGGGATATTCGAAAAAAGACTTAATATTAAAGAATACCTTCAAATCGTAGCAGCGACCAATTACAAACAGAGAATTAGAAAAACAATTGAATACTACCATGCCGACCGATTGAATTATGCGGTAGTTGGAACCCCTAATCGACTTGAATATGATCAGGGTTTTTTTGTGAAAAATGGTGATGGTTCTGCTGATCTCAAACCGATTGCACATCTCTATAAAACCCAGGTATATGCATTGGCGCGCGCACTTGGGGTTCCCGAGACCGTCTGCAATGCTATCCCCACAACTGATACATATAGCCTCCCTCAAGGCCAAGACGAGTTTTATTTTGCCCTTGAATACAAGAAAATGGATCAGGCCTTGTGGGCATATAATGTTGGTGCCTCTGCTCAATCATTAGCAGATATGCTAGAAATTGACCTAAAGCAAGCTGAATACATTTACAATGATATCGAAACAAAAAGAGTTACAACGCAATACTTACACTTTAGCCCGTTTCTGATGGAGCTGATGCCTGAAATCAAACACAACTGACTTATCTTATGAAGTACTCTGTAGCACAGGTTGATATTCTTAAGGAAAAAGAAGCTATCATCAATTTCTGGAATGAAAACAATCAAAAGAAACTAAACGAGAAGTTCTCATGGATTTATGAATCCAATCCAGATGGATCTGCGAATGTGTGGTTACTTACTGACAATGAATCATCAGACATTGTCGGTATGGTTACTCTTTTTCCGCGTAATTTTGAATATTCAGGAAAAACCTACAGAGCAGGTATTTTGGGTGATTTCTACATCCAAAAATATCATCGATCATTTGGGCCTGCTCTTATGCTCATAAGGACAGTAACTGAATCTTTTGAAACCCTTAACTTCGATTTTATTTATGGCTTTCCAAATACCAGTGCAACCCCTGTATTAAGACGTGCAGGATTCACCCAACTCGGCCGACTGGTAAAATATGTTCGTCTTTTTAATATTGAAAGATTACTTCAAAGTAAAATTATAAACTCAACGATTATTACTCAATTAATATCTATATTTGCTAAACCATTTATCTCACTTCTTTACCCAGACACCTGGAACTATAACTACGGGCGATATAATTTTAGTGTCTCCAATAGTATTCATTTAGGCATAAATGACTTGATTGATAACTATAATGAAACATGCTTTAGCACTCAAAAGTCATATAAATATCTAAACTGGAAATATGAGCAGGACCCGGACGACGATAATATTTTTTTTAACATGTTTGATAAACATGAGAAGTGTATAGGTTGTGTTGTCTTCCGCCTAGATTCAAATACCGTTGAGATCAGAGAGCTTATACACACTGATAATCCCCGACAAACAGCAGATCTTTTGTCTGGATTTTTTAAATACGTGAAAAGAAAAAAAGCTGAATACGCATATCTGATTCCTTATGAAAATAGCTGCATACTATCTCTTGTCAGCGATCTTCAGTTATCACGAGGCGACAGATTTGGCGCAATAGTATTCCTTACTAATAAGCAGAAGGATTTTAACGGAGAAATCACGAAGCTACTTACTGCTTCTAAAATCAATTTATATCTTACAGATCAGGACACTTAACTTGCTGCCAGACAAATGACGCCATACTAATTAAAGAACGTAGATTATGAAATATGATCGATAATTTATCATCATATAGCAACGCTGATAGCTTTTATCAGGAATTTTACCTAAAAACATAATTAACTAGCATCACTACTTAATTGTTTTTGAAAAAAACACCATTCTCACACGCTAACAATCTGCTATATTCTTCAACTTCCTTGTCAGTTGCATATATTGAAAAATAATTAGTTAACCTTGCTAACAACTTCATCCTAGTTATTTTATCTATTTGCGCTTTTTTTCTTTGGTAATCCAGCTCTTGCCCCTGAAACCTGGTTAAATCAGTCTGTAATGAAACAAGAGTAGGATAGTCTTTGTGTTTCTGTATGTAACTGGAAACCGTCTCAATATCTTTATTCAAAGTAGATATATAAGACAATGTATAAGGATGGAACAGTTCGGGCCAGTACTTTTTAATATCGAGCTTTATTGAAGAAGATACTTCCTCAATATTCTCCTCCGTTTTCTGTTGTAATTGTTTTATGTTAACAATATTTTCTTGGATCTCACTTTTCATATTTTTCAACAGTTGCCTATCCATACCCAAATCATGCTTACTCGCTAAATATTCTGCGATGCTCCAGTAAATACTTTTTTCATCTTCATTGCCTGACGACCATCTAAGGTACCATGGCGTCCATTCTTCTAGGTACATCTCACTGGATGATCTTGATAAATCCTTGCTCTCACCTACCATTAACGCATAAATATGTGACTCTCGGTAAGAAACAGAACCATCATTATTAATATCAACGGAAACTGGCAGCTCCTGTCCATTTCTAGTTGCACCATTTAGGGGAGCAAAAAAGTATGTGGAGTAATCCCTGTATTCTTCTTTGTTTGTATTGAGCGAGCACCCCTCGGATTGATCGTAGGGAGATTCCGCAAAAAATCCACACCTATTTTGCTTTGCCAATTCATTTGACTCTGGGTCTTCATAAATCAAATGGTAGAATCCGCCTGAATAACACTGTGGAAAAACAAACCTGATCAATGACTCTGCGTGAGCACTGTCAAGAATTCCATCAACTTCTCCGACATCTAATTTCTCATCACCCCATACCTTTATTGTATTGTATCGAACGTCATCTTCATTGAGATCTCCGTGACCATTAAATACGATAAGTATTTCACTCTCTTTGTCTGTAGCATTAAGCAAGTTAAGAATTGACTTTGACAGCTCGTCTTTTCTTGTCGAGCCAGACAACTCTGGTACTCCATTAATTTTAAATCTGAGTCGATGTGCATCGCCAAAGTCAAATACCCGTGATAAAGGCTGCATTAAATCCGTAGAATCGGTATCGTCAAAGAAAGCAACATCCTTCTCTTCTGTATTACCAGCCGCATAATAATTTTTTATTGTATTACTTGATTTTTTCAAAATTTTACTTAGCCACTCGACATTATCCTCTATTTGCCCTTGTGAATTACTGATTGTATTCCCACCTCCTACTTGAATTATCACTGACGAATCGGCGTGAATACTTTTCGCCAAAGAAAATAAGAGCAAAAAAAGCAATAAATACTTAGCCATCATTATTGCTCCAATCTATTAAAATTGCTGGTAACGCAGCAATCGCTATGATTAATCCAAGTATAGTCGGTATCATTGACGACATAAGGACAGCAGCAAAAACAAAAATAATAGCTAGCAGTAGAATTGGCAGCCCAAGTGGTTTTGGCAAGTACTTTCTACAGATTATAAAAAAGAGCACAGTAGGCAAAATCACGAAAAAAGAATTAAGCCAATCAACCAAAACAATCTTTAAAAGTCTTCTTTTGGATTCGTACAGATAATAGTCTACTAAGGCACTATCACCCAGGAGATAGTCCCACATCATCTGGACACACAGTGAAACAGGATAAGCAAGAAGTACAATCAACCCTAGCCATAACCATCTACTGTTAATTGAATAATTCATTACTCAAAATTATTTTTTAACTATAAAATCATCGATAACAAGAACATCTAGACCAGTTGAAAAAAAGCATCTGATAGCATGTAGTGGTGATTCAACTATAGGCTCTCCCATAATATTAAAACTCGTATTTAATAAAACAGGTATACCCGAGAGCTTACCAAATTCTGTAATCAATTGATGATATCGCTGATTAGTCTCTTTTTTAACAGTTTGCAACCTCGCCGATCCGTCAACGTGGGTTATAGCCGGAATGAGATCTTTTTTATCCTCCTTTACATCGCAAACTTTTAGCATAAAAGGTGCTTCAACTTCGATATCAAAAAACTCATCTTTAGCTTCAACCGTAGCAGATGGCGCAAATGGTCGGTATGCCTCCCTGTGCTTAACCTCAGCATTAATCTTGTCTTTCATACCATCAAGCGTTGGATCCGCTAAAATGCTTCTATTTCCGAGTGCTCTTGGGCCTATCTCCATCCGTCCTTGAAACCACCCTATAATATTTCCGGATCGAAGCATCTCTGCAGTCTCCTTGCAGACGTCTTTTGACTCTTTAAAAGGAAGTTTGCATTCTTCCAATATACGCCTGATATCTTCCTTGAGATAATGGTTACCAACATAAGGATTGCTATGAAAGAATCGTTTCTTATTACCAAGTATTTCATGATGCACGTAATAAGCAGCACCAATAGAGGTACCATTGTCACCAGCCGCCGGCATCACATAAAGGTCCTTAAATCGAGTCTCTCTTAAAATCCTACCATTCATAACGCTATTTAATGAAACACCTCCAGCAAGCACAATATGTTCGGCTTTCGTCTTTTTCTCTAGATACCTGCATATTTGTAACACTTTATCTTCAAGCACCTTTTGAAATGCAGCAGCCACATCGTGGTGGTGATCAAGAAACTCACCATCATTTTTCCTTGGTTTACCAAATGTACTGTAGAACTTGTCAGAACATCGACGTCGACTCCAGTTCTGGTAGTTAAAGTAAGAGAGATCAATCGTAACGGTGGCATCATCATTAACCGTAACTATTTTGTCGACTATATTGTAAAAACGACTCGGGTCTCCAAAGGGTGCTAACCCCATGGTTTTACCCTCATCATAATTAGGTCTGAAGCCGCAGAACTCAGTTGCTGCCTCATAAAAAGAACCTAATGAGTGAGGAAACATCGTCTCAGAATATTTCTCTATGGAACCTTTACTTGCCTCGCCTACAAACAGGGTCGACCATTCGCCAGAACCATCAAGCGATAACAATGCCGCATCTTCATAAGGGGATAAGAAGTATGTACCCGCTATGTGTGACATATGATGCTCAACAAAGTGAACTGTCGGTTTATTGTTGTTACGAGTAAACGATTCATACCACTTATTAAAATCCCGCAACTTAAAAATAGTGCCTTTTAACTCATGTGAAATAAATGGCCCCATTTTTAGACCCAGTGATAGGCAATATACTAATTTTTTAAACCAGTGCTTAGAAGGCTTTATAGAGACTGCAATATGATCAATTTCACTCGGATCAATATCTGCATATTTCAAACATTGCTCTATTGCATTATTAGGAAATTGGTGTGAGTGTTTTTTACGGGTAAAGCGCTCTTCCTCTAGAGCAACAATCAGTTCACCATCTTTCAAGAGGCATGCTGATGAGTCATGAAAAAAGTAGTTAACGCCAAGAATAATCATGAAATGCATACTCCATTCAGAAAAATCATTTTAATAACCCTCTCACTTTTTTCTTTGAGTGTAAGAAAGCTTTAGCTAATCGACCTCTGGTACCAGAGTTAAAATATTGAACGCAATAGACAGGCCGTTTATTTAAGTGCCACCTGTCGGCCCATTCCGGCGCCGTCACCAAATTCACCTCAGCCATACTATTATCCATACTTGTATCTTCAAGAAACTTCAACATTAACAGGTTGCCGACACCGTAGCTTTTTAAACTTTCTTGATAAGCAACTTTCAGGATATACCATGTATTTCTTAACTTGATACACAACTGGCCAGCAGCCGCCTGTCCACTAATGTTAAGAATATTAATTTGAATTGACCTGTCAGTTGAAAATTGGACTAACAGCTCTTTGTAAAAAGAAACCAATTCAGGATGATACTTGATTGCAGTAGATGTACCTTCCTCTCCTTTCCATCCTGAAGCTTCAATATCGAAAAATGTTTCACACGCTTCTTCAAGGAAACCTGCACTATTGACAAAACTTACCTCGAGTGCTCCCTTTTCTTTTTCTGCCCGCTTACCCAGTCTCCTAATATTTTTTATAAATTTCTTTGACAAATTTTCATCAAATTTCCCTGAAGGCCAATCAAAGTAAGCGCTCTCACTCTTAGTCGAGAAATGCGCATCACTCTCCTGAATGATTCCCAGGAAATCAGATTTGCTGCTTATTTTATCTATCAGAAGATGACTCCACTGAATACCTTTTTTCTGGGTAAAATAGTCTATGGCTCGTCGGACATCATTTTTTGTGGCCAACTCTGAATTTAAAAGCACATCAGAATGTGCACTATGTTTATGTGCAGGCAAGCTGATTATCTGGTTACGAATATTAAAACCATTCGAATGATTTAGTTGCAATGGCAGGATAAGAACAACTTCACCGTGTTTATGTAACACAATAAAATAAAGCGGTACCTCGATAAGCCATTTTTGAAGTGCGTACATCCATCGCCACTCGAGAAAATACGTAGGGTTATCCATACCTGCAAAGAGCTTATCCCATGAGTCTCTTATTGCCTCAAGCCCTTCAATCCCTTCAAAAATTGAAATTTCCTGCAGCTGGATATCATTATTCTGCCCCATACCCCCACCTTTGATAGTCTTTCCCCAATTTCGGGAAAGAGATCCCCCTGTTAATAAACCCAGTCAATCTCAGTATCTCGTCATGTCTAACATGAAGGGTTAAACAAAATTCTAATTATTCTTCAGCACTCGGATTTGACTTTAATTACTCTTCCTATCAGTACTTTAAATCGTGCTCATGACTTCTCAAATCATTATGCAGTACCCTATAGCAGCACAAAATAGTTATTTTTTTGTGTGTATTATTCGTACAGTGATACTAAGGCGCTTATGAGTAAAAGCATTTTAATTATATTTTTCAATCCCTCATGCCATTATCTCAACACCCATATCAATAGCAATCTAGGAGGATACCACTCATGGAATAGCTTCCTAATTCACGAGCTAACCTAGAAAGCGAGAATACTTGAACAACATCATTCCGCTCATCAAGAGTTATACCATTATAGGTTACAAATCAATATCTTAATAATACTGGAAAGCACATACTCTCAATTCAGGAGCCTATGACTCACAACAATCAAGGTATCTAAAGTCTAGAAGAAGATATTTATCGAATTGGTAAGAATGATAACAATCACAGATTCATTACCATTGACATCAGAAGTGTTTTGAATCGTTAAAATCTTAGAATAGTTTAAATATCTATACTTTCATCGTACGCATATTCCCCTACAAAACACTTTAGAAGTGTCGGTTTCTAGCACGCCAAACATCCTATAAAACAGATGTAAATCAACCCTGAGCCCAATAGGGAAAACTAAGCCTGTTAAAAAAACCTCATTCAGTTAATTCTCATACTTGCAGCGCCTGGGTAGCAACATGGAAAACCCTTGTTTCTTCATCAGACCAACCGACTTGGTGCCGTCCAAGCGAGGTTCTGTCCAATTTAGCACTTAGTTTTCCGAGAGTAGTCAGTCCCTCATCATAACCTTTCCACATCACAATTAGTTTTTCGATCAGGGAGAGGTAGCGAATTCCCTCCATCTCAGCATCAAGTGAGTAAACATGCCCATTAGGCAAAATATACTGGCTTTCAGAATAGAGATATTCATGTGCATTTTCAGCTGTAACATCACCACCTCTCAGCATCAGATCACTAAGCGTGGGGAGCGTAGTCGGCAGCTGAGGACAATCTGATTCTACGCCTTGAAGCACGGGATAAAATGCCGTTTTACCTCTCACATCGCTGGTATATTCAAAATCCAACTTTTGTTCCAGTTCCAATAAATGAGGATTTAGCTGCCAACCAGGAGCAGCGAAGGCTTGCGGTCTTTTAAGAAAAACCGATTCATACGCCTCAACTGCCAGCATCATCTGCTGCTGGGTCCAGGTCTCATCGGCGAAGGCCGCCTTGCTAACCCATGCGACACGATCGTAGCCCAGCAGTCCTGTTTCGTGCCCGGCGGCAGCTGCGGATCTCATGACCTCTGATGCTCGTCGCGAGATATGGGGTGGCAGCAACAAGGTGCCATAGAGCCGGGAACTGAATTTTAGATGCGACCGCCAGGGCTGTAAGGCACTCCGCCCAAACAGTTGCCCACTCCGATCCGGCCCCATGGCGAAAAAGAATGAGGCCTGAACCTGATACTCATCAAACAACCGCAAAAGATTCGGCACACCTTCAAGTGCACCCTGTAGGGTATTGACACAGATTCTCAAACCAATATTCATTTCTGATCCAGATAGCGGCAGAGCAAGCCGTTTTCCGCCACCTCCCGGGGCAGTCTCAGACGTACCCGATAACCACCGCCAGGCGCCTCCACCATTGAATTACCCTGTAGATCTTCCATCTGCTGCAAAACAAAATTTTGATTACCTGCCGGCGTCATCAGCTCCAAACGATCACCGACTCGCAGTTTGTTTTTCACATCCACCTGAGTCAGGCCAGACACCGGATCGATTTCGGTAATTTCCGCTACAAATTGCTGTCGCTCGGTCTGGGAACTGCCGAAACGGTAGTTCTGCAACTCTTGAGACTCATGGCGCTGATAAAACCCATCCGTATAGCCGCGATTGGCAAGACTCTCCAGATCAGCCATCAGTGTGGTTTGGAAAGGCCGACCGGCCACAGCATCATCGATTGCCTGCCGATAGACCTGTGTCGTACGAGCAGTGTAGTAGTGGGATTTGGTGCGCCCCTCAATCTTCAGGCAGTCGACACCGATCGCAACCAGTTTGTGGACATGCTCCACCGCCCGCAGATCCCTGGAGTTCATGATATAGGTGCCGTGTTCGTCCTCGAAAACAGGCATCTGCTCGCCAGGCCGGTGAGGCTCCTCGAGAAAATAGACATTTTCAGCCTCTGGATGACGACGGGTACCGCCAGGCCCTGCCTCGGGTTCAGGTCCGGCCACAGGTTGGGAGAGTTTATAGTCCCAACGACAACTGTTGGTACAGGTACCCTGATTGGCATCCCGGTGGTTGAAATAACCTGACAAGAGACAGCGTCCTGAATAGGCGATGCATAGAGCACCATGGACAAAAACCTCAAGCTCCATCTCGGGACAAGCCTGTCGGATCTCTTCCACCTCTTCAAGTGAGAGCTCCCGAGAGAGAATCACCCGTGATACGCCTTGCTGTTGCCAGAAGCGTACTGCCTCTGCATTGACTGTATTAGCCTGTACTGAGAGGTGTATCGGCATCTCCGGCCAGGCCTCTCGCACCATCAGAATCAGACCGGGATCGGACATAATCAGGGCATCAGGCCCCATCTCGATCACGGGCCGGAGATCCTTGATAAAGGTCTTCAGCTTGGCCCCATGAGGCATCACATTGCAGGCCAGATAGAATTGCCTCTGCAAGGCATGAGCCTCGGCGATACCGATGGTCAGATTCTCCTGCAGAAAGTCATTGTTGCGGACACGCAGGCTATATCGCGGCAGTCCCGCATAGACCGCATCGGCGCCATAGGCAAAAGCATAGCGGGCATTCTTCAAAGTTCCCGCTGGAGAAAGAAGTTCCGGTGTTTTCATAGGGAAGTGGCAGCTCTCGGTGATCAGTTGAGCGTAACGGAGAAGGTCTCCCGGAAAGTACCGAGTAACAGGCGCTCACGCTCCACCTCAAGCTGCACCTGATCCCCAACTATCTTGTCCATCAGTGCGATTCTGATATCTGTATAGCTGGAGATGGGTTCACCGTTGATGGTGAGCACACGATCACCCGATTCAACACCGGCCTTGGCCGCTCCACTCTCTTTGTCGAAACCACTCACACTGGGCGGTGAGTTTTCGAGATCCAGAAATACACCCAGTTTGCCGGATGGTGGGAGCTGAGTGCTTTCAGTCACAATTAAATAGTCACCCATGCTTGAGTCCAGCCCATCCGCCCGGTTGGCGTTGAGAATTACGGCGTGACTGACAGGCGTGCGTCGCATCATACGAGAGGGAATACCTTCTCGATAGACCAGGTGTCCGACGCCGGCCAAAATCACCATATGCCCCTCAGGATTGGCTTGTAGCCAGTCTGCCGCCTGCTCGGCCATGCCTTCGTCCCATAACAGCTGCACATCGAGAAAATTTTCGAATTCGCGACCCTTCATATGAGGATGCTGATCATAGATCGACTTGATGCGATCCCGATACGCGGTATTCTCACGGTCGATCTCTCTGGGCAGACGTGCTTTATCACTATCGGAGAGACTATCAATACCGGCCTTGCCGACCTGCTGTGTAATCTCCTTCTCCAGGTTGAGTGCGATCAGCGGTATCCCATGCTCCCTGGCAAAGCGGAAAATCGGCCGGTATAGCCGATAATCGAAACGCCAGCGCTCGAAATACTCCGTCTCACGCAGCAAGTCGCTCTCATCAATCTCACCGGCGATATATCTGTCCAGCACCGGCTGAAACGGCTGAAAAAAGAACTCGAGACCCACCGCAAGATCAGGGTGCCGCTCGTGCAGGCCCTGAATAATCGCCAGCTGATTGAGGTGATGCTGATACTGGTCGTGGGACTCTCCGACAAAAACCACTTGTTTGTCGGCCACCTGTTCTACCAAGTCGGACAGATCCATCAACGCTGAAAGATCGACCACGGTATTAGCGGGTTTTTCATCAGCGTATGCCCATGTCATGATGCCGACCAGGAGAAGGATAAGGGAACTCATACGAATCACAGCTTGTCCCTCATGCAGCGGGTAGTGAATAACATCAGCGTATCAAAAAAGATTGCAAAAACCATGGGCGTTATGACCAAAAAAACCTTCATCCGTTGCATTCTGCCGGTTCTGCTCTTGTTTTGCAGCCCCGGAATTTTTGCCGGATTACTGAATCACGACATCCACCTCAGACTCGACCCCGTCGGGGAGACGATTCAGGTCGCTGACCAGATCACGCTACCCGAAGGGCTGGAACCTACCTTTCTCCTGCATGCGGGTCTGGAACCCCGGAGCCCCACACCCGGTGTGGATATCATTAAAAGCAAACGTATCGAGGGCCAGGTTCCACTTGTCGCATACCGAGTCAGTCTGCCCTCAGGCATTCAGCAGTTTCGTCTCGAATATGGCGGCAGGATCGTCCACGATTTCACCACCCTCAAAGAAAGCCCTGGTAAAAGCCGTCAGCGTCTGGCTGGGACAATTTCCTCTCAGGGCGTCTATTTGGATGCCGCCACCGGTTGGTACCCCTACTTCCCCGACACCCTGCATACTTTCTCCCTGCGGGTTGATCTGCCTGGCGATTGGCTGGCCGTCAGTCAAGGGGCAGGACCTGCTATACAGAACCCAGGCGAGAAGCAAACCATCCTGTGGGAAGAAACCCACCCGCAGGATGAAATCTATCTCATTGCCGCTCCCTATAAGCTGTACCGTCACTCAATCGGTGATATCGAAGCCCAGGTCTTTCTCAGACAGGCTGATAGCGCATTGGCAAAGCGTTACCTGGAGGCAACCGAAACCTATCTGCAGATCTATCAGCAACTCATTGGCCCCTACCCCTATGCAAAATTTGCCCTGGTGGAGAATTTCTGGGAAACCGGATACGGCATGCCCTCATTCACACTCCTGGGCTCCAGGGTCATACGCCTGCCATTCATACTCCACTCCTCCTATCCCCACGAGATCCTGCATAATTGGTGGGGCAACAGTGTATTCGTGGATTATGAAAGCGGTAATTGGAGCGAAGGACTCACCAGCTATCTGGCGGACCACCTGATTGCAGAGCAGCGAGGGAAAGGCGTCGACCACCGCCGTTCCGCGCTAAAACGTTATGCCGATTTCGTGGATCAAGAAAACGACTTTCCACTGAGCGACTTTCGCGGGCGCCATACCACCGCCAGCCAGGCCGTAGGGTACGACAAAAGCCTGATGCTATTTCACATGCTGCGTCGCAAGCTGGGGGACGAGCGATTTATAGAAGGACTCAGGCAGTTCTATCGGGAAAACCAGTTCCGCACGGCTGGGTTCGATCAGCTACAAGCCGCCTTCGAAGCCGTCAGCCAAGTTTCCCTCGGTGCATTTTTCCAGCAGTGGACCGGCAGAGCTGGTGCACCGGCGCTGGCCGTGGACCAGGTAGATGTCCAACAGACTGCCAAGGGTTACCGTCTAACAGGTGTGCTTCGTCAGACCCAAGACAAACCGATTTTTGCACTTCAAGTTCCCATCGCCATTCAGTGCCAGGATAGCAAAACTGTTATTGAAAACATCACTATGGCAAAACGAGAACAACCTTTTACTGTCGAGCTACCGAGCAAACCGCTGTTATTGAGTGTAGACCCCTGGTTCGATCTCTTCAGACAACTTGATAGCGCAGAGACACCACCCAGTCTGAGCCAACTCTTTGCTGCGGATAAGGTCACCATTATCCTCCCTGCATCGGCAAAGGCCCCTCTGCTGGAAGCCTACCGAGAATTAGCCCAGAACTGGGCCGCAGACTATGCCGATGCGGAAGTTAGACTCGACAAACAACTGAAACATCTACCGGATGACCGCCCTGTTCTCTTGCTCGGCTGGGAAAACCAGTTTCTTAAGCCCTTCTTAGATGGACTGTCGAAATTTCCTTTCAACCATTCGCCGCACAACCTGACCCTGGCAGGCAAGCATTTCGATCGGGAAAACCACAGTTTTGCTATGGTTCAACGCCCACAGACTTCACAGCACCCTCTGATCTGGATCGGTAGCCAGACCCCGGAAAGCCTACCGGGCCTGACGAGAAAACTGCCGCACTATGGTAAATACAGCGCCCTTGTATTTATGGGCTCAGCGCCCGAGAATCAGCTGAAGGTTCAGTGGCCTGTGATTAAAAGCCCGTTGCTGATAGAACTCTCGACATCAAACCAACCCCCTATTCTGGTAGATCCGCCTCCCCTCTTCACACGATAGGCCAGAGCCACTTTCAAGTCCCACCCGATACTCTTTGTTAATCACCTAGGGTTTTCGTTAGAATACTGCCGCAGTGGCGCCCCCTGGGTGAATCCACCTCATTAATTACTTTTTTCATTGGAAAACAACTTGATGGACAATATTTCACCCAGCGAACTCGAAGTGGCAAAGTTAATTGTGGAGACCTTGAACCTGGAAGATACCAGCGCCGAGGAAATAGAATCCCAGGCACCGCTCTTCCGGGACGGACTCGGACTTGACTCGATTGACGCACTGGAGCTCTCTCTGGGCATCAAGCAGCAGTACGGTATACAACTCAAAGCTGATGATGAGAACATCACTGAGATCTTTTCATCTCTCGCCAGTCTGACCCGTTTCATACAGGACAACCGTTGACAGACTGGGAAGTGAAAACAGCCCCATTCAGGCAGGACCACCCCTGTCTGGCAGGCCATTTCCCCGGTAATCCCATCATTCCTGGCACACTGATTCTCGATCGGGTGATTGATACATTGACGCAAAAGTATCCAAACCTTGTGGTGAGCGAGGTGGTGAGCGCGAAATTCCTCCACCCGCTGAAACCGGGTGAACATCTCACCATTGCCTACAGAGAAAACCCTGGCGAGATGCTGTTTGAATGCCGCACGGGAGATACGCCACTCTCATCTGGCAGATTGAAGCTGAGTCCATCGGGTGAGCCGCTTTGAGCAAAGACTGGAAAGCCCATCAGGAGCGGGGCTCCAACATCATGTTGCATGTGATCCGCTGGGTCGCACTGCATCTAGGACGCGGTCCGGCACGCAGTCTGCTCTATCCCATCACACTCTATTTTCTGCTCACCGCATCGAGCCAGCGGCGCGCTTCCCGTGAATTTCTCAGCCTGGCATTGAACAGACCCGCGAATCTGCGCGATGTCGCACGACACATTCACACCTTTGCCAGCACGATTCTCGACCGGGTCTATATGATGACCGACAGGTACGACTGTTTCGATCTGACCATCAACAACCATGAGTTGATCGCTGAGTTATTGGATCAAAACAAGGGATGCGTCCTGCTGGGTTCGCACCTTGGCAGCTTTGAGGTGCTGCGGATTACCGCTGTGGTGAGGCGAGAACTTCCGGTCAAGATACTCATGTATCCTCAACACAATGAGATGATGGTTCGAATTCTTTCAGAGCTCAATCCCTCACTGAGTGAAAATATCATTCCCCTTGGCCAGCCAGATACCCTGATACGGGCAAAGGAGAGTGCCGCATCGGGATCGATTATCGGTATGCTGGGTGATCGTGTCGCCGATAGCGGAAAGACAGTCACCTGCCAGTTTTTCGATAAACCCACCACATTTTCTCAAGGGCCAATATTGTTTGCCTCTCTCCTCAAGGTGCCTGTGTTCCTCTTTTTTGGACTCTATAAGGGTGGGAATCGATACGAGATTCATATCGAACCATTCGCCGACCAGATCCCTCTTACACGTGGATCGCGGGAGAAGGATATTCAAGAATGGACTCAGCGCTATGCAGCGCGATTGGAACACTTTGCCAGATCAGCCCCCTACAACTGGTTCAATTTCTATGACTACTGGAATGTACATCAACGCCCCGTAGAGGCAAATCCACAGGATGGTGTACCGGGATAGCCAGACAGATACCGGGTATGGTTGTTGATCCAGATGGAGTTATGACATGACTATTGGTCAGAGATTATTGAGCCGTGCAGCTTTACTGCTTGGTCTGCTCCTGGCGACCCAGATTCAGGCGGAAACATCTACCTGGACTCTCGCTCAGCTTATGCTGCAGCTCTCTGAGATCGAGCATCGGGAAACCCGCTTTACCGAAACCCGCGAGCTCTCTCTTTTGAATCATGCCCTGGAGTCACAGGGCACACTCTCATTCAGCGCACCAAACAGTCTGACCAAACAATTCGACCCGCCAGACGGTCTAGGATATGGGATAGAAGGGAGCCGCTTAACCATCCGAAAATCCGACGGCAGCATGGAAACCCTGTTGCTGGATCACTCACCCCAGTTATTGGCCTATATTGCTTCCCTGAGAGCGGTGCTTGCGGGTGATTTACCTGCCCTTTCCGTCCATTTCAAGACCCGATTGAAAGGGAGTTCCAATAACTGGCAGCTCACACTATTGCCTCGAGAATCGGCGCTCTCACTACAGGTTTCACAGATAGAAGTCACTGGACAGCAGGCAGATATTCGACAATTTGTCGTGACCGAACAGAGTGGAGACCGAATCATTACCCAGCTTCACACACCACGTGAAAACTAAAAGCCACACGCTTCTCATCCTCTGGCTGGGTGCTCTGATCCTGGGTGGCTGGTGGATAAGCCAACAGACAAAACTGCGCTCCGACCTCAGCCTTTTCCTGCCGGACGGCGACTCCTTCGAGCAACAGTTTTTACTGTCGGAACTCCATCAGGGATACGCGACGCGCATCCTGCTGATGGCGATCAGCGGTGGCGATGCTTTTCAGCGGGCTAATCTCAGTCAGTCTTTGCTCGGCACTCTGCGTCAAGGCGACCTGTTCAAACGGGTTGAGAATGGCACACCCGGCAATTTCGAGATCGATTCTCGACTATTTGATTATCGCTATCTTCTCAATCCAGAGGCGACCTTCTCACAAGACAGTTTAAGCAACGCACTTCAAACTCGGCTCAAGGAACTGCAATCTCCCATTCCCTCTCCATTCAAATCGCTACTACCTCGTGATCCTACCAATGCCTATGCCGCCATGCTCAGCCAATGGCAATCTCAGAAACACGTTAAACGCTCAGAAGGCGTCTGGGTTTCACGTACCGGCGATATGGCCATCCTCCTGGCTGAGACCAGAGAAAACGGACTCTCCATCGAACAGAATCAATCGATGCTTAAACAGATTCGAGGTGCATTCGAGCAGCTTGACACATCAGGCCAGCATGAACTGATCATCAGCGGTCCCGCCGCCTTTAGTGTGCAAGCCAAAAGCACCATCGAAAGAGAGAGCCGTTTACTCAGTCTGTTCGCCTCTTTCGCTATCGCTGCACTGCTCTTCCTGGCCTACCGGTATATCCCCTATCTGCTCTATGCCGCGCTACCTCTTTTCAGTGCCGTATTGATATCGATAGTCATCACCAGTTGGATATTCGGTGAGCTCCACGGCATCACACTCGCCTTCGGCATAACACTGCTGGGCGTCACATTGGATTATCCCGTCCATCTCTTCAGCCATATCCAAAATAGAGAGCGTCCAGTCAACGCCATGATGCGCATCTGGCGTACACTGGGGCTGGGTGTCATCACAACCTGCCTGGGTTACCTGGTGTTGATCACCACCGCTTTCGAGGGACTGAAACAACTTGGCGTCTTTACCCTGATTGGGCTGATGACCGCCGCACTCAGCAGCCGCTATCTATTACCACATCTCTACACCAAGTCATTCGTTCCGCCTCAGCACCGGGGAGCCGCCCTTGTCTCATTCCTGGCCAATCCGCATCGACGGTTACCAATCGCTGTCATACTTGCTTCCATTGTTATTACCCTGTGGTCGATGCTCTCAGCACATGATCTTTGGAATGACGATATTGCGGTACTCTCGCCTCTGCCGTCATCCCTGATATCCCAGGACCGTGATCTGAGAAAACAACTCGAGGCCAACGAAACCAATCATATGATCCTTATCAATGGAAGCGACATGGAGCAGTTGCTGCAACGTTGTGAGTCGCTGAAACAAGTCATAGCAATAGCAGTGGAGGAACAGCTGCTGGGTGGCGCTACTCTGCTCTGTGACTATCTGCCAAGCCAGAAACTGCAGCACCAACGACAGTCCCGCTTCCCTGAACCGGATCTCTTGATTCAGCGTGTCCAACAATCTCTTGAAGGACTGCCTTTCCGCCAGGATGCCTTTGCACCCTTCATTGATGACATCAAAGCCAGCCAGTCACTCACACCGCTAACCTATGAAATGACAAAAGGTACGCTATTGCGGGATCGTCTGTCGCCGTTTGTCAGGCAGACAGCAGATGGCTGGATGGCACTGGCACCACTTCAGCATGTGGTCGATAGCGACTCCCTTTCACACCGATTGGGTGAAGCACAACCTGGTGTGCAATACCTCAACCTTCGCAAGGAGACCAGCCAGTTAATTGGCGATTTTCGAGAAGAGGTTTTGCAGCATGTCCTGCTGGGTGTCTGTCTGATGCTTGTTGTCCTCTGGGTGGGACTGAAATCCCTCCGACAGGCCCTGGCTATCCTGTTGCCCATTGCCTTGGCTATCTTACTGACGACTTCCTTACTGAGACTCATGGGAGAGGCGATGAATCTTTTTCATCTGATCTCTCTCATGCTGGTATTGGGTATCGGTATCGACTACAGCCTGTTCTTCTCCCGTAAATCCCATGATCAAAAAGAAAAAAATCACACACTGCATGCGCTGGGGGTTTGTGCTTTAAGCACAATCAGTGTCTTCACGATTCTTGCCACTTCCAGCATTCCAGTCCTGCACGCCATTGGTCTGACCGTTGCGATCGGTGTCAGCATGAGTTTTCTAACTACTTACACCTTTTCCAGCTCGACCACTGTGCCGAAAGAGGACGCACGTCCATGACAGACCAGGAGCCCCCGCCAGATACACACCGTTCCCATCGATGGCTAAACAGAACCCTGCTGTTGTTGCTGATTGCCTATCCTCTAACGCTCCACCTCGGGATAGTGGAGAATGGAAGCCTGTTGCCAACAGTCACCATTCTAGTTGGTCTGATATGGCTATCAGGTCTGAGTATGATTGCCAACAAACACCGGATTGGATGGCTCTTTATCTCAGGCGGGGGAATGCTTGCTGCTTGGCTCTACACACAAGCGGGCGATCCTGTGCTGGTACTAAAGCTACCCCCCATTCTGATCAATGGCATACTTTTCATGCTTTTCTCCAGCACCCTGTTACCGGGGAAACAACCGCTGATTTCACGCTTCGCAGAGATAATGCACGGGCACAAGCTCGATCCTGTTGCTATACGCTATACCTACGGTGTCACGGTTCTCTGGTCCGTCATGTTTATGATCATGATAGTGGAGAGCGTATTACTGGCGCTCTTCGCTACACCTGAAGTTTGGTCGCTGTTCACCAATTTTATAAACTACGCACTGATTGGATTGGTCTTTTTTATTGAATACCGCATACGCATACGTAAACTTTCCCATCTGCAACATCCAGGATTTACAGCCTTTCTATTATCACTACGACGTATCGAATGGCGGAAGCTGATATGAATGGAAATAATACCCAGCTACTACACCACCAGCCGGCCCAGACCGTTGCCTTTCGAAGGGGTCAGCCCATCTCAGCAGAGGACTTTCTCCTCGATGTGGAGCGGGCCGCCAGTGGACTGCCGGACCATCGCTATGTGTTCAACCTCTGCGAGGACCGCTATCACTTCATGGTGGGCTTTGCTGCGGCTCTGCAACGCAGGCAAATCACCCTGATGCCGCAAAACGCAACGGCAGGTGCCGTCAATAACCTGCTGGAAGATTTTCCGGACAGCTATTCTCTGGCAGAGCAACCGACCGGAGAAATCGCCACTTCACACATCAACTACAAAGACCTGATGCAAAGTGAATCTCCGCTAAAACCTGGATCGGTATTGCTGGAACCCGATCAAACAGCGGCAATCCTCTTTACTTCAGGAAGCACCGGCAAACCCAAAATGCATCCTAAAAGCTGGGACAATCTGAAGACAGAAGCAGCGCTTGCCCTGACACACTTTCCATTTAATACACACAACATAAAAAGCATTGTGGCTACCGTGCCCTCACAACATATGTACGGTCTAGCCACAGCTATCCTCTTTCCATGGCAGGGCGCCATCGGTATCGACACGGGACGTCCTTTTTTTCCTGCGGATATCTGCCAGGCGCTGTCACGGTTACCTGCCCCACGGGTACTGGTCACGACACCGCTTCATCTTCGTGCCTGTGTCGCTGCAGGGCTCGATTGGCCCTCTATAGAGTTCATCATCTCCGCCACTGCACCACTTGCACCGTCACTGGCTGCTGAAGCCGAGCAGAAAATGGATACACAAGTCTTCGAGATCTACGGCTCAACCGAAACGGGATCCATTGCAGGCAGGCATACGGCGGTCGATGCCTCATGGAAGCTCTATGAAGGTATCGCGATCCACCCTCACACGGAAGGCTGTGAAGTGGAAGGAGGACATTTAACGGATAAAATCATGCTCAACGACCTTATCCGGCTCAATGCCGATAACAGCTTCCAACTGCTGGGACGCGACAGTGACATACTGAAAATCGCCGGAAAGCGGGCCTCGCTGAGTGACCTTAATCATCAATTGATCCATATTCCCGGTGTGATCGATGGCACCTTCCTATTACCCGAAGGTAATAGGAGGGAAAATCTGCGCCTATCGGCTCTCGTGGTGGCACCTTCACTTACAAAGCGAGAGATCTTGCAAGCATTGGCGAATTCGATCGATGAAGTCTTCTTGCCACGACCACTGCATCTGGTTGAGTCACTTCCACGCAACGCCACCGGTAAATTACCGAAGAGTGCGCTAGAGGAGTTACTGAACTCCCTGCGTAATGATAATCAGTCAAATCAAGAAAATGCCTAAACACCGGGAGCAGTGTGTAGCAAGGGAATTTTATTCCTAATTGTCTTATAGAATATCTTCGTCACCATTGTGCTGCGCCATCAGGACTCGCATAATGTGCGGCTGTCGCATGCATGACCGCCTGACCCAGCGATGACCGAAAATGATGGCAATCTCACCACTCACTATTTCCAGCTATACCCTGACCAATGCCCTTGGACGAGGTAACAATGCCTCACACTCAGCTCTGTTTGAGGGAAGAAGTGGCTTGCGCCCCTGTGATCTTGAAGATGTCGGTCTGAAGACATGGATCGGCCGGGTTGATGGATTGGAAGCCATAGCATTGCCGGAAAATCTGTCTGCGTATGACTGCCGCAATAATCGCCTGGCCTATCTTGCGCTACAACAGGATGGCTTCTCTGAATCTGTTGACAAGGCCATTTCACAATACAGCGCAGAGCGAATCGGGATTTTCATCGGTACCAGTACCTCGGGCATTGCAACTACCGAACAGGCCTATCTGCATAAAAATCCAACGACTGGGCAATTACGCGCTGACTATGAGCCCGAGAAAACACACAATGTGTTCTCTTCCACCTCGTTTCCCAGAGCATTTTTGGGACTACGCGGACCGGCTTTGGCGATCTCCACCGCCTGCTCCTCCAGCGCCAAAGTATTTGCAGCAGCTCATCGATATATCGAGTCTGGTCTCTGCGATGCTGCCGTGGTGGGTGGTGTAGATTCCCTCTGCATGACCACACTCTATGGTTTCAACTCGCTGGACCTGATCTCCGAGGCCCCCTGCCGTCCCTGGGACATCGAGCGACAGGGCATCAACATTGGAGAGGCAGCAGGTTTTGCACTACTCGAAAAAACTGATGCTGCGTCAACAGGACCGAGGCTTTTGGGCTATGGCGAATCGAGTGATGCCTATCATATGTCCACCCCTCATCCACAAGGCGCCGGCGCTGTCCTTGCCATGCAACAGGCACTGGACCGTGCTGGTGTAACACCGGACGATATTGACTATATCAACCTGCACGGTACTGCCACCCGCGCTAACGACCTGGCGGAAGACAAGGCTGTGGTCCAGTGCTTCGGCAATCGGGTCAGCTGCAGCTCGACCAAAGGCTTTCTCGGCCATACTTTGGGAGCAGCGGGTATCACAGAGGCGATTATCTCTCTGCTGTGTCTCAATTCCGAGCTGATTCCAAAGAATCTACAGACTGAAAATCCAGACCCGGAGCTGCATGCGAACGTGACGCTCACGACAGAGCGACGAAAGCTCAACTATGCCCTGACCAACTCCTTCGGTTTTGGCGGCAATAACTGCAGCCTGCTGTTTGGACGACCCGTATGATTCGCGTTGCTATTCATGCAGTCGGCCTGATGGCGCCCGGTCTACCCGGTTGGCTAGAGTCTGTCGCTGTCTTGCAAGGAACGGCACCTTATCGACAAGAACCCTTGCCACCGCTGAAACCTGCCATGCTGAAACCCAATGAGCGCAGGCGAACCACTAACACCATTAAACTGGCACTGGAGGTCTCCGCTGATGCTTTGGACCAGGCGCCAATGCAGGATGAACTACTCTCCGTGTTTGCCTCCACTCACGGTGACCTTGATATTATCAACCAGATCTGTAGCGCCCTGACTCAGGATGAGCGACCGGTCTCCCCGACCCAGTTCCATAACTCGGTACATAACGCACCTGCCGGCTACTGGTCCATTGCTGCAGGTTATCAGCAGACTTCCACCAGCCTCGCAGGTTCAGACGGTACATTTTCTGCGGGCCTTCTCGACGCAGCCGTCCAGACAGTGACTGAAAATAAGCCGGTCTTATTGGTGGCTTATGATCTTCCTGCACCGGCCCCACTGAATGAGGTCATCACTATTGATTCGACCTTTGCGGTTTCACTGCTGATCTCTAACCAAGTTGAAGGTAAGGACAACTTGGGGATCATTGACATAGAGACACAGCGTGATCTGTTAGAGAGTAAAATGCAGCACGCCCAGATGGAGGCACAGCGACTGGCAAGTCCTGCAGCGAGATCACTCCCTCTACTTGAAGCACTGGCAGCAAGAAACAAGACCATTCTGAATTTGCCCTATCTACCCGATCTGAATCTAATGGTTGGGCTTTCTCAATGCTGACCCCTCAGGAAATTTGTCAGTTGATGCCCCACGATGGCGCCATGTGTCTCTTAGAGACGCTGCTTCATTGGGACGAAGAACATCTGGTTTGCAGCACTGAAACCCATGTCAGCATTGAAAACCCACTACGACACCAGGACCGGCTGAGCATCATTCATGCGGCAGAGTATGGCGCTCAAGCCATGGCCCTGCATGGCGGTTTATTGGCAAAGCAGTCAGGCAAGTCACCCGTCGCCGGATTTCTGGTTAGCCTGCGTGGAGTGAAGCTTTATCGCCAGCACCTTGATGATACAGAGTTTCCCTTACAGATCACCGCTCGGAAATTGTTGGCTGACGGTGGAAATCTTCTATATGCTTTTGATCTGACCCTGAATCACATCCCGGTTGCCGAAGGTAGTGCGGCTGTTATGGCACATAGGGGGATATAGTCCTTGAAGCGTGCACTTATCACTGGTGGTAGTGGCGACATTGGCTCCGCCATCTGCCTGAGGCTGGCCTCAGCCGGCCACCATGTCATCGTACATGCCAACCGCAATCCGGACCGTGCAGAGACTTTAGTGGAGGAGATCCGAAGCCTGGGGGGTTCTGCTGAAATCTGCTGTTTTGATGTCAGGGAGACGGAAAGTACTACACAGGCAATCGAGAAATTACTCAGTGACGGCCCTATACAGATCCTGATCCATAATGCAGGCATCCACGACGATGCACCACTGGCAGGTATGCAACCTAACCAGTGGAAGCGTGTCATCGATGTCTCTCTAAATGGTTTTTACAATGTCACACAACCTCTGTTACTGCCGATGATGGCCACGCGCTGGGGACGGATCATTTCCATCTCTTCCATAGCAGGCATCATGGGAAACAGGGGACAGGCCAACTACGCAGCAGCTAAAGCCGGGCTGCATGGTGCCTGTAAGTCACTTGCCATAGAAGTCGCTTCCCGTGGCATCACCGTTAACACTATCGCACCGGGCATTATTTCAGGCCATATGACAGACCAGGTATTTGATGATCAGGCCATCAAGCAGATCGTCCCTATGAAGCGGGCGGGGAAACCTGAAGAGGTTGCTTCATTGGTCAACTATCTTGCTTCTCAAGAGGCGGGCTATATCTCAGGGCAAATACTCTCAATCAATGGAGCGATGGCGTAGAAGATGGATACAGCCCTCGTCATACCTGTCTTTAATGAAGCCGCCACCATCCGGGAGGTCGTGCTACAAGCCCGAGATAAAGTCGATCAGGTGATCGTGGTTGATGATGGCTCAGCAGACGGAACAACCCAACGATTGCAGGATCTCGACATTCATCTCCTCAGGCATGAAAGCAACAAAGGCAAAGCCGCTGCCCTCCAGTACGGTTTTTCCCACGCCTTATCACTACATGCAAAAACCATCATCACACTGGATGGTGATGGTCAACATAACCCGGAAGAGATACCAAAACTACTGGATGCTGTGAAAAGCAGTCCTGACACGATCATCATCGCAGCACGCCTCAAGCAGCGACAAAATGCGCCCAAGCTCCGTCTCTTCGCCAACCGATTTGCTGATTTCTGGGTCTCATGGGCAGCAGGTTATCCGGTCATCGATTCACAGTCCGGCTTTCGACTCTACCCGGATAAAATGTTGCATTCCGTACAGTTGGACACGGCAAAGCAGAATGGGTTTGTCTACGAGAGCGAAATACTCATTGAAGCGGCAAACAACAACTTTTATAGTATCTCCATTCCGGTAGAGTCGATTTATCGAAATGAGGGACGTGAAAGCCACTACAGACCTTGGACGGACACTTGGCGAATTGTTCGCATGATTGCATGGCGCTTGATACGTAAAGGCATGTATCCATCCGGACTTTTCCGAAGCCTCAAAATCCTGCCAGACCCACGCAATCAGCCACTAGGATAATTGTCGTTTAAAAGGATTCTTTGTACTGCGCTCATCCCACAACAACAGAAATAACAACTTTTTTAACCACTCACGTAAGGGAGTATCGATATGAAAATAAAAAACTTTAAAAAACTGGCTTTTATCGCTGTAATTGTGTTGACAATTGGACTGATCGGCTGCCGCACAGCACCCGTTTACAATGTCACTGACGCACCGGTTAATGCCTCAAGCAAAGTCAGCGCCACTGATGTGAAGAAAGCCATTATGTCTGCCGGTGCAGGTCTTGGATGGCAGATGAAAGAGGTCAAGCCAGGCCACATTGTGGGCAGCCTTTTCCTCAGAAAACACTCAGCCGTGGTGGATATCCCCTTCACCGCCTCCGGTTACAGCATCCAATACAAGGACAGCACTGAGCTGGGTTACGACGGTAGCAACATACACGGCAACTACAACGGCTGGATTCAAAATCTTGATCGTTCCATTCAGGCACGTATCGCATCAATGTAAACATTATGTAGACCCATTCTGATCTGCCGTCAGTGAGTCATCCTCCCCGGATTCTCGCTGGCGGCGAGCATTCTCCTCTTCATCAGATCGTCATCATCTGAAATAAAAACACCAGGCAATCTACCTCCATGCAATTCGATCCAGAGCAGGGAAAAGTCGATTGGGATGGTCTCTCAACATTCTTTATCACCTTACTTTTCATGACAGTGACACTGGGTATACCGCTGTTGATCAACCTGCGTTATGTCTACCTCATAGCCAAAAAATCCCGCAGTGACACCTCGGAAAAACAGCTACTGGTCTTCGGAAAGCGCCTGAATCAGGGACAAATCGATGATGACTACCGGCAACGTCTGACGAAAGCCAGCCAATTAATGCAGGCCTCTAGGGAACGACAGTTAATACTGCTTGGCGGTGCTATCAATTCAAGTGAAATCAGCGAAGCCGCCGCCGGACAAACCTGGCTTGAGACATCAGGCATAGAAACATCGCGAATGATGCGTGAGGAGAAATCTCAAAATACGTTGGAGAATCTCAAGCACGCCAAGCAACTGATGCAAGGGTTATCAAGTGGACCTGTGGCGATGATCAGTAACCGATATCATCTTGCACGTATTCACACTATCGCCAGCAGTCTTGGCATTGAACATCAACTCTGCGCCTGTGAAGAACAATTGGACATTTCATTAAGAATATTTCCCCGGCTAGTGATGGAAGCCTGGTATATCCTCTGGTTCAACACTGGAAAAAAATGGGCCCACATCATTGGCAGCCAACGCATGATCGATCGTGTGACATGAATATACTGCTCTCGGGTCTTCTCGCTTTTTCTCTCCTTTTATCAACCGGGTTGGTTAGTGGGAGTGAGGAACTGCCGACAAACTGGCAGTTACTGATCGGATACGGTGAATCCCATCCCGGCTGGGGTGACACCCAAGAACGGGTCGAAACCCGGGATTTGATCCTGCGACATGAGCGCCCGCAAAATCGAATTCGCGGTCAAGGCTGGTATCGCAATCGTCGCTCCCTACAGATCGAATTGCCTTTACACCTATTGAAACAGCCCGAAGAGCCACCCATGGCCGGTATCTATTTCAATGCCTGCTGGACTTTTCTGGCTGATCGTCGCTACCAGCCCTATCTGTTGGCAGGTGGAGGCCCGCTCTACACCAATGCGGAAATTCCAGGTACAAGTTCAAAACTCAAAGGCGCGTATCAAGCAGCAGGGGGTGTGAAAATTCGTCTACAGAAGACTGAAATGAGCATCGAGTACCGCTACCATCATGTATCCAATGGCGGTATCCAAAAACCCAATGACCCGCTCAACTCGGGCAAACTGCTTTTCGGCTTCCGCCTACCCTTTTAAATCGGACCCCTGGCTACAGGCCTGTGCGATGGCATCAACCGCTCGGGCATGCTGGCGGACACAGGGATTCTCTTGATCCCAAACATACCCGGCAAGCACTGAACAAATCTGGTTTTGAAAGCTCTCCGGCTTCACTGGCGAGTAAAATATGGTTGGCAGACGATCGTCATACCAGGCATTGACGAAGGTTCTGAATGTATCCACACCCATCATCAGGTGGTCGACGTACTCCTGCTGCCAATCCGGAGATTCACCAGCCAATTCTCGAATCGCCGTTTTGGCCGCACGGTTGGCTGATTCAAGCGCCAAAGTCACACCAGAGGAAAAAACCGGATCAAGAAACTCTGTAGAATTACCCATCAGCGCGAATCCCTTACCAAAGAGCCGCTTGACTGAAATGGAGTAGCCGCCGATATGCCTGACGGGAAAACAAAAACTTGCAGATTCAAGCCGCTCCCTAGTATTCGGATTATCATTCACGATCGCCCTCAGCTTCTCATCGGGATCTTCAGGATAGCGGGCCAGATAATCCGGCTTTGCCACAACGCCGATAGAGGTCCTGCCGTTGGAAAATGGGATAATCCACATCCAAGCGTTGTCCGGGTCGTCCAATGAACAGATCCAGATACGCCCCTCCGCATCCCCTGCCGGCCGTTTGTCTCCCGTCACATGGGTGAAGTAGGACTCGCGCAGCGGCAGTGATGACGCTTCATCCAAATTCAACAGTCGTGGCAACACGCGTCCATAGCCACTACCGTCCAGAATAAAACGTGCTGATACACTGACTTCAGAACCGTCTGGTGCTTGCAGAATAGACGTCGATGACCCATCCTCTGCAAAATTCACTTCATTGACTGCATGTTGCCAAAGTATGGGCACACCGAGTGCTGAAACAGTCTCTGCCAGCACTTGATCAAACTGCTCACGCTGTACTTGATAGGTATACGACCAGCCATTGGTGAATTGCTGAGAGAACTTGAATGTGCAGGTTTCACCGCCACGCTTGAAGACTGCGCCATCCTTCATCATGAAATTTTGTGATTTCACCGCATCAAGCATCCCCGCCTCGTCAAGTAGATCCATACAGCGAGGTAGCAGACTTTCTCCAATCACAAAGCGGGGAAAGGTCTCTTTCTCCACAATCAAGCATTGGAGATCTGAGTTATGAATAAGGGAGGCTGCCGAAGCACCTGCCGGTCCTGCACCTATGACAAGCACATCGGTTTTATAGTTTTTCATCAAATATTCATCCCTTACAACTGACCCTTGAACTAGGGCCTGTTAGATATGTCATTTAACATGGCTTAATCACCAGAGATGGCATCACCCACAGATTTACGGACATTTCCAGCACCCTCTTTGGTTGCATCCCAGACCTCACCACTGCCTTCCTTGGTAGCTTCCCAGGCTTCTTGGCTTCCTTCTGCAACACCATCCCATGCCTCTTTCGAGCCTGATTTCACCCCATCCCAAGCCTTACCCACGGCAGATCCAAAACTGCTACCGGAATTATCACTATTTGCTGAAGTTGCAAATACACTCAACACTATCGATAGGATGAGAAGCCATTTTTTTTTCATCACACTCTCCACAAATCAATCACTCAATCGACCCAGAGGCGTGCGTTGCGGAACAGCCTCAACCAGGGTGCATCCTCCTCCCACCCATCAGGGTGCCAGGAGTGCTGTACCGTACGGGTCACCCGCTCGGGGTGGGGCATCATGATCGTTACTCTACCATCAGCATTCGTTAGCCCGGTGATACCCTCCGGGGAGCCATTGGGATTTGCCGGATAGCGGCTGGCAACTTCTCCGCTGTTTTCCAGATAACGCAATGATGTCAGCTGTCGGGCTGCGGCAAGGTGGGCGTCATCACGAAACTCTGCCCTGCCCTCGCCATGGGCCACAACGATAGGCAGTTTCGAGCCAGCCATCCCCTGCAGCAGGATCGAGGGAGTATCAGCGACCTCCACCGTCGCTAACCGAGCCTCGAACTGCTCGGATCGATTACGTACAAAATGGGGCCAGTGATCAGCACCCGGAATTAATTCATGTAGATTTGAGAGCATCTGACAGCCGTTACAGACCCCCAGTGCAAAGGTGTCCTGGCGATTGAAGAAACGTTCGAAAACTTCCCTGGCCTGGGGATTAAAAAGTACCGACTTCGCCCACCCTTCTCCAGCACCGAGCACGTCTCCGTAGGAGAAACCGCCGCAAGCAACCAGGCCTTTGAAATCCACCAGGTCGACCCGACCCTCAATAATATCCGACATGTGAACATCAATCGGCTCGAAACCCGCCCGATGAAAGGCGGCAGCCATCTCGAGTTGTCCGTTAACGCCTTGCTCACGCAAAATTGCCATGGGTGGCCTTACACCACTGGCAATCATCGGGGCCGCTACATCTTCATTGTGATCAAAACTCAGTGAGATCTGAAGACCAGGGTCCGCCTCTGCAATACGCTCATATTCTTCATTCGCACACGCTGGATTGTCGCGCAGTGCCTGCATCTGCCGGGTGGTGTCCGACCAAGCCTGCTGGAACGCTACCCGAGTGCCGCTCAGAATAGACTTGCCCGCTCTGCAAAACACAATCTGGTCATCACTGTTGAGGGAACCAATCACATGGCTGTTACGCCCTAGCCCCGCATCGTGCAGTAACTTCAGCACATCATCCGTATCTGCATGCAGTGTTTGTACGACAACACCCAGTTCCTCGTTGAAAAGCACTGCCAGATCATCCTCACCGAGGTCGTCAATATCCACAGTGATGCCACAGCGGCCAGCAAATGCCATCTCACATAACAGTGTGAAAAGCCCCCCATCAGAACGGTCGTGGTAGGCCAGCAGCAAGCCACTTCGTTTGAGTTCCTGAATCAAATCGAAGAACCGCTTGAGGCTGTCCGGGTCATTCAAATCTGCACCGTAGTGTCCCATTTGACCGTAGACCTGAGCCAATGCGGAACCACCAAGGCGATTCATCCCCTTACCCAAATCGATCAGTATCAGGTCGGTATCACCCTTATCTTTGCGTAATTGGGGAGTCAGCGTATTCCTCACATCGCTCACCGGTGCAAAGGCGGAAATAATCAGTGACAGGGGTGCCGCCATCTCTCTCTCTTCACCGGCCTGTTGCCAGACTGTCTTCATAGACATGGAGTCCTTGCCCACAGGAATCGAGATACCGAGCTCAGGACAGAGCTCCATACCCACTGCCTTGACAGTCTCATATAGCTTGGCGTCTTCACCAGCATGCCCGGCAGCCGCCATCCAGTTGGCCGAGAGTTTGATATCACTGATTTTTTCTATCTGTGCAGCAGCGATGTTGGTAATCGCTTCTCCGATAGCCATACGTCCCGAAGCAGGCGCATCGATCAGGGCCAGTGGCGTTCTCTCACCCACCGCCATCGCTTCACCGGTGTAGCCCATCAGTCCGGAAGAGGTCACAGCCAGATCCGCCACCGGTACCTGCCAGGGCCCGACCATCTGATCCCGTGTCACCATGCCGGTGATGGACCGGTCTCCAATGGTGATCAGGAAGGTCTTATCAGCCACTGTCGGTAGATGCAGGACTCTTAGCGCCGCGGCTTTCAGGTCAACACCACTAAAATCCAGGTCGGGTTTTTTGTAGGTTTTATGATGCACATCCCGCAGCATGCGGGGTGGCTTGCCAAACAGCAGGTTCATTGGGATATCGATGGGATTGTTGTCGAAATGGCCATCTCCCAGCACCAGATGTGTCTCATCGGTAGCCTCGCCTACGACCGCATAGGGACATCGCTCGCGTTCGCAGATGGCTTTAAATTCATCCAGTTTTTCCGCATCCACCGCCATCACGTAGCGTTCCTGGGATTCGTTACACCAAATCTCCATGGGCGACATGCCCGGATCATCATTGGGCACTGCTCGTAGCTCGAAGCGCCCGCCCAAAGCCGCATCATGCACCAATTCCGGCAGTGCGTTGGAGAGTCCACCGGCGCCGACATCATGAATAAACAGAATCGGATTCTCGCCACCAAATGCCCAACAGGCGTCGATCACCTCCTGACAGCGCCGCTCCATCTCGGGATTGGAACGTTGCACTGAAGCGAAATCGAGGTCTTCCGCCGATGTGCCGCTGGCCATGCTCGATGCGGCGCCACCACCTAATCCAATCAGCATGGCGGGACCGCCTAATACAACGAGTGGCGATCCTTCAGGAAAACTGGTCTTTTCGATATGCTCACTTCGAATATTACCGACACCCCCTGCCAGCATGATCGGTTTATGATAACCGCGCAGTTCCTGACCACCCGGTCCCGGCACCATTGCCTCAAAGGTACGAAAATAGCCACACAAATTGGGACGTCCGAACTCATTGTTGAACGAAGCTGCACCAATGGGGCCTTCCAACATGATATCCAGGGCCGACACAATACGATCGGGCTTACCGAATTCGATTTCCCAAGGCTGCTCTCCCTCGGGCAACTTGAGGTTGGAGACGGAGAAACCACACAGGCCTGCCTTGGGTTTGGAACCCTTACCAGTGGCGCCTTCATCACGGATTTCACCACCTGAACCGGTAGCCGCGCCGGGATCAGGGGAGATGGCAGTGGGATGATTGTGGGTCTCCACCTTCATCAGAATGTGCACATCCTCCCGACCAAAACCGTACACCTGTGACTGTGGGTCCAGGACAAAGCGCTCTGCCTTATGACCGCTGATCACTGCCGCATTATCTTTATAAGCAGATAGCACGTCATCCGGGGAACAATCAGTGGTATTACGAATCATCTTGAACAGCGAGTGTGATTGGGCTTCACCGTCTATGACCCAGTCAGCATTAAATATCTTGTGCCGGCAGTGCTCCGAATTGGCCTGGGCAAACATCATCAGCTCAACATCTGTTGGGTTGCGCTGTAATGCCTGGAAACTGTCAACCAGATAGTCGATCTCGTCATCGGATAGCGCCAATCCCAATTCCAGATTGGCCGCGGTAAGCGCCGGCTTTCCACCACCGAGTACATCAACCTGCAGGTAGGGTTTTGGCTCGGCCCGATTGAACAGACAGGTTGCATCTTCCAGATCGTTCAGCACCACCTCAGTCATACGATCGTGGAGCAGACCGGCCGCCATATTAAACTGCTCATCGCTTAACGTTTGCCCGCTCACCTTAAGGGAATAGGCGATACCCCGCTCCAATCTTAGGATCTGGGTCAGCCCGCAATGATGGGCTATATCGGTGGCCTTGCTCGACCAGGGGGAGAGCGTACCTGGCCGTGGCACCGCCAGTAACAGCGTGCCCTCCGGCTGATGGGACAGCATCGCCGGACCATAACGCAGTAACCGGTTCAGAATAGACATCTCCTGATCGTCCAAAGGCTGATCGATGTCGGCAAAATGGACATAGTCGGCAGCAAGTTCAACCGGAGCGTTGAGAATATCGCCAAGGCGACGGGTGAGTTTCTGTAGACGAAAATCGGAGAGTGCGGGTGCACCACGGAGAATCAGCATCGTTCGGCCTTATGTCCTACGGATAGAAAAGGCTAATGATACTCGAAAACTGTCTGGGAGTTGATGGTCTGGTCAGGGATGGATTCTAAAAATTAGTAGAAGCTGAAGGTGTGCTTCGAGAGGAAAAGGAGGTGACTGGATGCATCGGAGACAAACCAGCCACCTCAAAACGGCGTTAGCCGTGTCTCTCCTCTCTCATCATCTCTACTTTTTCTGTGGACTCAGGCCGGGCATTGAAACCGGTCTTCGCCCCCTTCTCCTCCTTGCTTTTATTCACCTCTTTCTTTGCCTTGCCACTCGATGCACGGCAATATGCGGAGACGTTATTGCCGTTCTTGGTGGTATAGGCAGACACCCAGATACACGACTGATGATCCAAGCAGGTTGATTCCTCAAGCCCCTTGCACTGGCTAGCCGCTTCCGCTGTCAATGCAGTGAAGCTGAAAGATGAAATAAGGGAAAAAGAAAGTAAGGTTCGACTAAATCCTTTTATTACCATAACAAAGTTCCTCTTTGTATTTTTGAAGTATTGGGTAATGAGTACTACCCGAGCCCAGTGTATAACGAAACTGTCTGAGCACAAGTCGACTTATAAAAAGCGTGACACAGATCAGATCCGCTAATAAGACCCCCCGGTCGTATTCTGATTATCCTTCCGGAAGGGGAAGAGTATCGACTTCTGGCAATGGTGACTAAAACGTTACAACTAAACAGACCGAGCATAAGGAAGCGTGAATTTATTTCACATTTTCACTGCCAAATCAAAGGATTGATTTTTCTCAATGACCCAGATGCATGGGGATGGTTGAATAGCACCAAGTCAGACGGGAATTCTACTTCCCATTGGCTTATCTCCTCCATCCTCCTTTGGTATAAACCGCTTCGGCACTGTTCCGAAGCGGTATTTTTTTGCCTGGCATTTTTTATATTCTGCTATCTGCAAAGCCGGCAGATATTCTGGCCTGTTAACAGACTCTAGCAGCGGCCATATATACTGACCCGATGAAGTAGACGTTCTACCGTATCGGGTTCTACTTGATCCCAACTAAAGCGCCAGCCCCAGTTGCCTTCAGTGGTGCCCGGAGTATTCATTCGATAATCCGCCCCCAATCCCAGCACATCCTGCATAGGAATGATCGCCAGATTGGCGCGCGATGCGAGTGCGCTTCGTATCATAGGCCAGGGCATGACCTCATTGGAACGCCCCAGATAGTCGTCGACAAAGCCACGTGAGGCGTCGTCAAGGCTGGTATACCAACCCAATGTCGTATCATTGTCGTGGGTACCGGTGTAGACCACGGAATCCCGCGTGTGATGAAACGGCAGATAGGGATTGTCCGCTCCCCCTGAGAAGGCAAATTGGAGAATTTTCATACCGGGCAGTTCGTGGGCTTTGCGCATGGCCTCGACTTCCGGGGTAATGATACCCAAGTCCTCTGCAACCAATTCAAGATGGGGCAACGCCTGGTAGAGCTTGCTGAAAAGCCTCTCCCCCGGCGCTTTGACCCAATGACCGTTAATCGCTGTCTCTTCCGTCGCCGGTATCTCCCAATAGGCCTCGAATCCTCTGAAGTGATCGATCCGTAGAAAATCGAACAGCGTCGACTGCACCTTGAGGCGATTGATCCAGAAACTGAATCCGTCTGCCTCCATGACATCCCAGCGATAGAGTGGATTTCCCCACCGTTGACCGGTCTCTGAAAAATAGTCCGGCGGCACACCGGCCACGACCCGGGGATGGCCATCCTCAAGCAGATCAAAAAACTCTCTGTGCGCCCAGACTTCCGCACTGTCATGCGCCACAAAGATTGGCACATCACCGAACAACAACACACCTCGTTCATTGGCGTAGTGTTTGAGACTCAACCACTGGGTGTAGAAGAGATATTGTTCAAACTTCGTCGCTTCAATGAGGTGTTTCAGTCTCGCCCTGGCCATCGCCAACCCCTGCGGCTCCCGGTCTCGCAGGGTTTTGTGCCAATCCCACCAACACCCCTTCTCTTCCGCACGCAGCGCCTGAAACAGTGCATAGTCTTCCAACCACCAACCCTGCTCCGAAGTAAATCGCTGGAAATCGGCCTGATCACTCTCAGAAGCCCGCTCTTTAAAACCCTCCCAAGCGAGTTTGATGGCGTAGGCCTTGGCCTCATCCGACAGCTTCCCTTCCGTAGCGGGTGTCTCGTCCAGCCATCCCCGCTCTTGTGGCATCTCAAGACTGATTAGCCGTGGATTCCCCGCGTACATGGAACTGCTCTGGTACGGAGAATTATCATGCATGGTCGGGCCAATCGGCAGTATCTGCCAAACGCACATGCCCGCCGAGACAAGAAAATCGACGAAACGATACGCATCACTACCCAGGTCACCCACCACACCGGCGCCTGGCAGCGAAGTAATATGCAACAGAATACCAGCTCGTCGGCGTGTCAGTAGCTGGTGAGTTGATGTGTTCGAGATATCCGCAGCCTCATTCATTGACCGGACACTCATTGAGTAAGCGGTATTTCAAAGTGATTGTTGGAATCAAAGAATGTCGCCTAATCATTTTTTATCATCACACCGCCGAGTGAAGGATCCCCACTACCCACCGCAAACACCTGTTTGAGATAATCAGGCTGGGGCTCTTCCAACAGTTCGTATAGATGCGACAACTGAAGCCGGAACAGCCTTTCGAAGTCGCTGACGGTTGCTCCGGGATTATAATCACCAAACCACCAAAACCAGTCAGAACCTTCACAGATTGCAAGCTGCTTCTCGAGTTCCGACAGCTGCTCTTCCGAGAAGGATTTCCTTTGCAGGATCTGATCATAATCCTGCTTGGCCTGTCCAAGCATATCCCAGGCCCGGTTCTTATCCTTGTCCCCAATCCAGGTGGTAAAGGTACCGTAAACCCAGCTACCCGCCACCAGCCGCGAAAGTTTGGGTGAGAGCTTTTTGTGTCGTTTCTGAATTTCCGAAAAAGTCGTCAATTGCAATCGAGGATGCTCTGCAATCCTTTCATACATGGCATGGAGAAAATAGCTGCCGTTGTTCGGGTAATACTCCCAGGCGTTCTCACCATCCATAATGATAGAGACGACAGCCTGTGGGTTGTCTTTGTTGGCTTCTGCAATGTTGACCAGATGGTTGATCAGATCACCCACCGCATCGTCAGCATGCCACTCTCCATAGGTAAATCCGATCAGGTCGGACAAGCCGTCGTCTCGAAAGTACATATTGAGACGCCCCTCTTGCAGCCGGTAGGCGGAATGGACCCAGTTCTCGGGTAGATGGGAGTCTCCTCCCAACGCCATAAGACTGTTACTGAGTACCTGCTGACCCGAGGCAGCCCATTTAAAGCCCTCTTCCTCCAGCATTTTGATGGTTGCCTCACTGACGGCGCCTTCTGATGGCCAGCAACCCAGAGGACGAAAACCAAAATGCTTCTTGAAGACATCGATACCCTTGCGGATATGCCAGCGAGCGCGGGCCTCGCCACCGGGATAGGCCTCCAGTTGCGGCATGCCAATCTCAGGCAGTGCCTCCTTGGCGCTATCCAAATCAATCAGGAGCGGTACGATAGGATGCGCATAGGGGGTGACGGAGAGCTCAACCTGCCCATCCTTGGCCAGCGTCCGATAGCGTGATGTCAGGCTGCTTAGGTGCTCCCAGATCAACTCAACCAAGCGCCGTCGATCGTCAATATCGTAACCATGCCCCTTAGCCTGCAGGGAACGGACCCGCAGGTCGTTGATACGCGCACATTCCCCCATCCAGGCCAGGTGATACCAGATCAGGAGATCGATCAGAAACTGGTCATTGAGATAGGGAATCATCGCCTGATTTTCCAGTGCATGCTTGGCCAGGCTCGCCAATTCACCATAATGTTTGAATCTATGGATAAGACGATTCTCATTGGCGCGTAAACACGCTGCAATAATCGTTTTGCGGGATTCAATGTCTACCGGCAAGCCAGGACCGGCAAGTGCAGCCAATAACGGATCACGAATCAGAATGCCGCGATCAAGCCAGGCCTTGATCTGTTCCGCATAATCATCGATCTGTTCCAACAGTACGGGAGCGAAATTGACCACCGCCTTGGCATCTGGATTATTCTCCAAATGCGCAGCCATATCCGCATAATCCTTGATGCCATGCAGATAGACCCAAGGCAGATGATAGTCACTCTTTTCAGGCCCTTTGTAGTAGGGCTGGTGCATATGCCAGCAGAAGACAACCTGCAGTGGGTGTGGCGTACTAGCGGACATGGTGGATAACCTGTCCCAGCATCTCTGGCGTTACCAGCACAACACCCTGTTCACTGACATAAAAACGCTCGGTATCAGCCGCTGGATCCTCACCGATGACAGTTCCTTCCGGAATATCACAGCCCCGGTCTATGACCGCCTTGGTGATACGGCAATTGCGGCCGATATTCACATCCGGGAGGATGACTGAATGATCGACCTCGCTATAGGAGTTGACCCGCACATTGGAGAAAAGCAGTGAATCCTTCACCTTGGCGCCAGAAATAACACAACCACCGGAGACCATGGAATCCACCGCCATACCGCGACGTTCATCGTCGTCAAAGACGAATTTTGCCGGTGGCAGCTGCTCCTGGTAGGTCCAGATCGGCCAACTGCTGTCATAGAGATTCAAGGGCGGCGTAACGCCGATCAGCTCAATATTCGAGGCCCAGAAAGCGTCGATGGTCCCCACATCGCGCCAGTAGGCCTGTTTACCGCTGGTGGTGTCTGTAAAGGGATAGGCCTGAACACGATACTTCTCAATCACTTTGGGGATGATGTCCTTGCCGAAATCGTGGGTTGATTCCGGTGTATCGGCATCCTTGATCAGCTGCTCGAAAAGAAATTTGCGGTTGAAAACGTAGATGCCCATGGATGCCAGCGCCACATCATCCCTACCCGGTACAGGCTTGGGTTGATCGGGTTTCTCCTGGAATTCGATAACCCGATTGCTCTCGTCCACGGTCATGACACCGAACTCTTTGGCTGTCTCCTTATCCACCGTGAGACACCCAACCGTCATGTCCGCACCGGACTCCACATGCTCGGCAATCATGGTGCCGTAGTCCATCTTATAGACATGGTCACCCGCCAGCACCAGCACATAGTCGGGATTGTGGCTACGCAGAATATCCAGATTTTGATAGACCGCATCGGCAGTCCCTTCGTACCAACTGCTCTCGATCCTCTGCTGAGCCGGTAACAACTCAACAAACTCACCGAACTCACCACGCAGGAAGCCCCATCCCCGCTGGATATGGAGAATCAGCGAGTGCGCCTTATACTGGGTTAATACCCCAACCCGGCGAATTCCAGAATTGATGCAGTTGGACAGCGGAAAATCGACAATTCTGAATTTCCCACCGAAGGGAACGGCAGGTTTGGAACGCCACTTGGTCAGATGCTTCAGACGCGAACCTCTCCCGCCTGCCAAAATCAGAGCCAAAGTGTTGCGCGTCAAACGACTGACGAAGCGTGGATTCTGTTCGCTTATCATCACTATCCCCCATGGCCAGGCCAGCCACAAATTACCGCAGATTCTTTTCCAGCTATGTTAACATCATGTCCCCTTCGAGTCGTAGCCGAAGAAGCCGAGTGACCATAAATATGAAAAAGTCATCCACTCCCATTCTGTCCGAACCGCTTCAGCGTATCGCCGATGCGAAACACCACGACCCATTCGAGGTACTTGGGTGTCATGCCAGCCGGGGCAAGTGCCTGATCCGTCTGTTTATGCCGCAAGCCGAGCACGTGGCACTGTCAGCGGATCAACAGGAGATACCGCGTATTGAGGGTACGGACTTCTTCGAGCTCGAACTGCCAGAGGATGAAGTGACTCACCCCTACACACTCGAATGGCAGGACAAGTTCGGCACCACGCATCTCTCTCACGACCCTTACAGCTTCGGCACCCAGCTACCTGAGTTTGATATCCATTTATTCAGTGAGGGTAAACACCGGCACGCATACCGTTTTTTCGGTGCACATTCCCATCAGGCTGACGACATTGCCGGGATTCTATTCGCCGTGTGGGCACCCAACGCGGCACGGATCTCCGTAGTGGGTGATTTCAACCAATGGGATGGCCGTACACATCCCATGCGTTCCCGTGGCGGTTCCGGGGTGTGGGAGATTTTTATCCCGGATATCGGAATCGGCAGCTGCTACAAGTTCGAGATACTATCTGCCGATGGCGATATCTCGCTGCGCACAGATCCGTATGGTAACCATTTTCAGGTTCGACCTGAGAACGCCAGCATTGTCGTACAGGACAGTGATCATATCTGGAACGACCACGACTGGATGTCACATCGCAGTGACACGGACTGGCAGCAAGAACCCATGTCGGTCTACGAGGTACATCTCGGCTCATGGCGACAGGATGCGGATGGCAACTTTCTCAACTACCGGGAGTTGGCCCACCAACTCTGCGAACATCTCAAGCGGACGGGATTTACCCATATCGAACTGCTACCGATAACTGAGCACCCACTGGATGGCTCCTGGGGTTACCAGACCACAGGCTACTTCGCGCCGACCAGCCGCTTTGGCACACCGGATGATTTCCGATATTTCGTCGACTATCTGCATCAGAATCATATCGGCATTTTACTTGACTGGGTGCCTGCCCACTTCCCGCGAGATCGTCATGCGTTGGCCCGCTTCGACGGCACCGCCCTCTACGAGCACGACGACCCCCGCCGGGGTGAGCATCGTGACTGGGGCACGCTGATCTTCAACTTCGGCCGAAATGAAGTTCGGAACTTCCTCATCTCCAGCGCCATCTACTGGCTCGAAGAGTTCCATCTCGATGGTCTGCGTGTGGATGCCGTGGCCTCCATGCTCTATCTCGACTACTCTCGGGAACCAGGGGACTGGCTGCCGAACCAATATGGCGGCCGCGAGAATCTTGAAGCGGTCGACTTCCTGCGGGAACTCAACAGCGTCACCCATGACCTGCATCCCGGCACGTTGATGATTGCCGAAGAGTCCACTGCCTGGCCACAGGTTTCACGCCCGACATGGCTCGGCGGCCTCGGATTCAGCATGAAATGGAATATGGGTTGGATGCACGACACCCTCTCCTACATGTCACAGGACCCAGTCTATCGTCACTATCACCACGACTTGCTGACTTTCGGCTTGCTCTACGCCTTTACCGAAAACTTCGTCCTGCCGTTTTCCCACGATGAAGTCGTGCATGGCAAGGGCTCCATGATCGACAAGATGCCTGGGGATGGCTGGCAGAAATTTGCCAATCTCCGACTGCTCTATACCTACATGTTCAGCTATCCGGGTAAAAAGCTGCTCTTCATGGGCAACGAATTTGCTCAGGGCAGAGAGTGGAATGAAAGTGAAGCACTCGATTGGTATCTGCAGGATCAACCCTACCACAGCGGCATCTCAACCCTTCTGTCCGACCTGAACAGCCTCTACAAGCAGTTAAAGCCATTGCATCAGGTAGATTTTGAATTCGGTGGTTTCGAATGGATCGACTGTCACGACAGTTCCCAGTCCATTCTCAGTTATCTGCGTAAAGATCGCGAGGGCCGGGAGGTCCTGGTCATACTCAATTTCACACCGGTACCAAGAGAGAACTACCGGATCGGCGTCAGCCACCCGGGCAGCTATCGGGAGATTTTCAACTCGGACTCCGAATACTACGGAGGTAGCAACATGGGCAATGGCGCCCCCATCCCCACAGAGCCCGAGCCATGGATGGGACGGAATCATTCAATCAATCTGACTCTGCCACCACTGGGGGCGATACTCCTTGAAAGGGAATAGATATATCCCTTAGTTGGAAGAATCGGCTTACTTCTTCCGGTGATGGCGGTAGTAGCTGATGAGCCCCTGCGTCGAGGCATCATGTGGGTTTGATTTCGCATCATCCAGTAACTCTTCAAGAATCACACCCGCCAGCTGCTTACCCAGCTCTACTCCCCACTGATCGAAGGAGTTGACCCGCCAGATCGCACCCTGCACGAAGATTTTATGCTCATAGAGTGCGATCAGTGACCCCAACCGGCTCGGCGTAACCCGATCGATGAGTAGGGTGTTGGTGGGTTTGTTACCTGGAAAAATCTTATGGGGCAAAAGGTCAACGATCTGTTCCGCATCAAGCCCTGAAGCCTCCATCTCCTGCCTGGCTTCCTTGCGGGTCTTGCCCCTCATCAGTGCTTCAGTCTGCGCCAGACAGTTAGCAAAAAGTATCTGTTGATGATCCCCCGATTCATTGTGGCTGTTGATCGGAATAAGGAAATCGCAGGGAATCATCTGGGTACCCTGGTGGATCAGCTGGTAAAAGGCGTGTTGACCGTCAGTACCGGCGGTACCCCAGATCACCGGCCCGGTCGCATATTCCACAGGCCTGCCAAAGCGGGTCACTCGCTTACCGTTACTCTCCATATCGGCCTGTTGCAGATAATCAGGCAGATACCGCAGATACTGATCGTAGGGCAGAATTGCCTGTGTACGTGCCTGAGCAAAATCGACATACCAGATACCCAACAGTGCCATGATGACCGGCATGTTTTCCGATAAGTCGGCATGCAGAAAGTGCTCATCCATCTCATGCGCACCCTGCAGCATTTCATAAAAACTCGTCATACCGATTGCTATGGCGATTGGCAGCCCGATGGCTGACCAGAGTGAATAGCGGCCTCCGACCCAGTCCCAGAATTCGAACATATTGTCAGTATCGATACCGAATTCAGCCACCTGCTCTGCATTTGTCGACACCGCCACGAAATGTCTGGCCACCGCTTTTTCGTCTGTCAGCGTATCGAGCAGCCAGGCCCGTGCGGTCAGGGCATTGGTCAGTGTCTCCTGGGTGGTAAAAGTTTTAGAGGCCACGATGAATAGCGTGGTCTCGGGATTGAGACCCTTAACCGTCTCCAGCAGATGCGTACTATCTACATTGGAAACAAAATGCAGACGTAACTTGGGATCCTGGTAATGCTTCAGCGCCTCACAGACCATTAAAGGTCCGAGATTCGATCCCCCAATGCCAATATTCACCACATCGGTGATCGCCTTACCGGTAAAGCCCTTCCATTCTCCTGATCGCACATCATTGGAAAAAGACTCCATCTTGTTGAGAACGTCATTCACACCCGGCATGACATCCTCGCCGTCAAACCAGATGGGGCGATTGCTGCGATTACGCAAAGCAACATGTAATACTGCCCGGTTCTCCGTATTGTTGATGCGCTCACCGGCAAACATGCGCCTGCGCCAGCCGTCCACATCTGCCGCGTTAGCCAAACCAAGCAGCAGATTCAATGTCTTCTGTGTCGCTCGATTCTTAGAGTAGTCAAGTAAAATGCCGCATTGTCGAATGGACATTTGCTCGGATCTTTCCGGGTTCTCGCTGAACAGATCCCGCATCTGAAGCGGTTCCACCTCAGACCAGTGAGACGCTAATGCGGCCCATTCAGCTGTCTTGTTTAGCTCTGTCATGCTTGGTTCATTCTTGCTTGATTGACAATGTCAGTGAATATGGTTTTTATGGCTGAAGGCTAAAAAACATTACCTCTTGTTGAGGCAAAATAAGCGGCGCTCCGCCTCAATACCCGTTTTTCCAACACTAGCATAATAGCTAATAGCGGTATTGGACAAAAAAACGTTTAGAATAGCCAACGTGTAGTGTTTCATGACTGGATAATGAAAAAAATGAAAATCCTCTTCGCCAGTAGCGAAGCCGCCCCATTGATAAAGACTGGCGGGCTTGCCGATGTAGCTGGCAGCCTGCCGGTTGCTCTACGTCATATCGGTCACGACTGCCGATTGATCCTGCCAGGTTATCCCGACGTCATGAGCAAGGCTGACGGCCTCAAAACAGTCGCCGAATTGAAATTGCCAGGAGAGAAAAAACCGGTAAAGCTACTTCAGGGCACGAGTGGACCGCACGCCGTTCCACTCTATGTGGTTGATGCTCCTCACTGGTTTGACAGACCCGGAAACCCCTATCTCTCCCCCGACGGAGACGATTGGGAAGACAATGCGGAACGCTTCACCTGTTTCTGCCGGTCGGTTGTAGCGATGGCGCTCAATCAAGCCAAACTCGACTGGCAACCTGAGATTATTCACGCAAATGACTGGCAGACAGGTCTTGTGGCCCCGCTGCTGCAAGACGCAAAACAACGACCAGCCACCCTGTTTACCATTCACAATCTGGCCTATCAGGGCCTGTTCGATCAGAAGACCTTTTTAAAACTCAATCTTCCTTCGCATTTATGGTCCTACGAGGCGCTGGAGTTTCACCATCAACTCTCTTTCATCAAGGGCGGGATCGCCCTCTCAGACCGGGTTAACACCGTCAGCCCAACCTACGCTGAAGAGGTTAAAACCGCTGAGTTCGGCTATGGCCTGGAAGGTCTGCTGCAGCACCGCGGCAGCCATTTCAACGGTATCCTCAACGGGATCGATTACCATGTCTGGGACCCTTTGAATGATCCGAGTATCGCCGCACCCTACTCCGCCGACGATATGGCCGGCAAGCGGCAAAACAAGCTGGCACTGCAACGGGAATTTGGTTTGCCTGAAGCCGAGCATATTCAACTGTTCGGTTACATCGGCAGACTGGTCGATCAGAAAGGCGTTGATCTCATCCTTCAGGTACTGCCCGGCCTGATGGATTCAGGCGTACAGGTAGTCATGCTCGGCTCCGGTAATAAGGAACTGGAACATGCATTGGAGAGAATCAACAGGAAATACCATAGCCGGGTAGGTGTCAAAATTGGCTATGACGAGGGCTTGTCACATCGCATCGAAGCCGGTTGTGACTGTTTTCTGATGCCTTCTCGCTTCGAACCCTGCGGGCTGAATCAGATGTATAGCCTGCGATACGGCACCGTGCCTGTTGTACGAAACACCGGTGGACTTGCCGATACAGTGATTGATGTCAATCCGACAACACTGGCAAACGGCACCGCTACAGGATTCGTTTTCGACATCGCTGATGGCAGTAGCCTTTGGCGTGCTCTAGAACATGCAATCCATTTCTATCTGCGTTCTGAGACAGACTGGGAAATACTGGCGCGTACTGGTATGCAGCAGGATCTCAGTTGGGAGGCAAGCGCTCAGCACTATCTCGAGCTATATCAGATGGCGATAGACGATCCCGGTATTTGAGTCCGCCTACTCAATTCTTTGTCGCAAAGGCTGGTTTTGAACAGATAAAACCTGGGGCTATGCCGCCTGGGTCGGTATGGCGTCGCCCGTATGGGTCACATGATTCCCTTCATCCAGATAGACCAGTGTCGGCTTGAACTGTTTCATCTCCTCGGCACTCAGTCCCGCATAGGCACAGATGATAATCCGGTCACCGGGCGCTGCTTTATGTGCAGCCGCACCGTTCACCGATATCACACGGGATCCTGCCTCAGCCTGGATGGCATAAGTGGTAAAACGTTCACCATTGGTAACGTTGTAGATCTGAATCTGCTCGTATTCCTGAATACCCGCAAGCTTCATTAAATCAACGTCTATGGCGCACGAACCCTCATAATCCAATTCGGAGTGGGTGACGCATGCCCGGTGTAGTTTACACTTGAGTACAGTCAGCTGCATGAATTACATGCCCTTCTGGGTGGATGAACGGATGATTATCTGCGATCTTGGATCGGCTATCAACCAAAAAATGCTGCTATGCAGCAATTAGATTATCGATCAAACGGGTAGTTCCGAGATAAGCGGCGGCCAAAACCACCATTGGCCCCTCATTGTTATCCGGGATTGCCAGATCCTCAGCACGACGAATAACGTAGTAGTCGGGACGAAAACCTACTGTTTTCAGAGCCTTCAACGCCTCTGCTTCTAGTCCGGCATAGTCCTTATCTCCGCTGTTTATCGCTGAAGCCGTTGCCTGCAGTATCTTATAGAGATTAGGGGCTTGCCGGCGTTCTGCAGCGGTAAGATAGCCGTTACGAGAACTCATTGCCAGTCCATCCGTCTCGCGAATTGTGGCTTTCCCTATAATCTCTATGGGTATCGCCAGGTCTGTCACCATGCGTCGGATTACCATCAGTTGCTGAAAATCCTTCTCACCAAACACAGCAATATCCGGCTGCACCATATTGAGTAGTTTGCAAACAATTGTGGCGACACCGACAAAATGCCCGGGGCGGCTGGCGCCACAGAGAATTTCCGAAATATCCGGCACCTCGACCCGGGTCTGCTGACCGGCGCCTGCCGGATAGATGGCCTCTGCTGTGGGTGTAAAAAGCAGATCTGCACCCATACCCTCAAGTTTTAGCCTGTCCTCATCAAGCGTCCGTGGGTAGGCATCGAAGTCCTCGCCCTCACCAAACTGCATTGGATTGACGAAGATACTCACAACGGTACGGTCTGCACGTTGCCGAGCCTCTGCAACCAACTCTAAATGCCCTGCATGTAGATTTCCCATGGTCGGCACAAAGGCGATCTTCTCTCCAGACTGTCGCCAACCCGCTATTGAAGTCCGCAACGCTTCAAGTTCATTCAAAAGCAACATTGTCACGCTCAACTGAAGCCGTGTTCATCAGCCGGAAAACTGCCATCCTTTACCGCTGTCACATAATCCCGAAGGGCCTGCAGGATAGATCCTCCGGTTTTGAGAAAATCTTTTACAAAACGCGGGGGATGGGGATTCATGCCCAACATGTCATACACCACCAGCACCTGCCCATCGCAATTGATACCGGCACCGATACCGATGACAGGGATGCGCAAGGAGAGTGTAATCTCTGAAGCAAGCGCCGACGGCACGCACTCTAGCACCAGCATATCGATGCCCGCGTCCTGTAATGCGAGCGCTTCTTGTCGAATGGCTTCTGCTCGATCAGCCTCACGTCCCTGTACGCGATATCCACCCAGCTTGTGCACAGACTGGGGCAGCAGTCCAAGATGACCACAGACAGGAATACCCTGAGCCGTAATCTGCCGGATGACCTCTATCTGTGTGGCGCCACCCTCCAGCTTTACCATATGAGCACCGCCCTCCTTCATCAATCTGCCTGCCGACTCTAACGCCAAGTCAGGCGTGCGATAACTCATGAAGGGCATATCGGCTATCAGCAATGTCCTTTTTCTGGCCCTGGCCACATTGTGGGTGTGGTAGATCATCTCATCCAGGGTAACCGGTAGTGTGCTCTCCTGTCCCTGTATCACCATACCGAGAGAATCCCCGACCAGAATTACATCCACACCAGCCTCCTCCATCAAGTGGGTCAGGCTGGCATCGTAGCTGGTCAGGACACTGATTTTCTGCTGCTGAGATTTCATCTCCTGCAGTTGTCTGACGGTTACGGATTTTGCGCTCATCTTTTATTCGTTTTAATACCGTGTGTGGAATCCAATCTTAGCATGCCGTTTGCTAGGGTGACCTTATAACAACAAGGGCATCGGATTGAGATAGCGGCGTTGCGGCCCCTCGGCACAGATGTGATTCACCAGCAATTGGAAATCGGCTTCGCTCTCAAGCGGATTAATTGCAGCGGCGTTGATGATCAACAACGGTGAACGTTCGTAGAAATAGAAGAACTCGGTATAGGCGTCGCAGAGCCGCTGTAAATAGTCTCTGTCGATGGTCCGCTCCTGCGGCCTTGATCGACGCCTGATCCGTTCCAACAGAACATCCACCGGTGCCTGTAGATAAACCACCAGGTCCGGCGCAGGCGCCTGTAATGTCATACGCTCATAGACCTGCTCATAGAGTTTCATCTCTTCCGGATCAAGATTGATCTGAGCGAACAGTCTGTCTTTCTCAAGCATAAAATCCGCAATGAGTCGCTGCTTGAACATATCTCCCTGTTGCAGGTCGCCCATCTGTTGACTGCGCTGAAAAAGAAAGAAGAGCTGAGCAGGAAAAGCCGACTCCCGGGGATTCTCATAGAAACGCTGCAGGAAGGGGTTCTCTTCAGCCGCTTCCAGCAGGGTTTCACCTCTGAAATGATCGGCAAGACGCTTCACAAGACTGGTCTTGCCGACACCGATCGGACCCTCTACGACCACAAACCCCGGCAACTCGACCTGATCAGGCAATCCGTTCAATACCTGTCTCCGATATGCTTTCAAGGAGATTATTCAGCAACCCGACACCGGGAATCATCAGGTCACCGGGGGCAATCTCCGCCAGTGGATAGAGTACGAATGCCCGTTCAGCGATACGGCAATGGGGCACCTGCAATCGGGCTGTTTCGATAGTCATATCGCTGAATAGCAGCAGATCGAGATCCAGCGTACGGGGGCCCCATCGCATACCCTGCCGCTTCCTCCCATGCCTCTGTTCAAGCGATTGCAGTTCATCCAGCAGCTCCTCGGGTGACAAAGCAGTCAAGAGACTGGCAACAGCATTGATGAAATCGGGCTGATCAGACGGCCCTACGGGACTCGTGCGATAGAGTGATGATTTCTTACTCAATGCGGTATTAGGCAGATGAGACAGTTCAGTCAGGGCTTTTAAGACCTGTGACTGCGGTTGCTCCAGATTGCTGCCCAACCCTACATAGGCAGTCACCCGATCCGGTTTAATCATCGGCAGTTGCAGTATTCTTTGGCTTTCGGCGTCTGCGCCGTCTTTTTCTTCCCTGCGTTTGCTGTCCTTCTGCCTGTGGTGACTCTTCCTGCGGCTGCCTCTCCTGAAACCGGGTCCACCAATCAGCCTCGGCCTGATCCACTTCGCCTGACTCAGCACGTAAAAGGAGAAAATCGTAGGCAGCTCTGAACCGGGGATGCCCCCGCAGACGATGCGGACGCTTGCCATTGTGCTGCCAGAAACGAGATTGCAACTGCCAGATATCCCGCATCGGGTAACTGAAACGTTTAGGGATGGAAATATGCTTGGCCTGCTCGGCCAACACTTCCGAAGCGGCAATCTGTACCGCTTCATACACATGAGTACCTGACGCCTGCAACGCTTCAGAGCGCAGCCGTACCGGCTCCCACAACAGAACCGCAAACAAGAAAGCAGGCGTAACCGGCTTTCTCTCCTGGATGCGTTTATCGGTATTCTGTAAACCACGATTCACAAAGGTAATGGGGAACTCATGATCCTCATGGGAAAGAGCCTCTTCCGTAGCCGGAAAGAGCTGAGCAAAAAGATCGTAGTGGCGCAGCTTTTCAAATGTTTCCAGTGCAGTGCCGGCAAGAAACAGCTTCAGCACCTCCTCAAACAATCGTGCTGCCGGCACGTCTTGCAACAAGACTGCCAGGCGATTCATCGGCGCTTCAGTCGCCGGTTCAATAATGAATCCAAGCTTGGCGGCAAAACGCACTGCGCGCAGCAGTCTGACTGGATCTTCCCTGAAACGGCTTTCGGGATCTCCCAACAGGCGGATTACCCCGTTATGCAGATCATCAATACCACCGGCATAATCGATGACTGAGAAGTCCTCCACACCGTAGTAGAGGGCATTGATGGTGAAATCCCGACGTTGGGCATCCTCTTCCAGTGTCCCGTAGACGTTGTCGCGGAGAATCCTGCCATTTTCCAGCTGCCGGTCATCCTGTTTTGCGACCTCCTGGTTACTGCGGAAGGTGGCCACTTCGATAATTTCGCGTCCAAAATGAACATGCGCCAAACGAAAGCGGCGCCCGATCAAGCGGCAATTATTGAAGACCGACTTGACCTGTTCCGGTGACGCATCGGTCGCCACATCGAAATCTTTCGGTTCACGCCCCAGCAAGAGATCGCGCACACCACCGCCCACTAAATAGGCTTGATAACCTGCACTATTCAGGCGATAGAGCACTTTAACCGCATTCCGACTGATGTTGGCGCGGGAAATATTGTGCTCATCTCTGGGGATGCTGATCGGTGTCGGGATGGCACAACTTCCGGTTGAGCTTTTCGCAGCGGAACCGCTGACAAATCCGCTCAATTTCTTTTTCAGCCACCTGGTAGCTTGTTTCAAATGTCAGACCACTAGAGATAAAAAAATGAACCAGGTGATTGAGCCTGGCAACCAAGTCAGTATAATACCGCCTTTCTCATTAAACTGCTCCCTTCGTCTAGTGGTTAGGACGCTGGCCTCTCACGCCGGTAACAGGGGTTCGAGTCCCCTAGGGAGTACCAAACGAAAAAGGCCGCAATATCTGCGGCCTTCTTTTTTCCAGAAGCCGTGTTCCTGATCAGAGTTTCTCAGCCAAATCCTTGAGATAGGTATTGAAATCATCTCCCAGCTCAGCATGTGACAGGCCATACTCCACTGTTGCTTCCAGATACCCCAGCTTGCTGCCACAATCGTAACGTTTGCCTTTGACCCGGTAGGCGCGGACTTTTTCGTATTTCAGTAACTCGGCAATCGCATCGGTCAGCTGAATCTCCCCCCCGGCACCTCGCCCCGTCTGCTTGAGCAGGGCAAAGATACGTGGTGTCAGAATATAGCGCCCGACCACCGCCAGGTTAGAGGGTGCAACCTCCGGTTTCGGTTTTTCAACGATGGAAGTGATAATCGCCGTTTCACCATCATCATCCTCAATCTCAACGATGCCGTATTTGTGCGTCTCCTCTGGCGGCACTTCCTCGACCAGGATCACACTGCATTGATAGCGCTCATAAATCTTGCTCATCTGTGCAATGGCGCCGACCCCGTCATCACCGCGTATCAGGTCATCGGCCAGGATCACGGCAAAGGGTTCATCACCCACCACCGACTCGGCACAGAGTACTGCATGTCCCAGGCCTAAGGCTTCTGCCTGACGTAGATAAATACAGTCCACATTCGCAGGCAACACATTCTGGACCTTGTCCAACAATTCGGTCTTGCCCGCATCCTTGAGTTCAGACTCCAGTTCGTAGGCTTTGTCGAAATGATCGGGTATCGAACGCTTATTTCGGCCAGTGACAAAAACCAGTGCATCGACCCCAGCTTCCTCAGCCTCCTCGGCTGCGTATTGGATCAGTGGCTTGTCCACTACAGGGAGCATCTCTTTGGGATTTGCCTTGGTAGCCGGAAGAAAGCGTGTGCCTAAACCGGCTACAGGAAAAACAGCCTTTCTTATTTTCTTACTCATCATTGCTCCTGAGATGCATCACTGGCTATTGTAAAAATTTCAAATAGGGTATGGAGGCTAAAATGGACTGTCAACGTCACTGACCATCAATCTCAGCATTGATTGCTTTGAGTGCCTGTATCGGGTCCGAAGCTGCGGTGATTGGCCTACCCACCACCAGATAGCTCGAACCTGCGGTTATTGCCTCACCCGGCGTCATGACCCGGCGCTGATCATCCTGGGTTGCTGTCTTGGGCCTGACACCCGGTGTCACCAGCATGAATTCATCACCAATCTGTCGGCGAATCTCTACCGCCTCCAGGGGGGAACAGACAACGCCATCAAGACCGGCGGCCTTTGTAAGATTCGCCAACCGCAGGACATTGTCTGCCGGTTCGCCCCGAAAACCCACCTCAGCGATATCCTCTTCAGACAGGCTGGTGAGAATGGTTACAGCTACCAGTAACGGTTTATGGCTCCTCTGTTCCAGTCGCTCCCTGGCCGCTACCATCATGCGGCGTCCACCTGATGCATGGAGATTCATCATCCATACTTCCAGGTCGGCAGCCGCATCACAGGCAGCCGCCACGGTATTGGGAATATCGTGAAACTTCAGATCGAGAAAGATTTCGAAACCCCGCTTTCTCAGACTCTCCACGAATGGGGGTCCAAAGCGAGTAAACATCTCCTTACCCACCTTTAAGCGACATAAAGTTGGGTCCAACCTGTCCACCAGCTCTTCAGCTTTTGCCTGATTGGGATAATCCAAAGCGACGATAACTCTAGCCTCTGAGTGTTGCATATATCTTATTTTCCTCGTTGCCCCAAGGGTCAGTCAGTGCGATGTTTGTTGCTGGTGAGTGTACCGGATATTACTGCCCGACCAATGCCGCGCCCCTTGCCAGGCCATGTACCGGTTTGATGCTGCCCCAGGTTTTACAGCTTGGGCAGTGCCAATGAAGTTTCCTTGCCGTATACCCGCACTGTTCGCACAGAAAGGCGGGCTGCTTCTCGATAAGTTTGAGCACAGACTTCAGTAGTACTTCCAGGGTCTCTCTCGGACTCTCCTCACCACGCAACAGATTCAGTCTGACCAGGCGTTCCAACCCCTTCAGATCCGGATGATCGGACAGATGCTTGAGCACCATATCCACAGCAGCGCCCTCACCCTCATTCTCTGAAGTCATCTCTGCGAGATAAAGTAATGCCTCTGTACATTCGTGACGCTTATAGATCGCCTGCAGATAGGCAAAAAGCTCCTGTTGTTGCCCCATTTTCCGATAACAGCCAACGATGGTAGGCAGGATCTCGGAAAGGTAGGCGGTATCCTTCTCCTCTATCCGCTTCAACAGTTTGATCACACCTTTGCATTCACCCCGCGCCAGCTCAATTTCGCCTTGCAGCATGGTAGCCCGCACGTGGCTACGTGTGACTTGATGAGCACGCTTGAGATAGTTTTCAGCTGCCCCTACATGCTGCTGGCGTAACTGCTCCTCAGCCAATTCACAATAGAAATGTGCGACGGCATTATTCAGCGCAGGATTTCGTGTGTGACTGATATGCGTGGCCACTTCCAGGCAACGATGCCAGTCTTTCTCCTGCTGGTAAATCTCCAAAAGATTGATATAGGCCTGTTCGTTGAATAATTTAAGTTCAGTGAGTTCGAGAAAAAGATTCTCTGCCCGATCGAATAAACCGGCTCTCATGTAGTCCTGCCCAAGTTCCAACAGTGCCTGCGCCCGCTGTTCCCGGTTGAGACTGGGCCGGGCGATCAGGTTCTGATGAATACGAATCGCACGATCAACTTCTCCACGGCGCCGAAAGAGATTACCCAATGCCAAATGTGTTTCAACCGTATCGCTGTCCACCTCCAGCATCTTGATAAAGAGGTCTATCGCTTTGTCCTGCTGCTCATTGAGCAGGTAATTGAGGCCTTTGAAATAGACTGGGGAGATCTCTTGCGGCTGTTTCTGCTGTTTTGTCCGCAGACTTTTCCGTGCCGCGTACCAACCGGATGCAGCAGCTACCGGAAGCAGCAGAAGCAGGAATTCAATCATCAGCTGTCAGCCAATCATTGAAAGCCGACATCGGAAACTGTGGCCCGATGTTCATACTGGCTAAAAGTGGGTAAGTCAGGGACATGGCTGAAGCCCGTTTATCGGTCCTTCAAAGGCAAAGCGCGCAGATTATTCACTTCCTGGCTAGCCATTTGACTTTGTCGTTTGAGCGAGAGATTTTCCCGTTTTAGACCGAACATCAGTCCCATACAGGAAAGGACGCCGAGCAAGGCTCCCGCACCCAACGCTCCGGTCATGATCAGAGACAAGGGTACCTGGCGGTTGCCGAAATAGTAATTGAACTGCACCGGTTCAGCGTTTAGAACGGTAAAAACCACACCCAAAAGCATGACGATCATGAGTAAAGAGAGTTTGATGATACGCATATGACGTTCCGGTTGCTCACCTATGGAACACCATTTTCTCCTACTCAAGGCCAGTTTGAAATAGTCTTGCCGATGATTACACAATTGACCGCACTTGCTGCGGCAAAACAAAAAGAGAAAAAGCCGCAGGCCACGTCAGGAAAAAATCCCTGAAAACCGCTATTTCTCAGGCGTAGGTATCAACCATTCCCTGACTCTGCATCCTCACGACGTGCCTATCTGGCTCCCAGGCTTCCCCGTCAGAGCCCTCTTGATAGTGATCGCTCTCTCCCGATGCTTCACCATTCTTGGCATGAGATTCACCCGCCTGTTGCTGACTCACATCCACATTGGCCAGATTTAGATTCATCTCACCGAACATCTCCCGTAAACGGGGAATTGCCGCTTCCAGAGCATCCCGGGTGGCTGCATGAGAGGCAACAAAGCTGACGTTGGTCTGGTCATTCTGCACCGAAAGTTTGATCTCTAGCGGCCCCAAATCGGGGGGTGTGAGTTTTATCTCCGCTGATTGCACCTGTCGGCTCACCATCCACTGAATCCGTTCGCCTACAGCGCTATCCCAACCAGCCTGACCGACGGGAACTTGCAGCGGAAGCGTGATCATTGGCTTGGCATTCACTGAAGTGAGTGAAGTTTGACTGCCCATGCCAAGCCCGAATAATTGATTGTTAAAATCCCCCAACCCCCTGACATCAAGGGATTGTGAGGCCTCCCCACCCACTAATCCGGCAACGGCAAGCACCTGGGCTGAATCGACTTTCAACATTTTGCCGGCCATGGTTGGGAGCATTTGTTGAGGATTGAGCAAATCCGCATCTTGTAGAGGGAGACTTTGCAGGCTGTTCAATTGAACCGTATCTGGTAACGGCAAGGGCTTGCCGCCCAATTCCCCGATTTGCGGCAGCAAACTGCCGCTAGCCTGAGGTATTGCCGGTGTATTCGAAAGCATGCCCATCTGCTGCAGCGCCAGCAGCAAGGCGGCTCCGTTGGGGTTTGTTTCGGCGAGATTCTCTAAGGTCTTTGAAAAGGAGAGGCCCATAGCATCTGACTCTCCCGAGGTTTGTAACTGTGTAGTACCCGCTGTTTTTTGGCTTGCGCCACTCCCCTGTATGGGGATCATCATTGCAAACTGAGACATAGGCTAACCCGTCCAATGCTGATCTTTTCGAGAGATCAATTGCAGAATCCGGGCCAACTCCGACTATTAGGTGAAATCATCACGCCTGGCAGGACGCCAGGCAGCACGCTGCAGAAGCCAATCTCCGTCATCATTGAGTTTAAAAGCAAGATCGAGGCGTAGTAGATTACCCCGCCACCCGGTCAGGGGACCTGAAGCCTCCTGTGCGGAACCTGCCAGACCGGCATAGACCAGAACGTTAGCCTCCCGTTCACTCACCAACTCGATACGATCAATCTTTGAAATCACATAGATCGAAGGGTGCCGGATGAAATAGCCCGCCAACAGGCCCCTCAACTGCGGAAAGCCGTTACCACGGGTATCAGAATAGTCAGGATCAACCAGCGCCATCGCTGAGGAAAGGTCACGGGCCTCTACGGCCATTTCTCCCGCTTCTATGAGACGCGTCAATGCCACTTCGGGTGTGACAGGCTCCTTACCACAACCAGAGAGGACACCGAGCACCAGCAGCAAGGAGAAAAAGCACCTGGGTTGCAGCATATCCACCTCTGTGATTGATATTCCCGCTATCTGAGGCCCAACACGTCCTGCATGTCATAGAGACCCTTATCGCGTGAAGCAATCCAATTGGATGCACGAACGGCGCCACGGGCAAAATTCATCCGGTTGGTAGCCTTATGCGCGATCTCAATCCTTTCTCCCTCCATGGCAAACCAGACACTGTGCTCTCCCACCACATCGCCGGCTCGGATCGTCTCAAAGCCGATGGTCTGTCTGTCCCTGGCGCCTGTCTGCCCTTCACGACCATAGACCGCACATTTGTTGAGATCCCTACCCAGGGTTTCGGCAACCACTTCACCCATACGCAAAGCGGTACCTGAAGGGGCATCGACCTTGTGCCGATGATGGGCTTCGATGATTTCCACATCGGCATCATCACCCAGCACCCTGGCAGCCACTTCCAGCAATTTGAAACAGAGATTGACACCGACACTCATGTTCGGTGCAAAGACGATGGCAATCTCTCCCGAGGCCTGTGTTAATTGTTGCTTTTCAGCATCACTCAAACCTGTGGTCCCGATGACCATTTTTTTCCCCGCATCCCGGCAGACTTGCAGATGTGAGAGCGTAGCCACAGGAGCGGTAAAGTCGATCAACACATCGAAATCATCAACGACAGCCTGGAGATCGGAAGTGACTATGACATCAAGACGGGATACTCCTGCCAGTTCACCCACATCCCGCCCGATCGCTTCGCTCCCGGGACGTTCGGTCGCCGCACCCATCACCAGTCCATCGGCTTCAGTCACCGCTTGCACCAGGGATTTTCCCATACGCCCTGCCGCACCCACTACTGCGATTCTCGTCATGACCAAAGCTCCTCAAAGGTTGGAGATTTTTTGCGATGAATAGTTAATATCTAACTGATTTTTATGAAAATAATATAGTCAGCTATGAAAGCACTTGAACTTGAATTCACGTACCAAACCCGTGCTGGATAAAATCTGTCAGCCATGGCCGCAACAGCCATTCAAGATCGTCAGAATCCCATGTTCTCAAAAAATTTCTTTACACCATCCACCCAACCAGTGGAGTGAGGACTGTGTTTAGCACCACCCCGCTTCATGGTCTCGTCGAAGGTACGTAACAGTTCCTCTTGCTCAGAAGTCAGCTTCACGGGTGTCTCTACCAGAACCCGGCACAGCAGATCACCGACAGCACCACCTCGCACGGGTTTGACACCTTTACTGCGCATACGGAACATCCGGCCGGTTTGGGTACCCGGTGGAATTTTCAGCATCACCTTGCCATTCAGCGTGGGTACTTCCAGTTCTCCACCCAGGGCAGCCGTGACAAAACTGATCGGCACTTCACAGAAAAGATTGCTGTCTTCGCGGGTAAAAATCTCATGGGGCTTCACGGCCACCTGGACATAGAGATCTCCGGCCGGGCCACCACTCTCTCCCGCCTCACCTTCACCGGCCAGTCGGATACGATCCCCGGAATCGACACCGGGTGGCACTTTGACAGAGAGGGTCTTGTGTTCCTCGACACGCCCCTGTCCATGGCAACTTGAACAGGGATCATCGATTACAGTTCCCTTACCATGACATCGGGGACAGGTCTGCTGAACCGAGAAGAAGCCTTGCTGCATCCTTACCTGTCCATGACCGGCACAGGTATCACAGGTTTTCGGCTTGGATCCCTTTTTCGCACCACTGCCCCGGCAGGTAGTACAAACCACCAATGTAGGTACGCGAATCTTCACGGTGGTGCCCGCTACAGCATCCTCCAGGGATAACTGCAGGTTGTAGCGCAGATCTGCCCCACGATGCACGCGGGAACCGCCTCCTCTACCGCCGCCGCTGAAGATATCTCCGAAAACATCACCAAAGATATCCGAAAAGTTTGCACCACCTGCACCACTGAATCCGCCTGGACCACCCCCCATACTGGGATCAACACCGGCGTGTCCGAACTGGTCATAAGCCGCACGCTTTTGTCCATCGGAAAGAATTTCGTAGGCCTCCTTGGCCTCCTTGAAATTAGTCTCGGCCTCTGTGCCCACATCACCTGTATTGCGATCCGGATGATACTTCATGGCAAGCCGGCGGTAGGCCTTCTTGATCTCAGCCTCGCTGGCGTTTTTGTTGACGCCAAGCACCTCATAATAGTCGCGTTTTGCCATAATCGATTCTGTTACTTCTGTTCTTTATTACTGCGAATGTGTTTTCACGTTTAGCACGAAATGACTGTTGAGCTTAACGCCAAAAACCGTACATCGACCAATGGCCGATGTACGGTTTGTCGGGTTGCTTTTTTACCGGTTAGTTTTTGTTGTCCTTAACCTCTTCAAACTCGGCGTCGACAACATCATCATCGGCCTTGCCCGCCGAGCCCTGAGGCTCTTCAGTGGCATCCGCCGCCCCTGCCTCGGCACCCTTCTCAGCGTACAGACGTTCAGCCATCTTGCCCGAGGCCTCTGCCAACGCTTTAGTCTTGGCTTCGATGGCATCCTTATCATCACCCTTCATGATCTCTTCGAGATCCTTGATCGCCGCTTCGATGCTCTCTTTCTCACCAGCTTCCAGCTTGTCATCACCCAGTTCCTCCATGGATTTCTTGGTGGCATGGATCATGGTATCAGCCTGGTTCCGTGCACCGATAAGCTCATGGAACTTGCGGTCTTCATCTGCATGGGCTTCAGCATCCTGAACCATCCGGCTCACTTCATCATCACTGAGACCGGAGGAGGCCTTGATGACGATCGACTGCTCTTTGCCGGTTGCCTTGTCCTTGGCGGACACATTCAGGATACCGTTTGCGTCGATATCGAAGCTGACCTCAACCTGCGGTACGCCACGGGGCGCCGGTGGAATATCGCTGAGATCGAAGCGACCCAGTGACTTGTTGGCTCCGGCCTGTTCACGCTCACCCTGCAGTACGTGTACCGTCACAGCGGTCTGGTTGTCATCTGCGGTAGAGAAAACCTGGGATGCACTGGTCGGGATAGTGGTGTTCTTCTCGATCAGTTTGGTCATCACACCGCCCAGGGTCTCGATACCCAGTGATAACGGGGTAACGTCGAGCAGCAGGACATCTTTCACATCGCCGCCCAATACACCGCCTTGAATGGCTGCACCAATGGCGACCGCCTCATCCGGGTTGACGTCCTTACGCGCCTCCTTGCCGAAAAAGTCTTTAACCGCCTCCTGTACTTTAGGCATACGGCTCTGACCACCGACCAGGATCACCTCATCGATCTTGTCTGCACTGATACCGGCATCCTTCAACGCCAGCTTGCAGGGCTCAATGGTGCGGGTCACCAGGTCATCCACCAACGCCTCCAGCTTGGCGCGCGTCAGCTTGATATTGAGATGTTTCGGGCCGCTGGCATCCGCCGTGATGTAAGGCAGATTGATATCGGTCTGCTGGCTGGAGGAGAGCTCGATCTTGGCCTTCTCAGCTCCCTCTTTCAGACGCTGCAGTGCCAGCGGATCGTTACGCAGATCAAAACCCTGATCCTTTTTGAACTCCTCGACCAGGTGATCGATGATACGCATATCGAAGTCTTCACCACCCAGGAAGGTGTCGCCGTTGGTGGAGAGCACCTCAAACTGATGCTCGCCGTCGATCTCGGCAATCTCGATGATAGAGATATCGAAGGTACCGCCACCCAGATCGTAGACCGCCAGGGTCTGATCGCCACGCTTCTTGTCCATGCCGTAGGCCAGTGCAGCCGCTGTCGGCTCATTGATAATACGCTTGACCTCCAGACCGGCAATGCGGCCGGCATCCTTGGTCGCCTGACGTTGGGAGTCGTTAAAGTAAGCCGGTACAGTGATGACCGCCTCGGTCACGGTCTCGCCAAGATAATCCTCGGCGGTCTTCTTCATCTTCTGCAGAATCTTGGCAGCGATCTCCGGTGGTGCCATCTTCTTGCCATTGACCTCAACCCAGGCATCACCGTTGTCCGCCCCGACAATCTTGTAGGGCACCATGTCGGCATCACGCTGCACCACGTCGTCCTTAAACATACGTCCGATCAGACGCTTGATGGCAAACAGAGTGTTCTGGGGATTGGTGACCGCCTGACGCTTGGCCGACTGGCCGACGAGAATTTCACCCTCATTGGAGTAGGCAATGATGGATGGTGTGGTGCGATCACCCTCGCTGTTTTCGATGACCTTGGTGGTGTCACCTTCCATCACTGCCACGCAGGAGTTGGTGGTTCCCAGGTCGATACCAATGATCTTGGCCATAACGATTAATTCTCCAAATTCTTCTATTGAGTAAGATAAATACTTGTTGACTGACCTTTATGTGGGGTCAACCACCGGTTATTCAAGCCTTTTCGTCGATTGTCGATGCACCCGCTTTTGAAACCATGACCATGGCAGGACGCAGCAAACGGCCATTCAAAAGATAGCCCTTCTGCACCACGGCAACCACGGTGTTGGGCGCCACATCCTCGCGTTCCTGCATCGACATCGCCTGATGATACTCAGGATTGAAAAGCTCACCCTCGGGATCCACCTGTTCAACACCACTTTTTTGCATGACATCGGTCAGCAACTTCAGGGTCAGCTCCGTACCTTCACGAAGCTTCTCCACGTCTGCCTGCTCATCCTGCGCCGCCTGATGCCCGAGTTCCAGACTGTCCCAGACCTGCAGTAATTCCTGAGAGAATTTTTCGAGGGCAAATTTGTGCGCATTTTCCAGATCCCGCTGGTTGCGCTTTCGCAGATTATCCAGCTCCGCACGGGTGCGCATCAGCTGATCCCAGTGATCGTCTGCCTTACTTCGCGCATCCTCCAGGAGCTTGGTCAGCTCGCCGTGTGCCGGCTGTTCAGATTGCACCTCATCGGTGTCTTCTTCGGTTGACGCTTCAACCGCTTCCGCCTCTAACTCATCATTTGTCTCTGTCGGCTGATCCGACTGATCCTTTTCCATCACTCAATTAACCTCGATCTACATTTAAGGGTCCCCGATCTGCTTAAGACCGGCTGAATCCACGCGTATATTGGGATGATTACTGTTTTTTCAAGGCGGCGCCGAGAATTTTTGCCGTGACATCGACCACTGGAATCACCCGTTGGTAATCCATCCTGGTTGGCCCGATGACACCCAGCATGCCAACCACATTCTCATTGATCTGATAAGGCGCTGTTACCACCGAGCATCCATTCAGCAGTTGATAACCCGATTCTTCTCCAATAAAGATCTGCACACCATCTGCATGCTGGAACTGATCCAAAAGATGCAGGATCTCCCGCTTCTCGGTAAAGGCATCAAAAAGCTTGCGTAGCTGCTCTAGACTCGACAGTTCAGCGAACTCCATCAGATTGGTCTGTCCGGCAATCAGGCAATCCTCTTTCGACTCACTGACACCGACGACTTCACCAGCCATCTTTAGTGCTTGGGTCATGCCCTGGTCAAAAGACTCCCGGGTATCGTTGAGCTCTTTGAGCACCCGATCCCTGACTGTCTCCATAGTTTGCCCGGCAAAGGATTTGTTGAGGAAATTTGCCGCTTGATCCAGTTCAGCACGGTCAAAATCCCTGTGGGTATGCAGAATGCGGTTGTGGACCTCACCTGCATTGGTCACAAGGATTGCGAGCACCCGATGGTCCGACAGCGGTAGAAATTCTATCTGGCGAAAAGTGGTGCGCTCATGACGCGGCACTGTGACCACACCCGCCATATGCGTGATGCCGGAAAGGAGCCGAGAGGCTGATGCCAACAAATCTGCGCTGTCAGCGCTTCCGGTCAGCAACTCGGTGCGAATTTTCGTCACCTCAATCTCTCTGAGATCCTCAACAGTGAGGAGAGAATCGATGAACATCCTGAAACCGGTGATGGTGGGAATGCGTCCCGCCGAGGTATGGGGTGAGGAGACCAGCCCAAGATCCTCCAGATCCGCCATAACGTTGCGTACGGTGGCCGGGCTGAGATCGAGCCCCGTATCCTTGGCCAGGGTGCGAGATCCCACCGGTTGTCCCTCACGGATATAGCGCTCAATCAATGCCTTGAGAAAGTGCTGAGCGCGCTCGCTGACGACGGCTTCGCTGACCGGGGGTTTGGCTGACAACGGGATCTCCAAGAATATCTATTAGCACTCTATAATATCGAGTGCCAACGCTAAAAACTAGCAATAACCTTTATATGAGTCAAGCAGGGCGCGGATGCTTGGATCTAGGGCCCTGCAAAAGAAGCGCCTGTGGACTGCAAGGTGCAATCCACTGAGAATGGCAGGCCCTTTTTCAGCAACGTAACGCAGAATTGATTTATCTGGATGGCTCCATTCGTTCGGGCGGGAAGCGGTCGCCCGCAGTGTTGCACCTCTTGATATGGGCTTGCCATTCCTAGGAGGCACGCCTTGCGTTTATCCGCTTCCCCGGCTCGCGGAACCCGGCAATATCACATTGAAGGAGCACTAGCAGCGTGCTAACTTTGCTCGATTCATCCATTGTTACCAGCCAATCGGCCGGCTTTGCACTCACTCAGGGCGACTGATGTCTACACCCTTCAAAAAAATCGGATTGATCGGTAAACATGGTGATCCTGTCGTTAAAGAGACGATACGCCGACTTTGTACCTATCTTAAGGCGCAGGATCGAGACGTCGTGCTTGAGGAGACCACGTCCCGCCTGCTCGAAGGCGAACCGCTACCCACCCTGCCGGAGATAGACCTGCCCAGTCACAGCGACCTGGTGATTGTGGTCGGTGGTGACGGCACGCTACTGCATGCCGCGCGGGTACTCGCCAAACAGAATACGCCCCTGCTTGGCATCAACCTGGGCAGGTTGGGGTTTCTGGTCGATATTACGCCAGACCGTATGGAGGCATACCTCGATTCCATCCTCGAGGGCCGGTATGAGCAGGAAGCCCGTTTTCTGCTGGAAGTCAGTATGGGTGACGAATCCTCCACGAAGCAGGAGGTGCTGGCTTTCAACGATGTGGTGTTACACAAGTGGAATATCGCCCGCATGATCGAGTTCCAGACCTATGTGGACGGTCAGCTGGTTAATGATCAGCGTTCAGACGGGCTGATTGTATCCACACCGACCGGTTCCACCGCCTACGCACTTTCCGGTGGAGGCCCCCTGCTGCATCCGTCGCTAAACGCCATCGTAATGGTGCCGATCTGTCCACATACGCTGAGTAACCGACCCATCGTTGTCGATGGTGACAGTGAGATAGAGATTCGACTCGACAAGGCCCACGCAGAAGATGTTCAGATCACCTGCGACGGTCAGTCAACCCTGCCAGTGATGCAGGGCGAGGTCATCAGAATCCGCAAGGCGGAGCATCAAGTGCGCCTGATTCACCCTGAGGGGTATGACTATTACAGTATTCTGCGCGCCAAGTTGGGTTGGAGTGAGAACCCCCGAAACAACCGATGCTAACAGATCTGCAGATTCGTGACTTGGCGGTCGTCTCCTCACTGGAGTTGGAACTGCTATCGGGCCTGACAGCCCTGACCGGTGAGACAGGCGCCGGCAAGTCGATCCTCATCGATGCACTGGGACTTGCCCTGGGCGAGCGGGCGGACAAGAGTATGATCCGCGCCGGCAGCGAGCGTGCAGAGGTCACTGCCGTTTTCGACATCACTGGTCACTCAGCTGTCACCGCTTGGCTTGAGTCAGAAGCACTGGATGAAGCAGGTGAATGTATTCTACGTCGTAGTCTCAACCGCGAAGGCCGCTCACGGGCCTTCATTAATGGACGCGCCGTACCGCTGCAACAGATACAAAAACTCGGTGACCTGCTGGTCGAGATTCATGGACAACACGCCCATCAATCACTCCTCAAGCGGCATCACCAACGCCATCTGCTGGATGCCTATGGGGGATACCTGCCTCTGGTAGACAAAACCAGCAGTCAGTACAAAGCGTACCAGACCAGTCAAGCGGACCTGGATCAACGTACTGCCGCTGCTTCAGACCGAGCTTCCCGGCTCGACCTTTTGAATTACCAGCAGAATGAACTCACGTCCCTCGATCTCTCTGTTGATGAACTGGAACATGTCGGGCAGGAGCACCGGCGATTGAGCCATCTGGATCAATTGCGCAACCAGTGTAGCGATATCATCAATGGACTGGATGAAGCGGAACCCTCTCTACGCAGTCAACTCGCGCGCTACACAGAGCAACTCAATGCCATGCAGGCACTGGACGACACGCTCAACGAACCCCATGAAATGCTGACAGGTGCGCTCATCCAAATAGATGAGAGCCTCACCTTTCTACGTGGCTACCTGAACGAGCAGGAGATTGATCCGTCAGCCCTGCAACAACTGGAAGAGCGACTGGAAGCCATCCATGATTGCGCCAGAAAATACCGGGTACCCCCACAGCAACTACCCGAGCGCCTGCAGGAGATCGAGCAGGAGTTGAGCCAGCTAAAGAATGCCGATGTGGAACTGGCTGCGCTGGAACAACAGGTCACATCCCAGCACAAGGCTTATCTTGAATTGGCAGGCAAACTCAGTCAGGCAAGAGGAGAGGCCGCAAAACGTCTGGGCAAAGAGATCAGCGAAGCAATGCAAAAACTCGGCATGTCTGGGGGTGTCTTTGCTGTCGACCTGATGCCACTGGCTGATGAAAAGGTAGGGGCTCATGGACTGGAACAGGTCGAGTTTAAGGTCTCCGCCAATCCCGGCATGCCCTTACAACCTTTGAATAAGGTCGCTTCTGGCGGCGAACTCTCACGTATCAGCCTGGCGATTCAGGTAGCCACCATACGCTACGGCTCCACCCCAACTCTGGTATTCGATGAGGTGGACGTGGGCATTGGCGGTGGCGTGGCGGAGGTCGTCGGCCAGATGTTGCGTACGCTGGGTGACAGTCGACAGATTCTCTGTGTGACCCATCTGCCTCAGGTAGCCGCTCAAGCGATGCATCACCTTTCAGTGACAAAACAATCAACCAGAAAGGAGACTCGCACCACGATTTCCCATCTACGGACTGATGACCGAATCGAGGAGATTGCGCGCATGCTTGGCGGCGTCAAGATTACGCAACAGACCCTGGCACATGCAAAGGAAATGGTGGATATGGCGGCTGGCCACTAAAGGTTCATAGTCAACTGCGATGGTTGAGAATAGATAGTCAGCCTGCTAAAAAACCGCCACTTGCTACTTCAATTGTCTTTATGTTCGTTGCAGCGACCGTAAATGATCAGGGAGTGATCGGCCATCTCAAAGCCACGCTCATTGGCGACTTCCCGTTGGCGCTGTTCGATGGTGGCATCCATGAACTCCTCCACTTTGCCACACACCACACAGACTATATGATCGTGATGCTCACCGCGATCCAGCTCGAAAACCGCATGCCCACCCTCGAAGTTATGCCGGGTCACCAAACCAGCCGCCTCAAATTGAGTCAGCACCCGGTAGACCGTTGCCAGGCCGATCTCTTCCCCTCTATCGAGAAGTAACTTGTAGACATCTTCTGCACTGACGTGTCGCTGGGTGCTGTTTTCAAGCAGTTCGAGGATTTTCACACGCGGCAGGGTGACTTTCAGCCCTGCGTTCCGAATCTCCTGATTGTCCATCCCCGTCCTCCGGATCATATGTTGCTTGAGTGGTGAATGAGGTAAGATTGTCCGTCGCTTTGGATTGTACTCGTAATGAAAAAGATTCTCATCTCAATATTCCTGTCACTACTGCTCGTTACTGCCGGTTGCACCAATTGGGAGGACTTCTCTCTGGTCCATATCCCGGACATCGAACAGGGCAACATCGTCACACCGGAGATGGTCGCGCTGCTGGAACCCGGCATGACGAAACGTCAGGTACGCTTCGCACTGGGCAGCCCCATGCTGATCGACGTCTTTCATGAACAACGCTGGGGATATCTGCTTTCGATCAAGCGACGCAACGAACCCCTGGAGATCAAGCAGTTTTCCGTCTATTTCGATGGAGACCGATTGGATCACTATACGGGTGATATCGAACCTGCCACTAATGTGGAGTCAGAGCAGGAGAAAAAAGAGATCCTGGTCAGTGTGCCTGACTACGAAGGCGACCTTGGCTACCTGGACAGATTTTGGCGCTTCCTGGGGTTTGGCAAGAAGCCCTAACCCCCACCCTTACGCATCGTTTTGCCTTCCGCAGCCCGCTTTTTGCGGGCCTCCTTCGGATCGGCTATCAGGGGACGGTAGATCTCCACGCGATCGCCATCACTCAATACCGCATCCAGCTTGGCCGCTTTGCCGAAGATACCGATCTTGTTACTCGACAGATCGATCTCGGCGAACCGATCCAGGATGCCGGATTTTTCGATCACTTGCTGTGCAGTCAGAGACGCATCCGACTCCACTACCAACAATGCCTGCTCTTCCAATCTGCCGTAAGCGACCTCGAATCTCATTTCGTTTCTCCCTTGTACAGCTCATCCGCCCGCTTGCAGAACGCATCCACCAGCGTGTTGGCAATCTGATTGAAGATCCGTCCGAAGGCGGCATCTATCAGTCGTCCGGCAAACTCGAAATCGAGCACCAATTCCACCTTGCAGGCACCTGGCTGTAAGGCATGGAAACGCCAGCCCCCCTCGAGTTTTCTGAAGGGCCCGTCCCGCAACAGAATATCCATCCGCTCATTCTCTACCAACTGGTTACAGGTGGAGAATCGTTGTCGAATACCCACCCTGGAGACCTCAAGTTCCCCACAGATCTGCTCCGAGTTGCGTGAAATCAATCGGCTTTCGCTACACCAGGGAAGAAAATCAGGATAGGACTCAAAATCGCACACCAGATCGTACATCTGCTGCGCTGAATGGTGTACCAGCGCGCTCTTGTTGACTACCGGCATACTCAAATAATCCCAATCGCATGCAAAAAGACCGCCACCACGGCCAGTGGTGATATGTAACGAATTAACGTCCACCATACCTGATAGGCACCGGACCGCATGGCAAACTCATCCTGACTCGACATGGTTTTCATGACCCAACCGCTGAATATTGCGATCAGCAGCCCGCCGAGCGGCAACATAATATTCGCCGCCAGATAGTCGAGCAGATCGAAAAAGGTCCTGCCGAAGAGCTTGTACTCATCCCCGGACCAGATATTGAAAGAGAAGACGCTACCCAGACCCAGCACCCAGGTGGTCAAACCAATCCAGACGGAGGCTCTGATACGAGTCATGTTCCGGTTCTCCACTAACCAGGCCACGGCAGGCTCGATCAGTGAAATCGCAGAACTCCAGGCGGCAAATACCAGCAGGACGAAAAAGAGTGTGCCGAAGAAATGTCCGCCAGGCATGGCGCCAAAGGCGATCGGTAATGTTTGAAAGATCAGCCCTGGACCTACCCCAGGTTCCAGGCCGTTGGCGAAGACGATGGGAAAGATGGCCATACCTGCCACCAGGGCCACCATCGTATCCAAACCGGCAATTAAAACAGCCGAACCGGCGATGGAGGTCTTTTTCGGCATATAGGAGCCATAAACCATGATGGCGCCCATACCAAGGCTCAAAGTAAAGAAGGCGTGACCCAGCGCGACCAACACGGGACTACCGCTGATCTCACATTGCTCCAGTCCGGCCACCACTTCGCACTCATAAATCAGCTTATTGAAATCGGGGGTAAAGAGAAATTCCAACCCCTGGACAAAATAGCCGGTGTTCATGGCGTATCCCACCAGCACGATCAATAGAACGAACAGGGCCGGCATCAAATAGGTGACAGCCTTCTCCAGCCCGGCCTTTACCCCCTTCGCCACCACGAACATACTCATCAGCATAAATAGGGTATGCCAGGCCAGTACACGCTCCGGATCACTCACCAGGTCATTGAATATGGTCTGAATGCCCGCAGCATCCACACCGGTGAAAGTACCCGCTCCCGCACGTACCACATAGGCAAGTGCCCACCCGGCAATCACACTGTAATAGGAGAGGATAAAGAAGCCAGCCAGCACGCCACTCCACCCAATCAGCGACCAGCCGCCGTTGGCGCCCTCCTCTTTGCTGAGGTCCGCCATGGTGTTGATCGGGCTCTGCCTGCCACGACGCCCCAACATGATCTCGGCCATCATGATAGGAATGCCCACCACTGCGATACAGAGCAGATAAACGATAACGAAGGCGCCGCCACCATGCTCACCGGTAATATAGGGGAACTTCCAGATATTACCTAAACCGACGGCCGACCCGGTTGCTGCCAGAATAAACACCAGCCTCGAGGACCACTGACCGTGAATGGATTGTCTTTCAGTCATTGAACCCCGCCTTCGAAAGCTTATCTATGGACTTAAAAGTCCATCATTTTCCGTAAAATAGCACCGCATCACAAGCGAGCGGGCAAAACAGCTTGAAAGTCGCTACAGCAAAGCAAGAACAAAACACAAAGAATCCGCTTGGTGCTGGAGTGATGCTCCAGTCGCGATTAGAATAGCGCGATGTCAAGTAAAGCTAAGAAAAAAGGTCCTAGTCGCGCGACGATCGCGCTGAACAAAAAGGCATCCCACGATTATTTCATCGAGGAGCGCTATGAAGCCGGTATTGCGCTGCAGGGATGGGAGGTCAAGAGCCTGCGTGAAGGCCGAATCCAGATCAAGGAGAGTTATATCACCGTTAAGGAGGGTGAGGCTTTTCTGTTTGGCGCTCATATCGTACCGCTGAGTACGGCATCCACCCACATCCACACTGACCCGACCCGGACACGCAAGCTTCTGCTGCACCGAAGCGAGCTGAACAAACTGATTGGACTGGTTGAGCGTAAAGGCTACGCCCTGGTACCTACCGCTATGTACTGGAAGAAAGGCATGGCCAAACTGGAAATTGGTCTGGCGAAGGGCAAGAAACTCCATGACAAGCGCTCCAGCGAGAAAGACCGTGACTGGAAACGGGAAAAAGAGCGTCTGTTTAAACATGGCTGAGACACCGGTTAATGGGTCCATACCATCAGTTCCAGTCCATATCGTCTCTAAAGATACCGAGCAGGTCACCCATCACTCGCCAGGAACCAAACCCTCGCGTATAGTGTCTACTCACTTGACCGTCATGGGGGCGACGTAGGCTTCGACGGGGGTTGCAAAACCTGAAGTGCATGTCGAGGGGCAGACCACCTCGTAAATCCAGCTGCAAACTTATAGTTGCCAACGACGACAACTACGCACTCGCCGCTTAATACCCGGTAGGGTGCCGTCTGACTGGAGCCGTGCCTGTGCGTCCAGCTCTCAGGCGTCATATCTCACGGGATCGCATTGAAGCTCGTCCGGGGCGGATATGTTAAAACCTTACCGGAATCGCTTGCTACATACCCTGTCCGTCGGGTGGTAGCCGGCTAAAAATAATAGGCAGGACTAAGCATGTAGAACTTTTGGCAGAGGACTCGCGGACGGCGGTTCGAATCCGCCCGCCTCCACCATTTCAGACATTCCAACACACAAAAAGCCAGCGTAACTGCTGGCTTTTTTTATACTCAAACTTCGACTAGAACCGTTCGAAATATCACTAGTTCCAACCTGTCCCAGAGAGTAACTGGGATTCCTATGATCCACTCAATGTCTGCATTTTTTCGTGAACGGGCAAATCCCCCTCTTATGTTCAGAACAGCACAGGGACAATCTTAAATATCACTTTCCTGCCGCTTAGTGATTCCTGGCTATCCTCTTTTGCAAGCACCGCTTCGGGCTGAGTTTCTGGATCTTTTCCTTCAATGGAGATCTGGTCTCTGGGTATGCCCTGTTTCATCACAAGGGTGGCCACAGATTCTGCATACTGAAGCGCAGTACGCATGCGTTCGAGTGGAGGCTGTCGGGTCTCCACAACACCGATAAGCACTAGCATTGCCTCGGGATTTTGCAGCATAGCTGTTACTGCGGCAGATAATAGTGCACGGGATTTTGATGTAAGCTCCCCTGCCTCACCATCAATAACAAGTGTATAAGATTTGTTAAGCTCGATCTGTGGATTCCCTGTTGTCTGTGCTTTCTCATCCGGCATTGCAGTCTCAACATTGCTTAAATCCTTAGTATTCAGCTGCAATGAATCTTCCCGAGGTTTTCCCGCTGGTAATTGTTCGGGTGTTACACCCGCAGAATTCATAGGCTCGATTGTCGGGGCTAATGCCTGATTGTCAGGCCTATCACTTGCCTGACGATTGTCTGTGGAGTCTGATCGTTCAATGGGATATTGAGGCCGGGCATCCGTATTTGTCATCTTCTGTTCTGTTGCAAAGATTTGCTGCTGTATCTCAGACCAAATATGTTTGCCAAGAACGAGCAGGTCCTCCGGTTTTGGCACCAGCAACATAACCATCAGCACGATGATTGCCAGCGGATAGAATAGCCAGCGCCATGATTTACCCAATCTCTTGAAAAAACGTCTATCGTTGTCAAGCAAATCACCAACGTCTGTCAACAGATGTGAATGTTTCTCTCCATCCTGTTCCTCTCGTCCTTCATAGTGGACAGAAGGTAGTTCCGGCGCTTCATCCACTTGTTCTTTGTCAGCAAAACCATAATACATATCATCGGCAACAGGTGAATTGTTGTCCGTGGATTCTTCATGATGATTTGTTTCAAAATCCTGGCCATCCTTTACATCCCGCTTTTCCACCACTTGCTCATCTGGCAGCTCACTAGCTATGGCCTGCTCAGGCTCAAGATCAGCCTGCTGTCTCTCTTCGATATCGAGGTCTACTTCTATTGGCTCAATCTCTGTCGGATGAGAAGGGGTAATGACTTCATCTGAAGAGTGAAGGTGTGTACGCTGGGGTTCCTGACTAGCTTGGTCCTGTTCCTGGACATTCTCGACTTGGGGCAAGATTTGTTCAGGTTCCGGATCATCCGGGCGTAATTCACTGTCGGACAGAGTTGTGGTTTCTTCCCTTTGATCAGGCTCTGAGACATGCTGTTGTTGCGTCTCTCCCTCACCACCCTCATTGACTGGCAATGATTGACCCTTTCTCTCCTTGAATGCGGTTAATTGATCTTCGAGATCAAATCCCATCCGCTGTTCTTTATTCAGTTCATTGACAACTACCCAAAGGTCATCTTCATCGAGTTGGTGTTTCTCCTCCAGTGCACCATAGAGCAGCAGGCGCCCGGCGATGTGATTGACTTCTCTGGGTACACCATGCGTCAGTTGTTGTATCAATGGAAATATCTGCTCACTGAATTCAGGGTCATGGTCCCAGCCCACGACACCAAGGCGATGCTCGATATACCCCTGGGTCTGCTGGACATCCATTGGCTCGACCCGGCAGCTGGCCAGGATTCTCTGCTTGATATTCTCCAGGCCTTGCCCGTATATCAGGCTTCTCAGCTCTTCCTGTCCAATGAGGAAAACCTGAAACAGAGACTGATTTCCCACTTGAAGATTGGAGATCAGCCGCAACTCTTCAAGGCCGTTATCGGTGAGATTCTGGGCTTCATCGACAATGATGATGACACGCCTTCCTTCGGCATGTTGCTGTGTTGCATAGTCACTGATCCGTGTAAGAAGGGTGGCCTTGTTGAAGTCTTGTGCCTCGAAGCCAAAATCCAACGCGACCATACGCAACAACTCTTCGCTCTGAAACTGATTGGTAACCAGATTGACCGCGATCAGACTGGAATCATCCAATTCGGAAAGGATATCCCGAATCAGGGTCGTCTTTCCCGTTCCCGGCCGGCCGGTAATCAAGACAAAGCCCTCGGCCTGTTCGAGTGCATATTTGAGATATGACCACGCCTTGACATAGGAACGATGGGCATAACGAAACCCCTCGTCAGCGCTCAGACGAAATGGGTTGGCACTTAATCCGTAAAAGGATTCAAACATTGAAAGGTCGCTTAGGTATGGAAATCCGTTCCTCTATTCATCATATCACTGCAGCCCAGTGACTATTTTTTCAGTCGCCTCAAATCGCAAAACCTATTCGACGGATCTTCAGCTTTATAATCTATTCTATCCGAATGACCGAGGCTTTTCCCACGCGTTCGGATAGCTGGCAATCAATAAAATCAGTTTATCGAAAAAAGAGGGGGCGGTATCTATACGCGGATACAATATCAATGCGTTTTCAAAGTTAGGGGAGACAACAGCACCGATCACAGGGACTTCAATTCGATACTATCAGAGGTTGCAGCGGGCATTCGGCACTTCGTATAGGCATAACATCTCTCGACGAATTGCTTGGCACTCTTCGGCATCGGTACCCGTGCACGGGCGATATGGGTAATGAGGCAGGCCCCCTCCTTGATTAGACGGCTACCCTCATCGGCCTCCCAGCACGCGGTACAGGAGTTATTGGTCTTTTCCGCAGGTGCCAGCTCCAGCAGCCTTTCTCCGGCAACAACAAACTTAGGCCAGACATCAAAAATAACCGGATCAGTACGTAGTGTCTCACTCTTGAGTTTTGCCGCCTCGGCAAATTCACCAATCAGCACTTCGGCATTTGGGAAGAAATAGCTACTTGTGAAGGCATGGTTCATCGCATCTGAGATACGATCGATATCGTGCATCGTCTGGGCAATCTTGAGATAGCGGGTCTCATAAAATGAGCTAATCGGCACGGAAAACGCTCTGAAGGGTTCGCCCCACAGTTCATCGATACCCTCATCCCCACTGCGATGCCTGACCATCTTCCCCATATCCAGGGCCTGTAGCAGGTACTGACCGCACTCATGCAGCATCTCCCTGCCCCGTCCAGCCTTGACTTCATCCTCACCTAACTTGACCAGCTCACGGAAAATATCGGTACCACGATTAAACAGCGCGCCGGCCAGCATCGCGCCTTTGACGCGTTTACGAGCGGGATCGTCTTCCTCTTCATAAGCCTTTCTGGCTTCGTCCAATCTGTGACCCGGCATATTGATGCCATGCTCGACATGATTGAACAAACGGCGAGTCAACGCTTCAATGAGCGTTTTCTTGGTCTCAAGATTATCTTCCATCGGCTCATAGCGCTTGATCCAATAACCGTCATAGAAGACGCAAGACTTTCCGTCGACATCACGCTCTGTACCGTTGGGAATATTTTCTGAACTTTCCATTAGAACTACCTGAGAACGGTTCTCCGGGTAATTTGACCGCATGCATCAGATAAAGTCACAAATATTAGGGACTTTGCGATTCTAAATCTTAGGCGGGAATGAGAATAGACAATCTTCATTGAGCAGCCATAGCCTCTTGCGTGACGCTAAATCACTTCCAGTAGACGCACCAAAGTTCGCAGCTTGGCATCTTCTTCAATCGCTCCCTCCCAGAAGGGGTAGACAATTGCATCATTACCTTCACCGATGACGAGTTTGGACTCAAAGGCATTGGCCCCGGCTGGCATTGGATGGGGTTGGGGGATTTTCAATGCGGTAATAGCCGCCATCAGATCCGCAGTCTGTTGCGCAGTCAGATTACCGGACCGGGGTTTCTGTGTGGTGTAAGTGCCTGTATGTACGGCGTACTCACCCGAACTGTCGATTTCAAGACGGAATGCGTATTCCTCTTCACCCACTACCTGGTATTTGATCGGCACCATGGCCCATTCCCTCTCGCTACTGTGCGGATGGTGGAATTTTGCACCTACAACCACACTTTTGGAACAATGCTTGTTTAATACCGGCATAAGGACCGGCGCATCGCATCCAATTTGTAAAAAATACCGACATATCTCCGACTGGACTTTCCCCACTACCCGTTATAAACCCGAGACTGTCTAGATGGAGTATAGTCATAGAAAAATGATCGCTCTACGTTCCGTTCGTCCTGTAGCATCAAGTGAGATATGCCATCATTCAGAGCGGTCTCAAGAGACTATCCACAACATCAGGAGAATCAAAGGAGGTCGAAAAATATGTCCGGAAAGAAACTAGCTGTCGTTACCGGAGCCTATCGGGGACTGGGATATGAAACCTGCCGCCAGCTCGCCAAGTCAGATTACGCCGTTATCCTCACTGCCCGCAAACCAGCATTGGGAGAACAGGCTGCGAAGACCCTGCGCGAAGCCGGCCTGGATGTCACCTTTCATGTGCTGGATGTTACTGAGCAGTCATCCATCCAGCAGCTTGCCGACTATCTGAAGAAACAACCCGGACAGCTGGAAGTACTGGTCAACAATGCAGGAATTTTTCCCGATCCCGCACCCTGGAAAGAAACAAGCAGTGTCTTTTCCGCTGCCCCTTCACAAATACGTGAGGGTCTGGAGACCAACACCCTTGGACCGCTTCGTCTTTGTCAGGCATTGATTCCTTTGATGGGTGACAGGGGACGGATAGTCAATCTCTCTTCCGGTATGGGGCAATTGAGTGAAATGAACGGCTGCTGTCCCGCTTACCGTCTGTCAAAAACCGCACTCAACGCCGTCACCCGAATTTTTGCTGATGAGTTGAAAAATAGCGGCATAAAGATTAATTCAGTCTGTCCTGGATGGGTACGCACAGAGATGGGAGGCGATGAAGCACCACTCTCAATTGAACAGGGTGCACAAGGCATTCTCTGGGCTGCAACACTGCCGGATGATGGTCCCAGTGGTGGATTTTTTCGACATGGTGAAGCCATCGAATGGTAGCGTCTATGTTTTTCATCTGCCGCCAGTGTCGCAACCTATACTTGGTGCTTTTACAAGAGCCTGTTAGGGGCCTGTTAACACTCAGCATCAGTGAAGGCAGCATTTCCTAAACGGCTTGCCACTACCGCAAACACAGGGAGCATCAAGACCGGGGTGGCTTTCAGGCTGATTCATCACTCTGGCTTCCACGGGCTGAGGGCTTCTCCTGGCCAGCCAAAAGTGGTGAATATCCTGTGCGGCACCAGGCAGGGATGCCTTGAGATCATTGACATCCTCCTCACTCAGGGTATCCAGAACTTCCCAGCCTGGCTCACCACTGAACAGCAGAATCGGCTGGAGCAACTCGAATAACTCATCACCACCCGCTTCCCAGGCATCTGCACAGAGCGCGATACCCTGCATGTATCCAAAACACCACTCATCGACGACTGTGTACTGATTCCCATCCACTTCATGTTGACTAAAGACGGGTCCAAATTCGAATTCCGATGCCGCCAACACGCGTACCACATCATTGTAGTGGCGCACCATTAACTGAAAGATCTTTTCAAACCCCTCTGCCGTCTCCCACACAGGTTGATCCTCACCCCAGACGGCTGGCAGCCATACTGATGGAGGAACCACCTCTGGCCCACTCGCAACGGCAGTAAAAAATCCGTCTAGCTCGGATAATCCGAACAGACCCTCAGCTTTGTCGGCATCCTCAATGCGCTCGAGCAGGAAACGATCCAATTCATCCATCTCCTCCTCATTTAGCGGTTCGTAATCGACCATAACTACCTGTCTCTCTCTATCTCCAGTTGGGCAACTTTCTCCTTGAGGTTGTCCAGCTCGGCCCTCATTCCCATGACCATGTGCTCCAACTCACCCACGGTCAGCGCTGGCGTGACCGTCTCCCCCGCTGTCACGGGCTCTGTCTCAATACCGAAAAGGTGCCGGTAGCGGGATTCACGTTTACCCGCTTCGCGAGGCAACTGAGTCACAAATGGGCCGTCGCTCCGTTCCATTAGAGACTGCAGAGACATTTCTGTTTCCTGTACGTCGGCAAAATGGCAAAGCCGTTGTGTTCTGTTACGTAGTTCGCCGGGAGTCTGCGCACCTCTCAGCAAGAGCACACAAATAACCCCCGCTTCCTGAGGTGAAAAATCGAATCCACCAAATCCTGTATTACAAAATCGGTGTTGGTACTTTGCGACACGACTACCGAAACCGGTATGGTCGCTGACCAGGTGTTTCTTGACCAACCCATCTATTACTACCTGCACCTCTCGTTCACTCAAGCTCATGACAGGATCACGGCTGCTCTTTTGATTACAGGCTGCAGTGAGTGCATTGAGTGATAGCGGATATTGCTCAGGGGTAATAATCTCTTTTTCAAGCAGAGAGCCGATGACCCTCGCCTCAGGGGAAGTGAGTTCTATACGCATACCGCCTCTTCCTTCAACCAAGAATAAATAAAATACAGAACGTTTGGGTTAACCCGACAATACCCATTATTCAAACTTCGCAGGATTCCACTATTCAAATTGATTTATACGGTGATTCTATGACATTTTCTACAAACAACGCCCTTCAGTCCCAAGCGCCAAACCAGTGCTGAACAAGTCTGATGCGTGTCATCAACCGTTACTCCCACCTATGCATCAGCAGTAAAAAGTCCTATTTTCCTTTCTAGGAGCAGTGACGATCAAATTAGTGGTAACAGGCCCTAAACTTTTCTCCGTATGCACGCTATGAAAAAAGTATTCCTACGACTGATCGCACCTGTTGACCATCTGCATCTCACAAGCTGGCTTTTTCTGCGTCTGCTGGGGCTGATCTACCTCATAGCCTTTCTCTCGCTCTCAGTTCAGATTTCCGGTCTGGTTGGGCCTGAAGGAATCTTACCCCTGGAACACCACCTATCATTTGCTGCCGCACAATTGGGCCAACCTAAAGCCTGGCTCCGGTTTCCATCACTCTTCTGGTGGACTGGGGCCAGCGATATCGTGTTACAGGGAACAGCACTCCTGGGTGCATTTCTCTCTTTATCACTGATCTTCGCGCGCCATGAAAGAGTGGTCTTGATCGCCCTATTCCTGCTCTATCTGTCGCTCTATCACGCCGGGCAAGTATTCACCAATTTCCAATGGGATACATTGTTGCTCGAAACCGGTTTTCTGGCGATTTTTCTCGTTGGCGGCCCGACACGACTGCTTATCTTCCTTTTCGAGTGGCTGCTTTTCCGGCTGCGTTTCATGTCGGGTTTGTTCAAACTGGTCAGTGAAGATCCCTCATGGACCGGCTTTACGGCACTGAATCACTACTTCGAAACTCAGCCACTACCCCATATTGGCGCCTGGTATGCACATCATCTGCCGGAATGGGTACTGAAGACCGGTGTGGGTATGACATTTTTCAGTGAATTAATCGTGCCTTTCTTCATTTTTTTACCCAGGCCATTCCGACTGGCTGCTGCAGCCATCACCATCCTCATGCAGCTGTTGATCATTGCCACAAGTAATCACAATTTCATCAACCTGCTGACAATATGTCTCTGTCTTTTCCTGCTGGATGATCGTTTGATAAAACGGCTCATACCACAAAGCATCAGACTAAAAACCGATAGACAAGTAATCCGTACCGGGAAACTCAAAGCCGTGCTGATTTCCCTCGTCACCCTGCTGATAGTGCCTGCAAGCCTGATCGGCCTCTACAGTAATCTGGCGAGAGGATCGATCGCCGTGCCACTGCAAAGTTTTTATGATTCAGCCCGCAGCTTCGGTATTGGAAACATCTACCACATCTTCCCAACCATGCAACGGGAGCGCCACGAACTCATCATTCAGGGCTCAGATGACGGGACAACATGGCGCACCTACGAGTTTAAATACAAACCCGGCGACCCGGCTCAACAACCTCAAATCGTGATGCCTCACCAACCTCGTCTGGACTGGATGATCTGGTTCGTACCAACACAGCAGCCAGTAATGATGCACTGGTTCGGACTATTTATGCAGAGGCTGCACCAAGGTTCGACACCTGTGACACAGCTGCTTGCAACCAACCCTTTTGAAAGCAAACCGCCCCGGTATCTTCGGGTTCTGACCTACCGATATCATTTCACACCACCCGAAATAGATGCTGAAAGCGGTAACTGGTGGCAAAGGGAATACTTAGGAGAGTTTCCCCAACACCCTCCCAGAATCCCCTGAAAAAGCTTCTCAGGAGACGAATTTCCATGTCTATGAGATAAATGAACCCGGTGTGGTGGAATAGATTGTAGGACCTGGAGAAAATTCTGCTCTCAGGTATCGGGCTCTCCCGGCCTGAGACGCATCAGCAGATGCTCGGCCTTTTTGACCCAATTCCTGATATCGTGGATCGTCGCCTCATAGGGGAAATTCAGAATACTGTAGATGGAAGCATCTCGAAACTCAGCCTTGAAGCCGCTCTGATGGGCTATCAGGCTTTTATCGGCATTGATCTCCCAGCCGTTATCTTCGATGGGATCCATAGCCGGTCCTTTTGTCCCTCGTTGATTACTCATCAAATCTGACCACAATTCAGTTTACCGCACTGAACTATCCACGAAGAGATCATTCAAAATCCCTCAGTGGCAGATAGAAAAAGACAAACCTGCCCTGGTGAAAGTCGACCATCAATCTGGCCCCGTGATGTATACCGTAATCGACATAACCGGGTATGGCGCTATCCTGGTGACATTCACTGGCATGCTGCGGTGATTCGAAGTCCCGATCCCGATCATACCAGGAGAGCAACATGTGTTCGCCCAGTCGTCCATCTGCCTCACTATTGGCCCGCACCATTGCCTCGCGATAGTCGGTCAGTGGCGGTTGGGGATCGAGCATGACCTGCTGAACAAGGCTGAGATCTGCCGCTTCAGGTACCGGACAGACGAAATCGGTCTCCTTTTCGTTGCTCATAACCTCATTAGGGCCTGTTAACACTAATTTGATCGTCACTGCCAAGACCATTTTTTTTGTCCAGCAAGGCAGAAGGAGTGCCGTGTAGTCGGTCTACATAAGCGACTGATAACGCCGCTGGACGAAAAAATGGCCTTGGCCCTCCGGGTTAAACCTGAAAAAGCACCACTCGGCGTTACTCTTCGCTCATTTGGAATAACCAAACTACGCTCCTCGTGCCTTGATTGGCGCTTTTTCAGGTGCAACAGTGGCAATCAAATTAGTGTTAACAGGCCCTAACACCATAGGTTCTTTGCTGAGACATCCCTTATACTACCGGGCCGGCATCGTCAGCGGGAGACCGCTGATCGGTAAATCCACACCGCTGGCGAGCTTGACCCCCTTTAACTATGAATAATCCAGGAATCAGTCTGATGGTCCGACTCTACGGCATTCCCAATTGCGACACCATGAAAAAGGCCCGCCAGTGGCTGATGGAACAAGGCATCGATTATGAATTCCATGACTATAAGAAATCGGGTATCGATGAAAAACGGCTGCACCAGTGGGTGGGCCAGGTCGGCTGGGAGACCCTGCTCAACCGTCGTGGCGTGATGTGGCGCAAGCTCGATGACACAGTCAAAAATCATATGGATGAGGCAAGTGCCATCCGCGTCATGCTGGCAACGCCATCGATCATAAAGCGGCCGGTTCTGGAACTGGGAAAATCACTTCATGTCGGCTTCAAACCGGGCGACTACGAAAAGATTTTCGGCTGACCGGATCACCCTCCTCCTCACACACATTCCCTGTATAATGGCCCGCTTTCTGATTTCCTGAGGTGCAGCATGATCAAGATCAACGAGAACTTCAACAAACTCCAGGCCTCCTACCTGTTCTCCGACATCGCCAAGCGGGTTTCACAGTTTCAGACTGCGAATCCCGACAAACAGATTATCAAGTTGGGTATCGGTGACGTCACCCGCGCCCTGCCTGATGCCTGCATCGAGGCCTTTCATACAGCCGTCGATGAGATGGCCAATGACGGCACCTTTCACGGTTACGGTCCCGAGCAGGGTTACGATTTCCTGCGTGAGGCCATTGCCAAGGGCGACTTCCAGTCCCGCGGCTGCAACATCGAGGCCGAAGAGGTCTTCGTCAGTGATGGTGCAAAATGCGATTCGGGCAACTTCCAGGAGATCTTCGCCAACGACATTCGCGTTGCCATTCCTGACCCGGTCTATCCCGTCTATGTCGACACTAATGTCATGGCCGGCCGCACTGGCATGGCAGAGGATGGACGCTACACCGGCCTGGTCTATCTTGAGGGCAATAAGGAGAACGGCTTCATTCCTGGTCTTCCCAGCGAGCCGGTTGATCTGATCTATCTCTGTTTTCCAAACAATCCCACCGGTGCCACCGCCACCAAGGCGCAGCTGAAAGCATGGGTCGACTACGCCAAAGCCAACAAGGCACTGATCCTGTTCGATGCCGCCTACGAGTCCTTCGTGCAGGACGATGACCTACCCCGCTCCATCTACGAGATCGAAGGGGCGCAAGAGGTGGCCGTGGAGTTCCGCAGCTTCTCCAAGAATGCCGGCTTCACCGGTACACGCTGTGCCTACACGGTGGTACCCAAGGCATGTACCGCATATACCGCCAGTGGCGAGCCCGTCTCCATTCATGGCCTGTGGAACCGCCGCCATACGACTAAATTCAACAGCGTCTCCTATCCGGTTCAACGGGCAGCCGAGGCGGTCTACAGCGAAGCGGGCCAGACACAAATCAGTGAATTGATCGCCTATTACATGAAGAACGCCAAGTATATCCGAGAGCATATGGAATCCCTCGGCTACGATTGCATTGGCGGTGAGAATTCACCCTACATCTGGATCGATGCCAAGGGCGACTCCTGGGCCTTCTTCGACAAACTGCTGAATAATGCCGGTGTCGTCTGCACACCAGGTGCTGGCTTCGGCAAGTGTGGCGAAGGCTATGTTAGGATCAGCGCTTTCAACAGTTTCGAGAATGTGCAGGCAGCCATGAACAGAATCAGCGAGGCAATCTAGTGCCGGTATCCAACGATTTCTCAGCACGGCTCGAGCAGTCACTCAAGGGTATTGTCGAGCACTATAGTACGCCTTTCCATCTCTATGACGAGAAGGGTATCAGAGAGACCGGTAACGCCCTGATTGACGCATTCGCCGGCGTGGAGTCCTTTCGTGAGTACTTTGCGGTCAAGGCACTGCCCAATCCGTCAGTGATGAAGCTGATGCAAGCCATGGGATTTGGTTTCGACTGCAGCTCCATTGCCGAGTTGGCACTCAGCCGCCAGATCGGCGCACGGGGTGAGGAGATCATGTTCACCTCTAATAATACCAGCCCCACGGAGTTCGCCGCTGCCGCGGCGGATGGCGGTTGTATACTCAACTTGGATGATATCTCACTGATCGACAAGATCCCCGAGATGCCCGAGTTGATCTGCTTTCGATACAACCCGGGTGAACGCCGTACAGGAAACAGCATCATCGGAAATCCTGTGGAGTCAAAATATGGCGTCTCTCACGATCAACTACTGGATGCTTATAGACAAGCCAAGGCGCGAGGCGCCAAGCGTTTCGGTCTGCATACCATGCTCGCCTCCAACGAGCTGAACCATGCTTATATGGTGGAAACCACGCGCATGCTGCTCGAGCGTGTGGAGTGGATCTCCAGCGAACTCGATATCACTTTCGACTTCATCAATATTGGTGGGGGCCTGGGTATTCCTTACCGCCCCGAAGAGAAACCGCTCGATGTTGTCAGCATGGGCCGAGAGATCAGCAAGCTGTTTGAGCTGTTCAAAAAGCAGCACGGGTATATGCCAAAACTCTGTGTGGAAAGTGGCCGTTACATGACCGGTCCCCATGGCGTACTTGTCACCTCGGCCATTAACCGCAAAGAGATCTACCGAACCTATGTGGGTGTCGATTCCTGCATGTCATCCCTGATGCGACCTGGCATGTATGGGGCCTATCACCATATCTCGGTGCTGGGGAAAACAGGTGATGACGAAACTGTGGATGTGGTCGGCTCGCTTTGCGAGAACAACGACAAGTTCGCCGTACAACGTTCAATGCCGAGGATGGCGGATGGAGACATTCTCTATATCCATGATACCGGCGCCCACGGCCACTCCATGGGTTTCAACTACAACGGCAAACCCAGGCCCAAGGAGCTGTTGTTGCGAGAGGATGGCAGCGTCGAGCTGATACGCCGTGAAGAACGTCTCAACGACCTTTTTGCCACCCTTTCATTCGAATCCAACACCTACACACCTGCAGACTGATCTCGTTGCGCCCGGTTCATGCCGGGCGCATGGGTTGCCTACCTTGGCGAAGCTCGCGCCCAAAGTGAAGCTCACATCCAAGCCCCTCAATCAACAAAAAATCCTTTAATTCTCGAAGCTTCCACATAACCACATTGTGAGTAGTGGTTCTCAATCCATAGCTAAACCGGCTGCCATACTCAGGCTTCAAGAATAATAGATAGGGAGATACCTATGGAAATCTTTTCGTTTGTCATCGTGCTTGTACTGGTGGCGCTATTTCTGATTTACAAGAGTAGCAAGATCAATACTGTGTCGAACAAAAAGGTCAATGTCGACGACTTCCAGGAGCAGATAGAGCAGGCAATCAACCTGCCTACCGAATCCGAAAAGGCTTGGCAAAACGAACCGGCTACTGACGCCTTGATGCGTGAACTCGATGAACGGGGGATCTACCTGCAGCAAAAACTGACAAAGGGTCAGTCCATGAATATTCTGGGGCTCTTCTCCCCGCCCGACGGACGACAGGTGGATATTCTCAAGCACTTTAACATCCCGTACTCTTATAAGATGAATCAGACCATGGCCCACTATCTGATTCGTGAGCTTTTCGATGATCCCAATAAGGTCCGGGAGTGGAACAACCGTCCACCGACAACCACAGTCCGCCAAGGTCTGCTTTTTATGCAAGGTAAGCTGATCAGTGGCCTGACCCACGTAGAAGCTCAGGCAAGACTTGATAAACTGGGTATGGAGAACAGCGAGCGTTACCAGGAATGGAAACAGATCGACCGTCTATTTCTCGCCACCAATAACCCGGAAGTCAGGGCGAAATACAAGGTGCGTAAAATTACCTGGAAACGTTTCTTTGAGAGCTATGAAGCGCTTAAGGAAGCGGGTGTCTTACCCAAAGCCATGTGCGGTGAAAATATTATCGAGCATTCCCTGCGTCAGGACGACAGTATTGTCGCTCACACCAAGATACAGGATGCCATCCAGCCTGCAACGCCATAGGGTCTATTGACACTAAAAATAGAAGCGCCGGGTCTTGTGCCCGGCGCATTGCATTCTGCCATCCACACCACATTCTCAATCAGGCGTAGACATCAATTCCCAGCACCTCGCTGACGTAGTCTCTTTCGTCATTCTGCTGTAGTGATTGATAAGCAGCAACAGCCTTCTGCTGGTTCGATTCTTCAGCGAATGTCCCATAGGTATCACGTGCTCGTTGGCGCTCCAGCATCCTCTCAGCCTGTTTGATATCGTCAACCGCCCGTGTCGGCCTGCTTTCTTGGGTAACCTGCGGCAGGGCAGCAAGGGAATTAACCTCAGTGGGCGCACGCCCACGCGACGGCTCCAGTGGAACCGGAAACGCTGGCAGTGTATGAGTCTTCCCTATCTGCATCGGCTAAATCATTCAGTAGTCAGTAGCGGGGGCGAAATCTCCCGCATAACCTTAAGTCAGGAGAACGGACTACTCCGCCTCGTAACCCGCCGATTTCACAGCTGCGATGAGGACGGATTTATCGGCCTGCCCGGTCACCACAGCCTCTGCACTGTCGAGTGAGACCTCAGCATTTTCGACACCCTGAACCGCCTGAAGGGCTTTGGTGACATTCATGACGCAATGAGGGCAGGTCATACCGTTAACTTTAAGCGTTGTGGACAACTTTTTCTCCTGTTGGGTTGGTTGGAAAAAGCGCAATCGATTGGCATTGGTCACCACTGTGACCGATGACAGTGCCATGGCTGCACTGGCAAACATGGGGGGCAAAAGCCAGCCTGTCACAGGATAGAGCACGCCTGCCGCCAGTGGAATGCCTATCACATTATAGATAAAAGCACCGAAAAGGTTCTGTTTGATATTTCTCAGGGTGGCGCTGGAGAGGGCAATAGCGGTACTCACATTATTCAGTGAATCTCCCACCAGGGTGATATCGGCATGATGAATCGCCACATCGGTGCCGCTACCGATAGCGAAACCGGTATCGGCCTGGGCCAGGGCCGGGGCATCATTCACCCCGTCACCCACCATGCCAACCCGAAATCCCTGCTGCTGCAAGGCCTTCACTATTTCGAGCTTTTCCGCAGGCAGTACCTCACTGTGGACATCGACGATACCCAGTGACTGCGCCACCGCCTGTGCGGTCGCCTGGTTATCTCCTGTGCACATCACCACTTTTACTCCTTGCTTTGACAAGGAATCAACGGCTTTTTCGCTATCAAAACGCAGGGGGTCCTTGAGGATGATCAGCCCCTGCAGTTCTCCGTCGATCATCAACCAGACCGGTGTACCTGCCAGCGCAGCCTCGTCCTCCGCCTGCTGGGCTAATACCTCTGGGGGATCAATACCCAATGCCTTCAGATATTGCTTTCCTCCCAACTGGACAAGATGCCCGTCAACCCGTCCTTCGACTCCCTGTCCGTCGAGTGAGCGGAAATCCTTTACCAGAGCAGGTTCAACACCGTGTTCACGGGCATGATCGAGGATCGCCTCAGCCAGCGGATGAGAAGAGACAGACTCCACGCTGGCCGCGAAATAGACTAGATCATTTACCGCTTCACCCGAGGCCGTATGCAGCGCTGTGACCTTGGGCTGTCCCAGCGTCAGAGTGCCTGTCTTGTCGACCACCAGATGAGTCAACCGGCTGGCGCTCTGCAATCCCTCACTGTTGCGGATGAGTACATTCAATTGAGCGGCCCGGCTGGTACCCACCATAATGGCAATCGGTGTGGCCAATCCCAGCGCACAGGGACAGGCGATCACGAGTATCGCGATGCTTGCCGTCAGGGCATAGGGCATCTGCGGTTCGGGACCGACCAGATGCCAAACACCGAAGGTGATCAGCGCAATGAGGATAACGATCGGCACGAAAACCGAGGAGATCTTATCCACCAATCGCCCAATAGGTGGCTTGCTCATCTGTGCCTGGCGCACCATGGCGATGATGTGAGCCAGCGTGGTCTCGTCACCCAGACGCGTCACCTGGAAGAGCAGTGTACCGCTACGGTTGATGGTACCGCCGGTCACACTGTCACCCGTACGCTTCTCCACCGGCATCGATTCACCGGTCAACATCGATTCGTCAAGGCTTGCCTGACCGTCGACCACCTCACCATCGATGGCGATTCGCTCACCGGGACGCACCCGGACATTATCGCCAACCCGCAGCAGCGAGACGGGCAGCAGCACCTCTTTGCCCTGCCGTACCACAGAAGCGATCTTGGGCGCCAACCCCACCAAGCTGCCCACCGCCTCACTGGTGGTTCGCTTGGCTCGGGTTTCCAGCACATGTCCGAACTGGAGAAATGCCAGAATCAGCACCGAGGCATCGAAATAGAGCTTCTCTCCACGCAGCAGGGAGCCATCAGGCAGCAGCACAATGGCCAGGGAGGAGAGCCAGGCAGCACCGGTACCCAGAGCAACCAGACTGTCCATATTGGCCGATAGGTGTTTGGCCTGCTTCCAGGCACCCCGATAGTAGTTCCCGCCGCTGAACCCCATGACAAAGAGTGTGATCATGGCGATAGCGAGCCAGAATCCCTGACCGCCTGCCGACACCAGTGCTGGCGTATGACCGCCCATTTCGGCCACCATCAGACCGGCGCCGACCATCCCTGCCAGCAATGCCCGTTGCCAGGAGCGCCTGACCTCTGCGGCAGCAGAAGCCGCCTCTTCCGCATAAGGATCGGTAAACCGCTCCTGCAGGCTGGCCTGACAACCTGCCTCCGACAGACCAATTAGCAAGTCTGCCGGATGGGCGGTTGTATCGACCTCCCAGTTGTCTACTGTCTTGCTATATTCTGCTGGGGGATCCAGGCGATCCAGTACACTTTTCAAGATAGCTTCCTGCTCATCGACAGATAGACTATTGATCTGCAACAGTAAATTATCGTCGACCTGGGATGTCTCGATGAGGCGGGCATCGTAGCCCTGATCGATCACCGCGTTGACCACCGCACGGGAATCACCACCCACCACCTGCGCCCGTTTTTCCACCAAATTGACCGACGCAGCCTCCACACCTGCTACGGTGCGAATAGCGCGCTCCACTGCAGAAACACAGCTGGCGCAGGTCATGTCATCGATCGCCAGCAGATAGCTGCCGGCAAGATCCTGTGCTACAGCGTCCTGGGTTATCGATTCGACAGGATTGGAAACCGGACAGCTCTGCGGAACCTCTGCGATAGGTCTGGCCTCATAACCCGCCTGTTTGATCGCCTCGATCGACGCATGAGGGAGACCACCAACTACCTCTGCGCTGTTGTTCTCCAGATCGACTTCGACCGATTCGACACCCGGCACCACCGAAACCGCCTTCTCTACCGCGGACACACAGTGACCACAGCTCATACCGTCGATGCTCAAACGATAGGTTTGTAGTGGCATGGAGGGTTCTAAAAGTGTCTGTTGCTGTTCAGTCATACTTATCGATTATGAACGATTCCTGTCAGATTCGTTCGATTTGCGGTTAACCAGTGTCTTGGGTGGTGACACCAAACCTGTCGGGTGTTTTTCCCGAGTGCCTCCCTGCTTCCTGGTACGTCAAGTCGCGTCTTGCAAGTATTAATCGGTGCGTAGAGTCTGGCCCTACCGCACGCACCATCTCCCACAATTTCGATTCACAGATGTGTGCACCCTAATGAACTACACCTGTGAGGCGACATGTGAAAAAAACCGGCTGATCGCATCAGCATCCTGAGTCTTGGTCATGGGTGGCAGACTGCGGATGAAAATCTTGCCATAGGGTTTGTTGATCAACCGTGGGTCGCACACCACCAGGGCTCCGGTATCCTGCTCATCACGAATCAGACGCCCGGCGCCCTGTTTTAGGGCTATGGCCGCCTGTGGCACCTGGAACTGCATGAATGGATTCCCACCCTGTTTGCGCAGTGCATCGATGCGTGCCTGCAGCACGGGGTCGCCGGGCGAGGCGAACGGAAGCTTATCGATGATCACGCAGGAAAGCGCCTCACCCCGTACATCCACACCTTCCCAGAAGCTGGAGGTACCCAGCAGCACCGCATTGCCCAACTCCCGAAAACGTTCAACCAGCTCGGTTCGGGGTGCGGTACCCTGTACCAGCATGGGAAACTCGAGCTTGTCTGCGAGATATTCGGCCGCCTCCTGCAATGCCCGGTGACTGGTATAAAGCAGAAAAGCCCGCCCCTGGCTTGCTTGGAGTATCGGGATAGAGAGATCGGAAACCGCGCGGTTGAAATCGGGGCTGCTTGGATTCGGCAGGCCTTTCGGCACATACCAAAGTGCCTGGTGGGGATAGTCAAAGGGACTGTCCCAACAATGAGTCTCTGCCTCTTCCAAACCAATCTGGCGGGAAAAGTGATCAAAACTGCCGCCCACCGCCAGGGTTGCAGAAGTAAAAATCCAGGCAGCCGGATGCTGCTGCATGACGCCACGAAAAATTCCAGAAATCTCCAGCGGTGTCCGGTTGAGTCGAAAACCCTGCCGTGTGGTCTCATACCAGCGTATTGAGGCATTCTCTTCCGCATCATCCTCCTGTACCTGCAGGCGCGACAGGAGTAGCTCGCATCGCTCCTTGCAGCTATCGAGCCCCTTGCCCCGGCCCTCGACAGCCCGCAGTGCCTCAGCAAGCGCTTCAAGACTCTCCTTAAGCCGTTCCAGCTGCTGCGCAACCGACGGATTGTCGGCCAGCTCCGACCAGGCACCGCGGCGGACTTCAAGACCAAAGGCAAGACGCATATCACCGGCGCACTTTTTCAACGCATCGGCGCGTTCAATGAGAACCGGAGTATCCTTTGCCTCTTTGTGGTATTCGGTGACAGTATCCCGTGCCAGTTCCTGCAACTGACGACCACTGAGGGTCGACCCGAAAAAGTTACTTGCCACATCGGGCAGTTGATGGGCCTCATCGAGAATAAAACAGTCGGCGCTCGGTAGCAGCTCACCAAATCCTTCCTCCTTGAGCGCCAGATCGGCACAGAGCAGATGGTGATTGATCACCACCACATCAGCCTCCTGTGCATGCTTGCGTGCCTCAACCAGATGGCATTTGCTGTAAGAGGGGCACTCCTGTCCAAGGCAGTTGTCGGTATTTGAAGTGACGACCGGCCAAATTGATGCGTCCTCAGGTATTGCAGACATCTCTGCGATATCACCACTACGCGTCTCCGAGGACCATTCGCGGATACGTTTCAGCTGATTCAGCTGTTCTCGGGTCAGGCGGATCTCCTCCACCAGCGTATTATCAAGACGGTGAATACAGAGGTAGTTGGCGCGCCCTTTCAACAAGGCGGCAGAGAGCGGGCTGGCGAGGGATTGTCGCACCATGGGCAGGTCACGATGGTAGAGCTGGTCCTGCAGATTCTTGGTGCCGGTGGAGATAATCACCTTGAGACCCGACATCAACGCAGGCACCAGATAGGCAAAGGTCTTGCCGGTACCGGTGCCCGCCTCACAGACCAGCACGCCGCTCTGCTCCATCGTGCGACCGATGGCAGCGGCCATCTCCTGCTGTTGGGGACGGTGCGAAAAACCTTCGATGCGGCTTGCCAGCCACCCTTCAGGCCCGAATATCTCGGCGTAGTCAGTCATCGAAACATTGTGTGAGAATCAACCTGCCTGGTTGTCCCAGACTTCAGGTTCCAGGCCATTTTCACGGGTCCAAGCCAGACGACCGATTATCTTGAAACGGGAGACCGACATGGCGCCCCGTTTGGCGCGACTGCTGCTCGATTTATCCATAAATTCTAGAATATCGTCCCGCTCGGCCTCATAGATCTCGTAGGGCTCATAATTCTCATCCATCAGCACCAGCAACACACTGTCCCAGTCCTTGTCCATCTTAAGTTGGCCGAGGCGCTGACCCGATTTACTCTCATCGAAGATGGTACGTGATTTAATCTGAATACGCTTATCACCACGGGCCGGATCGATGGCATCGTAGCCGCCTTCACCTTCAGGTCTGGGGGCCAACTCAAGCAGCTTTACCGCATCATGCTCGGCAATTTCATTACTGATGCCCGGCAGAGGCTTACCCATGGTTTTGCGGTATTCCGCAGCCAAAATGCGGGCCTGGGCAATCAGTTTGTCGGCGGCATAAAGGGTCAAGCCTTGGCTCCAATAGTGTGGGAATTATTTTCAGCCTGGATTGTAGCCTATATTGCCCCTCTTTCGCATAAAGCGCATGCTAGGGCCTGTTAACACTAATCCAATGCGCCCTGCTGGAGCTGTTTTTGTACCCAGCAAGGCAGAATGAGCGTGGTGTAGCCCGGCTACATGAGCGAATGATAACGCCGCTGGGTGCAAAAACAGCCCCAGCCCTTCGGGTTGCGCCTGAAAAAGCGCCACTCGGTGTTGCTCGTCGCTCATTTGGAACAACCAAACTTCTCTCCTCGTGCCTTGATTGACGCTTTTTCAGGCTCAACAGGGCGCATTGGATTAGTGTTAACAGGCCCTAATAGGACCTCGTCGATCCTGAAATGGGGGATTAGGCTTGTTCGCTGACCGGTATCGTGGCTTGAGGTGAGGTGATTTCATCGAGGATATCACTCAACAGCCGAGGTTTGGCAAAATGATATCCCTGCCCATAGTCGACGCCGATAGCTCCTAACGCCTCTGCTGTTTCCGCATCGGAGACGAATTCTGCAATAACCTGCTTGTCCATGAAATGAGCGATCTCAGTGATCGAATTGACCATGGCATAGTCAGCTGGCTTGTTGAGTATCTCCTTCACGAAAATACCGTCTATTTTGACATAATCTACGGGGAAGTCCTTCAGATAGGAGAATGATGCATAACCGGAACCGAAATCATCCAGTGAGAAAGAACAACCCATCTGTCTGATTTCTTCGATAAATGCAGCAGTATCACTGATATCACCCACCAATGCGGTCTCGGTGATTTCAAATCCCAGATATCCCGAATCGACACCTGATTCGTCTATTGTCTGCTTCAGAAAAAGTTTGAACTCATCATCCCCCGTTGACTTACCCGAGAGATTGATTGAAAAGCTCACATTGTTGTCGAGGCTATTTGAGTAGGGCTCAATGGCGCGAAAGAAGGCCGAAACCACCCAGCGGTCCACAGCACGCATCATGTCGTAATGCTCTGCTGCCCGAATAAAGGATACCGGACTCTCCAACTCACCAGCATCATTGCGAATACGAAGTAGGATCTCATAGTGGGGAACCAAACCCAGATCAGGATTCAATGGCACGATAGGTTGTGCAAAGAGCACCATGCGATCCTTTGCCAGAGCCTCCTTGATACCCGGCAGAGACTGAACCATTTCCTTCTGCTCCTGGTAGGCAGTGTCATCAGCAAGGTAGATTCGGGTGCAGTTCCTGCCACCCTTTTTAGCCATGTTGCAGGCGGCAAGGGCGGCCTGCAGCAGCTCACTAGGTGAATGCTCGTCTGTTTCTACATGCACCAAACCGATGCTGGCAGAAACGGGAATCAACCTATCCTCCCACTCATACTGATACTCTTCAATCGCCTGCCGCAGAGTCTCCGCTGTCTGGTAGCCCTGCTCAAGATTCTGTCCTTCGATCAAAAGTACGAACTCATCATCACCAATACGTGCCACAACGCCCTGATCTGGGAGATAGCTGATGAGTATACTGCTCAGTGAACGCAGCAGATTATCACCACCTTCGAACCCACAAAGATCATTCACTGCCTGGAATTTATCCAGATCCAGGAGCACCAACACGTATTGCTGCTCATGCACATTGGTCAGTCGTTTTCTGATTTCCTGATCGAAGGTACGCCGATTCATAAGACCGGTGAGGCTATCGATGGCCGACTCATCACTGACAGCCTCATAACTACGAGACAGTATTTTATCGATAGCCCGGTCGACAATCGGCTCATGCTGACTCTGCATCACTTCAATGTCATGCATCTCCAACAACTTCGCCAGCTCCTTATGCCCCACATCCAAGGCTTTGAACCCATCACCATCGACCAGTAGATAGCGGGTTTCAGCTGGGTTTTTCCAGGCCAGATTGAGTAGACCGGACTCGTCTTTTTCGTCCTTTTTGACAAACCATTCATCCAGACTGAGATTACCGGTACGCTCCAGCCAAACATCTGAGATTTCTGCTGATATCTGATTGGCACTTTGGGTCGGGGCACCAGTGAATTGTTTTGCCAGATACGCTTCGTCGACATCGATTCTTTGCTGAGTAAACAGATCAAATCCAGCCCCTGCTTCGAGCAATGCTTGCTGAAGCTCAAGCGCAAATGCCTTTGAGCCCGTCGCGTACACTGGGTAATCGCGGAACCCTTTGCGAATTAGAGATACCAGGTCACGCACCTGTTTTTCGGGGAGGCCCTTGCTCCCCTTGTCGCCATCAAAAATTTTCAGCAGTATGTCGATAACCCGTAGATAAGCCTTCCAACTGGCACTCTCTTCACCCTTTAATACATGTGTCTGCACCAACAGGTTGGCCCAACCAAATCCGAACAATTTGTCGATCGCAATGGATACGGATCGATTCAATAATTGCCTGCCAAGCACCTCATAGACTGATGCATGCGCCTGCTTGAGTCGTTCATCCTTCTCACAGCGTGAGATGGCCAGTTCCCGATTTTTCTCGAAACGCTCTCGCTTTTCCTGCTGCAAGGTGGTGATCTTTTCCGTCGCCTCATCCACGGTATGGATTTTTCCCAACTCAACGGACTTGATAATCTCCGAAAGCTTTTTCCTGTCGGTGTCTTTCACCCCGGAAGGGTGTTGCAGTGCACTCATGTAAGGCATCATCGATTCGATCGCGACGAGTAACCGCCTGACGGGATGTTCCGCATTCTCCAACAGGGAGGGATCCTGCAGGATTGACTCGATGATGAGTATTTTTAAATGCCCCAAAAGCTCACGTAACTCTGGCACCACCAAGGCATCATTGCAGAGGGTGGCAACCAGCTCTTCCCCTGCACCAACGGCCGCACGGGCTTCCGCAGGTAGGCTCACGGGCTCTGCTGCCTCCCTTTGCAACAGACTTTCGAGCTGCTGCAGAAGCGATGTATTCTGCAGTTCCGCCAGGGAGTCGAGTGAAGCAATAACCTCCTTTTGCTCAGCCACAGGCAGATCGTCTCGAATCGCCTCATCAGCACCAGATTGATGTAGATTCGCTAATGAGTTGAGCTGCTGGGTTGCCCTGTCAGCCGCCTGACGGATGACCTGACCCTGTGGGTCCACAATCGACCAGGCCTCAGTACTCCGCTGTGACGGCACATCTACAACCTGATGCTTGAGAAGTTGCAACAGATCGTCGTAGTGGTAGTTGAGATCATTCAGAACCACCTTTTGAAAGGCAGCGAGGATGATCTGAATACTCTGCATATCCAGATCATAGTTATCCAGTTGCGTTCTCAGATTTGTCAGCAGGCTAATAGGCGAGAGAGGATTAATCTCGTTTCTGATATCTCCCTGAAAAAGATAGGAGAATGCAGCTTCCAGCTGAGACAACTTAGCCGACACATCATCACCGACACGCCTGGCCATATCATTGAATAGAATCCAGGTATCGACCTCCTGCTTTTCCACCAATGCCAGTTCAATCGGTTCTTCTTCCTTACACTCGCGTTCTTCGGCCACTTCTCCTACAAGCTCGGCAAGCCCTTTATCCACTACTACACGAAAGCTTGTATTCAGTGCCGTCTGGTTTTTTTCGAGTGTGTTGAAGGCAAAGAAGATAGCAGACTCCTCTTTGCTATCTATATTCTCTTTTGTGTGATCTAAAAGGTCCTCAAGCACCTGAGTAAAAAAATTCTGCAGGGCAGCATACAGATAATCTGAAGATTTCCCTCTGAGCTGTTGCAACAGTCTCCGCGCCAATACCGGATCTGGACCGTCACCTGATTGCGTTGTTTCTCTCTCCTTCTCCTTCGCCTTGGCCTGTAGACTGGCCATAAGCGTATCGAAGAGAGTGGTCGCATTGACATCGTCGAAACAGACACCCAGGCCATGATGGCGGAGGTAGACAATGGAAACCTCGGCACGAATCCCTTCAGGTTGGATTTCAAGCACGCCCTGCTGTCTTTCATGCTCAGCATAGTAGCCATCTGGCAGATAGGCCTGCAGCCGGGTGTCTGCAAGCTGCAAATAGACGCCTCCCCTGGAAAAATTGAGCAGACGACAAGCATCGAACCGCTCTCCGCGATATTCAAATATGGCGGAGTGATCGATATCCAGTCTTGGATGCCGTCTTCGATTCATATGGTCTGCAATCTATAGTCCCTGCAACAGACACACCAACCATCATCCATACCATACGTCTGAAGTTGGTGCCCTAGCTCTATCTTAGCGGCCAGGAGCTGACCCCCTTTAGCAGGGCTACCGGCAGAGACAAAATTTCACAATCAATCGAGTAGCTGCTGCAACCATTGTAAACCCTCATCCATCATGGAGTTTTGGCGGGCACAGCGTGCTGCGACCTTCGGTGCACTGCCGCTGATAAAGGGTGTGCTCTGGGCATTTTTACATCCTTCGCCAAGCAGACCCGTGGCGGGATCCACCTGAACCATCTCAACACCGACCGGCATGCGGTCATCAAGGGAATTCACGCCAATACGTCCCATCAGGTCAGCCCATACACGCATGGCACCAGCCGATCCGCTCAGGCCCATGGGGCCATTGTCGTCACGGCCAACCCACACAACGCCAACCCGTCGCCGGTCAAAACCGGCAAACCAACTGTCTCTCAATTTATCTGTGGTTCCCGTCTTACCCGCCACCTCAACCCCGGCTGGCAGCAGCCATTGCAAGGCTTTGGCCGTACCAGTGTGCGTCACTTCCTGCAGCGCATGTCGCAGGAGAAAGACCGCCCTGGCATCCACCGCAGGTTTGACTGCCAGAGGATAGCGGGAAAGTGGCTTGCCTGTTGCGTCGGTCACCTCGCGGATAGCTTTCAGCGTGGCCGAATACCCCCCGTTGGCCAGGGTCTGGTACATTTGGGTCATCTCCAGTGGTGAGAGGGAAACAGCCCCTAAAAGCAGAGAAGGATAGGGATCCAGTGGCCGATGAATACCTGTCGCCCTGAGATTATTGATTACTGAATCCAATCCGACATCAAGACCCAGCCTAACCGTGGCGAGATTATGAGACTGAATGAGACCCTGCTGCAGCCTGATCTTGCCGTGATACTGATTGTCGTAGTTCCCCGGCTGCCAGATTTCTCCATTGGCCCCCTGGATACGAATCGGCTTATCCTCCAACTCACTCATCAGCTGATAGCGACCCGGTTGGGAGAGCGCTGTGAGATAGACCACCGGCTTGATCAAAGACCCGACAGGGCGCAACGCGTCCAGGGCCCGGTTGAATCCGGCGAAACGGGGATTCCGATCACCGACCAGCGCCATGACCTCACCGGTCTCCACCTCCGCCAGCGTCAGTGCGCCCTGCAGTGTGCCTGCGGGTAATTTTCGTACCTTCTCCAACGATTTCAGCTGCAGTGAAAGCCCTTCCTCAGCTTGTCGCTGAACCCAGGGGTCAAGGGTGGAGAAGATGCGCAATCCCTCGGCATTGAGGTCCTCTTCCCGATAGTCGCGTCGCAACTGGCGCCTTATCAGATCCATAAAGGCCGGTGTTCCGGAGGCCTGTAGACTGCCTTGTTCTATACCAAGTTCACGGGTTTTTGCCTGATTTGCCATCGCTTGATCAATGATGCCCTGCTCTGCCATCAGCTCGAGCACCAGGTTCCTGCGTTTGAGTGTACGCTCTGGATAGTGCCTGGGATCATAGGCCGATGGCCCCCTGACCAACGCCACCAAAAGGGCTGTCCGTGAGAGATCAAGCTCATGCAGGGGACGGTTGAAATAGAAGCGGCTCGCCAAGGCGAAACCGTGGATAGCCTTGCCACCCGACTGCCCCAGATAGACCTCATTGGCATAAGCCTCGAGGATCTCATCCTTGTTGTATCGGTACTCAAGAATGAGGGCCATCAAGGCTTCATTAAATTTCCGCCATAAGGTTCGCTCAGCCGTAAGGAAGAAGTTTTTCACCAACTGCTGGGTCAGGGTACTGCCTCCCTGCACGACCCGTGTTGCACGAATATTGGCCCATAGCGCCCTGCCGATGGCAACGGGATCCACCCCCAAGTGGTGGAAGTAATCCCGGTCCTCTACCGTGATCAGCGCCGACACGAGCAGATCAGGCAATGCCTCACGCTTCAAAAGTATACGATCTTCACCATGGGCCGAGGTCAAACTGCCGATCAGCCGGGGTTCGAGACGATAGTGCCCCACTGGATCCCCATTCCCGGCCCGTCTCAACTGCTCAATGGATTGCTGCCCGATTAACACTTCGAGATAATCGGAATCACGCACCATATCGGTAAACTGGAAAGGCCGGGTACGCAGCAGGAACCGGTTCTTATTAACAGAGTAGCTACCCGGAAGATCCGGATGTGGGACACGACGATAACCTAAGCCGTCCAGCGTCTGCCTTAGCTGTTCCCGGCTGATGGTCGCACCGGGAAAAAGCGCCGTAGATCGACCATAGACTTTCGCCGGTATTGCCCAGCGCTGTCCTTCAAAGCGGGATTGAACGATACCATCCAGATAAAGGGTATACAGAATGCCCGCAAGCAATAAAGCGATAACCGTCAGCAACATCCAGCGCCGCCAGTAAGCAAAACCGCCCCTTCTCGATTTCGAACGTCGTCTTGACCTTTTCACTGCCATCAGATTACTGTCGGACCACCTAAAATGGCGTTAGCTTACCGGATTCGCCGAACAAAGACAGAAACACAGAAAGCGGTGCATTCCCATTAGGTAATTTGACGTAATATGGCGCTCAGGCATTAAATGCCTAAACGCTAAATTGTGAATCAAGTCTCACATATCCCTGCCGATAGTAAGCCTATTAAATCAATTTTAAACAGTGAGTTGAAATAAAAAATGCTAAATATGGATTTTCTCAAGCACCCCGGGTTGTTGCTGCTCATCATTGCTTCCGTCAGTACTTTAACCATGTCACCGACGATGGCATCTACTATGGAGGAGGACCTGTCTCTCCGATCGGCTCTTGAACAGCGCATTGCATCGATTACCAAAGATCCCGCACTACACAAAAAAATGATCCGGGAGGGCCGTGATCGGACCGTGCTATGCAACACTTGTCATGGTAAGGATGGAATGGCAATTAGACCTCTGACACCCAATCTGGCTGGGCAGAACCCCGTTTATATCGTCGATCAGTTTCAACGCTTTGGTGATGGCAGGCGCAACGAATACTTGATGAGTAGTCTCGCTAAAACCTTTTCCGAGGAAGACAAAATAAAAATTGCTCTCTACTACTCCGAAATGAAAATGCTTTCATCGGGTGGTGGCAACGCGGCGTTGCTGCAAGAGGGAGAGAAGCTATTTAAAGAGGCTTGCGTCTCCTGCCATGGACAGGATGGCCGGGGGCAGGAAGGTTATGCCAGACTTGCCGGTCAGCGTTATGACTATGTGGTAAAAATGTTGAAGGAATTCAGAGACCGTACCGGTAAACGGATCAATGTCTGGATGACCAGCGTTGCCATTCGACTGAGTGATAAAGATATCGAGGCAGTCTCCACTTATCTTGCCAATCTTAAATAACGCTATCGCAGATCGTTGGCCAGGCTGATGCTGTAACCAGTGGGATGGGGCGTTACAACAGGCCGAGAAAAAAGATCTTAATTAGCACCATGCTGACTGTATCGAGCAGCACTGCAACCCTGTGCGCAAGATACCGACTTTCCTGATAACGGGAAGGCAGCCAGTCTAAATTTCAGATATGTGTAAAGTCTATGCACCCAATCAGGTTCGGCGGCATCCAGACTGATCTCCCGGCTACGGAAATCATAGGGTGCAATTAAGACACCCGTATTTTCGACCCCCGCTTTTCCAACCAAATAAAACAGTTCCTCCACATATCGGTTACCTACTGCCAAACAGCCCGCCGACCAGGCACTGCCATGGATGAAAATATTCGAACCGGGTTGCGCCCTTCCCTCTTTGGCAGCTTGCAACCAATCAAAACTGTTCGGATAGTTAAGCTTCATGGAGAGATGAAAATGGCTGTTGGGATTGAGTTCGGTGATACGATAAAAACCTTCAGGGACCTGTTTATCACCCTCTCTTAATTTGGGACCCACCTTACCGCTGGCAGCAAAAATGGGATAGTCGTGGACAAACTGCCAGCGACTGCCGTCATAGGCCCAAAGTTCCAAGCGCCGGCTCTGCTTGAGTGCAATGAGCTGGATCCTTTCGGGAGGATAGGTGACCATGGCCTGCTCGAAACGCTCAATCAACCGAGGCTCGACCTCATCTCCGATACGCTGCAACATCGACTCCACCTCATCCTGCGATGCAACCGCTGTGGTGGACCCAAGACAAAACAGCAGGAGGATTAAGGCGATCTTCATTTCACTTTTTCGCGTGATACAACACGCTCCACCCAGTGACCGTAAATTAAATCAGAGACTTTGTGTAAGTGCTCAAGCCTTGTATCCAGATCCGTCAGTATCGATTCCGCTGACTGGCCACAGGCCGAATCAAGCAGTAGATCACTGCCGTAGCGTTCGATCCAGTGTTCGATCATTTCACGGGTCATTTCCAAGTGAAACTGCAAACCGATATGATCACCCATAACAAAACCCTGATGAGGAAAACAGGCACTACTTAGGATGTGTCGGCTCGACTGCGGTAAAGTGAAGGTATCAGCATGCCAGTGAAAGGCATCAAAATGACGCGGCAGGCCTTCGAGCCAGCCATCTGATTCCTCACCAACTTTCTGTAGTGGGTGCCAACCAATTTCCATCCCGTCGCCTCGGCTGATGGTCCCGCCCAGAGCCTTGCTCATCAGCTGTGCACCAAAACAGATGCCCATGACGGGAAGATCGACTTCAAAGGCCTTGCGAATCAGCTCCAACTCCCCTTCAACCCAAGGCAAATCATCGTTAACGCTGACGCCCGCCCCCATAAAGACCAATGCAGAGACATCGTCGGTGCTTTGAGGAATGGGGTGATCCTGATCGATACAGACCAATTGCCAGGGAACGCCCCGCTGTTGCAAAAACTCCCCCAGATAGCCTGGGTGGTGGCAAACGAGATGACGGAATATCCGAATGGGTTTCATTACAACCATTGAGTAGCAAACTATAGTTGATTCTAACCCGATTTCTCTCCCTGCGGAAAAAGGGGTTCCGCCTGTGCCCTGACAATAAAACGAAGATCACCACCGGGTATCATCGAATCGAAGGGGTAACAGGTGACAAGCACCAATTCACTGACTGTGGACGGCCCCATCAACCATCCGGCAGTCTCATTCACCACAGCCACCTCCGTCACCCAATAACTCACCTCATCCCCGTCAGCATTTTGCACCAACAGTTGGTCACCGGAGACGAGATCCTTGAGAAAACGAAAATGCGTATCCCGATGGCCGGCAATCATCACACGACCGTCCTTGCCGGGTAGTACTGTCTGCTCCACCCAACCCGGTCCAAATGCCAGCGTCCTGCCGCTGACTCCAGCCAGGACGATGCGTTGCACATCCAGGCGAGGCACCGCCAGTCTTGCCACAGGCCAGGTATCCGCCCAGGACCAGGGAGGGATATGATCATCTGCAGAATCACTCCGCGCCCAAGCATTGCTGATCAATCCTTGGGCAAGCCAGGCCTTGGCTTCAATCCACACACCCTGCCACATACAAATGCCGGCAAGTAAGAACAGTGACAGGGTGGCCCAGCGCATCATGAGGCTTTCCGACGCTGTAGCCAGAGTGCCGCCAACATGAGCAAAAGGCCTGTCAGCAGTGACAGTGGCCCATAGGTCGCCGTCTGCGGCAGAGAACCAAAGACATGATTCGCATCCCAACCCACAGGTAGATTGAGCGGTACAGGTCCCCCCTTGAGCGGCGCCGACAGGGGACGTACCGGTTGCCGCTCAACAGCAATCAGACTGGTATAGGCGGAGACAAGCTGATGCCTGAGCGCCAGTTGGAGTACCTGCTGACGCCTCACTTCCACCGACTCTCCGCCCACAGTCGACGACATCAGTGATTTGATCTGCTGGCGAGCCCACAACTTGTGCAGCCCCTCATGTGTCTTCTTGGACGGCCAGTCGACACGGTGTCGCCAGACAGTACCATCCCGGTCACCCTGAATCAGCATCTCCCCATCGAGGCTTTCGCTTTTTACGACCACTAACAACGGTTCACCCAGATAGAGATCAGGGATACGCGCCGGCAATATCTCCAGTGGTGCCTGCCCTTCCCATTCGATATGGATATCGCTCATGGCGGGATGTTCGAGTTTATTGAATAGTGCCAGCATGCGGGATTCCACTTCACCGAGATCCCCGATGTACGTGAAGCTCCCACGGCCAAATTCTGCCGCCCGCCGCATGAAGAAGCTGTTAGGTGCCGAACCAATACCGATGGTAAAGAGACGACTCTCTCCCAGCTGCCGGCGAATCAGTTCGAACAACGCGGTTTCATTGCCCACGCTTCCATCTGTGAGAAAGACCACCTGGCGTAACCGACCACCGGCGTCCCCTCCTTTCAGTGCCATGCGCAGTGCCGGCATCATCTCTGTACCCCCCTCAGCCCTCAGCCCATCAACAAACCTCATCGCCTTCAGTCTATTGGCTTTGCTGCCGGATCGGGCTTGGGGAAATAAAGCATGACTCTGATTACTGAAATGGATCAGATTGAATGTGTCATCCTCCCTGAGCCGTGACATGGCCAGCCGCAATGCCGCTTTGGCCTGGGTCATCGAGGCGCCGTGCATGGAGCCGGAGCTGTCGACAACGAACATCATCTCCCGGGATAACCGCTGAGACTCGTGCTCCTGATCAGGTGGCATGACCATCAGCATTGCATACGCCTCATTCTTCCAGCTTTCCGTGAAGACGGCGGTCTTTGGATACATGCCTACCGGCGCCCGCCAACTGAGCAGAAAGTCTCTATCTGCCGGCACCTCACCTTCTGCGAGCCGTAGATTAACAGTCCCCTGAATATCCCGATGCTCGATCACCGGGTGGTACTGGCTGATGATCTCCGTCACAGGCATGCCCGCATCCAGACTGACCTCAATGGCAACAGGGTTGATCTGGCCTTCTGCCGGATCCAGCACCGGTGGCGTGATCCTGCTCGCGTCCGGGACCTGATCCGTATCCACTGACCCTCCCGACAGCGTAGAGGAGGCCGCAGCAACCAACGGTGTCCCGGGAATGTACCTGGGTCCAATCACCAGTGGGAAACGCCACTCATACCGGCCCTTCTCATAGAGGATCGTCTGCTGATATTCAATCACCACCCGCACATGCTCTCCCGGCGCAATATTGGCCACTGAAGTGGAAAAGATATTGGGCCGCTGCTGGCTCAACAGACTGGCCCGCTGCCCAGAAGCCTTTGCCTTCTCATAGGTCCTTTTTGCTTGAGCTTTCTCTGCAATACGCCCCTCAATGATCCGCTCGCCGATCACCATCCGCAGTTGATCCACCGCGCTATCCTCAGGCAGGGGAAACTGATAGATCCCCTCCATCCACTCCCCAGTCGGGTTACTGAATTGCTGCTCGACTCTGACCCGTGCCAACAGGCCGCTGACATACGTGGAGACCTGTGTATCCAGCAATGGCGCTTGCTGCAGCAGTCGCCCATCCAATGCATGGAGGCTAAGTCGTCCACTTGTCGGTGACCCTGTTTCAGCCTGAACACTTGTCCAGCCGAACACCAGCAGTATCAATAACAGAGAGGCTGACAGGCCGGTCAGTACAGCGGACAGTAAGGTGAACAACATTTCCCACAGGAACACCGGCTTCATCAATGAGGAAACACCTGCTGTGACGCTATCCTGGCTAGGTCTTGCGTCTAATTTCATAGCCTACCTCCCTCTCTTTCCGACGCTGTAAAGTCCTCACCACCTTCACTGGATTCACCCAACGAAAGGAACCACCAACCGGCCGCTCAGGTGAGCAGTAGACAAAAGACTCGCTGAGAGGCTGGCGATAGGTCTTCATGACGGATCACCCTTGACCAAGGTCAGTTGTACGATGCGATCGAAACCCAGCCCCTCGATATCATCAAGTGAATAGGTTGCTTCCTCCTTGCCGACATAGTGGATTGATAAGCGTGCTTCTGGCAGACCTGCCTTCAACAAGCGGTTTGCCACCGCCTCGGCACGTACCTGGCTTAGCGCCCTGTTGTACGTCTCGCTACCCCGCTTGTCCGCACCCGCCAGTATGTTTAATTTCAGTTCCGGAAAGGCCTGAAGCATGATGGCGATTGAGGTCAACTGATCTGCAATCCTTGGCTCGATCTGGGCACTACCGGAACGGAAACCGAGACAGAATGAGAAACCTTCCTGCATGGCACTCAAACGTGATTGCTTATTCTCCAACAGTGTTTTAAGTGCCTGGTGGCGCTCTGCTGTCTGATATTGTTCCCGGGCCAAGTCATTGTGAGCATCTTCTACCGCATCACTCAGTGTCGTAATCTCACTTTTCCCCTTCTCGATTTCTCCCACCAGCGCTCCCCCGGCCATACCAACCAGCATGCCGGCCGGGCCTGCCAGAATGCCACCGATCAGCACGCCGGTTGCCGTGGATTTCAGTGAGCCTTTATCGATCGGTCCAGGCTGCTCATCAGCGAGCAGCGGTTGTTGCACCAGAAAACCTGAGAGCATGAGTGTCATCAAACGCTTTTTCATCTTGTACTCCTCGTCATTGGTCCAGCGAACCATCCCTGGTATGGATCGGCGATCCCCGCCTGCGCCGGTGATTGAAACTTGCGAGTTAGATTAAAGACGTGTGAAATAGCCTTAAAGGGACGGAATCCTGACTATCCAGGGGCAAAATCTGGCAAAAATGTGGCAGTCGCAGTTATCCAACCGACTTCCCACGCAGTCTAGGATGACCTGATAGGCTAAAGTTACTCGTGGCCTCTGCCGACACGGTAGAGGAACGCAAGGGAATGAAAACCGAGAATGAAGTCTGCCCACCGAGGAATCTTTTTCGCTCTCCTACTCTGCCTCACCAACTCATCAGGTGCGGTGGATCTTGTGGTTAATGGAAATGTTCCCATAGAAACCCTAAGCCGAAGCACTGTTCGGTCCGTCTTCAGCATGCGCATGACCAGTTGGCCTGACGGTGTACCGATACAGGTCTTCGTCATGGGTGATAAAACAAGGCTACATGCTTCCTTCAGTAAAGAGATTCTTGGGGTTTTTCCACACCAACTACGTCGCGCCTGGAACCGCCAGATATTTGCCGGTACAGGACAAGCGCCCGCCAAGGTAGATACCGAGCAAGAGATGCTCGATAAGGTAGCCACCACACCTGGCGCCATAGGCTATACATCAGAGGAACTCATCAATGAGCAAATACGGAAAATTGCCGTTGAATAGGGCGAGCACCTACTACTTGATTTTACTCGCCAGCCTGTTGGGCACCCAGCAGTCGGCACTGGCGAGCAAGCTACCCGAGAACCACTTTCAAATTCATGGCTTTCTTACCCAGGCCTATGTAAAAACCACAGACAATCGATTCTTCGGCGACAGCCAGGACGGGAGCTTTGATTTTCGGGAGATAGGGGCCAACGCATCATACCGGTTCAACCCAAAACTCATGGCCTCCGCACAGTTACTCTCTCGAGTAGCAGGTGACATGTACAACGGTTCACTAACCGTGGACTATGCGCAGTTGGACTATACCTTCCATATGAGTGAGAGGGCACGCTACGGCGCCTTACTGGGCCGTACCAAAAACCCACTAGGCTTCTACAACGACACCCGCGACGTGGCAGCAACACGCCCTGGAATCTTCATGCCACAAGCCATCTATTGGGATAGAGTCCGCAACATGGTGCTATCCAACGATGGCGTTCAATTCTACGCTGACAACTCTAACGGACTGCACCGCTTCAGTCTTCAATTGCTGGCCGGAAAAACACCAATCGATGAAAATGTGGAAAAGAGTTATCTCGACCCATCGCTTAATGCCTCTATGGACCAGGATGGTGTCACTACTGGAGGCCGCCTGCTCTACGAATGGGATGGCGGGCGTCTCCGGCTGGCATTGAGCAATGCCATGTTGAAGCTCGACAGCCGGACCACCATATTGCCACCGGGCACCATCGATATCGACTACTGGGTTCTCTCCGCTCAGTACAATCACGGACCCTGGCGGCTAACGGCAGAATACATGGAGGAACCGATAGACTACCAAGGTTTCGCCAACCTGCTCGATAGTGCTGATACGACAGTAGACGGCTACTATCTTCAAGGTGACTACCGATTGCATAGTGATTGGGAGCTGTTGCTCCGCTACGAGCAGAGCCACTACGATAAAGATGATCGATACGGATCAAAAATCAGCACAATCTCAGGGCTGCCACCGTTTAATTTTTACAGCAAACTTTGGACTGCCGGACTGCTGTGGGAACCGACGGAGCAACTGATGTTACGCGCAGAATTCAGCCAGGTGGAAGGCGTTATTTTCCTCTCAAACCTGGAAAACCCCGTACCCAGCGAGCGGGTAAAAGACTGGAATCTATTTTCACTTTTAATCTCATATAGCTTTTAAGGCACAGCAGAGAACCCTTAAGGAAAGCAAGCAGGATGTCACAGCACACCGAGCAGAGAAAACAGCGCTTTTTCAGCCTGAAGTGGAAAGTCGTTCTACTGTTCAGCCTGATACTTTTGATTGTCAATGCCGGTCTCACGGCCATGGGCTATTTTGAGCAACGCCAGCTTTTCAATACCTATCAACTCCAGATCAGAGACCAGCAGGCTCGTCAGGTCAAAGCACTACTGGAAAAGAGTTTCTACAAACTCGAGCAGATAGCACTAATGATCCCCGCACTGGCGACAGCAACTACGCCGTCACCACAAGTACCATTAGCAGATAAACTACAGAATTTTTTTACACATAGCGCTTCTACCCTGGATCTTGAGTGGGGACTGGAGGAAGCCTCATACTATTCACCGCATAATGAGAGACTGTTCAGCTGGCAGATCGAACAGTACGACAACGGTAGCTTTAAAAACCTGGTCAACGCCGTTAATGCATCAGAGCTACCGCTGAATATGCTCTATTGTGGGTTACGCTGCAGCCAATTCGTTGCTGTACCCCTACTCGACGGTGGAAGGAAGGCAGGTGTATTACTTGTAGGCCGTTCACTGGCAGACGTTGTCATTGAATTCACCGAACTCGCTAAAGCTGATATCGCCGTCATCAGCAAACCGAAGGAACTTAATAGTCTAGCTGGAAATTCGCGCTATCTGAGAGATTGGCAACGATATATTGCAGCTGCCAGCAACTTGAACCAAGTACAACCACTGCTGGATAATTTCACTCAACAGGCTGGCATGAAGCAGTTAATCACCAGCGACTTTACGGGTAGTCTGGATGGTCACCACTACACCATGTCCATCGTACCCGCGAGCAGTGACACCGGTGTTATTTCAGCTGATTTTCTTATCCTTACCGACATCACATCGGTAGTAAAGCAAATACGCGCAGCCACCACAAAGTCAGTACTCATCGGACTGGCAGGCTTTATTTTTTCAGAAATTCTCTTACTGCTTATTCTCAGACAACCACTCAAGCGCCTGCTGCTGATTTCTGACAGCCTGCCACTCATGGCAAAGAATGCTTTCAACCAGGTGAGAGATAAACTTACCAACAAGCAACACGCATGGCTTCAAGATGAGATCGACATTGCCGGCGATTCCGCAATCGATTTGACCCATACATTGGAGAGACTCAATCAAGAGGTCAAGAACCAGACCGAGCGATTGGTAAAGCACAGCGACGAACTCTCATCCGAACGTGACTTTCTGACCGCGATCATGAACAGCGCTCAGGTCATGATATTGACTCAAGACTGTGATGGAACCATTCTCACAATCAATGAGGAAGGGCGGGATTTTATTGGTGTCAGAAACTATCAACGGGGATCACGCTTCTTTAGCGACAGCTTCATGGCCTCTGGTGATAATGATGAACTCCAACACGCTCTGACACGCATCAAAATTGGCATGGTCAGTTCATATCAACACGACGCCACAACCTTTTCATCAGACGGTAATAAACGAACCATTTCCTGGATACACTCACATTTACCGGGAAAACCCTATCCCAATGTACCCATCCTGCTTTCTGTCGGTCTCGACATCACAGATCGAGAAGTTGCTAAGCAACGCCTGACCTGGCTGGCCAACCATGATCCATTGACAGAACTCTACAACCGGCGGAATTTTCAAGTGGAGTTCGAAAAGATACTGACATTGGCAGAACGCTATCACCATAATTCTTCGCTGCTTTTTCTAGACCTTGACCATTTTAAATTCATCAATGACTCAAGCGGGCATCAGGCAGGTGACGCCCTACTCCAGATCGTTGCCAAAAAGCTAAAAGAAATTACTCGCACGAGTGATCTTATCGCACGACTGGGAGGTGATGAATTTGCTATCGTCATTCCAGAGTCGGATAGCAATAGCGCTATCCTTTTCGCAGAAAAGGTCATGCAAGAACTGAAGCAAGTCTCGCTACCGCTTAAGGGTCGAAGCTACCGTGTTTCAGCCAGTATCGGCATTGTCACCTATCCCGATCATGGCAGTAACTTTCAGGAACTGCTCTCCAATGCTGACCTCGCCATGTACCAGGCAAAAGAGGCCGGCAGGGATGGATGGCATCTCTTTTCCGACAGTGAACATGCGCGAGAGCAGATGAACGCCAAAGTGACCTGGAAGGACAAGATAGAACAAGCGCTGGCCGACGAGCGTTTCATCCTCCACTTTCAACCTATCATGCATATCGAGAGTGGAGATATCTCACACTATGAAGTGTTGATCAGAATGGTCGAGAATGATGACTCCATTACCATGCCGGGTGAATTCATCTCAATTGCCGAACGCACAGGTCAGATCCACGCCATCAACCGCTACGTCTTACGCGCATCAATCGAAAAGTTATCGACCCTGCAGGAGATGGAAAAACCCATAAATCTCTCAATTAACCTCTCTGGCAGGGTCATCGATGATCCGCAACTGTTACAACAACTGACCCGCATGCTCCACGAAAGCGGTGTCAATCCAAGACAGCTCGTGTTTGAACTCACAGAAACGGCGGCTCTGGCTGATGTCAATGCTGCCGAGCGGTTGATGACAGAATTGCAGGCGCTTGGTTGCCGTTTTGCACTGGATGATTTTGGTGTCGGTTTTTCCTCTTTTTATTATCTGCGCGAGTTACCCCTTGATATCGTGAAGATCGACGGCTCTTTCATCAAGCATTTACCCAGCAACACGAAAGATCAGGTCTTCGTCAAGGCTCTCACCGAGATGGCTACAGCACTGGGTAAAGAGACAATTGCCGAATTTGTGGAGGATGAGCCCACTCTAAGGCTACTGTCTGATTTGGGTGTGAACTACGCTCAGGGATACCATATCGGCAGACCCTCCTCCCAGATTCCCGTCATTTCCTCAGCTACCGGATTGGGCACTCCTGTGCTCGACCATGGCTGAGTGCTAAAATAGACTGTCGGCGTGCGACATCCATCCGGATAGCGCGATATTTAAGGAAGCTCTGGACGAATCAGATTGTGATTCAAAAACTTTCGCCTCATGGTGACAATCGCAAGTAATAGCTGGTCTATTGCCATGATCGTTAACGCAGAAGCGAAAATTTTTAGCCACGAGACGAACACCCATGACTTATTCAGCGCTTACTTAAGATACCATTCATAAACTGGCTGAATGTCAGCAATGATCACGAGAAACTCTATACGTGGCAAACAGAAATATCGCAATTATCGAAGATGAAGCGGTGATTCGTGACAATTACAGCGACTACCTGCAACGCCAAGGTTACCAAGTCAGCGGTTACGCATCACGGCAAAAAGCCATCACCGCTTTTGAGACCGGCCTGCCGGATCTTGTGATTCTTGATATTGGCCTTGAGGATGACATCGATGGCGGTTTCGAACTATGCCGTGAGCTGCGTACCCGTTCCGCCACACTGCCAATCATATTTCTCACCGCAAGGGACAGTGATTTCGACACGGTGGCAGGATTACGTCTCGGTGCTGACGATTACCTCACAAAAGAGGTCAGTCTACCCCATCTCGCGGCGCGCATAGCCGCTCTCTTTCGCCGCCTTGAGGCGATGACACAAACGCTGCCTGAAGCAAAGCGCTATATCTGTGGTGCCCTCAAATTAGATATCCACCAACTCACTGTGCAATGGGAGGAGACACCTGTAGCCCTGACTGTCACTGAGTTCTGGATGATACACGCCCTGGTAAAACATCCAGGGCACGTTCGCAGCCGTGACCAACTGATGGAGCAGGCAAAAATCTATGTCGATGAGGCCAGCATCAGTTCACACATTAAACGAATCCGTCGCAAATTCCAGGAGATAGACCTTAACTTCGACCACATCGAATCGGTCTATGGCGCTGGTTACCGTTGGAAGTATTGAATTAGTGCGTCGTCCACGCTCTTTTCTTCACTCACTGCGTTTCAAACTGCTGATCGCCTCACTGACCCTGCTGGTGATTCCCTGGATCGGTTATCTCTATCTGCTTGAGATTGAGGATTCTCTTCGTCAATCTCAGGAGACGCTCTTACTGAGCCGCGCCGAAATTGTTGCCAATCTTCTCAACGATCGGCTCACAACAGAGGAGAACCAGACCCTCTTAGCTTCTGATGATAAAGCCACCACAAGCCTCTATGTTCACCCGTTGGAGCAGGCACCTGTGGCAGACGGTTATCCTGAAGAGTGGGGTAATCTGATTACTCAGACCCGGCGATACCTGGCCAGTGAAACGTCGACTGACGCTGTGAGCTTCGAACTGCTCGCTGGCTATCATCAAGAGTACCTCTATCTACTGATGCTGGTATCTGATACGACCCTTACCTACCCAAAACCAGGCGGACCACTCACATCCGGAGATCATCTGATACTTGCCCTGCCCGGCACAGTCCGCAAGAGCCGGCAATACTTGCTGGGCACATCGGCACCAGGCTGGATCCGAGTTCTGCAGACTGATAATTTACAGAGTGAGCCCGCTATCCGCGGAGAGTGGCAAGAAACTTCGACAGGATACAATGTAGAGCTTCGGATACCCCTGGCTATGGTGGACCGGGGTCTCTCTCTGGCCGTCATCAATAAAGACAATATTAACGACAAACCCATAGGCATCGCTGCCACTTCAGGTTGGCAGACAAACGCTAACCTGGCCAGACTGGTCATGCCCTCTCTACCCAGTGAAAAGCTATTGAGAGGACTCGACAGCGATAGCCATCGCTACACCATTCTCAACCGACAGCGACAAGTGGTCGGCAGACACGGAGATCTACCAAAACCTGAACCGTCACAGACAACTTTTACCAGTCGTATTCTTTCCGCACTACTGGTCGAGCGACCGGTTTCCAATGAGTATAAGCGAGAGCATGCGGGACATATGGACGGCCCGGAAATCCGTCAGGCATTAAACGGCAGGGGTAATGTCCACCGCTATCGAACCCGGCGCTCACAAAGCGCTATTCTCTCCGCTGCCTATCCACTCTACAACTCAGAGAAAATATCAGGTGCGATCCTGGTTGAGCAAACCACCCATACCATCCTCTTTATGCAGCAGACAGCACTGGAGCGTCTGTTGACTTCCACCCTGTTGTTGTTTTTGATCACTGGCGGCACGCTGTTTATGCTTGCTTCTTATCTGACCCGGCGCATTACCCGACTGAGTCGTAAATTCAGCAGAACAGTCAGCCAGGACGGAAGGATCATCGGCCCAGTGAGCAGCACGACAAACAATGATGAGCTGGGAGAATTAGAGCAGAGCTTCGCCAGCGTGCTACAACGCCTCCAGGGCTACAACAGTTACTTGGAGGCTATGGCATCCCGGCTTGCTCATGAGTTTCGCACCCCCTTGGCAATGGTGCAATCCTCATTGGAAAACCTGCAAGCCGACGACGAAAAGGTAGCGCAAAAACGTTATACCGGACGAGCACTGGAAGGTACGCACCGACTTCAATTGATTCTAAACCGTCTACGGGAAGCGACACGCCTCGAACAAGCACTGCAGGGCGCCGAGTTGAAAACCGTCAACATGACCGAACTCTGCCACTCTCTTTTTGAAGGATACAGACTAAGCCATCCTTCAATCCAGTTTCGATGCCAATTCATCGACACCCAACTTCAAGCCTTTGTCGCACCTGAACTGATCAGCCAGGCCATGGATAAGCTAGTCGGAAATGCAGTAGATTTTCACACCCCATCGACTCCGATTTATATTATGCTGACGCAACAGGATGAGAAACTCTATATCCACATCACCAATCAGGGCCCTGCCTTACCCGAGGGTATGCATGATGCTTTGTTCCAGTCCATGGTCTCAATCCGCAAGCTCAAAGATAATGAACCCCATCTGGGGTTGGGACTCTATCTGGTCAGATTGATTGCAGAATTTCACAGCGGCCAGGTAATGGCTAAAAATACTGAGGATGGCGTCAGTTTCAGCCTGGAGTTACCAATAGCATCTTCTGCCGTAAGCGAATAAATGCCCGGAAGTCTAACGGAGTACTGTCAGTCGCAGAGATGATGGATGAAAATCAGCTATCACATAAAAACTGTAGACATCATGATTTAATCTGACAGCTTACGGCCAATAGAGGACCTGTACCAGAACAAGTACTATCAATCCCAATTACTTCATAGTCGACATCTGGGAAGTTGGCCTGCAGAGAAACCACTTAAAAATATGTCGTTGGTCGGTCCTCATATGGTCGCAGTGACAGATAAATTGAGCTTCATGAAAGCTACTGCTGTCGACCATACCATCAGATATCTTGGCCTCAATGATTAAAATATCCATAAATAACAATAGAATAAAGCATGATCTTTAGGTTGTTATTGACCTAAGGTGTATTGCGTCTTAAACTGCCAATATCAGAACATACATAGAACATATGTGACACAACATGAGCAGAATAGAATGGACAGAACGCACATGGAATCCCGTCACCGGTTGCACAAAGATTTCGCCGGGATGTAGGCACTGTTACGCCGAAAATATGGCCCGTAGACTCAAGGCCATGGGAACTCCGGGGTATGAAAAAGGTTTCAAACTGACCATTCACCCGGGGCGGCTTGATGAACCGTTACGAAGAAAAAAGCCTACGGTCTACTTTGTGAACTCGATGAGTGACCTGTTCCATAAGCAGGTGCCGTCGCACTTCATCGACCGGGTTTTTGAAGTCATCGTCGCCAGTCCTCAGCACAATTTCCAGCTTCTTACGAAACGCCCGGAACGGATGGCGCGATATTTTCGCAGCCGCGAGGTGCCGTCCAACTGCTGGCTGGGAACAACAGTAGAAGACCAAGAATATGGCATTCCGCGCATTGATCTATTGCGCACCATCCCCGCAAAGATCAGATTCTTGTCCATTGAACCGCTGCTCGAAAATTTAGGTACCCTTGATTTGAAAAACATTCATTGGGTCATCGTTGGCGGGGAATCCGGCTCCAAAGCACGTCCCATGCAACCAGAATGGGTCGAAAACATCCGCATTCAATGCCACGCTCAGGGGGCATCATTTTTTTTCAAACAGTGGGGAGGCTGGGGAGCCGACGGCGTACGACGCCCTAAAGCGGAAAACGGCAGGCTTCTTCATGGACGGACCTGGGATGAAATGCCCGCGATCATGACAACTCACATCTAGCAAGGACGAAATGTAGTGGTTTCAAGAACCTATGATTGGGAACACGGCGCAAAATTAGAAGACCATACCAGGAAAAAGCATGAGATTCTCAAGCGGTATTTCCGGGAGTATTTGCTCACCCGATGCAAGATGCCGCAGCAAGAGAAGTTCAGAATAGCCATTGTGGACGGTTTTTGTGGGGCGGGCCTGTACGAGTGCGGCAGCCCTGGATCACCCCTGCTCTTTGTCGATGGGCTGCTTCGCGCCGCCATTGAAATCAACATTGACCGGCATAAGCAAGGCATGAAACCTATCGTTATCGAAGGCCTGCTCATTTTCAATGACAGCGAACCAAGCGTCATTGAGCTACTAAAGAAAAATCTGGTCTCCTACTTGTTGGAAATTGAGGCCTTCGATCATCTCCAGATCGAAATCAATTACTATACAGATGAATTTGAGTCCATTTACCCGCAAATCAAGCAGCGATTATTAGCCGCTCGTTGCCGCAATGTATTTTTCAACCTGGATCAATGCGGCTACTCCAAAGTTACGTCATCGATTCTCCGCGACATTATCTCCTCGTGGAACTCAGCGGAAATACTGTTTACCTTCATGATCGAAAGTATGCTGACATTCCTGTCCCCCAATAAAAGCACCAATAATGTTCCTCTTGAACCAGCGATGAGGGGAAAGATCAATAGCCTGTTAAAGGACCGGGACGATTTGATCGGGAAAAAAGACTGGCTGGCGGAAGCTGAGCAGATCGCTTTTGCATTCCTCAAAGACTGTGCCACATACGTCAGCCCGTTTTCTATCAACAACCCTTCCGGCTGGCAATACTGGCTGATGCACTTCGCCACATCGTACCGCGCACGCCAAGTGTACAATGATGTCTTGCACCAGTGTGATGCTCAAGCCCATTTCGGGCGGTCTGGGCTCAACATGCTCTCATATGATCCGACACACGAGGGACAGTTGTATTTGTTTAACACCGATTCCCGTCAAGCGGCCAAAGACGCACTCTTTGACGACATTCCAAGGTTCGTGGCTGAATCCGGTGACGCCATCACAATGCATGATTTCTATGCAGCAGCATATAGCGAAACACCGGCACATAGCGAGGATATTCATGAAATGATCATGGAGAATACGGATATTGAGGTAATCACCGAGTCGGGTGGCACTCGAAGAAAAGCAAATACCATCAAGCCGATAGACACGCTGAAGATGAAGGATCAAAAGAGCTTTATCTTTATGTTCCCCAATGATCAAGAATAATCGTCAACCGACTTTCTCAACCTTTTTCCGAAATACTGCTATCTAGGCATAGCAAGCTCCTACTCAGAAATAGCGGGGGGCATGATGCTTAAGGATATATTCATTCTTTTCAACGCTGCGCCAACAGAGTTGGGACACTTGGCTATCGTCGGCCGCCCAAAACTCAGTTGTTGAATGGAGACGACTAAAAGATGGTTATTACGTCTGCAATGGTCGCATAGCTGTCAGATAAAATCTTCACTGATTGGCTTACAGAGTCAGATTGGGGCTGGATTTCTACAATTAAACGCACATCACTCCCGTTCTTCTATCCAGGCAGCCTGAATGGCTTCAAGAATTTTCTCGCCGGAATGGTGGGGATCATCATCGAACTCATCCAGCGCAACCACCCAGTCACGAAGATCGACAAAATTAATCGTGCGCGGGTCCCCATCGGGGTGTGCCTCATCGAGCGCAATGGCGATATCCAGAGAATCGACCCATTTCAGTCCCATAACAGTCTCCTTCTCAGTGGTGTTCCGAAACCATATTGATAGTGTACTTGGGAATCTCAATGACCAAGTCTTCATCCCCAACCTGCGCCTGACAACTGAGGCGTGACTCAGGCTCCAGACCCCAGGCCTTATCGAGCATATCCTCTTCGTTCTCATCGGCCTCCGCCAAAGCATCAAAACCTTCGCGGATGATCACATGGCAGGTGGTACAGGCACAGGATTTCTCGCAGGCATGCTCGATCTCGATACCATGCTGCAGCGCTGCATCACAGATAGTAATACCAGGTTCCGCCTCGAAAGCAGCGCCTTCGGGACAGATCTCTTCATGAGGGAGAATAATAATTTGTGGCATGGGCTGCTGATCCAATTCTGCTAGTGCCTGTTAGGGCCTAATAGGCTTTTGTTACTCAAACTCTTCTACATTATGACCGGACATGGCTTGCTGGACACTTTGGTTCATTCGGCGCTCCACATAGAAGCCACAAACCCGCTCCAGCTCCTCGATACCCTGCTTGATGATCTTCAGATCATCGGACTGCGCGAGTCCGCGTAATTCTTCGAGGGCAGACTCCACCGTACTGCGCTCGTCGGGATTCAACAAGCGGTCACCGTCATCGGACAGTGCGGCCTCCAGCGCCTCGATCGTACGAGCCGCCTCCACTTGTTGCTCGCGTAAGCTACGCGCCAGTTTGTCTTTACTGGCATGGGCAATGGAGTCCCGCAACATGGTCTCGATTTCGTTATCTGTCAGGCCGTAAGAAGGCTTCACCTCGATACTGGTCTGTACACCGCTACTCATCTCCTTGGCACTGACATTCAGAAGACCGTCCGCATCCACCTCGAGGGTGACGCGGATACGTGCCGCACCCGCCACCATGGGGGGTATCCCACGCAGTTCGAAACGCGCCAGTGAACGGCAGTCCGACACCAGTTCGCGCTCACCCTGTACGACATGGATGGCGATAGCTGTCTGGCCATCCTTAAATGTCGTGAACTCCTGCGCCCTGGCAACGGGTATGGTGGTGTTTCGGTTAATCAGTTTTTCGCTCAATCCACCCATGGTCTCAATACCGAGCGAGAGTGGAATCACGTCCAGTAACAGCATCTCATCATTGGGCTTGTTACCAGCCAGAATATCAGCCTGAATCGCGGCACCCACGGCCACCACACGATCAGGATCTATGTCCACCAGTGGCTCGCTACCAAATAGCTCACCCACCTTCTCTCGAACTCTGGGCACACGGGTGGAACCGCCCACCATCACTACCTCATTCACCTCATCCGGGATCAGACCTGCATCACGCAAGGCTCTACGGCAAGCCATCTGGGTCTTTTTAATCAACGGATCGATAAGTTGATTGAACGTCTCACGACTCAGCTCATGCTCCCAGCAGCTACCGTCATCCAGCGTGATGCTTACTTTAGTCACTTCAGTATCGCTGAGTGCCTCTTTAGCATCACAGGCTGCCCGCATCAGACGTTTCTGCAGACCATGATCGGCATCATCACCGATGGCTGCCTGCTGCATAATCCATTCGGCAACGACCCGGTCGAAATCATCTCCACCCAGTGCGGAATCACCACCGGTGGCCATAACCTCGAACACACCTTTGTTGAGTCGCAGAATTGAGATATCAAAAGTCCCGCCACCCAGATCATAGATAGCGTGTATACCTTCAGCCCGCTTGTCGAGTCCATAGGCAACAGCCGCCGCAGTGGGCTCATTGAGCAGACGAAACACATGCAATCCTGCCAGTTTCGCCGCATCTTTAGTCGCCTGACGCTGGGCCTCATCGAAATAGGCCGGCACGGTGATCACAACGCCGGACAGGTCGCCCCCCAGTGTCTCCTCGGCCCGATCGGAGAGTACCTTAAGCACCTCAGCAGAAACTTCGATTGGACTGATATCGCCAGCCGCCGTCTGGATGCGGGGTACTGTGGTGTGTTCCTGAATGAAGCGGTAGGGCAAGCGGCTTCCCAGGGTCTTGATATCCTGCACGCCGCGACCAATCAAACGCTTGGCAGATGAAATCGTATTCAGCGGATCCGCCGCCTCTTCCGCTCTGGCTACATGGCCCACATCGATGCCATCCACCCTGTAACGTACAACAGAAGGTAACAGATGACGGCCGGCAGTATCCGGCAGAGTTTCTGCATTCCCACTGCGTACGCTGGCCACCAGAGAGTTAGTGGTGCCCAGATCAATACCGGCAGCAAGTTTGTGTTGGTGAGGCGCTTGCGCCTGTCCCGGTTCCGCTATCTGTAGAAGAGCCATGTTTTTTCAACGCATCATCAAGTGATCGGGCTTACCGATAGAAAACTACTACCTGTCCGGAAAGGACAAATATCTTACTCAGCGCAGGCTGTAAAAATGTCGAGTTTCTGGTCATTGTTATATGCTCAAACTATAGAACTTGCCACTTGTGATTCACAACATTGAAATAGGATTCGGTCTAACGCCTATCAGCCCAGTTCATCCTCGAGCTCTGCCTCAACCGTCTCTGCCTCACTTCGCAGCTTTTGCAGAAACCGCATCTTGCGTAAAATTTCTCTCGCTGCCGCCAACTGGTCATCGGTGGGTGTCTCGAACTGTACGGCCATCTGTCCCACCAGACTGGTAATCTGTTTGTTGACCCGGTTGCTGATATCCAGCACAGCTTCGTAGGGATCGTCCTGCCTTCGCACTTCCTCCAGTTGCTCGCGCAACTCCATCTGCTGCATGAGGAAACCCATATCCTGAGTGGATTCATTCTGAGCATCCATCTCGACACCGTGAAGCGTCAGGAGATAGCTGCCCCTGGCAATCGGGTCTTTAAGTGTTTCTAATGCTTCATTGATCAACGCCGCGCCTTGTACCGAGATCCGGCGCTCCTGATCCGTTGCATTGGCAAAACGATCAGGATGAACAATCCGTTGCAGGTCGCGATAGCGATCCGACAGAGCGTTGGCATCCACGATATAACTTACCGGTAGACCAAAGAGTTCAAAGTAGTTTTTCGAAAAATCCAGCATATCGAAAAAAACGGCCACCTTGGGGCAGCCGTCTCTCATTCAGAAAGTATGTGTCAGTGGTATGCAATCAGACCCCGAAGCTCTCGCCACAACCACATTCGCTTGTGACATTGGGGTTATTGAACTTGAACCCCTCGTTGAGACCTTCCCGTGTATAGTCGACTTCGGTGCCGTCCAGATAGACAAGGCTCTTGGGATCAACCACGACCTTAACACCATGTCCCTCGAAGACTACGTCTTCTTCCTGCAGTTCATCAACGAACTCCATCTCATAGGCCATACCTGAACAACCTGAAGTACGTACAGCCAGCCTGATACCCACGCCATTACCTCTGTTGTTGAGGAAGGTCTGCACATGCTTTGCTGCTGCTTCAGTGATCGTGATTCCCATGATGCCGCTCTGTTGTTTAACTAGACTTAATCTGATCCGGACAGCTATTTAGGCCGCTTTTCAGCATAGTCTTTGATCGCTGCCTTGATAGCATCTTCAGCCAGCACTGAACAGTGCACCTTGACGGGCGGCAGTGCAAGTTCTTCAGCGATCTCAGAATTCTTGATCTGCTGTGCCTCATCCAGGGTTTTTCCCTTGACCCATTCGGTGAGCAGGCTGCTGGATGCAATCGCTGAGCCGCATCCATAAGTCTTGAAGCGGGCATCTTCAATAACGCCAGCATCACTGACCTTAATCTGCAGACGCATCACATCACCACAGGCGGGTGCGCCAACCATGCCGGTACCGACAGATGTATCTTCATTATCGAATGTACCGACATTACGGGGATTCTCATAATGGTCCAGGACCTTGTCGCTGTATGCCATAATCTTAAACCTCAGTTGAAGCGCTCAGTGCGCTGCCCATTGGATCGATTTCAGATCGATACCGTCTTTGAACATCTCCCAGAGGGGGGACAGCTCTCGCAGCCGTTGTACCTCTGTACGAATCTTGTCGATGGCGTAGTCCACCTCTTCGGTGGTGGAAAACCGGCCCAGCGTGAAGCGGATGGAGCTGTGCGCCAACTCATCCTCTCGCCCCAGCGCCCTGAGTACATAGCTGGGCTCGAGACTGGCAGAGGTACAGGCAGAACCCGATGAGACCGCCAGATCCTTCAGCGCCATGATCAGTGATTCACCCTCGACAAAGGCGAAGCTGACATTGAGATTGCCGGCTACCCGCTGATTCTCGTCCCCATTGAGATAGACCTCTTCCATGTCACTGATACCGTCCCACAGACGATTTCGCAGAATGAGTACCCGCTCATTTTCTGTAGACATCTCTTCGGCTGCGAGGCGGAAAGCTTCTCCCATACCGACAATCTGATGGGTCGGCAGAGTACCTGATCGCATCCCACGCTCATGTCCGCCGCCATGCATCTGTGCCTCGAGACGAACCCTGGGCTTACGCTGCACATAGAGTGCACCGATACCCTTGGGACCATAAATCTTGTGTGCGGAGAAGGACATCAGATCGACCTTCAAATTCGCCAGATCGATGGGGACCTTCCCGGCGCTCTGCGCCGCATCCACATGAAACAGAATCTTCCGTGCACGGGTCATCTCGCCGATGGCCTCGATATCCTGGATCACGCCGATTTCGTTATTCACGTGCATGATAGAAACCAGGATAGTGTCATCGCGCAATGCAGCTTCCAGCTTCCCCAGGTCGATCAAACCAGTGGGTTCTGGCTCCAGGTAGGTGATCTCGTAGCCTTCGCGCTCGAGTTGTCTGCAGGTATCAAGTACCGCCTTGTGCTCTGTTTTGCAGGTAACGATATGGCGGCCTTTTTTTACGTAAAACTGCGCCGCACCCTTGATCGCCAGATTATCCGACTCTGTGGCACCTGAGGTCCAAACGATCTCCTTTGGGTCTGCATTGACCAGCTCAGCGACCTGCTTGCGTGCCCGCGTGACAGCCTCATCCGCCTCCCAACCAAAGGCATGGGAACGTGAGGCCGGGTTACCGAAACAGCCGTCCGGAGTCAGGTGACTGCACATCAACTCCGCGACGCGTGGATCAACCGGCGTGGTCGCCGAGTAGTCCATATAGATCGGTAACTTCATCTCAAACTCCGAAAATCATTATCAATCACACGCCTGCAGGCGTTCCAACCTGATCAAGCAGGGATGCGTCGACATCACCGTGTTCCTGTCGATCAGCCACCTCACGAACCGCTTTGCGGTCCATCAAATCCTGCAGACTGATATTGTTGAGGTAGGTGTATATCTGATTGCTCAGATCCGACCAGAGATCGTGGGTCAGACAACGTTCATTATTCTGACAGTTGTGGGCACCATGACATTTGGTCGTATCCATATTCTCATCGACAGCCGAAATGACCTCGCCGATAAAAATCTCTCTGGCCTCTTTTCCCAAGCTATAACCGCCACCAGGACCTCTGACACTGGCAACCAGAGACTGCCGTCTCAGGCGGGAAAAAAGTTGCTCCAGATAGGAAAGAGAAATTCCCTGCCTCTGAGCAATATCTGCCAGTGTAATCGGGCCCTCTCCATAGTGGAGCGCCAGATCCAGCATGGCTGTCACGGCATATCGACCTTTTGTGGTAAGCTTCACGTTATCGGCTCCCTGTATATCTTCATGCGCTAATATACTTTCCCAACTAAAATAGTCAAGATTTCGACACCCCTTTTATTCAGAGGTTTTCTCTTCCCCGGTTATCTGCTCTTCAATTTTCTGCAGCTCCTCTGCGGTCGAGATGATCTCGCAGGAGTCCAATGCAGGCAGTTCTTCATCCGTCTCTTCCACACCCATACGCTTGAGTGCTTCACACATCGACTGCATTTTGCTATCCATCACGTGCATATGATCGAGCATGCAATTGATCGCCTGAGCGACCGGATCCGGTGCATCTTTGGTGGCCCCGTAGGCATCGAAACCGATCTTTTTGGCGATCGCCTCCCTATGCCCGCTCTCTTCCTGCTGCCTGGCGGTAATCAGCTTGCCCGGCACACCCACGACGGTAGCGCCAGCCGGGACGTCCTTCACCACCACGGAATTGGAGCCGATCCTTGCACCTTCACCAATAAGAATCGGCCCGAGAACCTTGGCACCTGCACCGACTACCACATTATCTGAAAGGGTTGGGTGGCGTTTCCCCTTCTGCCAGCTGGTACCGCCAAGCGTCACGCCATGGTAGAGCGTGCAGTCATCACCGATAACTGCCGTTTCACCAATCACGACGCCCATGCCGTGATCGATAAAAAAACGTCTGCCAATGACTGCGCCGGGGTGTATTTCGATGCCTGTAAGCCATCGTCCGAGATTGGAAAACAGGCGTGCGATAGTTTTTAGGCCAAAATTCCACAGCTTGTGAGAAAGACGGTGGAAAATAATGGCGTGAACGCCCGGATAGGAGATCAATATCTCAAATGTATTGCGCGCGGCAGGATCGCGCTCAAAAACACTTTGGATATCCTCCTTCCAACGGGAGACCTTTTTGTCTGGTGTATTTTCCAACGGCATACCTGACTCGGGGATCCCCTTAGGGCCTGTTAACACTAATCCAATGCGCCCTGCTGGAGCTGTTTTTGTACCCAGCAAGGCAGAATGAGCGTGGTGTAGCCCGGCTACATGAGCGAATGATAACGCCGCTGGGTGCAAAAACAGCCCCAGCCCTTCGGGTTGAGCCTGAAAAAGCGCCACTCGGCGTTGCTCGTCGCTCATTTGGAATAACCAAACTTCTCTCCTCATGCCTTGATTGGCGCTTTTTCAGGCTCAACAGGGCGCATTGGATTAGTGTTAACAGGCCCTAGGATGTCTATTCAAAAATAGTGGCACGAGGGTGGCAAATTATCCACAATCCCACTCAAATTACTAGGGTATTCATGGAAAATACCAATCTGCCTCAGCGACGCATCGATTTCCCACCCTGCATGGCACTGAGAATCCCCCTCAGAATGTTGATTTCGTCCTTATCGGGACGGGCGCGTTGGAACAAGCTGCGAAGACGACGCAACAGTCTTTCCGACTGCCTGGGATCGGTAAAACCCACATCATCCAGAGCCTGAGCCAGATGCTCATGAAAACCCTGCATCATCTCTGCCGTTGCCAGATCTCGTGGTATTTCATTCGGACTATTGAGCTCCAGCATCGAGGCCAGATAAATCTCATAGCTTAATACCTGCACAGCGGCACCCAGATTCAACGAACTGTATGCCTCATTAGTGGGTATATGTACCAGAAAATTACATCGATCCAGCTCGCTGTTGCTCAGCCCCGATTTTTCTCGACCAAAGACCAGGGCCACTTCACCAAGCGCAGCCTCATCCGTCAGCTTAGTCGCAGCATTTCGTGGTGACAGCACCGGCCAGGATATTGTTCTGGACCGGGCGCTGGTCCCCACGACCAAATGGCAGCCGCTCAGTGCCTCATCCAGCGAATTGTGCACTATCGCATTGGCAAGCAGATCATCGGCCCCAGATGCCCGGGAAGTTGCCTCTTCACTGGGGTAGTGATGGGGTGTCACAAGATGCATCTGACTCAGGCACATATTTTTCATGGCCCGTGCAGCGGCACCGATGTTGCCGGGGTGGCTGGTATCGACCAATACGATTCGGATGTTGTTCAGCATGGTGCGCAAGCCTACATGATTTCCTGATCCATGTTGAGCCTCTGCTTATTCAGATCACGAATAGGCTTTTCATCCGGCTATTTTGAGCAGTGATCTCCCGTGGTGGGAGGCGGACCACTGACAAAACGGTTTATCAGCACCCGCACATGCTGTATCCTCGCCGCCCATGAATCCGATGGTAACCATAGCTGTACGTGCCGCCCGTGAGGCTGGGCGTGTCATCACCCGTAATTTCAACCGGGTCGATCGCTTGACCATCGCTGATAAAGGTAAGAACGATTTCGTCACTGAAGTCGACCGCAACGCAGAAGCCGCCATCATTGCCGTTTTACGGGATAAATATCCGCACCACGCCATACTGGCCGAGGAGAGTGGTACCCATGACGGTAATGAATACCAGTGGATCATCGACCCCCTCGACGGCACCACCAATTTCCTGCATGGCCTGCCCCAGTTTGCCGTCTCGATTGCATTGAAGGTCAAAGGCCGCTTGGAAATCGGCGTGGTCTACGACCCCATCAAAGAAGAGATGTACACCGCCAGCCGTGGTGAAGGCGCACTCGTCAACGATAGAAAGATCCGGGTCTCCAACCGCAAAACCCTGGATGGCGCCCTGCTTGGTACTGGCCTGCCCTACCGCGATTTCCGCTTCATGGAAAACTACATGGGCATGCTGAAAGATCTGATTCAGGATACTGCTGGCGTACGGCGTCCCGGCTCTGCCGCCCTCGATTTCGCCTATGTGGCTTCAGGCATTACAGACGGCTTCTGGGAACTCGGTCTGAGTGAGTGGGATTTCGCCGCAGGGGCACTGCTGGTCAGAGAGGCTGGGGGAATGGTCACCGATATCGGAGGCGGTGAAAAATTCCTGGAAACCGGCAACGTGATCGCTGGCGGCATCAAGGTTCACCATGCCATGCTGAGACGCATTCAGCCACATCTCAACAGCAAACTCACCGCTTAATTCCCATCCCCAAGAACAAGGTTCACAGATTCGGCTGAACCTCAAAAAAGCGGCTCAAGAAACCCTCCCGGCAACCGTTACCGGTGTTAAATCAACAGTGATTTACCACACGGTCAAGCCACATGAGTGAAAATAACAACCGGCCTCCCATACTCAGCGATGTCGCCCTCGAACGGGTTATGCGTGATGTGCTTGGGCTGTGGGAACACCCTGCTGTTGCAGGGGTTGGCGAGGAGTCAACCACAATAGGGAGTGATCAGGAGATCACGCATGATGAGCCTGACGAATGCCCCTAGTCGTTGATAGTCAATACGCCCGGAAAGTCCAGGTTATCGTCCTTTTCCAACCTCCAACAAAGCCAATAAATCCTTAAGGCATCTCATCAGCAGTTTCATCTTCTTTTTTCACCGGCATCAGGTCAGCCTTGCTGACTCCCATCATGAGAATCGCACTGCCGGCCACATAGATGGATGAGTAGGTACCCACCACCACACCGACAATCAATGCCAAGGCGAAGCCATGAATGATCTCGCCGCCAAAGAAAAACAGCGACAGCAACACCAGAAGGGTTGTCATTGAGGTCACGAGAGTACGGGAAAGGGTCTGATTCAGAGATGAGTTGATGATCGTTTTTGAATCACCTTTGCGGATCTTGCGGAAATTCTCGCGGATTCGGTCGTAAACTACGATGGTATCGTTGAGAGAGTAACCGATCACCGCCAACACCGCTGCCAGCACCGGTAGGTCGAACTCCACCTGAAACAATGAAAAGATGCCGATGGTGATAATCACGTCATGGATCAACGCGATCACCGCACCGACAGCGAAGCGGTACTCAAAGCGAAGCCCGACATAGATCAGGATGCCGATCAGGGCATAGAGCATGGCCAGCCCACCGTCTTCGGTCAATTCATCACCCACTTGAGGCCCGACAAACTCTACTCGCCTGAGGTCTGCACTGCTCTCCAGGCCTTGCATGGCACTGAAAGCGTGATCGCTCAGCTCCGCACTCTCAACATCTTCCTGTGGCGCCAGTCGGATCAGGACATCGCGGGAGGTGCCGAAGTGCTGCACCACGGCATCACCAAAACCCTCTGCCGAAAGCTTCTCACGTACGGATGGCAGTTCGACTGCAGCCGGAAAACCAACCTCTACCAGCGTACCGCCCGTGAAGTCGATACCCAGATTGAGGCCTTTAGCGACAATAGAGCCTAAAGCCACCACGATCAGCAGAATGGAGAGAATCATGGCCAGCTTACGCTTGCCCATGAAATCGATATGCGTCTCACGTTTGAACAGTTGCATCTCTAGTGCGCCCCTTTAAACCGCGAGTGATTTGACCCGCTTGCGGCCATAGATCAGATTGATCACTGCACGGGTACCCACGATGGCAGTGAACATGGAAGTGAGGATACCGAGCGCCAGGGTGATCGCGAATCCCTTGATCGGTCCGGTGCCGAAACTGAACAGGACGATAGCGGCAATCAGGGTGGTCACGTTGGCGTCGATGATGGTGGAGAAGGCTTTCTCGTATCCCGCCTGGATACTCGCTTGGGGCGTACTGCCGTTTTTGATCTCCTCGCGGATACGCTCGAAGATCAGCACATTGGCATCCACCGCCATACCCACTGTCAATACGATACCGGCGATACCTGGCAGTGTCAGAGTAGCCTGTAGCAGTGACAGCAGGGCCACGACCAAAATCAGATTCATCGCCAGGGCTAAGTCCGCCACCAGCCCGAAGACCCGATAGTAGACCGCCATGAAGACCATCACCAGGGCCAGACCAATCATCACCGATTGGAAGCCCTGATCGATATTTTCCTGTCCGAGGCTGGGACCGATTGTGCGCTCCTCGACGATCTCGATAGGGGCCGCCAATGCACCGGCTCTCAGCAGCAGTGCCAAATCGTGTGCCTCTTCGGTACTGTCCAGGCCTGTGGTCTGGAATCGGCGGCCGAATGGCTCAAGAATATTGGCGATGGAGATCACCTCTTCGACCTTGGACCTGACCTTCTCCGGCTGACCATTGACCATACGGGTCGTGGTTCGGTTTTCTATAAACACCACTGCCATCGGTTTACCGACGTTCTCATTGGTCATCCGGCGCATGCGTTTGGCACCGATACCGTCAAGACTGACAGATACTGACGGCTGACCGGATCGTTGATCAAATCCAGAGGAGGCATCGACGATTTGATCACCCGTCACGATGACCTGTTTTTTCAAAAGCACCGGCTGTCCGTCCCGCTCACGATAGAGCCGCGAACCCGGCGGCACGCGGCCGTTGACTGCGTCCTCGACACTGTGCTCCGTATCTGCCAGACGGTATTCCAACGTGGCTGTAGCACCAATCAAATCCTTTACCTTTGCCGGATCCTGCACACCAGGCAGCTGCACGACAATACGACGATCCCCTTGCTGTTGGATCAGCGGTTCCGACACACCCAAGGCGTTAACACGGTTGCGCAGGGTGGTGATGTTCTGCTGTAAGGCAAACTTTTTTACCTCGCGGCTGTCACTGGGCGAGAGGGATGCCTTCACCAGGAAGTCTTCACCCTGATCCAGATCCTCCATGACCAAAGAGCGAAACTCTTCACCGATGATCTCTGAGGCTTCATCTCGTTTCACAGCATTATTAAACTTGACGATGACCGCCTCGCCCTCGCGCCCGATACGCACATAGCGTACTTTCTCTCCACGAAGCAGTGTGCGGATATCACTACTGTAGCGCTCCAGTGCCTGCTCCAGAGCGGCCTCCATATCCACATCGATCAGTACATGGATACCGCCGCGTAAATCAAGCCCGAGATACATGGGCTCTGCACCCAATCCACTCAACCAACCCGGCAGATCGGGCAGCAGTGTTAACGCCTGCGTATAGTTCTCACCAAGCGCTGCGGCAATAGGATCCATCGCCTTGAGCTGATCCTCTGAGGTGGTAAAGCGCACCAACAATTTCCCATTGTTGATGCTCATCCCCTTGGATGAGATACCCGACTTTTGCAAAGCCGCTTCTACACGAGTTTGTGTCGCCAGGTCGATGACAGCATCACGTTGGGCGGAAACCTCCATGGAGGGGTCCTGATCGAAAATATTGGGCAGCGCATAGAGCCCGCCCAACAGGACCACCACCGCGACCAGCAGGTTTTTCCAGAGTGGATATCGGTTCATTGCCTTTTCAACTGTTCCAATGAATAACTAAATCACTTGCAGAAATCTGAGATTGCACCTATCACAAACCCAGAATCACACGACAAGGGCTCACCATAAATGGGAGACTAGAGCTCCTTAAGTGATCCCTTTGGCAGTATGGAATCCACGGCCTGACGACGGATCTTAACCTCCGTGCCTTCGGCAATCTCCACTTGGATGAAATTCTCACCCATGTCGGTAACTCTACCGGCCATCCCGCCTGTGGTGACCACCTCATCCCCTTTGGACAGGGCCTCCACCATCTTTTTGTGCTCTTTTTGTCGCTTGACCTGTGGGCGAATCATGAGGAAATAGAGCACCACACCGAAGATCACCAAGGGCAACAAGCCGGTGATGGCATCTGCTCCGCCTGCAGCACCTGGTGCTGCTTCCGCCAATGCGTCAGAAATAAAGAAACTCATATCGGCAACCTCTGAATTGGTTGAAAAATGTCCTAAACGGCACTGCTGCTGCAGTTGCACGGAAAAATCAGCCGCCGATTATGACACAGAAGGCCGCAAGATACAGGACCCAGGAGTGAAAGCGCCACTGGGGCAGAAAAGGATCTCCGGCTTTGCGCTCTCTGCCGCTGCTCAACGCGACACAGGCGCTGAGGAAAACCGTGAAGTAGCCTCTACAACAGGCCGTGACGCCAGATCAATACCAGATTGACAGATAGGCCATGATCACATTAGCTGTGAAAGAGTAGAATGGCTCTTCTCCGGGAGCCAACGTACCACCAGCTGCTGTTTCATCTCGAAAATCATCATAATTGAATCGAATATGATCCAATGAAAAATTGAGGGTGCCTGTATCGATAAACTGCCAACTTGATGGTTTGAACTCATAACTCACACTAATCCCAATCGTGTGATCCTGGAAGGTGCTCAGTTCTTTATCCCGCGCCAAGAAGTTCAGCTCCCCTTCCCGGCTGAAAAGATCGCTATAAAAATCTGCTGCCTTTTGGGTGTAGTAACGATAGTGAACATCTAAGATCCAATTTGCTTTCAGCGGGTGCGTGTAACCAATCTCAACATTGTTGGCGCTGATACCCCAGGTATCATGAAAGTAACGATACTCACCGCTGAGCGCGGCACGATAGGGGAGAAAGTACTTCAAGCGGAATGACAGTGCATTGCTGGTGCGAGTATTCGGATATTTCTCAGGCGCTTTGCCGAAAGTCGTACCATCAGAAAAACGGTAAGGTCGATAGGGACTGCTCAGAAAACCTTCGTCGGTGATAGTCTCAAGATTCACGCCAAGCAAGCTATTCTTGGTTAGAACCTGAGTCAACCCAAAACGAAAATTCTGTCGCTTTGCCGACCTGAGGAAGGTCTCATCGGTATTGTTACTAATATCGTCATTGCCAACAGAGTAACCTAACGTGACGGTAGTAAGATCGCCGAACATGTCATGGCTGATGGAAAAGCTACTGGTCTCAGCCAAATAGTCACTTTCATCACTTTTCGTGTAAGACAAATTCATCAGCGTCTTGTTGTATAGATAGTCTACACCCAGGCTTGTCTCTGTTCGTTCTTCTGTATAGGGGGAGGCATTACTAATGACATCCACCGATGCGCTCGAAATAGAATCGACGTAGTAGTTTGCTTTAACAGAGACGCTCTGACCGATCGATTTGCGCACCAGGATTGAAGGACCATCGACTGTGACGCCACCACCATCATAGCTGTGAAACAGTACGTCAGCCCTCTCTTCAGGCAGCACGGCAGCCGATAGCGTAAAGCTGACGGCCATAAAACCCGCTAAACACAGCAACCATCTAGTTACAGCCACAACCACCTCCCCCCTTGCCATCGGCACCACGTGCTGCCTCACGGGTCTCATAGACGTGAAGCCGATAGGCATTCGCCACAGGATCACGATCAAAACTCATGATGGGATCGGCCAAGTTGGCACGTTCATAGGGTTTCACCCAGGGTTCAACGCTACAGGCGGAAACCATCATGGCCAGCAATGTCACAGCAGCAACCCGGAGTGTGCGTTTACCCATTGGCATCATTCGCGGATCAGCTCCCGGACCTGTTGCTGGTACTCATCTTCGTAACCTGGCTTATAACCCTTGTGGAGATATCGCACCTTGCCGTCCCGGTCGATGAGAAAGGTGCTCGGCATGGCACGCACCTGATAGTTTTCGCTGACCTGGTTTTTGCTGTCGTAAAGCACTGGGAAGCTGACGGGAATCTCTCTCAACACCTTCTCAGCCGCAGCACTATCCTCTTCCACGTTCACGCCCAGCAGGGTAAACCCCATGGGTTCATAGCGTTGATAGAGCTGGTCCAATATCGGCATCTCCTGACGGCAGGGGCCGCACCAGGAAGCCCAGAAATTGATCATCACCACCTGACCGCGAAGCTCGCTCAGTTTGATATTTTCACCAGAGCGGCTTTTCAAAGTGAAATCCGGTGCCGGACCGGATGTATTGGCGGCCAACACCTGTCCCGTGACCAGCATCATCGCCACAGCCATCAACACTGTCCTGGTCCAAGAAAATGTGTGTGTAAAGATCAACATAGTGAATTCCTCAAAAGAAAAACGTCAGGCCGCCGTGCAGCTCGATATTGTGCGTAGTCTTTGCTTCGCCCAGCAGATCTGACTCAAACATATGGTCCCTGGCATCCAAATGGAGGGTCAGCCAGTCATTAATCAGAAGGCGATAACCGGCACCGACATTGACAGTAAATTCGTCGTTCCCGGCAAAACGGGTACTGCCCACACCGGCGATCAGATAGAACTGGCTGTTGTAGGCATGCCGACCACCCAAAAAGACTTCGCCGGGTAGCAAATTGTATCCCGCTGAGAGGTTGTAATAGGTGAAGTCCCGTTGATCATCAGTCAGCAGTTGCACATTGCCGCTGAGTAGTTCGAAGCTGGTTTTGTCTGCCGTACTGGTGCCTATTGCCGCCTCGAGAAAAATTCCCTCTGTGACGTGATAAGCGATTCTGGCTCCATAAACCGGACTGGTACCGAAATCCTCAACACTGAGAAACCCAGCATAAACACCCACCTCAAAATCCTCTTCATCAATATCGGGTTCGACAAATTCCCGCCGGGCAATTTCCGGTTGTACGACCGGCTCTGAACGCAGGCTGCCATCAATCGCCTCCTGCGAAAAAGCAGGCAGGCTGCCCATGAACATCGTCAGCGTGATGCCGCTTAAAAGAAGAAACCGAATCCAATTTTCCACTGATCAAAATCCTCATTATCGTCGCGACTGGTAAAGACGGTGTAGTGTCTGAACTCAGCGCGCAGAAAGAAACGTCGTGTCATATAGGCGTGCAGGCCAATACCAACATGCGCCGTCGAATCGGTACGGTCTTCGGTCTGTACCAAGGTGGTATCCGGTTTGGTGTTGATCATGCCACCCCCAATCGTAAAAAAGGGGCTGTAACGCCACTCTGGAAACGGGTGGGAGAGCAGATTGACATCGACCATGTATTCACTGGAGAAGTTGCCTATCGCCTGCGACAGCGTTATCTCCGTGGATAAATTATCGTTAAAGGCATACCCGCCATAAACACTCAATACAGCAGCACCATCCATGTCGCCGCCGAGAAAACCGAACTCCCAGTCCCGTTGCTTGAAATCATCAAACGTGAAGAGTTCAACATATAGTGGCTCTCCATCAGCTGTCATGGTCAGCTGCATCTGCTCCACATGGACCCAGCCTAAATGTTCACGGCGGGTACGCACTTGAAACCAGTCCGTTCGGCGCTTGAGCACCTCAACTGATTCACCACGCTCGACCACATAGTCGATCGGATAGCCGATTCCGGGACCGGTGTGCACTTCGATATAGGGGGCGGTCACCTCAACGTTGAGATGCTCCTGCTCTGCTCGACCCATTAACGGTACCAGCCATAGCAACAACAACAGCCAGCCAGGCTGAAGGACCTGCTTAAACCTCTTTTGTCTCAAACGTCAGTTATCCAGTGGTGCAAGAAAGGGGTCATTGTAATACTGAGCACCGATATCTAGCCACTCGGCAATTAAGCGCTTCTCTGCATCGCTCAGATATCCGTTGTGTGTACCGCCTGCATCGAATTTACCCAGGAACCGTCCCGCTGCCGCAGAACCGGCAACCATAGAGGCACCACCGGCAACCGGCACCGGTACATCAGGCAGGGGGATCGGATTTCCATCAACATCCAGTATCAAGTTGCCGTCCGCATCAACTTCATAGAGCTGATTACCGTCCGCGTCAGTTGCCGGCACCAGCAATTCCTCTAATATTCCGTCAGCGTTGACTACCTGAACATTATCGGGGTAAAGCAATTCGTGATACGCAGCAAAATGCTCAGGTTCATCATCGGACGCACCATCAGTCAGATTAAGCTGGGCTTCCGGCTCTACCGCCACACCGGCATTGTCTGAGGTGTGGCAGCTGGTACAGGTATGATCATCTACCACATTACCCATGCCGTCCAAAACCTCTCGCGGCTGACTCCACAGGGGATGGAGATGCGTTTCGTAATGGATAATCGAACGGCAGAGGCTGTTCCAGGTTGTATCACAGTTACTACCACTCATGGGCTGTGCTGTTGTCAGATCATCGTAGCGGAAAGTAATATCCGGATCGGCTGCACGTACCGTAGTGTCGGTCCACTCATCGGTGAAGAGAACATCCATCGTCGGCTCACAGGCACCGCCGCTACAATTTAGACGATTACGGGTCTGCGCCATCGACTCCCCAGGATTGGTCCATAATGCCGGGTCGGTATTTGGAAACGGCAAACTACCTGAGGAAGCACCAGCATTGACACTGGGTGGTGCTGCTGTCAGACGACCATGCGGTAGTGGACTGGCAGGGTCATGACAGCCACTGCACTCAATCACTTCGCCTGGACGGAATTGCAACCAGAAGGGGTGATTCTGTTCAATCTTTCTACCGTCGGCATCGAGCACTTCAAAGCTGACAGGAATATTGGCCGGTACCCTTACCTGTACCGAACCATCAGGCTCGATGGGGGTATAGCCAATCACTTCTCGCATACCGAATTGCGCGGTACGCCCAAAGGCAGAATTGGAAAAATCGAGAACATCCTGATCAGGAATGGTGACCGGTTTGATCAGTCTTAAGAATCGGGCGGTCCGATTCGCCGCCAGTGTCTGCGCAGGATCGGCCAGGGTCGGAATATCCGGTGTAGCGGTATCCAGCCCATCCATGTCATAGATACTGCGGATATGAAGCAACCCCACTTTTTCATCTACCAGAGTGGGATCGAGTTCAACGCCCGGCATTTTATCAAGCCGGACTGTCGGCAGCGTTCGATTGTCCGCAGCCACCACTTCACTGTAGATCACGCCTTCCTGTGGAGCGACGATAGGTAATTGGGTCTGCTGCGAGATATCGTAAATGAAGATACCGTAGATCGGTGGTGCCTCTACCAGATTGGGATTTGCCAGACGATCTGCGGTACAGGGAACGATAATACCGTTCTCCATCAAACGGCACTGGCTCCAGCTGATCAGCAGGCGATTGGTGCCATCATAGAGTGGAAATGCACTGCTCAGGCGACCACCGCTGGAAGCGGTACCGTCTGTTGTTACCTCATGCACTGTGGCGAATGACTGTGCGGGTCCTGCAAGTCCTAAATTTTGCCATGTCGGCTGCTGATTATCGACGAAGCTGGGAGAATCGATACGCATCATCGCACCTCCCCAGTTGGTACCATCAAATGGGAGCAGCAGGCTCAAAAGCTGTCCGTCCGGCATCTCCATCGGCCGCATAAACTGTACTGTGCTACCAGCGGTGCCTGTGTCATGGCTATTCACGCCGTAGAGTAACTCCAGCTCTGTACCGTCTGGATTCATACGATAGAGATGGATGGCGTTATTACCATCCGCATTATCCCAGCGACTAAAAACGATCTGTCCATTATCAAGCACACTGGGAGCAAAATCATGACTGCGATTTAGTGAAATCTGTTTAATATTTTGACCGTCGTCATCCATGACATGCAAGACCATGGCAGGCTCATCCACCGCCCGCTCCATAGCGAGATACTGTGACTTACCCTCATCCAGCAGTCTCGCCTTGGCAAGGCGTTGGCGAGTTGAAGAGAAGACGATGCGCCCATCGGGCAGGAAATGGGGAAAACGATCATGGCCATCTTCTGCAGTGATATCCGAACTGACGATTCGTCTGAGACCACTTGTCGTTATGTCATATTCCCAGATATTCCATGTCGGCTGATCCTCCGGATCGGCCCCTTCAATCAGCGGCATACGCATTGAAAAAAGTAACTTATCACCTTCAAAAGAGACAGAGACATCACGCACGTCACCCTGTCCTCCAGTGATACCACCCGTAATGTTGTGCTCAGCAGCACTGGGGGACGCGCGATCTCTTAGATAGAGATCTCCTCCCGCCTCGAACGCTTGAGTAACCCGGATATCCGTAGTTGCTGTATCGATCACTGGCCTTTTTACATATGCAATCGGCTTATCAACCACAACAGGGTCGGGCTCATCACTACCTGTGCCGCAACCGACCAACAAAAGGACCGGAATACATAAGCCCGAAAGAGCTGCAGTAATTTTACGATAAGAGTTGTTCATTCGCTGATGGTCCCTTCAGATGCCGTACTTAACTTTTCGATCAAGATAAAACACGAATAAGAATTAGCTTCATATATCGTCAAGTAAATCATGGAGTTGAAAGTCTACGCTAAGAAACATCCCAATCAGTGCGATAGATCACACCCTGCGAATACGAGTATCACTTTTCGGAGAGATTGAGTTGACAATCCAGGGGGGTCATATAGAAAGCATGGGTAAAGATTAATAACTCCTCGCAGGCATTTATTCAGCTTGAAAGAGGAATCCGTTTTCAACATGGAACAGAGGCACTCTGACATGTCAGGAATGAAGTTGAGAAAGCGACTTTCAAAACAGACACACGCCGCACTGCTGGCACTGCCGCTTTTATTGTTGGTTTGCTCAACAGCAATGGGTGGGCCAAGAGAACAGGCCAAACGTATGCACGACCGGTTGGCCGGCGTACCTCCCACAACGGCCACCCTCGACCTGATGGTTGATGAGATCGTCAACAACAACGACCCCATGGCTGCCGCCATGATTGCCGTTGAGCATGATGATTTCTACAACGTCACTTTAAAGAACTGGGCGACTCCCTGGACCAATGAGGAGCAGACCGTCTTCGCACCCCTGAATGACTATTCCGCCACTGTTATCGGCATGGTGCGCGATGATGAGCCCTTCAACCAGCTATTATCTGCCGACATCCTCTATGTCGGCAGCAACACCCCTAACTACTCAGTCAGTGACAACGCCCACTACGAGGCGATGGAGGATCAGGGGCTCAACCTGAAAGATGTACTGGTAAAAACCACTCAGTCGAGTGAGACGGGAATACCGAGCAGTGGGGCCGCGGGTGTTATCTCTACACGTGCTGCTGCCCGCGCCTTCTTCATCGACGGCACAAATCGGGGGATGTTCCGCTTCACCATGCTTAACCATCTCTGCACAGACCTGGAGCTGATCAAGGATCCCACCCGATCATCTGACAGGGTTCGCCAGGATGTTTCGCATAGCCCAGGCGGTGACAGCCGGGTCTACTTTAACAACTGTCTCGGCTGTCATGCCGGCATGGAGCCCTTGGCTGAGGCCTACGCCTACTATAACTACCAATACTCGGCTGGTAATGAAGAGGCGGGAAGCCTTGACTACACACCGGGTATCGTCCAACCCAAGTATCTGATCAACAGCAACAATTTCAAAGACGGATACATCACGGTGGATGACAGTTGGATCAACTACTGGCGCGAAGGACCCAACTCTGTGCTCGGTTGGGATACCAGCCTGCCCGGTTCGGGCAACGGCGCTGCTTCGATGGGTCAGGAGCTGGCCAACAGCCATGCCTTTGCGGAATGCCAGGTAACCAAAGCATTCGAGGCCGTCTGCCTCAGAGAACCGGGTGACAGTGCCGATCGTGCACAGATTGACACGATGACCACCAGCTTCAAGTCCGGCTATAACATGAAACGCGTCTTTGCCGAAGCCGCCGTCTATTGCGCAGGGGATTGAGCTCGTGCCAGCCAAGAGAGTGATCATGCATCAACGGAAAAATAATACCACTCAGGGATGGGCGAGCCGTCTCCTCCCGATCTGTTTCCTATCCATTCTGACCCTGGGTATCCAGGGGTGTCAGGATGGTGTCTCTACTGAGGGGCAGCCAATAACAAACGGCACACCTGCCAGCACCTACAGCGGTCCGGCAGCCCGCACGACGGATATTCAGAATTTCCGCGTCAGTCTTTGGGAGCCCCTACGTAAGCAAAACCGTTGTGGTGAGTGCCACGGCACTGGCGGTCAAGCCCCGCTCTTCGTGCGTGAGGATGATGTCAATCTGGCATACGAAGCGGTCAATCCCTTTATCAATCGCGCCGAACCGGATGCATCAAGCCTGGTCACCAAAGTGGCAAATGGCCACAACTGCTGGGAGGCGAGTGATAGCGCCTGTGCATCCATTATCACAACCTACGTAGAAGCTTGGGTAGGCACCGGCACCACAACTGGCCGGGAGATCGAACTGGAAGCCCCAATCGACAAAGTAGTCGGCGAGAGCAAACAGTTTCCTGTTGACCCGATACTCTTTGCAACTCACGTACACCCCTTGTTAACCCAATATTGCATCGAGTGCCATATCGAGACGGCCATTGCACCACAGTCGCCCTATTTCTCTGATACAGATATCGATACAGCCTACGCATCTGTCAAAACTTCTATTGATCTGGACACACCGTCAAATTCCCGACTGGTGTTGCGTCTATTGGAGTTACATAACTGCTGGGACGACTGCCCAAGCAACGCACTAGAAATGGAAACAGCCATTACGCAGATGGCAGACGGCATCCTGCCCACACCGATTGATTCTGATCTGGTCGTTAGTGGGGCGCTCTCACTACCGGACGGCATCGTCGCCAGTGGCGGCAGCCGGCATGAGACAGATGTGATTGCACTATACGAATTCAAGACCGGCACTGGTGATATTGCCTATGACACCAGCGGTGTCGATCCCGCAATCAACCTGACCAAAAGCGGAGATGTCTCCTGGGTTGAGGGCTGGGGACTGGAATTCCGCAACGGTAAGGCCCAAGGCGTCACGGGTGACAGCAGTAAGCTGACACAGCTTATTCAGGCTACCGGCGAATACTCCGTCGAGGCTTGGTTGGTTCCCGCCAATGTCACTCAGGAAGGGCCAGCCCGTATCGTGAGCTACTCGGCAGGTGACAACGTACGTAACTTTACGTTAGGCCAGTCCATGTACAATTACGACTTCATGCACCGCTCAAGTACTACGGATGGTAACGGTGAGCCTGCTCACTCTACCGCCGACGCCGATGAGGACCTGCAGGCATCAGAGCAGCATGTGGTTATCACCTACGATCCTGCCAACGGCCGACGCATCTATGTCAACGGCATCTTCACCGACGACATCGACGCTACCGCATCGGGCAATCTCAGCGATTGGGATGACAGCTATGCGCTAGTGTTGGGAAGCGAACCCTCCGGCACCAACCCCTGGGCTGGTAAGGTCCGTCTTCTTGCAGTTCACAACCGAGCCTTGACTGAGCCGCAGATTACACAGAATTTTGCAGCAGGCGTCGGAGAGAAGTACTACCTGCTGTTTAATGTCACCGATCTGGTTGGCCTCCCGCAGAGCTATATCATGTTCGAGGTGAGCCAGTTCGATAACTACAGCTATCAGTTCCGTGATGCCCGATTCATTAGCCTGGATACTACAGTCACGCCGGGGTCGATCCCTATGGAAGGTATGCGTATTGGTATCAACGGTAAAGAATCATCCATGGGCCAGGCGTATGACCATCTGGTCACCACGATCAACGGCACCGATTACACGGCCAACGGCCAATCACTTTCCAGAATCGGCACCACTATCCCACTGGAAAAGGGTTCCGACAGTGATGAGTTCTTCCTCACCTTCGAAAGACTCGGCTCAAACGCCAATGTCTATACGGAGCCTGCTATCCCGCTACCAGCTGTGCCTGCTGATAAAGATCCAGCCTCTCTGGTCGGCCTGCGAACCTTCGAAGAGATCAGCGCCAGCATGTCGATGCTGACCGGTGTACCGCGCACCAACAGTGCCGTGGCATCGACCTACGCTACGATCAAGCAGCAGTTGCCCTCTTCGGAAATCATCAACGGATTTCTCTCCTCGCATCAGGTAGCCGTCTCACAGCTGGCCATCGAGTATTGTAGTGAACTGGTGGATGACAACAGCCTGAGAAGCAGCTTCTTCCCCGGTCTCAACTTCTCGACCAATGCCAATGATATTGTCGATAGCACTTGGCAGGATCAGGTGGTAAATCCCATTATCGATACCTTCCTCGGCCAGAACATCGCCACGCAACCTGTACCTGCTGACGTCAGAGCAGAACTGATGCTGTTGTTGACCGACACTTCAGATCTCAAACCATACGACAGCAGTGGCAACTCGAATCCTGATGGCTTGCCGGATGGTTTGGCCCGGTGCGGGGGACCCTGTAGTGCAGATCGCACGAGCATCGTTACCAAGGCTGCTTGTGCCTCGGTGCTGGGAAGTGCCACATTGCTACTCCAGTAAAACCCCTGGGAACTCTATAAGACGGAAGATTGAATATGCGCAGAAAAGTGAAAAATCTCTCACCAGACGCCCCATTGCTATATCCGGACCACCCGCGCCCGATGAGCCGACGTGATTTCATCCGCCAGGGGTTGATGAAGGGGATGGCAGCCGTCACTGCCCCCTCTCTGTTTAGTCTCTTTGCCAATCCGCGTGAGGCACATGCCGCACTCTCACCTGATCTACAGGCTTTGAAGCTTCCCGACCGGTGCGACATCAGTACATTGGGTGGTGGCAAGATCCCGTTTATCTGCTTTGACTTGGCGGGTGGCGCCAATATCGCCGGTTCCAACGTCCTGGTGGGCCAGGGCAGCCAAATGGATTTTCTCACCACTGCCGGATATAGCCGCCTGGGTCTACCGGGTGACATGATCCCTCCGATTGTGAACCCGAACACAGGTCTCAACGATTTTATCGATGCAGACTTGGGACTGGCCTTCCACTCCGACAGTGCCATGCTCAGAGGTATCAAGGAGAGATTTAATACGGCCGGTTGGGCTATGACCAACGGCGCCGTCATCCCGGCACGATCAGAAAACGACACCAGCATCAATCCCCACAATCCAATGTACGCCATCAACCGCTGTGGTGCGGATGGTGAATTACTTACCCTGATCGGTTCACGCAGCTCCGACTCCGGTGGCAACTCCATTGCCCCGGCAGACATGATCGATCTTACGGTGCGTCCGACCAAGGTCGACCGCCCCAGTGACGTCTCCGGCCTGATCGATACCGGTAAACTGGTGGGACTGCTCAATCAGTCGGATGCCGTAGCGGTCATGGAGGCCATACAACGTATCTCGGATATGAAGTTGGCCAGCGTGGACACGGGCATCACCACAGATGCGGTAGTGAAGGAATTGGTACGATGCGGTTATGTGAAGAGTGCCGACCTGGTTGACCGCTATGGTGATCCGGCTGAACTCGATGTCACCCAGGACACCGACATCATCGGACCCATTTTCAGTCAAACTGAATTCGATGGTGATTCTGAATTCCGCAAAACCGCCTCAGTCATGAAGCTGGTGGTCAACGGCTATGCCGGCGCCGGCACTATCACCATGGGTGGTTACGATTACCACACCGGTGATCGTGCCGTGGGTGAGATCCGGGATCTGCGTGCCGGTCGCTGTATGGGAGCCTGCCTGGAGTATGCCGCACGCAGGGGTACACCACTCATGCTCTATGTCTTCAGTGACGGCTCTGTCTCAAGCAATGGCACGTTGGATAACTCACAGGATGGCGGGGGCAAAGGCGTCTGGACCAGTGACAATCAGTCCACATCGGCCTCTTTTTTCCTGGTCTACAATCCAGGCAGCCAACCCGCGCTGATCAATGGTGATTTGGTGCGGCAGCAGATCGGTACCTTCAGTGCCGACGGTTCAGTGAACAACGCCTCCAGCCCGGCCGCCAACAATGTTAACCTGCTGGTACAGACCGTGGCACTCAACTATCTGGCGCTGCACGGAGAGCAAGGTCGCTTCACAGATCTGTTTGGTACAAATCTCGGCAACAGTGCCATGCTCGACAGCCTGACAGTCTTCAATCAGATTCAATAGTGAGATAAGAAAGCACTGAACAAGTCATCAGTGGTCACACTTGTTCAGCGCTTCCCTAACATTTCAAAATCGCATCCGGTAAGCCAGATTGATCATGAAATCTGGAATGGAGTCGGTCGCCAGATTTTCCCCAATGGCCAGATCGATAGCACTGCGCCCTTGGTCCATTGGGATGGTTCCACCAACCGTTAAAAGTGTGGACCTTAGCCCCAACTGATCCAGGCCGCTTCGATAAAAGGCACTATGGACATCGACTTGACCCTTCAGCGTCAACCAATCAAAAGCCTCCCAATGCACACCCGCACCAGCAAACCAGACCGAATCACGCTGTAATTCCGGCAGCACATCCGCCTCCCCCATCGCGAGCACTCCAATCTGAGCAAACCCCCCAATTTTCATATCGGGCCACAATGTTGGTACAGCGCCGCTCACCCAGACAGACAGATCTACTGCGCCACTACCCTGTAACCTGTCGGCATCACCAGTCGGTAGTTTGAGAGCAGCATGAATCGTCAATAAATTACCGGAAGGCGATTGGCTCAGCGCCTTTGAAGCGAGGAACCTGATATCACCCACTCCATTGGTGCCATCAGTCACTTCGAACGCAGTGGAACCCTCTCTCTCATAGCGAAACAGCAGTCGGTTTTTCGGCCAGGGTTCACGATCACTGTTGGATAAACCAAAAAGGTCGTGCCAACCTTCAATGAAGTTATCCATCACACCATTCTGATGTGAGATCAAAGGCAACTCAGCACCGATCTGCCAACCATTCCCTAAACCTCGTTTCCAGATCAATACTGCACGGTAAGTCTCTCCATCCAAACTGATCGATTCACTGCCTGTTGTTGATGATTTCGAATGATTGGTGAGATCTAACTGCCATTGAAAGATCGAATGATCAGCCTCGAGAATCGATGCACTCTGTACTGCTGGCAGGCCATGAATAAGGATAAAGGGATTGGTGTTCGATACCGAAAAAGGGGCTGTCACCAGGCTATCGCCAGGCTGGCCAGCTGAAAGGTATCCGGAATATAGACCAAGGAGACAAATCCAGATTTTTCTACTCATCACAAAGAGATTCCCCATTGCCCATTAAAAAACCGCTGGATGAACCAGAGGAAATACCCACTAGATCACCCATAATCACTATAAATAACAACAAGTTACCCATAATTCACCAAACCAAATGAAATCTCACGTAACCCAATCACAAGTGGCATAACACACTGTATTGAAGGGATTTTATCCAACTAATACGAGACAAGGTGTTGCACGGCCAGACAACATAACAGAAATCAAAAAATAAGCGATTCGTGGCGATAGGAATCCAGTTCCGCTATGATTTGCACATTTGGGAATACAACACCAAATCCCCGTGCCAAGCTGTGACTATGATCGCAAACGCAACGTCCTAATTCATATAGATTTATGAGCTCCAACTCGGGTACATATTATTTGGAAACCAGCATCTTGAAGACCTTCGCACGCATCCTGATTTTTCTTACCTTCTACATGGTCATCTCTCTGGCTTGGGCGGAGCCCACCGCTGACCAGAGCAAAGCCCTGGACCAGCAGGTACAAGATTTGAAAAAGTCCGTTCTGGAACTCAATCGGGAACTCTTCATCCTGGAAGAGGAGTTGCTCTTTCCCGGCAACACCCAGGTCTCGGTTTTTCTCTCCATGGACATCGGCAAGTACTTCAAGCTCGATTCGGTCCAGCTACAAATAGACGACAAAGAGCTGACCAACCACCTCTATACCGAGCGTGAAACCATGGCGCTGCACCGGGGTGGTGTACAGCGCCTCTATCTCGGCAACCTTAAATCGGGTGAGCATGAACTCGTCGCTTTTTTCACCGGTGTTGGCCCGAAAGGCAGAGACTACAAGCGTGGCGCCACCGTCACATTCTCCAAGGGCATAGGCCCGAAATACCTTGAACTCAAAATTGTCGACAGCATCGCTATGCAGCAACCGGACTTCGAGGTCCGGGAATGGGAGTGATCCCTTGCGATCCGGCCTGCTCACTTACATCCTACTGACGCTCTCTCTTACCCTGCCGATGGCTGCACAAGCTGCAGTCAAGCCTGGGGAACCTGAGGCGTTGCGCGATCTCCACTACGGAGAAGCACTCTTTCAGCTCTATCAAGAGAACTATTTTCAAGCCATCGTCCGCCTGCTCTCCGCCAGAAAGCAGGGCCTCATGCAGGCCTACGAAGATGAACCGGAACTTCTACTGGGAGGACTCTACCTGGCATACGGCATGCCCGATACAGCGGAGACCATATTCCAACGTGTGTTGGAGCAGTCTGCTTCTCCCCAACTACAAAGCCGGGCATGGTTACACCTGGCCAAGTCACGTCACCGTCGGGATGACCGACAGGCCGCCAAAGGCGCACTCTCGAAGGTCGGCACTGCCCTGAAACCCTCTGAACATGACGAAAGCCTCAACCTGCTGGGCCTGATCCAACTGCTCGACAAGGAAGACACGCAAGCACTTGAGACACTACCGAAGGTTTCTGGTGAGACAGAATGGTCGCTCTATGGCAATTTCAATCAGGCCATTGCCCACTTGCGTCAGGATGAACAAACAAAAGGATATGATCTGCTGAGGGAGATCGGTACCAGCTCTGGCAGTAGCGAAGAACAAAAAGCAATCCGAGACCGCGCCAATCTGCTGCTCGGCTATCTGATGCTGGAATCGCAACAGCCGGAACCTGCATTGGAAGCCCTGCAGAAAGTCAGACTGCATGGTCCGTCCAGTAACCAGGCGTTGCTCGGTGCCGGCTGGGCATCGCTACAGCAAAACAAGCCGGAACAGGCATTGGTGCCCTGGCAAATGCTCGCCGAGCGTACTACTGATGAACCAGCCGTCCTCGAAGTACAGCTGGCCATTCCCTATGCCCTCGCCTTGCTGGAAGCCGATCAACAGTCGTTGCAAGGCTACAGGGATGCCATCGCAAGGTTCAACACGTCGATTATCGAGCTGGACCAGGCGATGGCCAACATCCAGCAAAGCAACTTCCCTGACAACCTGCTGAATGCAACGAATCAACCCAATGTGGAAGTCTTGCCGGAAGAACAGGGGCTACGCGCCCAGCTCCCTGTTCTGCTCTCGAAGAACGAGTTTCAGGAGCGTCTTCAGGACTACAAAGATCTACGCCTGATGGAGCGCAACCTGCACCAGTGGCAGGAAAAGATCGCCTCCTACCAAAGCATGCTGGATGTACGAATCGCAGCTTATGCCAAACAACAGCAAAAAGTGGATGCCTTTCTCGAAGGGGATGCGGTGAAACAACTGGAGAAAGAGCGGGACGAACTACAAGCTCTCTACGAGCGGGCCGCTTCACCTGAAGAACCGGCTTTCATGCTCACCACAGAAGACGAAAAGAGTTGGCTGAAAAGGTTGGAGAAGATTGACGGACTGATCAAGCGCCATAACAGAGGCGGCAGACTTGCTAGCCAGCAAGAGGGCGCCAGACTCATGGAAGGCATCCTTGTCTGGCGGACAGTCACCGAGCATCCGGCCAGAATCTGGACCCTGAAAAAGCAGATGCGGGACCTGGACCTGACGCTTGAAAAGACCAGAAAGCTGGTAGAAGACCTCACACTGGCCAGACAACAGACAAAGGGTCGATTTGAAGCCTTTGCAGCACGTATCAAGAACCTGGAGAAAAGCATACCCTCACTGGTGAAGCAGGTTGCTCAGCTACGCGGTAAAGAAGCGCAGCAACTACAGCTGATGGCATCCAATGTACTCGAACAGCGAAAAACCTTGCTGCATGACTATCTGATACAGGCCCGCTTTGGTGTTGCCAGCCTGCTTGACAGTAGCAGCGAACCCACCACTGGAGATGCGAATCAATGAAACGCATTTTCCTGCTGACACTCATCCCTTCCCTATTGAGCGGCTGTGCGACGTTTATGGGTGATGGCTCAGATGAGGCCACATTGGCCAATCTTGAAAAAAAAGAGATCGTCATCGAAAAACGCCAACTCTCCGCCACCGACCGGGCGGAAGTCATCAAAAACTATCAGGCATTGTTACAACTCAAGCCCGATCGGCGTCTCAGCAGCGAAGCCACACGCCGCCTAGCCGATCTTGAACTTGAGCAGAGCGAAACCCGCCTGTTGCAACCCGAAGAGACAAGCAACGCCAGTGGTGCAGATCTCGAAAAGTCGATCGGACTTTACGAGCAGCTGCTGCAGAACGAGCCGGACTATCCATCCCGAGACCTGGTGCTCTATCAACTGGCAAGAGCCAGCGAGCTCCACGGCGACCTGGATAAGATGATGGCGGCCTTACAGGAGTTGGTGGTCAAACACCCTGATAGTCAGCACTGGCAAGAAGCACAGTTCCGCCGCGGTGAACGCTTTTTTGTGCAACAACGCTTTGATCAAGCCGAGAAAGCCTATGGCGCCATTCTGGCTCAACGGGATGATTCCCCCTACTACGACCGTGCGCTGCTCAAGCACGGCTGGTCCCGCTTCAAACAGCGCGACATCGAACAGGGACTCGACTCCTTCACTCAGCTGCTCGATCGCAAGCTGGGCAATGCCCCGCAAATCGACATCACCAGCATTTCGCCTGCTGACCAGGCCCTACTGAAAGAAACCTTGCGAATCATCAGCCTGACATTCTCTGAGCTGGGCGGTACGCGTCGTATCAGCAGCTACTTCGATCAAAAGGGCCACAGAAACTACGAATACCTGGTCTATCAAGGTCTGGGGGATCTCTACCTGAAACAGGAGAGAATCCAGGATGCCGCCGATGCCTATCTTGCCTTCGTTGATTTCAACCCGGTGCATGCCCAGTCACCCAGACTTTCCGTCAAGGTGGTAGAGATCTACACAGAGCACGGCTTCACCACGCAGGCCCTGGAGAGCAAGAAAGCCTTCACCCAGCGTTATGCCGTGCACAGTGAGTACCGGCAGCAGCTCAATGAAGCCGATCGAGCCTGGCTCAATGGCCAGTTGCGCAGCTACCTCAAAGAGCTGGCTGAATATCACCATGCACTGGCACAGCAGAGCACCAAGCTGAAGACCAAAGAAGCAGCTGCCATACAGACCCGTGAAGGCCGGGAGGCTGCCCATTGGTATCGTCTCTACCTCGATTCATTCCCGGATGATCCGACAGCCGGCAGCATCAGTTTCCTGCTGGCGGAACTGCTGTTCGAGCTACAACGTTATCCCGAAGCCGTAACAGCCTATGAAGAGAGCGCCTACAAGCTGCCTCCCCACGATAAACGTGCTGAAGCCGGCTATGCCGCCCTGCTCGCCTACGATGAGCAGGAAAAAAAGCTACCCAAGGAAGCACAGGCAGATTGGCGCAAGCGGTCAGTGGAGAGTGCGCTGCGCTTCAGTTCCGTCTTTCCCAAAGACCGCCGTATGGCCCAGGTTTTGACCCAGGCGTCTGAGCGGTTACTTGAAATGAATGACCACGGCAGAGCTCGTGGTGCAGCACTGCAGATCGTCAATCTGGATCCCCCAGCCAAGACCGAGTTGCAGCGCACAGCCTGGACAGTTGCCGCTCATGCTGCTTTTGAACAAAAGGACTTTGCCGCAGCTGAAACAGGTTATCAGCAGGCACTTGCTCTCATGTCGAAGCGGGATGAGCAACGTCCCCCACTCGAAGAGAAGCTGGCCGCCAGCATCTATCAGCAGGGCGCCGTACTGCGTGAAAAGGGTGATCAACCGGGTGCAGCCAGGCAGTTCCTGCGCATTTCCACCCTCGTACCGAAGGCATCGATACGCGCCACTGCGGAATATGACGCTGCTGCCAGCCTCATTGCCAGCGGTGACTGGAACCGCTCAGTCACGATTCTTGAGTCGTTCCGTAAACGCTATCCTGAAAACGAGTTGGTCGCCGAGGTCAACAACAAACTGGCCACGGCCTATCTGGAAACAGACCAACCTCTGAAAGCCGCTGCCGAGCTAACGACCATCTCCGATCAGGGTGCCACCCCTGAGTTGAGGCAGGCTGCAGGTTGGCAATCTGCGGAACTCTATGAGAAGGCCGGCCGCACGCCTGAAGCCATCAACGCCTATGCGCGCTATGTCAAAGCCTTCCCCATTCCTCTGGATCAATCCATAGAGGCCAGACAGAAACTGGTCGATCTGCACGAGAAACAAGGCAATCCCAAACAGCGGGATCACTGGCTAAAACAACTGATTGAGGCCGATGCCAAAGCCGGCAAGCTACGCACGGACCGCACGCGCTATCTGGCGGCCCAGGCCTCTCTGAGACTGGCAGGTCCTGACCATGAACTGTTCCGTCGTACTGCACTAAAGGCCCCGCTGGAAAAGAACCTGAAGCGCAAGAAGCAGCAGATGCAGAGTGCCATTGCCGCCTATAAACAGGCTGCAGAATATGGTGTCGCCGAAGTCTCAACGGCAGCTACTTACCATATGGGTGAAATCTACCAAGAGTTTGGTGCAGCGCTGATGGCATCCGAGCGACCCAAAGGCCTCAATGAAGAAGAGTTGGAGCAATATGAGATTCTCTTGGAGGAGCAGGCCTTTCCGTTCGAGGACAAGGCCATTGCCATCTATGAGTCCAATGTCAAACATACGACATCGGGCATCTATGACGAATGGGTCAAAAAGAGTTTTGAAGCACTGGCAAAATTACAGCCAGCCCGCTATGCAAAGCAGGAACAGACTGAGGAGTGGGTCGATGCGATCAACTAAACCTGCCCGACTGATCCTCTGCCTCACACTACTGCTCGGCGGTTGTACTGCCATGCAGGAACGTCCAAGCAGCCAGGAAGCATCCGCAACTGGTGAAAAGAAAGTCAGCACAGCACTGGAAAAGGACTATGCCGCAGCACTGAAATCTCTGCGCGAAGGCAATACAAAGCAAGCAAAGCGACAGTTTTCACAGCTGGCGGCGGATAATCCCCGCCTGGCCGGCCCACAAACCAATCTCGGTATTATTCAATTGAAAGAGAACGACCCGGCAGCAGCAGAACAGTCGTTTCGCAATGCCATCAAGAGTAATCCCGATAGCGCTCCGGCACATAACCAGCTTGGGCTTTCTTTACGCATGCAGGGCCGCTTCCAAGAAGCGGAACAAGCTTATCAGGCGGCGCTCAAAGCTGAGCCCGTCTATCGAATGGCGCATCGAAACCTAGGCATCCTGTATGACCTCTACCTGGAAAAACCAAAGCAGGCTCTGGAACACTACCGGGTTTGCCAAAAACTGGCTGACGCAGAGGATCGGGAAATTAAAGGCTGGATACTCGACCTGGAACGCCGTTTGAAAAGCGCCAAATAACCCATGAGTATTTTGAGATGACAAACACGATTAAAAAATACTGCATTCTGACACTGCTGCTCCTGATTACATCAACAGGTGTGGCAGAACAGAGACTCGACATGGAAGGCGCCGCCATTTTCGGCAACAAAGAGTCACCCAACGTACTCTATGTGGTGCCCTGGCGCGCCGCCAAGCGTCTGACCGGCATGATGCCGCCGGAAATGAACACCATGGATGAGCTGATGGTCCCTCTGGACCGTGATGTATTTCGCAGACGTGTGGATTGGTACCAGACATTTGGTGAAAAACCGTAAAGAATCCGGGCACGACTGCCGATCCGCACCAAATGCGGCAAAGCCCGATAGTAATCAACTTAATTTTGAAGCTTTAAACAACGGAGAACCCCATGGAGCTCATCGACCCCATCATCCGATTCTTTCAGGAAGGCGGACTCTTCATGTATCCCATTCTGTTGATCTTCGCCGGCGGGCTGGCCATCGCCATCGAGCGCTGGGTCTATCTCAGCTTGGTCACCGGCAGTAACAAGCGGACCTGGAAAAGAGTTCTGCCACTCCTAAACAGCGGCGACTTCAATGAAGCCATGAATGCTGCCAACAAATCGAAAACCGCCATCGGCACCATGCTGACATACGGTCTGGCACGTGCTCGTACCGCACGACGCCGCGATGATGTGGAGGTCGCCATGGAAGAGGGACTGATGGAAGCTATCCCCCGCATGGAGAAGCGCACGCACTACCTCAGCACACTGGCCAATATCGCCACTCTGCTGGGCTTGCTGGGTACCATCATTGGTCTGATTCAGGCCTTTACCGCGGTCTCCAATGCAGACCCGGCAGAGAAGGCCGACCTGCTATCTGCCAGTATCTCGGTTGCAATGAACACGACTGCCTTCGGTCTGATGGCTGCTATTCCTCTACTACTGGTCTACGCCCTGCTGCAGAGCAAGACCACCTCCCTGGTCGACAGCCTCGAAATGGCCTCGGTGAAGTTCCTCAATATCTTCAATGAGAAAGCCTTTTCAGCTTCCGCACGGAGCAACGCATGAGAAAACGTCTGCGTCACCATCATCACGAGGCGGAGCTGAATATCACCGCCTTTCTTAACCTGATGGTGATACTGATTCCCTTTCTGCTGATCACGGCGGCCTTTTCCCGCTTTGCCATCCTTGAGCTCTATCTGCCACCTGCCAGTGAAGGCAAATTGCAGGCTATCAAGGAGTTGCAGCTCGAGGTCATCATCCGTAAAGAGAGCATGGAAGTCGCTGACCAACGCGGTGGTCTGATCCGGCGTATCGAAAACAACGCCGAAGGACACGACTTCAAGGCACTGAATGATCTGCTGGTGCAGATCAAGGTCCGTTTTCCGGAGAAACGTAACGCCTTCATCCTCTCTGAACCGCAAACCAGTTATGCAACCATGGTTCAGGTCATGGATGCGGTACGAATGACTGAGCAGATGGAGGCCGGCTCTCTGGTACAGGCTGAGCTGTTCCCCGAAATTTCATTGGGTGACGCACCTCCGCCTCTCAAGTCATCCAACAAGGCTCAAGGTAACGCTTCATGAAAATGTCGCGCAGGGCGAAACGAATGGATCGCCACCACAAACGAAACAAAGGTCGAGCCACGCTCAACCTAGTCTCTTTGATGGATATTTTTACAATCCTGGTCTTCTTTCTGCTGGTCAATTCTGGCGAAGTGCAAGTCTTGCCGAATGCCAAGGCGCTTAGTTTGCCCGAGTCGGCTGCTGAGCAGAAACCGAAAGAGACCCTGGTCGTGATGGTTAACCAGAACGAGATCCTGGTGCATGGCCGCCGTATTATCGATCTGGCACAACCGCTGCCTCCCGGCACCCTGCTGCCGACGCTGAAAGCGGAACTGCAGCTTCATGCGGAGCGCGCCAAGGCAAGCACCCTGGAACCTTTCACCGGCAATATCACTATCATGGGGGATAAAGAGATTCCCTATAACCTGCTGAAGCGTGTGATGGCCACCTGTGCGGACTCGGAATATCCCCGTGTCTCCCTTGCGGTTCTGCAGCGTGCCGAAAAGGCCAAGGGAGGACAGACTCTGTGAGCGTCTCCTACCGCCATTCCCAGATACTACCCTGGAATACCCAGGATGCCGATGAGCGCCGCTTCTATCTGATCAGCTCAATCGTTCTGATCATCACACTGCTGTTCGGTCTGCTGATTCCAATGATCGAATTACCCGAGAAGGAGCGATTCAAGAAGCAGACCCTGCCGCCCAGACTGGCACGCCTTATCCTGGAACAGAAGAAAGTACCGCCACCCAAGCCAAAACCGGCAAAAAAGCTGGTGGAGAAAAAGAAACCGGAACCCAAGCCGGAGAAGAAGAAACCTGAAGCCAAAAAGAAAGCGGAACCGGCCAAGAAGCCGGCTAAGAAGATTGCAAAAATACCGCCAAAGCCCTCGACAGAGAGTGCGCGTAAAAAAGCGGCAAGTGCCGGGCTTCTGGCTTTTTCAGATCAGCTGGCGGATCTGCGTGATGAACCCGCAGTACCGCAGGTCGGTGGCATTCGTAAGCTAGCTTCGACCGGAGAAAAAGCAGCCACATCGAGTCGCTCGATCATCACTGGCGGGGCGTCGAGAGGAAGCGGTGGCATCAATACTGCGGCATTGAGTCGGAATACTGGTGGACAAGGTCTCGGTGGTCGTTCAACCACACAAGTTCAGAGTCGTGCAGCCAATGCCAAACGGGCATCCGCCGCAAGCAGCTCAAGAGGCAAAGGCAAAAACCATAAAGGAAACCGCACACGGGAGGAGATACAGACTGTCTTCGACCAGAACAAAGGGGCTGTCTACGCGCTCTATAATCGAGCCCTTCGAAGCGACCCGACACTGCGTGGTAAAGTCGTGCTTGAGTTGACCATATCTCCGGCCGGCAAGGTGACCAAGTGCCGCATTCTCTCCTCGGAACTGAACGACAGTAAACTGGAGCGAAAGCTGGTGAGCCGAATCAAGCTCTTCAAATTCTCGGCAAAAGATGTGGAGACTGCCATCGTATCCTATCCCATCGACTTCCTGCCATCCTAGGGCCTGTTAACACTAATTTGATTGCCACTGTTGCACCTGAAAAAGTGCCAATCAAGGCACACCCCAAGGGCACTTCCTTCGGGGCGCGAGGAGCGTAGTTTGGTTGTTCCAAATGAGCGACGAGTAACGCCGAGTGGCGCTTTTTCAGGCGCACCCCAAGGGCACTTCCTTCGGGGCGCAACCCGGAGGGCCAAGGCCATTTTTTCGCCCAGCGGCGTTATCAGTCGCTTATGTAGACCGGCTACACCGCACTCCTTCTGCCTTGCTGGACAAAAAAATGGTCTTGGCAGTGACGATCAAATTAGTGTTAACAGGCCCTAACCCAATGATGTGGCGCACTGGCCTTCTTTGCGCCCTCTTGGCGGCGCTGCTGCTGCCACTCTCATCACAAGGTGCCTGGTTTGGGCAGCAGGCTGCCATTATGGGTACCCGGATAGGTGTGGAGGTCTGGCATGATGATGAGCAAACCGCAAACCGGGCCATCGAATCCGTACTCAAGGAATTCCACCGGCTCGATCAGGCATTGAGCCCCTACATCGAGACCAGTGAACTCTACCTGGTCAATGACGGGGCATCCGCTCAACCTGTACCGATCTCCAAGGAATTTTATGATCTGTTGGAGACCTCCCTGGCCTATTCACGGTTGACGGACGGCGCCTTCGATATCACTTTTGCCTCAGCCGGTCATCAATACGACTACCGGAAAGAGATAAAACCCACTGATGAGGCCTTGGACCAGACACGCCCACTGATCAACTATCGCCATCTCACACTTGACCCTGACACTCAATCTGTCCATTTCAAACAAGCGGGTGTACGAATAGACTTGGGAGGTATCGCCAAGGGTTATGCCGTCGACCGGGGTATTCATCTACTCGAGCAGCGTGGCATTGAGAATGCCTTGATCAGCGCAGGTGGCGACAGCCGTATGCTGGGAGATCATCAGGGGCGTCCCTGGTATATCGGCGTGCAGGCACCCCGCGATGATAAAGCCCTGGCTGCCGTACTGCCTTTGTCGGATACAGCCGTCTCTACATCCGGTGATTATGAGCGCTACTTCGAAGCCGATGGTGTGCGTTACCACCATATCCTCAGTCCGAAGACGGGCCGCTCTGCCGAAGGACTACGCAGCGTCACCATCATTGGGCCAAATGCTATGCGAACCGACGCTCTCTCCACCAGTGTGTTCGTGCTTGGACTGAAGGATGGACTGGCACTCATCAATCGCCAAAAGGACGTAGAAGCGGTGATTATTGATAGCCAGGGACAGATGCATGCATCACAGGGGCTGGAAGATCTCAAGCAATCTGAAACGACTGAAATCCAGCCAACTCATCTAGGGCCTGTTAACACTAATCCAATACGCCCTGCTGGAGCTGTTTTTGTGCCCAGCAAGGCAGAATGAGCGTGGTGTAGCCCGGCTACATGAGCGAATGATAACGCCGCTGGGTGCAAAAACAGCCCCAGCCCTTCGGGTTGAGCCTGAAAAAGCGCCACTCAGCGTTACTCGTCGTTCATTTGGAATAACCAAACTTCTCTCCTCGCGCCTTGATTGGCGCTTTTTCAGGCTCAACAGGGCGCATTGGATTAGTGTTAACAGGCCCTAGCCAGATAGATTCAATTCCCGCCTGACCGCATGGCATAGAACTTCTCCGTGAAGGCCTGCAGACTACCCGCCTCAATGGCTGTACGGATATCCCGCATCAGTTTCTGATAATAGTGGAGGTTATGAATGGTATTCAGCCTTGCCCCGAGGATCTCGTTACATTTGTCCAGATGCCGCAGATAGGCCCGGCTGTAGTTACGGCAGGTGTAACAATCGCATAGGGAATCAAGCGGGCTCTCATCGTACTGATGGGCCGCATGGCGGATACGCACGACGCCCGTATGCGTAAAAAGATGCCCGTTGCGGGCATTGCGGGTGGGCATGACACAATCGAACATGTCGATCCCCCGGTGCACTGACTCGACAATATCCTCGGGTGTGCCGACCCCCATCAGATAGTGCGGTTTGTCAGCCGGCATGGCCTGACAAAGATAATCGAGAACACGCCAGCGGTCTTCCGGTGGTTCACCGACAGATAAACCACCCACGGCATAGCCGTCGAATCCGATTTTCTGCAATCCCTCCAGCGAGGCTCCCCGCAGCTTTTCGAACATACCACCCTGAATGATGCCAAAGAGCGCTGCCGGATTGTCACCATGGGCCACACGGCTGCGCTCCGCCCAACGCAGCGAGAGTTCCATCGACGTCTGCGCCTCACGCTCTGTTGCCGGATAAGGTGTGCATTCATCAAAGATCATGACGATATCCGAGCCCAACTCCCGCTGTACCTGCATTGACTCTTCCGGCCCCATAAAGACCTTGCTGCCATCGATGGGTGAACGGAATGTCACACCTTCCTCAGTAATTTTTCGCAAATCACCCAGACTGAAGACCTGGAAACCACCGGAATCGGTAAGAATGGGACGCTCCCAATGGGTAAAGCCGTGCAGATCTCCGTGCCGGCGTATAACCTCTGTGCCCGGTCGGAGCATCAGGTGGAAGGTATTTCCCAAGATGATCTCAGCCCCCAGATCAACCAACTCTTCTGGCGTCATCGCCTTCACAGTACCGTAGGTGCCTACGGGCATGAATGCCGGTGTTTCAATCGTCCCTCGCGGAAAGCTCAACCGGCCTCGTCTGGCATGTCCATCTGTCTGATAAATATTGAATTTCATAGTATTTCTTCGCTTTAATCAGGCACTAAGCAGCCATCTCTTTTACCTGCTCTCTTGCCTTAAAAGAGGCGAAGAACAAAGTGTGAACCAGTTATTAGGGTTTTCCCTAAAAAAACTTGACAGTAATCACCTATATATTAGAAAATGTTGATGTGCTGAATCGTTCTACGAGTCAACACAACACTCCTCCATCCTCCTTTGGTGGAATTTTTAAGCGCGACACCCCTGTCGCGCTTTTTTTTTGCTCACTATTTATCTTCAACACCCGGTGGCGCAGGCGTGAGAAACATGGCGTCTCCGTAACTGAAAAAACGGTAGTGTTGATCAACCGCATGCTGATAGGCCTGCATGATACGTTCGTATCCGGAGAATGCGGCAACCAGCATCAACAATGTGGATTTTGGCAGATGAAAATTGGTGATCATCACATCGACACTGTTAAACCGATAACCCGGCCGGATAAAAAGCTGGGTCTCACCCTTAAATGGTGCAACCTCGCCATTCTGTGATGCGGCCTCAAGACTGCGTACGCTGGTGGTACCCACCGCCACCACACGTCCTCCCTTTGCACGCGTCTCCCGCACCTTATCGCAGACGCTCTGGTCGACATCGACAAACTCACTGTGCATGTGGTGCTCATCAAGGTTCTCCGACCTGACAGGCTGAAAGGTGCCCGCTCCCACATGTAGCGTGACGTAGGCTTGATCTATACCCATTGAGAATATCTGATCCAGCAAGCCTTGATCGAAATGGAGTCCAGCCGTAGGCGCCGCCACCGCACCGAGATGTTCCGCATAGACCGTCTGGTATCGGTCCAGGTCTTGCCCCTCGTCATCCCGCTGGATGTAGGGTGGCAGTGGCATGTGTCCTTCCTCTGTCATCAGGGAATAAAAATCACCCTGTAGGAGTCTGATTAAAAAGCACTCACCTTCCCTGCCCTCAACTTTTACCTGATGCTCTCCTATCTGCAGATAACTGCCGGCTTTTGGTGTCTTGCTGGCACGCAGATGAGCCGACGCACGATCAGGAGAGAGGACTCTCTCGATCAGCAGTTCGATCTTTCCTCCCGTCTCCTTGTGACCGAACAGTCTGGCCTGCATGACACGGGTATTGTTGAAGACCAGTAAATCTCCAGGATGCAGAAGCGACGGCAGATCCCTGAATGCCATATCCTTCGGCGCCATCTCGCCAGGGAGTAAGCCAAGCAGTCTACTCGCGCTTCTTTCCCCAACGGGAAACTGGGCGATCAACTCTTCCGGAAGGTGGTATTCGAAATCGGATAGGCGCATAGGGCGCGGATATTATCACGGCAAACAGGCGCATTGAATCTGACGACGCACAATCCATAGTGTGATCTGTGATTCAAATCTGCATTCGCAACCCCAGTTTCACTTGTAGATCAGATTTTTCTAATACATATTATTAGAAGATAATGAGAAAAAAATATTGCGTAGCCAGAAGATCCTCAATGATAACGGGGACTTGAAGTCTGTCAGCAGGCCTCGACACTACGCGAAGGAGTCGTTATGTCAAACCAGCTTTCTCACCTGTTAACCACTCGGCTAACACTCCTGCTGATACTTCTACTCATCACTTTTCCCGCCTCGAGTGAGATCATCAACCTCACAGTCGACACAGACCTTGAAGCGACTGCAGAACTTCTGCCTGGACAAGAAGAAGGCAAGACAATACTGATACTGCACGGATTCCTGCAGACAAGAGATTTCTTTACCGTTCGAAGACTTGCCGATGCCCTGAATGATGAAGGTCATACCATCCTCCTGCCCAATCTGGCTCTCGGCATCAATCGCAGACGACAAAGTCTGGCCTGTGAGGCGATTCATACACACTCCCTCGAGCAGGATGTCAGAGAGATCGCTCAATGGGTCGAATGGCTACACAAGTATCAAGACAAGCCTGTCACCATCATCGGCCATAGTGCCGGCAGCCTGCTGCTGCTTGCCTACCTTACCGGCACACCAGAAGCACCTATTGAAGATACCTTACTCATCAGCCTTATCCCATTTGCCCAAGGACCTATTGCGAAAGAGAGTGAAACAGACCGCCTGAACGCCACAAAGCAGCTTGCAAAAAACAGCAGGGAAGTATCCAGCTACCCGCTGGCTTTTTGCGACAAATTCATGACGACGGCGGGCAACTATCTCTCATATGTCAACTGGAATAGTGAAAAATCACTGGTCAGCCTGAAGAAATTATCCTTCAAGCCGATGATTATATTAGGTGGCCAAGACCAACGTCTGGGCGATGACTGGTTGCCGCGCCTGATACAGGTGGGCGCTGAGGTTGTCGAGATCGATGGCGCAAACCACTTTTTCAATCATGAGCATGAATTCGACCTTGTAGATACGATTTCCGACATGCTCTAGGGCCTGTTGACACTAATTTGATTGCCACTGTTGCACCTGAAAAAGCACAATCAAGGCACACCCCAAGGGCACTTCCTTCGGGGCGCGAGGAGAGTAGTTTGGTTATTCCAAATGAGCGACGAGTAACACTAAGTGGCGCTTATTCAGGCATACCCCAAGGGCACTTCCTTCGGGGTGTACCTCAGAAGGCCAAGGCCTTTTTTACCCAGCAGGGTAAACAGGCCCTAATATGAGAATCACAGATTCCACGGCATGAAAATCCGCTTTAAACCTATTTCAATCAGTCTTTTTACGGCGATATTCGTCGCCATTTTTCTGTTGCTTCTGTTCTTTTTTGGACGCGTCACCTATCTGGAAATCGAAGACCTGGATTCAAAATTCCTCGCAGCAAGCACAACTCGCGCCGAAAAAGAGGTCCAGCGGGCACTGAAACTCTCTATCGACCGAATTAAAAATCAGACTAAACAACTGGCCAAATGGGAAGAGGTCAAACAGCAACTGCACAACTCAATGTTCTACAACTATTGGTACCGGCACCGGGCAAAGACCAATAACCTAATATCAGAGCACACCATCGATGTTGCCATCTATGACCTTCAGGGCAGAATGCTGAGTGAAGTTGACACTGCCCTTCTTCCCAACACGATAGACACAAGGGCGCTATCCGATTACATATTGATGAACCAATTCGAACCTTTGCTGATGATTATCGAACCTGTCATAGATAGCAAGACGGAATCTCCCCAGGGGTTTGTTGCCACATTAAGCCGGGTAATTCCCCTGTTTCTCAGCAGCGGTCAGTTTAATCAGGTAGACGTTGACTCACTGAGTGTAGACATCAGCAACAGTGACCGTATTGCCAGTAACGAGCTCCTACCATTCATTCACTATCAATTGATCACTGACTCCTATGCCGACACACTGAGACAGGTCATGACCGAGTCGGTACTGCGTCTGGCGGGCATGGCGGCCATCCTCAGCCTGATCATATTTCCCATCGCTGCAAGAATTATGAGTTGGCCCATCTTGCAGATATCGCAGCATATCGATCTCTTGAAGAAGTACAACAAAAATTCAGTGACCTCCTCTTTCCAACAACCCCTGCTGATCAAAGAATTGGACAAAATACGTCAATCACTCAACGACTATCACAATCAATTGAGTGACGTGAATATCACGTTGAGTGAGAAGACAAAACAATTACATGACCTGGCACAGCACGATCCATTGACCGGTGCCAGAAATCGTGCCGCATTCGACGAGTATTGGCATGAGATCAACGATGTTTTTCAACACAGTCAGGGACAGATCTCCCTGCTCCTTTTTGATATCGATCACTTCAAGGCCATCAATGACACCTACGGACATGAAGTGGGCGATGAGGTACTGATAACCGTCTCTCAGACACTTAAAAATACACTGTCTGGTCATGAGCGGTTATTCCGGCTTGGTGGTGACGAATTCATCACTGTATTGATTGGTGCGCATCCCCGCAAAGCCATGCAGATCGCAAAACAGGTTCATCTTGCTATCAGCCGCTACCCATTCGAGGAAATGGGTATTCGTGAGCCTGTCAGGTTGAGCATAGGCATCGCCCATACCAAGCCTGACAGTAAAGCAAGCCTCGCATCCCTACAGTGGCAGGTGAATGTTGCTACCTACCAGGCAAAGCGTCCAGGACACACCAATATCGTTATGTTCTCTGAGGAGATGGCGAACAGCACTCAAGGCCTGTTCTCCAGCCGCACACACAGTGCTGTGTACGATGCCATTTCACAGGGTACAGGGCTAATCATGCACTATCAGCCCATCGTGAACCTGGAGAATGGCAGATCCCAGTATTTCGAAGCCCTGGTGCGTATCGTTCATGAAGGTCAGTTGATCATGCCTTCACACATCTTTCCTCTGGTAGAAGCAAAGGGCCTGGAAATCGATCTCGACAGACAAGTCATCAGAAAAACACTGGAGGATCTGAACAGTGGCCTGATCCCCGTTGGTACCGGTGTGTCCATCAATATTTCAGCACCCAGCATCGTAGAGAGCGATCTCTTCACCTGGCTGGAAGACTTCGCACCCTATATGGGCGAGTATAAAATTTTGCTCGAAATTACGGAGACAGCCATGATCACACAGATGCAGAAGGCGCGCTCAAATCTCGCCCGTCTGCGATCAATGGGCTTTCGCATTGCACTGGATGATTTCGGCAGCGGTTATTCATCCCTGCGATACCTGGGTAGCATGCCAGTGGATGTGGTCAAATTCGACATCAACCTGACCCGGCTCATCGATAGCAAATACAATAACCCAATCCTCACACATCTGGCACAGATGATTGTGGAATGCGGTCATCTGCTGGTGGCAGAAGGTATAGAGAGTGCATCTTCCGCCAAGCAACTGGGCCAACTGGGTTTCCAGTATGGACAGGGATATTATTTCGGCAGACCTTCTGCAACCATCGACGAGCCGGTGCCTAATAGGGAATATGTCGATTTTTCCGCCTGAACCCCTTCCCAATCGAAAAAATTGAGGTTATTCTCCCCCCCTTCTACGCCGGGGTGGCGGAATTGGTAGACGCAGTGGATTCAAAATCCACCGGTAGCAATATCATGCGGGTTCAAGTCCCGCCCCCGGTACCACTCTTCTCTCTGCTTACCACGTCGATCCAGATTCAAGTGTGTTTATGGATTTTATTTCCTGCTTCTGGTGAAATGTATGGCCGACGTCGTCCCCGTTGATGCAGCGGAAATACGGCAAGGAACCCATACCAGATCTATAAGAAAAGGCTGTATGACCACTTCGGATTCCAGACTCTCAGATGACTTCTCCGACGTGGAGGAACTGCAAAATAAATCCGGCCGACTGCGGGTGTTGCTGGAGATCACTGTGGCGATACTCCTTCTGGTGGGTATCTACTATCTCTTCGCGCCTGAAGAGGCTGTCGAACTGCCACCGCTACCAAAGCAGGATATCGATCCCATCATCCGGGCACAGATCGACGCGGCTGAGCAACAGGCAGTCTCACCTACTGACACCACTGATGGAGAAGAAGCGCCCATCAAAACCCCGGTGACTGAGGATGCCGTGCCCCAACCATCAGAAATGCCTCCAGAGAATCAACACCTCCCCGAAGGTGCAGCGGCCCGAGAAATCATTGCCGACCTACGCAGTGGCAGCATTACCCTGAATGAGTCTGAAATGCTGCACCAGGCTCAGACTTATCAACAGGCAGGCGCACTGAGTGATGCCTACCTACTGCTTTTCTATGCTGCCAAACAGGGAGGTGGACAGGCCGCCTTTGACCTGGCCAGCCTCCACGACCCTAACCATTTCTCTGCAGGCAGCAGTCTGCTTCAGGCCCCAGATACCTTCCAGGCTCACAAGTGGTACAGCAGAGCCGCCAGTCAAAATATTCCTCAGGCAGAAGCACGCATGCAGGCACTGCGAAGTGCTACGGAAAAACAGGCTGAAACCGGCGACATGGCTGCCCGACGCCTGCTACTGAACTGGCAATAGAGAACATCTAGAAGGAAACGAGCGATGGCTTACCTTAAACAGACCCTATTTGCGCTGTTGATTCTAGCGATGGGTTCACCGGCAATGAGTCAGGCAGAACCGCTCCTGATGGAAGGCAAGCAGGCACTCTATCAGCGCGTATTGAGCAAGCCCGGTGCCCTTATCTTCACCCAACCGCAAGAGGGGAACGGTGCTCCAGCAACACCCTTCAGCGCCTATTATGTCTACAAGCGGGAGACGCGGGATGGCTCACCCTGGGTCCAACTTGGCCTCAACCGCTATGGAGAGACAGCAGGCTGGATGCCAGAAATCGATACCATCCCCTGGAACCAGGGCCTGACCGTAGCCTTCCGTGACCCGTTGGGGGCAGACAGAGTATTGTTGTTCCGAGACAAAGAAGGCCTAAAGTCACTGGTTGAGAATGGGGACAAAGCGAGATACCGCCAGCTCTACCAGGCAGCGGAAGCGGGCAAACTGGCCGCTGATGCGCCGGTGATCGCCATCCAGCCTCGTACCCATGTGGACATACTCAAGGACTTCTACCTGGTGCCGATTCGTGACCATGAGGATATCTACCTCGAGAGCGAACAAGCACGCATGCTGCAGGTCTCCAGTGTACCCTTGCTGCCTTTGATGCAGACCAAACCATCAAAACCCAAAGCTACACAGCCCGAAAAAAAGACAACGAAGCCCTTCCGTTCCGCCGTGGTTTTCGTAATCGACTCGACCCTCTCAATGGATCCCTATATCGATCGCACACGTGAAGCGGTACGCAAGATCTACGACACCATCACCAAGGAACAACTGACTGGTGACGTCAGCTTCGGCCTGATCGCCTTTCGTGATAATCCCCAGGCCGCTCCCGGTCTGGAGTACCTGACCCGCACTTACGTTGACCTCGAGCAGGGCCAGGATGCCGAGAGCTTCTTTAGCCATGTCTCATCACTCAAGGCCGCCACTGTCTCCAGTCGCGACTTTATTGAAGACAGCTATGCTGGCGTCAACGAGGCTATTGCCGGCATCAACTGGGAAGGGCAGGATGCCCGTTATGTGGTATTAGTCACCGACGCAGGTCCACGAGAGGCGGGCAATAATCTATCCGGCACCGGCATGTCGAGTGCCGCCCTGCGCCGCTTAGCACAGAATAAAGGGATTGCATTATCAGTACTCCACCTGCTGACACCCAGCGTCATGGCTGACCATGCCAATGCTGAGGAAACCTATCGGGATCTCTCCTACTACCCAGGCATCGGCAGCTTCTATTTCGGTGTTGAGACCGGCAATGTGGAGCGCTTCGGACGTGTCCTCGATGCACTGGCCCAGCAGATCACCGAGCAGGTGAAACTGGCAGCCATGGCGGCAGCCGGAAAAACCATTGCCGAGAAACGCCAGATCAGAGAAGCCGAGGCAAAGGATGCAGAGGCATCTTCGGATCAGCTGGCCCAGTTCCAGGCCAAGGTAGCCAAACTTGGCTATGCCCTGCGCATGCGCTACCTGCAGCAGGACGACAAGAAGCAGATCCCCAATGTCTTTAACGCCTGGTTGGTTGACCGCGACATCAGCGATCCACAGCGTCAGACGCTGGATGTCAGGGTGCTGCTGACCCGTGACCAACTCAGCGACCTGCACAGCATCCTGCGCCAGGTACTCGTTACTGCTGAAGAGGGTCTGCTCTCACCCCGTACCTTTCTCAATGATCTGAAGAGTCTTGCAGCCACTATTGCCCGTGACCCGGAACAACTTGGTACCACAACCCGCGTCTCAGGCGCCCGAGCGGGAAATCTGGCAGACATGGGCTTCATGCGCGAGTACATTGAGGACCTGCCATACACTGGTGAAGTCATGAACCTCTCCCTGGAGAACTGGCAGGATTGGCCAGCCCGTGAGCAGGTCACCTTTATCAATCGACTGGAAGAGAAGATAAATTATTACGAAGTGCTGCATGACCACACCGACCTCTGGGTCTCACTTGATGGAGGCCCGATCTCAGGTGACTCGGTTTTCCCCATTGCCCTGGAAATGCTGCCCTGACCGTGACCACACCTGAAGTAAGTACCGGTAACGGACTGACCGGTGACAAAGTCCTGATCTACCATCTGCGCGACGTGGTCAAGACCCGTGAGGCCGAGGGCACCGCCTTCCGCCTGCGCGTGCCCAGCCTACAGATCGCCCTGGGGGAGAAGATCGCGCTCATCGGTGAGAGTGGTTGTGGCAAGAGCACGCTGCTCGATATGCTCTCCATGACACTTAAGCCGAGTGAGATCGGATCCTTCCGATTCCGTTCTGAGAAAGGTGCCGAGCCGGTGGATATCTCCGGACTCTGGCGTAAACGGCAGTTAAACCGACTGGGAGATCTCCGCCGCTTGCGTATCGGTTATGTGATGCAGACCGGTGGTCTGCTGCCCTATCTGACCGTCAGAGAGAACATCAACCTCTCCCGTCGCCTGCTCGACATGCCGAATGACGGACTGGTCGACGAGCTGGCGGGTGACCTGGGTATCCGCCGCCACCTCGACAAGCTACCCCACCTGTTGTCAGTCGGTGAGCGTCAGCGGGTTGCCATCGGACGTGCCCTGGCGCACCGTCCCTCCATAGTGATCGCCGATGAGCCTACTGCTTCCCTCGATCCGATCGCAGCAGAACGCATCATGTCCCTTTTTATCGAGCTGGTGGATGAGCTGCATATCACCGTGATTCTCGCCAGCCACGCCTGGCGACATATCAACCGTCTCGGGCTACGCCATCTGGAACACCATACCCACCGGGAGGAGGACGGCTCGATGACCGAGACCGTAGTCACCGGCTAATGCATCACCGACTCAAAGACACCTTCTGGTTGGCCGGGCGGGATTACCGCAACGAGTGGCAGATGTCTGGCTTCTTCATCCTTGCCCTGGCTGCCGTATTGGGACCTATGCTGATTCTTTTCGGTTTAAAGTTCGGCATAGTCGGCAGTATGCTCGACAACCTGATCGAGGACCCTCGCAATCGGGAGATCCGCCCCGTGGGCAGCGGTCGTTACAATCGGGCCTGGATTGAAGAGCTACGAAATCGTCCCGAGGTCGCCTTCATCGTGCCTCGCACGCGTGCTATCGCCGCTACGATCGAACTCAAAAGTGAAACCGGCAATCGTATCCTGCCGGTAGAAATGATCCCCACTGACCGCGGTGACCCGTTGCTGAAGCATCAGAAGATGCCGCAAGGACTGCAACAACTGATCCTCTCCGATTCAGCGGCTCGCAAACTCAAGGTCCAGCCGGGTGACGAGATCAGCGGCAGTCTGACCCGACGATTCAAAGGCCGCAGTGAAAGGGTACACCTGCCTCTACAAGTCACCGATGTAGCCAAACTTGCCAGCTTCTCCCGTGACGGTGCCTTCGTGCCGCTCTATCTGGTGGAATCCGCCGAAGACTTCCGGGACGGGCGCGCAGTACCGGCTTTGGGGTGGAGCGGCTCAGCCGGTGACGAAAAAGACCGAACCTACCCCAGCTTTCGTCTCTATACCCGCTCCATCTATGACGTCTCGCCCATGAGTGACGCACTTGCCAAGCTCGGCATAGAAGTCAGCACACGGGCTGCTGATATCGATATCGTACGCAGCATGGATCGTAATCTGAGTGCTGTTTTCTGGCTTATCGCCATCATCGGCCTGGCAGGGTTTTCCCTCTCCCTCAGCGCCAGCTTGTGGGCAAATGTGGACCGAAAGCGAAAGGAGCTGAGCGTCTTGCGACTGGTCGGTCTGCGCACTGCCGATATCGTCTGGTTCCCGGTGATCCAGTCAATATTTACCGCCTTCTTCGGCTGGTTGACCGCCTCTCTGATCTATCTCGGAGTCAGCTTTACCATCAATCGGATGTTTGTCTCCCAGCTTGAGAGTGGTGACACCCTGTGTCATCTCTTGCCTGCCCATTTTCTCATTGCCCTTGTACTCACCCTCGCAGCTGCTATTCTGGCTGCCTCGATGGCAGGCTATCGGGCGGCGCGTATCGAACCTTCTGAAGGACTCAGGGATATTTAACGATATCTTCTGTCATGCCTTTACGAAGCACTTCCTCAGATTGGATACCAGGGCCTAAAAAGATAGTAACCTCGAGAGATTGTCTCGATATCATCTATCGGGACACCCATCTGATTGCTGTCAACAAACCCGCCGGCCTGCTTGTCCACCCCTCACTTGTCGACAAGCATGAAAAGCGATCTGCAATGACACTCCTGCGGGATCAGATCGGGCAATATGTCTATCCCGTGCACCGTTTGGATAAACCGACATCGGGGGTTTTACTGTTTGCACTTTCATCTGAGATCGCCAGAAATCTCAGTACCCAGTTTTCCGATAAGCAGGTTATAAAACAGTACCTTGCGGTTGTTCGGGGATACACAGCGCTTTCTGACACCGTTGACTACCCGCTGAAGGAGAAGCTGGACAAGATGACTGACCGCAGGGCCAGAAAAAGCAAACCTCCCCAGCCCGCCATCACAAAATATCACCGCCTGGCTACCCTGGACCTTCCCTTCTGCGTCGACCGCTACCCGACCAGCCGCTACTCCCTGGTGAAGATAAATCCACTAACTGGAAGAAAGCATCAGATCCGACGCCATTTCAAGCATCTCTCTCACCCGATTATTGGTGATACGAGCTATGGGAAAACAAATCATAATCGTTTTTTTGCTGAACAGTTTGGTTGCCAGCGCCTGTTGCTCGCGGCAACCCAGATGGAGATTAAGCACCCAGATACCGGAGAATCCCTTGTGTTGGAAGCGGCGCTCGAGAATGTGTTCAGGAAGATAGAAGAGTTATTTATTAACCAGGCAACCTAGTGGGCCATGCGGTAAATAAGGTAACGATCAGAGCCCATCAAGAAACGAAGAGCGTAGATTTAGTGATGCAAAATGAGCGACGAGTAGTAACGAGCGGCGCTTTTTCAGGCGCAACATGCTGGCAGGGTCAGTTAGCGGCGCCTACCGCCACGCCCCTTTTTAGGGTTATTCAATCCGACGCCAATCACGCTGCCATCGAACTCCTTTCCATCCAGCGCCGTGATTGCAGCTCGGCCCTCGTGTCCTTCCATTTCGATAGTGGCGAAACCTTTGCACTCACCGGAAAAGATATCTTTCACGAGTTTGATCGAGCGCACAGCACCATATTTGGAGAAGAGTGCACTAACGCTCTCTTCGGTGGAAATACGAGGCAGACCGCGTATAAAAATTGTAATCAATGGGATTTGACCAATGTTGGCTGCGAGACAACTGACACGATCAGTCTCCCACCTTCAAATAATGCGGCGTCGATTCGTGTGCCGAAAAAATCCGACACACGAATCTTGAAAAGAATCTAGAGTGCGACTACGTCATTAGCCTGAGGGCCTTTTGCACCCTCAACCTCGACGAATTCGACTTTCTGTCCCTCTTCGAGAGACCGATGGCCTTCGCCTACGATAGAACGAAAATGAACAAATAAATCTTTGCCATTTTCACGCTCAATAAAACCAAAACCTTTTGCACTATCGAACCACTTAACGGTTCCAGTCTGTTTCTCAGCCATCTTGGGTATTCCTCAAATATTCAGTAAAACATCTGCACCAATGGTACAAACAGCTGCTGCAAACACCGGCAGGCAAAAGTTATCTTGATCCGAGTACATCTTTAGGGAAACTCACGAATAGAATAATTTCATGCAGGTTAGATCTGAAGCAGAACCCTAACACTACGCCATACGGCCAGGAATAGCAAAAATAAAATATTACTTATGCTTCAGCCCACACACCCTCCGCGGGATCTTCCTCAATGGCATAATTTACCATCAAAGCCAGCGTCTGGTTTTCGTACAATAGTCTGAAAAGGCTTTACCAAAACGCCTCTCCAAGTACTGTTCCTCCGGCACAATGTTGTAGCGATTGATAACCAAAACGAACACGAATGAAAACGGGAGTGCGAAGAGGCTCTGCAACCAGAGGCTCAGTGCAAGAAGACACATTAAAAGACTGAGATACATAGGGTTACGAGTGTGGCGGTATGGCCCACCAGTTACCAGGCAGCTGGCCTCCGCGTAGGGGTGTGAAGTGGTATGGAAGGATCTGAATGTAACAGCCGCCCATATAGCCAGCAGTAACCCCGATACTATCAGTACGATTGAGAGTATTTTACTTCCGACCATCAGCTCGGATGACAATGGCCATAGGCCTCTTGTCCAGTAGATTGCGGCGGCAAAAAGCAGAAACCAGATAGGTGGATAGAGGCGCAATGGGACCTTCCCTGTATTTTTTGGCTAGGCTATAGGGCCGGTTGGCACTAAATTAATTGCCACTATCGGACCTAAAAAAGCATCAATCAAGGCGCAAGGCGCGTAGTTTAGGCCGTCCCAAATGAGTGACGAGTCATGCTTTTTGGCCCAACCCGAAGAGCCAAGGCCATTGTTGACCTGTCGGTTAAATCAATTGTACACATACCCTTAATTTAAGATTGGGTATCGTGATCCTTTCCCGTTTACGGTATACTCCCGCGCCTTCTCACCCCATCTCGATGAAGCGGCTGACCGTTTCCCATCCCCCCGAGTAGACAGATGACCGCTTCCGACAAGATTGTAGATTTTTCCAGCCTAGCACTGGCCCCAGGCCTGCTTAAAGCCATTCAAGCCATGGGATATGAGGTGCCTACACCGATCCAGGCTGAAGCTATCCCCCCTCTACTCGAGGGAAATGACCTGCTGGGGCAGGCCCAAACAGGTACCGGAAAAACAGCTGCTTTTGCGCTCCCACTGCTCAGCCGGCTCGATAGCAAGCAGAAATCGCCCCAAATTTTGGTGCTGGCCCCGACCAGAGAATTGGCGCTACAGGTTGCCGAGGCTTTTCAAAGCTATGCCAGCCAGTTGCCCTCTTTTCACGTTCTGCCGCTCTATGGCGGACAGAGCATCGGCCTCCAACTTCGTCAGCTACAGAGAAATCCTCAGGTTATCGTCGGCACACCTGGTCGTGTCATGGACCATCTGAGACGAAAATCGTTAACACTGAATGGCCTACGCTCTCTGGTCCTCGACGAAGCTGACGAGATGTTGAATATGGGATTCATCGAGGATATCGAATGGATCTTCGATAAAGCACCACCTGAGCGACAAGTGGCCCTCTTCTCCGCAACCATGCCGGATGCTATCCGTCGCATCGCCAGAAAACAGCTGCGTAACCCAATAGAAATCAAGGTCAAAAACAAAACAGAGACAGTCACAACCATTGACCAGTCTCACTGCGTAGTGACTCGCCATCATAAGATGGATGCCCTGACCCGCCTGCTGGAGGTTGAAGCCTTCGACGGCATGATTATTTTCGTGCGCACCAAAACAGCGACAGTAGAAGTGGCCGACAAGCTCGAAGCACACGGTTTTGCTGCCGAGGCACTAAACGGTGATATGAATCAGGCCATGCGTGAGCGCACTGTCAAGCGTCTGAAGGCCGGTCAGTTGGATATCATCGTCGCCACCGATGTGGCCGCCCGCGGTCTCGATGTTGAGCGAATCAGCCATGTGGTCAACTTTGATATTCCCAACGATCCCGAATCTTATGTCCATCGCATCGGGCGCACGGGTCGAGCCGGACGCACCGGGAAGGCACTATTGTTCGTGCAACCGAGGGAGCGCGGTCTGCTCAAAGCCATTGAGCGTACAACCCGCCAACCCATTCCCGCAATAAACTTGCCGACAGCGGATGATCTGAGTGAACACCGTATCGATCGCTTCGTGGACATGCTTCGCGAGACCCTCAGTGAACAGGATCTGGACTTCTACTATCGACTTGTCAGTCGTATCGAGAAAGAGCAGGAGACAAGTGCTCTGGATATCGCTGCGGCACTGACTTTCCTGAGTCAGAAAACACGACCATTTATTGTCGATGAGTTGGAGAAGCCGTTACGGAAGGGACGCAATGAGCGTCAAGAAAGAAGCTCGGAAAAATCTGACTTCGGTAAGCGCCCCAAAAAAACATCTCGCAAAAGAGATAATTCAGTCCCCTTCGAGACTTACCGGCTAGAAGTCGGGGAGAAGCATGAAGCCTCACCGAGAGAAATCGTTGGTGCAATCGCCAACGAAGCCGGACTTGATGGTCAGATGATCGGTCGTATTGATATTCGGGAAGATCATAGTCTGGTAGAGCTCCCAGTTGGTATGCCAAAAGATATCTACCAACACCTGCGGCGGGTTTTTGTCCGTGGGCAGAGACTCGATCTGCACCTTTCGGAAGAGACTCCATCGTATGAGCGTCAATCCCAAAAGAAAGGAAAAGGAAAGAAAAAACGTAAAAAAGAGAAATCGTGAATACTGCTGACATGAGATTTCTGACTTGTCTGAAGTCTCGTAAAAAGCGAAGCAGTGTCGGATTTTTTTACATTTTTTTACATAAAATCAGGGCCTGAATTTTTTTGTTCAGCATGATAAAACAAAGTTAGCTGCCACTTTACATCATTGTTTTTTATATAATTTTAAAAAAAACAATTGGGAAGAATCTATCGCACCACCAAACAAAACCCTGATTACATAGGGTTAATCGGTCTTTAAAAAAGCCAAAAAATAAGTCAATGTATGGAAGACAACAACAGCTTACATGGATGAGGAAAGGGAGATATGTGGATTTTCTACAAACACTTACCGCGCGGCACTTCGGTAAAAGAGATCAACAGAGTCACGCGAAAGGGTTGCAGGTCTGGCCTGCAATTCTCGATGCTCTTCAAACGGAACATCATTAAACGCTCAAAAATCATTCGCATAAGGGACTTGAAGTCCGACAGTACCGAATACCACGCCATCGTACAGGTCAGCACCCAAGTAACTGCTGACAATATTATTGATAACCTGGATGGAAAAACGGTCAACGGTCTGTTCATCAAACCTCATCGCTACCAACGCAGGTTTCCCTCGCGAGATCGACGGAACAGTCAGCTGGCCAACCCGAAACTAGCTGAGCGTCGTAAGTCAGACAGACGCAGAGAAAATCTCATTACCCGGGTGCTCGAGACATCCTGACTCTCTTGTTTGGAAGCACCCCTGCCTTCTCTCGTCGAGAGAAACTGGATTCCCTTAGTTGGTCACATTGATTTCAACAACATTGGAATATGAGCTGGCATTTCCATCCACATCATAGGTAGTCAAAGCGACATAGTAGGTACCGACTTCCTTATCGGAGATGGTGACAGATGTTGCCGTACCCTCATTCAGATCGACTTCCATCTGCAGTGAATCGCTTGTGTCTCCAATGTAGATGCGATATCCATCGATCTCAGAGATAGTTAATGGAGAACCATCTGTACGGGTAGTCGGTGCTGACCAGCTTAATACCATGGAACCCTTAGACACCACTGAAGAGTTCACCGCAATACTGAAGGCCCCCAATGATACGTCCTCGTTGCCATCTGTAACAGTAATCTGGATATTGCCGTATACACCCACATCAGATTCCTGAGGCGTACCAGTCAGGCTACCATTGCTGCTATTAAAACTTGCCCAAGCAGGTAAGTTGTTGACGGTAAAAGTGAGGCTGTCACCATCAGCGTCGTCTGCATTCGGAGCAAACGTGTAACCATCACCCGCTATAACACTGGCGCTTGGCGTACCGCTAATGGTAGGCGCCTGATTAACATCTGTTACGGTGATATTAAATGAGGCCAATGAGGCACTGGCCGCACCATCGCTGACACTGATCACGATATTGCTGTAGGTACCAGCCGCAGTGAAATCAGGTGTACCGGAGAGTGTTCCTGTTGAATCGTTGAAACTCGCCCATTGCGGGAGATTCGAAACACTGAATGCAAGACTATTGCTGTCAGGATCGCTGGCGACAGGGGTAAAACTGTAAGCATTACCTTCTGCCAATGAGCTATCAGGTGTACCGGAGATAGTCGGTGCACGATTGAGATCCGCTACCGTGATATTGAAAGAACTGAGTGAAGCACTGACACTCCCGTCACTGACACTGATTACAATATTGCTATAGGTGCCGGCATCCAGATAGCCCGGTGTACCCGACAGATTACCGGAGGCGGCATCGAAGTTGGCCCAAGAGGGCTGGTTGCTGATACTGTACGTCAGGCTGTCTCCATCCGCATCCGATGCAGTTGGTGTGAAACTGTAAGTCGACAGCTCTACTGCATGGGTGACTGGCGAACCACTGATAACAGGCGCCCGATTGCTGTCAGAGACAGTGATATCAAAGGCACCGAGCGATGCATTCAATTCACCGTCTGAAACTGTAATTGTAATACTGTTGTAGCTACCGGCATCACCTATAGCAGGCGTACCTTCTAAGATACCACTGGTTATGTCGAAGCTGGCCCAAGCGGGTTTGTTCGCAATGGAGAATGACAAGTTGTCACCATCGGGATCATTGGCTAACGGGCTGAAGCTGTAGGCGTAACCTTCTGTCGCACCGCTGTCAGGTACACCGCTAATTGTGGGAGCCTGATTATCACCACCCGTGTATTGCACGGTAAGTACCGCGGCATTTGCTGCATTCCCCTCGTACGCATCAGCGGTACGCGTACCGGAACCGGAAATCACCAGCACCAAATGGTTGTCACTATTCCAGCCTGAACGGTTGACCACTTCCTGAACAACATTTGAGAAATCACTACTGGTCTGAGCACTGGCACTTTCACCCACAACACTCCAGGGGTCAGTACTCCAATTGGCCGTTGCTACTGTTGAAGCACGTCTTGAGACGTCACCAGAATTGGCACTGAAAGATGATGCATCATCACTGGCCTCAGCCCAGATAACCAGATTGGAATCACCTGTACTCACCTCATCAGTCGTAAAACGGAGATTTGCCTGCGTAATAACGGCGTCTTTTGGTACAGGAAGGGAAAAACGCAATCCAACCAGCTGATCTCCATCATCATTTATCAGCTCAAGATCACTACTGTTGAGATACATGCTGCCAGTATCCCACTCTTCCACGTCATCCATGCCGTCCGAAATACGGGCTGAAACAACCTGTATTTCTCCGCTGTCGATGACTGTAATATTAAATACCGGCAGACTTGCCGTGGCGCTGCCGTCACTGACGGTCAGTGTAATATCGTTGGAGCTGCCCACATCACCGGATGTAGGAATACCAGATAGTGTCCCGCTCGATGCATCCAAGCTTACCCAGCCTGGCAGGTTTGCAGCTGTATAGCTGAGCTCATCTCCATCTGGATCGCTGGCATTCGGGGTAAAAGCATAAGTTGCGCCGACAGACGTAACGGTAGCTGGTATGCCGTTGATCTCTGGTGAACGGTTGGCTACAGGAACTTCCGGGACCTCCGGATCGCTGACTACGTTGCCGGCTGGATTACTGCCTGTTGTCTCTTCACTGCCACATGCTGTGAGAATGAGAGTAGTTACCAATACCGATGCTAGTTTACCGAGTGACTTCATTTTCGTCGTCCCATAACGTTCTATGTCACACAGGTTAACGGCATTTCCTGCCACCCTATGAGGAGACACATCACAGTTCAAAACAACCGAAGTCACACTGTTAGCCGGGCTCTTTGTTTTACTTGATTTAAGTCACATTCAGCAATGAAATACGGGGCAAGTAGACAGCGTGTGAGTCGATTCACAACACTTTATTTTTTTTCGATTTTGATGCTCGTGAATGTAACCAAGCAGTCCAACAAGAAACACCAAACACACCATTTGATCCCTATTACCTACCTAGACAGTCGGAGATGAATCAACCTAATACCCTGATACGCCTGTGGAGGTGACGACTTGAAGCCCGAACAACAAGCCACTTATACTCAGTCCCCACCTAATCCAGTTAGAAATCCATAAGCAGATAAAGAAAGGCTGTCCCGCATGACCATATCCAGTTTCAATCCACCTATTCGCACTCTAATGGGCCCAGGCCCGTCTGATGTTCATCCACGCATTCTTGAGGCTCTCTCCAGACCGACCATCGGCCACCTGGATCCAGTCTTCGTAGAAATGATGGAAGAGACCAAGGCGCTGCTTCAGTACGCCTTTCAGACGGACAATGCCCTGACCATGCCCGTCTCCGCTCCCGGTTCGGCCGGTATGGAAACCTGTTTCGCCAATCTAGTGGAACCCGGTGATAAGGTCATCGTCTGCCAGAACGGTGTCTTCGGCGGCCGCATGAAAGAGAACGTAGAGCGTTGCGGCGGTAGCGCAGTGATGGTCGAAGATGATTGGGGCGAAGCGGTAGATCTCGCTAAGGTCGAGACAGCACTCGAGAATCACAAGGATGCCAAGATCCTTGCTTTTGTCCATGCCGAGACATCCACCGGTGCCCGTTCCGATGCAAAAGAACTGGTGGAACTGGCCCATCGCCATGACTGCCTGACCATTGTCGATGCAGTCACCTCTCTGGGCGGATCAGAATTGAAGGTGGATGACTGGCAGATCGACGCTATCTACTCCGGTACCCAAAAGTGCCTCTCCTGTGCACCGGGCATCTCCCCGATCAGCTTCAGTGAGCGCGCATTGGATAAAGTCCGCAACCGCAGCGGCAAGGTGCAGAGTTGGTTCCTCGACCTCAATCTTGTGATGGGATACTGGGGCGGCGGCCAAAAGCGTGCCTATCACCACACAGCGCCGGTAAACGGTCTCTACGGACTGCACGAAGCCCTGGTCATGCTCCAGGAGGAAGGCCTGGGAAATGCCTGGACACGACACACTAAAATGCACAATGCCCTCAAAGCGGGCCTGGAGGCTATGGGGCTCGACTTCATCGTTGACGAGGCCCACCGCCTGCCGCAACTGAATGCCGTCTCTATTCCGGAAGGGGTCGACGACGCCACAGTGAGAGGCCGCCTACTCAACGAATACAACCTGGAACTGGGTGCCGGCCTAGGTGCCCTGGCCGGAAAGGTCTGGCGCATCGGGCTGATGGGCCACAGCGCACGCGCGGAGAATATCCTGCTCTGCGTCGGTGCCTTAGAGGCCATCCTGAGCGACCTGAGGGCTCCCATCAATACTGGGGTCGCCCTGGCGGCAGTGCAGCAGTCACTCCAATCCTGAGCGTGACAGACCTGCCTCTGCTGATTGAGCCGGAGGCCCTGCGCCCCCTGCTCGGTCAGGCTAACCTGTTGGTGGTGGATCTCTGCAAGGAGACCACCTACCAGCAGTTACATATCCCTGGGGCACTGCATTTGCCCTACGCCCAGATCGTCGCTGCCCGTCATCCGGCTCACGGTCTATTGCCTGAACCTGAGAGACTGGAACAGGTCTTCTCCACCTATGGCATCGGCAACCAAACCCAAGTAGTCGCCTATGACGATGAAGGTGGAGGAAACGCATCCCGTCTGCTCTGGACACTGGACGCCATGGGGCATGAGCGTTACGCCCTGCTCAATGGCGGACTTCACGCCTGGGCTAACGAGAAGCATCCCATTGATCGGGACAGTACCCCCCCACAGCAGACCCCGTTCATCGCAAAACCGAATTCCGCTTCAGTGGCGGAGACAGACTACATCATGCAACGGCTGGGCAGTGACAACCTGGCCCTGTGGGACGCCCGCAGCATCAATGAGTATCGTGGGACTTCCCGTTTCTCCCAATTTCCAGGACATATACCCGGTGCAGTCAATCTCGATTGGCTGGAAGTCATGGACAGGGAGCACAATCTCCGGCTCAAACCCGAAAAAGAGCTGCGTCTCCTGCTCGCAAACCTCGGTATCTCACCTGACAAAGAGGTGATCGCCTACTGCCAAACTCACCATCGCTCATCTCTTGCCTGGTTTGTGCTGAAATATCTTGGCTATGAACAAGCACGTGGCTATCCGGGCTCCTGGTCCGACTGGGGCAACCGGGATGACACCCCAAAAGAGACAGCATGAGTCGACCCTCCAGCCGCCAGCGTCGCGTGGTTATCCTCTCCCTGGCAATCATTGTGTTCGTGATGGCCTACTACGGCGGATCCAAATACAAAAACCACGACAAAGACGCACCCAAAATCTCAGGCCTGTCGATCCATCCCCCCACACCCCTGCCACCCATGGCCGATACGGATGACCAAGAAACACCGATTCGCCAATCCATGCTGCTCGACCATTGGAGCCTACTGACACTCGACCCCCATCAGGGACAAGACCGTTCTCCCGCACTGGTACGCCTGTTGCAGATCCACAATCGGTTAGCTGTCTCTCCGGAACTACAGCAGCAACTACAGTATCTGTACCTTCCCAGGCAGGCTGATGAAGCTTCGCAACAGGCAATCACTGCACTCAATGACAACATCAACGGACTCGCCGGCGAACCCGATCAGATAGCGGAAACCTTCAGGCGTTTTGGTGTCGATCCGGATGGCAGCGAAGCGACGCTGTACCTCATCGGTCCAGAGGCCAAACTCCACGCCCTGTTTACCCCGGCTGAGGATGCCGCTACTATCGCGCAGGATGTCACCACCCTGATCACCAACAACCAGTAATTATCGATGAACCCAGTTGTAACGCCTCCCAAGGGCACCCCACAAAAAATTGCCGAGGCCCTCTTCGTCGGCCTGCAATACCTGTTACCGCATCACCTGCTCTCATGGCTGATGCACAGTATTACCCGGATTGAGGCAAAAGGTTTCAAGGATACTTTAATCCGCCGCGTCATCGACTGGTACAAAGTCGACATGCAGGAGGCACTGGAAAGCGACCCCAGCACCTATCGAAGTTTCAACGACTTCTTCACCCGTGCCCTGCGTCCCGACACACGACCCGTTACCCAGGAAACCAATAAAGTCGCCTGTCCTGCTGACGGCGCCCTGAATCAGGCTGGTGACATCGAGGGTGACGATCTGTTCCAGGCCAAGGGACATCACTATTCACTGCTGGAACTCCTGGGTGGAGATCCGGAGATGAGCCAGCAATTCGAAGAGGGCAGCTTTGCCACCATCTATCTGTCACCCCGCGACTACCATCGGGTGCATATGCCGCTCAACGGCAAATTGAGGAAGATGGTGCATGTGCCCGGTCGTCTCTTCAGTGTCAACGAAACCACCAGTCGCATGGTACCCAGGCTGTTCGCCCGCAACGAGCGGGTCATCTCACTGTTTGATACTGACATCGGTCCCATGGCAGTGATCCTGGTGGGCGCCATCTTCGTCTCCAGTATCGATACGGTCTGGGCCGGGACTATCACGCCAGTCCGTGAACGGGTCCGTAGCTGGAACTATCAGCCCCAGCCGACACCACAGACGGTCAATCTGGAGAAGGGTGAGGAGATGGGTCGATTCAACATGGGCTCCACTGTGATCCTGTTGTTTGGCAAGGATGCGATCGAATGGGATGAGGCATTCACGGCGGGAGCAACTCTCAAGGTAGGCGAGGCCATCGCCACAACTACCTGAGTCGGAATTATTTGGCTTTTGCTGCGACGGGGCCACACCCTACGAAAACTGACTGGAATCAAATCATGTAGGGTGCGGTTCTACCGCATCATCTCGGACCTCTGTGTGTCGAGATGAATCAACCGGCAGGCTTAACCGCCTCGATGGTAGCCGAGACCACAAAGTCCTCCACACCCCGACCCGGCGCCCAATCACGAATGAAGTCGTGGGACTCATCCTTGGGTTGTATGCGGATGTCACTAAAGCCTGCCGCCGACATGTTCTCTTCCAAATCATCGATCAGAGAAGCATTACCCATACAGCCGGCAATCAGCTTGGGATCATTACGCATCTCCTCGGGCAATTCGACGGTAGCCACCACATCGGAGATTGCCAAGCGCCCGCCCGGCTTGAGCACACGAAAGGCATCTCGAAATACCTGGGCCTTATCGGGAGAGAGGTTGATGACACAGTTGGAGATGATCACATCGGCCGTTGCATCTGCAATAGGGAGATGTTCGATCTCACCCAGCCGGAACTGCACATTGGTGTAGCTCCCCTTCAATGCATTTCCACGCGCCTTGCTCAGCATGTCGGGTGTCATATCGACACCGATGACCCGGCCATCTTTTCCCACCTCGCTAGCGGCCAGAAAGCAGTCGAAACCACCACCCGAACCGAGATCTACCACCACTTCACCCGGCTTTAGCGAGGCGATGGCTTTGGGATTGCCACAACCCAGTCCCATGTCGGCCCCACTCGGCACCTGGGCGAGATCCGCCTCGCTGTAACCCAGCCGGGTCGAGATCAGCGTGTTGATGGCCGCATCGTCAGACACGCCGCAACAACTGGCCCCTACTCCGCAGGCACTGTTTTCATTATTCGCCTGGGCCACTTCCGCATAGGCCTGTCTCACCTCTTGCCGATGGGCATCAGGTCCATCTACTAAAGTCACCTCAGGTGCACAGCAATCGGGTGCACAACAATCTTCTTTATCTGACATTTTCATCACCTCTCATAGTGATCAGCTCGATTCCGCTAAAAAAACTGGATAGCCGTTGTAGTACCTCGGGCTCGATCCAACATTTTATTTGTTTGCCATCACGCTCCATCTCGATCAATCCAGCCTGGTGCAGTTCTTTAAGGTGATGGGAGAGGGTTGATGGGGCAATGTCCAGCCCCTCACCCAACTCACCGACACTGAAGCGCACGGCTTGTTCAAGATCGCATCGTGTGCCAGGTTGGCAGCAGGTGGTCAATCGATTGAAGAGCATCAATCGGTGCTGATTCCCCAGCGCCTTAAACATATCTGCCAATGGGCGGTTTTCTATTCTACTTTTCGACATATTTCGAACTATAGAACTAAATTAACGTTTAGACAATGTTTTTTTCAGGCTGAATTGGAGAACTCACAAGCCCCGCCCTGCTCATACGCAGCAGTAAAAGGGTTATCCGAGGAAAAAGGGGCGTTTTTTAACGACTACCAGTAACGAACCTTGCCGGTATCGACATGGATGAAGTCAGACTTGGGGTAGTAGCCAACGCCACCCGCCTTCAGTGAGATGGCGGTATTGCGCAGTGTCTTCAGATCACAGCCACAGAGCCGGATATCGATCGCTTTACCCTGCATGTGCAGGCTGCGCTTGGCGACACCGCCGCTCTTACCACGCAACATCTGATTGGTCACAGGTGAACGATAGGCGGAGATGATCTCGAACTCTCCGGTCTCCTCACCCACGCTACACTGCAGGGCATAGAGCATATCCAACAGCGCTCTATCCATCTGTACACATTCGCCGCTGCGGTGATCCCGCATCAGATGGTCGATAGACTTGAGGCTGTCAGCAAGATATTCACCGTCTCGCCAGTAGGTGACCATTTGTTTCTCAGCGGTGTGAGTGTGGCGGAAAGCCAATGTTCGTTCAGCTACAGGCGCAATTGCCGCAAGAACCGGTGAGGTGACTAACAGACCTGCCGCCGAAGCAAGTCCGGAAAGGAAACGCCGCCTACTGATTAACTGTTGATCTGAGAAAAAAGACTGGGAATCCAACATTAAAGCTCACTAACCTGTTCTGTATCACCACTGTTCGTCCCCATTGTCGGCAGCATGGGGATAAAATCCAGGCGCAGGTTAACAAATTCTTACCATCCATGGCCATCCCTGTGACAGGAGTCACAGGGACCCATCAAATGTAGGAAGTATTAGAGAGAACGGAATTGAGTCAGGAAATCAGAGTGAAGACGTGTCTTCTGTCTCAGCATGATTGGCGGTAACAGGGTCCATCCCCTCGCCCATGGCGAGCATTAAACTGACATTTCGCTGGTAGATATCAGGACGAAAGTGCACATCGCCGTTACCATCCACCCAACTGGTGAAATAGGTGAGATAGACCGGCATGGGATGGGCAAGCGGTGAGATCAGGGTCTCCCCGGTATCCAGTGCTTGACTGAACTGCTCCTCTTGCGAGGCACCGTCATTCTGCAACAGCAATCGGGCCAGCTGGTCGGCATTCTCAACTCTGACACAGCCCGAACTGAACGCACGCTTGGGGCGCTCGAAGAGTCCGACTGCCGGCGTGTCGTGCAGATAGATCGCATGCTGATTGGGCATATAGAATTTGACGCGACCCAGACTGTTACCCTTGCCCGAGTCCTGTCTCAGCAGGAAGGGGAAATTATCCGTATGGTAGATCGACCAGTCGATTGCCAGGGGGTCCACCTCATCAAAATCCTTCCCGTGACGTCTGTATACCCGAATCCGCTTGCTTTGCAGAAAGCTGTTATCCATCTGTTGCTTGGGTAGCAAATCCTTCACTGCGATCGATCGGGGCACGGTCCAGAGCGGGTTCACCACCATATGGGTGACCCGGCTGCCGAAGGAAGGCGTCTGCCGCTCCTGGGTCCCGTTCACCGTTCTCTTGTGGAAAACCACCTGGTCCTCAGCTTTCACCGCGATATCGAATCCTGCCGTGTTGACCAGTATGTGCTGGGACTCCAGTTCATGGGGTAGCCAGCGCCAGCGCTCGAGATTGGCAAGGATTTGAGCAATACGAGTTTCAACGGGTACATTGAGGGCACGTAGTGTATTGGGTCCCACAGCTCCGTCTTCGTACAATCCAAAGCGGCGTTGGAAACGCTTGACCGTCTCTACTAGGGCTGGATCAAAACGGGAGGCATTCTCTACTGACTCACTACCGACATCAGCTTCCATGGCCAGACGTTCACGCAGAGCCGCCACTCTGACATGCTCATCTCCCGGTCTGAGTGTCTGATCAATTTCCAGGGGCTGCCATCCGCCCATAGCCTGAATATCCCGATAATCGGCCAATGCCTGTTTCAACCGCTGGTAGGCGTTGCTTCTGGGGCTCAGTGAGTCGAGCAGTTCGGGTAAGGTATTTTGTTGCAGGGCAAGGTTGAGTGCGTCCAACGGATCAAAGACATCATCCGGCAGCAGCCACAGCGGGTCTGTCACTTTCGGGTCGAGATGGCCGTAGCGCAGATCTTTTGCCAGACGGAGAAAACCGTCCGTCATCAACAGCTCTCTGAGCAGTAGATGATCTGGCATGACGTCATTCACCAGATATCTCAGATGATTGACGTGGTAATCACTGGAGGTGAGACCATCACGTTCGGCTGCCGAGAGCCACGCATAGAGTTGTCGTCCCTGAGCGGTCAACGTTTCCTCATGATGCCAGACGAACGCACCATCCCTGTCATCGTAGAAGCGTTCTAGCTGTGGCCAGTCAAGGGAAAAACCATGAACTGCATCGTTATCGACAGGTACTACGAAATCATGATCTTCACTGGAAGGCGATGCGGCATGCAGGCTACCCAGGTTGAGGAGTAAACCCAGGGCAATAACACAAATAGAGCATTTGTTGCCTTTCACCATGCTGTATACCAGTACTTTTCCAAACGAGAAGCAGATCACAGTTTATATACTTAGCTTAGACCTATCGAACCTAAGGAGTTGCGCGGAACCCGCCCAAGAAACCCCTGAATCACTAGTCTAATGGGGTCTAAGCAACGCTTTTATAAACAAGTGTTAATTCGGCCAAGAAGCGGATCAGCAGGGGAATTTTGGTGAATTAATTTCCCGTTTTGACTGGTTTTTTACTCGTCAGCCGTCAATTTCAGGCTTTTGTGATATCAAATGCGAGGAGTTTTCGGATGTCGTTACAGCCGGTCAAAAACATCAGCAAGCGGTCGATACCCAGTGCCACACCGGCGCATGCCGGCATCCCTGAGACCAGGGCATCGATCAATGTTTCATCCATTGGGATCTGTGGTAATCCCTCTGCTGCACGACGACGGTTGTCATCAAGAAATCGTCTCCGCTGCTCCCCGGCATCCAACAATTCATGAAAACCGTTGGCGATCTCCATCCCCGACAGATAGAGCTCGAAGCGTTCCGCCACAGGAGGCTTGCCATCTCTCACTTTGGCCAGGGCCGCCTGGCTGGCCGGATAGTCATAGAGAAAAGTCATCCCTGTCTCACCCAGATGCGGTTCGATGAGATGACTCAACAGCAGATCGAGCCAGGCGTCCCGGGAGTCCATGATCAACTCACCGGCACCTGCTACCTCATGCCCAACTGCACAGTCGCGGAGCTGCTCCAGGTTCGCCGTATGCGGATCTATCTGCAGGTAATGATCGAATGCCTCATGGTAACTGAGTTTCTCAACCGTCAGCGGCGCTTGCGTCAGCCGGTTGATCAGGCTGGCCACCTCACCCATCAGCGCATGATGGTCGAACCCCGGCCGGTACCACTCCAGCAGGCTGAATTCCGGATGATGCCGTCTTCCCAGCTCTCCATCCCGGAACACACGGCAGATCTGGTAGATGGGGCCACTGCCTGCCGCCAGCAATCGTTTCATGGGGAATTCAGGTGAGGTCTGCAGATAGAGATCACACCCCTGAGGGGCTGTGGGACCGGTGTAACGGGTGGTAAGACTTTCGATGGTGGGATCGGTAACACCAAAACGGGAACAGACCGGGGTCTCTACTTCGAGCACTCCGGCCTGTCTGAAAAAATCACGAATCCGTGCGAGCAGACTGGCTCGAGCCTGGATCATCTCCAGGGAAGCAGACGGCCGCCAGTCGGGCTTTTCAGTCATGAGACCTTTGGCCGGAAGCGTTGAAACTAATCCTCTTTAGCGCGTGAGACATACTCGGCAGAGCGCGTGTCGACCTTGATCGCCTCACCAATCTGCACGAACAGAGGCACGCGCACGACGGCTCCTGTCTCTAGCGTGGCAGGCTTACCGCCGCTGCCAGAGGTATCACCCTTCAGGCCGGGATCGGTATCGGTGATTGTCAGGACCACAAATTTAGGTGGCTCAACAATGATGGGGGCGCCGTTCCATAGGGTCACGGTGCAGAGATCCTGCTCTTTTAGCCATTTAATACTCTCACCCACTGCAGCCTTATCGGCACTGACCTGTTCAAAGGTGTCCGGGTCCATGAAGTACCAGAACTCACCATCCGCATACAGATACTGCATATCGGTCTCGTGGACATCGGCAGCCTCTACCGACTCACCGGATTTGAAGGTCTTCTCCAACACACGGCCGGTCTTGAGATTGCGGATCTTCACCCGATTGAAGGCCTGCCCTTTGCCAGGCTTGACGAATTCGTTTTCAATAATGGAGCAGGGATCGCCATCCAGCATGATCTTCAACCCACCCTTAAACTCACTGGTGCTATAACTAGCCATGTCTTCCTCACGAAACAGATCGATTGCGGCGCACATCATACCTGAGTGCGAAGCAAGTTTGCAGACACCCGATTGGCAACAGGCGCTCTCCAGGGCCTTCACCGACCTGTCTTCACTGCTTGAGTACCTCCAGTTGGATAGCTGCGAGTCACTCGACACACTGCAAGCCTCGCAGGATTTCAGCCTCAGAGTACCGAGAGCGTTCGCCGCCCTGATGCAACCGGGCGATGTCCACGATCCGTTACTCAGGCAGGTCCTTCCCCTGGCGGAAGAGATGTCTCTGGCACCGGGATTCACAGGTAATCCGGTCGGTGACAAAGAGTCAGAGGCCTGTCCAGGTCTACTGCATAAGTACCAGGGCCGCGCCCTGATCGTCGCTACCGGCGCCTGTGCCGTGCACTGCCGGTACTGTTTTCGTCGTCACTACGCCTACTCCAATGGCTCCGCCTCTCCCCGCCAATGGATGAGGATTCTGGACTATCTGCGGAAGCACAATGAGATTGAAGAGGTCATCCTCAGTGGCGGTGATCCGTTGATGGTGAATGACGAGAGACTGGCCGACTGGCTGGAGCAACTTGAATCACTGCCCCAGATTAAACGACTTCGTCTGCACACCCGTTTGCCGGTGGTGCTGCCACAAAGGATCGGCCCACAACTGATTGGGCTTTTAACCCGCGGCCGTTTCGAAACCGTGATCGTTATTCATGCCAACCACCCCAACGAGCTCTCGCCACAGGTGGCTGAGGCCATGGGGCAATTGAAAGCGGCAGGTATCACCCTGTTAAATCAGTCTGTACTGCTGAAGGGCGTGAATGACAAGGCGGAGACCCTTGTAAAGTTAAGTGAGCGGCTGTTCAGCATTGGCGTCCTGCCCTACTACCTTCATCTGCTCGACCGGGTGGCGGGCGCTGCCCACTTTGAGGTGGAAGAGACACGCGCACTCGAGATCCAACAAGCCTTGCGAGCCCGGCTGCCCGGTTATCTGGTGCCGAGAATGGTGCGGGAAATTGCGGGAGAGCTTTCAAAAATACCGGTTTAACCTGCAGATGAGGACGGGTGACTGTCCTCATCCCCAAATGCCAAAGCCTCCATCGACCAGCGGGGCGTCACCTTAATACCCAAAGGTTCACTGAGGCCTGCCTTGAGTCGCTGCCAACCGGCAAAAGCGATCATGGCACCATTGTCGGTGCAGAATTCTGGTCGGGGATAGAAGGCCTCACCCTCTTCCTTCACCATCATCTCGCTGATTTGCTCGCGCAGTCTGCGATTGGCGCTGACACCACCCGCCATCACCAGGGTCTTGAAGCCAGTCTCGCGAATGGCTCGCCGGCATTTGATCTTCAGGGTATCCACCACCGCATCTTCAAAGGCTCGGGCAATATCGGCCTGGGTCTGCCGGGGAAGGGGATCACCCTCCTGCTGTTTGGCATCCGTCAGCGTATTGAGGGCAAAGGTCTTCAGACCACTGAAACTGAAATCGAGCCCGGGACGATCCGTCATCGGCCGGGGAAAGCGGTAGCGTTTGGGATCACCCTCCTCGGCCAGTCGGGCCAATTCGGGACCGCCGGGATAAGGTAGCCCCAAAAGCTTGGCAGTCTTGTCAAAGGCCTCTCCAGCCGCGTCATCCAGCGAATCGCCCAGCAATCGGTATTGACCGATACCGGTCACCTCCACCAGCTGCGTGTGTCCACCGGAGACCAGCATGGCGACAAAAGGGAAAGCCGGCGGATGCGCTTCCAGCATCGGCGCCAAAAGATGCCCTTCCATATGATGCACCCCCACCGCAGGAATCCCCCATGACCAGGCCAGACTGCGGCCCACAGCGGCCCCGACCAGTAGCGCCCCCACCAAGCCCGGGCCTGCGGTATAGGCGATGCCGTCCAATGAATCAGCCTTGATGGCGGCGTCATCCAAAAGCTGGCGAATCAGGGGCAAGACCTTACGCACATGATCTCTGGAAGCCAGTTCAGGCACGACCCCGCCATAGGCCGCATGCAGTTCAACCTGGCTATGCAGGGCATGCGCCAGCAGCCCCGCATCGCTGTCATAAATGGCCACTCCCGTCTCGTCGCAGGAGGTTTCTATACCCAATACACGCATTTTTCTGAAGTTTTCTTGGTTTTTTGCAGCTGCGCCTTTGCAAACGCCGCCGCCAATGAGTAGAATTTCCGCCTTTCACGTTGCTGAGCCAGCTTAACAGATCTGAGGAAACAGAATAGATGCCTAACGTACGCGTTAAAGAGAACGAACCTTTTGAAGTCGCCATGCGCCGTTTCAAGCGCTCTTGTGAGAAGGCAGGCGTTCTCGCCGAAGTCCGTCGTCGCGAATTCTACGAAAAGCCCACTTGGGAACGTAAGCGTAAGGCTGCAGCCGCCGTCAAGCGCACCCTCAAGAAGGTCTCCCGCGAAAGCCGCCGCTTCGAACGCCAGTACTGATCGACGCTGCTCAGCAATAAACCGCCAGCATGTTGAAGACCCGCATCCAGGATGACGTCAAGGCCGCCATGAAGGCCAAAGAGAAGGATCGGCTGACGACCCTGCGTCTGATTACCGCCGCCATCAAGCAGCGTGAAGTCGATGAACGGATCGAGATGGATGACGATCAGGTGCTGGCTGTATTGGAAAAGATGATCAAGCAGCGGCGGGATTCCATCACCCAGTACGAAAATGCAGGCCGCCAGGAACTGGCCGACCAGGAGAAGCGCGAGATCGCCATCATCCAGGTCTACATGCCGGAAGGCCTCAGCGACGAGGAGATCACATCGATGGTCGACGCTGCCGTCAACGAGACAGGCGCGTCGTCCGTGCGGGACATGGGCAAGGTCATGGGCATCCTGAAGCCCAAGATGCAGGGCCGGGCGGACATGGGCAAAGTCAGCGGCCTGGTCAAACAGAAGCTGTCAGGCTGACGGCTGCACTCACCTCACTATCGGCTATCCTCCAGATGACGGCCGATCGCAACGGGCACTCTGACTGCCATGCCCGGTAAGATCCCCTCCCAGTTCATCGACGAACTGCTCAATCGCATTGATGTGGTTGAGATTATCAACCGCCGTGTCCCCTTGAAAAAAGCAGGGCGCGATTTCCAAGCCTGCTGCCCTTTCCACGACGAGAAGACCCCCTCATTCACCGTTAGCCAACCGAAACAGTTCTACCACTGCTTCGGTTGCGGCGCCCACGGTTCAGCCATCGGCTTTCTGATGGAATACGACAACCTGGGCTTCGTCGAAGCGGTGGAGGAGCTTGCAGAATCAGCAGGCATGGAAGTGCCGCGTGAGGCAGGGCACGATCAGGGGCCGGACCTGCGTCCCCTCTTCGACTTGATGGAGGAGGCCTCCCGCTTCTACCAGCAGCAGCTACGCCACCACCCTGAGGCCTCCCGCGCTATCGACTACCTCAAATCACGGGGGCTCACCGGCGAGATTGCGGCAAAATTTCATGTCGGCTACGCCCCGCCCGGCTGGGACAATCTGCTCTCAGCGCTGGGACAAGACCAGTCCAGCATCAGTCGCCTCAGTCAGTGTGGCCTGACCAGCGAACCCGAGGGAAAACGCTACGACCGCTTCCGCGACCGGATTGTCTTCCCAATCCACGACACTCGCGGCCGCGTCATCGGTTTCGGCGGTCGGGTGCTGGGGGACGACAAGCCCAAATACCTCAACTCTCCCGAAACCCCGTTGTTCCATAAGGGACGGGAACTCTACGGACTGCACGAAGCACGCCGGGCGAACAACAAACTCCAGCGGCTACTGGTGGTCGAGGGCTACATGGACGTGGTGGCGCTGGCTCAGTTCGGCATCCTCAATGCGGTGGCCACCCTGGGCACAGCCACCACCCAGGACCATCTGGAGCTGATCTTTCGCACCTGTCCGGAGGTGGTTTTCTGCTTCGACGGCGACAGAGCCGGTAAAGATGCGGCCTGGAAGGCCCTACAAACCACATTGCCGATAATGCGTGAAGGCCGTGAAGTGCGTTTTCTCTTCCTGCCCGATGGTGAGGACCCGGACACCCTGATACGCAAAGAGGGTCAAGACGCCTTCGAACAGCGTATTGACGATGCCCTACCCCTCTCCGAATTCCTTTTTCAGCAGCTCACCCGGCAGGTCAAGATGGAGACCATAGATGGCCGCGCCCACCTGGCCGAGCTGGCCAAACCCCACCTGGATCAACTCCCCCCCGGACTGTTCCGGCGCATGATGTATCAGCACCTGGAAGGCCTGGTGGGTATTCGTGACGGCCACCTGGACAGAGGCGAGGGAAAACCCCGGAATGTGACGCGTCAGGCGGTTAACAGACAATCTTTCAAGAGTACGCGCCCCACGCCGATACGTTTGGCTATTGCACTTCTGCTGGATAACCCCCATCTGGTAAATACAGCAGACCAGGTGGAAGACAACTGGAAACAGTGGGATACAACAGGTACACAGATTTTGTCGCAACTGCTTGAAATTATTCGTTCTCAACCTACGCTTAACAAGGCGGCGCTACTGGAGCGCTGGCGGGATAGTGAGCACTTCACCCATCTCAACAAGCTTGCCGAACACACTTTCAACCTACCGGAAATGGACCAGGAGACAGAACTACACGACGCACTGGTCAAAATTAATGCCCAATTTCGCAAGGAGAGTCGCCCACTGCCAGGGAATCTCAAACCCAGCGAACTGTCTGAAACAGAGCTGGAAGCACTGAAAAAACGCTATCCGGGGTCACTCGACACCGACAGTGACGACAAGTCGGCAGATTGAACACGAATATCATGGAAAACCCCTATACTGTGGAATATGAGCACAAAGCTGTGCTAATATGGTGAGTTCAGCCCGAAGGCGGTAGCTCTCGTACAAATTCAAGGTAAAAGATGAATCAGGAACAGCAGCAATCTCAATTAAAGCAACTGATTGCAAAGGGTAAGGAACAGGGTTTTCTGACCTATGCGGAAGTCAACGACCACCTGCCGGATGGTATCGTTGAGCCCGAACAGATTGAAGATATTGTTCGCATGATCAATGACATGGGTATCACCGTGCATGAGACTGCGCCCGATCTTGAGGATAACAACCTCAGCGATAATGCTGTCACCCCCGATGAAGATGCCGCCGAAGCCGCCGCTGCCGCTCTGGCCAGCGTAGACAGTGAATTTGGCCGCACGACCGACCCCGTCCGCATGTATATGCGTGAGATGGGCACGGTGGAACTGCTTACCCGCGAGGGCGAGCTACGCATCGCCAAGCGCATCGAAGAGGGCCTCAACCAGGTCTCCGCTGCACTGGCCACCTTCCCCGTCGCCGTCGAGAGGCTCTGCATCCGACTGGAAGGAATCGAAGAAGGCGTCACCCGCATGGCCGATGTCACCAACGGTTTCATCGACCCCAACGAACCGGATGACATCCCCATCCCCACCCCGGTCAATACACAACAGCCCGCAAATGGCGCCAAGCCGGAAAAAGCCGGCTCAGAGAACGGCGATAGCAATGACGATTCCGAGGATGATGAGCCTGAAAACACCGGCCCGGATCCCGAAGAGGTCGCAGCCAAGGCCAAGCAGCTGCGCAAGCGCTACAAGACGCTCTGCACAGCCATTAAGAAGAACGGCCGCACCAGTGCAAAAACCCAGAAGTCACTGGATAGCGTTGCAGAGTCCTTCCTCGAATTCAAACTGGTACCGGCGACCTTCAATATGCTGGTCAACTCACTGCGCGACACCATTGAGCGTATCCGCAGCCAGGAGAGGATCATCATGCACCTTTGCATCGACAAGGCCCGCATGCCTCGCAAAGAGTTCATCACCTCTTTCCCGGACAACGAGACCAACCTCGACTGGATTCACGACCAGATCAAGAAAGGCAAGGATTTCTCCACTGCCCTCGAGGAGCATGCCGACGAGATCCTGAAGGCTCAGAAGCGTCTGGTCTCCCTCGAGACTGATTGCCAGCTGACTATTGGCGAGATCAAAGAGACCAACCGCAAAATGTCCATTGGTGAGGCCAAAGCACGCCGCGCCAAGAAAGAGATGGTCGAAGCCAATCTGCGACTGGTCATCTCCATTGCCAAGAAGTACACCAACCGCGGCCTGCAGTTCCTCGACCTGATCCAGGAGGGCAACATCGGCCTGATGAAAGCGGTGGACAAATTCGAATACCGCCGCGGCTACAAGTTCTCGACCTACGCCACCTGGTGGATTCGCCAGGCGATCACCCGCTCCATCGCGGACCAGGCCCGCACCATCCGTATTCCGGTGCACATGATCGAGACCATCAACAAGCTCAACCGCATCTCCCGCCAGATGATTCAGGAGATGGGCCGCGAAGCCACGCCGGAAGAGCTGGCCGAACGTATGGACATGCCGGAAGACAAGATCCGCAAGGTGCTGAAGATCGCCAAAGAGCCGATCTCCATGGAAACCCCCATCGGTGACGATGAAGATTCCCACCTGGGCGACTTCATTGAAGATGCCGGCGTCGTCTCCCCCATCGAGTCGGCCACCGCAGAGGGACTTGGCGAGGCAACCCAGAACATGCTGGCCGGCCTGACCGGACGGGAAGCCAAAGTCCTGCGCATGCGCTTCGGCATCGACATGAACACCGATCACACCCTGGAAGAGGTCGGCAAACAGTTCGACGTCACCCGCGAGCGTATCCGACAGATCGAAGCCAAGGCCCTGCGTAAACTGCGTCATCCTTCCCGTTCCGATCGCCTGCGCAGCTTCCTCGACAGCGATTGATTGGACAGATTCCACCTGCAACAACAGCAACAGTTGCTGAAATTACGGGTGAATCTGTTAAAATCCCGCCGATTCCGGGCCCATAGCTCAGTTGGTTAGAGCAGGGGACTCATAATCCCTTGGTCCTAGGTTCGAGTCCTAGTGGGCCCACCAATAAAAACAATAAGTTATAAAATAATCGTACCTATCATCTTTTTTATGTAGACATTAAGTAGGCCACCAATCATCTGAGCCTATGTGGTTTATTTTCTTAACCAAAGAGTTCAATCTCGTCGGGTTCAAACCAGCCCTGCCCGATCACGGCGTAGCGCGCTAGTTCGAGATTGGCTGCATAATAAACAACTGCAAGGCTTTCCTCGGCGCGACTACATGTCACATAGAAAAGCCGACGCGTTCGATCGATTGTGGTCTCCTTACCAGCTTCTTCATTTTCATGATCGGTCTTGCTCATCTCCTTCACTCCAAAGAGCTTGTCATAAGCGAACATAAACCCGCGAGCCTCTTCATCGCTCACGATGACCATCACACGCGGGAACTCCAGACCTTTAACGCCCTGGTGCGTATCGAACTGTGAGATCCCCCGGACATAACTGTCATATTTCTCGATCTGATCAAATGGTGCCTCGAGCGCCTGGCGCCACCCGCCAAGCTCACTATGGTGATCAATCTCTTCCTCCTCATTAACCTCATCGGCATCCTTTCCCCCAGCATCGCCTTCGGGTGCAACTTCATCAGCTGTTGCAAATGGCAACAATACGTCAGGTATTAGGAAAAGATTGGTCTTTGCTACATACTCCAATACAGATCGAGCAGATGGTTTTTCATTAGCCGACACCAGAGCCAGCAGACCACCACAGGCGACTTTCGCCGTACGGAGAATGTTGGTTTGTTCATCACCAGCATCCTCGAGCACCTTACGCTCAAGAAGCGGTGAGGTGCGCCTAACGATTGCAGCAGTTGCGAAGGGATCCGATGCACGTAACGCCTTCACTAGAGGTAGGATTTCTCTCGTGAATAATCCAATGCCAGCTCCAGATCCTTGGAGAAAACTCGTACGGGTATGCTTCACCGAATAGAGTGGTTGAAAAAACGCTTCGAATCCAAATCGGCGAGCTGACATTAGATGTTCCAAAGCGAGAGTCTTGATTGCATCAGATCCTGAAGCCCAATTCTGATCGCCCGTGATCTGAGCCATTCTCGTGGCAACTTGTGCCTCAGCCGATGTTTTGTCAGCTGTCTCATGGGGCAATATGAACAAACGGACAATGCCGGTTTTGGCATCGCTACGTGGGAGCTGTTCCTCACCGTCCGTGTCTTGGCGGATCCTGTTGATTAGCTCGATGACTCTGGTTGGGCAGCGATGGTTCATTCGCTTATATGGCCGCGCCCAATTTTCAGGGACTGCCTCCACGAGACGATCTTTTCCGTCGGCATAGATGCGCTGCATCATATCTCCGAAGAGACCTAAGCAAAAAGAATCACGGTGCGCCGCCTCAATGTCGAACAGCGCATCCATGAGACTACTGTTCGTATCTTGACTCTCGTCAATAAGCAGGATTGGAAAGCGGGTGATGAGGAAACGCCTTAATCCAGGTTTCATACCCAAGAAATCGGCTGTCATTGCGATAACCTCGGGGTGGTTAAGGGAGTCTCGAGTCCTATTATCGCCAGTTGGGCTGTAGATAAAGCGCGTTATAGAATCGAGACTAGCTAAGCGACGCCGCTTGCTCTCGATTGAGCGGGCACGATCTCTGGCAGCCTTAGTTCCTGCACGGCCTTTGGCCTGGTCCTCTTCAAGCTTGGTTATATCCTGATGCAGCCTATCGACTAACCAGCATAGAATATCCATGTCATAGCCACGAATAAGGAACCAAGCAAAAGAATGAATTGTGGATACCTCAACGCGCGGGTCAAATTCTAGTCGTTGCTTAATCTCGTCACATGCTGCGTTGGTGTATGTAATGACCCCGATTTTCTGACCGGTTAGCGTTAGAAACCGGCCTTGCTCATCGCAGGCCGAACGAATTGCTTCTACAAGAGAACGCGTTTTACCAGAGCCTGCTCCTGCGTACAGAAAGAAACTCTTCGGCTTTTTCAGATCAAGACAGTCGGCTATTATTACGTCAGCTTCGGCATCAAACTGGTCGTCGTCTTTCATGCTTCCGCCTGCTCGGTTTGTTCTGGTTGTGCGGCCTGTTCCTCCAGAGGCAAGATCTCTACTTGCTTCTTCTTCAACTGAACGAGGAGCCATTCGAGTCCCTCAGAGATATAGCTAGGCACGACGATCTCGTCGAAACCTTCTACTTCGAGAACATCGAGCGCGAACTCTGCTTTCTTGCCGTCCTTGAGGGCAAGATACATTTGTTCACCAATCGCAGTTGCGCTACCTCCAGCTTGAATTGCTTCACGAAACTTGCGTACAAGCCCCCTCCCATTAAGAGCGGAGAAAACGGCGAGGTTCTCAAATGCGAGCGCATCCTCGAATGTATATGGATAGGCGGTTTCCGGCTCAGCAGCATCAGGTATTGTCACGGCCAAGGGTGTCTGGTAGGCGACGCGCACTGCAAATAGTGGATCACCGTCTACGCTAAGTGTCTTGTCCGTAACTTCAGCCTCCATAAGGGTGTCAACGTCATCATTACACGGCACCCAGGTCTTTAGTGTTGCATTGTTCGTCTTCTGGTTGGCACCCTTATTGGGCTGAACCGATTTCCCGCTGGTTTCATCAAGAGTATCCAGGTCGGTGATGATTAGCGTTAGCAGCCCAAGATGCTCAATCAGCGGCTTGAGACGATGAGCATGACTGCCACCTATCTCAAGAAGTGTTATGTAGCACTGGTTGAGCTCGTCGAAATGCGCACGGATGAAGTTAGGAACAAGCATACGCTCCGCTGGCCCCTCCACAAGGATGGCAGCATCGGCGAAGAAAAGATCAGCATGCTGTGCGCGCAGATATCGCGTAACGAACCGTTCAGTATCACTTCCTGATCCGAACACATCAGATAAGTTGATGACAGCAGAGACCGGCACCTTGGCTACCATACCAGCCGGTAGCCGACGGAAATATCGCAGGCAGGAGAAGGACGTTTCATGTGCCACATGGCTCGAGTGGGTGCTGACTACAAGTTGGGTGCTTAAAATTTTGCTATCACCCAAGTCCTCATGATCGCGTAGCACGTCATAGGCCTTTTTGATAAAAACCTGCTGGACCTGAGCATGGAGATGGGCTTCGGGCTCCTCTACTAACACCAGGTGGAGTGGTTCAGTACTAGTGATCGTTACACCTTTTGATGCTTTGCCGACGCGCATCCATGCGTCACGGAAGCTCATCAGTCTAAAGATCATTGAGATCAAATTTTGATAACCGAGTCCGTTGCTAGCCTCTGGCAATCGGAGGAGAGGTGTGGTCGCACCATCCTCCGCAATCACATCAACCTCGAAGCTGATGGCTGCGCTGTGGTTGAGACCATCAATTGCTTTAAGGCGAGTTGATACCCGTGGACGAGGATCTGTCACACCGGGATATCCCATGCCTTCGACTTCAGTGAAGGCTTCCTTGAAACTCTCGGTTAGTCGCTTGTCAAATGCATCTTGGGCGGCCTCAATTGCCTGGAGTGCCCCGAGATCTTTGGGGTCGGGCCCCTTGGTCGGATCGAGATGCTTGGCATAGTAGCTTCTCAGCTGGCCTGACAAGCGCCCCCCTGACGCAGCAGCTGGGGCGTCCTCGTCATCTTGGCCTGACTGTTCCTCGCCAAACCCGCGTTGTGCAGGTATGTCGTGCACGCGGATTAGACCGTCCAAGGGATCACCTTCGATCGGTAGCGAAGTGGCCGGTAATGCCTGCAGTCGCGCTTGGGACTTGTCAGGCGCGGTGAGTTTGGCAGGATCCAGTGGATAGGCACGGATTATGAAGTGGGTGGAGAGTCTCTTCCTAAGAAAGTCGACAAGGTTCTCCGGCCAAATCGTTAGCTTTGGAGGGGCCTGAGGTGAATCAGCATCAGGATCTTCCGCCGCCGCAGCGGCTATTGCCGCTTCTTTCATCACTTCAGCGTCACTCATAACGCTGATGAAGTCCTTGTACAATAAATCGAGATCTTTGGGTTCGTAGCGTAACCGGACGCCTAACCTGCCGCCTTCCCACTCGAGCGTCGGAATAAGATCGCGGACATGATGCATCTCGCCGGTCTCGATGTGCAGCCATAGGTCAAGCGTCGGGAGAACGTTGACCCAGGGAGCGACGACCAGATCAATGACTTCCCCGTCATTGTGCGCTGTAATCCAGCTCTTCCCAAGCGCATGAATATCGGGCCAGTGACACAGGGTAAAATCGTGTATTTCAAAGGGGCAGCGGCGTGGTGTCAGGAAGCGGCGCATTGCTAGCATTGCCGACGTCTTGCCACTATTGTTGGCTCCGACAAAAAGCGTTGTTGTGTTTGAAAGGTCAACGCGCGTCGACAGCAATTTTCTAAAATTGGCAATTTCGACAAACTCAATATGCATCCAGCATTCTCCGTCCAAAATCTAAGGGTACTAAATCCTTATATGTCCGTGACAAATTCTACCACTTCCATTCAAACATATTGTCAAGACTCTTAAGAAAACCGGGACAGATTTATTTTATTCGAAACTGGGCAACACGATAGTGGTGAACAGGTGGATCTATTGAAGTAGGTGACCGGCTTAACGGGAATAATTTTTTTTATTATTGAGCCAGACTGCGTGATCTTTAGCCATCCATCCAATAGAGGATGCTCACCAGAGACCCAGAAATCGCCTCCTGCCTTCCGCCTGATTCACTCACCAGAGCCCAATACGGAGAAGGATATTCTCATCCCTGGGAGTCGATATCGAGACCCATCTCAGCGGCCCGCTTGCGCCAGAGTCTGCGCGCCAGCTTGCGCATATCCTCGACCTTGTCCATCTCGTCGACGATCTCGATTCCGATCAGGGTCTCCAGCACGTCCTCCAGGGTCAGTATACCCTCCATGCCTCCGTACTCGTCGACGATGAGCAGGATGTGGCTGCGCTCTTCAAGCAGCAGCTCGAAAGCGTTCTGTAGGGAACTGGTGTCGGGCAGTGCGGCCAGATGCCGGCGATAGATGGAAAGCGGTTTATCTGAGTTGCCACGGGCATGGGCCAGCAACAGGTCGCTGCGCAGGACGAACCCGGTCACGTGGTCGCGCTCCCCCTCATAAACGGGAATACGGGAGAAGCGGCTGTCGCCGTGCATGTTGAAATAGTCTGCGACCGACAACGACTCATCCAGCGAGAAAACCACCAGACGGGGTGTCATCACATCGCTGACCCTGGCTTCTCTCAGGAGGAACAGGTTGTTGAGGATGAGTGATTCACGCTCCAGCAGCTTGCCCTCCTCCACACCGGCCTGGGCCATCGCCGCAAACTCATCCTGTCGAAACTGCCCATGCTGATGCCCCCGCGACAGCAGTTGCGTCAGCACAGCAGACATCTTGATGAACGGATAGAGTATCCAGATGAGGAATTTCAGCAGATAGGCCGTGGACGGCGCCAACTGCCGCCAGTAGACCGCACCGATAGTCTTGGGAATGATTTCCGAGAAGATCAGGATCATCAGGGTGAGGACCGCAGACACCACCCCCAGATAGGCATCGCCGAACACCACCGTAGCCTGCGCGCCGGCACCGGCCGCACCGATGGTGTGTGCCGTCGTGTTCAGGGTCAGGATCGCCGCCAGCGGATCGTTGATGTTCCGCTTGAGCCGCTTGAGTAGCTTGGCGGCGCCGTTACCTTCCTGCTCCAACACCGAGATATAGGGATGGGTAACGCTCAGAATCACCGCTTCGGCGATGGAACAGAGGAAGGAAAAGCCCAGGGCTATCGAGATATAGACAAGAAGTAACAGCATACGCTAACCGGGGGGTTCAACCTTTTAGACAAATCCAACAGGTCCATTAAACGGATAACCACCCTGCAATGCAAATCGCTCAATGCGCAGCGGGAAAACGGGACCCACTGTGGATCACAATCCGCTCAACTCGATCCGGCATGGTGAGATATGACTACTGCTTAAACAGCATACGCGCATTTTCGAATCGGATTTTTTTTGCCATATCCGTCGGCAGTTCATCGAGCCATCCACGGTGAAAAGAGAGGAACCTCGGCAGCTCTTGCCAACCTGTGTCGGGCTCATCCCAGGGATTCAGCCGCTCTACCGGCCACACCGTGTCGGAACCGATCATGAAGCGATCGGCATAGCCGAGCACAAGTCTCCGCCACTCGGGTTTGAGTGACCCGTCATCATCGATCTGTCGAGCCACGTGGCGCCAGGGGTCACGCGCCGAAAGCTCAACCCAGAGGTTATCGCAGGCATCCAGACTGCGGGCTACCTCTTCAGGTGGAAGAATCGAACCCGCATGGGCCCAGAGAAATCGTGTTTTCGGATGGGCCTGACAGAATCCAATCACATAGTTGGCTCGGGAGAACTCAGTATGCACCAGGACGGGGACATCGAATTCAGCCGCCAGCTGGAATAATTCAGTGATCACAGGGTTCTTCCAGTCGCTGATGAACCCGCCGATCATATGTACCTCGCCGATACCCTGATATTGTCCCGATGCCAGAGCTTGCCGGACACGCCCAATCAATGTGGGATCGTTATGCCAGGTGGACCACGCTTCCGAGAGGCGATAGATGCCGTAGATCGGTATGACTAAATCGGGAGCCAATGCCTCCAGTTCCAGCGCCAACTCCGGCGGAGTACCCGTGACAACGGCGAGTGAGACGCCGTTACGCTTGAGGATCTCAATGGCCTGTGCAGGTGTGGTTGTCTCTTTCTGATTCCATTTCCAGTGCAGATGAACATCCGCCAAAGGTAACAGTGACTGGCCGGATTGACCCGCAAGGGGCCAGACCAGCAGGGTGATCAATATGGCATTGAGTAGCGCTCGCAGCATGGTTCCATGCTCGATAGTCAGGTTCACAAAAACCAGTAACGGTTTCGATCAATAGAGCAATAAAGGGGACAGCCCCCTTATAGTGCAAAGTGGTAATAATAGTACGCCGTCAGAAATCTTTCCCTGTCTGTTTACTGAATTATGGAGACCATAACCCCTTAATCCCAGCTGGGATTGGTAGCGTAATCAGGCAGCGATTCTTCGCAGTCGATCAGTAGATAGTGAATCACCTATCATCTATCCAAGTGAATCTGTAACACCACCTTAAGCAGCTGTTTCAGTTGCAATACTCTGCCGCTCAAACGCCATGTATTGCTGAGTCAACTCAGCCATATTCCGATAGAAAGGGATTTCAGCTTGATCCACAACGGCATCGCAGAACTGGTTTACCCAACATAATAGATGTTGTTCAAGAAATTGGTGTTGCACTGTCAAACAATATTCTGCCTGTTCGTGATCCCGCTGCCGCCACATGTCAGTTTCCCAATCCGCCAGCTTCTGCATAAACTCAAGTTCAACGCTGATATGATCAGGAAGACCGGTAAAGTCTTTCCCATAATCGAGGCCGGTTGTCTCGATAAATTTTTTCACTTCAACGGTCTTTACACCCCATAGACCACCCGTATCGCCATCCATCTCGCTAAAGATAGACTCATGGGCCGAGATATGCGGACCAGGACCAACGAATAAGCGGGTATACTCTATTGCCAACGCTTCTATCACCTTGGACTCAGGGTCAGTATAGAATCTCTCACCTAACTCAACGCCCAAACCAGTGAAGGTCTCCGACAAACGGTGACTTCTCATTTCCTTGATGAGGTCCTTACTGGGTTCCTCCCGAAAAACAGTGCTCAACAGCCCGTAAATATCACTTCGCGACTTGGCATTATCTGCCAGCTCTTTCCAGTTAATTCCCATTTCAATCCTCCACTCACTCTCAATCATTCGTAATGATTCAGCAGCCCCTTGTTTGGGACTGCTGAATGGTGACTGTCAATTTATGCCTTGGCGACCCTTACTACGGTATCCATCCACCTCTGCCCACCGCTAATCGGGTCTGAACTGTTCGGAATGATTGAATTGGGATGAATGCCATGTTTATCCCACCACATGTTCTTGGCATCCGGATCTGCGGCTGCGCCACCGGGTGTGGGAGAACTTTTACCCGACCCGTAGATGCCGGAATGCTGACGCCCAAAGTGATGTGAAATGGCGATGATGCCCGGAATGATACCTTCGGTGACATGTGCCGTGGTTATTATCTCACCGAGGTCACTGGCCACCTTAATACGATCACCATCCTTGATGCCGCGATCGGCAGCGGTCTTGCTGTTGATCCAGGCTGGGTTGTCGTGCTTGATCTCAGAGAGCCACTTACAATGTGCTGTACGAGAATGGGTATGGACGGCAACCTTGTAGGTCGTCAGATGTAAATCATCCTTACCCATCTTCTGATGCTCAGGTATCGGCGTATAGGTCGGGAACGGCGGGAAGCCCTTGGCCGCGAAGTTGTCGGAGTAGAAGTCAAGCAAGCCGGACTTTAAGAACGATGTGTTCGGTGGATAGGCTTTGCGTGGCGTTCCCTCAATATTCTGCGCGACATAGGCATCCTTGGCTCCTTCTACGCCCAGGTAACCTTTACTCTTGGCTTCGGCCTCGCTGACCCCCGCCTTCTTGTAGTTCCAGTAGACGCCTGTTTTTTCATCGAGAATGACACCATCGCCGGAAACATCAACCTTGGCCTCATAAAAACCGAAATTGGGCTTGGCGTTCTTGTCGTGCCAGACACCATGCTTCTTCATGTATTCGAAGCCACCGGCCTCCTTGACACCCGGTGTCATTTCGCAGGCCTGACGGACATACTCCTCCTTGGTCGAATAAACCAGTTCGATACCCAACCGTTTCGCCAAACCGGCAAAGATCTCACCCTGGTCCCGCGCTTCACCCAACGGTTTAATGAGGGGTTGTCGGATGTAAAACTCGGCAACACCGGTCGGCGATACCATATCTTCTGTATCCCACCTTTCCAGATAGGTGACATCCGGCAGGATAAGGTCGGCGTATTGCGAAGACTCGTCATAAACGATGTTTGAATTCACATAGAAGGGGATCAAGCTCTCATCCTTCAACACCGCTTCAGCCTCTTTATTGTTTCCGTTGATGAAGGCTTGGTTGTTACAGCTCGACCAGTAGACTTTGGGTCTGCCATTTTGACCGTCCTTGATCATCGGAAGGTTCTGCTGGCTGACTTGATGCGTGGGAAAAGCCGCTTCACCGGGGAAACCATTCACGATATCCAGACCTTTTTGTACTTTGGCTTTAGGTGAGTGGGGTGTCTTCCAACCGGCACCGACGCCCATAACCCGTCCGCCTTTTCTATCGAGGTTATTGGTGATCGCCGACAGTAACATCGCTGCTCGTTCCTGATCTGCACCATGATAATGCATGACGGTGCCACGATAACCGATCAAACAGGCCGATTTAGCCTTGGCGTAGCCGCGTGCAATCTGCTTGATCTTGTCGGCCGGCACACCACTTTTCTTTGCAGCGAACTCCGGTGTGAACTTGGCAACATGCTCCTTGATAGCCGCGATTTTTTCATCATCAGAGGCATGATAATCCGGTGACACACGCATATATTTGAGATGATCTCTACGGAACAATTTTTCGTTCATGATGACGTTGACCATGGAAAGCATCACAAGACCATCCATGCCCACATTGATGGGGATCCACTCGGTTGACTTGGCAGCCGTGTTGGAAAGGCGCACATCAAAGGTGTATAGCGGGACGTTGCGGTCAACCATTGCACTAATCAGACGTTGCGAAGTGGGAATGTGGTTGGTATGCGTCTCGAACTGGTTCGAACCAAAATTGACCACGAAATCGGTATGATCGTAGTCCCAGTTATCGTACATCCCTCCCCACAAGCTCTCCTGGCCAACCCATTTCGGCCCCTCACAGACCGATGTGTGGGTACCAATGGTATGAGAGCCGAAGGCATCCATAAAATCGTGCATGATCGAGGACTGGCTGCCTTTGTGACGACCGTACTGGTACATAAACAGCTCTGGTGTACCGGCATCAAGCAGCGGCTTGAGCTTGGATGCCATAAGATCCAGCGCCTCGTCCCAGGAGACTCTCTTCCATTTATGTTCACCGCGCTTGCCCACCCGTAACATCGGATAGAGAATACGATCCGGGAAGTAGACATGATTGACACCGGCTTGTCCCTTGGCGCAAAGCTTGCCGAGGGTGCGGATAGAGTCCGGGTGTCCCTCCAGTTTCACCAGACGGCCATCTTCAACATAGCCCATCATGGCATCACGGGTCACACACTGCCAACACGCGGTGGGGATTGCCTGCAACTCTTTCTTTGTGGTTGGGGAAAAATCACGACCACCTGCCTGCAGCTTGATCGATCCGGCCAATGCGCCTTGACTAAAACCCAATCCTGCAGCCAGTGCACTGCCGCCACCTGCTGCCAATTTAATAAAATTACGACGATTTAATTTTTTCATATCAATTCCTCTCTCATACATGCCACAGGGGACTAAACAATCTGATCCACAAAGTGGTCAAGTTTGCCCTTCTTCCGCTGTGTATAGAGGGTCTTTAAGATGTTATCCGGATCAATATAGAACACATGCGGTTTGGTTCCCTCCTCAGCAAGCAACACGTTATCGGGTGTGGCAAGATTGTGCTCTTTCACAAGTTTCGAAACATGACTGTTTGGATCGTTAAGATCACCGAAGATACGCGCACGTCCCTGACAGGTATTGACACAGGATGGCTCTACACCGTTGTCGACTCGATGTGCGCACATATCACACTTGTCCGCGGCCTGTTTGGTAGGATCACCACCGGCTTTGACAAAGGGGTCGAATGAACGAACGCCATACGGGCAGGCATCAATACATTTGCCACAGCCGATACACTTCTCTTTATCGATCAGGATCAAGCCATCCGGTCGTTTGTATGTGGCACCGACACGATAGCGAATTGTCTTGCCATCAGCAGTCTTGAACTTGGCGCGTTCACCGGGATATTCAGGACAGGCTTTCACACAAGGCGGAACACCATCCTTTTTGTTCCCTTCACAGTGATTGCACATCAAAGGCAAAAACATCTTCTTGGTATTCGGGAAGGTACCCATGGTCTTCTCTTGAATAACCGCCCTGAATCGGCCAAGAGAGACCCTGTTCTCCGACTTACATGCCACCGTACAGGCTCTACAGCCTATACATCGCCTGAGATCCATGACCATTGCCCAGCGGGGGGCTTTCTTTTGCGCCGCCTCAAGATTTACTGTGGGTGTCGCCAATGCTGCAGCACCAGCAGCTGCGGTACCGACGCCACCTAGAAATTTGCGTCGACTGATTTCCGGTTGTTTCTGATCACTCATATTGTTCTCTCCTCATCCTCCACGATAATTGTTGGCGCTACAGATCTAACGCCTCATTCAGTTGCCCTTGCTCCTTCAAGCAGTTCAATAGTGTCTTCGAAATTACCGAAAGCGCCATCGAGAATAGTGATTGCATATTTCTTGTTGTGAACACCGTTGCCGACTCGCACTATATTCAACAGCTCTTTACCCTTGGCCATCATCGCCTCCACTTGGTTTAACTGCTCCTCATCCAAATTCGCCTTCAATTCAGTGAGGAGGTCAACCGCCTCCGCTTCAACCTCTTCTGCACCCGCAACCTCTTTGCCTAGTAACTCCTTCCAGTCATCGAGCATTTGTATATGCTGATCCGTGTGACAAGCGGCGCAAGTATCGCCGGATGCAGTTCTCACGTCATGCCCCCTGCTCAATGTTTTCTTTAGATGGCAAGCCATACAGTTGGTATTGACTTCAAACATCAGATGCGGCGTACCTGAAGTCTCTCCATCAACTGGGATACCGGCGAGCAGCAGCTTTTGATATTTGTGTTGATCCACATGGCAGAGCTGACAATCATTACGCACAAAATCAAGATGATCGGTTCTATTTTTGTGCTCAACGACACTGTGACAATCGAAGCAGTCTGCCTTGTCTGGCACATGCTTGTCGTGCATTAGCGTCTTATCACCTGAAGTGGCCAACAGTGTCTGGCTCCTGTTATGGCAGGTCAGGCATCCGTTAGAGACCACATTTCCGGTATTGATCTCACCCGCTCCCTTCACCACCTCAAAATGGCAACTCTCACAGGCCACATCCGATTCCTGTATTGTCTGATGCGTAATCGGCTTCTTGGTTGTTGTCTCATCGCCTACCTGCAACTGGCTTTGTAATGACTTGACGGGGATTGTGTGGCAGATATCGCAACGGGAGGCACCTTGATTGAAATCGATAGATGACCTGCTGGCAAAGGTGATCTTCCTGATATCTCCATCGCCCATTTCTGCCTTATCAAGTGTGGGCTTCTCCAACTTCAAATGACACAGAAAGCAGATATCATTTGGAACCTCGAAATGCTTATCTTCGGTAACCTTGAAGTGACAGGTATCACAGGTTATTTGATGACCATCCAGCGCCTTATCGCTGAAGTGAACCTCGTGTTTAAAACGGATCTTCTCTGTGTACTGTATCTCCAGCTCGCCAAGTTTCTTACTGTTATGGCAGCCTGACTGCAGACAGGCACCATCCTTAATTACCGGACGTATGGGTAGTGGGGCATCCGGGTCGTAAAGGTACGCTGCCAAGTGACGTAACCCTTCGTATTTAGCCTTGAGTGAACTATGCTCACCCGGCAGAAAGTGACAATCTATGCAGTCTGCCTGCATCCCGTCGGGATTGTTATCCTTATAGTGAAAATTCGATTGCCAGGCTTCATACTGTTCTGTCATGGTGTGACAACTGCCACCACAAAATGAGGATTGCGCGGTATAGTATTCAACACCACCCCAGGCAGTTAAAAAAAACAGAATTGTTCCGGCGAAAATGAATGCTGCCAGTCGCCATGTAAGATTAATTCCACTGCCACTGTTCATTACCCTTGTCTACTCCCTCACCAAGCCATCGCATTAACCTGTTTGTTTTTTGATTGGCATGGATTGTCTATTCTGGACAGAGTGCAAAAGTCGAGCCAGATCACTATCCCATTGAAATTGAGGGAGTAAATAACTTACCGTGAGAATGAACTGTTATTTTGTTACCTGACGGTAACATCTATGAGGAAACAGTAACTACAAAGACTATTTCTTTAATTTCAGATGTTTAGATCAATCATTCACAAGATGAGGTTACCAATCGGTAACAAACAGCAGAGTTTTAGAATAGGTCTAAGAATACCCACATGTTCCTCCACATTCATGCAGACAATTCTGAATCAAATTTTACGCAACAAACTTGCATCTAAAATGCATGTCAGCGATACCCAGAAATAAAAAGCGGTTTTTTGCTATCCTTATTGAGATAGTGATTTACTTTACAGCGCTGGCTGCTCTAACTTTCTTTACCAAGTGAAAGTATAAAATAGTTATCACTATGCAGGACCATGAAACCTAAATCTGAATCTGCATAGTTATCCTATGAGGAACACCAGTGCGATTGATCTGTTTATTATTACTTTTCTGGACCACCCCCATTCATGCCAGCAAGCCGGAGCCACCTATCCGTTTTGGTTTGACGGCTGTAGTAGTGACTGAAAATCTCAGATTTCTAGACCAGTGGAGCCAGTACCTAAGCCATAAAATGGGCCGAAAGATTGAATTCGTCCTTCGTAAATCCTACCAAGATGTCATTGATCTATTGGATTCAGGTGGTATCGAATTTGCCTGGATCTGCGGTTACCCGTATGTTCAAACAAGAGAACCTGAATCCCTTCAACTCCTGACGGTACCCATCTACCGGGGGGCGCCCCGATATCACTCTTATATCATTGTTCACCATAGCAGCCCGTATAAACATTTTAGCGACCTGAAAGGGAAGATTTTTGCCTTCTCTGACCCAGATTCCAATTCGGGATTTCTCTATCCTCTGAACTTAATGACAGAGAAAGGTGACAAGCCAGAATCTTTTTTCAGGCAGACTTTTTTCACTTTTAATCATGCTGAGACGGTTCAGGCTGTTTCCGAGCAAGTCGCGGACGGTGGAGCCGTCGATTCCTATATATGGGAATATCTTGCCATCTTCAGACCGGAAATCACTGAGAAAACCCGAATCATAAAAACATCACCAAGCTTTGGCTTTCCGCCTATCGTTTCCCGTAAAGGCGTAAATGACAGTACCGTCAGTTTAATGAAGCGTACCCTTGAGAATATGGATGAGGATTCAGCCGGTAAGGTGCTCCTCGATCGGCTCAAACTGGACGGCTTTGGCCATTTTTCTGATTCTCTGTTCAACGAAATCCGCGCTATGGCGCATAAAACACAGAGAGCCAATCCAATTTACTCCATGTTACCAACTGATTAAGTGCAGAGAACCGATGCCGATACTTAGCCCAAAATCCTGGTCATTGGCGGTCAAACTGTCACTTACAATCACTGCTGTTGTGACTGCTGTAGGCTTCATGATCGGCGCAGTGATCATGGCACAGGATTGGAAACGCTTTCAGGATGAATTAGGCGCCAAGGCCCTTCTGCTATCTGAATTCGTTGCCATCACCACACCCAAGGCAATGCTGCGTAAAGACTACTGGCAACTCCATCTAAGCCTGAAAAACATGGCATCCAGAAGATCAGATAAAACAGGAGGTCATGAAGTCATCACCGCAATGATACTTGATACAGAAGGCAAGGTTTTGGCGCATCTTCATCCAGCAGAAAATAAAATAGACCTACCATTTTCACCTGAAAATAAAATTGAAGAGAAGCTGTTCCAACAAGCCATGAGTACAAGATCCACCATCGTGTTAAGCAGTGGTGGGTTTTCAAAGAGCGGTTTTCAGGAAGGTGTCGTTCCTATCTTCTCTGATCAGAAATATATGGGTGTTGTGCGTGTTCGTTTATCTGTTGCGCAGCTATACGAAAAAGCCAAAGATAGCGCGTTGATTGTACTTGCCTTGGTCTTCTGCTTCGTTATTCTTGGTAGTGGATTGGGTACAATTGTGTCCCGACGTATGGTCAAGCCCCTCGCTGCAGTCACCCAGGGACTGGAAGCGGTCGGCCGGGGTGAAATGACAGACTTTACACCCATTCCTATCAACGAAAGGGATGAGATCGGCCATCTCAGTGTCACCTTCAACCAAATTATGGCTGAACTGGCTGAGAAAAAGATGCTTGAAGAGGAGATCGCAATGAGTGAAAAACTGGTTGCTCTCGGTCGCATAACAGCAGGTGTTGCGCATGAAGTAAACAACCCCCTTGCCGGCCTTCTGAACTGTATCGATACGTTGCGCAAGCATCCTGATGATAAAAAACTGATTGACCGTTACTTACCGGTCATAGACCAAGGACTGCACAGAATCAAAGACATCGTTCACAGCCTGCTGGTGGGACTTAAGATTGAAGAGAGCCACGAAACAGTTAGTATTCAGCACATTGACAAGCTTCATGACCTGATTACAGCTGAGATTGGAGAGAGAAATATTGATGTTATCTGGGAAAATCGCACGAATAGAGATCTCCATATTCCTGGAAAGATTGAACAGATCGTCTGTAACCTGCTAAAGAATGCTGTGGAGATACTTCCAGAAGGCGGAAAAGTGGCTTTCTGTATGTATCAGGATGGATCACACCTGGTCATCGAGGTCAGTGATAACGGTCCAGGTATACCTTCCAACATAAGAAACCAACTGTTTGATCCGTTTTTCACTACCAAGACAAATGGCACAGGGCTGGGTCTCTGGGTAGTCTATCGCTTGGTTCAAAGTATGGAAGGTATCATTGAAGTCATGAGTGACGAAGATCAGGGTGCAACATTCCATGTATCAGTACCGGTAATTACAATGAAGGCAGCCTGATGCAGAATATGATTGAACAAATACCAGACAGCAATGATTTCAGCGACTACCGTGTACTGCTGGTCGAGGACGATGAAATCATGCGTCTGTCACTTGAAGACCGATTAAACCTTGAACAGATCCCTGTACGCGCAGTGAGTAACACTGCCAGTGCCAGACAGGCACTTGAGGAAGGTGATATCGACCTTGTTGTCACAGATATCCGATTACCTGATGGGACAGGTATGGAACTGTTTAGTGATATATCTCTCCACTTTCCCGGTATTCCGGTAATCCTCATGACAGCTTACGGCGATGTATCGGATGCCGTTACGCTGGTTAAGGCCGGGGCACTCGATTATCTGACCAAGCCCTTTGATATCAGTGACTTTATTAAAAAAGTAGAACACCATCTCTCCTGTAGGGCCGATGCACGATTGACACTCGATCATGCAGATGCTGACAGCAGTTTCAAACCAGGCAGTGGACGCCTTGGCAAGAGTGCTTGCATGCGAAAAATAGAACGGCTGGTAGCCCGCCTTGGTGAGAGTGACAGCTCAGTGTTGCTCACAGGTGAATCAGGAGTAGGTAAGGAGGTGGTTGCTACCCTGATCCATAACAACAGTCTCCGTGCCGACGGACCTATGATTAAGGTCAACTGCGCCGCACTTTCCTCCAACCTGATTGAAAGTGAACTCTTTGGCCATGAAAAAGGCGCATTTACCGGTGCAACGCAGCAGCGTACCGGACGCTTCGAACAGGCCCAAGGAGGGACTATCTTCCTTGATGAGATCGCCGAAGTGTCACCCGATATACAGGTCAAATTATTACGTGTCCTGCAGGAACGTGAATTCGAACGTGTCGGCGGTACGGAAACAATCAAACTGAATGTCAGAGTCATCGCTGCAACACAGGCCGTATTGGAAGAGTCCATTAAGAGAAATGAATTTAGGTCTGACCTCTATTGGCGCCTCAATGTCATTCATGTGGAAATCCCTCCACTGAGAGAGCGGAGGGAGGATATTGTCTATCTCGCTAGAATGTTCGTCACTGAATTGGCAAGTAAGTCAGGAAACTCAATTAAAGGATTATCAAAAGAAGTAGAGTTTCAACTGCAGGCTATGCCATTCCCTGGAAATGTGCGTGAACTTAAGAACATTATTGAAAGAGCTATCACTTTATGTAATAGCCCATGGATCAGCACGAGTGATCTGCAAACCCAGGAATACATCAGCCACGATACCAACACGCCCACGTTGAGAAAATCTATTGAAGAGACAGAGCGTAAAGCCATTAGCAACGCACTATCCGAAAATAATGGAAAAATAAACTTGGCCGCTGAATCTCTCGGTATTTCTCGTAAAAGCCTATGGGAAAAGATGAAGCGTTACGGAATTGAGAAGTAACAAGTATGGGTATTTATTCCAAATAGAATCAATCATTTCGGCTTTTTATTTTAAATTCAAGTATTTATCCTGTGAGTCCTGAAAGCAAACCACGATATGCATTTGCTAGGTGATGGGTCAATTCCAACAGTGAACCTCTATGGGTTAGTACTACATGTCTGACAAGCTGTATTTCGACTTGTATGAGACCCTGCTTTTATTTAGCATTCGCTGATGCTAATAAAAAGGAATCTAGAGTACCGATGGATAGGGCTTTGGCTGCTGACCGCTCTTTTCATTTCGTCTACCTCTCAAGCTATCCCCTGCGCTGACAGACAAGATCTGTTCAGCACCGAGACCCCAACCGACCAACTCGACCGATCTCTCAGACACTATCAGCCGCTGGTGGAGAAGAGCATCGCTTATCGTCAGGCCTCGCTGGAATTGGCTAATGAGGTGAAACATTCCCTGGATGCCGGACGGCCAATGTCAGGCAGGCAACTGGAGGAACTGAAACTCGGCACTCGCGCTCACCTGGATCTCAGGCAGTCACTTTATGACATTGCTTACCAGTATGAGTGCTGGCTCGATGACAAGGTAAAAAAACAGCAGGCAGTCACACCCAGTCAACGTCTGCAAGGCGTCATGATCTCCCTGTCCGCCGCGTTGGTGCTCTATGACAACTACCTGTTGGCAGTCTCCATTTTTCAGGATGACGGCCAGCTGAGACGTGCAATCAATGCCAGCGACAGTGGCTATCAGGTCGAGAGATATGAGCTGGAAGCGGTCGGCAGATCCTATCACAAGCTCGATAACTACCTGAGAGTTCAGCGGGCCATCCGCTTCTATCAGCGTGAGATCAACAATCATCACCAAGCGATAGATGAGAATGAGGATTTTGCCTACCTGCACCAGCTGATAGAACAGAGTCCCTCATACAGCGCGACTTTCGATGGCTCTCCCCTTCGGCATGTGGATAACAAAATAAATTTTCTCGTGGCCTCGGCCGGGGACAGGTTAAACGGCATCAGAAACGAAGGGGTGAATCTGCTCAGCGGCCTGTTCGGCAATACGGTCGGATTGGTGGAGACGCGCAAGGGTAAGCTGTACGGCAAACCCCAGGTGGAGAGTGCGGTGGTCTCCCGGTTGACGGCAGGAGATATCCTACTGGAGAAGACGCCGTTTCGTCTAACCGACAAACTGATTCCCGGTCACTGGGGACATGTGGCCATCTGGGTCGGCAGCGAAGCTGAATTGCAGGCCCTCGGGATCTGGGATCATCCGTTGATCCAGCCCTGGCAATCGAAGATTCAGCAGAAACACGGTGTGATCGAGGCTTTAAGGACAGGCGTGGCGATCAACCCCCTCTCCCAATTTCTGAATGTGGATGATCTGGCGGTGATACGTGCAGCTGATCTCTCGACAGAACAGCGCAGGGAAGTGCTACTGCGTGCTTTTCGTCAGATCGGCAAGAAGTACGACTTCAATTTCGATCTCGAAACCACTGACCGGATCGTCTGCTCAGAGCTTGTCTATACCGTCTATGTTAACCGCGAGTGGCCGGTCAAAAAGATGTTGGGGCGTTATACCATCAGCCCGGATCATGTGGCCGATATGGCACTCAACAATGAGTCCTTACAACTGGTGGCGCTCTACCACAATGGCGAGAGGGTCAGCACCCGACCGGAAGAGAAGCTGCAGCAGCTGATGGCCGACAGAAGACCTGTCGACATCTCCCCCTATCTTCAGCCGTAAGCGAAAAGCCCCGGTTTTTTCTTAGGGCCTGTTAACACTAATCCAATGCGCCCTGTTGAGCCTGAAAAAGCGCCAATCAAGGCGTGAGGAGAGAAGTTTGGTTGTTCCAAATGAGCGACGAGCAACGCTGAGTGGCGCTTTTTCAGGCGCAACCCGAAGGGCTGGGGCTGTTTTTGCACCCAGCGGCGTTATCATTCGCTCATGTAGCCAGGCTACACCACGCTCATTCTGCCTTGCTGGGCACAAAAACAGCTCCAGCAGGGCGTATTGGATTAGTGTTAACAGGCCCTAGTGAAAAATAGTCCGATAGCGGTCAATCGGCGGCTATGCCCTTCGACTAAGCAATACGCTTGGCAAACCAGATGATATGTCTTGCACCCTTCTTGCCACGTGCACGCACGCGCACCTCATCGACCTCGAATCCCACCTTCCTTAAGCGTTGCATAAATACCCGATCCGGACTGGCCGACCAGACTGCCAATACACCTTGAGGCCGCAATGCTGCGTAAGCCGCATTCAACCCGTTCATGCTATAGAGCCAATCGTTCTCTCGACGTGTGAGGCCTTCAGGGCCATTGTCCACATCCAGTAAGATCGCATCAAAGGCTTGCTGCTCGGTCTTAAGGATGCGGGCGACATCCACCTCACGTACCAACACGCGGGGATCTTGCAGCGGATGACCGGCATGGACCCCAAGCGGCCCCCTATTCCACTCAACCACAGCCGGTACCAATTCAGCCACCACCACCTGTGCCTCTTCGCCTGCCTGCCGGAGCGCTGCAGCCAAAGTAAATCCCATACCCAGCCCACCAATAAGCAGTCGCGGTTTGACACAGTCCACCAGTCTTGCACAGGTGCGTTCCGCCAGAGCATCTTCTGAGCCGTGAACCCGGGTACTCATCAGTTCACCATGGCCTACGATTTTGATCGAGAAGTCATCGTCGCGCTGATAGAGACGCAGCTCCCCACCATTGCCGGGGACTTGTGTGCTATCCAGTAAAACCCAAGGATTCATAACCACTTCAAGCCATTGACCTCAAGTACTGCAGATACAAAGCTTCCACCTTCTCTCTGGCCCAGGGGGTTTGCCGCAGAAATTTCAGGCTGGATTTAATACTGGGTTGATGTGTGAAACATTTTATCTTGATGATTTGTCCCAATTCGTTCCAGCCATAGTGATCCACCAAATGATTGAGGATCATCTCCAATGTCACCCCATGCAGGGGGTTATTGGGTTGGGAGTCGATCACTTCGGTACCCGCTTCGGCCATACACTTTGCTTGGGCACAGCCTCTGAGTCCTTTTTACTGGAACGCTCATCGTGCTTTTCTGCCTTTTTCACACGTATTTTATTGCCACCGACATCCCTGCCGTTCAGTCCCTTGATCGCTGCCTTCGCCTCACCCACGCGGGGTATTTCAGCAAAACCAAAGCCTTTGGATTTTCCTGTGGCTTTATCCATCACCAGTTTGCAGTACTGTACATCTCCATACTCTTTGAGCAGGGACAACATTTCCGCTTCTGTCGTTTCTCGGGATAAATTACGCAGTAAAATTTTCATCTTTGCACCAGACAACTGTTGAAGTGTGTGTCACCAAAAAATGTTTTGCCCGCTATAACAGCGGGTGGTCTTTCGGTAATTGTTTCGCATACCAGATGGCAAGCTTGTGTTTCATGGATAACTGGGAGACTTGATTTTCCGGCAAGGGCTGGATGACTTTGTCATGTACCAACAGTCGATAGATGTAGAGAATCTTTTCACTTGCGGAGTCTGTCGGTTCGAATACGGCAGCGCCACGTTTTTCAGCATATTTCACGCCCGCAATAATGGCGCCTTTGACCAGCTCCGCTTCATTTTTGAGTTTCTTCATCACAGCCTCTGATTAATCTCATGAGCCTAAGGCGACTATTGGGAAGCGCCGCAAACCGCAAAAAAAACAAATCACATCATCATTACGATCACAGCTTATCATTAAGCTGGCTCAATCTTCGCACTGCAAATCTCTCAGCTCTCTAAACCATAGACGATACCGGGTTATGAAGTGATTTTGGCGGGAAGTAACGACCGAATGATCTGTCAAACCCATAGAGCGAACAACCGAGGGGATTACCTTGAAGGTTTCTCACTACCACTTATTAACTATGATGATCATGCTCACCCTGATATCAGCACCCATTCAAGCTGTCGACACCTCGCCCGATCTCAAACAGCTGCATGCGACAGGTGAATGCAATGGCTGCAACCTGGAAGGCGCTGATTTACACGGTATCGACCTGACTGGCGCCAAACTCAGATGGGCCAGACTCAAAGGTGCAGATCTTCAAGGTACCAACTTGCAACGTGCTGATTTAACCGGCGCCGACCTGAGACAGGCTCACCTGACAAATACCCAACTTGAAGGCGCAATCTTGCAAGGATCACGTTTGTCCGGCGTGGATCTCAGTGAGACACGACTAATGGGCGCCGACCTGCGCTGGGCGGACATGACTCATTTGGATGTGGATTTAGCCCTCGAATCCATCGACCTGATCGGTGTATTACTGGAGGGCGCCCGATTCAGCCACGGTGTACGTTGCGGCGCCTTTCCGGCCAAGGGCGGGTTTGGCTGCGCAGCCCATCAATCGACGTATTAAATCTTCACATCAGGTATTGGATCGATATTCAAGCCACCCGGTCATCCGCCACCCGATAGGTGGGATCCTCCATCATATTGACCTCCACCAGATTGCCCGCCTTGACCAGAAGATTCTGACACTCCTGGCTCAAATGACGGATATGTAACGCCTTCTGTGCACGCATATAGCGATCCGCCAAAGCATCGATAGCCTCAAGGCCTGAGTGATCGTAGACCCGGGCATCAGCAAAATCGACGATAACCTCATGGGGATCATTTCGCGGATCAAACAGATCGGCGAAGTTCTGCACTGAGCCGAAAAAGAGCGGTCCTTTGAGTTTGTAGTACTTGATGCCGTACTTATCCATATGGGTATCTGCATGAATATGCTTGGCATGTTCCCAGGCGAAAACCAGGGCAGAGACAATCACACCTACGATGACTGCGATAGCCAGGTCAGTCAGCACAGTCACCACTGCCACCAAAATACCGACAAAGGTATCCGCCAGGGGAATACGGCCAATGAGTCGAAAGCTGGCCCATTCGAAGGTACCAAGTACCACGATAAACATCACACCCACCAGCACGGCCACTGGGATTATCTCGATGAGACTGGCACCGAAAAGAATAAAGACAAGCAGAAACAGTGCGGCTGAAATGCCTGAAAGACGGCCTCTGCCACCGGAATTAATATTGATCATACTCTGACCGATCATCGCACAGCCGCCCATGCCGCCGAACAGACCGTTAACCGTATTCCCCACGCCCTGGCCAATGCACTCCTTGTTGCCGCGCCCGCGGGTTTCGGTCAGTTCATCGATCAAACTCATGGTAAGCAGAGACTCGATCAGCCCAACACCCGCAAGAATAATGGCGTATGGCAGAACAATCTGCAGGGTTTCCATGTTGAAGGGGACCATCGGCAGATGGAATTCAGGCAGGCCGCCTGCGATGGTAGCCGCTGGATCACCCGAAAGATCACGCAACACATCCTGTACCAGCCGTGTATCCAGATCCAGCAAGATCACTGCCAGGGTCACAGATACGATGGCCACCAGGGAGGCCGGCACGGCGGTAGTCAGTTTAGGCAAATAGTTGATGATCGCCATGGTGATGGCGACCAGACCCAACATGATCCAGAGTTGAGACCCACCGAGCCAGACCAGCTCCCCCGCTTCACCAGGAACCTGGAACTGCTTGAGTTGCGCCAGAAAAATAACGATGGCCAGACCATTGACGAAACCCAGCATCACCGGATGAGGCACCAGGCGAATGAATTTACCCAGGCGTAACAGACCGGCACTGATCTGTATCGCACCCGCCAACAGGACAGCCGCAAAGAGATACTCCACCCCATGTTCAGCCACCAGCGCGACCATCACCACGGCCATCGCACCGGTAGCGCCGGAGATCATGCCGGGACGCCCACCGATCACAGATGTGATCAGCCCCATCATGAATGCCGCATAGAGTCCTACTAACGGCTCCACACCGGCCACAAAAGCGAAAGCGACTGCTTCAGGCACCAGGGCCAGGGCGACCGTAAGGCCCGACAGCACATCATTCTTGATGCACTGCTTTCCCGGACAGGTCAGTTGAAACATGGGCCACCTCGTTTGCCTGATGCAAAAAGCGGCGCAGTATATCAGAGTAAGTTAATATAACTAAGCACTAATTATGTTTCTTAATGGCAACTTGACTGAATCTGTGAGCTGCCACCCTCTCAGCATTCATCCAGGGAGGCCCCATCCCTCAGGCGATAAGTTTTTTATCTAAACCATGTCGAGTTTCACAATTCTTTTCAAAGAGGTTGTGTACCACTCGATGAGTAAACCATAGACTTCATTTAGTGGTCGGGAAGACCTGTTTCACAAAAAGCGGGAAAAACATGGAACCAAGAAAGCGATCATCAAGAAGTGCCAAGGTGAGATCTCAACTCTACCTGGATGCCATTACAAACTTCATTCATGCCGAGACACCGGACCCCAAAGTTCAAGCGGAGGATCGACGGATTCTGCAGCGTCTAAGAGACTGTGCTGAGCGTTGGCACAAGGAATCTGAATAAAATCTCACTTTAATTCCTCTCTGGTGCCTCAACCTTCATATTCAGGCACTCAGCCATGATCCACTTTTGTTGATCTTGTCCTGCAGTCACACGGAGCATGCCCACTTCATGCGAATTACCTGAGTTTGACTGACCTATAACACTTTTCATCACCAGGATTGTTACCTATCATTTGGATTTACAAGAGCGGTAGCGATGCCTCAGCAATCTTCATCTCTCTCCATGGCTCATCGAGTACGGGAGGCCCTCATCCGAGGCGCAATCTGGGCCTTCGTCGGACTCCTCTACGCGATGCTGTTCATCTTTTTTGCTGCACTGGCGGCACACTGGCAACTGCCGATTAATCCGGTCTTTCTAGCCGGCATCTTAGCAGGCACACTTGGCGCATTAATCTATAGCAGCATGCGGCTTGCCGTTCTGATGACAATCATCATCGCACCCTTCTCCATCTTCTACTTCATCCTGGCAAGCTGGCCCATCAATCTCTTTTATCTCTTGTTGATCGTCTCAACCATCGGCGCGGTCATCGGTGCACTGTACGGGGTCTTCTCCATGGGTTCCCGTGTTCACCGCGCAGACGCCAAGACACTGGCCGGCTTCAGTGCAGGCTGGCTGGCTTCACTCGGTTACCTGCTTTTCTCCAGCCTGCTCGACAGCATCTCCCTGAGCACCATTGTGGCTTTCATGTGCCCAATCACCGGCATCCTCTATGTCTGGATGGTGCCGACTTTCATTAAGCACTACGATGACCTGTTACCCCCCGTCGGGGATGGATTGATCGTGGGTGTCGGTGTCTCAGGATTCGTCGCGCTGACTTTTTTCGTCATGATCAGCAGTGTGGATAGCGGTGTCGCGGGACCGTTGATAGCCGTTCTCGAGCAAGTACAGGAGACACTGCCAAAAGCTATCATCGGCGGTATTCTGGGGGGGGGACTTGCCGGGATCGCATCCGGCCTTTTACTGACTGACTGGCAGGATCTGTAGTGATTAACCCCGCCGAAGCGGGGTCTCTTTGATGCCTTAGCATCAGAGTCTGTGAGCATAATCCCGCTGACCATAGCGTTCGTGCAGACGCACATAGCGGTTGAGATCATTATTTTTCAGTCGTTTTATCTGCTGGCTGCTTCTGTCCAGGCGATGCTGAAGATAACGCCGCTCCCTTTTCGAGAGTCGCCCATCATCACGAAAGAGACGGACCAGCTGCCTGATGTCTCTTTGGTCACGCTTCAGTAACTTGACCTCCTTGCGAGTCAGTTCATCTTTCTTAATGCCTTTGGCAATACGTCTCTGTTGCCGATCAAGCCGTTCTATAATTCTGTCCGACTTGCTGTATCCATCACCACCATGTGAGGCAAATGCAGGAACAATGGCAAACATCGTGAGTGATGCGACTAATAGTGTCTGAGTAAGGATTTTCATTTGTGCTCTCCTTTCGGGTCAATTTGTGATCCTCGAAGACAGCATAAGGTGCCTAAACTGAACAGCGACTGAATCGTACAGTTTCACTAGGACCTGTTAACAAGTCAGAAATGTGTTGAACTGCATAGTATGATCGGCGCCTATTGGATATCCTCCGGATATCGACAAACCAAAAAAACTCATTCCTCTCTTAGACCATGACTATCTGTACTCTCTGGCCTGAAAAAACCTCGACCCTGGCCCTTGGGCTATTCTTGTCCTGCAACAGCATCTTTGTATGCGCAGAAACCCGATATGTGACGGATGAGCTCCAGCTCTCCATGCATGAGGAGATCAACTCCCAGGGCAAGTTGCTGCAACGACTCAACAGCGGTACTGAACTCGAGCTCATCGAGACCGAAGGGCTCTATGCCCTTGTTCGCACAAAAGAGGGTGTAGAGGGCTGGACCAAAGCCGGTTTTCTCATCTCGGATAAACCGGCTCGGGCACAACTGCTCGACTCCCAGGCCAAGATCGAGGATTTGCAGCAGAAGCTCAACCAAAACCAACAACAGCTGGCAGCTTCACAGGCGGACCTGAAAAATATGAGAAATAAAGAAGGGCAGGCCTACACCGAATTGACTCAAAAGCTTGATACAGCGGAGAAGATTGCATCCACCGTGGGGCAGCTGCAACATGAGAACGAAGCTTTTCGCGCTCAGCTAAATAGTGACAAGGCAGAAATACCGTTCAAATGGGGATTGATTGCCAGTGGATTGTCACTGCTATTAGGGCTCATAGGGGGAATCGCCCTGTTCGATTACCGTAGCCGGAAACGCCATGGTGGATACCGCATTTATTAGGGCTACGCAGCACCTTTAACAGAAGCAGCGAACCGTATTCTACTCAGCGGCGCTCACCACATCAGGACTTAAACTCTCGGCTACGCGATAGCGTACTTCTTCATGCGATAGAGCAGGGTATCCCGCGACAATCCCAAGAGACGGGCTGCCCGACTGCGATTACCCGCAGTTTTATACAACGCCTGTTCGATCAGATTGGCTTCGAGCTCATCCATACGAATGCCCTGATCCGGTAGTTGAAAACCATCGCTGGTAACCGTTGCCTTGGGCGCAACCGACTGTTGGAATTCAGATGGCAGATTCGTAGGTTCGATGTCCCGTCCGGAAAAAAGAATCAACATACGTTCGCAGAAATTTTTCAGTTCACGCACGTTGCCGGGCCAGCGGTAGCCATTCAGAATTTTCATTGTGCTCTTGCTGTAGCGTGGCGGTAGCAGACTATATTGTGCCGCCAAGGCCTCTGTCAGCCCTTTCATGAGGAGTGAAATATCACCTGGCCTATCACGCAGCGGGGGAAGCTCCAGTGGCACCACATAGAGCCGATAGTAGAGATCACCGCGGAAAGTGCCCTCCTCCACCGCCTGGGATAGATCGCGGTTGGTTGCCGCAACGATGCGTACATCCACTCGCTGGCTCATGGGCTGCCCAATCGGCTGACACTCACCGGTCTCGAGAAAACGTAGCAGTTTGGCCTGTACCTGCAGGGGCAGCTCGCCAATCTCATCAAGGAATAGGGTGCCGCCATTGGCCGCCTGCATCTTACCGATTCCGTCAGACGTAGCACCGGTGTATGCACCCTTGCGATGACCGAAAAGCTCGCTTTCGGCCAGCTGAACCGGGAGTGCGGCACAATTGACAGTCACGAAGGGTTTGTCTCGCCGGCGACTGCTCTCAAAAAGTGCTTTGGCCAGAAGCTCCTTGCCTGTACCGCTCTCCCCTGTCACCAGTACGGTGGCATCGGTGGCTGATACGATTCGCATGGCACGAAGTACGCTCTGAAATTCTGGGGCTTGGCCTAACATAATCAATCTCCATTGAAACTGCCAAGCTATTCTAAAACACTTTTTCCCTAAGGTTAAATGGGGTGTTTACCCGATATCCACATGAGATTAGGAAGATATCGCCCAAAAACGGCAGATAAATAGAAATAAAAATCTGAAAACGACCGTGAGAGGCGCACTAAGCGCTTTTCTATATCTGTAAGTCCACTTTCGCTACAGCACCCGCCTCCTCATTCAGCGCAGGACGACAGACCACCGCCCTGCCGGCGCTTATCCCATGCTGCTTGACGAAATAGTCCTCAACCAGCTCTGCGCGCCGCTGGGCCAGTGCCATCAGTTCTTCATCCGAAACTACTGGCGCTGGTGACTGTTTGCTACTGGATGCCTCTGCATTTGGTGGCTCTTCGGATTTTTCCGCCCCCTCTTTTTCCACTTTTTCGGTAGCCTTTGCTTTTGTGGCCAGTGCCTGATTGAGGGCCTGCCGATCCAGTGCCGTCGCTACACCGCAAAGCTTGATGGCGATCTTCGGACGATCCTTGAGCACCTGAGCCACTTTGCTGAGATAGTCCCGGTCCTTATCGTCCAACTCAGCCATTGCAGGTTCGAACTCAACCGGATCCAGTTGTACCGCGCTGGCATCACCCGCCATTTTCAGCAAGGCCACTACAGTGCCATAGGGAAACAAAGCCGTTGTGAGATAGGTCATGGCGCCCTTTTTCAGGGCATTACCGAGGGCGGTATTGATGACATCACCAAGTTCCACATTGGGATCGGAGAGCTTGCCGCTGACGGGCAGATTGAGATCGATGGTGTCGTTCTTATCCATCAGCATGCCTAGCGCCGCATCCAGCGGCATGGAGATCTTCGCATTGAGCTTCTCCGCCTGTGCTTTGCTGACCTGCGAGACCTCAAGGCGGCGGATGATCAAATGATTCTTGCCCGCCATCTCACCAGCGGTAAGTGTAAGACCGATATCGGCATCCAACTCACCACTGTCCAGATGATAACCGATGGCATTGGTGGTATATGAAGAGAGCGGTACCAGCTCCACACCCTCGAGCCGACCATTGATTTTACCGCTGGGGTCTGTCTGAAACAGCGTCAGTTCGCCGTCGACCTTCACCTTGGAATGCCTGCCGGTGCTTCCTACCAGTTTGAACGGTGAAGCCACATCGGGGCGGCTACTATCCACGCCCTTTAATTCCAGACTTTCCACCTTGAGCACCGTCTTGTAAGCGGGGGAGACGGACTGGTCAGAGAAGTGCACCTGGTTATCACCTGCCCAAACCAAACGGTCGATCTTGATCTGTAGAGGCTTCCCCTGCTCGTCTGTTGGCGCTTCCTCAGGCTGATCTCCCATCGAGGCCCGTTGCAGACGCTCTGCAAAGACCTGAAAATTCGATTGGCCGGCCTTATCGAGAGAGATGCGGCTCTGCATGCCCTGCTGCTCGATCAGCACGATACCCAGTCCTGTTGTTTCTGAGAAACGGATATCGTTGAGTGTCAGTTTCTCCGTGGCCACCATGGCATCAGCAGCGCCCGGTGTCCCGGTCAGGCGGATACCCTGTAAGACTGCCTGTTCTAAGACCGCCTGATTGTCAGAGGAGAGGTTAAATCCGGCCAGCTTGATCTGCTTCAGATTCACCAATTGCCCACTGTCCCCCGTCTCCTCTGCATGGATACCCTCGAGTAAACCGGCACCCTGCGCAGTCAACTCAGGCGCCGCTTCTGTCGTCTGTAAAGAAAAACTGCCGTCCCACTGTAAAGCAGCCAATCCGGCATTCAGCTCATGCTGAACCACACCCAGTCCGGCGAGGGAGAGATGCCCCTGCTGAGTCAGCGACAACTGCCCGGCTTCATCTTGTTTCACCTCCAGGGCAAGACCTTTTAATCGCAGTTTCTCATTACTTATCCGCTGCGGGTCGCCATTCGCCTGAATTACCTGGGCATCATCAATCTGTAGATCTCCATCAGCTTTCAGTGTCATACCCTGTGTGCCCTGCTGTAGGTTCACCCCTCCCTTCCAACTATAACGACCGAGCGAAAGATCTATGGTCTGATCAGGTAACTTTAATGCAGGCAGCGCACCGCTCAGCTCCCCATTTATGTCAAGCAATAACCCCTTTGCCTGCGAATAACTGCCGGCGAGCTCTCCATCCCATCGGGTGGATTGATCCTGGCTGGTCAGCTGCGGCATGCTGGCATTCAGCTCATTACCCTCCAACTGACCTTGGGTTCGCCATTGGATCTCATTCGATGTCGACAACGTGAGCTGAAACGCCTGTTTCAGACTGAGCATACCCGTGATATCGGGTCCATCATTACGTGTCAGCAACGGCTGTAAATCGGCCAATGAGAAAGCACCCAATGACAACCGTCCATTGATGACAGGCGCTTCGGAAAAAGGATGCGCATTGAGCTGAATTTCCACTGGGGCTTTGTTGACCTGCCCATTGAGACTCAGCTTTGCCACAACTTCCTGATTCCAGCTGACGAGTTTCTGCAAGGCCAGATGCTCCAAAAAGAGCTCAATGCGCAGATCTTTTTCCCGGTAGGTCAGCTCGCTCTCACGGATCTCGACACTATCCAGAGCGAAGCCCCAAGGCGCCGAATCATCAACCGGTGCCGGCTGCCCCTCATCCAGTGGAAAGCTGAGACCACTGAGTTTCAGGGTCTTACTGTCACTCATATCAACCTCGGCCTGAAGGCCTTGCAGATTGACAGCATGAACACGAGCCCGCTTAGAGAAAAGGTCACGCCAACCCACTTCCAATTCAAGCCTGTCTAGTCGCAGGTCCTGGGCTTCATCCACCTGTGCACGGACATTCTGAAACAGCAGCCTTCCTGTAAATGGGTTGAAATCGATATTCTCTATGTGAACCTGGCGTGCGCCATGCTGCTTGAGGAAGTCCGCTAAACCAAAGCTGATACCAAACGGCAGTGAGATCAGGATCAGTAGAAAGAGTATGAGAAGCCCCGTACTGATCACCCAGATTTTTTTTCTTTGATACCAGGCCCTTACCGGGGCCGGAGGTTGATCGGTCGTCACAACAGGTCTCCGGATTGTATTGAAAAAATAGCCCTCACTCATACCCACGCATCCTTGCGCCAGTACTTATAGTGGGAGTTTAGTGTACTAAGGGGAAGTGGGCAGGCTGGTTAGGGTCCTCAGTTGAAGACCTCATGCATGACCTGTAAAAAGCGTTTCGCCTGCGGCGATAAAAATTTGCCACGACGCTGCACGATACCGTAACTTCGTTCGGGGAAATATTCGTCCAGCGGAATGGTCTCCACTTCTTCTTCACCGGTGAGACAGACATCCGTGACAATGGAGATCCCCAAGCCGATCTCCACATACTTCTTAATCACCTCCCAGCCACCCGCCTCCAGCGTGACGTTATAACTGGCATTGTGTTGCTTGAAGACCAGATCGACCATACGCCAGGTGCTTAGATGGTGCGGGGGCAGAATCAATCCATAGGGACTGATGTCATGCAGACGGATGCCATCTTTCTTTGACAACGGGTGATTCAGCGGTGTGATCAGTACGGGTGCATAGTTGACCACCGGCTTGTAAGTAACATCGTCGGGGATATCCAGCATGGAGCCGACCGCCAGATCAGTCTCATCCGCTCGCAGCATGGCCATACCGTCACGACCCGTCACGTTGTGAAGTTTGACCCGAATGCCGGGATACCGCTCGGCAAAGATGCGAATCGGTTCAGGCAAGATATAGAGCAGTGTTGACTCACCGGCAGCGATATTCAGCTCACCGCTCTCCAGTTTGCCACAGGTGGCGGCAAAGGTTTCCTGCAGCTTGTCCATGCCCTCCACCAGGGGTTGGGAGAGCTTATAGAGCGTTGCACCTTCAGGTGTGAGTTTGATTTTGGGTCCACGCCGCTCGAACAACACCGTTTCCAGCTCCCGCTCGAGCGCCTGGATCTGCAGGGAGACCGTTGGCTGACTCAGATAGAGCCGTTCAGCAGCTTCGCTGATCGAGCCGGTCTGGGCTGCGTGGCAAAAGGCGCGCAGTTGTTTGAGCCGGTTCTGTTTGTAATGGATCTGCGGTGTGCTGGCCATAGAGGCTTCCTATATTATTGGTATTTTCAATGCTAGATGCGTTTACCAATAAATTCAACGGCAGATAGACCTACTTAAGGATCAACTCGTAGGTTGGGCCGATGCAAGAGGCCCAACCTACGGACAAACATATTTAATAATGGGTAGTGCTACCTTTTGCATTGAAAGCAAGCGCCTCGGATTTGGCTATTCTTCTATTCAGGAGATGGAATCAACCTTCCCTGTTCGGAACAAAATACAATGCTTAACCCAGAAGTTAAAAAAAACCCGATGTATCTACTGCTCAAAGAGGGACATGCAGAAGAGTTCAACCGCCGTAGAGAAGAAGGAGAATCTTTCGATCTGCGCGGTGCCGATCTCAGGGGTGCAGATCTTAGGGGACTGAATGCCAAAGACCTGGATCTGGCCAATGCGTATCTACGTCATGCAGACCTGCGCGGGATTGATCTGACCCATACCAACCTGGAAGGCGCCAGCATCAACAGCGCCAAAATATCTGGCACCTATTTCCCTGCGACGCTGTCGGCAGATGAGATCATGCTCTCACTGGTCCACGGTACCCGTCTGCGCTACCGCTGAGAGGTTTGGCCAATGCGGACTGTGGTCCTTCTACGCGTCTGAATCGAGCTGGTTAAGGATGTTTCGCGCCACCCTGCGCTGGTCATCGTCTCCCTCTTCGAGGATTTCGTAGAGAAGATCCCTCGCCTCACTCACATTCCCAGCCTTACGCAGGGCCTGGATCGCTTCGAGTTTGGCCTGAACAGCATCGACTTCGGGCTCTGATTCTGAGAACTCCTCATCGTCATCATCATCCTCTGCCTCGATGGCATCCAGTTCTTCTTCCATCTCCTCATCGGTCAGCGGTACAAAACGATCAGGATCCGTATAGTCACTGGCCGGGTCGATATCGCTGCCGATCATCTCACCCAGATCTTCATCAGTAGTCGCACCTGCTCCGGCGGTAGCGGAGGCTGTCGCAGGTATATCGGAAGATTCGGATGTCGGTTCCTGCTCATCCTCCTGCTTTCTGACAAAGCCCTTGGAAAAGATAATACCCAGCTCGAACAGCACCCACATAGGTAGAGCCAGCAAGGTCTGAGAAATGATATCAGGCGGCGTCAGAAACATGCCTACCACAAAGGCACCGACAATCACGTAGGGTCGCTTATGGCGCAGCTTTTCCGGTGTGGTGATGCCCATCCAAACCAAAATAATTGTGGCAATCGGCACCTCAAATGCCACACCGAAGGCAAAAAACAGGGTCATCACAAAATCGAGATAGCTGCCCATATCGGTAGCGACCTCAACACCCTCAGGCGCTGTGCTGGCGAGGAAGGTGAAGACCAAAGGAAAGACCACAAAATAGGCAAAGGCCATGCCCAGGTAGAAAAGCATCGTGCTGGAGACCAGCAAGGGGATCACCAGCCGCTTCTCGTGCTTGTAAAGACCCGGCGCAACAAAAGCCCAGAACTGATACAAAATGAACGGTACCGAAATAAAGATAGCCAACTGCAGGCTCAACTTAAACGGGATCAGGAATGGGTCGATGGGCTTGGTGGAGATCATGGTACTGCCGACCGGCAGCGCCTCACGCATGGGTCCGGCAATCGCCGTATAGAGATCGTTGGCGAAGGGAAACAGCACCAGAAAAATGGCCAACACCACAAGCACCATGCGTAGCACACGATCACGCAGCTCGATCAGATGTGCGACTAGCGGTTGTTCCTGGCTTGGAGTTTCTGTGGAAGGGTTAACCGACATCGGTCTATAAGGCTACCGGTTATGACTGTTTATTCTCTGCGGTGTCTTGGCTGTCGAGCGCGTCTTTACCCGCCTGCACATGCTGTTCCGCATCTTGTTTAATCTGATTCAGATCCTGCTGGGTCTCTTCGAGTATCTCATGTACCGGATTGGCCTGCTTGATTTGCTTATCGAGAATCTCTTTAAGCTCCTCGGCCTTGATCTCCTTATCGATATCGGCCTTGACGCTGGCAACAAAGCGACGACCCCGCCCCAGCCAGAGACCTGCGGTTCTCGCCACTTTGGGCAGCCGCTCGGGACCAATCACGACCAACGCCACCAGGGCGATGATACCCAGTTCCCAGAAACCGATATCAAACATATGGCGTTCTCGGCACGAAGTTGATGGCTGCAGACCCTATCAGCTCTTATCCTTCTCTTTGGAAGTCACCTCACCATCCACCACAGTGCCGGACTCGGACTTTTCAATCTGATCCTGCGCCTCTTTGTCTTCGGCCTTCTCACCATCTTTAATGGCGCCCTTGAAGCCTTTGATGGCGCCACCCAGATCGGAACCGATGTTTTTCAACCGTTTGGTGCCGAACAACAGCAACACGATGGCCAAAACGATCAATAACTGCCAGATACTGATTCCGCCAAAACCCATAATTTTCTCCACTCTCCGACCGGCTGGCCGGTCTATCGTTTGAATAATGTTCAACCCTGTCGTATCAGGGCATTAAGCCACACTTATCGATGGCGTAGTCGGGGGATGATAACCCAGTTAAGGCCTGACCGTAAGTTCAGCCTGCTGCTCAATCGGTCGACTGGCTGCGTTGTGCCTTCTCCTCCAGGCCGGAAAGCCCGAAACGCCGCTGCAACTCCTGGAGTACATCCGCCGGTCCCAAGCCCTGATGGGCAAGCAGAACCATGGTGTGAAACCAGAGATCTGCCGTCTCGTAAACAATCTTGTCCGCCTCTCCATCCTTCGCTGCCATCACAGTCTCGGTGGCCTCCTCGCCGATCTTCTTGAGAATGGCATCGAGTCCCTTGGCGTATAGCTTGGCCACATACGAGCTGTCGGGCTCTGCTTGTTTGCGTTCTTCCAGCACTTGCGCCAGTTGTAGCAGGACATCACTCATATTGGATCCTTAGACCGTTAAATTTGCTTGGGGTTGTTCATAACGCTTTATAACTCAAAGAAGCGCCAAAGACTCAGGGTTGAAAAAAATTCTCTACCCCCTACAACCTGGGGTCCATAGAGACTGCTTGCAAACCTCTGGATTCCACCTACACAGGAATGACGGTCTTTGCGTTATAAACAACCCCTATTTGTTGTAAATCTCATCGGGATCTTTCAGCACCGGCAGAACTTCTACCCATTCATCACCCTGTAACTCCCGAAAGAAGCAGTTGTGTCGCCCGGTATGACAGGCGATGCCGCCCTTCTGTTCCACTTCCAGCAGCACCACATCCCCATCGCAATCGAGGCGAATGGCATGCACCACCTGCTGATGGCCGGATGCTTCGCCCTTGTGCCAGAGTTTATTCCTTGAGCGGGACCAATACACGGCATGGCCATTCTGTGCCGTTAGCTGAAGTGCCTCGCGGTTCATCCAGGCCATCATGAGAATCTTGCCACTACCCGCTTCCTGAGCGATTGCGGGCACCAGGCCCTGTTCGTCCCACTTGATGCTGTCCAGCCAGCTCACAGACGCACCTCGACACCCTGCCCCTGCATGAATTGCTTTGCCTCACCAATGGAGTATTCAGCAAAGTGGAAAATGCTGGCGGCCAACACTGCATCGGCGCCACCCAGTTTTACACCATCCACCAGATGATCAAGATTGCCGACACCGCCGGAGGCAATCACCGGAATCGGCACCGCTTCGACAATGGCGCGTGTCAGCTTGTTGTCAAAGCCAATCTTGGTACCATCCCGATCCATGCTGGTAAGCAGAATTTCTCCGGCGCCATAGTCACTCATTCGCTTTGCCCACTCAATGGCATCCAGGCCTGTGGGTTTGCGCCCGCCATGGGTAAAGATCTCCCACCTCATAGGCTCCCCCTCAGCACTGACCTGCTTGGCGTCGATGGCCACCACAATGCACTGGGAGCCGAAACGCTCGGTGGCTTCTTTAACAAACTCTGGGTTGAAGACCGCTGCAGTGTTGATCGCCACTTTGTCGGCACCGGCATTGAGCATACGGCGAATATCGTCTGCCTTGCGGATTCCGCCACCCACCGTCAGTGGAATAAAAACCTCGCTGGCCACTTGCTCGACCACATGTACGATGGTCTCGCGATCATCTGAGCTGGCGGTAATATCGAGAAAGGTAATCTCGTCGGCCCCCTCCTCGTTATAGCGTCGCGCCACCTCAACCGGATCACCCGCATCACGGATATCGACGAACTTGACACCTTTGACCACACGGCCGGCATCAACATCGAGGCAGGGGATGATTCGTTTGGCGAGCATACTCTTGTTCCTAAAATTTTGAGTTGCGAATTATGAATTTTGAATTGAGGCGCTCGCTAAAGCTCGCAGCCTTTTTAATATACAAAAGAACCATGTGCACTCGTGTAATTCAAAATTCAGCATTCAAAACTAACCATTAACCCATCAATTCATCTGCCAACTTTTGACCTGCGGCGAGATCCAAGGTGCCCTCGTAGATGGCACGGCCAGTGATTGCACCTGTGATATTCCGAGTATCAGCCCGGCAAAGGGCGTCGATATCATTGATGTCTGTAATACCACCGGAAGCAATAACCGGTATGGAGATCGCATTGGCCAACGCTGCTGTGGCCTCCACGTTGGGACCACTGAGCATGCCGTCCCGGCCGATGTCGGTGTAGACGATGGCGGAAACCCCATCGTCCTCGAACTGTTTGGCCAGCTCGGTGACTTCCTGATCGGTTACCTCAGCCCATCCGTTGATCGCTACCATGCCTTCTTTGGCATCCAGCCCGACAATCACATGGCCGGGAAACGCCTGGCAGGCACGGGCAACGAATTCGGGCTCCTTCACGGCCTGGGTACCGATTATGCAATAGCTGACACCCGCTTTCAGATAGGCCTCGATGGTGGCTTCATCACGAATGCCGCCACCCACCTGGATCGGTACTGCCGGGTAGGCGCTGGCGATGGCACGAATCACCTCACCATTGACCGGCTCACCGGCAAAGGCGCCGTTGAGGTCCACCAGATGCAGACGACGCCCTCCAGCCTCGACCCAGCGAGTCGCCATATCGACGGGATTGTTGGAGAAGACCGTGTCGTCTTCCATGCGACCCTGGCGCAAACGCACACATTGGCCGTCTTTGAGATCGATTGCGGGGATTAAAAGCACGGTGATTTATACCTTCCAGTTGACGAAATTTTTTAACAGCTGCAACCCCGCATCGGCACTCTTCTCCGGATGGAACTGCACCGCGAAGAGGTTATTCTCGGCAATGGCGCTGGCGAAGCTGACGCCGTAATCGGTAGTCGCCGCCGCCAGATCTTTCCTCTCCGGATCTACATAGTAACTGTGTACGAAATAGAAACGGCTATCCTGGGGAATCTGATGCCAAAGAGGATGATCAGATAGTTGATGTACCCGGTTCCAACCCATATGCGGTATCTTCATCGCCTCTCCGTCGGGAGCGATGCCACCTGGGAAGTGATGCACATGGCCTTTATAGAGACCCAGTAGTTGCGTACCGCCGTTCTCTTCACTGAAGTCGAGCAGTACCTGCTGTCCCATACAGATACCGAGGAAGGGCTTGCTATGCGCCGCTTGCAGGATTGCTTTATTGAGGTGGTGATCAGAAATAGCAGCCATGCAATCCCTCGCAGCGCCCTGGCCGGGAAACACGACCCGGTCTGACGTAAGGATCAGGGCAGGATCGTCAGTGACCAGCACCTCATCTCCCTCGCCCGCCACGTGTTCCACTGCCTTAGCAACGGAACGCAGGTTGCCCATCCCGTAATCGATCACGGTGATACGTTGTGTCATCGGCTTACTACCCGTGAATGCAGTTAGAGGCTGCCCTTGGTGGAGGGCACCTGGTCAGACATGCGGGGATCCGGCTCCAGCGCCATACGCAGGGCGCGACCCAGGGCCTTGAATACCGTCTCCGCCTGATGGTGAGCGTTGATACCCCGTAGGTTGTCGATGTGCAGGGTGATACCGGCGTGATTGACCAGGCCCTGAAAGAACTCCTGGAACAGGTCCACGTCAAAATCTCCGATACGGGCCCGGGTGTAGTCCACCTCATATACCAAGCCGGGACGGCCGGAAAAATCGACCACCACCCGCGACAACGCCTCATCCAGCGGCACATAGGCGTGACCGTAACGACGAATACCTTTTTTATCCCCGACCGCCTTTGCCAAGGCCTGACCCAGGGTGATACCGATATCCTCCACCGTGTGGTGAGCATCGATGTGCAGGTCTCCCTCTGCAGTGACAGCAAGATCGATCAGCCCGTGGCGGGCGATCTGATCCATCATGTGATTGAGGAACGGCACCCCTGTCTTGAAAGCGGTATTACCGGTACCGTCCAGATTCAAACGAACCTGTATCCGGGTCTCCAGGGTGTTGCGCTCAACCTCCGCGGTACGCTGCATGGTGGTGGCTCCGATCTGAGTCATTCAAGCGGGCTATGCCCAAAGGAGCGTATTCTAGCCCGGATATTTCACCCGGTCACTTATATATTTAGTTAACGCTTTGTTTCTAGGCCCGTTAGAACGACTCAGATTGTGGACCACTGACAGCGGGCAGGTTGACTCGCAACAGCATATCTTCAGCTCGGTAAGTCGTTCAGAAAAGCTCCGACTCGACCTCAAGGTAGGCCAGATTGATATGCCGGCCGATATTGTGTTCAAAATCGACCCAATCGTGAAAAGGTCCGAGTGTCTCGATAATCTTCGGCTTCATCTCGAAATCACTGAGCCCTTCATCGAAATACTTAGCGACCTCCGCCTTCATTGTCGACAGGTATCTGCGGTATGTCTGAGGCACTTCACGACCGCCCGTATCGCCATGTCCTGGCACAAAGATCTCAGCCTGGGTGGTCAGGGCCATATCGATGGCTGCGATATTGCCGCCGAAAGTACCGCTATCCATCCGGCCAAAACGGTTGTTCATGACATTGTCGCCGAGGAATACGACCTTGTGCTCAGGCAGTTCGATCATGATGTCGCTATGGCTGTGAGCCTTGGGTTCATAGAGAATACGAATGGCAATACCCGCCAGGCTCAGCTCGTCGCCATGTGCAGCCATATTTCCCGGCGGCACCTCAATCGTACCTTTGACGGCACCCTCGGTCATACGCATCAGGGTAGCCAGGAAAGCCTGGCCATCACCCTTTTCGACCATTTTCCGCATCTCTTCATGGCCGAAAATCGGTGTGTCGGGATAGGCCTCGCGAACCGCCTGATTGGCGAACCAGTGGTCGCCATGAATATGGGTATTGAATACCGCCACCACGGGCAGATTGCTGATACTGCGGACCTGGCGAAGCACCATTTCACCAACCTGAACACTGGAGCCTGGATCAATCAGTATGATGCCGCTGTCACCAATGACGAAGGCCGGGTTGTTGATAAATCCCTGGTTCTCAACAGAAGGAACACCCAAAGGCCCATGAATCACATAGACCCCTTTAGCTACCTCTTTCACCGGGTAGTCAGGTACTTCTGGCCCCCGTTCCGCCATCACTGGCGTCAACATTGCTAATAGTAACAGGCCCAGGATCAGGTAGCTTGGTAGGTTACGCATCATTGTTAACTCGCTCTGTTTTTATATAACTGATTAAACAAAGTAATAGACAGGCCATTACCAGACGGCACTTAATATCCGTTTCCATACAGATAAAAAGATGTCGTCAGGATTATGATTTCGAGGCTGCGCGGGCAGCCTGGGTTATTCCATTGTACCCCCATGAGTTTGCTGGCACATCATCAATCACGACATAGCAGGCTTCCTGAACGGCACCCACCACATCATGTAGCATTTTTTTCGTATGAGAAAGCATCTCTGCTTTTTCCTCCGGTGTATTAGTGCCCTCTGTAACCTTAATGTCCACATACGCACTAGCTGGATCTTCGGTTGCTAATGCAACTGCATTGGTAGCCCATGTCTGTGGATCCGACTCCTGGATATGCACCACAGTGACTTCTCGTCGTTTGCGCATTATGGCACTCATTAGCGCGGTTGTTTTTTCATAGAGCTGAGCTCTCTTTGCTTCGTTTAAGGTAGTACCTAACCGAATGTTTATGTATGGCATTCTGGCCCTCCTATTAACAGGGTTAAAACAAATCTACTATTAATTGTATATACAATCATTTGGAAAAAATTTATCTTGTTTCTAGAATATTATGAAGTTCCCGCAATTTATTAACTGTTTGAGAGACATCATCCCGACCAATCATTTCGTTCATCAGCCTGGACAGCGCCGCCCCAGTTTGATCCAGCTTTTTATGCATCAGTTTTGCCTTTTTCTTCGGGTAAACCTGCACCTCTCTTCCATCTTGAGTTGTCGCCTTTCGTACGAGCAAATCTCGTTTTTCTAAGCTATCTAAAAAACGAGTAACCGTAGAGCGGGACAGGCTAAGCGCTTCAGCTAATTCACGCGGCATCAAGCCCGGTTTATTCAGAACAACACGTAACAAAAATGCGTGTGGCGGTGATAAGTCAAAAGGCTTATATGCCTCGATCCAGATACGACTTACCGTACGCGCCAAGGCGTTGCTATTGAAATACAGACACTCTTCGAACATATAGAAATGGTAGCTGACTGTAATTGTATATGCAACTATATTCAAGAAAAAAAGTAACTGCAATTTGTCTTTGAATTTGTTGAGAGAAACGCTTTACGTGCATATACCGCACAATTAACCCATATAGCGCTGGGAGAGGAATTCAGCTCTCAAGCCAGAAGGTCACAGGACCATCGTTGGTCAAACTGACCTGCATGTCTGCACCGAACTCACCGCTGGCAACAGTTTGGTGGTTTTGCTTGGCTTGACGCATCAGGTGTTCAAACATTCTGGCTCCCAGCACCGGATCTGCCGCACTTGAGAAACCAGCCCGCGTCCCCTTCTGCGTATTAGCTGCAAGGGTGAATTGGGGGACCAGAAGAAGACCACCGTCGATATCCCGTAAGCTAAGATTCATGCGCCCCGTCTCATCGGGAAAGACACGATAGCCCAGCAGACGCTCCAGCAACCTTTCAGTGCTGGCTTCATCGTCAGTTTTCTGCACCCCGATTAATACGACTAACCCCTGCGCAATCTCTCCCACGCAATGACCGTCGACCACCACCCTTCCTTCAGTCACCCGCTGCAATAGGCCGATCACTTAAACTCCCGGGCAAATCTGTCAGTGGCTTCAATCAGGGCTTGTCGAATACCAGGTTCAGTTGCGGAGTGCCCCGCATCCGGGATCACCTTCAACTTACTACCTGCCCAGGCTTGGTGTAATTGCCAGGCAGAATCCATGGGGCAGATGAGATCGTAGCGCCCCTGCACAATGACCCCGGGGATACCCGCAAGCTTTGTCGCGTCCTCCAGCAGTTGATTGGGACGCAGAAAGGCCTGATTGACGAAGTAGTGGCTCTCTATGCATGCCAGGCTCAGGGCGGTATGGGGCTGAGAAAAAAAGTCGACCACCGACGCGTTGGGGCGAAGGCTGGCGGTTCGGCCCTCCCAGATAGACCAAGCTTTCGCAGCCGCCATCCGCTGCAACTCGTTATCACCTGTCAGCCTGCGATGATAGGCCTCAAGCATATTGTCCCGCTCAGCATCCGGAATCGGTGCCACGAAATCCTCCCAGTAATCGGGGAAGACCTTGCTGGCGCCGGCCTGGTAAAACCAGGCAATCTCCTCATCTCGACAGAGAAAGATCCCACGCAGCACCATACCAAGCACACGATCCGGGTGAGATTGGGCGTAGGCCAGCGCCAGCGTGGAACCCCATGACCCGCCGAACAGCAGCCAACGCTCGATACCGAGCGATTGACGAATCGCCTCAATATCATCGACCAGATCCCAGGTGGAATTGTTCTCTAACTTTGCATGGGGCGTGGAGCGACCGCACCCACGTTGATCGAAGAGCACCACGTGATAGGCAGCCGGATCGAAGAATCGGCGATGATAGGGCTCGCATCCAGCCCCCGGTCCACCGTGCAGAAAGAGGATGGGAATGCCTTTAGGGTTGCCTACTTGCTCGATATAGAGCTGATGCCCACCTTCTACGCTGAATTTGCTAGAGGTAAAGGCATCAACCTGAGGGTATAAGTCTTTCATTTTATGAATAAAAATTTCCGTGTAGGAATATGCCTACAGAGATAGTTGAAAATTCTCACACTCGGACTGTTAATTTTTGTGTAATTATTAAGTTGTCGTCATCAAGGACGTACCCCCAGGATCACTTAAGCACAGGAGGGCGTCAGGGAAGATAAGCTTTGCCAACCAAGCCGACGACTATAAGCCCGACTGCATGGAATGCTGTCGGGCTTTTTCTTGTCCGGTCGATTTTAAGTTGAGTTCAATCCCGAGCAGCGCGTTTGCGCTCGTGCTCCTTCAAGTATTTTTTGCGGATACGGATTGCACTTGGTGTCACCTCGACCAACTCATCATCCTCTACGAACTCCAGCGCCTGCTCCAGACTATAGCGCAGAGGTGGCGTCAGCATAATAGCGTCGTCCTTGCCTGATGCCCGGACATTGGTTAGTTGCTTGCCTTTCAGCGGATTGACCACCAGATCGTTCTCACGCGAATGGATACCGACGATCTGGCCTTCATAGACCTCATCACTCGGCTTGGCGAAGAGTCTGCCCCGCTCCTGTAGATTGAACAGAGCAAAGCCAAGCACCTTTCCCTGGCCATTGGAGATCAGCACACCATTTTTTCGCGGTGCTATCCCTCCATGGGAGGCCGGTCCGTAGTGATCGAAAACGTGGTAGATCAGCCCCGTACCCGAGGTACTGGTCATAAACTCGGTCTGGAAACCGATCAGACCACGTGAAGGAATGATGTAATCCAGCCTCACACGCCCTTTTCCGTCAGGCACCATGTCCTTCAGATCTCCCTTACGTTCACCCAAGGCCTCCATGATGGTGCCCTGGTGATTCTCTTCCACATCCACAGTGACCTGTTCATAGGGTTCGCAGACCTCACCGTCGATCTCGCGAAAAATCACCTCTGGACGGGAGACTGCCAGCTCGAAGCCCTCCCGGCGCATCGACTCAATGAGTACGGAGAGATGCAGCTCACCGCGTCCTGAGACCTTGAATTTCTCCGGGTCGGTGCCCTCTTCCACCCGCAGTGCCACATTGTGGATCAGTTCGCGCTCCAGGCGCTCCTTGAGCTGACGGGAGGTGAGGTATTTTCCCTCACGTCCGGCAAACGGGGAGGTGTTGACCTGGAAGGTCATAGAGACGGTTGGTTCATCCACACTGAGGTGGGGCATCGCCTCCACATGCTCAGGATGGCAGAAAGTATCCGAGACATTGGGTGCCTCCAGACCGGTCACCGCAATGATATCTCCCGCAGCGGCCTCATCCACTTCGAAACGATCCAAACCCAGATAGCCATAGACCAGGCCGACCTTTGCCCGCTGTTCTTCACCATCGTACTTGACCACGGTGATCTGCTGGTTGGGCCGCACCTTGCCCCGAGTCACGCGGCCGACCGCAATGGCGCCCACATAACTGTTGTAATCCAGATTCGAGACCTGCATCTGAAACGGACCGTCCGGATCCACATCGGGTACAGGACAATGCTCGACGATGGTTTCGAACAGGGGTGTCATATCACCTTCACTGATACCACTCTCCAGCCCGGCGAAACCGTTTATTGCCGAGGCATAGACGATAGGAAAATCGAGTTGTTCATCCGTGGCACCCAGCTGATCGAAAAGTTCGAAAACCTGATCAATGACCCAGTCCGGTCGTGCACCCGGTTTGTCGATCTTATTGACGACCACAATCGGGCGTAGCCCATGTTTGAAGGCCTTCTGCGTCACAAAACGCGTCTGCGGCATGGGGCCTTCCTGCGCATCCACCAGCAGCAGAACGGAATCGACCATGGAGAGTACCCGCTCTACCTCACCACCGAAATCCGCATGGCCAGGTGTGTCGACCACATTGATGCGGAAATCATTCCAGCGAATCGCCGTATTCTTCGACAGGATAGTGATACCCCGTTCCTTCTCCTGGTCATTGGAATCCATGACCCGTTCCACAATACCGAAGCGCTCTCCCAGCGTACCGGACTGTTTCAGCAACTCATCCACAAGGGTTGTCTTGCCATGGTCAACGTGGGCGATGATAGCGATATTTCTGAGAGACTGAATCACGGAGATGTCCTGCGGAAAAAAGAGGGCGGATTATACCTATTTAATGGCGCTTGTCCGTCTTATTTTAAAATAATAATAAATTACAATATGTTATCTCGCATTCGAAGAATCATTAATACAAGTTATCGACAACCCCTTTTCATAATAAAAAATTATCGCTTACTCACAGATGCTGTGGATAACTCTGTTGACAACACCACAGAATGCCCTCTCAAGCCGCATGTTTCTTACATTTTCATTAAATTGTAAAAAAACTAAACGATTTAATTTTTTACTTCTATAACAACAAGTTAAATACATTACGCCTGCTAAATAACTGACAGAGCGCATACCGAACATTACTTTTTCATGCCGCAAAAAAGGACTGTGTATAGGATAACCAGAGAGAAGGCTAACACTTAGTGAAAACAGTCCTTTAGCGATTAAAAAACCATCCATTGTTAAAATTTCTGGTATTTGGCTTTTCCCTAATAATCAAATACACCGGTCTACTTCTACTGCTTGCACTCACCCTCAATTAGCGACAGGATAGTTCGCTATTGGCGGCAAACGCACCCTATAAAGCCGGGGTTCTCCCAACGGGAAAACACCTGAGTGCCGCGTCTACATCAGTCACATTGAAGAAGTGAAGCAGTTATGAATCCTTCCGTTCTCGATCCCCTGCGCGCGCATTTGGCCTCTCGGGTCATTGGCCAGACCAGCTTTATCGACAGCATGTTGATCTGTCTGCTGAGTGATGGTCATCTTCTGATAGAGGGCCTGCCCGGATTGGCAAAAACCACCGCGGTCAAGGCCCTGGCAGAAGCCATCGAGGGAGACTTTCACCGCATTCAGTTCACCCCCGATCTGCTGCCGTCAGATCTTATTGGTACGGATATCTATCGTCACGAAAAGGGGGATTTCGAATTTCGTCCAGGCCCTCTTTTCCATAACATCTTACTGGCGGACGAAGTCAACCGAGCACCGGCAAAGGTACAGTCGGCCCTGTTGGAATCAATGGGTGAGCAGCAGATCACCGTGGGCCAAACCACCTATCCGTTACCCGCATTTTTCATGGTACTGGCAACCCAGAATCCAGTGGAACAGGAAGGTACCTATCACCTCCCGGAGGCCCAGCTTGACCGCTTTCTCATGCAGGCCAATGTGGACTATCCAAGCCGCAGCGAAGAGTTACAGATTTTGGAGCTGGACAGCGCCCAGCAGAAAGTGAAACCCTCCCCGCCGAAGAAGCCGCTGTCACAGAAGCAGTTATTTTCCATTCGCAAGGATGTGGCTGATCTCTATCTGGATCCCAAGCTCAATAGCTATATCGTCGACCTGGTGCAGGCCAGCCGTAATCCTGAGGCCTATGACAAGGACCTGGCCCGCTGGTGCCGCTTTGGCGCTTCCCCCCGGGCCAGTATCGCCCTGGCGAGATGCGCCCGAGCACGTGCCTGGATGGATGGCGAGGAGTTCGTCGCACCCCACCACATACAGGCCGTGGCACCCGCCATTCTGAGACACCGCATCCTGTTGACCTTCGAAGCGGAGGCGGAGGGCATCACGACCGATGACTTTCTCTCCCGCCTTCTGGACATGGTCGCGATTCCATAGCGCTCCAGGCAACTGCCATGAGCCTCTATCCCCATATTGACGACCTACTGGAACTGCGGCACCAGGCCCATACCCTTGGGCTCGCCTCGCACCATCTGGTCAACTCCAGTTTCAGCGGACTCTATGCCTCTGTGTTCCGTGGCACCGGCCTCGATTTTGAGGAGGTGCGTGAGTACCGGGAGGGCGACGACATCCGCAACATGGAGTGGAACGTCACCGCACGCACCAATGTTCCCCACCTGAAGATCTTCAGTGAAGAACGCGAACGCAGTGTAGTACTTTGCGTGGATCGAGGTCCCCACATGAGCTTTGGTACCCGGGGCACCTTCAAATCAGTACAGGCGGCCAAAGCCGCTGCCCTGCTCGGTTGGGCCGCTTCCCGATTGCACGACCGGGTGGGTGGCATGCTGTTCGGCGATACTGAACAGGGTATGCAATATTTTCGTCCAACCAAGGACCGCAGGGCGCTGTGGCGTCTGCTCCACGCTCTGACCCAGGAAGGCGATACCCAACAACCCTCAGTTGATTGCCTCTCTGAAGCGCTGCAACGGGCCGACCGCGGCACCGCCACTGGCGCACTGATCTTCGTCATCGCCGACATGAACCGAGAGATATTGGGGCTGGAACAGACACTGGGACGTCTCTGCCAACACCATACCCTGGTCCTGCTGCCGGTGGACGATCCAGCCGATCAAACACTACCAGAGATGGGACGGGTGACCTTTGTCGGACCCGACGGCAAAACCATCGAGATCGACACCAGCAACCGACAGGCCAGAGAGCGTTACCGCGAGGCATGGCAGGAACGCCGCCAGCTTCTCATCAGCCTAACCAACCGTCTGGGTATCCCCCTCATGCCGGTAGCCACCAATGAAGAGATTCATCTGGCCCTGACCCATGGACTGGCCCGGCACTTCGGCGGGCGCTGAACAGCATGGATGATCTACGAGACATACGCGGCATCGATCCTGCCTCCTGGTGGCCACCCGCCCCCGGTTGGTGGTTAGTGCTGTTGGGTCTGCTCCTAATTGTATTATTAGTCTGGTGGCTGATCAGAAGGCGGCGCCTCTATCCCTTGGGACGCTGGCAACAGGATGCCCGCAATCACCTGTTGGTGCTGCGGCAACGCTTGAAGCAGGAACCTGCCAAACAGGTTGCCGGGGAACTCTCCGAGCTACTCAGGCGCATTGCCATAGCCCGCTGCGGACGTGAACAGACGGCTTCACTGACCGGAGAGATGTGGCTCGACTGGCTGCAAAGCAATGATTCGACCGGTTTCCCATGGCGTAATAAAGGACAGCTTTTACTGGAACTCCCCTATGCCCCACCCGACCATGCCACCGATTTGGCCACACTCGCTGAATTAATTGATGCCGCCGTCTACTGGGTCAGTGAGGAGGCGTGTCATGTTTGAGTTTCACTGGCCCTGGATGGCGTTACTTCTGATACTGCCCCTGTTGGTCAGGTTTTACTGGTTACGACCTCCCAGTGAACACCACACATCGGTTGAGGGGGTACAGACAACCCTGCTGCATCCATCGCTCTCCCATCTGGGGGAAGCCTTTGAGACAAGAAGTCCCCGACAACCTTTCAGTAAGCATCTGCATACCTGGCTGCTCTATCTTCTATGGCTTGCACTGGTACTGGGCCTGATGCGTCCGCAGTGGTTGGAACCCCACACTGAGAATCGTACTGCAGGCTACGATCTGATGCTGGCGGTCGACACTTCCCGCTCCATGACCGCCCTCGACTTTACCCTCGACGATAAGCAAGTGAGTCGCATGCAGGTGGTCAAAGGCGTCGTGAGCAAGTTCGTCCAGGCGCGCCGTGGCGACAGGGTCGGCCTGGTCATCTTCGGCAGCAGAGCTTACGTGCTCTCACCTCTCACCTTCGATTTGAATGCAGTGGACAAACTGCTGAGTGAACTGGTCCCCGCCATTGCGGGACCCGCCACCGCCATGGGCGATGCCATGGGGCTGGGCGTAAAAAAGCTGAGGGAACGCCCCGAGGGCTCCAGGGTCCTTATCCTGGTCACAGACGGGAAAAACGAAGGTGGCATCATTCCGCCACTCAAAGCGGCGCAACTCGCCAGCCGAGAGGGGATAAAGATCTACACCATCGGTGTGGGCAGCAACGAAAAGCGAGTCAAGATACTCGACCCCGAGATGCGTAATTACGTTTTGGCTGAGGGACTGAGTTTCGATGAGGAGACCCTGAAGGAGATTGCCAAAATCACCGGCGGTGCTTATTTCAGGGGCACCGATACCGAGGCACTGGAAAAGATCTACCAGCGTATTGATGAGCTGGAAAAGACCGAGGCCGAGTCACGTACTGTTTTCATACCCCGACCGCTCTACCATTGGCCACTGGCCCTCGCCCTGCTCTGCTTGTTGGCGCTGGGTCTCTATCCCGAAGGTCGCCAGCGCCAACTGAAGGGAGGTGGTTATGCCTGAGACGGGCTTCCATTTTGCCCGGCCAGAATGGCTTTTCGCCCTGCTGGGACTGGTCCCTGTACTGGCTTGGCTGATCTTCAGTGTGGTGCGGCCACGCAAAGGTTCTATCCATCGCTATGCGGATGAACATTTGCTGCCCCATCTGACCGGCGTACGGGAACTGGATGTCCATGAACGCTGGAACCGCTACTCCCGCTGGGCATTACTGTGGATTCTTCTGGTTCTGGCTATTGCTGGACCGCGATGGGACTTTACCGACGTGGAGGCCTTCTCGCCAGCCAACGACCTGGTCATCCTGATGGATATCTCCCGCTCCATGAATGTGGCCGATGTGGCGCCGTCCCGCCTGGCGCGTGCGCGACAGGAGGTGCAGGACCTGGTTCAACTTAATCGGGAACTGCGCATCGGCATGATTGCCTTCGCCTCCGTACCCCTTGTGATATCGCCAATCACCGAGGACAGCCAAAGCCTGCTCAATGCCCTGCCGGCAGTCAATTCGGATCTGGCCAATCTCCAGGGTAGTCGGCTACAGGCGGCGTTGGAAAGAGCGGGGCAACTGCTGGGGAGCGGCGAAACTGACAGCGGGAGAAGCATCCTATTGATCAGCGATGGAGATTTTGATGAGCCTGGGCTCACCAGCGCTATCAGTGAGCTAGCGAATCAGGGAATCAAGCTGCATACCCTGGGTATCGGCACGTCTGGAGGCGGACCGGTCCCTGCCCAACCGGGTCAAAGTGATCTATTGCGCGAACCTAACGGCAGGATCGTCGAATCGAGACTCAACGAAACAATCTTGCAACAGTTGGCAAATGCCGGTACCGGCAGGTACATAAAGGCCGATTTCCGTGATCAAGACAGCCGCGCCATCCTTAAGCTGGCAGCCGGAGAGATAGGCAAACCCACGCCCACTCAAGAGAAGACACGAGTCTGGAATGATCATTTCTACTGGCTGCTGCTACCACTGCTTATTTTACTGCTGCCCCGTTTCAGGCAATACGGCAGGGAACCGCAAGGATGAGATCTCTCCTCGCATCGTTCATTTTATTGCTGTCTCTGATCACGACACCTGTACATGCGAACTGGTTTCTGAATCAGGAACAACAGGCCGCCGAGGCCTATGGTCAGGGACTCTATGAAGATGCCGCCAAGGATTTTGAGGACCCCTATCGCAGAGGGGTCGCCCGCTATCGCACGGGTGACTACGAGGCGGCAATCGAAGATTTCAACCAGGTGGAGCGAGAGGAGGTCAAGCTGGATGCCCTCTATAACCTGGGCAACAGCCGATACAAACTGGAAGACTTCGAGGGTGCTATCGAGACATTCGAGTCAGTTTTGAGTAGTGACCCTGAGCATGCGGACGCCAGGCATAATCTTGCCCTGGCCAGGGAAAAGCTCGCTCAACAACAAGCAACTGACGAGCAAGAGCAGAAAGAGGAGCAGACACAAGAGGAAAAAGAGAAAGAAAAGAAAGAAGAGGAGGAAAAACAGGAAGAGTCAGACTCTGGTGATCAGCAACAGGAAGAGGAGCAGCAATCGGGGGAATCTGACTCAGAGCAGCAACAGAGCTCGGGGGACCAGGAGCAACAGGAGGAGTCTGAATCGGGACAGCAACAAGAGGATCAGGAGAGCGAGTCCGGCGACCAGCAACAAGATCAAGCAACTGAATCCGGTGAGCAGGATCAAGAGCAGCAAGGTACTGGCGGCAACGCCACGGAAGCGTCGCAGCAAGGTAACGAGCAGCAGGAGAGCGAGGGAGGAGGCACTGAAGAGACTTCACAACCGGATGACGCAAGCGGTATGCCCGAGAGTGAAGAGAACCAGTCGGATGGTGAGGGGAAGCAGGAGCAGGAATCCACCAACGGAAAAGATGAAACGTCCCCTCAGGATGATGCTCAACACGGCGATGAAGAGCAGCAGGACTTGGCCGGAGATGAGCAAACACCTGAAGCACCTGAGCCAGGTTCCTCTGAAGAGAAGGAGAATCCTGAATCGGGTGAGGGAGAACAGCCCGATGAAAAGTCTGCTAACCTCGAAAGACCCGAGAAGCAAAAGAACGATGCCCAGAGCCCAATGCCGGGAAAAGAAAAACTGGGCCGGGAAAATAGTGAAAACCAGATATCTCCTGGAGAGGAGGCCCACTCCGAAGCGGTGGAGCAGGTTGACCAGAGTGGCGAATCTCAGTCACCCGACAGTGATTCAATAACTGGTGGTGGCAGCGAGGAAAGACAACCTATTCGTGGGGGTCACGCCTTGATGGAACAGTGGCTGGAACAGATCGAAGGCGACCCCGGCCAGCTGATGCAGCAACAATTCAGGCTGGAGGAGTACAAATATCTGCGCAGTCAGGGCGGTAGAGACAAAGAAACGAGACCCTGGTAGTCAATCCCTATCAGTAATAAAAAAAACAAAAGAGAAACAGGCGATGTAGCAATACAGGCCTGAACAAAAAACAGCGTTTTACGGAGGCAGGATGGAGAGTGGCAAGAGATTCACGATACTCAGTCTTGCTGGGTTGTGCCTGCTGGTTTTTTTACAGCCTGCAGCGACAAATCCCTATGCAGGCCGAGATCTCTGGCAGACCCTTCCTCCCGGCCAATGGACCTATGCGCCTCCCACTCAGAGACAACCGACACAACAGACCCAAACACAAAAGCAACCCAAGACCCAACCTGTTTACGGAAGCTGGCCGGGTCAGCAAAGACCCAATTACGCTCAACAGACCTACTACCCAGCACAACACGAAAAGCCATACATCGAGAGTGAGGTCACACAGAAAAATCCCTATGTTCAGCAGGGAGTGATTCTGAAACTGAGTGTTGTCAGTCGTCATAACCTGTTAACTGCAAAACCCCGGGTACCCGAAAGCGACCACTACATACTGCAGCACCTGGAGGGACCCACCACCTATTCTCGGACACACAAAGGAAAGCGTGAGATTGTCAGTGATTACTTCTATGAACTGACACCACTCAGAGCAGGGGCCCTGGCAATATCCGGTTTTCGCGTCACCGGTGAAGCGGAACAGGTATCGGGATACAACCGCAGTAAAATTCCCTTCGACGTTACCAGCAAGGAATCAGTGGAACTACAAATTCGGGAATCCAATCCAAACAGCATGCCCTGGCTGCCGTTGGAACAATTGACGCTACAGGTCGACCTGCCAACTTCCTATAAAGCCGCGGCTGGCAAGCCCCTGCCGGTAAAGGTCGAGCTGACAGCCCTGGGTCAGGGTGGAAACCAGCTGCCCAGTCTTGAACAACAGCTGAAGAGTGAGGCCTTCCGTGTCTATCGTGAGCACAGCGAGGTATCCACCACCCTCAATAAGAACAATAAAAAAACCAAGGGGCGCCGGGTAGAGACCTTCATTCTCGTACCTCAATACGGTGGAGATCTGAAACTGCCCGAACTGAGCATCAACTGGTGGAACACCCGCAGCAACATGCCCCAACGCACCTCTTTTCCACTGCAGCCCATTGCCGTCAGTGGCAACCGACAAACTTCGAATTTTTTTGCTGACGACGAAGAGAGTTCCCTCTTCCCTGCTGGAACATCTTCAGCCTTCTGGATCCCACTATCCATCGTATTCGGCGTAATCTTCGGTTACTGGATGGCTGTATGGATCTCCCACCGCAGGAAAGGCGATACGCAGATCTCACCCCTGCAGCCATTGGTGACTTTTTTACAACGCCCGATGCGGCAGATGGCGCCTGCCTTCTCTCCGCTAAAAGAGAAACTGCGTACTGCCGGACACGCTTTCAATCCCATCGCCCGTTGGCACCGTTGGCGCAGGCACCTGGTCGGCATGCTGCCGCTATCGGTCAGGTTTTGGTTTTGTGTGCGTTTCGTCGATGAAGAGAGCGACCCTGAGATCTGGGGATACACTTTGAGATTCCTCGCCAATAAGCACATGGGTCTGCCAATCAATGCCCCATTCAGCGTGATCGGTAAACACATCCTGGCATTCCACCCCAAGGCTGAGCCAAAGAAAATCCACGAACTGATTCACCAGTTGGAAGAATCCATCTACGGCCACCACAGCCTTGACTTCGAAAGTTGGAAAGCCGCCTTTAAGCACGAAATACGGCCCAGCATGAGATTGATTCCCCGTAGCTGGAGCAATAGGGAAAGGGCACCAGATAGCGACCTGCCAACCCTGAATCCTGACCGGTTATTGAGCAGATAAACTACCAGCAGATATTACAATGGCTTTGCTTATTCACTCGGCAGCTTAATATCTTACATCTGTAGGGCACTTGCCGAGAAAAAGGCCTGTATACTTCGTCCGTTATGTCCCAACCCGCAAACATATTCTCCCACCGATCCTACTGGGCCGCCCGCTTCGGTATCGCGCCAGTGCTGCCCATGAGCCGGGCCGAGATGGACGAGCTCGGCTGGGACAGCTGCGACATCATCATCGTCACCGGCGACGCCTATGTGGATCATCCCAGCTTCGGCATGGCACTGATCGGGCGGCTGCTGGAGGCTCAGGGGTTCCGGGTAGGAATTATCGCCCAGCCAGACTGGAGCAATGCGGAGGCCTTCCGCGAGCTGGGCCGACCCAATCTTTTCTTCGGCATCACCGCCGGCAACATGGACTCCATGGTCAACCGCTACACCGCAGACCGGCGCATCCGTAGCGACGATGCCTACACGCCGGACGGCGAGGGGGGCAAACGCCCTGACCGCTCGGTGATCGTCTACGCCCAGCGGGCACGCGAGGCCTACAAGGGAGTGCCGGTGATCATTGGTGGCATCGAAGCCAGCCTGCGGCGAATCGCACACTACGACTACTGGTCGGACAAAGTGAGACGATCGGTGCTACCTGACTCCAAGGCCGATCTGCTGATCTACGGCAATGCGGAACGGGCTGTGGTCACTGTGGCTCATCGCTTGGCCGCCGGAGAAAAGATCACTGATATTCAGGACGTCAGGGGTACTGCATACATGCGTCAGGGAATGCCTGATGGCTGGAGCGAAATCGACTCCACTCACCTCGACAAGCCGGGTCCCAAGGCTCATCACCCAGACCCCTATCAGGCCGAACCCGCCTGCGACAAGGTGATCAGCTTTACACCACATCAGAGACCACGCAGTCTCAACCGGGCAAAAACGGTGGTGCGGCTCCCCTCATACGATCAGGTGGTGGAAGACGAGGTAATCTACGCCCATGCTTCCCGGGTCTTCCATTTGGAAACCAATCCCGGTAACGCCCGTGCCCTGGTTCAGCTGCACGGCAAGCGGGATGTATGGCTCAACCCACCACCGATCCCTCTCACCACCGAAGAGCTTGACCAAGTCTACGAACTGCCATACACACGAAAGCCACATCCCGCATACGGTGAGGCGCGCAACCCTGCCTGGGAAATGATCCGCTTCTCGGTGAATATCATGCGTGGTTGCTTTGGCGGTTGCACCTTCTGCTCTATCACCGAACACGAAGGGCGCATTATTCAGAGTCGCTCGGAGGACTCAATCGTGCGTGAGGTGGAGACAATCCGCGATCAGGTACCCGGTTTTACCGGTAACATCTCGGACCTTGGCGGCCCAACCGCCAATATGTATCGACTGGCCTGTAAAGATAAGAAAATAGAGTCTGCCTGCCGACGCCTCTCCTGTGTCTATCCTGACATCTGCAGCAATCTCGGCACAGACCACCAGCCGTTGATCAGGCTCTATCGTCGCGCTCGAGCATTGTCCGGCATTAAGCGGGTCTTTATCGCCTCCGGTCTACGCTATGACCTGGCAATTCGTTCCCCCGAATACATTCGTGAACTGGTGACACATCATGTAGGCGGCTACCTGAAGATTGCACCGGAACATACTGAAGCGGGCCCCCTGAGCAAAATGATGAAACCGGGTATCGACAGCTATGAGCGATTCAAAAAGCTGTTCGAGAAGTACTCCAAAGAGGCAGGCAAGGAGCAGTATCTGATCCCCTATTTCATCGCCGCTCACCCCGGTACCAGTGACCAGGATATGCTCAACCTGGCACTGTGGCTCAAGCAGAACAGCTTTCGACCAGACCAGGTACAGGCTTTCTTGCCGACACCACTGGCTATCGCCTCAGCGATGTACCACACAGCAAGGAATCCACTACGGAAGGTATCACGCAATAGTCGCCAGATTAACGTTGTACGAGGCCTGAAACAGCGTCGCCTGCACAAAGCATTTCTGCGCTATCACGACTCAAAAAATTGGCCGCTTTTGCGAGAAGCCTTGACCAGCATGGGCCGTGCAGACCTCATCGGTAACGGCAAAAAACATTTGGTGCCTAAGTGGCAACCAGGGCATTCGAAGAGTGATACGAATAATAAAAAGACACGCCGGACCAGCCCATCCAGAATGGCTGTACCCAGTACAAAAATGCCGAAAAACAAGCACATGAGAAAAGTGACTTCTTCTCGAAAAACAAAAAAATAAAATTCTTTATTATCAAATAAATACGCCACTCTAACAGCAACCTGAAAAGCCTTGATGGTAGTTGAAAAAATGCCATTTCGGGACCATATTTATAGTAGGGACGGGAAGTTGTTTAAGGAGGTATATCATGAACATGACACGTTATGATCCTTGGCACATGATGGATAATTGGCGGCAGGAAATGGACCGTGTATTCCACCCGCTCCTGCAACGGGAAGACGACACCTCCCGCGTCGTAGGCGGCGAGTGGGTACCAGCGGTCGACATCAAGGATGAAGACAGCAGGTATGTCATTCGAGCCGATATCCCGGGCGTCAAACCGGAAGATATCGAAGTCACTATGGAAAACGGTGTGCTGACTATCCGGGGCGAGCGTAAGTTTGAAGAGACCGAGGAGAAAGAGAACTTCAAACGTATCGAACGCAGCCACGGCATCTTCTATCGTCGTTTTTCACTGCCGGATAACACTGATGCTGAGGCCATTGAGGCACAGGGTAAAGATGGTGTGCTGGAGGTGACTATTCCGAAGACGGTGGAAAAGCACTCGAAAAAAATTGAAGTGACACATTAATCATTTAACGATGATAGCGCTTTCCTCCCTCTCCTGTGCCTGAGAGGGGGAATTTATGTTGTTAACCTGGCACTAGAAGCTGAAGATGAGTCCCAGATTGGTCTCAAATTGAGGAAACAGATCGCTGTTCAATTCGAGATCACAGCCCCCATCACAAAAGAGTGATCCACTGGTATCTACCAGTGTGCCATAGCCTCGCATTTCGAAACGGATACCCAAGCGCTCCGTGGGATACCACTTCAAACCGCCACCAAAGCTCAGCGAGAGGCGAGTCTCATTGTTGAATCCCGAACGACCGGGGCTCAAATGGGTCATGCCGATACCACCGCTGAAGAAAGGGATCACCCGATCATGGCTCATATCCACTGTACCGCCTAGATGCAGATAGTGGACATCCAGGTCGAAGGCATCCTCTGGGTTGGTGCTATCGGTGAGGCGGGTGTCCTGGCGTGAATAGAGAAATTCATACCGGGTATCCTGTGACGCCAGCTTGCTGACAGTGAAGCCCCAGTTGCCATTGTCATCAGCATCTAGAGACTGACCGGTGGTTACATCATCAAAAGCACCACCGAATCGATATCCGACAAATGGCACAAACTCCAGGCCATCGGCCGTCGCCGTACCCATTGGCAGCCCTGCTGTGAGCAGACATATTGTTAGTGTCAGAATTCTGACCATGAGAACGATAGTCATTGATGTAAGAGTGTTGGGAATTATCGAACAAAACGCCAAAAGTAACCCGGAAGCCCATCACACCCTCGATTCTTTTATTCTAAGCGCCTGATCATAAAGCTTATTTTTTTTATTACCGGTCAGTTCCGCCACCAGGGCGACGGCTCGCTTCAGGGGTAGTTCATCAAGTAATCGGGAAAGTAACTGGTCGACGACTATCTCTGCCTGTACTCCTGTCGAGCCGGCCGGCGCACCTGCGACCAGTATGACAAACTCCCCTTTTCGCTGGTTTTCATCTTGCTCCACCTGCGACAGCAGTTCATCAAGGCTACCGCGCAGAAAGGTCTCATGCAGCTTAGTCACCTCCCTGGCGATGACAGCCTCCCGTTCACCACCGAACACCTCTACCATTGCCTTCAGAGAGGCGACAATACGGTGACTCGACTCATAAAAAACCAATGTAGCCCGCTCACGTATCAGCTCACCCAACCAATCCCGACGCTGGCCCTGATTACGGGGCGGAAAACCGGCAAACAGAAAACGATCCGTCGGCAGACCTGCGGCAGAGAGCGCACAGATCATTGCGCTGGGTCCGGGAACCGGCACGATGCGTATCCCTAATCCTGCCGCCTCACGCACCAATGGAAAGCCAGGATCACTGATCAGCGGCGTACCGGCATCTGATACCAGAGCCACAGAGCGGCCAGATTGCAGTACTTCGGTCAGCTTCGCCACCTGAGCCCGCTCATTATGCTCATGAAATGATTGCATGGGCGTATCGATAGCGTAGTGGCGTAACAGGGGTTTCGTATGCCGGGTATCCTCAGCAGCGATCAGATCGACCTCCCTGAGTATCTCGACCGCCCGCATGGAAATATCGCCAAGATTGCCGATCGGTGTTGCAACAACGTAAAGTACGCCCTTTGACACAGCGCTTCCTGATGTAGAATGAGTAGGTTGAACATCCTGCCACAGAACCCAAACCATGCAAATCAATCGCCGTCTTGCCACCGCCCTGCTAATGCTCATACTGATACTTCAGGGTTGCGCCACCCTAAAGCCCGACCGTCAAACTGAAGCACAGTTGTTGCCTGAAATCCGAGAGAAGATCGATCTTCTACTGACCAATGAGTCTTTTGAAGCGGCTGCCGCGCTATTACAGACAGTGGCACAACAAAGTGAATCCCCATTGCGTGAGCAGCTCTACCTGGAGGCGGCAGAAACCTGGCTGAAAGCAGGATATATGGAGAACAGTCTCAGCCTGATCGACAAGCTGCAACCACCAACATCGGATGACCCGGCATTTGCCTTCCGTCTACGCATGTTGCGCACTGAAATAGCCATTCTCAGGGGTGACATTGAGCAAGCCCTCGACCTGATGGAGCCCTCACCCGGAGAAGAGACACCAATCCCATTGCGCCTGCGCTACCACGCGAATATGGCCGAGATCTTCCGTCTCTCCGGCAACCTGCTGGAAAGCGCCAGGGAACTCAACGTGATGGATCTTCTCCTGGCAGACGATGAAGTACAACGATTGGAGATACAGGAGTTGCTGGTACAGACACTGGCATCAATGACCGATACAGCCCTGCAACTGCTGCAACCGCCTCCACCCTCCAATATGGGCGGATGGATGGAGCTGGCCCGGTTGGTCAAACAGCAGATCGCCCAACCCGCAGATCTGGCAACCGCACTGGCCACCTGGCGTGAACGTTTCTCCGATCACCCCGCACTGCAAGCATTTCTGGCCAGCCTGCTGGAACGGCGAGGTCTGAGCAGCAGTGACCATATAGCCATTCTGCTTCCACAAAGTGGCCCCTATAAGAATGTTGCCACCGCCGTTCGGGACGGATTCATGGCTGCCTGGTATCAACACCCCTTGGAGTATCGCCCCCAGCTTCGTTTCTACGACAGCAGCAAATTGGAAGATACCCTGCGCACTTATCAACAAGCACTGCTACAAGGTGCACAAATGGTTGTGGGGCCACTGAACAAAAACGCTGTCAATATGCTGTTGCAAATGGAGACGATGCAACAACCGGTATTGGCTCTCAATCAGGTTGAGGACAAAACGCTCTATCATCCCAATTTGTTTCAGTTTGGCCTGGCGCCGGAAGATGAGGCGGAACAGATAGCCGAACGAGCCTGGCTCGAAGGCCATCAACAGGCATTGATACTGACACCGGCTGGAGGTTGGGGTGATCGCATTGCTGAGAATTTTCGTCTGCGCTGGCAGACATTAGGTGGCGCTGTACTGGAACAAAGGCAATATAACGCCTCGGAAAACGACTTCTCTCATCCTATTCGTCAGCTGTTGAATATAGATGAGAGCCAGGCACGTATACGAGCGCTGGAGCAACTACTGGGTAAAAAACTGGAGTCTGAGTTCCGTCGGCGTCAGGACGCGGATTTCATCTTTCTTGCCGCCCGCCCTCAGAAGGGTCGCCAACTACGGCCTCAGCTCAGATTCCACCATGCCGGCAGTCTGCCGATTTATACTACATCGCATATCTATAGCGGCGTTAAAGATGACGAAAAGGATCGGGATCTGGGACGTATCAGTTTCGTGGATACCCCCTGGCTGCTGGAGGACGAGACCCAGAACAATCTGTCCAGAACAAATCTACAGCGGCTCATGCCCGGCGTCGGGGGACAGTATGCACGACTCTATGCCATGGGTATTGATAGCTACAACTTATTGGCCTCGCTACAGCAGTTGCAGGCACAACCCGGACGTACCATCAGTGGAAAAACCGGCACACTCTACCTGGATAGATACAATCGGCTACACCGTCTGCTCGCCTGGGCGGACATGAAAGCAGGTTCTGCCAGCATCACCGGCTATGCTCCACGCATGCAGACGCCTACCTTTGGCCAGCCAACACAAAGCGAGTCAGCGTTACCCAATACACCAAACGAAAGGCAGACCCCGTTTCTTGATCAGGCCACCAAGCCTTAACGATGGCTGAGCATCTCGAGCAAGGCCGTACCGCTGAATCAAGCGCGCTGAAGTATCTGGAAAGCAGAGGCCTTCGCCTTGTGGCCCGGAACTATCGATCAAGAGGCGGTGAGATCGATCTCATCATGCAACAGAACGACAGTCTGGTATTTATCGAGGTCAGATACCGCCAATCATCCCGCTTCGGAACCGCCGCGGAGAGTGTCACGCCGTCCAAACAGCGTAAATTGCTGCTGACTGCCGGTCACTATCTCCAAGAGAAAGGTTCCCAGGCGCCCTGCCGTTTTGATGTGGTGGGAATCAGTGGAAAAAATCAAACAGAGATCGAATGGATACAAGATGCCTTTCAGGCCAGCTATTAGCGCCAGAACGCAGACCAAGCGTGCTTGAAGCCCTGAACGCACCATATTAAGCTGCCGGGTCAATAAACAGAAGGTAAGATCTATCTCTTATGCAAAACAGTGAACGCATCAAAGCGCTCTTCAATCAGAGCATACAAACCAAAGTTGAATCCCTGCCTCTGCTCAGTCAACCAATCAGTGACGCCGCGGACCTTATCGTCTCCCGTCTACTGAATGGCAACAAAATCCTCAGTTGCGGTAACGGCGGCTCTGCCGGCGACGCTCAACACTTTTCTTCGGAAATGCTCAACCGCTTTGAGCGGGAACGCCCAGGTCTGCCCGCCATTGCACTGACAACTGACAGTTCCACCGTGACATCGATTGCCAACGATTACGACTATTCGCTGATTTTCTCGCGACAGATAGAGGCGCTGGGACACCCCAACGATGTGTTATTAGCGATCTCAACCAGCGGAAATTCCAGCAACGTCAACTACGCTGCGCAGTCAGCTCACGAACGGGAAATGGCGATTGTGGCACTGACCGGTCGAGATGGCGGTGAATTGGGGAAACTCCTCACTCACGGTGATGTCGAAATTCGCGTTCCATCTGATGTCACCGCACGCATTCAGGAGACACATCTGCTGATTATTCATTGCCTGTGTGACCTTGTGGATCAACAACTTCTTGGAAGCTGAACAATTAAGAATACTGAGGACATTATGTTGAAACCTGCCTGGATCTCACTTGCCATTTTGACTGTCATTCTGCTGCTGCAGGGCTGTGCTGCCCTGGTGGTAGGTGGAGCCGCAACGACTGCCGTGGTCGCACATGACCGTCGCACCACCGGCATCATGGTTGAGGATCAATCTATCGAACTCAAATCCTATGACCGTCTGGGAAAAGACACCCAGATGAAACAGGACAGTAAAATCAACGTCACCAGTTACAACAAAGTCGTGCTCATGACAGGCCAGGTACCAACCGAAGCTGTTCGCCGAAAAGCGGAGCAGATTGTCAGCCAGGTGGAGCAGGTGAGACGTGTGGTGAATGAGCTGGAGATCGGCAGCACCGCTTCCTTTGGAGAACATAGCCGGGATGTCGCGCTGACTGCGGAAGTGAAGCTGCGACTGACCAAAATAGACCTGCCTGATTTTGACTCGCTCAGAGTCAAAGTGGTCACTGAACGTGGTACTGTTTTTCTCATGGGACTGCTCACCAAGGAAGAGGCCCACGCAGTCACCGAAGTGGTACGTTATATCAGTGGCGTACGGCGTGTGGTCAAGGTTTTCGAGTACATCTGATCCTTGAAAAACTCACCCCTCAGCCGTTCATTGGCCCGCCGTTTCGCCGACATCGTCGGTTCTGCGGGCATCTTTACGGACCCGGGTGACTGCCTGCCATACGGTTATGACAACAGCCGCTTGCAGGCCACTCCCCAGGCAGTGCTTTTTGCCACCGATCCTCAACAGGTCAGTGCGATTGCCACGCTCTGTCACGAACAGAACATCCCACTGGTGACGCGAGGTAAGGGAACAGGCACCACTGGTGCCACGGTTCCTCAGCAGGGAGGCATCGTACTCTCTCTCGAACGCATGAATCGCATCCTGGAGATCGACGTCAACAATCGTCTCGCCAGGGTAGAGCCAGGGGTCACCAACAAGGCGCTACAGACGGCCCTGGCCGCTGAGGGCTTTTTCTGGCCGCCCGACCCCACCAGCGCTGCCGTCTGCACCATCGGTGGAAACCTGGCCTACAATTCGGCTGGACCCAGAGCGGTGAAATATGGCACACCACGTGAAAACACCCTGGGTCTGCACGCCGTTACCGGTACTGGCGAGTGCATTCAAACCGGTGTAAAGACGACCAAAGGCGTGGTGGGTTACGATCTCACCCGCCTCCTGATCGGCTCGGAAGGCACGCTTGCCATCATCACCGAGGCCATACTGAAACTGACACCCCTGCCAGAAACCAGACGAACCCTGCAGGCAAGCTTTCGTGATATCCACGCAGCCGCACAGGCTGTGTCGTCAATCATGCGCCAACCGATAACACCTTGCGCCCTTGAGTTTATGGACGGCGCTGCACTGAACATGGTGCGAGACTTCTCAGACCTAAATCTGAATGCCGAGGTGGGCGCATTGTTGATGATCGAGGTGGATGGCGCATCTCACAGTATCGAAGCAGAAGCCGCCAGCGTCGCAGAAGCTGCCAAGGTAGAAGGTCTGTTGGAGATCCATACTGCCCGCACTGAAGATGAGGTCACCCGTCTCTGGAAGACCCGCAAGGCGCTCTCACCCGCTTTGCGCAACATTGCACCGAAGAAAATCAACGAAGACGTGGTGGTGCCAGTCTCCCGCATACCGGAGTTGATCGAAGGGCTGGAGCGGCTGTCAACCGAGCACGGCATCACCATCGTCAATTTTGGACATGCCGGGAATGGCAACATCCATGTCAATCTGCTGCTCGATCCGGATGATCCGGTACAGCTCAAGGCGGGAGAGGCCTGCCTGAAAGCAGTCTTCGAACTGGTGCTGCACCTGGATGGCAGCCTGTCGGGAGAGCACGGCATCGGGGTGGTGAAACGCCGGTTCGTTCCCCAGGAGATCGACCCGGTCTCACTCCGGTTGATGCAGGCCATCAAGCAGCAATTCGATCCCCACAATATTCTCAATCCGGGAATCATTTTCCCAAGCTAATCATCATCCTGTGAACCGGGTGGCGCTTCTGGCCCTAAAGGCCGAGTGAGTGTGTACCAGGTCCGTTTTCGCTTTGCCCTCAGGCCTAATCTAGCCACCAAGAGACAGGTAAAACGACTTCAGGTCAGGACCAACACGGCACACAGTGATGAAAAAACCACGCCTAAACCCACTACTTCTGATCGCGTTGCTGATGAGCTGTGCCTTTCAGGGCATACAAGCGGCCGAGCATGAGCGTTTTATCAATCAGGACAGCGAGGGATTCTGCACCAGCCTGCGGGACGTTTCGGATATCACAGTCACCCAACATCTTCAGGAAGTACAACAGGATCTCCAGTCCCGTTTGAGCCAACTCAAACTGCAGGTACAGAAGAAGAGCTTCAAGGTCATGGATACCTTGATCACTATCGTTATGCCTGGGGGTCTGGTCTATGCAAAACTGCGACACGACTCCTACAAGAGAAGTGAGCAGGCCATGTTACAGGTCAATGAGGAGCTGGAGTTGATCTCCGGAGATCTGGTCGCATTTCAGACGGAAACCGGTGAGTTCATGGTCGCGAGGGTCGAGTAACTCACCCATAGACTGCTGTCTATCACACAGTGACCCCGGTAAAAACCGGGGTTTTTCTTTTTCTGGCATATATAAAAAGATGTGCAAACCTCAATCAATAGCATGAACAACGGCTACTGATGGCTCCATACCCACTGTCTGATCGAGTATTTCTTATCTCTGTATCTACCAGACAGGTTGACCCCGCTGCCACCTTCAATGAAAATCCACCCTACTGCTGAGGGCAGATAAACAATAACCAGGGGTAGTCTGCTGTGAGAATTTTCATTTCTTCGTTACTTTGCCTGTTTTTCCCAGCCGCCGTGTTCGCTTCCGGCTCAGGCGGAGAACATCTGGATCTGACCAACCACTGGGTCGGCTTCACCGCAATTGCAATCTTCGCTGTCGCCTATCTGTTGGTAATGGCGGAGGAATTCACCCATCTGCGCAAATCAAAGCCCGTGATTCTTGCTGCGGGCCTGATCTGGGGATTGGTTGCCTGGTATTACCAGACCCACGACATGCCCCATGCTGCTGAAGAGATGGTGCGTCATAACCTGCTGGAATACGCCGAGTTGATGCTCTTCCTGCTGGTGGCGATGACCTATATCAATGCCATGGATGAACGCAATGTCTTTGAAAAGCTGCGCTCCTGGTTGGTAGCCAAGGGATTCGGCTTCCGTCAGCTCTTCTGGATTACCGGTGTGCTGGCCTTCTTCATCTCACCCGTCGCCGATAATCTGACCACAGCGCTACTTATGTGTGCGGTGGTACTGGCCGTAGGTGGCAGTAACACCAAGTTCGTTCTGATCGCCTGTATCAATATCGTCGTTTCTGCCAATGCGGGAGGCGCATTCAGCCCCTTTGGCGACATCACCACCCTGATGGTATGGCAGAAAAGCATTGTAACCGCACAGGGCCCGGTCGATTTCTGGGCATTTTTCGCGCTATTCTTACCTTCACTGGTGAACTGGTTGGTGCCGGCATCGATTATGCATTTCGCAGTACCCGATGAGAAACCGGAGGGTGGCGGTGAAAGTGTCGAGATGAAGCGTGGCGCCAAGCGCATCATTGTCCTGTTTCTGGCCACCATTGTGACTGCTGTCAGCTTTCACAACTTCCTGGGAATGCCACCTGTTGTCGGCATGCTGACCGGTCTCTCTTACCTGCAGTTCTTTGGTTTCTACTTGAAAAAAACCTATGCCAAGGACCACCCACACCTCACCGATAAGGACAAGACCGAGATAGAGCACGATGGGCAGATGGGCGACATGATCTCCTTCGATGTCTTCAATAAGGTTGCCAGAGCTGAGTGGGACACCCTGCTGTTTTTCTATGGTGTAGTACTCTGCGTGGGCGGCCTGGGCTTCATCGGCTATCTCGCTCTGACCTCTGAGATCATGTATACCCAGTGGGGTGCTGCGCTGGAACTTTCCGCCAGTATGAATGCCACTCCGGCGAATATCATGGTGGGTGTTCTCTCTGCTATTGTCGATAACATTCCAGTCATGTTTGCAGTACTGACTATGATGCCGGATATGTCCATGGGGCAGTGGCTACTGGTGACCCTGACAGCCGGTGTGGGCGGTTCCATGTTATCAATCGGTTCTGCGGCCGGCGTCGCGCTGATGGGGCAGGCGAGAGGGAAATATACCTTCTTCGGGCATTTGAAGTGGATGCCGGTTATTGCACTGGGGTATGTTGCCAGTATTTTCGTCCACCTCTGGGTCAATGCAGGTAGTTTCTGAGCAACACGAGGGGGACTGCTTGCCACACTCTACCCGTACATTTCCGCCATTATTGTATTGAATTGGTGATAGATGATTGACCGTCAAAAGCGTGCCATCGAAATGAGATGAACAAGCGGCTTCTGACAGTTGCGCTGTTTCTCTGTCTCCCGGGCTTTGTACTGGCGGAGCATATGTCCGCCAGCGGCAACAGTCTGAACACCCACTGGGTCGGCATATTGAGCCTCACCGCCTTCGCGCTGGCGATGGTCACGGTATTCATCGAAGAGTTTATCGATCTGCGTAAATCCAAGCCGGTGTTACTCTCTGCCGGAATCATTTGGGGTCTGATCGGTTGGTATGTACACCAGACGGACTCCGCTCACTTTGCAGAACAGGCAGTCCGCCAAAGCTTGCTGCAATACGCAGAGTTGATGCTCTTCTTTTTGGTAGTGATGACCTATATCAACGCACTGGCTGAACGGCAGGTCTTCCTTGCACTACGTAGCTGGGTCGGGCAACAACAATACACTTTCCACAAAATTTTCTGGATCACCGGATTGGGGACCTTCCTACTCTCCCCGTTCCTCGACAACCTCTCCACAGCCTTGGTTATGGGTGCTGTCGTCCTGAATCTTGAGCGGGAAAACAGACGATTCATTGCCATCGCTTGCACCAATGTGGTCATCGCCTCCAATGCAGGTGGGGCCTTCAGTCCTTTCGGTGATCTCACCACCCTAATGGTCTGGCAACAGGACATTATCAGCACCAACGGTCGAGTTGATTTCTTCTCATTCTTCAATCTTTTCATACCCTCACTGGTCAACTATTTAGTGCCTGCCCTCTTCATGCACTTCGCGTTACCTGCCGGGCGGCTTTCTGCGACACAGGAGAGGGTCAGAATGCGCCGGGGATCGAAGCGCATCATGCTGCTTTTATTACTGACCATCGCCACCACCGTCTTTTTTCAGTGGCAACTTTTCCTGCCGGCCACCATCGGTGCCATGACGGGACTCTCTTATCTGCAGTTTTTTGGTTTCTATCTGAAGAAGACACACATAGCCGGCCCGGCCACCATCACCACCTCTGAAACACCAGGCTTCTCCATCGTCGTGGAAAGTCGGCAGCCTTTCGACGTTTTTTTACGGGTTGCCCGCTCAGAATGGGACACCCTGCTGTTTCTTTGCGGTGTCATTCTATCGGTAGGTGGCTTGGGCTATCTGGGCTACCTGACCCTGGCCTCAGAGTTGCTCTATGTACAGTGGGGCGCCACGACGGCCAACGTTTCTATTGGTCTGGCTTCAGCGGTGTTGGAGAATATCCCGACCATGTCTGTCGTGCTGACCATGCAACCGGAGATGTCACTCGGACAATGGCTTCTAGTGACATTGACAGCGGGCGTTGGCGGCAGCCTGCTTTCTATCGGCTCCGCTGCGGGCGTCGCACTGATGGGACATTCAAATGGAAAATATACATTTTTCAGTCACTTACGATGGACGCCTGCGATTGCATTAGGCTTCGCCGCCAGTATCGTCTGCCACCTCTGGTTGAATAGCTCACTTTTCTGATCCCCACTCGCCAGCTATCCGACTCACTGGATTTGCATCACCTCCGTGGTATAGTTGGCTCCAATTTTACCTCACGTCCGGCACCGACAAGGACAAAAAACGCCCCCGAGGCGAATGGCCGGACGATAACATTAGAACGATTAAAGTAAGGGAGAAGTCCATGTCAAAAAAGCACCCCGTGGTTGCCGTAACCGGGTCATCCGGCGCTGGAACAACAACCGTCAAGCGCGCCTTCGAACATATTTTTTACCGTGACGGTATCAAATCAGCCGTTGTTGAAGGTGACAGCTTTCACCGCTACACACGTGCTGAGATGCGTAAAAAGGTAGCAAAGGGACTCAGCCATTTCGGCCCGGATGCCAACCATTTCGACAAGATCGCTGAATTGTTCAAGACCTATGGCGAAACAGGCGGAGGCAAGAAGCGTTACTATCTGCACAGCCCTGAAGAGGCGGCAGAGCACAATTCCCGTCTGGGTTGTGATCAACAGCCCGGCGAGTTCACCCCGTGGGAAGATATAGCCGGAAACACTGACCTACTGTTCTACGAAGGCCTACACGGTATGGTAGTCGATGGTGAAGTCGATGTTGCCAGGCATGTCGATCTGGGTGTCGGTGTTGTGCCTATCGTCAACCTTGAGTGGATTCAGAAGATCTTCCGCGACAACGCAGAGCGGGGTTACAGCGAAGAGGCCATCGTCGACACCATCATGCGACGCATGCCTGACTACATCAATGTCATCACACCCCAGTTCTCGCGGACAGACATCAACTTCCAGCGGGTACCGACGGTGGATACCTCTAACCCCTTTATCGCCCGCGACATCCCCACACCGGACGAGAGTTTCGTGGTGATTCGTTTCAGCGATCCGAAGAAGTTCGATATCAACTTCCCCTATCTGCTGTCGATGATCGACAACTCCTTCATGTCTCGCCGTAACTCCATTGTAGTGCCCGGCGGTAAGATGGGATTTGCCATGGAGATCGTCTTGCAGCCCATCATCGAACGTATGATGGATGCCCGCAACGTCTGATCTGATTTAGCGTTAGAGCCCGAAAAAAGCCGCAACGGCATAGAACGTTGCGGCTTTTTTCTTTCCAGGAGTCCAATCTGCTGTATGCGTGTGAGACACGGATACACAAATTGGCCGGTCATTTGCGAATTTTCAATGTAGTGATGTGATCTAATAACATACTATTCCACTCAAGCTTTTGCTCGAAATCACTGCATCCGGAGTAGACAATGAAAGAAACCTCGCGCCTTGCCTACTTTCCCATCTCTTTTTTCGCCGTCGTGATGGGACTGGCCGGACTCTGCATCGCCTGGGAAACGACCCAGACCACATTCGGTCTACCGATTAGAATTGACGCTGCCCTGATACCTTTCACCGCTCTGATCTTTGCCATACTCCTGACTCTCTACCTCATGAAGGTCATTCGGCACCCCCGTGAAGTGATTCAGGAACTGAACCACCCGGTTAAACTCAACTTTTTTCCGGCGGTCTCTATCAGTCTGATTCTGCTTTCGGTCACCTTGCTCAAACCCCTGCCGTCGCTCTCTTACGGACTCTGGATCTTTGGTACCTGCCTGCATCTGGCCTTTACGCTCTACGTCATGAATGTATGGATTTATCATGACAAATTTGAGATTCACCACATCAACCCCGCCTGGTTCATTCCTGTGGTCGGCAATGTCCTGGTGCCGATTGCCGGCACCACCCACGGCCACTTTGAGATTTCATGGTTTTTCTTCAGTATCGGTATTATTTTCTGGCTGGTGCTCTTTACCATTATCATCAATCGGGTTCTTTTCCATCACCCGTTACCCGATAAAGTGATGCCCACCTTTTTCATCCTGATTGCACCTCCCGCCGTCGGATTCATCTCCTATATGAAGCTCTCTGGCGGCATGGACAACTTTGCCCACATTCTCTACTACAGCGGTCTTTTTCTGACGCTGCTGTTACTGACCCAGGCACCGAGATTTACCCGCCTGCAATTCTCCCTCTCCTGGTGGGCTTACTCTTTTCCACTGGCAGCTATCACCATCGCCACACTGCTGATGTATCAATCCTCTTCACATCTCGGCTTTGCTATTATCGGCTGGGCACTGCTCACGCTCCTGACCCTGGTGGTGACCTATCTTCTCTACCGAACACTCAAGGCGGTGGGGGGGAATCGTATCTGTCTCCCGGAGGATTAAGCCGCTGTTCTGGGAGAATGGCGGATTTGTTGCTTAGTCATATTCCCGGTCTTTCCACTGACGTAACGCGGTAAAAATAGCCTGTGAATTCTCGAGTGAATGTCCAGCTGACCGTTCAGCTGCCGCTTTGACGCCTAGTACGGCAGTCCTGAGGAAAGGATTGGTCTCACGTTCCACTTCAAGCAAAGCAGGCAGTGTGGGATTGCCTGACTCTCGCTTAACCCGCTCAACCTCAATGCGCGCCTGTAGGGCGGTACTCTCGGGTTCCACCCAGGTGGCGAAACCGAGATTGTCCAGTGTGTACTCATGAGCACAGTAGATTTGGGTCTGACCCGGTAGATCTGAGATTCTTTGCAAAGAGTCGGCGAGCTGTTCAAAGGTACCGTCAAAGACCCGCCCACAGCCTGCGGCAAAGAGGGTATCACCACAAAACAGGGCGCCTTCGCCATAATAGGCAATATGCCCTGCGGTATGACCGGGCACCTCAAGCACCTGCAGATCAGCCTCCAAATCCTTGATGGAGACGACATCTCCCTCCCCCACAGGAACAGTGACGCCTCGGATCGTCTCCCCTGCCGGTCCATACACTGGTATATCTGGAAAGGCTTCCAGCAGTTCCGGTACTCCCCCCACATGATCGTAGTGATGATGTGTAATGAGAATGCCACACAACCTCGCATCGTGCTGACTCAACCAGGTGAGCACCGGTGTCTCATCTCCCGGGTCCACTGCTACCAGGTTCTTTGAACCAGAGTTTCCCAGCATCCAGATGTAGTTGTCATCAAAGGCGGAGACAGGTGTGATTTCGAGCATGATCGACTAATCGTAATCCTAGTGTCAGCTGGCGCCATCAACGAGCTGCAGTGCTACCTCACGGGTGGCTCGATTGATCGACTGGATCAGACCCTGCAGATCGAGACCCGCTTCACTCAGCTGCTCCTCATGGCTGGCATGATGTTGATAGCCATCGGGCAGCCCCAGATTAAGGACTCGTACACCATGCCCTTCCGTATTCAGATATTCATTGACGGCCGAACCGGCACCACCCGCGACAGCATTCTCTTCGATGGTTACCAACAACGGGTGCCGGTTGGCCAGATCGAGCACCATCAATTCATCCAATGGTTTGATAAAGCGCATGTTGGCCACAGTGGCATCAAGTTGTTCCGCCGCCTGCATGGCGGTCTCCAGCAAACTGCCGAACACTAACAACGCAACGCGTTGGCCCTCGCGTCGTATCTCGCCACGACCAAAGGGCAACGCTTCGATCACCTCATCAACAGCAACCCCAGGCCCTGCTCCCCGGGGATAGCGGACCATGGCAGGACCCTGATATTCATACGCAGTCTGCAGCAGCCGCGCAGACTCATTTTCATCAGCTGGCGCCATAACCGCCATGTTGGGAATCGCCCGCACATAGCTGAGATCAAAACTGCCGGCATGGGTGGCGCCGTCGGCACCCACCAGTCCGGCACGATCCACAGCAAGGGTGACATCCAGATTCTGCAGTGCCACATCGTGGATCAGCTGATCATAGGCTCTCTGTAGGAAAGAGGAGTAGATCGCCACCACCGGCTTGACCCCTTCACAGGCGAGTCCGGCGGCAAAGGTCAGGGCATGCTGTTCGGCAATACCTACATCGAAATAGCGTCGGGGAAAACGTTGAGAAAATGTCACAAGACCCGAGCCTTCACACATGGCCGGTGTGATAGCCACCAACCGTTCGTCTTTTTCAGCTACCGAGCAGAGCCACTCTCCGAACACCTGGGTATAGGTCTTGGCCTTGGCCGACTTTTCCATCTTTCCAGTGGCGGGATCGAAGGGGCTGACACCATGGTAACCACAGGGGTCTTCCTCGGCCGGCACAAACCCCCGTCCTTTCTGGGTCACCACATGAAGCAGGCGGGGACCTTGCATCTCCGACATATTATGCAGGGTTCTAATCAGGGTATCGAAATCATGTCCATCGACCGGACCGATATAGTTGAAGCCCATCTCTTCGAACAGGGTGCCCGGCATCACCATGCCCTTCATGTGCTCCTCCCATTTGCCCACCAGATCACTGAACTGGTGGGGCAAGTGACTGAGAGCCGACTTACCACCCTCACGCACGCTGGTGTAGATCTTGCCTGAGAGCAGGCGAGCCAGATGGTTGCTGAACCCCCCCACCGGCTTGGAGATCGACATGTCATTGTCATTGAGAATGACCAACAGGTCCTGGTCTAGCGAACCCGCCTGGTTGAGCGCCTCAAAGGCCATACCTGCACCCATGGCACCATCACCGATCACCGCCACCGCTTTACGGTGTTCCCCTTTCTGCTTGGATGCCACTGCCATACCAAGTGCAGCACCGATGGAGGTACTGGAGTGTCCGGTGCCGAAGGTGTCGTACTCACTTTCGCTGCGTTTGGGAAATCCTGAGAGTCCATCCTTCTGGCGCAAAGTGGACATCCGCTGACGACGGCCGGTCAGGATCTTGTGTGGGTAGGCCTGGTGCCCAACATCCCATACCAATCGATCGTAGGGGGTATTGAACACATAGTGCAGCGCGATAGTCAGCTCCACCACACCCAGGCCTGCTGCCAGATGACCACCGGTCTGGGATACGCTTTCAATGAGAAATCGTCGCAGCTCGTTGGCCAGCGAGCGAAGCTGTCGCTGCTCCAGCTGGCGCAAGTCACCCGGCAGGTCGATCCCATTCAGCAGGGGATAGTGATCCTGCGAAATTGGGCCAGGGTCTGAACCGCCCTTGTCTGACATGGTATGAGCCGCTCCGGTAGAGGTGTCAGGGGAAAGATTGGTCTATTCGACAATCTCTCAGCAGAATGGTTGATTTTACCCCATCCACTCAAATGACGCATTCAAACTGGTGCATCTTTAATCCGTTGAGACTCTGCCAGAACAAAGTCATGAAAAGCCCTGGCCGGTGGGGAGAGTCTTTTCCCCTTCCGATAGACCATGTACCAATGACGTTGCAGTGGGAAACCCTCTACATCCAGTACGATCAGACGACCGGTCTCCAGCTCCAGCTCAATGGTATGGCTTGATACCACGCCGAGCCCCATACCCGCTCGTACGGCTTGTTTAATCGCTTCATTTCGGGTCATTTGCATGCCGGTACTAAGAGGGATCGACTGCTCAGAGAAAAAGCGCTCCATTGCCAACCGGGTACCGGAACCCTCCTCCCGCATGATAAAGACCTCCTCAGCCAAGCGTTGTGCCGGAATTTTACATTCGTGCTGCAACTGATGCCCCGGAGGAGCGATCACCACCAGCGGGTTCTTCATAAAGGGCTCGTACACAAGTTCGATATCTTCCGGGGGCAATCCCATCAGGACGATATCGATCTCATTATTCTTCAGCAACCCCATCAGGCGCTCACGGTTGGTGACATCAAGGCTCAGATCGATACCTGGATATTGTCGGCTAAAGACCGCAAGCAGCCTCGGTGCAAAATAGTTGACGGTACTCGCCACAGCAATATTGAGGTGACCGGTATCGAGCCCCTTCATGGCGTCCAAGACCTCTTCCATCTCCTCGAAGGTCTGGAAGATGGTCCGTACGTACTGGAACATTTCTCTGCCGGCCTCTGTGAGCTGGATCTTCTTGCCGGCGTGCTCAAAAAGGGGCAGACCCACCGACTCCTCCAACTGTTTGACCTGCATCGACACCGCCGGTTGGCTGAGATGGAGCTCCTGCGCCGCCCGGGTATAGTTCAGGTGTCTGGCAACGGTGGTGAAGACTCGCATCTGTCGTAGGGTTGTATGCATGGATATGCTCTCTCAAATTTGGCAATCGGGTAGAACCCGGCTCCAACATAGAGATCTCTCCATGTCGATTTTCATCTGGGAGCCAATTATCAGAAAATATACCACAAATCACGTATGGTATAAGTTTTTTATTATGCTTCCGATTAAAAGATCTGACTTCACTTAAGCTTCCACCCCCCTATACTAGCTCCACCTTGATTGAGATTTTTTACAGAGAATTTTTTACTGACAGCATGGAAAAGTTTTTTCCAGAAGCTGCATTTCAAGGCAACGCAATCCTAAATCTGGAGGAATCGCTAAAATGGCCAAGAAATATGATGCGGGCGTAAAAGAGTACCGCGAAACATACTGGATGCCCGATTATACGCCTAAGGACACAGACATCCTGGCGTGCTTTAAAGTCACCCCTCAGCCGGGCGTACCACGCGAAGAGGTTGCAGCCGCTGTGGCCGCTGAGTCCTCCACCGGTACCTGGACCACCGTTTGGACCGACCTGCTGACCGACCTGGACTACTACAAGGGTCGTGCCTACGCGATCGAAGACGTGCCGGGTGACGACACCTGCTTCTACGCGTTCATCGCTTACCCGATCGACCTGTTCGAGGAAGGCTCTGTGGTCAACGTCATGACCTCCCTGGTTGGTAACGTATTCGGCTTCAAAGCGCTACGTGCCCTGCGTCTGGAAGACATCCGCTTCCCGATTGCCTATGTGATGACCTGCAATGGCCCGCCCCAGGGTATCCAGGTTGAGCGTGACCTCCTGAACAAATACGGTCGTCCACTGCTGGGCTGCACCATCAAGCCGAAACTGGGCCTGTCCGCCAAGAACTACGGCCGTGCCTGTTACGAAGGTCTGCGTGGCGGTCTCGACTTCACCAAGGATGATGAGAACGTCAACTCCCAGCCGTTCATGCGCTGGCGTCATCGCTTCGACTTCGTTATGGAAGCCATCCATAAGGCTGAAGCCGAGACCGGCGAGCGAAAGGGTCACTACCTGAACGTTACCGCTCCGACCTCCGACGAAATGATGAAGCGCGCCGAGTACGCAAAAGAGATCGGTGCCCCGATCATCATGCACGATTACATCACCGGCGGTTGGTCTGCCAACACCCAGCTGGCACAGTGGTGTCAGGACAACGGCATGCTGCTGCATATCCATCGTGCCATGCACGCCGTACTCGACCGTAACCCGCACCACGGTATCCACTTCCGCGTACTGACCAAGATCCTGCGTCTGTCCGGTGGTGACCATCTGCACTCCGGTACCGTTGTCGGTAAGCTGGAAGGCGACCGTGACGCGACCCTGGGCTGGATCGACATCATGCGCGACTCCTACGTCAAGGAAGACCGTTCACGCGGTATCTTCTTCGACCAGGACTGGGGCGCCATGCCTGGCGTACTGCCTGTCGCATCCGGTGGCATCCACGTCTGGCACATGCCTGCGCTGGTCAGCATCTTCGGCGACGACTCCGTACTGCAGTTCGGCGGCGGCACCCTGGGTCATCCCTGGGGCAATGCAGCAGGTGCTGCAGCCAACCGTGTTGCGGTTGAGGCCTGTGTTGAAGCACGTAACCAAGGCCGTGAGCTGGAGAAGGAAGGCAAGGACATCCTTACCACTGCAGCCAGTCACAGCCCTGAGCTGAAAGCCGCGATGGAAACCTGGAAAGAGATCAAGTTCGAATTCGATACCGTCGACAAGCTGGACGTTTCTCACAAGTAGCAGACCGAGGCGAAGAGCAGGGGCCCCGCCACCACAGTGGCGGGGATGCGACCGCCGGCGGTCTGCCGGCCTCACTCCTGATCTAATCGTAGCGAGTTCAAAACTAATTTTTGAGGTATAAACCAATGAGTGAAATGCAGGATTACGCTTCCAGCCTGGAAGATACCAACAGCCGCAAGTTCGAGACCTTCTCCTACCTGCCGGCCATGAGCCCTGAGCAGATCCGTACCCAGATCGAGTTCATCGTATCCAAGGGTTGGAACCCGTCCATCGAGCACACCGAGCCGCAAAACGCGTCCGGCAGCTACTGGTACATGTGGAAACTGCCGATGTTCGGAGAGACCGACGTCGACGCCATCCTGGCCGAGTGCGAAGCCTGTCACCAGGCACACCCGGACAACCACGTGCGCCTGCTGGGCCTGGACAACTACGCCCAGTGTGCCGGTGCATCCATGGTTATCTACCGTGGTACTCCGACCTAAGTTCTGATTACTTGGAACTGGCCGAAAGCCCCGCCCCCCTGCTACATGGGCGGCGGGGCTCTTTGTTCTCAGACAAGGCCAGCAGAGCTGCTTTTCCCAAGCCCCGAGTTAGGGTTTCGGAAAATCCGCTTGGAACCGATACCGCCCGTACAGCCCTCTGCACGGCTGGTGAACAACCTGATTAGAAAAGGCAGGAAAACATGAGCGATACCAACGCAGACCAGTACCTGATCCAGGAAGAGCCGTATTACCGCCCTGTCGGTAACGAAGTAGAAATGTACGAGGCCGCCTATGCAGCCCGTATGCCGGTCATGCTCAAGGGCCCGACCGGTTGCGGCAAGTCGCGTTTTGTCGAATACATGGCGTACAAGCTGAACAAGCCGCTGATCACCGTCGCCTGCAACGAGGACATGACCGCCTCCGACCTGGTCGGTCGCTTCCTGCTCGACATCAACGGCACCAAGTGGCAGGACGGCCCGTTGACCGTGGCGGCACGCATCGGCGCAATTTGCTACCTCGACGAAGTGGTCGAGGCCCGTCAGGATACCACCGTGGTCATCCACCCGCTGACCGACCATCGTCGCGAACTGCCGCTGGAAAAGAAGGGCGAACTGGTCAAGGCACATCCGGATTTCCAGATTGTGATCTCCTACAATCCAGGCTACCAGTCGCTGATGAAGGACCTCAAACAGTCCACCAAGCAACGCTTCGGCGGCATGGACTTTGATTATCCGGAAACCGATATCGAAACCGAGATCGTACAGCATGAAGGTGGCGTAGACGCCGAGACTGCCGGCAAGCTGGTACAGATTGCACAGCGATCACGCAACCTCAAGGGCCATGGCCTGGATGAGGGCATGTCCACACGTCTGCTGGTGTACGCATCACAGCTGGTAGCTAAGGGCATCGACCCAATGTCGGCCTGTCAGATGGCCCTGGTCACCCCGCTTACCGATGATCCGGATATGCGCGATACCCTGAGCGCTGCGGTCAATACCTACTTCTGATACGTTTGGGACGCAGAAAACCATGAGCGTCGATTTTTCTGAATACATTACCTGTCTCGACGAGAATGACCACGAGCATCTCGAGGCACTCGAATCGTCCTACCATGAAGCACAGCGGGTGATGTCACCCCGTGGCCTGCAAAACTACCTGGAAGGCATGCGTGCCTTCTGTACCCTGGGTCGCGGTCATGATTTGGTGCTGACCTATGTGCAGGAAATGCCGGGGGTTGCTAAAGAAGTCGGTGAGGACATCATTCCGGACATCGTCGAAGCGATGATGAAACTCGCATCGCATACCTCCGGCAGTGTCATCACGCTGATCGTGGCCAACCTGCCGCTGGCAGCTTCCCGCCTCGGCGATTCGGAGGTCATGCGCGGCTTTCTCAAACTGTTGCACCAAATGACCGGCAAGGCTCCGCGGGGCCTGCGTCCGATGATGGAGAATCTGGACGAACTGCTTTCCAAGCTGACCCTGGGCGGGCTGCGCCGTTGGGTCATGTGGGGCACACAGGCACACCAACGCGACCTTGACGGCCAGCTGGCCTACTTCGGTCTACAGACCGAGTCGTCCCGATCGATCCTGCAGTCGGAACGTCGCGGCACACTCTTCATCGACAACCAGCGTAAACTCAACTTTTACCTGCGCGCGCTGTGGGCACGAGCCTTCTTCATGCGCCCCACAGCCGGCGATTTTGAATCGCGCCAGGGTATCCGTCCCTACATCGAGGATTTCCAGATCCACGTACCGGATGCCTTTGATCCCTTCCGCGGCATCGACGGCATGGAAGTCTACCGCGCAACGGTTGCGCACACCGCTGCGCACATGGTCTACACCCGCGAGCCGATCTCTGCTGAGCAACTCTCTCAGGCGCAAATGCGCATGATCGAGCTGTTCGAGGATGCCCGTGTCGAGTACCTTGCCTACAGCGAATTTCCCGGCCTGCGCAAACTCTGGCTGCAGTTCTTCACATCCGAGCCGGGTGAGAATGACGAGTTTGGCAAACCGCACGAGACCATGGACCTGATGATGCGCACCACCCGCGCCATCATGGATCGCGACTATCGCGATGAGATCGATGTCATCAACCAGGTGGCCGACGACTTCGTTAGCAAACTGGAGGAAGACCCATACAATCCACGCCTGTCCTGGATGGCCGGTGTCGACTTCTACAACAAGATCGTCGAGGTCGCCAAGATCCCCAGTGTGCGCATCCTCTCGGAGTGGCCAATCCCCTATCGTGACGACAATCGCTATTTCTGGGAATTTTCGGAAAACATGTTCGAGTCCCAGGGTATCGACTACCTGCCGACTTCCCAAAATACGGTTCGACGCTACGTCAATCTGATGGAATTCGTCAACGACCTCGACTCGGAGATGACCCACGACAACCCGGATGAGATCCTGGTCCTGTCCACCGAACTGTTCCCTTACGAAGACATGGGGGTCAGTTACAACCAGATGGAAGGTGTGGAGCCGGTCTCCGATCCTTACCATTACAACGAGTGGGACTACCATGTACAGCTCGCACGCCCCGACTGGGCCACCGTCATCGAGCGCAAACAGGGCCGTGGCGATCCCGAAATGATGGACGAAATCCTCACCAAGCATAAGCCGATCGCTTCGCGTATCCGCCATCTCATCGATGCACTGCAACCGCAAGGGATTGTACGTCGTCGCGGTTATGAAGAGGGTGAGGAGCTGGATCTGAACGCGGCGGTACGGGCAATGATCGACATTCGTCGCGGTGTCATGCCCGATCCGCGAATCAACATCCGCATCACCCGCCATCTCCGCGACCTGTCGATCGTGCTACTGCTCGACCTTTCCGAGTCGACCAATGAGAAGATAGGCGACATCGCAGAGGGTGAAGCGGGTTATGAGGATCAGGACAGCATCCTGGACCTGACCCGCGAATCGGCTGGACTGCTTTCCTGGGCCATCGACTCCATTGGCGACAACTTCGCCGTTCACGGCTTTGCCTCCGATGGCCGTCACGACGTGCAGTACTACCGCTTCAAGGATTTCGAACAGACCTATGACGATGAAGCCAAGTCGCGGATGGCCGGCATGAAAGGTGGCCTCTCCACCCGCATGGGCGCGGCCCTACGTCACGCCGGCTGGCACCTGACCCAGCAGAATGCACAGAAACGTCTTGTGTTGCTGGTCACCGACGGTGAACCGGCCGATATCGATGAACGGGATCCTCAGTATTTACGCCACGATGCGAAGAAGGCGGTGGAAGATCTGGCGATGCAGGGTGTCTTTACCTACTGCCTGACGCTGGACCCCAATGCAGACCGTTATGTGGCGAGAATCTTCGGCGAGAACGGCTATTCCATCGTAGACAATGTGGAGCGTCTGCCGGAGAGGTTGCCGAGTGTTTTTGCCGCGCTGACCGGCTAAACCGGGACCTTATCCACCTCTCCAAGCTCGCCTAAGATTGTAGCTTCGGAAAAGGCAGCACCCGCTTCACGCGCGGTTCACAACCATTCTCTTTATAGCGCGCCTCCATGATATCGAGGGCCTTTTTGAAATCACCGATCAGCCGCGTGTGCAGATCTCTGGCATTGTCGTCGTAGTAGATCAAATCAATGGGGGCGGGTTCAGTCAGGCTGTCCCTTTCCTGATCACGGCGGAATTTCCAGGCCAGCCGAATCAGCTTACCCCCTTCACCATCGCGAACGGCATAGGCTTGATTGTCGACAAAAATCACCTCATCCTCATCGATCACCGCCTGAATCTGCAACGTCCGGACCGGTATAAAGACATGTTCGTACTGACAGCGTGACAACATCAACCGGCACTGGTTATAGAGAGATGACGGAATGGTCAGGCGTTCACAGGCGATTTCGTCAGGACGAAAGAAGATCTCGCTTAGGCTTTCACTCATACTCGGGCCTGTTAACACTAATCCTCAGTCATTTTCACCCAGTTCGGGATTCCACCCTTTTTTCTTGGCTTCGACAATCGCCTGCTGATAGATGCGACCGTGTCTCTCTGCCAATTCCGGGGGGAGATTCGACACCAGGTGTCCATATTTTTCCCACTCTTTGGTGACTTTGTCATAGAGGGTGTCTATCCCCTGTACTAACCACCCTTCACAGGTTTCTGTTTCGGGTATTAAGCCAAACACCCAGGCATCGCGAATAATATTGCCGGTGGGATTCATGGCACCGTTGGGATCTTTGTCTATACCGTGGTATCGCTTTTCTGCCATTTTGGAATACTGCTCTTGTTTATGGTGTGGCGAACATTATCACCTATTTCAGGCTGGATTTGTTCTTTCCCACATTCTATACCGGTTTGATCGCAACGCTATGAAACCCGCTCGAAGCAGACAATCGATGATGCAGGTCGACCTCCTACGCTATTGATTCTCTAGTCACGATTAGCGCTAACAATCATGCGCTGGACCAAGTGGTCACGCTCTATTATTGCAAGTCTATAATTACGGCCCACATCATAAGTTATTACTTATCGTTTATATAAGAATATTTAAGGTTTACTTATAAACCTAACATCTGTAAGGTTTGCATCCAATTCCCCACAAGTGTCGGGGTAACTGGTAGGAGGATAACGTCTCCACCAATACAGATTCACTAACTGGAGTAGACACATGGCATTAGACCAATCATCTCGTTACTCGGACCTGAGCCTGAAAGAAGAAGACCTGATTGCAGGTGGCGGGCACGTCCTCGTTGCCTACAAGATGAAACCGGCCGCTGGTTACGGCTTTTTGGAAGTTGCCGCTCACGTTGCCGCCGAATCCTCTACCGGCACCAACGTCGAAGTTTGCACCACTGATGACTTCACCAAAGGTGTTGATGCGCTGGTCTACCACATCGACGAAGCGACCGAAGAGGTGCGCATTGCGTATCCTAACGATCTGTTCGACCGCAACATGACAGATGGTCGTGCCATGCTGGTCTCATTCCTGACCCTTTGCATTGGTAACAACCAGGGTATGGGTGACTGCGCTTACCTCAAGATGTACGACTTCTACATGCCTGAGCGCATGATCCAGCTGTTCGACGGCCCCGCCAAAGACATCAGTGACATGTGGCGCATCCTCGGTCGTCCGGTCGAGAACGGCGGCTACATCGCCGGTACTATTATTAAGCCAAAACTGGGCCTGCGTCCTGAGCCGTTCGCTGAAGCCGCTTACCAGTTCTGGCTGGGTGGCGACTTCATCAAGAATGACGAGCCCCAGGGCAACCAGGTCTTCTGCCCCGCGAAGAAAGTTTATCCTCTCGTATACGACGCCATGAAGCGCGCCCAGGACGAGACTGGTGAGGCCAAGCTGTTCTCCGCCAACATCACCGCCGACGACCACTACGAGATGTGTGCCCGTGCCGATTTCATCCTGGAAACCTTCGGCCCTGACGCTGACAAGGTCGCCTTCCTGGTAGACGGTTACGTCGGTGGCCCTGGCATGGTGACTACCGCACGTCGTCAGTACGCCAACCAGTATCTGCACTACCATCGTGCCGGTCACGGTGCTGTAACCTCTCCTTCAGCCAAGCGCGGCTACACTGCCTTCGTCCTGGCCAAGATGTCCCGTCTGCAGGGTGCCTCCGGTATCCACGTAGGTACCATGGGCTACGGCAAGATGGAAGGTGATGCCTCCGATAAGATCATTGCCTATATGATCGAACGCGATGAGTGTCAGGGTCCTGTGTATAACCAGAAATGGTATGGCATGAAGCCGACTACACCGATCATCTCCGGCGGCATGAACGCCCTGCGTCTGCCAGGCTTCTTCGAGAACCTGGGCCACGGCAACGTGATCAATACTTCTGGTGGCGGTTCCTACGGCCACGTCGACAGCCCGGCTGCCGGCGCTATCTCTCTGCGTCAGGCTTACGAGTGCTGGAAAGAGGGTGCTGATCCGATCGAGTACGCCAAAGAGCATAAAGAATTCGCACGTGCTTTCGAGTCCTTTCCTCACGATGCGGATGCAATCTTCCCAGGCTGGCGCGAAAAGCTGGGTGTGCACAAATAAGCACTACCCGGTAAGTCAACTGGCATTTCAAAGCCCCCGTAAGGGGGCTTTTTTTCTACCGGAAAATGGTGATGCTGTTTTCAGATTCACCACTTACCCTGATAGACAATCAGGGATATAAAAACTGTTGTCGTGTTGTCCCTTGCGATAGATCATGCCGTTTTATCTACGCTTTTGGTATAAGACCAGACCAGTTTTACTTTTCGGTCTTTACAATAAAAACCTGCAATTTGGAGCGAATATGAGCGCCGAGATTGACCAGTACCTCATCAGCCAGGAACCGTATTACCAGCCGCAGCACGATGAGATAGAACTCTACGAGGCGGCTTATGCCGAACGCCTGCCCGTCATGATCAAAGGCCCTACCGGTTGTGGCAAATCCCGATTTGTTGAGCACATGGCCTGGCATCTCGGCAAACCCTTAATCACTGTCGCGTGCAACGAAGACATGACCGCTTCTGACCTGGTTGGTCGTTACCTGCTGGATGCCGATGGCACTCGCTGGTTGGATGGCCCATTAACCGTAGCTGCCCGCATTGGTGCCATCTGCTACCTGGATGAAGTGGTGGAGGCGCGTCAGGACACTACCGTTGTTATCCACCCACTCACCGACCATCGGCGCACCTTACCTCTCGACAAGAAGGGTGAAGTGATCAACGCACATGAGGATTTTCAGCTGGTGATATCCTACAACCCTGGCTACCAAAGCCTGATGAAGGATCTCAAACAGTCCACCAAACAACGTTTTTCCGCCCTCGATTTCGACTATGCCCCAACAGCGCTGGAGGCCTCGATCATCGCCAAGGAGACCGGGATCGATGAGGAAAATGCCGCCAAACTGGTGAAGATTGGCGAGACTGCCCGCAACCTCAAGGGCCATGGACTGGACGAAGGCATCTCAACCCGCCTGCTGGTTTATGCTGCAAAATTGTTCAACCGCGGCATCAAACCGAGGGCCGCCTGCCGTATGGCGCTGGTAAGACCGATTACGGATGACCAGGATATTGTCGCCACGCTGGATCATGCAATCGAGGCGGTATTTGACTAAGCATCCTGCAAGGCAGGCTGCTAATTTTTAAATTGTGAATGTTGAGTTTTGAATTGAATGTATGCGCTTCGCGCACTTCTTTCATCATTCAGCAAACTCGAGAGAAGCGAGTTCCCCCATTCATAATTCAACATTCAAAACTAACCATGAATGAGACAACACTCACCACTCAACGGGAAAAACTCAGCTGCGGATTCGAGCAGATCGACCCGATTTTTCCCGATTGCATGGAGCGGGCTGAAAGACTGCTGAGTCCAAAAGGTGTCGATGAGTTACTTGAAGGCGCTTCTTTAACCTGCAAGATCGGTCGAGGGGTAGAACCGGTCATCGTATTTCTTGAAGAGATGCCCGAAGTCGCTGTAAGCGTCGGCGAAGCGATCATACCTCAAATATCGAAAACCGTGTGGAAGATCTCACGCAGTCCCAATGGCAAGGCGATCCTCCCTTTTCTGCAGATGCTCCCCGAGGCAAGCCGCCGACTGGGCAGCACAGAACTGTTGGAAAACTTCATCAACCTGCTACTCGATATGATGGAGCAGACGTCCGGCTCCATCCATGGCTTTCATACCACCATACCCAGCCCTTCATTACCTGACCTGCTGAAAAAAATGCCCTATTTACTGAGTCAGCTCTCATGTGAAGGACTCAGTAACTGGATCGATTACGGGGTGCGCAACTACCGTACCCATCCTCAACGGCAGATCGACTACTTCAGCCTACAGTCTGCAGACAGCCGCGCTATTTTACAGCGGGAACGGCATGGCACCCTGTTTGCTGACAATGAGCGTAAACTCGATCTCTATTTAAAGTCCCTGTGGCGCAACAAAGACCATTTTGTCCCCTACTCCGAAGGCTTTGACGAACTACGTAAACCCCTACCCTACTTCGACTCGCTGGGTATCCGCATTCCCGATGTCTATGATGATATGCACGGCATAACCGGCATCGATCGCTACCGCACACTGCTAGCCCACATCGCCGCTCACAAGAAGTGGACCACCCATGTTGTGGCAGATAATTTCAGCCCCTTTCAGCGTGTCGCCATCGAGCTCTTTGAAGATGCCCGTGTCGATCTGCTCGCAACTCGCGAATACCCGGGGCTGCGTCATCAGTTACTGGCACTGCATCCTGTACCTGGTGAAAATGACTGTGATCCAGAGAAGCAGTCTTGTATCCGACACCGCTTGGCGATGTTCTCTTATGCCGCTTTGAACCCCGACCACGGCTATACCAATCCCGATCTTCTGGAGTTCCTGGAGCGTTTTCATGCCTGCCTGGCTGACGGCCCTTCGAACACGCAGGAGATGGTCTCCCTCGCCATCTCCTATATCGCCCGCACTCGCCGACAGGCGGACCTTGCCGCCAACGTCTACTTCGCCGATACGGAAGTCAGCTATCGGGATGACAACCGCCATATGTGGATCTTTATCGAAGAGGGCGATGAAGAGGAGATGTTCGATGCAGAGCAGAAGCGCAAAACCTCAGACGAGGAGATAGAGGGCCTGCCCCCCCGCCACTACCCGGAGTGGGATTACAAGAGTAAGATCTATAATCCCGACTGGGTGAGCCTGTATGAAAGTCTGCATCCTTCAGGCAACCCGGACAAGATCGATGATCTGCTGAACAAGCACCAGGCGCTGGCCAAACAGCTAAAGCGCATGCTCGACCTGTTGAAACCCCAACAGTACGTCCGTATCCGCTACCAGGAAGAAGGGAGTGAACTCGACCTGGACGTCGCCATTCGTTCACTCATTGAATATAAAAGCGGCACCCATCCCGACCCCCGTATCAATATGAGCCACCGCAATGACGGTCGCGATATAGCCGTCATGCTGTTGATCGATCTCTCTGAATCGGTGGACCAGGTTCCTGCTGGATGCCAACAATCGATTCTTGAACTTAGCCAGGAGGCAGTCTCCCTGCTCGGCTGGGCCATCGAGCAGTTGGGTGACAGCTTTGCCATCGCCGGTTTTTCTTCCAACACCCGACATGAAGTCCGCTATCAGCACATCAAGGGATATGGCGAACATTGGAATGATGAGGTCAAGGGGCGTCTGTCAGCGATGCAGGCCGGTTGGTCAACCCGTATGGGTGCAGCCATTCGTCATTCAACCCACTATCTGAGCGCAAGACCCAGTGATAAAAAGCTGATGCTGATACTCACTGACGGTGAGCCCTCCGACATCGATGTCAACGATGATCGCCTGCTGATTGAGGATACTCGTAAGGCAGTTCAGGAGGCAGATCAAGAGGGTATCTATACCTACTGCATCAATCTGGATCCCCATGCCGATGAATACGTCAGGGATATCTTTGGCAACCAGTTTACCGTTATCGACCGTGTTGAAAGACTACCGGAACAACTGCCAAAACTCTTTATGGCATTGACGAAATAACCACGCCTTCCAAATAGCGCCGCCATTAATGGCACAGATATTTTATGGTTTATATAAAGATCTGAAAATAGCCTAAAGATTTTCGCTGATCCTTTTTATGCATGTATAATCGATTGTTTTTCAGACACTAGCAGTCTTTACCGCATGAAACAGACCGACGACCTACGAATCAAGGCCATAAAAGAGCTAAGCCCGCCTGCTCAGCTCCACCAGGAACTCCCTATTTCCGAAGATGCCGCAAACACGGTCTGTGACACCAGAAAGGCTATTCACCGCATCCTGCACGGCGAAGATGATCGCTTGCTGGTTATCATCGGCCCCTGCTCAGTACACGACCCAGATGCGGCCATGGACTATGCCAGGCGTTTGCAGCCACTGCGTGAAGCGCTTAAAGGCGATTTAGAAATCGTGATGCGTGTTTACTTCGAAAAGCCCCGCACCACCGTAGGCTGGAAGGGGCTGATTAACGACCCAACTCTGGACGACAAGTTTGAAATCAACGAGGGACTCAGACTGGCACGCAAGCTATTGCTTGATATTAATAATCTCGGGATACCTGCAGGCACAGAATACCTCGACCTGATCAGCCCGCAATATATTGCCGACCTCATCAGCTGGGGCGCCATCGGTGCACGCACCACAGAGAGTCAGGCACACAGAGAACTGGCCTCCGGACTCTCCTGTCCGGTTGGTTTCAAGAATGCCACCAATGGCAGTATGCGTGTTGCACTAGACGCTATTCGCTCCTCTTCCCGTCCTCACCATTTTTTATCCGTCACAAAAGAGGGACGATCAGCCATCTTCTCTACCCATGGAAACCAGGACTGTCATGTCATTCTCCGGGGCGGGAGCCGACCCAACTATGATTCAGAGAGTATCAACATTGCCGCTGAAGAGATGGAGAGTAACGGCCTCAAGCCACGTTTGATGGTCGACTTCAGCCATGCCAACAGTCGCAAACAGCATGCTCGCCAACTGCTGGTTGGTCGTGATATAGCCAGTCAGATTGCCCGCGGAGACCAACGCATCATGGGTGCCATGATTGAGAGCTTCATCACTGCGGGACGACAAGACCGGGTTGAAGGTCAATCACTGACCTACGGCCAGAGCATTACAGATGCATGTATCAGTTGGGATGATAGTGCACCACTATTGGAGGACTTGGCAGATGCAGTCAGGAGCCGGAGACTGGCAAGCTGAATTGTACGTAGAAATGCTAGATTGCAGCGCAATTTTGTAGCAGCCCACAAAATGGAAGTCATCAATACGCTATCATGAGAGAAGCCCTAAATAAGGTGCGGCTTGGCAAACAAGCCAAAACAGATTTAGCCTCCCATGAATCTGTCAGCAGAAACTACAGGATAATACTGAATGTCCGACGAAGCCATTGAGTTACTGGTCATAGGCAACTCGACGCCAGAAATCGAAGCCTATCTGGATCATTTACGAAACTCTGGATTCGCAGCACATGCCACACAGATCGAGCACGATGCCGATTTGTTAGGCAAAACACTAAAAGCGCATAGAGATCTCGACATCCTGATCTACACAGTCGAGTCTGATGAATTAGGTTCGGGACAGCTTTTTGCCGTACTGAGCGCCATCAATCCAACGCTCCCCGTTATCGCTGTAACAGAGACCATTGATGAAGTTCAACGCATCGAACTGATGCGCAATGGTGCGGCAGATCTGATTCTGCTCAATGAATACTCTCACATCACTCAGGCCATACTGCGTGAGTACAAACATCTACGCGCTGTCAGGCGACTTCAGCATGTTGAGCGTCAGTTTTTAGAGGCGGAGGAACGCTGTAATGCACTGACCGAGAACTCCCGCGATGCCATTGCCTATGTACACGAAGGCATGCATGTCACGGCAAACCGAGCCTACTTGGAGCTATTCGGCTTGGCCGGCGAAGACGAAATTGATGGTTTACCCATCATGGATATGATCGCCCCATCGGAACATAAATCTTTCAAGAAGTTACTGCGACAACTCAGTGCAGATGCAGGACACAATGCTGAGTTGAAGACTAAATGTCTTCGCGGTGATGGCAAAGAGTTCAACGCCGAGCTCCATTTCACGCCTGCAAGTATCGAGGGAGAGCCTTGTACCCAGGTAGTAATTCATGATCAATCCGTCTCTCGAGAAGTTGAAGAAAAACTCAGGTTACTGAGTACGCAGGATGTCCAAACCGGCCTCTACAACCGGCAATATTTCCTCAGCCTTCTGGATGACGAAACGAGAGATCAATGCAATCGTGGCAGAAATCGACAAACCCTTTTTTACGTCACGCTGGACAACTTTAGCGAGATACGAAACAAGACCGGCATCAAGGCAAGCGATACCCTGCTACTGGAGATCGCCAGATTACTCAAAGGCGCCCTTGGCAGTGAGGATATGCTTGCCCGCTTTGGAGATCATACCTTCACATTCCTTGCACCAGGCAGCGATACAGGTACGGCAAGCAAACGCGCAAAAAAAATATGCAAGGCCGTAGCAAAGCATACCTACTCAAATGGAGATAAATCTCTAAAACCCACATGTAGTATCGGCATTGCCTTTACCTCCAACGACATCAGTAGTGGTCATGAGTTTGTTACCCTTGCTTATAATGCATGCGAGACTGCACGCAACGAAGGCCCCAACCTATTCTCCCTGGCGACAGAGAAAACAAAAAATGAAAGTACGGAATCCGCTTCTGAAGCCGATTTAAGTCATCTGATACGTTTTGCCCTGGACAACGATCAATTTCAGCTTGTATTTCAACCCATCGTTAGCCTGCACGGAGACACCCGCGAGAACTATGCCGTCACACTGCGACTGATGGATGAAAAACAGGAGGAGATACAACCGGATCATTTCATGAACCAGGCCGCCTTGATGGGTAAAACCCAGGAGATCGATCGTTGGGTTATCCGTCGCGCCATTGCTGAATTATCCAATCAGCGGAAACAGGGTCAAAAGATCAACTTCTTTATCAATATCTCTGGCGCATCGTTGGAAGATGATTCGTTACTGCTCTATATCTGCGACTGCTTGCGGGACTATGAGGCCAAGGGTCCATGGGTCACTTTCCAGTGCAGGGACAGCGATGCAAGAAGCCATATGCAGCACTTAGAAAAGCTCTCTGATGGGCTGAAAAAGATCAAGTGCAAGCTCTGCATCGATCACTTCGGGTTGGCAAAAAAACCGGAAGCCATTCTCTCCGGCAATTTGCCCCTCGACTATATTCAGTTTGCCCCTTCCTTTCTGGATGGACTCTCTGAAAACCAGGACAAACAGGACACACTGAACCAATTGAATGAGCTCATCCAAGGTCAGAACATAAAGACCATTGCTTCAGGCGTGGAAGAGGCAAGCAATCTTGCCATTCTCTGGACCATCGGGGTGAACTACATCCGGGGCTATTTCATTCAGGAACCCACCCAGACAATCAACTACGATTTTCCAGGGGAATAGTTCCTATAGCGCCCTTAACTTATATCCCTACCAGGGAACGAAATTATTCCACATGGACATAGGACGGGAAACATCACGAATATTGTGATTCATGCCACGCATGTCGCGCTGGATATAGTGTGTAGAGACGGTCATCGCCTTCATCGACTCTTCCATGGCATCCATACTGGTCAACATTGGCTCGAGGGTTCTCACATCCTGCGCCATGGAATCAACACTCACAGCCATAGTGCGAACATTTGCTGAGAGCTGTCCGACGCTGTCAGTCATCGTTCTAACGCTACTCGACATAAGACTCATATTTGAATCGACGCTTTTGGCAAGAAAGTGGACATCTTTGGCAAGGCTGAAGATCAGATAGAATCCGTATGCCGCCAGGAGAATAAAGGCAAACAGAGAAGGATAAACAATCAGTTCCCAGCGCCGGGCGCTGGTCTCGAACGCCATTGACAGGCGATCCATAGAATTCTGGTTGTCTTTGACGTCTATACCTTCTTTATTTTCATCAGTTGGGTCGTTTTGCTGTTTTATATTTTTTGTGTCTGTCATGCCGATGAAGACCTGAGTGTCACCTGCCCGTTACAGGTAACTACATATTTTAGCATATTGAGAAATCACCACAATCTGCACCAGATTCATAGATAACACCCACTGATTCACTATTGGAATCAGCATAAAAAAGCCAGGCTTTTTACCTGGCTTTTTTATGGAATTCAAAGAGTTAAATTCAGAACTCTCCGGTCGCACCCCGATTCATGATATCCAGAATGTACTCTTTGACCTTGATCGCCTCTTCCTTAAGATCAGGTGGCAACGGCTTACCACCATAGATCATCATGTCCATATTGAGCGTCATCAACCAAAGCTTACCCTCCATATCTTCTATAAGCGTAATCCGACAAGGCAGATAGGCCGAATATGCGTCAGAGTAATCCAGCATTTGAGCTGCGGTCAGCGAGTTACAGAAAAGGTAGATTTTGACGAATCGATATGACTCGCCTTTTTTTGCCTCAATATCCAATGAGAGCGGGAGTTCACCGACATTGGACATATTGTGTTCATTGGCGACAAACTTCATGGTCTCTTCAACCTCTTCGGGAGAAAGGTCCTCGTTCACCGGGACTTTCCAAATGCTGGCCTCAGCAGCACTCTGAGTCTCAATCAGAGATTGAGCGAATTCCGTGAACACCCGCCCCGCATCAGGATCAAAACCATCCATTGATTTATTGAATTTCACGTAGGCACCGGCAATGGCAATAACAACCAGAAATCCGATAAGCGCAAAAATATTCTTGATAAACCCCATCTCTCTCTCCAACGAATGTAATAATGTTTATTTCTCTAGTGAGTTCGAGTGCCACCCACATACCGGCATCCAGCTTCCCACTGCACAGGTAACAATTCAGCCAACCGTTAACGTCTTTTTTCGAATATTGTTAACCGGTTTATTGGCTGATGTACTCAGGATAGAGTGCAGCCGTCAACGCATAAAACTCCTTGCTGCCCTTCCCCCTGGGATCCAACTCATAGACCGCCAGACCCTCGCTGAAGGAGCGGCGAAACACCGTCCTCTGACAGAGCCGGTGCTTAATAAAGCGAATACCCGGCAGTGACACAAGTGCTGCCGCAGCCTCATCCGACTCCCGAATTGCATGATGCGTATCCGCCCGATTGATAAAGGCCAGGAGTTCCGGACGCTCCCCATCTAATGCATCATCAAGAAACTGAAGAAAGCGTTGAGTTGACCAAATATCTGCCTGAGAAGGAGGGACAGGTATCACAACCCTGTCAGCAAGCGCCAGCGCCAGTTTCATGGATTCTATATCTGATGTACCGACATCGATGAGAACCTCGTCATAGCCCTTGAGTTTCTTGCGTGACAGCGTTGAAATATCTTTGAGTGTTAGAAAGGGTTCATAGCCTTCTTCAGTTCTCACCTCTGCAACATCGCTCAATGTTGCCTGTGGATCTGCATCGACCACCAACACCTCTGCCTCCGCCATCTCTAACCAAACGGCCAGATTGAAAGTCACCGTACTTTTGCCCGAGCCTCCTTTCAAACTACCGATAACCGTAATCATACACTCCCCTTTATATTCTTATTGACCCGACAGCCTAATATTTCGTGTTCAGCCAAAGTGTACCGGCCTTAGTACCCACTATGTTCCTCCACAGATACTGGTGACGCCGACCACTGCTGAGTCACGACAGGTCCTGTATTTTTAACCAATTGATACCAAGCGCCATCACCATCACCTCGACCGTCGTACCAGTCAGTACTACGATCTGCAGATCTGACAGGCTGCCACTGAGGCCGGGCACCCAAGAACACCGGCTGATGCTGATGCCGGATTGCATAGTTCGGTACCGGATAGGAATACCGGGAGCGCCACCCAGGATTATAGGTATGCCTCTGATTAGGCCGCATTATATTGTGCTGTGCAAATCCGTATGGCCGATATACCGGGGGGTGCATCTCTGCTCCAAAAACTGGCTGAGGCCTAAAATTCAGGGGTCTGGCAGGCATCTGAGCATATCGTGGTACTGCTGGGCGATTGTAGACACCCCTTTCCGGCCCATAAGCCGTCCAGGGTCTGTAACCGGACCAACGCCTTTGATCAGGATAATTGTAGACGAAGCGTCCACTGGGCATAGGTTTAGCGGAATAAGGGTAACGTGGTGTCCCCTCATACGCAGAAGGATACGGTAAAACTGGAGGAGGCATTAAGTGCTGTTGCCTGGGAGTCTGCACTGGAGGCATCGATCTTGCCACTGGATTAAGGGGACGGAAAATCGCCTGCTCAGGTATTTTAACCTGTATGGGCCTATACCTCAGCTGCCCAGCAGGCTGTGACAAAGTCTCCCGATTTAGGGGACGAAACCGATACTGAGCATTCCCTGAATAACCTGCCACTTGAGGTAGGGCATGTGCAGCACCAGACATGGGACGCAGTCGCCTGTCAACATACTGGCTTGGAGGTGTCCCCATAGTAGAACGAGTAACCGGACGCATCCGGGCGACGGGATTTCCTCCCCAATAGGAAACCGACTGCGCAGGCTGTACTAGCGGTGTATGAGTTTTTTGATTCGGCTGAGGCTGACTTGCGCTATCCCTTTCCCATGCCCGGAATCGATGTTGTGCCTGAGGGGGAGCTTGGTACCGTTGAGGGGCGACAGGACGGAACCTACCATGAACTGCAGGCTGTTCATAATGCATCGCAGCCCCATACCGGCTTGCATAGGGGTTCATATTGGCCGATGGGTCTGCCCAACCATTCGCTGACTGGACAACCTGTGGCAAGCCAAGGATACCGATAGCGAGCACCATCAAGGTTTTGAATCTCATCAGAATCTCCGAAGACCTCTTTATCAGGACTATTTTTCCGGCAGCAGCCATGCTGCCTGGGTAGCCTTTAGTTTGTTAATCACAGTTTAACGGCAAAACCACTTCTACAAAACCTTGCGGCCCCATGTTTCTCATACGAAACAGCTCCTACTCAACGACAAGCTGGCAACATCCCTTTAGTTAAAAGTATTTTAATGAGGATAAACATGATGTTCATGGATTACTCACTTCGAAAAACAGGCGCCCGGGAGCCTTGTGGATATGCATATCTGTTTACAGCTCCCCCGGAGGGCGTCTTATCAAGACGCTTATCCGGGCGAAATTTGGGTTTTGGCGGCAGATTTTCCATTTGATACCCACCATTACCCCACCCACTGATTGTCGGTTGCCGCGTACTCGTGTTGGTGTTTTTCCGGTATTGGCCTTTATTGTGATCCTTCACTCTCTGCTGTTCATTGGGGTCGATTGGACGAAATCGAAACCCCTCCCGATGGGGAGTAATAGTATGCCGCTCTTCTATCCTCCTATAAGTGCCTGGTGGCAATCCGAGCGGCTCATCAACATAGTCTGAGCGCGAAGGATAGGTTGGGGTGTCCAAGCGTTGATCTCTAAGCACTGGCGGTTGCGTTGGAACAGATGCCTCAGTCCCCAGGGGACGCCATCGATACTGCAGAGCATCTTCCATCAACCCATATGAACGCACATCACCGGCTTGGCGGCCGGGATAGTGAAAATCGCCGTAGGGTTGTTGTGCCGGACACATGCCGGGAACTCCCAGTAAAGCAATCAACAGGGGCCGGCGTAAAGCAGCATGCAGGGGCAAGTACAGCACTCCCAAGTGTCACGTTAAGCTAACTATAGATCAAATAGGATCATCGGCAGCAAAGTCTTTTTCTGCCAGACATTTGAAATCAAGGTCAGAAGGATCCGAGGAAAACACTGACTCCGAATACATCAGACACAGGTACATGCTTATCAAACTGTCTATTTAAGACGAATACCGCGACGGGCCGCCTTCTTACGTACTGGAAAGGCCGCCACATTGGAAGCAGGCTTGCTTTTAGCGGGCGGTTTGACTGCATCCTCGGATCCATTGCCATTCGAACGTGCCTTTGTGCGCGCTACAGATGCAACCGTCTTTTTCTTTGCTGTCTGTTTCTTCAACGCCGAAGGTCTCTTCTTTGGTTTCGGTGCAGACGACGGGGTAGATTGATTGCTAGCGGGCGCTGCGGTGAGATCCTTCTGTGTCTCCTTCTCTCGCGAGGGCTTGGCCTTTGTTGTCACGGCCTCATCTTTCGCCCGCGATGATTTGGCAACCGCTTTCGATTCATTGCCAGACTTAATGTCCGACCCTGTGGGAGATCCAACCTGACTCGAGATTTCAGGTTGCTCTTTGCTGACAACCGTTTGAGTGGCTACTGGCGCTGCAGCGATGGAATCGGATTCATCAACGGGTGACGCATCACTGTCAGAACCCGCGATAGATGCACCTCCTGAACCGCTGCTGCCTGTCGCACCGCCTTCTCCACTGTTCGGGGATTTCACCTCAGCAGACTCTGCATTGGGATTTTTCTCTTTACGCTTGAATAGCTGGAGAAAAAGAAGGACAAGTCCCCTTAAAAGATAGAAAACCATACTGAAAAGGGTAACCACTTTGCCCCAAACATTAGCGACAAGTGAACTGCTTGCAGTCTCCGGTTTACTCTTTTTTGCCGCGGCCTTAGCCACCTTTGGTTCTGGCTCTGCTATCGGTGCTTCTTGAACCTCCAGCAGCTTGGCTCCCTCTGGGGCAGTTGCCGCCGCCACTTCCAACAGATCCTTGCTCGCTGCGATACATCCCAGTGGAATTACGATCAATGTCAATACAGTGGAAACCAGTACGCCGGATGCCAGGGAGATTGCCATACCCTGGAAGATCGGATCGAAAAAGATTACTGAAGACCCGCACACCAAGGCGAATGCGGTGATCATGATCGGTCGGGTTCTGGTCGTACACGCCATAATGACCGCCTCGACCACAGAAGTCCCCTGCTGTACCTGGTGTATGGAGAAATCCACTAATAGAATCGAGTTTCGTACGATGATACCCGCCAGCGCTATCCAGCCGATCATCGAAGTCGCGGTAAACTCGCCGCCCCACCCCATCTGAAAAAAGATGAAATGGGCAGGAATGATACCGAGCAATGTCAGCGGGATCGGCGCCATAATCAGCGCTGGAATGCGGAAGTTGCCAAATTCCCAGACCACGAGAATATAGATAAGCACCAATGCGACTGCGAAGGCCGCACCCATATCACGGAAGGTTTCGTAGGTGACAGTCCACTCACCTGCCCACTCTATTGCGGTGGTTGAATCGTTATTTGGCGCACCCAGCCAATGAGGCTCTATGGCAACTCCATCAGGCGCCACATATTCATTATCCTTCAGCAGATCCTGCACCTGCATCATGCCGTAGACCGGGGCAGCCAGCTTACCGCCAACCTCGGCTACCACATATTCCACATCACGCAGATCCTTATGATAGATAATCGGATCTTCCCAGACCTGCTCGAAACGACCCAGTTCACGTAGAGGCACGATAATGCCGCTGCTGGATTGAATCGGCAGATCACCCAGGCGCGTGATCTCGGAACGCTCCGCCATGGGTACCTGTAATATAATGTTGATCGGCTCATGCCCAGCCCGTTGCTTGACATCGCCCAGTGGTGAAGCCCCAAGCGCCATACCGAGATTGCGGTTGATGGCATCCACCGAAATGCCACGGCTCACCGATTTTTCCGTATCCACGGTGAAGCGCCAGTATTGATAAGGATCGCGCATGTAGTTGTCCACATCGCGAAGAGACTCTGTCTGCTTGAAGGTTTCCGTCAGGTCATGAGCCACTTGCCGTCTCACTTCAGAACTCGGCCCGTGCACTTCAGCCACCACCGATTGCAACACCGGCGGGCCGGGGGGCATCTCAACTACTGCATACTTAGCACCCGTTCCCTCCACAAGCTTGCCAAGCATCTTGCGTGTATCAACTGCGATCTCATGACTGGTTCGTGAACGGTCTCCCTTATCCAGCAACTGAACCTGCACCTCCGCATGCCAGGGATCCGAGCGGAGATAGTAGTGACGCACCATGCCATTGAAATCGAAGGGTCGCGCAGTGCCCGCATAGACCTGGACAGCCGTCACTTCAGGCATGGCACGGATTTTCTCTGCCATCCGATGGGTCAGATTGGCCGTCGCCGGTAATGCCGTACCCTCAGGCATGTCGACCACTACGGCGAACTCGGGCTTGTTATCCAGCGGCAGCATCTTCACTGCCACCCATTTGAAGTAGAAGAAGGAGCACATAATCAGGAAAGTGCCCCACATCACCAACTTGAACATCTTCGCCTTGGCGGGAGTCTCGATCATAGGTATCAGAATCCGCCTGAACACACCCTCGAGCTTCTCTGATTCCTTGTGCTCCCGCTCACCAGCCACTTCCAGATAGCGCATGGAGGGACGCAGCCAGTGGGATACAGTCAAATAGGGCGTGAAAACGAAGGCCGCAAACAGAGAGATGAGCATGGCTACCGATCCCAGTGCCGGGATGGGTTCCATATAGGGTCCCATCATACCGGTGACAAAACCCATGGGCAGCAGGGCGGCGATAACGGTAAAGGTTGCGAGTATGGTTGGATTACCGACCTCTCGTACAGCATCCACGGCAGTGGCCACGTCGGTGGAGTTCTCCTCCAGCCAGCGACGGTAGATGTTCTCTACAACCACAATCGCGTCATCCACCAGAATACCGATGGAGAATATCAGGGCGAAGAGGCTCACCCGATCGATGGTGTAACCCATCAGCCAGGCGCTGAAGATGGTCATCAGCAACACCACGGGAATAACCAGTACCACCACGAAGGCGGGACGGAATGCACGGAAGGCCGCCAGCACCAACAGAAAGACAAAGCCGGTAGCGACAAAGAGCTTGAAGATCAGCTCGCTGACTTTGTCATCGGCGGTCTGACCGTAGTTTCGGGTGACGCTGACCTCTACATTGCCTGGGATCAGCGAGCCCTTAATATGCTCTATCCGTTCCTTGATCGCGTTGGCGACAGTGACGCCGTTGGAGCCCTCTTTCTTGGCGATGGCCAGGGTCACAGCGGGTACGCCGTCAGCCTTGATCTCCAGATCACTGGCAGCACCTGTGTAGTAACCCACCAATTGCTTGGCATCTTCCGGTCCCTGTTTCACCCGGGCAATATCGTGCATATAGACTTTGACATCATTATGCGTACCCACAACGAGACGATTGATATCATCCACCGACTTTAGAAAGGCACCAGAGACCACACTGGTATATGTGCTCCCAGCCTCAACACCGCCAGCTCTTTGCTCGCTGTTTGATTCCTGTATCCGACTGGCAACCTGATCCAGACTGATACCAAAACCAGCCAAACGCTCAGGAAAGACCTCTACGGTGACCTGCTCCCGCCGACCGCCGACAACAAATCCGTTGCCGGTATTAGGCAACTCTTTGAGTGACTGCAGAACATCGTGGGCCAACATACGCAACTGGCCGTCATCCACGTCTGGAGCCCCATCTCTGTCTACATCCTTGGACCAGAGGGTCAATGTCACAACAGGCACATCATCGATGCCTTTCGCTTTCACCAGCGGCGGCATGACACCCGGCGGTATCAGATCCATATTAGAATCGATCTTGTCATTCACCTTGACGAGTGAGGGGCCCATGCTCTCGCCGACCTCGAACTCGATGGTGACCACACCGCCGCCACGCTGGGATGCGGAGTAGACATGTTTCATGCCGGGTATCTCCGACATGATGCGCTCTAGCGGCTCAATCGCCAGGGCGGAAACCTGATCTGCTGCAGCACCCGGGTACTGCACAAAGATATCCACCATGGGCACAGAAATTTGAGGGTCTTCCTGACGCGGCGTAATGATCAGACCCAACAGCCCCATCAGCATCATGGCCATAAAAAAGAGGGGGGAGAGAGGAGACTGAATAAAGAACCTGGCGGTCCTGCCTGCGATCCCGAGGTGAGCCTCGTAATTGGGATCCATGGAGTGGAGCTGATCGGGTTTATTATCGTCCTGGCTCATAGTTGATCTCGAAGCCTTGCTATGAGGCAGGTGGTCACACCCTCACCTCGTAAATAATCAATCAGGGGCATGAGGCCCCACACTATTCGGCTCAAACTGCGAGCATGTCGGATGTGCGCATTAGCGCTGAGGGGAAGTCCAGCCGGCACTGATGCCCAATGGTGGATTGCGCAGCACACGCTCACCCGCCTGCAAACCTGACAGTACCGTGCTGTATCCGCCAGGCAATGTCTCCCCGACCCGAATCAGCCGTAACATCGGTTTATCCTCTTCACCCACCACGTAGACACCGGGAAGGCTGCCATTGTAGCGAATGGCACTGGATGGAATGACCGGATTCGCCCGAGTCGGCGCATTGAAATCGGGTACCAGCACCTTGGCATACATACCTGGTGCAGACTCGCCCTGAGGAAGATCGAATTTGATTGTGACGGTATGCCGCTGTGCATCAGCCATGGGGAAAATCTGGGCAACTCTCACTGGTATCTCACGATCCCCCACGTCAAGCTCAGCACGTAACATCATGCCCTCGCTGAGGCCAGGTCGCAGACGACCAGGTACGTCAACAACGATCTGTAGATATTCCACATCGGCATACTTGAGCAGCGGCTGACCCGGTTGAACGGTGTCACCCACTTCGACAAACTTCTTCATGATCACGCCATCAAATGGGGCCACACTCCTGGCATCACGAATCTTGGCGTCAATGGCGCGAATCTCCGCCTGCACCCGAACCATGGTATTTTGTGCCTGATGGATGTTTGTGCGGGAAGAGTAGATATCCGCATGTCTTTCCGCGTCTCTGTCGCGCTCGCCTATGACATCTTCCATCGGCCGGGTGAACATCTGATCGAAAAGGTTGGGCATGCCCATACCGCCCATAGAGGACTTGGACTTGGGTGACCAGAGTTCTCGATTAAACTGCACACCCGCATTACGAAGCTGTGCATCGGCATTGGCCAGCTGAGCCTGCGCGGCCTCCCGCTTGGCCATCAGCTCGCTATCATCCAGCTCAACCAGTTGGTCGCTTTCCTTGAAGAGATCACCTTCGATACCGGCAATAAACTTCACCCGCCCCGGTAACTGGGCGGAGAGTGTAACCTCTTTATACGGCACCACAGTGCCACCGAGAGAGACATGTGTTACACCCTGCGTCTGCTGTACCACGAAGTGGTCAGGAGGCACCTGGCTCGACTGAGCCTGCAATCCTGTGGTCATCAACACTAGAGAAGCTACACCGGTAGCCCAAAACATCGTCTTGAATTTAAAACTCATATTTCCACACTACCCAGTGTTGAATTCATAGCTGGATTGGTTAGCAGCCTTGGCAAGCGTCGCAGACAGTCATCTGATTGAGTTTGGAGATCACGCCCTGGCCATAACCGCAAAACTTTTAATGAAGGGTCCCGCCATGCGTGGATCCTTAATCATTGAGGAGTAGTCACCGACAACGAACTTCATTTTTCTGGAGGTGAACGCCATACCCAGCCCCATCATACCCGGTGGTTTGGCTATCCATTTGCGCCACTGATCATCAGATGCGCGGATATCCCAGTTCATCTGTTGACCGTCGTAGGCTTCACCCTTCACAGCTTTACCGTTTTCAACCGTCAGCACACCGACGGGCTTGTCATCGCCATCAAATCCATAGCCGATAACACTATTAAAGCCAATCTGAGCCAGGGCATCTGAGAGCTCAGGTTCTGCATTCCAGTGCGTTGCGAAACTCTGCATCCACTCTTCGGTAAACAGCTCTGCCATGTTGATCTCCTTATTAGATTCTTTGAGTTATTATCGATGCATAGGGGAGATTTCTTTCCCCATTTAGAGGGTTTGTCAGTATCTATTAAGCATGATGCCAATGCAACCGCACAAATCCCTCTGAAGTGTGTACGGAGCCACAAATATCAGAATGTATAGATATACTGATACGCATTCTACGATACTTTTCTGTTGACGAAAAGCCGCAATCGGAAATTACCTCCTATTCTGGCCTTTTCAGGACTTCCCAGCCGTATAAAAAACCACAATCAGGACATGCCAACCCCTACCCAGGGCGGAAGCGCCGCCACGAATCTCATTTACGGCATGCAGGATGCCTTACCATCAGGTAAAGTCTTGCCTATTAACCTTGGGTTGCAAGAGATCTTGTGGTTAGGGTCTATAGCCACACATCTCACCGAGAAGCAGTCCGCAAGACAATCTAGAATAAACAGAACAACTGCCGCCAGATATAATCTTTAGGAGTGAGTCAGCCATGCATCCCGCAGGACAGGTCATCGAAGCACGTCTACAACACCTCGAAACTCACCTTGAACAGGAGAACCCGATACTCCTGAGTACGATTCAGAGCTTCCGCATTCTGGATGATGTGGCCTTTCGCCTGGGCCTGTTATCGGGCGACAACTCCTTCGCCACCCAGATTCCCTGGTGGCCGCTAATCTCCGTTCTGGGTACTTTTTCTGCAGGTAAGTCAACATTCATCAATCACTACATCGATTACACTTTGCAGCGTTCTGGCAACCAGGCAGTGGACGACAAGTTCACCGTGGTCTGTTACAGCAAAGAGGCTACTGCCCACGCCCTGCCGGGGGTCGCTCTCGATTCGGACCCCCGCTTTCCCTTTTATCAGATGTCCGATGAGATAGAGAAGGTTGCCAAAGGTGAGGGTGACCGCATCGATGCTTACCTGCAGTTGAAGACTTGTCCCAGCGAAAAGCTGCGCGGCAAGATTATCATCGACTCCCCCGGATTCGATGCCGATGCCCAAAGAACCTCCACATTGCGCATCACCGATCACATCATCGATCTCTCTGATCTTGTACTGGTCTTTTTTGATGCACGCCACCCGGAACCTGGCGCCATGCAGGATACCCTGAGCCACCTGATCGAGCGAACGATCCATAGAAACGACACCGGCAAGTTCCTCTATATCCTGAACCAGATCGACTCCACTGCACGGGAAAACAATCCAGAGGATGTCATTGCCGCCTGGCAGCGTGCCCTTGGTGAGCGGGGCCTGACGGCAGGCCGTTTTTATGCCATCTATAACCCGGATGCCGCCGTACCCATTGATGATGAAGCACTGCGTAATCGTTACGAGAGCAAGCGGGATGCCGATCTCAATGAGATCCACAGCCGCATGGAAGAGGTCGAAATCGAACGCGCCTATCGTATCGTCGGCGCCCTTGAGAAAACTGCACGGGATATTGAGGAGCGCAGCGTTCCTCTGATCACCGCGACACTGCGTCGCTGGCGCAAGCGGGTACTTTGGGGCAACGGTATCTTGATGGGGGGCCTGCTCTTGGTACTGCTCGCGCTTTCAATCAATGCGGGATACTGGCAGGGCTTCAAATTCGCCCCCCCCTGGCTTGAGACTGATACCGCTGGCCTTCTACCCTGGGTATTGCTGGGGTTTTTAGTCATTGCATTTGCCGCTATCCATTTCGGCGTCAGGGCAGTAGCCGCCCGAAGTCTGCTTGGCAGCATCCGTAAACAGGCAAGCAAGGCCGGTTTGAAAGGCAACCCTGCATCAGCTTTCCTTCGTAGTACCAAACCCTGGCGCTCTATCTTCAGAAAACACCCTGCAGGATGGGGACGTAAATCAAGACGCCAACTTCGTGAGGTAGTTCAAGCGACCGACACCTATATCCAAACCCTGAATGACCAATTCACCAATCCCTCCGGCTCTGAAAAGTTGTTGGCATCAGAGCCTCAGCAGAACCCTTTGAGTGAAGCGGTGGAGTCAGAGGAGAGAGATCCAGCTTGAGCTTGATGGCGGCGTAATCTCCACACAAGGAAACGGGCAATATGGCCTGCCTTTAATCGGTAAATACCTGACGGTTATTGCGCCCCTGTCGCTTACCTTCATACATTGCTCTATCAGCTTCGGAATAGAGTCGATCAACTATCTCGTGTATGGGTTGCTGTTGATCTACCTCATGCTCGAAAATGGTGATACCGATACTTGCTGTCAGGCCAAGGTTACCCACATCACGACCGAACTCTAAGCGGGCCAGCCGTTCCTGAATTCGCTGAGCCATCAGATCCGCACCCTCTACACCTGTTTCTGCCAACATCACAACAAACTCTTCGCCACCCACCCGGGCAACGATGTCACCACCACGCGCCTCCTTACGAATCACATCGGCAATGGCACAAAGCACGGTATCCCCCAGCACATGCCCCCACTGATCGTTGATCAGTTTGAAAAAATCCACATCCAACAGCATCAGACTGCAGACTTGTTGATAACGCAGCGCTCGCGCCAGCATCGACTCTGCCTCTGAGAAAAAATAGCGGCGATTATTCAATCCGGTCAGCTCATCAACTGTAGAGAGCTGCTCATAACGTTTTTGCAGGCCTTCCGCCTCGTGCAGCGCCGCACGAAGCTCTTTAGTGCGTTGCTCGACCGCAAATTCCAGATCATGCAGCATACGGTGGTTGTGTAGCATCTGACCCAGACTACTGCAGAAGAGGCTCAGCGTATGTTGTTGCCAAGGCTCAAAATACTCCGGTAGCGGGTGTGTGGCATTGAGTACAGCCAATACCTGGTCGCCCATTTTGATCGGTGCACTGATCAGTGATCCTGGCCGTTCGGCACCCGCACGTGGATTGCTGATAAAGTCACGGCTCTGGGTACAATCCCGACAATATTGCAATTGCCCCGTTTGATATGCCATGCCGGCAATCCCTTCACCCGAGGTAAAAGTCATATTGGATTTCGGGGATTCAGCATCCACCTGTCCAGAAACCACTGCATGAGATTCCGTCATACAGGTACCGGTTACACAATGCAGAACCTCATCTTCCACACGAAAGACAGAACAGCTTTCTACGTTTTGATATCGAATCAGCTCACCCAATGCCCGGGAGAGCAATTCATCTTCAGTAATACCGTCAAGATTGATCTGTGACAAAGCACGCAATGCAGACAGGGAATCGAGCAGGCTGAAAAAGCGCTCTCTGAGGTCCATCGATGTCTGGTTGAAAGACAGGTCCACAAATTACCCCGTTATTTTGCCAACAAACTGGCAACAGTACGGATCTCATCAGCTTGATGAAGAAATTCCGCTTGAATGAGTTCGACATCCTTGCCCGACACACCTAGGAGATCTCTGGTGATGCTTTGGTCATCTTCAAAGCCATGATTCACCCACAAGTCAGCCATACCCACCAGCGCTGTCTCACTGGCAGTATCGTTACTGACCTGACGAACCACTCGAACGACCATGGTGGGGAGGTGCCAACGGTCCAATATCCAACCGCCTGCTTCCCGACTACTGATACCGACAAGATCTTCCTCTTGCTTCGACAATTCTTTTAGCGGTCCTCCTGTGTATTTGTGCAATACATTCGCATAGTCTTCAGGAAACAGATGGACCAGAACCAGGACACCGATATCGAACAGCAGGCCGGCCAGATAGATGCCATCCTGGTCGGGTTGTTCATCCGGCACCATATGTCTACAGATCATTCTCGACAGCGCTGCGGTTGCTAACGCATGGTACCAGTACGCTTCCAGATCGAAGCCATGACAGCGTGAGGTATCAAAAGACCCACTGATAGCAAGGCTGAAGGAGAGGCTTCTGACCATATTCAGGCCGAGTACCCGGATCACCGCCTCCTCGACAGAATGAATGGGCGAGGTCTGACCAAAATAGGCCGAGTTGGCCACCCCAAGAATACGGGCTGAAATACCCGGGTCCTGGCTGATGACATTTGAAAGCAGCTCCAGCGAGAGGTCCTCATCTGCCAGTAACTCAAGCAGGCGTGCCGCCGTTGAAGATAACGGCGGTAGATGCTTCAGCTTCAAAACCTGGTGTGTGGCTGTGCTTGCAGTCTGCATGGTCCGAATTCGGTTAAGTGTTTGTCCTACCAGTTGGTTATCGGCATATCAGGGTTGATCTTTAACCCCTGTCTATGAATGGTTGGCAGAAACGGAAATAGGTCACAGGTCAATTCGAGGCATGCAGGAAAAGCAGAAAAAACAGTACAGCTGCGTGTTTTCACCCCCAAAAAAGTAACCGTTTTATTATTTCGTGTATTTGATACACTAACCGGCACATTTTTGAGGGCCGGTTACTCGTGCCTGCCAGTCTTAATTTGATCACTTAAACAGCCGTGAGCCAACATCAATCCTACTGCTACCACTACCCTCATCCTGCGGTAACCACGGATGTAGTGCTCTTCACCATACGCGACGAGGATTTGCAGGTTCTCCTGATACAGAGAGCCAATCCGCCGTTTCGTGAGATGTGGGCACTACCGGGTGGATTCCTCAATATGGATGAATCCCTTGAACAGTGTGCAAAGCGTGAACTACTGGAAGAGACAGGTATTGAGGGCCTCTATCTGGAGCAGCTTTACACATTCAGCACACCTGACAGGGACCCTCGCGAGCGAGTCATCAGTGTCACCTATTTTGCCCTGACCCAGTCAGATACTTTACAACCCAAGGCTGCCAGTGACGCACAGGAAGCCGCTTGGTTTTCGCTTACTCAACTGCCTGAGTTGGCATTCGATCATGCCAAGATCATCCAACTGGCCAAGCAGCGCCTGGTCGCAAAGCTCAACTATTCGACCATTGCCTTTCAACTCCTGCCGGAGACCTTCACGCTCAGTCAACTGCAAGCAGTTTATGAGATCTTGCTCAGCGAGAAGCTGGATAAACGGAATTTTCGTAAAGGCATGCAAACCCGTCAGGTTCTCCGAGAGACCGGAGAGTTTTCCCGCACAGGCAATCATCGACCCGCCAAAACCTACCGAGTGATTAATCCCACCCGGGTGGAAATTATTAAATAACGCAACGAGACTACCATGAGTGTTCAATCACTGAATCTACCGACCATCCTGGTCCCCGACCACCCCCACTGGCCACAACTCTCCGATGTGGAGAGAGATGCCATGAAGCAACGCATTGCAGAAAAACTTAAGGCCCAGAATGCTGTACTGGTAGCTCACTACTACACGGATGCAGATCTGCAGGCACTGGCGGAAGAGACGGGAGGCTGTGTCGCCGACTCCCTGGAGATGGCGAAATTCGGTGCTGCCCAAGAGGCAGAAACGCTCGTGGTCTGCGGTGTCCGTTTCATGGGAGAGACGGCCAAGATCCTGAACCCGGAAAAGCGGGTAATCATGCCCGACCTGGGCGCCACCTGCTCACTGGATGAAGGCTGCCCGGCAGACCTATTCACAGACTTCTGTGATGATCATCCCGATCACACCGTGGTTGTCTACGCCAATACCAGCGCCGAAGTGAAAGCAAGGTCGGACTGGGTGGTGACCTCAGGCATCGCCCTGCCGATCGTCGAGTACCTGGCCAGCGAGGGTAAGAAGATCCTGTGGGGACCGGACCGTCATCTAGGCAGCTATGTACAGCGTATTACCGGTGCGGACATGCTGCTCTGGCCAGGCTCATGCGTGGTACATGAGGAGTTCAAATCAGTGGCGCTGGAACGTATTCGACGCCTACACCCGGATGCGGCTGTATTGGTCCACCCGGAATCCCCCGAACATGTCATCGATCAAGCGGACGTAGTAGGTTCCACCACCGCACTCATCAGGGCTGTGGCAGAGATGAAAAACAAGGAATTCATTGTTGCTACCGATGGCGGCATTTTCTACAAGATGCAGCAGATGGCGCCGGATAAAGTGCTGATCGAGGCGCCCACAGCCGGCGAAGGTGCCACCTGCGTCAGCTGTGCCCACTGTCCCTGGATGGGGATGAATGCACTACACAACCTAGATAAGCTTCTGGATAGCGATGAGAATGAGATACATATCGATCCGGCAACCCGGGAGCGGGCAGTGATCCCGATTCAACGTATGCTCGACTTTTCCGTCCAGCAGGGCATTGGAATGAAGGGTAAAGGCAACGCCTGAAAGGATTTTAGACGCTAATCACCATCTATTTAGATTGTGTTGAGAGATAATGGTCCCGGTTATTACCAGGGGGTAAAGCTATTCATAAAATCCATAGGCCGGCCCATCTGATTGATGTCCCGACTCATGATACTGGTGTTGGCAGTCATCGCCCGCATCGCTTGAGTCATCTCAGCCACGTTGCCTGTCATGATACCAATATTCTGTTTCATACTGCCCACATCTACAGATAGAGCACCGATATTGCCGTCCATGGTTGCAATATGTGACTCCATACTGTCAACCCGATCGACCAGCACAGTGATTTGATTGGTCATGATCGAGATATTCTCGGAGAGCTTTCCCATGTTGTTGGACATCTCCTCTAGATGAACTTCCATCCGTGGATCGACCTGTTCCGTCAGCTTGTGCATGTCACGGGTGACATTGTAGATCAGATAAAACCCAGATAGCCCTAATATCCCGACCACCACCAGCATCGGATAGATCATCCTCTCCCAGCGGGACATGCTTTTGTCGAAGTTCTTGAAAAAATTGGTCAGCGTAATCTCTAGCTTGACCATCGCCTTCTGTTCCGGCGAGAGATTCTTATACTCAGGGGAGAACGTACGTGGGTCTTTTTCAAACATGGGCCTTATATTCTCCAGCAGTGTCCTGCCTGCGCTGACCGACGACCGGACTATTCATTATCATTATTGTCTGACTCTTAGACTTCTTATCTCGCTAGTATAGCCCGCGACCCATTGTGGAATACAATAAATCTACCGCCTATCGTTCTGTCCCTTGTACTGAAAAGACGCTGGGGTACACTGGAAGGAATTGACCGCAGACTTGTTTCAATGACAGATTTTATCCTAAACCACGAGCTGACCATCCGTCTCAGTGCCTTCTTCGCAATTTTTGCCATCATGGCCGCGTGGGAAGTTTATGCACCCAGACGCCAGAGGTTCTTCTCCCGCCTGCAGCGCTGGACCAGTAATCTGGGTCTTGTCGTGCTCAATACACTCGTGCTGAGACTGCTTTTCCCCACTGCCGCGGTCGGCATGGCTGCCTATGCCGATGACCAGAGTTGGGGGCTACTGCACAATGTGGAAATTTCGGATTGGCTGAAGATCCTGATTGCGGTCATCCTGCTGGACCTTGCCATCTACCTTCAGCACGTCATGGTGCATGCGGTACCAGCCCTCTGGCGCCTGCATCGGGTTCACCATGCCGACCCGGACTATGACCTCACAACCGGCGCCCGCTTCCACCCGATTGAAATCATTCTCTCGATGCTGATCAAGATTGCCACTATCGCCGCTTTGGGACCACCCGTGGTGGCTGTCATCATCTTTGAAGTTGTCCTCAACGGCATGGCGATGTTCAATCACGGGAACGTCAAACTCCCACACCGGATTGACCAAAGTTTACGCTGGCTTGTGGTTACCCCCGATATGCACCGGGTGCACCACTCCATCGAGCCAGATGAGACCAATAGCAACTTTGGTTTCAATCTGTCGATCTGGGACCGCCTGATGGGCACCTATCAAGAACAACCACGATTGGGACAGGCTGGCATGACAATCGGCATCTCCACTTTACAAGACCCGAAATTGACAACCCGGCTTCCTGGAATGCTTTTGATTCCATTCCTACACTTTAAAGATATCTACGCCATCAACCAGCGCACCTGGAGCGCAAAAAAGGCGAAGGAAACATCAAAGCATGAATATTGATAACTATGATGTCTATTTCTCCGGAGCCTGCCTTAAAACAGCTGACCCGGCAGAAGTAAAACGCAAAATTGGCGCGATGTTCAAACTCGAGGGTGAAAAGCTTGAGCGGCTCTTCAGCGGTAAGCCCGTACCGATCAAGCGTGGTGTGGATATGGACCAGGCAGTGAAATTTCGTGTCGCCTTCCGTGACGCGGGCGCACTGGTTGATATTGTCCCGGAAGGCCAGCCCGCGCCAACGCCAACGCCTGCAACAAGACCATCGCCTCCGCCAACATCTGCCAGAGTCGAGCCCACGCCATCAGCATCACCGGGGCTCACGCTGGCTGAGGGCCCCCTTCCTCCTGACAGTGAAGCTGAGGAAATCACACCTGTCCCGGCCCCCGAATATGGTCTGTCCGCACCACAGGATTTCAATCTGAGCGATTGCACGCCCCAGGTGGAGGCCGTCCCCATACCCGATACCAGCGCATTGGATCTGGATAAACCCGGCGCCACCCTCGATGAGACTATCGATCCTGAACCGCTCGAGATCGATACCGAAGCCCTGACTCTGGACGATCCAGGCACCACGCTGATTGAAGAAACCCCCATTGAGGAGCCGGAGATAAATACCGACGCTCTGAGCATGTCCGAGCCTCAGTCAGGCAGCCTGGAAGATTGCCAAGTACAGGTCGAACCGGCACCAATACCGAGTATCGACCATCTACAATTGGACGAGGCCGCTACGGAAAAGAAGCCTCAGGGCAAAGCAAAATTCGAGATTGCAGAAGATTAGCACGCCACTATTCCGCTAATTTTGGATTCAGAAACCGAGATAGGCCTCCAACGAACGCTGGGTCGACTCCGACAGATCGTCATGCCTGCCATTTTCAGGGCGGCCAGTTTCCAACAGTCCCTCCATGGTGCCAATGGTGCGTTCTGCATAGAAGCGTAAAAGCCGCCGTTGCTCATCATCACTCAGCCAGAGATTGACCTCATCTTTCAGCTTGTCCTTTTTGCTGTCGTACTCAAACAGTTTCAAGCGGAAAGCCGGCAGATCCCATCCCCCCCGCCTCAACCGTTCCTTTGTCACTTCAACCCGGTAATACTCGAGCTTTTTTCCTGTAAAAACAGTAAACTCAAGCCACTCACCAGGAACCAGAGGCTTATGTCTAAGCTGGTGGAGCAATCCCATATAATCCAGGATTTCCTGGCCGCCCAATGCAACCTGCTTTGTCTGCATCAGCGCTGACCAAGCGGGGTCCTCCAGTGCGGCAATCTGTTGTAAATGATCGGGCGGTCCTCCGGATGTAGAAGATGCATCAGGTGCAGGCGCCTGATAGTGGAAGCCGGTCCCGGCCGGTCGATCGAACCAGAAGAGTTCCTGTTTTAAGTCCCCTGTCTTGAGTGATTTTGTCGCCAGCAAAGGAATCATCTTCTGGGTATCGAGCCAACTGTGATAATCGAGTCGCAGCGGGTAGATCATCTCCGCTTTTCTATAAGGCTCCGTTGTCATCTGCATGCGTGTGACATAGGTAGATTTACCCTCAACATCTTCCATGTCAGGCGCAACACTCAGAATCAACTTAGCAATGTCGAGCCTCACGAAACCAGTCACAATACCTCGAAAATTCAATGTATATTCCAGCTCCTCGCCCAATTTTGATGGTGTATTGGCCGCCATAACCGGCATAGCCTGCATCATGAACAGCGCAATTAGGACTTGTATTCGCAAGATCGTCACGGCACCTCCTATGGCCTATTGCTTTGGCTACACTTCAGTATGCCTGTATTGGCACACTTTTCGCAGGATAACCCAAAAATGCTGAATCGTTGCTGAATCAGTCAAATTTCCGTCAGTGTCAGGAGCCCACATCATGGTCAGCCCCGTCAATGGTGACAAATCCATCACCTCAACAACAGCGCGTTCGGGTGAGTCGAACAGCAGTGCCAAACCCCAACAGGGTGGTGTACAGACCGAGACCTTGGATCAAAAAGCGACTGAACCCGTCAGTGCTACGTTGGAGGTTGATAAAGCACGCCAGCTCTATGAGATGGAGAGCCAGAAAAACCTTGCTGCGGGACCCGCCATAGAGACCCCCGAAGAGGCCCGCTCCGTGCTGGGTCAGATTCTCGAGCAGTTCAGTCAGACACCGGCACTGGCCATGAAAACACAGGCACCGGAGACGACTGCCACGCTAGCCAGCCTGCTGAATGCCGCACCCGCCTGATCTTTGACAACAAACGCTGAGTCTTATTTGCCGGCCGCATCCACGCGATCTCGAATTGATCAGCTCGTAGGTTGGGCCTTCTTCGTTGGCCCAACCTACGAGCCGGGCTCCAGCTTATCTTCCTCCACATCGGCTCTCAGACGAGATATTTCATCCTTGGGTCCGATCACTACGAGCATGTCACCACCATCCAAGAGGTGATTCATTCCTCTGTTACTGAAAATCAGCTCCTGACTCAGCTCCAGATCCACCACACCCATGACTATGAGGTTGTAACGTTTCGACAACTGCAGGTCATCCATCGGAGCTCCCGACAGGGAAGATGACCGGGGAATCTCGATCTCTGCAATATCGATATGCTTTCCGAAAACGGTATTTTCCAGCATCTCTACCAGATAGGGACGGGCAATCAATTCATGCACCCGATGACCGCTGATCTCATAGGGATCGATAACCTTGGTTGCACCTGCGGTAAGCAGTTTATTACCCGACGAAACCGATTCGCAGACGCAGATTATCTTCAGATCAGGGTCGAGTGCACGCGCAGAAAGGGTAACGAACAGGTTCTGCGGTTCCTCCGAGAAGAGGCAGAAGATAGTCTTCACCCATTTTCCGATGCCAATACTGCATAGCTTGTCATCATCCGTGTAATCAACCACGCCTGCCTGCAGTCCCTTGGCCAGCATGGCGCCAACCTCATCCGGGTCGCTACTGTAGAGATAAGCATCGATTCCACGCTCTGCCAACTGCGTCGCCACTTCATGTCCCATGGCGCTGCAGCCAAATATCAGTGTCTCACGCCGGGCCATCAGAGCGTCCCTCCTTCCAGACAGTCACGAAAATGGACTACGCTGTATTCGTGCCCGAAGAGGACCAGTAGATCCTCCGCCCGGAAGACAAAAGCTTCACCCGGATTGAAATAAAAGCTGCGATCCTGCAAGTTGTAACAAGTCGCACCCTCGACATCCTCACAAGATCCCTGGCGAATCACACCGAATGGGATAAGCCTGCGTTGGCGGAAATCCACCTCCCCCATGCGGCGTCCGTCCATGACTGACCCCCGCTTGATTCTCACTGCCTCCATACCTTCATTGGCTTGACCGGTCAGCAGGCCATAGACGGCTTCAAAGGCGACTGGCTGGCCGGCATACTCTGCAGCGATCAGACCGACCACTTCATTGGGTGCCACACAGTGGCTGGCGCCCGCCCGATAAAGTTTGGTGACATTTTCACGCTGGTTTGCACGGGAGATGATCTCCACCTCGGGATTAAACTGGCGTGCGGTCAGTGTGATATAGACATTCACCACATCATCACCGGTCAGGCAAAGTAATCGTCGGATTCGAGTCTCAATCCCCAGACTGGAGAGCAGTTCGTTGTCCTCCCCATCGCCGGTCACTGCCAGATATCCGCGCTGTTTGGCCAACCGGATGTTTGACTCCAGCGGATCGACCACGACGAATGTCCGCTTGTCTCGCGCCAATCGCTCGGCCACGACCTGCCCAACCCGACCGAAGCCGCATACCAGCGTGTCCACATGCTTGCGCTCCACTTCGGAAAAGATGCGATGGGCGCGTATCTCTTCGATCTTCTCGCCGAATGCGGAGACGATGATAGAGGTAAAAAATGAGATGACACCCAAACCTGCGATGATCAGTGCCAGTGCCACCAGACGACCTTCGGTAGTCTGCGGTGTGATATCTCCATAGCCCACGGTGGACATGGTCACCAGAGCCCAGTAGATACTGTCGAAGAAATTAGTGATTTGGTGTCCACGCTGTTCGGCCTCGAAGAAAAAAATGGCCGTGGCCGCCGTGAATGTGATGAAGGCCATGAAGATGAACAGGGTCAACAGCTCTATCCGTTTTTCGGAGAGCACCTTGACGAACTCGCTGATGCTACGGGTGTAACGGAACAGCTTGAAGATACGGAACAACAGGAAAATACGCAGGAATCTGAGTGGCCGGTAGCTGGGCATGATGGCAAGCAGGTCGATGATCGCCAGTGGCTGTATCATATAGCGAAGCTTTTCTTTCACTGCCTGCCAGAGTGCCGGACCCAGCCGGAAGGGTTCATTGACGAATTCAGCCTTTTCATAACGCGCGATGATGACTTTGTGACTGTCATTGAAGACCCAGAACCGCATCAGGTATTCGACAATGAAGATCGTCACAGCCACACGTTCAAAAACATCACCGAACAGCCCCAGATCATGTTTCACCTCATAGATCAGCACCCATACGCTGGAGAGCACGAGGGCAATCATGAAGATATCGAAATAGGGGCGGATAGGCGCCTTGGGATTTTCCAACAGATCACTGACAGCACGCTTCCAACCGCTGTATCGCTCGGAAGCCGCCATAAAGTAACACTGTTTGATAACTGTATGGGAGAAAGACATATCTATAAACCGAACCAGGAATCGCGTCTCACAGAAGACTATGTCAGTTTATCGGCAGATTTGGCCAAGACTACAATTCTCAGACCTAGCGCAGTGCATCAACCCTGGCTGCGTTCAATTCGATACGTTCCGTCTCCGCCACGCTCACTTCTCGACCATCCAGGGTCACAAAGCTTCGCTCATCCACATCCATGCGGCGGGCCTGGTAGTAAGTGCTTTTACCTGTCTGGCTATCGATCACCTGCACAGCTACCACTCGATACCTATCCTGCCATTCCATATAGAGAAACAGGCCACTGCCAAGAATCATCAGAATAATGAAGATATACCCACCCCATTTCCATAAGCTGCTTGTCTTAGCCTCCGCATGCGCCACTCGCGGCTGAGCGGCAACCGCTGTCATGCGTCGCTGACGATTGCTAATGACCAGCCAGGCGATGATGATGACGAACAGTGTGAGTAGAATCTTGCCTATCATGGCTGGGCACCCTATCACGTGAAACCATCATCGCCAATCATGCTCTTAAAAAGAGAAAAACCCAGTAACATGACAAACTCGGGTTGCTACTATAGCAATTGTCGATTTACTATCACTGCATGTCAGTCAGAAGAACCCTACTTGTCGCCCTTTCCTGCCTTTGGTTGATGCTGGGCTGTAGTCAACAGGACCAGCCGACGATCAATATTCACCGTGCTGTCCAGGTTGGCGATATCGACCAGCTTGAACGAAACATCTATTGGGATGCGGATATCAACGAGATTGGACCCAACGGGCTTACACCATTACATGTGGCGGCGCAAAAAGGCAGCCTGGTAATGAGCCAAATCCTGCTAAAACATGGGGCTGACCTGCAGACGCTCGATCCTCAGGGACACACGCCGGTGGTTAAATCGCTGGTTTCCCGCAATACGCTGCTGGCAGACTATCTGGTCAAGAATGGTGCCCAACTAGACGCCAACAGCGTGCTGCACGAGACTGCCCGTCTCGGCAGTGCTGACCGGGATGTGATCGATTTCCTGGTCAAACAGGGTGCCTCTATCGACCATCTTGATGAAGCAGGCAATACACCACTACACAACGCCATACTGCACAATCAGAGGGTGGTGGTGAAATATCTGGTCATTCGCGGCGCCAACCTCAATATTCGTAATGGAATGGATCAGACGCCTCTGGCCCTGGCTATTACGGAGAAAAGGGGTGATATCGTGCGCATGCTGAAGCAGTTTGGCGCCCCTTAATAACCACAGCCGACACTCCTGTCATAACCATAGAACACTACGGATTTTCCATGTCATCAACACCTGAAGAACTGAGCATCAACTACACCGAGGACGGCGTCGATGTCGTCAAGGAACTGGATAAGGTCATCCTCTCGAAAGGGGCATGGACCACAATCATCTTTCGTTATCAGGACTGGAACCGGAGCAAAGAAGCCTACGGTCCGGACAAATATTCCATTCGCCGCTATCAGAAACGCAATGGCGAATATATGCCGAAGAGTAAATTCAATATTTCAAGCCGGGATCAGGCCAAGGCCATCATCGAAGCCCTGCAGAGCTGGACCGAAGAGTAATCACGCTTTCTTAGGGCCTGTTAACACTAATTTGATCGTCACTGCCAAGACCATTTTTTTGTCCAGCAAGGCAGAAGGAGCGCCGTGTAGTCGGTCTACATAAGCGACTGATAACGCTGCTGGGCGAAAAAATGGCCTTGGCCCTCTGGGTTGCTCCTGAAAAAGCGCCACTCGGCGTTACTTATTGCTCATTTGGAATAACCAAACTACGCTCCTCGTGCCTTGATTGGCGCTTTTTCAGGTGCAACAGTGGCAATCAAATTAGTGTTAACAGGCCCTAGTCTAAGTCTTATTTCCAATCAACATCAAACAGGCACCACCTGCTCGGCCCAGGCCAGCAGGTGGGGAATTAACGCCTTCTTGCGGTCAGGCAGTTGTGGATCGGCCTCCAGCCGATCCAGCGTCATCAGATACTCATCCAGGGTGATGCTACCGCCACCGTCCGGTTCCGATAGCCGGGCGTGGCGATATTCTTCCCAGCGCTCTTTTTCATCTGCTGTCAGTGACGCCGGCCAGTTTCTTGCGCGATAGCGGAACAGCATTTCGGGTAATCGCCCATCGTCAAATACCAAGGGGAAATTCTGTAACTCGGCCGGGGCACTGCTGAGAATCTGGTCCATACGCTGACGATCATCTCTGGAGAAAAAACCACCGCTGTAGAGCGCCTGATCAGGATCGGTCACTGGGTCGAAACGGGTCATCCGGTGAACAGCGCCGATCTTCTCCGCCAACCCGGTGTGAGCCAATAATTTCTGCCGATGACGTTCCCCTGCCGCCACATCCACCCCCCACCGCTCGGCAGCTTCGGCAGTCAGTGTACTCATCGGTACCACTACCGGACACTTGTTGATATGTACCGTCTTGAGCGGGATGCGACTCACCCCTTCCGGCAGATCGGCCGTGGCGGTAAACAGCCTTTGATGGATCTCCTCCGGTGTCAGTTCCAGCAGGGGTGCAGGATCTTCACGAAGATCGTAGACAATAATGCCATTGGGATTTTCCGGATGCTTGGCCAGCGGCATTACCATGGCGATACAGCCCCGCTCGGCCGGATACATGGAGGAGACATGCAACACCGGCTGGCATTGTTGTAAATTCAGCCGCTCCGCCACCACCCGCTTGTTCCGACTCTCAAATATGTAGTTGAAGAGTTTCGGCTGGCGTTGTTTGATCAATCGCGCCAAACCAATCGTGGCATGCACATCGGATAGGGCATCATGCGCAGACTCATGCACGATACCGTTCGCAGCACTCAACACCTCCAGGCGAAAACTGGCCACACCGGCATCATTCACGGGCCACTCGATACCCTCGGGCCTGAGCGCATGTGTCAGCCGGGCCATATCGATGATATCCCAACGGGAACAGCCGTTCTGCCACTCTCTTGCATAGGGGTCGTAGAAGTTTCGATAGAGGGTGTTGCGAGTGACTTCATCATCGAAACGAAGGGTGTTGTAACCAACCCCGCAGGTCTCAGGCATCGAGAGTTCCTGATGAATGCGCTTAATAAATTCCGCCTCATTCACCCCCTCTTCCCATGCTTTTTGAGGCGTGATGCCGGTCACCATGCAGGCTTCAGGCTGTGGCAGCATGTCATCAGTGGGCTTGCAATAGGCAACCAACGGCTCACCCACCGGATTCAGTTCCGCATCGGTGCGTAAACCGGCGAATTGTGAGGCTCTGTCCCGGCGCGGATCGGCGCCCCAGGTTTCATAATCGTGCCAGTAGAAGGTGAACGTCATCGTTCTGTGGTGTCCTATCGATGGAAAAAAACGTTTTCCACTGCCGCAGATAGCATCAATGCAAATCCATCAGTACCCGTATATGAGCCTCGACACTGCGTGCCAGCGCATGGGGCTCATAACCCCCTTCGAGTACGGAGACGACTCTGCCTTCGGCGTAACGTTTGGCAATCTCCTGTATCTGCTCCGTGACCCAGCGGTAGTCCGCTTCAGTCAGGCTCACCCCTGACATATCATCCTCCACATGGGCATCAAAGCCGGCGGAGACAAAAATCATCTGGGGTTTAAAATGATTCAATGCCGGTAGCCAGTGTGAGGACACCGCCTCTCTGAAATCCGGACCTTTGGCCGTCGCTTCAAGTGGCGCACAGATGATGTGGTCAGGACTCTCCTCAATCGCCGTATAGGGATAGAAAGGATGCTGGAAAGTTGAACAGACAATGACTCGTCTGTCATCACGAAAGATATCTTCGCTACCATTACCATGGTGCACATCGAAATCGAGAATCGCCACCCGTTCCAAGCCGTACGCTTCCATCGCGTGCGCAGCACCGACTGCCGCATTGCCGTAGATACAAAAACCCATGGTGCGCATGCGTTCGGCATGGTGGCCAGGCGGACGGACAGCACAGAAAGCGTTCAGCAGATCTTCCTGCATGATCAGATCTACTGCTTTAATCACTGCGCCAGCTGCACGCTTGGCCGCCTGCAGACTTTCAGGACTGACGACCGTGTCAGGATCGAGATGGGCATGACCCGTTTGCGGCATCAGCTTCTCCACCTGATCAAGATAGGCAGGATCATGACAGCGTATTAATTGCTCGCGCGTCACCTCCGGCGCATCGTAATGGCGCAGAAAATCGTAGACCTGTGCGGCCATGAGACGGTCATCGATAGCCTGCAGGCGGGAGGCGTTTTCAGGATGTCCAACCCCGGTATCATGCTGCAGGCAATCAGGGTGGCTGATATAAGCGGTTCTCAACAGTGGATCCTCATTTTTCGCTGTATTTTATTGATCCTTCAAATACTCATTATTAATCATTAAAAACCGACACTTAGGTAAAGAAATTGTCACAAGATAAGCGTAAACTTTAAACAAGTTATGCCGATAACCTGAGTAATTCAAGACACTGAGTTTTTTACGGCGTTGTCAGACACCCAAACACTCCTTTGCCGGGTGTCTTTGGACATCATACCCCAATATCATCTTCTGAAGTTCAACAGGCGTGAGATCATGCAATCACATTATTTGACCCCTCTCTTTTCTCCCAACAGCATCGCCATGTTCGGCGCCAGCGAGCGGGAAAACTCGGTCGGCGAGGTGGTCTTCAGAAACCTCCTCTCATCCGGTTTCAAGGGTGGAATCTATCCGATCAATCCAAAGCACGACAAGGTGCAGGGGCAGAAGGCTTACAAAAGCATTGATGCGATCGGCAAGCCGGTCGAGCTGGCAGTCGTTGCCACACCGGCAAAAACCATCCCGGCAATTGTCGAGGCCTGTGGCCAGCATGGGGTCAAAACCATGATCATCCTCTCTGCCGGTTTCCGTGAATCGGGACCGGCAGGACGACGCATCGAAGATCGGGTAGTGGAAGTCGCCAAGGAGTTCGGTATCCGTTTCATCGGGCCGAACTGCCTCGGTTTAATTCGACCCGACAAGGGCGTCAACGTCACCTTCGGCAACAATAACGCGAAACCGGGCAACCTGGCACTGGTCTCCCAATCGGGCGCCATCTGTACGGCGATCCTCGACTGGGCAGAGGTTAACGATATCGGTTTTTCCACCGTGATCTCCACCGGGATAGCCGCTGATCTGGATTTTGGAGACTACCTGGACTTTCTCGTTTCCGATCCCAAGACTGACAGTATCCTGATGTATGTGGAGGGTATTAAAGATGCCCGTCGCTTCATGAGCGGGCTGCGTGCAGCGGCACGTATCAAACCTGTCATCGTTCTTAAAGTAGGACGGCATGCGGCGGGGGCTGAAGCTTCCATGTCACATACTGGCGCACTGGTTGGCAGTGATGAAACCTTTTCCGCTGCACTCGCCCGTTCCGGTGTCTTACGGGTCGAGACTATCTCCCAGCTCTTCTCAGCAGCCAAAGCACTCTCAGCCCGCTCACGGGTCTATGGCGACAAGCTGGCCATTATCACCAACGGCGGCGGCCCAGGCGTTATGGCTGCAGACCGGGCTTCAGACCTGGATATCGAATTGGCACAATTCAGTGATGAGACCGTCAAGGCCCTGAATAAGGCCTTACCGGATGTCTGGTCCCACGGTAACCCGGTGGATGTCATCGGTGACGCTCCCCCCGAACGTTATCGTGCGGCGGTGGACATCTGTCTCAATGATCCTGAAGTGGATGGCGCCATTGTCATCCTGACGCCCCAGGCAATGACGGAACCCGATGAAGTTGCCAAGGTGCTTATCGAACTGGCAGACCAGCACAAGAAACCTATTCTGACCAGTTGGATGGGTGGTAAACAGATCGAGAATGCCAGAAAGCTCTTCAACAACGCAAAGCTACCCAGTTTCCGCACCCTGGAAAATGCTGTGGATGCCTTCCACTATCTTTCCTCCTACCAGAAAAATCAGCGGCTTCTTCTGCAGACACCGGCCAAAACTTCCCGTAGGCATGTTCAGCCCGATGTGGAGGGTGCACGCCTGATTATTGAGAGCGCGCTTTCAGAGCAACGCAAGGTACTGACCGAACCGGAGTCCTTTGCCCTGCTCGGCGCTTTCCGTATTAATGCGGTACGTAACGGCATTGCCCGATCCGCCAATGAGGCTCTGATTCTGGCTGAATCTATTGGCTTTCCCGTGGCGATGAAGATCTATTCACCCGACATTTCCCACAAGTCCGATGCGGGGGGCATTCGGTTGAATATCAACAATGCCCAGGTCGTGCGCAGTACCTATCGGGATCTCATCGAGCAGGTCAAAGAGCGACGCCCCGAGGCCAAGATAGAGGGTGTCACCGTTGAACAGATGTATCAAAGCCCGAATGGAAGGGAACTGCTGATCGGCATCATCAGGGACCCGGTGTTTGGTCCTGTCATCAGTTTTGGCAGTGGCGGCACCACGGTGGAAGTGATGGGTGACTCAGCAATTGCCCTGCCCCCACTCAACCGACGCCTGGCCCTCGATCTGGTCAATCGCACCAAGGCAGCAAAAATGCTTTCTGATTTCCGCCATATGCCGGCGGCCAATTGTGAGGCCCTCATTGATGTGCTGCTGCGCGTTTCAACTATGGCATGCGAACTTCCCTGGATTCAGGAGATGGACATCAATCCCCTGATTCTCGATGAAAAAGGCGCAGTTGCGGTGGATGCCCGTATTGTGGTCAATTTCCCCCGTCCATCAACCGACCCCTACCACCACCTGGCGATTCATCCCTACCCAGTCAATCTGGTCAACCATCTACAACTTCCCAATGGTACGAACATCGTGATACGACCGATTCGTCCGGAGGATGTGGACCTGGAACAGAATTTCACCCGTCAGCTTTCCGATGAAGCTAAATATTTCCGCTTCATGAGTTCCGTCCAGGAGTTGACGCAGGATATGTTGATGCGCTTCACCCAGATCGACTATCACTATGAAATGGCATTAATTGCGGTGATGGAGGCCGGCACCCACGAAGTAGAGCTAGGCGTGGCGCGCTATGTTACGAATCCGGACAAAAAGAGCTGTGAGTTTGCCCTGGTTGTATCTGATAAATGGCAACGTCAGGGCATCGGCCACAAATTGATGCATCAGCTGATGGAGATCGCTCGTGATCGAGGATTGGAGAAAATGGAGGGAGAGGTGCTCAGCAACAATTTTAAGATGCTGGACCTGATGAAATCACTCTACTTCCGCATCTCCACATCTCCGGAAGACAGCGGGATCAAACAGGTAGTCGTCGACTTGTAAAAACCCTGGCACCCGTATTTTTCAAGAAAGCCCCCTTGCCTGACTGGCATAAAAAAGCCGCCCTACCATAAGGAAGGGCGGCTTTTTCAGGTCTCGATATAACGAGAGAGGTTTTATACCTTCTCTTTGATTCGTGCTGCCTTACCGGTGCGACCACGCAGATAGTAAAGTTTGGCGCGGCGTACATCACCCCGACGGGTCACCTTGATATCGGCAACGCCTGGACTGTAGGTCTGAAAGACACGTTCCACACCTTCACCATGGGATATTTTCCGCACGGTGAATGCAGAGTTGAGACCGCGGTTACGCTTGGCAATGACGACACCTTCAAATGCCTGCAGACGCTCACGTTGGCCCTCTTTCACCCGCACCTGAACAATCACGGTATCACCGGGACCAAAATCGGGAACCTCGCGGCCCATCTGTTCGGCGTCGAGTACTTCGATGATATTGCTCATGGTCTATTGCTCCTGTACTTGCTCAGCGTCTCCCGACGCGGCACTAATTTCAGCTAAAAACTTCTCTTCTTCAGCCGTCAATTGACGACCCTGTAACAGATCCGGTCGACGCTTCATGGTCCGCAGTAATGCCTGCTGCAACCGCCAGCGTCTGATGGCGTCATGATTGCCGCTCTGCAGTACGGCCGGCACCTTCATGCCATCTATCTCATCCGGACGGGTATAGTGCGGACAATCCAGCAACCCGTCCATGAAAGAATCCTGTTCCGCGGAATCCGCGTCACCCAAAACGCCGGGTAAGAGACGAATCACCGCATCCAATATCGTCATGGCGGCCAATTCACCACCACTTAAAACGTAGTCACCAATGGACCACTCTTCATCGACATACCGTTTAATCACGCGTTCGTCGATGCCTTCGTAGCGGCCGGCAATCATCATCAGAGGCTCGCCTCTGGCGGCAAAGTCTCTGGCAGCCTGCTGATCGAACCGTCGCCCCTGGGGACTCAGGTAGATCACTCTGGCGCCAGGATTCTCCGCCTTGGCCGAGGCAATCGCCTGTTGCAACGGCTCATACTTCATCACCATGCCGGGGCCGCCACCATAGGGCCTATCATCCACAGTGCGGTGCACATCGTGTGCATAATCTCTGGGATTCCAGAGCTTTAGCTCTGCCAGCCCCTTATCGATGGCCCTGCCTATCACACCCTCGCCCGTTAAGGCGTCGAACATGGACGGCATCAGTGTGATGACATCAAAGCGCATGGCTGTCAGAAATCCGGATCCCAGTCCACGACCATACGCCCAGAGGATAAATCCACTTCCTGAACCGCTTCACCCATGGTGTATGGAATCAGCCGTTCGCGGTCATCACCCTTGACCACTAATACATCGTTGGCGCCTGTCTCAAGGAGATGGGAAACCACACCAAAATCGATTCCCTGCATATTCTCGACCCGTAATCCCTCCAGGTCGGTCCAGTAATATTCACCAGGCTTGAGTTTGGGGAGTTGCTCGCGACTGACCGCGATATCGATCCCCACCAGCTCCGCCGCCTGGTCACGGTCATTGCAACCCTTGAAGTGTGCAACAACGCTTTTGCCTTGTTTCTGTCCCGCGGCCAGTGTGTGTGCTTGCCAGCCCTCAGCCTTCTTGAGGTACCAGGTCTTGTAGTCGAGTATCCCTTCCCTCGGCGAGGTGTGAGAGAAGACCTTGAGCCAACCCCTGACACCAAATAGGCCAGAAATCCGGCCTATGATGATCATCTCGTTGTTCGACATTTCCCTTCAATCCGCCGCTGTAGGCCAAGACCTATAACGGAGAAGTGGGCAGTTGAATTCAGGCAGCAGCTTGTTTTGCGGCCTGTTTCAGCAGTGTCGAAACACGCTCACTGGGCTGAGCACCCTTGGATATCCAATGCTCTACCCGGTCCTGATCCACACGCAGTCCCTCTTCTCCGCCCACAGCGATGGGATTGAAAAAGCCCAGACGCTCGATATAGCGGCCGTCGCGCGCATTACGGCTGTCAGTCACCACAATGTGGTAAAAAGGCCGCTTTTTCGCGCCAGTTCTTGAGAGGCGAATGGTTACCATGTCGTATCCTTAAATATTCGTTGACACACCAGCGGAAACCCGCCGACGGGAAACCGCGCATTATAGCCAACTTTTTGCCAAAGTGAAGCGTTTAAATAATTTTAAATGTTGAATTTTGAATTGTGAATTATTGGGTTCGCTACGCTCACACCTGATTTAAACGGGGCGTGTGCGAAACACACTCATCCAATTCAAAATTCATAATTCATAATTGAATCAAACGGTTGCAATTAAAACGGGAGCCCGCCTCCCCCACCCGGCGGCATACCGCCACCTGGAAAATTCCCACCCATGCCGCGCATCATCTTCTTCATGCCGCCGCCTTTCATTTTCTTCATCATCTTCTGCATCTGGGTGAATTGCTTGAGCAATTTATTCACATCCTGCACCTGGGTACCCGATCCGTTGGCAATGCGCCGCTTGCGGGAACCCTTGATGACTGCGGGAAAGTCCCTCTCGTGGGGGGTCATGGAGTTGATGATGGCAATCAAGCGACCGATTTCCTTGTCGTTGACCTGATTTTTCACATGATCCGGCAGGTTGCCCATACCCGGCAGCTTGTCCAGCAGACCACCGATGCCGCCCATATTAGCCATCTGTAGCATCTGCTCCTTGAAATCCTCCAGATTGAAGCGCTTGCCTTTCTGTAGCTTTTTCGCCAGTTTGGCGGCCTTGTCCTGATCGACCTTGCGGGTGACTTCCTCAACCAGGCTGAGTACGTCACCCATGCCCAGTATCCGGGATGCGATACGATCGGGATGGAAGGCCTCCAGGGCGTCAATCTTCTCGCCGACACCGATGAACTTGATCGGTTTGCCGGTAATCTGCCGTATCGAGAGTGCTGCACCGCCCCTGGCGTCACCGTCCGCCTTGGTGAGAATCACACCCGTCAACGGCAGTGCCTCATTGAAAGCCTTGGCGGTATTCGCCGCATCCTGCCCGGTCATGCTATCGACCACAAAGAGGGTTTCCACCGGATCAACAGCCTGATGGAGCTGCTTGATCTCATCCATCATCTGCTCGTCCACATGCAGACGGCCGGCGGTATCGACGATCAGGACCTCGGTAAAACTGCGTTTCGCTTCACTCAATGCGCGACGCGCAATATCCACCGGCCTCTGATCCCCCGCACTGGGAATGAACTCGGCGTTCACCTCCTTTGCCAGGGTCTGCAGTTGTTCGATGGCGGCTGGACGGTAGACGTCACAACTAACGACGGAGATCTTCTTTTTGCCCTGCTGTTGTAACCAACGGGAGAGCTTGGCCACACTGGTGGTCTTACCAGAGCCCTGGAGACCTGCCATCAGGATCACGGCGGGAGGTTGTGCCGCAAGATCGAGCGACTCGTTGGCCTCGCCCATCACCTTGACCAGTTCGTCGTTGACGATCTTGATCAGGGTCTGGCCGGGTGTGAGGCTCTTCATCACGGCCTCACCCGAAGCCTTCTGTTTCACCTGCTCGACAAAATCGCGTACTACCGGCAGCGCCACATCAGCCTCAAGCAGCGCCATGCGGACTTCCCGCATGGTATCTTTGATGTTCTCTTCCGAGAGTCGGCCCTGCCCTCTTAGATTGGTGAGAACCTTACCCAGTCGTTCTGTCAGATTGTCAAACATGGTCTTTTCTGAATGTTCCTGGAAACAACAAGTGGGCGATTATATATCACCCGGCGGCAAATCACCGCCGCCTGATGCCATTTAGGAAAAAACTTGTTGATGCACTCGCAGGCTGTCGTTTAGCCCAATCCCTTTCCCACTTCAGGCCAAATATGCGAATATCGCCGCTGACGCTCATCTGATTCGAGGAATCGTAGGAACTTGACCGCTTTATTCGCCATTCTTGCTTATCTCGCTGCCGGCAGCGTTATTGCGCTGAGGCTGTTTCGTAATCCTGCCAGTGCCAGTCCACCACGCTCACTTGCACTGGCACTGGGGTTTATCGGTGTAGCACTGCATGCCATTCCGCTCTATCAGAATATGGTTTCAGCCAGCGGGCTCAACATGGGGGTCTTCAACGCCCTCTCTCTGATCGCATGGACAATCACCCTGTTGCTACTGATCTCCAGCCTCAGCAAGCCGGTGGAGAATCTTGCCATTGCCATCATGCCGATTGCTGCAATAGCCGTCTATCTGGACAGTCGCTATCAAACCGTACACTTTCTCACCGACCAGATCTCTACCGGACTGACGACCCATATTCTGGTTTCCATGTTGGCCTACAGTCTGTTTACCCTCGCCAGCGTGCAAGCCGTTTTATTGGCTATTCAGGATCACCACCTGCGTCAGCGCCATCCCGGGGGATTTATCAGGGCCCTCCCCCCCTTGCAGACCATGGAGAGCCTGCTGTTCGAGATGATCGGGGTGGGATTCGTATTGTTGAGTCTGGCCCTGTTGTCGGGCTTTGCCTTTCTGGAGAATATGTTTGAGCAGCACCTGGCGCACAAGACGGTGCTTTCAATCATTGCCTGGCTGGTCTTCGGCGCTCTGCTATGGGGCCGCTACCGCTTCGGCTGGAGAGGTCAGAAAGCGCTGATCTGGACGCTGACAGGGTTCGTGGTGTTGATGCTGGCCTATTTCGGCAGCAAAGTGGTCATAGAGCTTATTCTGGGCTGAGTCAGCCCCGGTAAGCTTTTCCGGCCTTGCGGCCCTGATGGATCTGTCGCAGGTTGCCTGCCAGCTCCTCCTTACCCTCAAGACTCAGGATCTCTATCTCCTTGTCGAGTGCCTGAATCTCCTGCAGGATACCGATATTCTGCTGGGCCATATCCGGTTCCGCATTGTTGACCCACTCGTGTAACAGGCGAAGGCGTTCTGCTCCGAGTACGGCCACTTCCTCCCAGGCACCCGCTTTGACCAGTTCAAGCATCCGGCGAGTCATCTCCAGACCCTGTTTGAGCTGGCTGTCCATCAGGCGGCGGAGGGATTTCCTGTGTTGGAGGCAGGCTGTTTCACCTCATCGGGAATGGCATCCCAGGCAGATTTGATTTCGAGTAGAAGTGAGCTCACTTCATCAAGAATAGCTATTTCGTTGCTGACATTGGACTCAGCCAACCGGCGCACCATGTAGGCGTAGAGGCTGTCGAGATTGTTTGCCATCTCGCCGCCCTCTTCCAAATTGAGACTACCGCGCAACCCGTCGATGATGGAGATCGCCCAGTTGATGTGATTCCCCTTGGCCTCGTACTCCTTGCGACTCATATGACCTTTAGCCGTGGCGACTTTCTCCAGCGCCCCCTCCATCAGCATCTGGACAAGGCGATGTGGGCTGGCGAAGGCGACTTCGGAACCGACAGCAACCTTACCGTACTGCTGTGCGCCACGTTTTTGATTCAGGGTCATAGGTAATTCTCGTCTGGTTATTTGACTATAGCGCATCCCTTGTGGATGCCGTCTCACTCATGTCACAGAAAACATTTAATTGTTGTTACGGTTGCCAGGGGTCAGGTTACTCAACGAGTCCAACTGCCCCGTCAACCACTGACTGGTTGATTGCAACTGGCCCAGCAGGGTATCCAACGCTGTATATTGAGCCCGGTAACGCCGTTCAGTCAGCTCAAGCCTGTATTGCATTCTCTCGATCTGGTCATTGGCGGAATCAACCCGGCTATTCAGCCCATCCTCGCGGGCATCGATCAGACCTGAAGTGCTCAGCATACTCTCCATCAGAGAGTCCAGGCGAGCAGCCAAGCCATTATCCTCGTTAGTAAAAAGATCCACCACTGCTCCTCTATCGGTTTCCAGAGCAGCGCTCAACTCAGTACTGTCGAATGAGAGCGTACCATCCTTCTCGAAGGTGATTCCCGCTTGAGAGGCATACTTGAAGGCACCGTCAACACCAGCGCTACCACCCATGATGGAACGAACCTGGTTCTCGATCAGTCTTAAGGTCGCATCACCATTGAGCTCGCCGTTGCGCAACTCGCTGATTGACGACATCAGAGAATTATAACTTTCCACCAGACCGCTAACCGCACCGGAGATAGATTCGGCGTCACGGCTCACTGTCAGCTGGGAAGTGGCCGTTGTCTCGGCCAGCAGTTGAATGGAAACACCCTCGATGGCGTCATCAATGGTGTTGCTGCTGCGCGAGATGACGTAAGTGTTATCGATGGTGATCTGCGCATCATCAGCTGCCTGGATTTGCGCCATCCCCAAAGGATCTGCAATCGCGCCACCCAGGTCATCGGTAAAGGCCACAGAGATCTGGTTCTCCAGACCGGTGTTCTCGCTGGTCAGCACCAGATGGACACTGGTATCACTCTCCTGAACGATACCGGCAGAGACCCCCACATTGTCCGTGGCCTCATTGATCAGATCCTGAATCGAGGAGAGGCTACGTGCACCGATATCAACGGTAAAGCTCTCGGTACCGATGGTAATGGTCATCTGATCACCGGCGTTACCTACCAGCGTGCTGCTGTTGGCGATCACGGTTGTGGAGCCCAGCTTGTGTGCTGCCGCCAGATTATCGACGCTGATGGAATAGCTGCCTACAGCAGCGTCATTGTCTGCCGTGACGCTATAGGCTTCTTCATCGCCGCTGGCGGCAGTGAAGAAATTGAAACTGTCTGAGGAGCTCAGCGCACTGGCTGAATCCTGAAAAGTGGCGAGGGCACTGCGTAGTGTGCCGTAAGCGCTGACCTGTGTCAGCAGATCGCCCGCCTTGACCTGGAGGCTCTGCAGAGGGATCTGCTCGACTTCCATCAATGATGTGATGATCGACTCGATTTCGAGGCCGGAGCCGATACCCGCAGCCGAGATTGTCGCCATCGTTCTCTCCAGATCTTTTGGTCCGCCAAGTGGCAAGGACCGGATGGATGTTGCCGGAAAACAGCAGCCGTTGGGTCAGTCTGTGACCGTTTAGACTACTGTTTCCGACGTTCCATTATCAATATGCAAAACCCGGGCCTGAAAATCGTCTCAGGCCTGAGTTTCCATTAACAGACCCACCGGCTGATCCTGCATGCCTTTCCCTGCAACTTTAGCACTCTCTGCTTCCATCAGCTCCTTCATGTGTCTCGCTAGGGAGAGCACCTCTTCTGAAGGGATCTGACGGATCACATCGCCGGAGTCTTTGTCGAGTACGCGGACAACCGTTTTGCCCGAGTCATCATCGACATCGAATTGCAGTTGACGACTCATCACCTGAGCAAAATCCTTCATCTGCTCGACTGCCGCTTTCACATCCTCTTTGGAAACCGTGGATGATGACTGGACAGCCTGTGAGGAGCCGGAGGCATGAGCTGAACGGATCGGCGAGACCTGTGCCACACCCGGCTGGGGAGTGACCGATTGGTTTGCATCGACCCGACGGCTCTCTCTGCCAAGATCCTTAGCCGCTTGAGTACTTAATGTGATCGTCATGTCGTTAGTCATGGCCGTTCACCTCTCATGTTTTTGATAGTGTCCGGGCGAACCCGGACACTATCTGGCTAGGACCAATTACTGCAGGAGTGACAGGACCAACTGAGGCTGCGCATTCGCCTGACTCAGCATGGCCACGCCGGCCTGTTGCAGGATCTGCGTACGTGTCAGGTTGGATGTCTCAGCCGCAAAGTCGGCGTCCTGTACCCGTGAACGGGCCGCGGAGACATTCTCACTGATACTGGACAGATTGGCGATGGTGGATTCCAGACGATTCTGGATGGCACCGAGATCGGCACGTGCGTCTGAGATAGACCGCAGGGCCTGATCCAAAACATCCAATGCGTTATTGGAACCACTCTGGGTACCGATGTCCACGTCTGCCACAGAGCTCAGAGCACTACTGGTGCTGGCCGCACCCATCACGGTCGTACCGGTATCGGTAGCAACCACGAAGGATTTGGAAGAACTGAAGCTTAATGTACCACCGACAACGATACTGTCTGCCGCACCACCTTCAGTCAAGGTCGTACCGCCTACATCAAGAGTTTCGGTAGCGGTGGAGTGAGCCAAGTCAACCACGTTGATGTCATGACCCGTGGAATTTTCCAGTGTAATGGATGCACTATCCGCGGCCAGAACAGCCGAGACGCCAGTAGAAGCAGAGACTGCGTTGATAGCATCTGCTAATGCTGAGTAGTCAGTGGTGGTAATTGCTGCAGAAACAGCGATGGCTGAACCAACAGTACCCGCTGCATTGGAGCTGGAGAGTGTGAAGCCTACCGTACCAGCAACAGCCAAACCGTCAACAACCACAGAGTTGGAAGCAGTGGCGGTTACGCCAGTGGTACCCGATGCACCATTAATCAATGTAGCAATATCGCTGGCGGCATCATCAAGTGAAACAGCCAGTGCTCCAGATGACGCAGTACCGTTAACGGTAAGATTCTGTGCAGCTACATTGTTACCACCGGCTGCGTCGGCAACAGCAGTCAGAGCGCCACCCACATGGGTGTTGGCAGAGATAGCTTGGTTACCGAGGCTGGTTGCACGAATGCTGGTCACGGTGACAGAGATGGTCTCGTTGGCATTGGCGCCCACGTGAAATTTCTGTGCTGAGAAAGAACCATCAAGAATCTTCTTGCCGTTGAAGGTAGAAGTATCGGCGATACGGTTCAATTCCTGCTGCAGCTGAGAGACCTCTTTCTGCAGATTAGCGCGGTCAGCCGAGCTGTTGGAGTCATTGGCAGACTGAATTGACAGTTCACGCATACGTTGCAGGATGTTGGTTGCTTCCTGCATGGAGCCTTCAGCAGTCTGCGACAGAGAGATGGCGTCGCCCGCGTTACGGATCGCCTGATTCAGGCCACGAACCTGAGAGGTCATACGGTCGGTGATACCCAGGCCGGCAGCATCGTCTTTCGCACTGTTGATGCGAAGGCCGGTAGAGAGGCGTTCCATGGAGGTTGAGAGGGAAGATTGGGTGTTGGTCAAGGAACGTTGTGTCGTCATCGACATTACGTTGGTATTGATTACCATTGCCATGATTTTTTCTCCTAAATCACCCGGCGATGTCTTGCATCTAGCCTGAGTGTAGGTTGATAACTAGCGGATATACTGTCTGAAGTGACTGTATTTACCGCTTCCGCTATGTGTAACGGCCACTGCTAAGAGATCTTTAATAAAACCGGGGTGTGGTTCCAGTTTCGCGGAAGTTTATTCCCATAGTTTTCTATCCATTGAAAAACAAAGACTTTTTCAAGTTAGATGCCACTCATATACGCCCAATTTTGGGCGAACTTCATTCCCAGGTTACACCCGTCGGGACTCTACCTCTGAGATGGGGTCTGGGGAGGGTTGTTGAACTGCTATCGGGCTGGGAATGAAAGTGGTTTCTGGTCAAATCAGTGGTGGTACTGGAGGAGATCTTAAACAATGTGGGAGGCGATAAGTGATGAAAGAGATAAATCGTGGGATCCGGCCCCACCAGATTGTCGGACAGGAGATAGCGATCTGTAGACGCTACTTTTTTAAGTCAGTGTCTTACAGCTAGAGAAAATTGAATAGGGACAACCCCTGCACCATATTATAGGTCTGCTGGGCTGCCTGCAGGGCAACCAACTCCTGTTCAAAGCGGCTTATCGCCTCTGCCAGGTCGAGATCTTCAGTTTCAGAAAGTGCAGTCTGCATGGTCAGAATGAATTGATCATTGACGCTCTTCTGCTCATCGATGGTGTTGAGCCGGGCACCGCCACGGGTCCTCGCATCCGCAATCTGCTCCTGCACCAGATTCATATCATCCAGAAAAACATCATTCGGGGCATCGGCTTCGAGCCCGGCAATAATGCCGTGAACCGTCTCGAACAGATTTCGCTTGGTGCCGGTACTGGTGTCGATATCCATGAAGACGTCGAAACCGTTCTCACGATCCTGAATCTGACGGGTGGCGGAGATCTGCAGGGTTCTTGACCCCGCATCACCCGAGTAGGTGAAGACACCGTCAGCCGGGTTGGCAAATGGGACCCCGTCCGCATCATACCCGGCGAAGATATACTCCCCGTTGCTGTCCTTGGTGTTGGCCAGGGCCATCATTTCCTCATTGATCTGCCTCAACTCCTGCGCGATAGCACGCCGGTCACCCGGAGAATTGGTGTCGTTCAGACCCTGCACCGTCAACTCAATGACCCGTGGGACCAAGTCATCCACACCCTTCAGTGTTGCTTCCTGTAACTCCAGACGAGACTGTGCCCGATCCGCATTGGACTGATACTGCCCGGTCAGGCTGATGGCGGTACGCAAATCCAACGCGTAGGCGGCACCTACCGGATCGTCCTTGGGACTTAGGATGCGTTTACCGCTGGCGACCTGCAGCTGAGTCTGACTCAGCTTCGCCTGCTGGGACAGCATACTATTGACACCCCGTTCGAAAAGCATGGCAGTGGAAATTCGACTCATGACTACCTCCTGACCGCGCTGATCAGTGTATCGAACAGGGTATTCGCCGCCGAGATGATCTGCGCAGAGGCCTGATAGGCTTGTTGGAACTGGATCAGCTTGGCAGCCTCTTCGTCCAGGTTCACACCGGAGACCTCCTGCATTGCCTCCCGCGTACGGTTTAACAGACTCTCCTGAGCCGACAGATTGAGCTCTGCATGATGGGTCTTGGAACCCACATCCGACACCATCTGGGCATAGGTTTCATCGTAGGTGGCGGTACCGCCACGCAGTCTGTCCATGGTCTGCAGATCCACCAGGCCCAAGGCATTGCGATTATCACTGGTACCGCTGGTATTGTTCGCAAAGAGAAAGGTATCACCATCAGCGGGCGCACCGGAGATGGAGAAACTGATGCCGCCAAAAGCGTCAAATTGTGTCGGATTGGCGGTGGTTGGATAATTTACGCCGATGATTACCGCCGGATCAGTCGCATCATAAGCGATGAAATTATCCGGCGCCCCCGGGCCATTGACGATGTCGAAGCCGCCTGCCGCAGCGTTATAGACCAACTGCATATCCGCCGCCAGGGGCAATCCGGTGGTGCTGCTGTTGGCCGGCTGGGTGATCCTGGCGTCACCGGTGTTCAGCGCATTACCTGCGGCATCCGTCGCCGGTCGAAGCTGTAACGGACTGGCCGCCGCCAGGCGGCGTGAATCACTGACCAGCAGATCGAGACTTGCGGCAGCGTTGCGGGTGGGTTGGATCAGGAAGGTGTCGCCGGCAACCGCCCCCAACCCATTAATGTTGATATCGAGCCCGTCAACCGTATTCAAGCCTGCCGCAAGCGTCTGGTTCGATCCATCGGAGAGATTCTCCAGGATGAAATCCGTACCGTTATAGAGCAGCTGATAGTCGTTTGCGGTGAGATTGCCGATATCGTTGTATGTCACTGTGATCGAACTGCCGTTGCCGGGTGGCTCCAGCACATCGACGGTTCCCGAAGCGAAAAGCGCAGTACCGGCCAACCCATCCAGATCGAGTCCCAACTGATGCTGAGCATTGAGGTCGTTGGCAAGTCCCAGGGCCACCAGACCGACTTGGTTCTGTGCCGGATCCAGTATCTCCTCACGATACCTGAGCAAGCCGCCAATCTTGCCGCCGCTGATCTGATCGGTGACGATCTGTGTGCCGAAGGAGAAATTAAAGGCAATCTCAAGATGTGTAGGATCGAGTGCAGAGGGTTGGGTCGTCATCGTGGCGGCATCATAGGCCATCACCAACGGCTGCCCCTTACCGATAAAGACGTTGTAGGCGCCATCGCTCTGCTGCAACACCTGAATATCGACTAATTCGGAGAGATCATTGACCAGCTGATCCCGCTTATCCAGCAGATCATTGGGCGCGCTGCCGTAGGCGATCTTGATATCATTGTTGATCGTTGCGATATCTTCCGCCAGACGATTGATCTCGGTGATGGAGGCATTGATCTGCTCGTTGAGGGTGCTACGCGCTGACTCGAACTGCCGGTCGAAATAGTGAAAACGATCGACCATCGATTCACCTTCCGCCAACACCAGCTGGCGTGCTGACACCGAGGCAGGATCATCCGCCAGCGCCTGCAACGCATTGAAAAAGTTCTGCACGGTAGGCTGGAGGCCCACATCCGGATCAGCCACCAGATCATCCAGCTGGCGGGCACCGTCAAAATAGGCCTGTAATTCCGATGTCACCGACTGACTGGCACGGACTTGTGAAGAGATAAATTGATCATACTGTCGCGTGACAGCAGAGGTCTCCACCCCATTTCCCAGATATCCAATACCTGTGAAGTCAGGTTGTCTTGTGACAAAGTCCACCCGCTGACGGCTGTAACCCTCGGTATTGACGTTGGCGATGTTGTGTCCGGTGGTGTCCAGCGCCTGCCGGTTGGCAGTGAGGGCTGAGACACCGATGGATAGTATGCTCACTTGTGTTGCCTCTCGTATCCCTTATTTATCGGCCGCTAGGAGGACGCCTTGAATGACGCCAGCGCCGTCTGCATTTCAGGCCCCTGCATCACTCGCATGATTTTATCCGCATAGGCCGGGTCGGTGGCGTAACCGGCATCCTGCAAAGATCTGAAATAGGTGCTGGGATCTTCAGCATTCGTCAAAGCCTCTGCATAACGGGGCGTGGCCTTCAGAAACGCCACATAATCCTGAAAGCTCTGTTCGAATGATGCGTAAGTACGAAAGCGCTCCCGCTTGCGGACCGCGACACCATCTTCGTACTCCAGCGTCTCTTTTTTCACCTGGCCACCATCCCAACGCTGGTCCGCCTTGATGCCGAACAGGTTGTGACTGCTTTGCCCATTACCTGACTGCATGACGGCACTGCCCCAACCGGTTTCCAGGGCTGCCTGGGCCAATAGGGCTTCAGGTGGCAGGCCGAGCTCCGCTGCCGCATGTTCCGCTGCGGACCAGAGTCCCTGTACAAAGTTCTCAGGAGAATCGAGTGAGACCACTTCTTCCGGTTCAGAAATGGATGGATTCGCTACACGCTCGGTAGTTTGCACCGCTGTGCTGTCCTGTGGCTTGATTCCCATCTGCACAACAGGATGACGCCAGTAAGGATCGAGACCGGATAGCGTTTTATCCATCACCTCGTCACTACCGCCGATCTGTCGACGCAATACCCCACCAATACCCATGCCACCCTGTTCCGACAGGTGCAGGGAGAGCTGTTGGTCATACATGTCCTGATAGAAGCGGGTACGATCGCTATCGAAGATACCGCCGCCGAAGCTGGCCTGACGCATCTGCTTGACCATCATCTGCACGAACAGAGACTCAAACTGTTTGGCTACCTTTTCCGTAGCACCGGATTGATCCTCCCGTGCCTGATGCTTGAGCGCGGCGAGGCCGGAAAAATCGTGATAGAGGGAAGGAGAGCCGTTGACCATTCAGATCACCAACAGTTCGGCACGCAGGGCGCCCGCCTCTTTCAAGGCTTCCAGAATGGCGACCAGATCACTGGGGGCCGCACCGACTTCATTCACGGCACGCACCACTTCATCAAGGGAAACACCGGGATTGAACAGAAACATTCTGTCCTTGCCCTCTTCCGTGATGGCCACATCACTCTGTGGGACGACGGCAGTCTGCCCGCCACGGGCGAATGGACCGGGCTGGGAGACAGCAGTCTGCTCACTGATGCTGACCACCAGGCTGCCATGGGAGACAGCAGCGGGATAAACCCGCACCTGACTGTTGATCACCACGGTGCCGGTACGTGAGTTGATGATGATCTTGGCGGAGCTGGCCGCCGGCTTCACATCCAACTCTTCCAGCATGGAGATAAAGGTCACCTTCTGTCCCGGATCTTTCGGGGCATTGACACGGATCGAAGTGGAATCCATTGCTTTGGCGGTACCGGGACCAATAGTCAGGTTGATCGATTCTGCTACCCGCATGGCGGTAGTGAAATCGCCGTCGTGCAGATTAAGCGTAATCAGTGGCGCCTTGTTGAAGCTGTTAGGCACTTCCCGCTCCACCGAGGCGCCATTAGGGATACGACCGGCACTGGGAATGTTGACTGTAATTTTGGAGCCGTCCTGTCCCTCACCACTCAGTCCACCCACCACCAGATTACCCTGGGCCAGGGCATAGTTGTTGCCGTCGGCACCTTTCAGCGGTGTCATTAGGAGTGTGCCACCACGCAGGCTCTTGGCATTGCCCAAGGAAGAGACCGTGATATCGAACTGCTGGCCCACCTTACTGAAGGGGGGCAGATCACCATGCACGATCACCGCGGCGGCATTCTTCGGTTTGATATTCACCCCTTCGGGGATCTGCACACCCAACTGGGAGAGCATGTTTTTCAGACTATTGATGGTATAGGGCGAATCGGTGTCCTTGTCGCCGGTCCCATTCAGACCCACGATCAAGCCATAACCGATCAACTGATTGCTGCGCACCCCTTGGATAGATGCCAGGTCTTTAATCCGCTCAGCCAGTACCGGTTGCGAGATCAATGTCATGGCAACTGCCAGTGCGAGGAGGATGTTTGAGATTGGTGTGCGTTTCATCTCGATTTACCTTAGAAGGGAAACAGTGCGCTATTGAAAAAGCGGGTCAACCAGCCCTGGGAGTTGGCGTCTGCAAGCGCGCCCTCGCCTACATAACTGATTGTGGGATCGGCAATACGGGTCGACTGCACCGTGTTCTGAGGCGTGATGTCCTGCGGCCGTACGATGCCGGCAAGACGAACATACTCGTATCCCTGATTGATACCGATACGTTTCTCACCCCGCACATAGAGATTGCGGTTGGGCAATACTTCGACCACGGTGACCGTGATATTACCGCTCAGGGCGTTACTCTGGCTGGCGCTGCCGTCACCACTGAAATCGTTGGAAGATGACAGATCGAAGGCCAGATTGTTATCAGTGTTACTGACCAAAGGAATAATACCTGGGACATTGAACTGCGGTGTGGAGCCGAACAGAGTCGGGTTGGTGACGCTCACCTCGCCTGTTTTGGCGGTGGTGGTGGATGCTGATTTGTTAGCCTGTGTATTCTCCACCAACGTAACTGTCAGTAGATCACCCACACGACGGGCCACAATATCCTCGAACCAGATCATCTCGTAACCGGCCTGATAGATGGAACCGTTCCCGCTGGGTGCGGGTGGTGGCATCACCGGCCGCATGGGGGCGTACTCGGCATCCCGCTTTGGACCCGTGCTCTGACAGCCACTGAGTACAACAACCGCAACCAGTGCGAGAAGGATGAGGATGATCTGGCGCTTCATCAGTCTATCTCCGATCAAAGCTGTTGGTTCACGTAGGAGAGCATCTCATCCGTGGTGGAGATGGCCTTGGAGTTCATCTCATAGGCCCGCTGTGTCTCGATCATATTGACCAGCTCTTCGACCACATTCACATTCGAGCTCTCGAGTGCACCCTGGATCAGGGTACCGGTGCTATCGCTGCCGGGAATCGCCGTATTCACCCCGCCGCTGGCGTTGGTCTCGCGGAACAGGTTGTCACCGATCGGCTCCAGTCCCTGGGGATTCACAAAGTAGGCAAGTTCGACCTGACCGACCTGCGTCGGCGTCGTGTTGCCGGATTGCAATACGGAGACCACACCGTCCGAACCGATCGTCATACTGGTGGAGTCGGAGGGAACCGTCATGGCCGGCTGCAGTTCGTAACCGTTGGGCGTCACAATGATGCCGTCGGCCGTCAGGCTGAAGGTGCCGTCCCGGCTATAGACGATGTTGCCGTCCGGGTGCAGAACCTGGAAATAGCCCTTACCCTGAATCGCCACATCCAGCGAATTACCGGTCTGTACGATATTGCCTTGGCTGTGTTCTTTCTGCGTCGCCACAACTTTGACGCCGGTACCGAGCATCAGGCCTGAAGGCAGCTCGGTGTTCTCCGAAGACTGGGCGCCCACCTGTCGCAGGTTTTGATAGATGAGATCATTGAACACAGGGCGGTCCCGTTTGAAACCGGTGGTGTTCACATTGGCGAGGTTATTCGCGATCACGGACATATTGGTTTGCTGGGCATCCAATCCGGTTTTTGCGATCCAGAGTGCGGGGTACATACGCGCTTCCTCTTCTTTTCTGTTGTCTGTTTAAATCAAGTTCTGCAAATAGCCTGCCAACATCAGCTCATGCGCATGAGCGAGGCAGAGGCGCTATCGAGTTCTTCGGAGGTCTTCATCATCTTGACCTGCATCTCGAATTTACGTGAAAGCTCGATCATATTGACCAGGGCGTCGGCCACATTCACGTTACTGCTCTCCAACGAGCCGGATGCCAGCAAGACAAGGGCGTCAGCACCGGCCTCTTCCCCGCTGTTCATGTGCATCAGGCCGTCATTGCCCTTGGTCATCTGATCGATAGCCGGGTTGACCATCTTGATGCGGTCGATAATAGCCAGGGCATCAGGAGTTGAGCCCTCGGGCAGGATGGTGATGGTACCGTCCGGTGCGATCTCGATCTTCTCGAAAGGCGGCAAGGCAATCGGCCCACTGTTGCCGATCAGCGGCAAACCTTCGCCGTTGGTGACCAGGCCGTTGGCATCGATCTTCAGATCGCCCCTGCGGGTATAGGCCTCAGACCCATCCGATGCCTGTACGGCAAAAAAACCCTTACCCTTGACCGCTACATCGAGCGGGTTACCGGTGGCCTGCTCCGAGCCCTTCTCAAAGTTGATGTCAGGCCGCTCATCCAGGGCGTAAACCCGAGTGGGAAAACCCTGCCCAAACACAGGCATACTGCGGAATTGGTTCAAATCCTCCATAAAACCCGGCGTGTTCACATTGGCCAGATTATTGGAGTTGTTAGCCTGTGCGATCAGGGTCTCTTTGGCACCGCTCATGGCGACAAAAATCATGCGATCCATGGATTGGCTCCCGTCTCTTGCTTTATGATTCAGCTTTCCGGCCTGCTCGAGGGAGTTGTCACTGACTCGAGAAACCGATCTTATTAGCCAAACTGCAATATCCGGGCCGCTTTTTTTCACAGCTTGCTACAACACAAGAGATAAGCCCATGGCGAGAAACAACAGACAGGACAAGCCATCGGAAGAAACCGTGGCAGAAGCGATGCGGATCGCCAAGGCGAACCAGAGGCCCGGACAGGCCAAAGAGCAGACCAAACTGATCGCCCAGGGCATCCAAAAAGGCATCGATCAGTACAAGAAACAGCAGAAGATCAAAGCACGGGAGATGGACAAGCGGCGCAAGAAGAATGTGCCTTCTGATATCGATCTGACTTCTCAGCAGAATCCCAAGGAAAAGACAACATCCCCTGACGACACCCAAAAGCACAATAAATTACCTTGGGTACTACTCTTGGCCTCTTGGCTTGGGTTCGCCCTCTACCTTTTTCCCTTCGGTCACTAGCGGGCATGTTGCCCATATTTACAATCTGCTCACCCAATTATAAGCCTGACACTATAACTATCAGTACGCTGTTAATTCTTTACACATAACGACCAAGCTGTGTAGTGAAAACGAAACAACGTCTGTGTCTGAAAAAACTTATTATTTTGTATTTTTATTGCTGTCTTCTTGCAATATCGCAGGTTTGATATCTAACAAGTGAGTTCCAGTAAGACAATCAAGCCCTTTTACTGAAACCACCCCATGATCGATTGTTTCAATAGGCAGAACAGCAGCCCCGATAGGATTTGGTCTATGAGGTGACCTTAATGCAAAGGTGCCTATCAACTCTTCACCATTATTAGATTCTTGTTTTGTTGCATTCCTATCGGTATTTTCAAACCAGTATAGAATGAGTATTTTCTGCCCCGGCAGAAGCCCAGATAAGCCGTTTATAAATTCTTCATGAACTACCAGTTGGCAAAGAGGGCCATTTAAGTCGACATTATTTGGGCAGTCCTCTATAGCTGTATATGGGGTATCGATATGCCCAATAAATTGAAGTGTTGCTTTCAAAAGATTTTTCTCCTAGACACATAACAGTTGTCTATACAGCTGTCATCAATACTGGAATATATAGCCTCATCAATCACAGACAGGGTCCTACAACCCCGTAAAAGTAATGTTTGAGATGACATCCCCAGAGATTGGAGTCAATTTTGCAAGGCCTCCACAACTTCCAACATTTGAAGAATATCAATAGGTGCCAGGCGCTCTGGTATCGTTGTTGAGAGCCTTGATTCCGGAACGAGTGGCAGTAGTCAGGTTCATGCGGGTACGCTTGTATACCCACACGTTTGCAGGTGGCAGATTCCAGAAAACCCGTTCGATCCGTTCACCTTCCACGCCAAGCGCATAGGCGAGTCTCACAGGGACCGGAGGCCTTGGCGAGTAAGTAAATTGTACCAGCTTACCTTCTGGATGCAGGATGGCGAATATCTGGGCAAGCACACGTATCCGTGTGTGGGTCCGCATACTCAACAGTGGCAGGCTCGATACAACATTATCTGCGAGACCCAATGCCGAGCGTCTGAGTAGTTTTCGCAGGCGAGCAGCATCACCCTCTAACACCCGCAATGCCGGAAAATGTCTGGCCAATTCTGCCGCCAGAATCTGGTCTTTTTCCACCACGATCAGGCGGTCGGGTGTGAGCCCCCGAGTCAGTAAGGCTGATGTCACAGCACCCGTACCTGCACCAAGTTCAACGGTAAGTCCTGTTCCCCTGTCTACCTGTGCTGCCATGGATTGAGTCAGCCCATCGCTGCTTGGAAGCACTGCCCCAACCTGCCTTGGATTACGTAACCAGGCTGACAGAAAACGTGGGCGGACTTTTAATCTTTGAGACATTGTACTTATGGCGAGTCTTTTACTATGAGTGAGTACCTTCTCTGGTATACGCGGGTATCTAACCTTAGTGATGGACCGATGAACCCTCTGATCACACTGCCAGAATCCATTTTTTTTGGCAACAATCTGGCATTATCACAAAGCCCCGGTGAGAGGCACTTTGCATACTGACAAAGTTTAATAGAAAGTTGGGAATTCATTTTGCCCATCCCTGTCCAATCGACGTAAAATTTTTTTCGCTACTGATCCGGCCATCTAAGATGACTTGGAAATTGGCCATTGGCCTCAGGTAGCAGTCCTTCATCTGCCAGTAGCTGAAACTGTTTGTGGTTGCCGGGATACTCTGCGATCCGTCTTTGCCCTGTCATCAGCCGGTACCAGGGCAGATTGCTATCTCTGGGTAATGTGCGCAACCACGCCAGCACCTGTCGAACATGAACACCACATAGTTTGGCAATATCCCCGTAGCTACAATAGCGTCCAGGCGGGATAGCCGCCAAAGTCGTGTAGAAAACCGTACGCATCTCATCGCTGGCCATGGATTTATCCCGAGTACTCAATAGTGAAACAAGATCCCCATCATCTTATACACACACCACAGAAAGCATGTAATGTAGCTGCAAGCCCTGGTACAAAAATAATAACCAGATACTGCAGGGCAACAACACAGGAAATCTTATTCAAGGTTAACCATTAACCCGGCAACTAAGTATGTCGCGTTAATAATGATGTTGCATACATGAATTTCTGCCAGCACATACGAGTTGAATCCAACTCCACCAATAAGCCGTATTTATTAAAAATAAAAAATGTGGTTACTTCCACACTCACGATTAAAACCGAAACCTTTTAAAAGAGATCGAGCATGACTGCAAACAGTTATCGGCCGAAGATACCGCCATGCCTTCAACTGCCTGGCAGACAGGGTTATACAAACCAAACGAGACCTAGGGCAATAAGGCATTGCAAGCCTTAGTTAGATGGGACCGAGTATGAACTGCATACATGGTCTAACCTAGTTCAAATAGCCTTATCAACAACTAACAACTAACGACAGGGTCATTCAATGAAACAAACAGCAATCGCCTCTCTGGCAGACATAGAGCCACTCACACCCGCCTATGCATTGGTCGCTGATGTGGACCTTGTCATCATCCGTTGGCAGGAGGGTGAACAGGTATCTGTGCTCTATGGCCGATGTGCACATCGTGGTGCCCTGATGTCGGATGGACGTGTCGAGGGTGATAATATTATCTGTGGCGTACATGATTGGGATTACGACTATAAGTCAGGTATCAGTGCCTACAACTCCGCAGAGAAACTACATCGCTTCAACGCATGGGTGGAAAATGGCAAGATCTGGGTCGATGAGGACGAGATCAAGGCCTGGGCTGAGAAAAACCCCCAACCCTACGACCGGGAGAGTTATCAGGGATTGTACAAAGACCATCACGGCGGAAAGGAAGAGCCCCACTATAAATATATACAGCACCTGGCGGAACATGGCCTGTCAGAAGTCGGTCATCATGGCCGTGTCAGCGCCATGGGTGTACCCCGTGATGAGTTGCCCAAGTGGGAACAGATCCAGCTTCTGACGGCACAACTGCATAAGGTCCCACTGCTGGACGAACAACCGGTCGGCACCGAAGTGGTGATCGGTCCCAATGCCAACAAACCGCTGATTCTGGATCGTCCCCTGTTCGTCTCCGATATGAGTTTTGGTGCCCTCTCCGAAGAAGCCAAGGTAGCCCTGGCGATGGGGGCCGAGATGGCTGGTACCGGTATCTGCTCAGGTGAGGGCGGTATGTTACCGGACGAGCAGGCGGCAAATAAGCACTACTTCTACGAGCTTGCTTCAGCCCGCTTTGGTTACTCCATGGACAAGGTACAGCAGTGTCAGGCGTTCCATTTCAAGGGAGGACAAGGCGCTAAAACCGGCACTGGCGGCCATCTGCCTGGCGCAAAGGTGAAAGGCAGGATTGCTGAGGTGCGTGGACTCAATGAAGGCGAAGCAGCCATCTCCCCCTCCCGCTTTCCCGAGTGGGCATATGTCGATGACTACCGTCGCTTTGCCGCCGAAGTGCGAGAGGCGACAGATGGCATCCCCATCGGCGTGAAACTCTCTGCACAACATATAGAAAGGGATATCGAAGCCGCCCTGCAGATCGGTGTCGACTATATCATCCTGGATGGCCGTGGCGGTGGCACAGGGGCGGCGCCGTTGATCTTCCGTGACAATATCTCGGTCCCCACCATCCCGGCACTTGCGCGAGCCCGCCGTTATCTGGATAAGAAAGGTCGCAGCGATATCTCTCTGGTGATCACTGGCGGCCTGCGACTGCCGGCTGATTTTATCAAGGCGATGGCCTTGGGTGCGGATGCGATTGCCGTCTCCAATTCAGCACTGCAGGCCATCGGTTGTCTGGGTATGCGCGCCTGTCATACCAACAACTGCCCGGTAGGTATCGCCACCCAGAGACCGGATCTGCGCCGGCGACTGAAAATTGAAAAGGGTGCCAACCAGCTGAATAACTTCTTTCGCGCCTCCACCGAACTCATGCAGGTGATGGCCCGTGCCTGTGGTCATGATCATCTCAGTAAATTCTGTGTCGATGATTTGACCACCTTTGACCGTGAAATGGCCCACCTGACCGGCATCGCCTATGCAGGCGTGTCTCTGGACTGAGACAAACCGAACAAACTCTCGAGGAAACCACAATGAATGAAAATAACAAGACCTTGGTCTGGCACAAGGTGCTGTCCAAAGATGAAGTACCCGAAGGACGAGTGACTTCGGTAACCTGCAAAAAACAGACACTCTGTATGAGCCATCATGAAGGAGAGTACGGTGCCCTGGATAACAAGTGCCCCCATCAGGGTGGCCCCCTCGGGGAGGGTTCCATCGAGAACGGTTTACTGCGTTGTCCCTGGCACGGTTGGGACTATGATCCGATCACTGGAAAGGCACCGGGTTTCGACGATGGGGTGCAGACCTTCCCGGTGGAGATCCGGGATGACGGCATCTATGTAGGTCTGACTGAGGAACAGACACATGTTACCACCGTAGGTGACGTGATGATGGAGACCCTGACTAACTGGGGCGTGAAACAGGTCTTCGGTATGGTGGGACATTCGAACCTGGGGGTTGCAGACGCCCTGCGTATTCAGGAACAGGCCGGACGCCTGACCTACTACGGCATTCGCCATGAAGGTGCTGCTGCCTTCGCCTGTTCCGCTTATGGAAAGCTGACCGGACGGCCCGCAGCCTGCCTGGCCATTGCCGGTCCGGGCGCCACGAACCTGCTCACGGGGCTGTGGGATGCCAACGTGGACCGCGCCCCGGTGATTGCACTCACGGGGCAGGTGGATACCCAGGTATTGGGGCCCGGCGCCTTCCAGGAGATCGATCAGGTTGGCGCTTTCGGCAAGGTCGCCCAATGGTCACAAACGGTGATGCATGACAGCCGCCACACAGAATTGATGAATCTGGCCTGTAAAAGCGCCATTCTTACGCGAAGCGTGTCGCATCTGATCTTCCCTGACGAGGTACCCAAGCGGGAGCTGAGCGACCCGCCTCCAGCGGGGACACCGGAAGGCCGTCTGCCCTCACGAAACATCGCACCAGCCAATGAAGCACTACAGGCTGCAATCGACCTGCTGCACGCCAAAAAACGACCCGTTATCGTCGTTGGCCATGGGGCCCGCTTTCAGATGGAAGGTGTGATCGCACTGGCAGAGCATCTGAATGCACCGGTGATCACCACCTTCAAAGCCAAAGGGCAAATTGCAGACAGCCACCCACTGGCTGGCGGGGTATTGGGTCGTAGCGGCACGCCGATTGCCAGCTGGCTGATGAATGAGTCCGACTGCTTGTTGGTATTCGGTGCCAGTTTCAGCAACCACACCGGTATCACACCCAAGCGACCGACGATTCAGGTGGACTACGATCTCATGACTCTGTCCAAATTCCATGCCATTGATGTGCCTGTTTGGGGTGAAATCGGTGTCACAGCACAGGCTTTGTCGGATGCGCTGGCGGACTATACGGGTACAGAGAATCAACGGGATGAAGTGGCGGAGCGTTGGGCTATCTGGCGAGAGGAAAAACAACGTCGCAGCCAGGATGACCGGGGCAAGGGTATCAATGCGGCGATCCTGTTTGAGAGATTGGGTCAGACGGTCGATCCGGATGCCATTATCGCCGTGGATGTGGGTAACAACACCTACTCCTTCGGACGCTACTTTGAATGCCAAAGTCATTCTGTATTGATGTCCGGTTACCTTGGCTCCATTGGCTTCTCCTTCCCCGCTGCCATGGGGGCCTGGGCCGCTACCCAAGAAGAGGATCCATATTTCAAGGGCCGGCAGGTTGTCTCTGTCTCAGGAGACGGCGGTTTTGGGCAATACCTGGCCGAAATCAACACAGCAGTGAAATACGGTATGAATATCACCCATGTTCTGATGAACAATGGTGAACTGGGCAAGATCAGCAAGGAGCAGCGAGCAGGCAACTGGGAGGTGTGGCAAACCAGCCTGCATAACCCCAACTTTGCCGAATACGCTGAGTTGTGTGGCGCCATGGGCATCCGTGTGACCGATCCGGCAGACCTGGGCAGCGCCTTGGAGAAAGCCCTGCAACATCCTGGGCCGGCATTGGTTGAAGTCATGACCGACGTCGAGTTGGTCTAGACAAAACGAGCCCGATCATGAGCGAAGCCAACCTGCTTTTAATCCTCCTGGGTATCGCAATATTCTCCCTCTTTTCAGGCCCCATCAGCCGCGGCAGCCTGACACCCCCCATGGTCTTTGCCGCCTTGGGTCTGGTGATGAGTCCAGTGGGTTTTGGCTGGATTGACCTGGCGCTGGATAACCAGGTCATACACATCGTCGCCGAGGTCACGCTGATCCTGGTGTTGTTTACCGATGCTGCACGCATCGACCTCAGACATCTCAGATCAGACCACGATCTACCCTTGCGTATGCTGCTGATGGGCATGCCACTGACTATTCTGGTGGGGATGCTGACTGCCCTGGTCATATTGCCAGAGTTGTTCCTGATCGAGGCACTGGTGCTGGCCGTCATCCTGGCGCCAACGGATGCCGCGCTGGGTCAGGCAGTGGTGAGCAGCCCAAAAGTACCGGAGCGCATCCGCCAGACCCTCAATGTCGAGAGCGGACTGAATGACGGCATCGCTTTGCCTGCACTGCTGTTCGTCATCTCCTTTGCCGCCGGTGCGCACGGCAACGAACAGGAGACCGCGTGGTTCTCTTTTGTGGCACAACAACTCATCCTGGGACCCTTGGTCGGCGCCCTGATCGGATGGGCCGGGGCCAGTGCCATCAATCAAGCGATCGAGCGAGGCTTTCTCACCCACGAGTTTTGCAATATCTATCTGCTCAGTCTCGCCTTTATCGCCTATCTGGCAGCCGATCAGATCGGCGGCAACGGATTCATTGCCGCTTTTATTGCCGGGGTGGCCACAGGCAATACGCTCAAACATGTCAATGAGGAAATCTATGAGTTTGCCGAATCTGAAGGCCAACTGCTCAACCTGATTATCTTTTACCTTTTCGGCGTAGCGTTATTACCTCAGGTCTGGAATCACCTGAACTGGGAGATGTTTATCTATGCCCTATTGAGTCTGACCCTGGTGCGCATGTTGCCAGTGTTCGTCTCACTCATTGGCAAGCATTTGCGATGGGAGACGAACCTCTTTCTCGGCTGGTTTGGTCCGCGGGGACTGGCATCCATTCTTTTCGTACTGCTGGTGCTCGATCATGCGCAGCTCACGCATGCCTCGCTGGTTTTCGATACGGTTATCCTTACCGTAACAATGAGTATTATATTGCACGGTCTGACGGCGCTACCTGGCGTCAGTGCCTACGCGGCTGTTCTAAAAATCTGCGAACGAAGGGGAGACGATCTATCATCTGAACAGAAACCGGTATCGATAATGCCACTTCGATTCTCCCCGACAAAGGGACAGGGAAGACCCACTGCAGAGTGAATCTGCACCACCTAACCATGGACACATCTATGTCAACAAAACTACCCAAGTTAACACTGGCTGACTGGCACATGACACGCGATACGCTGCACCTTTATGCCAGAATAATTGGAAAGATCCGCAGCCACTACATGCCAAAATCAAAACATTGGTGGCACATCACCTTATATGTAACATCTCGGGGACTGACCACATCGCCCTTTCCCATTGCTGGACAGAATCTGGAACTCTCCCTTGATTTGAATAACCACCAACTCAGAATCGACAGCAGTGAAGGCTGGAGTACGGGACTGACACTGATCGATCAAAGCAGCACTGAGTTCTGCAACCGGATTAATAGCCACTTGACCGCCAGACAAATAAATCTGCCGCCGGCGCTTTTCACCGACTTTCAGAGTGAGGTTCAACTGGCATATGACACACTTGCTGTAGATCGCTTTCGTAAAGCCATCAACTGGGTGGATGTCACTTTTAAAACATTTAAAGGCAGGCTTCGAGAAGAGACAGCCCCGGTGCAGCTTTTTCCCCACCACATGGATCTCTCCATGAACTGGTTCTCCGGTCGACTGGTACCGGATAGCGATCCGGCAGATGAGGAGAGTGCTGACGAACAGATGAATTTTGGCTTTGTCACCGGCGATGCTTCGATCCCGGATGCCTATTTCTATGTCACCACTTACCCAACCCCAGACCACTGGGCCGACCTGACACTTCCGCAAGGCGCCTACTGGTACACAGAAGCTTGGACCGGTGCAATATTGCCCTACGCAGCACTGGTTGCATCAGACCAACCGCAAGAGATATTACTCAACTACTTTCAACAATTACAACATCACGGCAAGAAGCTGATGTCATGACTGAAACCGGAAGTGTAATTCTTATGACAGATCCATCGGATCTACGTTACTTCAGGTAAGTGATACGCCATTAATAGAATCACCAGAACAAAAAAAGCCGCCAGCCTCCTCCCCAGCACACTTGGGGAGGAACCAGCGGACTACGTACTCGAACAAACTGTCTATTAACGAATATTGATTACTGACTGAGTAATGGCATCCGCCGTGGTAATCACCTGGGCATTGGCCTGGAAGTTACGTTGCGCAGTAATCAGGTTGACCAGTTGCTGAGCCAGATCCACGTTTGAATTCTCTAACGCACCGGACTGAATCAGACCATAACTGGAGGTACCCGCCTCACCCAGCTGCACATCGCCGGAGGAGAAGGATTCCGCCCAACTGGTATCACCGATCTGACGCAACCCCTGAGTATTATTGAATCGCGCCAGTGCGATCTTACCGAGCGGCTCGGACTGACCGTTTGTAAAACGGGCAAAGACAACACCGGAACCGTCCACGTCGACTCCACTAAGACGACCGGATGTAAATCCATCCTGAGTCAACTCATTGACTGCAAACTCAGAACCGAATTGCGTGGTTGAGCTGTAGTCGAATGTCATGCCGACGATATCTGCTGCGCCACCACCCGGATTGAAGGTATCAATCGAAATGTTGCCCAGGGCATCTACATCACCCACACCGGTCGCCAACGCACCCGAAGTACTGAACTGAACATCAGCAAAGGCGTTACCACCCACAGTGACATTCTGACCATCTACAAAGGTAAAGGCGTTCCACTGATTATCTGCAACTTTTCGATAGAACATGGTCGCAGTATGGGCAGTACCTTGAGAATCGTAGATCGTGGTTGCCGTGGAGTGGTTATAGCTCTGTGGATCTGGTGGAAAAGTGAACGTCGGATCGGTCGGATCAAGCGCCACTGTCGGTACCGTCTCTGCAGAACTCAGATTCAATGTGGTATCGATATTGGTGGTCGCCTGGGGCGTACCGGAAACTACTGGCAGGTTCAGGTCAGTGGTCGTACCCGTATTGAAGAGACTGCCTGTGGTACCGATGCGGGGAAAGACCTGCAGGCGGGCGCCGGTCTGATTCACCACAAAACCATCACGGTCGACCGAAAAGGCACCTGCCCTGGTATAGGCCTGGTCACCACCAGGATCTCGCATGACATAAAAACCCTCGCCATTGATCGCCAGGTCGAGATTGTTGGAAGTAAATTCCGTACTGCCCTGGCCGAACTGCTGCGCCACGCGGGTTACCCGCACACCGCGTCCAGGTACCGAGCTACTGACATCATTGATAGAGTTGGCGTAGATGTCGGCAAACTCCGCTCGAGACTCCTTGAAGCCCACCGTACTGGCGTTGGCAATATTGTGACCGGTGACCTCCAGATCGGTGGAGGCTGCATCCAGACCACTCAGTGCGATACGAAATGCCATTTTATTTCCCCTCTAGATAACTCAGTGGATTTCAAGAACGTCGTCGATTGAAACAAGGCCGAGGCCCTCGAGATTGACCAGCACGCCGTTGTTACCGCCGATACTCACGCTATCGACATTGGCAAACACCATGGTGGACAGCCCCTGGTCCGCATCTTCGATAGTCGCTGAGGCGGTGATGTTGTACTGTCCCGGATCCGCATACTCTCCGGTATCGGTAAAACCGTCCCAGCTAAACTGGACCAGTCCCTTGTCCTGCTGGCCGAGCGTCAGCTCACGCACCAATGCGCCCGTTTTATCATTAACCTGTATCTTCACGTTTGAGCCCGACGCAGGCATGTAGACTGCTCCCGACAGGCTGCCGCCATTGGGCAACACACCCATATAGCTTTCGATCATGACTTCGTGCCCGACCAGGTTTGCCGCCTGTATCGACTGCTCGGCAATCATATTGCCGGCAAAATCATTAAAAGATGTATTCAGATCATCAATGCCGCTGACGGTGGCAAACTGAGAGATCTGTGTCGCCATCTCACTGTTTTCCATCGGCTTGAAAGGATCCTGATGGGTCAGCTCTGTGACCAGCAGGTTCATGAAGTCCTCCATACCGAGATCACCACTTTTCTGCTTCTCTTCGGCGGCAGTTAATCCCAGATCACTATAGAGATCGTAATTGCTGCTGATTGCGCTCATGAATGACTCCTTACTGACCCATCTGGATCGTGGCGATGAGCAGCTGTTTGGCCGCATTGGCGACCTCTACATTGCTCTGATAAGAACGTGTGGCGGACATCATATTGGCCATCTCCTCCACCATATTGACGTTAGGACGGAAGATATAACCCTCCTCATTGGCCATGGGATGATCCGGTGCATACTCCTGCACCAAGGGCGACTGACTCTCTACCACGCCTGCCATCTGCACACCGGTGGCTGCCGCATCGGGATTGGCTTGATCGAGAAGGGTCTTGAACACCGGCTGACGAGAACGATAGGTCTGGTCGATACTGCTGCTGACCGCATCGGCATTGGCCATGTTACTGGCCACCAGATTGAGACGCAGGCTCTGGGCGCTCATGCCCGAGGCTGCTGTGTCAAAGATCTTAAACATGGACATGCTTAGTCACCCCTCAGTGCTTTACGGATACCGCTTATTTTGCTGTTGATGAAAGTCAGCGTGGCCTGATATTCGATGGCGTTGGCACTAAAGGCAGTATGCTCCTGCTCGGTATCCACGGTGTTGCCATCCAACGATGGCTGCATGGGCGTACGGTAGAGCATTTGTGCTGCGGGCACGGTACCCTGATCGGGTTGTATATGCTGGCCGTGCGTGGTTCTTACCCGCGAAGAAGCATTCACCTCATTGGCGAGCATCGATTTAAAATCGAAATCCCGCGCTTTGTAGCCAGGGGTATCCGCATTCGCCAGATTGGCGGCAAGCACTTCGGCGCGCTGGGAACGGAGCAGTAGCGCCCGTTCATGTATGCCGAATGTGTCGTCGAAATTCATCGGTGACTCCAAAACCATTGATTCACCGAGATGATTGCAGGGATCGTGCCAGACCCTCTCTATTGCGTTTCTCGCGGATACTTCAGGGAAATACAGACCGACTGATCGGAAAAATGCGGCAAGCAACTGCCGCTTTTCGGCAAGGATTGCCGCTCAGGACTTGAGTCGATAGGAAATGCCGCCGTGACCCACCTTCATATCGAAGCGATTACTCAGCTGGTTAATCGACTCAGTAGATCCGAGGAACAGATAGCCACCGGGATTCAGGGCATTGGCCAGTCGATCGACAATATCCTTCTTCAATTCATTGGAGAAGTAGATCAACACATTGCGGCAGAAGATGATGTCGAATTTCCCCATGGCCTGATAACTACCGGCCAGATTCAGGGAACGGAAATTGACGCGCCGTTTGATCTCCGGACGCACCTCCAGACAGTGCTCTTTGTTAGGTGTAAAAAAGCGCTTCTGCTGATCCAGGGTCAAACCACGTTCGACAGTCAGGCCACAATAGATGCCGGCCTTTGCCTCTGCAAGCACCTTGCTTGAGATATCAGTGGCCTCAATGCTGACTGGTCGACCACGTCCGCTCTTCGTCTCGTATTCCTCAACCGTCATGCTGATATTATAGGGTTCCTGCCCGCTGGAGCATGCCGCAGACCAGATGCGGATACTACCGCCACGGGTCTGATTGAGATCGGACAGAATCGTCTCTTTCATCAAGATATAGTGCCCGATGTCACGAAACCAGAAGGTTTCGTTGGTGGTCATCGCATCGATGACTTTAACCTTGAGCTGGGACTGTACCGGGGACCTGAGTTTTTGCAGGAGTTCACCGACAGATTCAACTTGGATCTCCTTCATCAGACTACCCAGTCGGCTGGACACCAGATACTCTTTCCCCATACCCAGCTGGATACCGCAAGCGTCCTGCAGAAACTGCTGGAAGGCCTGATAGTCAGTCGGCTTGATAGGTTGAATGGAACTCGACCTTTGGTACATGACGCTACTATTCTACTGTTACGTGAATCCAGTGATCAGGCAAGTTGTTTGAGTCGCTCCGTCACTCTTCCCACCAACTCATCAGGCATAAATTTGGCGAGAAAGTGATCTGCCCCCACTTTTTTCACCATATTTTCATTGAAGACGCCACTCAAAGAGGAGTGGAGAATGACATAGAGATCCGCCAATTTAGCATCCTCACGGATAGCAGTTACCAGAGAGTAACCATCCATCTTGGGCATCTCGATATCTGAAACCACCATGGCCAGCCAATCGCTGACTTTACCTTCCTTAGACCATTCCCGGAGCAGATCCAGCGCCTCTTTACCATCCTTTGCCAGAATGGTTTCTATGCCGATTTCATCCATGACCTTTTTCATCTGGTGGCGTGCCACCATGGAGTCATCTACCAATAAAATCTTAAGCTGATCGAGGTCCGCACCGGTCTCCTCTATGGGATTATTGAGTTCTTCATCGATCCCTAAAACCTCACTCAATACCTTCTCTACATCAATAATTTCAACCAATCCATCGTCTATCTCCGTCACTGCAGTCATGTAACTGCTGCGTCCCAATCCCATCGGTGGCGGCAGGATATCTTCCCAATGGGTATTGACGATACGTTCCACATTACCCACCAAGAATGCGAGCATGCGTCGATTGTACTCAGTAATAATAATGAAATAGTCAGTCGGGGCGCCCATTTGCGGTCCCCCGATGGCATGACAGAGATCCATCACCGGAATGTTATTGCCACGAAGACTGGCAATCCCACGTATCACTTTATGGGCACCTGGTGTTTGGGTCAGCGGCGGGCACTGCACCACTTCCTTCACTTTGAAGACGTTGATGCCAAATACCTGACGACCCTGGAGACGAAAAAGCAGCAGTTCAAGTCGATTCTGACCCGCCAGCATGGTTCGCTGATTGATACCATCCAGCATGCCCGCCATAATTTGCCTCCTCACCAGTTGATACAGTTTTCATTCACTGCATGCCCTATGGCGGCTTAGAAGCCCTATTCTTTAACGATAATCACCCGCCTAAGCCCGATTCAAGACCTGCCCAAACAACCTATTTTCCAGGCATTTTTTAATTTAGCGGCACAATGATTGCTTGTTTCTTTTAGTGAATAAACCCAAACGGATGCGCAAGATGAGCTGTTACTCAGTAAAAAACATACTTCTGGCCATACTCCTGCTATTTTCCGCAGGCGCTCTCCAGGCATCGGACAGTGAGCACCAACCCCATGAGTCGATCATCTCAGCGGTCGAGAACCGTCTTGCCGCCGAATTCACCCAAGCAGGTGAAAAGCTTGTCATAGCCATTACCCCACTCGACCACCGGCTAAAACTCGCCCGGTGCGAGACTTCCCTTGAAACCTTTGATCCCCCAGGCGGCATCAGTCTGGGAAGGACCACTGTCGGTGTCAGCTGCCAGTTACCAAAGCCTTGGACACTCTACGTCTCTGCCAATGTTGGGCGCGAAATGCCGGTAGCAGTCGCCCAGCGTGATCTGAGCCGGGGCACTCCCATCGGACCGGACGATCTTTCACTGGAGATCATGAACACCTCCCACCTGCTGCGAGGCCATTTTTCATCGGTCGAAGAAATTAATGGCCGTACCCTGAAGCGTACGCTACGCCGGGGTCAGGTCGTGACACCCAGCATGCTGGTGGTACAGAAAACTGTCCGCCGTGGTGAGCAGATCACCATACTGGCGGGGGCCGGTCCCATCGAGGTGCGCAGTCGGGGCAAGGCCCTGCGGGATGGAAATCCGGGAGATCTGATCCCGGTACTGAACCTGGCATCCAAGAAAAAGCTGGAGGCTCGTGTCGTCACCTCGGGATTGGTATCAACGCAGTGAAAACAGGGGAATCAAACGCCTTCAAAATCGCCATAGCTGTTAAAGTAATAGGTATGAATGTCGATAGAATGACATATCAACAGCAGCGCAGCAGAGGATAGCCATGGCCATCGAAATCAACAGTCTTACCAGCAGAAATCTGCAGAACGTCGGGGACAACAGTAACGTCCAGCGTTCCCAGGGCAATCCTGCGGTTAGCCGGGTTGCAGCGGGCAAGGTAGGCGGTAAAAATGACTCATTCGACAAAACAGGTTCCGCTGCCATGCTGCAGGAGCTCGAGGGACGAATTGCGCAGATGCCCGTGGTGGATGCACAACAGGTGGAAGCCGTGCAACGCGCATTGGCCACCGGCAGTTTCACCATCGATCCACAGAGCGCCGCAGGCAAGATGCTCTTCATGGAAATTTCCCTTCCCTGACCCTGATGGACGCTAACCCGGAAGCACAATCTGCATTCATCGACTTACTGAGACTCGAGATCGAGCAGACACAGCGTCTGCTCGATCTGCTTCAACAAGAGTATCAGCTACTCCAAGCCGCCCCTTCAGAGGCTTTGAAAAAACTACAGACAGAAAAGAAAATTCAACTGGAGGCAGTTGAAAAAAGCGCCACCAAACACCGTCAGTTTCTTCTCAAGCAGGGTTTAACCACTGATAGACAGGGCACTGAGACGTTTATCGACGACAATACGGAACTGTTAGGGGCATGGAAACAGTATCTGACCCTGCTGGAGAAATGCCAAAAGCAGAATGACATCAATGGTGGTGCTGTCGAACTCAATCAACGGCAGGTCAACCAGGCATTGAGTATTCTGCTGGGCATGGGTAACGCCAATAAAACCTATGGACCTTCCGGCGAGTCTCGCCCGACCAACCCTTCCAAATCTCTGGGCAAGGCCTGATCGTAGTTTTCATTCATCACTCATGAATATCACCTAGGGCCTGTTAGTCTATATAGGACATTTCTCTGTTGGTCTGTTTCTCTTATACCTACGATGGCGAGGTAATCAGAGAATACCGTAGACAGGCACGGCAATATTCAATGATTTGAGCTGTTGCAAGTCACTCGGACGATCAAGATCCCACAGGGTGGGCAACTCGCGCCAACGCCAGCCGATTTTGCTCAAGGCTTGTCGTGTGGTTTCTGCAACTGTCTCTTTGCCCCATTCGTGCCCATGAAAAAGACTGTCATCCCAAGCATTCAAGCCCAATAGTACATAGCCGCCATCCTCTGCCGGCCCAATGACAGCGTCTTCCCCTGCGGTGAGCCAATCAAATGTCTGCTGCAGATGATTGGCTGTCAGTGCGGGACAATCCACCCCCAGTAGCACGATACGACGATAGCGTTTCAACGACTGCCTGACTGCGTATCCCATGCGCTCACCGAGATCTTCGCCCTGCTGCACAAAGAGGGAAAGCGAGTGACGTTTCGCCAGTGATTGGAGCAGTGGGTGTGTGGTATCCGGTGACACCCACAGTTCAATGTCATAGGGCGTCTCATTGGCGATCCACGCAATCTCGCGTTCTAGCAGTTGACTATAGAGTTTGGTAGCAGCACGCTCACCGATGGCAGGTACCAATCTGGTCTTCACCTGCCCTGCATAAGGCGCTTTGGCAAATATCAGGACGGCGTTGTCTTGCATGGCCTGTAGAAACCGGCAAGTCGCGCAGGACTGACACCCAGCCAATAGGCCAGTCTCAGACCCCACATCAAAACAATGGTGCGTAGAATACCCTGCTGCTCCCAACGACGGCTTGAGGTCAATAGTTTCTCTCTGAGACAGACTGGCAGCATGTGTCGTTTTAATCGTCGGCTGATCTCAATATCTTCCATCAGCGCTTGTTCTGGATACCCTTCGACCCGTGCGAAAAGCGAACGGTGGATAAAAATACCCTGATCTCCAGTGGCGATGCCGCTCCGGCGGGAGCGCCAGTTCATCATGCGCTCCACCAGGCGTAAAAGTGACTGACTCCCACTCAGGCGGATATCGAATCGTCCCCACCCTGCCCCATTGGAAACGGCATCAAAAATAGCACGGTCCACGCTGGGTTCGACAAGGCTGTCCACATGTAGAAACCAGAAGACGTCACCTGTCGCCACGTTGGCTCCCAGGTTCATCTGAGTGGCGCGTCCTGGGGGCGAGGTGAGCAAGTGATCCACATGAGGCTTGAGTGTGTCTGACGGTAGGTTCTCACTGCCGCCATCGACCACGATAAGCTCATGACCGGCAGCCCTGAAGCTGGCCAGACGTTTCACACTCTCTACCGCAAGCTCACCCTCGTTTAGAATCGGTACGATGATACTCAGACGCATTTCTATTGGTTGCCGGATAATACTACTCGTCCAGTGCGCCACCACAGCTGCTGCCCTGTCCCGCAGTACAGCCAAAGCAGTGTTCAGCCACCCGAATCGGTGCTGCCGATAAATCGCTGTCGAGAAGGTCTCTCAGGTGCGGGTGGACTTTGTTCTCATGACCCAGCGGTATTTTCAACATCTGATTGAAGTCGCAATCATAGACATAACCCTGCCAATCCACACTCAACAACTGCCGGCACATCACACCATCCAGGTTTTCGGGTCTATAAGAATCGCGCAGAAGCTGAAGATAATCCTGGAACTTCCCCTTAGATTGCAACAGGCTGCCAAAACGTTGAATTGGCATATTGGTGATTGTGAACAGCTGGTTGAATTGAATGCCGAACCGCTCATCAAGCTGCTTTCTGTAGTCTGCCTCAAGTGGACCCTGGGGCGGTGGTAGACTGGGTCCGGTAGGGTTATAGACCAGATTGAGTTGCAGAGGTGACTCAAGTGAACCGTACCCAAGCTGGTTGAGTCGCTTCAGGCCCTCAATGCTGTCATGGTAGGTCCCCTTACCACGCTGGCTGTCAACATTCTCTTCCAGATAGCATGGCAGGGAGGCAACAACTTCCACCTCATGTGCTGCCAGAAACTCCGCCAAATCCTCCTGTCCCGGCTCCAGCAGGATAGTCAGATTACAGCGGTCGATAACATGCACACCCATCCCCGCTGCAGCTTCTACCAGATAACGGAAATCCCGATTCAATTCAGGCGCCCCACCGGTCAGGTCCAGCGTTTTTAACTGATGATTCCTTAGAAAACGCAGCACCACATCGATTGTCTCCCGGCTCATCTCTTCCGAACGCTTGGGACCGGCATTGACGTGACAGTGGACACAAGAGAGGTTACAGCGATAACCGAGATTCACTTGTAGCGTTTCAAGCTTTCCTCGATGAATGGCGGGAAAGCTGGTTGGCTGTAAGAGATGAGCGGTATCGATCATGGTCGTGTTTTTCTCAGTGTTCGGCAGTCCGGGTATAGCACTATTTGCACCTTTCTATTCAGAGGATACGAAACAGAGTGTTAATCAGATGCATTTTCCCCATGCATCGTCTCAGTCGATACCCAGCGTGTCGTGAGCACATGTAATCCAGTGAGATAAAGTTCAATCAACTTATTGAAAGAATTGTATTTATGTAAAAAATCATGAAGTTGGTCATAGATATGAATGGTAGTGCATTGCATTTTTATAATTAATTCCTAATATACTTAATTATAATCTTTGATATATGGAGAAACCCATGCTACCAATTTTGTCAGGCCTAATCCTCGCGATGCTGTTCGGCCTGATGTCCTTCGCAGTCTATGGGCTGGAGGGACTGACTGAATATGCCTGGATCGATACTGTCTTCTGGGCGCTCATCCTGACTGGCACCGCCATTACACTGATTAATGAAGTGGGCCAGTGCATTCTATGCAGAGTTCGGCACTGGTTCAAAATCGCCAGACTTGAAAAGTTCTGCACCCAATTGTCCTGCGCGAAGTAATTTATCGACAATCTACCCATCGCTACACTGGTAGCATATGCCGCGACTGTTATAATCGCCGGCCAATGCCCTCGTAGCTCAGCAGGATAGAGCAATCGCCTCCTAAGCGATAGGTCACAGAGTATTTATACCTATCAATCAGATGGTTATGTAGTGGATCTCGTACTTTGGGACAATACGGGGACAATTCACTATGGCCACCATCACCTCTCGCACACCGGGAAAGTACCAGGTCAAGGTACGCAGACAAGGCTATCCGACTCAGTCAAAGACTTTCTCCAGCAAGAAATTAGCTCAACAGTGGGCTAGAAAAATCGAATCTGAAATGGAACAGGGAGTGTTCCTTGACTTGAAACTTGCACGAAACACTACACTCAGCCAACTAATGTTGAGATATGAAGCGGAAATTCTTCCTGATAAGCGTTCTCAACAGCCCATTAGATCTCTCATTTGCACACTTAACGCAGAGATTGGCCACTACAATCTAGTCAACCTTACACCTCGCCTGCTTTCAGAACACAGAGATAAGAGATTACAATCTGTCAGCCCGGAGACAGCAAGAAAAGACCTACTCTTCCTGCAGTGCTTATTCAACACAGCGTCTAAAGAATGGGGCATTAATCTTCCTCTCGGTAATCCTGTAAGTAAAGTTACCCTACCAAGAAGACCTAGAAGCAGGAATCGAAGGGCGACTGTCAGTGAAATTAGGTTGCTTTGTTCGGATCAAACTGTGGGTGATCTTGTGACCTTCGCTATAGAGACGGGCATGAGACGAGGAGAAATATCGAGCATGGAGTGGCAGCATATCAACTGGGCCTCTCAGACACTATCTATTCCTATTACTAAGACAAATATGCCCAGGACTATTCCAATATCAAACAGAGCATTAGAGACGCTCAGAGGGCTTCCTAGGCGGTTAGATGGAAGGGTTTGGGGAATAAGACCAGACAGCATCACGCAGGCATTTCAGCGGGCCTGCAAAAGGACTGGGATAGAGAATCTTAGATTCCATGACTTAAGGCATGAGGCCACTTCCAGATTCTTCGAGATGGGATTGTCAATCATGGAGGTGAGTGCCATTACAGGGCATCAGGATCTTAGGATGTTGAAGCGATATACACACATAAGGCCTGAAACACTTGTGAATAAACTTCAGAATTACCATAAGGAAGAATTAGCGTAATTTTATGTATATGATTTTATATATATATCTGAATAACAATGACTTATCCCCCTAGGCAGGGACCATGGGGGACATATGCATGAGGGTATATTGATAGCTAATAATTTTGTGTACTATTTACTTGTCCCACTTCGTACTAGCAAACATCAAAAGCCGATTATTTCTTGTCGATCCTTTTCGGCATCTTCAAATGTTCGGAGACGAAATAACTCATCAAGGTCATCTCCGACTATGTCTGTGCATTTACCAAGAGACATTGGGTAGCCGCTATCCATTCTAAACAAAGACTCTCCACCTTTTCGGTTTATGTAATACATGACCTGCATTCCTGACACATAAATCGGCACAACATACCATTCATTGTTATGCTTGACATTCTCACGTGGCATTACTTCACCAGCCTGTCTGGACAGTACTGGAGGGTTGAATGGGTCAACCTCTTGAATTCTATCAAGATCGAATTTCCAGTAACTATCCACACCTTTCTTACAGTGATAGTATTCGATCTCGCCATATGCATTAATTGCGTAAAACATCAATACAAATAATGGAAACAGTTTATTTAAACGGATCATCCTAATAAAACAGTCCTATAGTTTTTTATCTTAGTAATAGAGAAGGTATATTAAGGATATATATTATGCCAGGATTAAAGCTTACTCCAGGTAGTGCCTATGATTTTCTTTCCGTTTCTGTAGATGAATGGATAAACAATTCAGTTCCAATAGACATATCGTTGTTTTCTTACAGTACCAGAGTTATTCAGCTTGTAGATCAATTATACAAAGATTTCTGGTATGAAGATTACGTAGAAAGTGAGTTAGAAGATAAAATATTTGGGTTGCCAAAATCAAAGAAACGTCAAATTATTCACAAAGACACAATTATTATGGTTCTAATGAACCTATATCACAAATATTGCATATCAGGTCATAGCGGTTCTATTGCAATAAGTAGAAATAACAATAACTGGAAAAAGAATAGATACAATCCAACAGGGACAACAATATCTCAAATTAAAAGAGTCCTAGATTGTCTTATGTGGAATAACCTTATGTTACAGCACATGGGAAAAGTTGGCGATATCGGTGGTAAAGTTACAAGAATTTGTGCTTCACCTGAATTAATCGAACTATTTAGCACTCATGACATTACCGAAGATGTGATTCATTTACATCAAGAAAATGAAGTTATTGAATTATCTACAAAAGTCCCAATGGAAGATAACCACTGGAGAACCAGAAACAAAAAAAGAATACTTCTAGAGTACAACGACAATGGTTTCACCACACAAGCAAGAGAACAAGTAATTAGGCATATAAATCACTTAAAACAATTTGATATCCAATGTAGCTCATACAGCATATTTACAAAAGTAGACACTTACAGAGTTAAAAGAGTTTTTAATACAAGAAATGATTTCTCTTTAGGTGGCAGAATATATGCAGGATTTTGGCAGAATATACCAAGTGATCACAGAAATAACATTACTATCAACGGCGCTTCAGTAGTAGAGCTCGATTTTATAAATTGCCAGTTAAAAATCACATACGCCCTAGAAGGTATTTTCTACAAGGAGGACGGATATATCTTAGAGGGATATGAAGATCCAGTTGGTAGAAGCATATTAAAGAAGATATTGCTCATGTGCCTCAATACCCCATCCAAGAATAGCGCAAGACAAGCAGCTCAAAGCTGGATCAATGAATGCAAAAAGAAAGATGAAGAAATCTATAATTACTACAAAGCCAACAAGATACGCATAGGCAAACTAATAGATCAATTTGCAGAAAAGCACGCTGACATATCAGGTTACTTCTTTAAGGAGCATGGCTTAAAAATCATGCGTATTGACTCAGACATATGCATGTCGATTGTACAAATGTTTATAGACGCGAATAAACCAATTCTGACTGTACACGATTCGTTCATTGTTAAAGAAGAGGATGAAGATTTACTTAAAGAATCCATGAAATCTGAATTTGAGAAAGCAACTTCTATCAAAATCGATGACATACATATGCTTGTAAAGAAAGAATAACCCTCTTACGAAGCGCTTAGAATCCTTTCACCAGCCCAAAGTCAAGATCTTACTTGTACTTGCTCTCCTTGATTATTCAAGTAGTTTGAGATCAACAGCTCTGTAGTTTCTTTTCTGCAGTTAGAATCTGAAGCTATAACACTATTCCTGTTAACGACTACCCTTCTCCATATCCTCCTACTATATAACTTATGTATACTAGGATGATCGGCGTTCGATATTAAGACCCTAGCACCTGCACAAGCCGCTTCATATGCGCAATCAGCCAATCTTTCTTGATCCCTCCAAGAGAATATTGTTTCATTGTATTTCACAAAGTTATTCATATTGTGTTTTACAGTATATGGTGGATCAATAAAAACAAAGTCTTTTGCCCCAGCCTTTCTCAAGGAAGCTGAGAAGTCCTGGTATTCAATAGTGGCCTTTTGAAGATACGCAGACATTCTAATAAAATCATCAGATTCCATTATTACTGAGTTTTTCGTTCCCTTTGGCACATTGAATTTACCATTCAAGTTAACGCGGTAAAGCCCATTGAAACAAGTTCTATTTAAATATATAAACCTCGACGCTTTACTAGCAGACGTTCTTGGTGATTGATCTCGAATCTTATAGTAGTAATTATTTTCTGAATTGTGTTTCCTCTGATGGGATTTCAATTGCTGTATAACTTTTTCCGGCTGATCTCTTATCACTAAATACGCATTTATCAATTCTTCATTTAAATCGGCTATGATGGCTTTTTTTGGATCAAGAGAAAAAAATACCGCGCCACCCCCTAAAAACGGTTCAATATATCTTTCAGCCTCTGTATAGATACAATCCTTATAATTTGATACAAGCCATCTCTTACCACCAGCCCACTTCAAAAACGGTTGCATTTCAAATTCCCTAGACATCTTTATTACTATCCATTTGATCAACGCGTCGCATGAATTCATCGTATATGTAATCTATAAAATCATAATCTGATGATTTGTAGTGCCTTTTTTCCGTTGAATGTGCTGGGATCCTCCTCAGCTCATTAACTCTCTCCATCCACATTACGTTCTTTGAGTAACCTTTATCTCCAGGCATTGGAATGTCAAATATTGGTTTAAACAACTGCCAATGAGCCTTATTCTCAACTATTTTTTTATACTCGATAAAATCCAAATAGTTATCTAAAGATAGGCGATCCTCATCATCATCTTCTAGTGATTTTTCGTATGCCCTTGTTTTAATTTTTTTATCTATTACTCCTTTATTCCAGTACGCATCTCCTTCCACTCCATATTCTCTCTTAAATGTATCAAATATTGCCTTTTGTACATTTATGTTTAATTCCTTTAATTTTTTGTCTGCTTCTGTGACTCTTTCTTCTGATTGCTCTGACAACCACTCTTCAAATCCCTCTGGCGAGAAATCTGAAAACTCGCTATGAAGCATTTTGCATAGTCTAAAGTAATACTCAGGCGGCCCCCCTGAACCAAACTGCACTTTAAATCGTTTTTCAATTTCAATATTAGATGCAGTTGCTAACCAACTTATTATTGGATCAAGGTATTCTTCAATCTCTGCAATTAGCTCATTCGATTCAAGCTCTCTCGCATCCAGTCCCTTATTTGATTCCATATAGCTAATAACAGAAGCTAACAATTGCAAATAGGCTTGAAGAGACACATTGGTACATAAATGCCCCTTTCTTCCAAATTCCCACTGATCTATATTCGAACTTACCAACAGCTGCAAATAACTGTTTATCGTCGCCCTGGCTCTTTCAAGAGTTTCCATATCGGATACACCGCACAGCGGTCCTGGCGAATACTCTTTCTTATTTAGTATTGCCTTTCCAACAATACCTGACTTTCGAATACCATCTTTGAGTGCTGGGACAGTAAGGCATGTCTTTTCATTTGGAGTTATGCCTTGCTGAGTAACTCTCCCATAAAGAGGCTCTCCTAAGTCATTATTCAATAGCCCAATAAGACGCGCGCTAATAGCGCCCACTCTTTCAGTAGGTTTATCTGATCCCCACTTAAGTTCACCTTCTAGATCGTCTAAAAGCGTTTTGGGAACAGATTTTTGTTCATGATTTATCGTAACAAAAAGATTCGCTTCCTCTTCTTTTTTAAGTCCTTCAAAAGCTATGACCATAATATTTTGATTAAGGTACTCTTCGTCTAGTGGCGCATAACCATATAGCCGATGTTGTCCATCAATTATCCATGCAGATCTATAGCTTGACGGAAGGTATAAATTCCCAAACTGAACTTTCGTATCTGGGTCTTTAGTTATAGGGTCAAAACGTCTTTTCGTAGTAAAATTAACCAAAATATTTGTTGGAAAAAAACCGCCATTATAAATAAAGCGGGATATCTGCCTTAGCCTAGTTCTACTGACTAATCGTTGATATGAAGGAGCACCCGCAGGGTCATTAAGAGATCGATGATTAACAAATGATATCTTCAACATTTGCTTAGGTGTTGAAACAAATGAATAGTATGTTTTACCACCCAACTTACCTTTTACGGCAGGAACATAGACATTCTCTAATTCTGGTATTTTTTGATTACACAAGAACTCCGCAAGAAACTGAAACCTCGCAGCACCCCTCAAATGATCAGCGATTTGAATATAGTACCTAAGTTCCTTCTCAGTGATTATTCTTATATTTGAACCGGCCGCTCTTTGCTTATCTGTTCCTGACCAAACTATGTTGTTAGTAACAAAAAGCCAGATAATCTTTGGCTTAAATTCCTTGCCATAATATTTTTTTATCGAATTAGATATTGGGCCCTTTAGGCTCGAAAATTCTTCAATATCCTTTTGAAGACTACGTCGCGAGGGTTTTGAGGCTGACTTACATTCGGCTACGACAACTGTTTCATCATCTTTAGCAAAAACATCAATTTGTTTCTCAAATGGATCTGCGCCTTTCCGGTGAATGGCGATTTTAAAATTTCGACCTGAGCTTATATCTGGATAGCCAAGAAGATAGAAAAGATACCAAACTGTGTTTTCTAGTTTTTGATCATGCGACCACTCCTTTCGCATACGCGTTTTTATTTTTAATTCCTTATCAACTTGCCATCCCTCACTAAGATAATCCTGAGCTAGCGCTTTAGATACTGATACATATTGAAATGGTTTTTTTCTTGATACTGCCTCTCGTTGTTTTTTCTTTAATTCATTCGTAATTGGACCCAACCATTCCGTAGTCGACATGAAGCATTGCTCCCTGATTGATAGTATCTACTAAGTCAAATATTACTCAATCATATTCACTGCTGGCTCTAAATATATAAGCAAATAATGAAAAACTGCGTGAATTACTGATATAGTAAAATTCAATTCATATCTTATCTCATTGATACTGATCAGTTAACTACCTAAATCTACTCGTATCGTCACTTATCTTAAACACATACTATTATCAATGACCCTTGGGACAAATCAGGGACAAGTCTACCGCCCTCGACAGGAGTCGAACCGTCGTTATCTCGGGCTTGCCCGATTACCTATCGCCCGATAAACTACTGTTTTTATTCGAGAACTACTACTAGCCCTCGTAGCTCAGCAGGATAGAGCAATCGCCTCCTAAGCGATAGGTCACAGGTTCGACTCCTGTCGAGGGCGCCATCCTATCTCGGAATGACGTTATGGTGCAGATCTTTTTAGCTGGGCTGAATAGCAAAAAGAGGATCCCTTATCTAGTCCTCCTCGTTGCTGTGCTGGTGATACCCGAGAACCTATTTGCCTCCGGCCTATCAGGTCAGGTAGTGGGTGTACCAAATGGAACCGAGATTATCCTACTGGCGAATAATGAGCGCCGCCTGCGCGTCACACTGGCTGGCATCCAGGTACCCCGGCTTGCAGGACGACGTGCGGCCAACACCAAACGACATCTACACACCCTGCTGGCCGGTCGTTTCGTTACAGTCGAGCCCATCATGCATTCACCCGCAGGTGTTATACTCGGAAGAGTTCTATACGGGGGCAGTGATATCGGATTACGGCTGGTTCAGTCCGGCTTGGCGCAGCTCACTGATGCGCCCACGCACATTGGCCCTGAACTGCTAACCCGGTATCGTCGGGCCGAGCAGGAAGCACGCATCCGTAAAATGGGATACTGGCAGGATATCCGCTAATGACTTGTCGGTGTATTCTCTGACAGCCTTATAACAATAGCCCGGGGGAGGAGTTGTCATGGGGAAGAAATCAGACAAAAAACTCGACAAGAAAAAAAAAGAGAAGCTGAATAAAGCTGAGAAAAAAATAAAAAAGGCGAAGAAAGCGCGTATCTCACCCGAGCAACGCCTGGATATGATTACCACCGCAGCGTATTACATTGCGGAGCACCATGGGTTTACCTCAGGAAGATCCGATGAAGATTGGCAAGAGGCCGAACGTCAGATAGATGAAATGCTGAAAAACAGAAGTTAGAGCCTGATGGAAAAAGCCTCAGGCGTCTTTCTTTTTAAGGCGCTTCAGATTGTCGCAGAGTGCCGCCTCAAGTGCCTTATAGACCTTTAACTGAGCTGCCTGATAGCGGGTCTGGGGTTCACCGACCAGTTCCAGACGAGCACCAAAGTACGCCACGTCCGCTTCCAGCGATATGGTGTTCAGATTGACTCTTAACCGACTGCTTTCTTGACCCGACAAAATTTCCGACCTATCCGACCATCCTTTGTGGTGGCCCAGTATCTGTGATCATACTAATAAAGTTAATTAGCATGCAGTGAGACACGGAGCATATCACTGGCTCAGTTCCGATACTTGACAGCTTAAAAACCCTAGTTTAACAAGGGTGTATTTGATTATTATATCAAAGTTCATACCTTACATTCGCGCTCTGTGACATCTAGAGTTTAACAAAATAGTGTCTAATTATTGTGTAGGTCTTCTGTACGCTGGAGGACAAGATCCAAAGGTTGCGAATATTTTGTTGATGCCTGCACAAAAATAAGTTATACATCAGTCCCCTCGTCACGGGTTATCAGAGAAAATGACTAACATTCTGGATGCGCTGAGATCCTCTACCGCCTTCTCCGGCGGCAATGCCACCTTTGTTGAAGATCTCTACGAAAGCTACCTCAAGGATCCCGAAAGCGTACCGATCGATTGGCGCAGACAATTCGAACAACTCCCGGAAGCTGAGCGAGCTGATACGCCACACGAACCTATCCGTCAGAGATTCCTCCATCTGGTCAAGGAGCGCACTACCGCCGCCCTCCCCCAGGAGAGCCTCTCCCCCGCAGCGGCAGAGCAACAGGCATCGGTACTGCGTTTCATCAACGGCTATCGCATGCGAGGCCATCAGAACGCTGATCTTGACCCACTCAATCTACGAGAACAAGTTCACGTCGACGATCTCGACCTGGCTTATCACAACCTGGATCATATCGGTCTCGACGCCATCTTCAATACCGGCTCCCTCTTCTCGCCTGAGCGGATGGAACTGCGCGACATCATTGAGCTGTTGAAGAAGAGCTACTGCGAGAGTATCGGCACCGAGTATGGACATATCACAGATACGCGTCAAAAACGCTGGATACAGGAGCGCATCGAACAACGCCATCTTTTCCAAAGCTTCAGCGGTGAAGAGAAAAAATGGCTGCTGACACTGCTGACAGCTGCCGAAGGTATTGAGAAGTACCTGCATACCAAGTATGTCGGCCAGAAGCGTTTCTCCCTGGAAGGCGGCGAAACTGTGATTCCCCTACTGGATGAACTGATTCAGTACGGTGGCGGCAACGGCATCAGTGAGGTTGTCATTGGCATGGCTCACCGTGGGCGCATCAACGTTCTTACCAACATTCTGGGTAAACCGCCCCAGGAGATCTTCGACGAGTTCGAGGGCCGCGTAGAGGTAGATCCTCAACGACTCTCCGGAGATGTGAAGTATCACATGGGATTCTCCACCGACATCGACACCCCCGGTGGCGTGGTACATATTGCACTGGGTTTTAATCCCTCGCACCTGGAGATCATCAATCCCGTCATTGAAGGTTCGGTGCGAGCCCGGCAGCGTCGCCGGGGTGACCACGACGGTTCCAAGGTGATGCCGATCCTGATTCATGGTGATGCTGCATTCGCTGGCCAGGGTGTGGTGATGGAGACACTCAACCTGTCACAGACCCGTGGATACGCCACCGGCGGCACGGTACATATCATCATCAACAATCAGATTGGCTTCACCACCAGTAATCCCCTCGACACCCGCTCAACCTACTACTGCACCGATATTGCGAAGATGGTCCAGGCACCCATCTTTCACGTCAACGGAGATGACCCGGAAGCGGTTATCTATGTCACTCGGCTGGCGCTGGAGTTCCGCATGCGCTTCCGTAAGGATGTGATCATCGACATGATCTGCTACCGTCGCCACGGCCACAACGAGGCGGATGAGCCGTCGGTCACTCAACCGCAGATGTATCGCAAGATCCGCAACCACCCGACAGTGCGTACGCGTTATGCGGAAAAACTGATTCAGGAGGGCGTCATCAACCCACAGATGGCGCGGGACCTGGTGGACAACTACCGCAACTCACTGGAGAGCGGCGTGCTGGAAGCTCGGCCGGTAGCCTGTGCTCTGCGCCACCCCTATGCCGTGAGATGGCATACCTATCGGGGTGTCGAGTGGGATCACCCCTGTGACACCCGCGTGGAGCATGATGAGTTCGACCGGCTCACACAGCAACTGCTGCATGTACCAACCGGTTTCGAGCTGCATCCACGTGTGGAGAAGATCTGGAAAGAGCGCAGACGCATGGCGGGTGGAGACCAGTTGATAGACTGGGGTTTTGCCGAGAACATGGCCTACGCCTCGTTACTGACAAAAGGCGTCCCGATTAGACTTTCGGGACAGGATTCCGGACGCGGCACCTTCTTTCATCGACACGCTGTACTGCATGACCAACAGACGGGTGATGCGCTTATCCCGTTGCAACACCTGACCAATGAGCAGGCCGATTTCCTGGTTATCGATTCACTGCTCTCGGAAGAAGCCGTTCTCGGTTATGAATATGGTTACGCCACTGCAGAGCCAGAATCCCTGACGATCTGGGAAGCCCAGTTCGGCGATTTCGCCAACGGCGCCCAAGTTGTCATCGATCAATTTATCAGCTCAGGGGGTGAGAAATGGGGCCTGTTGTGCGGACTGGTCATGCTATTGCCTCACGGTTACGAAGGTCAGGGTGCCGAACACTCATCAGCGCGTCCTGAGCGCTTCCTGCGCCTCTGTGCCAACCATAATATCCAGGTCTGCAATCCCACGACACCGGCACAGATTTTTCATCTGTTACGCCGGCAGATGATCAGGCCCTATCGCCATCCTCTTGTCATCATGTCGCCGAAAAGCCTGCTCCGCCATCGATTGGCCACCTCAACCAAACAGGCACTGGTAGATGGTGAGTTTCAGACGGTTATCGATGAGATAGATGAGATAGATCCAAAGAAGGTCAAACACATTGTGATGTGTTCCGGCAAAGTCTATTACGATTTGTTGGAGACCCGCCGTTCGCGCAGTATCGATGATGTTGCCATCATCCGCATCGAACAACTCTACCCCTTTCCCCAGAAGGCCTTCGATAAAGTTATCAAGCGTTATAAGAACGCAAAAATGTATGTCTGGTGCCAGGAAGAGCCACAGAATCAAGGCGCCTGGGATCAGATAAAACATCGTTTCTATCATCTGACCGCAAAAGGTAAGCCGTTGCATTATGTTGGTCGTGCGTCAGCGGCCGCGCCAGCCGTCGGCTATCGTACAGTCCACGTCTCTCAGCAGGAGCAGCTGGTTGATGAGGCACTTACCGGACGTTTCAACCCAAGCATGAACTATAGGAATCAGGCAAATCAATGAGTATCGAACTACGCGTTCCTCAACTTCCGGAATCCGTCTCTGACGCTACCATCCTGAATTGGCATAAACAGCCGGGGGAGTCGGTGCAACAGGATGAGTCCTTAGTCGACCTGGAAACCGACAAGGTTGTGCTTGAGGTTCCAGCGCCACAAACAGGCGTACTCAAAGAGATCCGTTTTAACGATGGAGACACCGTACAAGCCGAGGATGTACTGGGCATTATTGAGGCGGGTGCAGTGGCACAAGCGGCACCGGAATCGACTGATTCAAGTCAGGACGATGTCTCAGCGCTCTCACCATCAGTCCGACGCCTGATCAATGAAACCGGCGTCGACCCCAGCACAATTCAGGGCAGCGGGAAAAATGGACGCATTCTCAAAGCGGATGTTGAGGCCGTTCTGACCGGGGGCAAAGAGACCCAGCAGAGCAGTCGTTCAACAGCACAGTCTGCTGCTGAGAAAACACCGAATACTCCGGCACCTGTTTCTTCAAATGTCGACGGCAGGCCGGAGGAGCGCGTACCCATGACCCGCCTGCGCAAGCGGGTGGCTGAACGACTGGTGGAAGCGCAACGCACCGCTGCCATTCTCACCACATTCAACGAGGTCGACCTACAGGCAGTTTCCGATCTGCGTGTTCGTTACCGTGACATCTTCGAAAAGCAGCATGATGTCCGGCTTGGCTTCATGTCCTTTTTCGTCAAGGCCGCTGTCGAATCACTGAAGCAGTACCCGATCATCAATGCCACCGTGGATGGGGAGGATATTCTCTATCACGGGTACTTTGATATCGGCATTGCGGTCTCTTCTCCACGGGGACTGGTGGTACCGATACTGCGCGATGCCGACCAGCTCGGTTTTGCCGCTATCGAAAAACGCATCAAGGAGTATGGCCTCAAGGCCAAAGAAGGCTCACTCAGTTACGAAGACCTGACCGGCGGCACCTTCTCCATCACCAATGGCGGCGTTTTCGGCTCCATGCTTTCAACCCCGATCCTTAACCCACCACAAAGTGCAATTCTGGGCATGCACTCAATCCAGCAGCGCCCAATGGTGGTCAATGGTGAGGTGGTGGTCCGCCCGATGATGTATCTCGCACTCTCCTATGACCATAGAATCATCGATGGTCGTGATGCAGTGCAGTTTCTCGTTACCATCAAGCAGCTGCTGGAAGACCCCAGCCGGTTGTTACTCGAGATCTAACATCAGATAGTGCGGGCACATGCCGTATCGCTTTTCTATGCCACGGCATGTGTCATTCACCTTGAGCCAGCCAACACCAAACATATCCATATGACAGTGCTAAACTACTGTTAATTGTACAATCAGACAGCAACCACGATACTGACAGTCACAAAAACCAAGAATAGCCGAATCGCATAAACCCATGCATTCTTCTTAGACCTCATGCGATACCGCAGGAATTGACCATGACGCAGATTCACCAGGATGACCTCATCCAGAGTATTGCCGACGCCTTGCAATACATCTCCTACTACCACCCTGTCGACTTCCTACAAGCGATGGGAGAGGCGTGGGAGAAAGAGGAGAATCCTGCCGCCAAGGATGCCATGGCACAGATACTGGTCAATTCCCGCATGTGTGCCGAGGGCAGACGCCCGGTCTGTCAGGATACGGGCATGGTGGTGGTATTTCTCAAGATCGGCATGCAGGTCCAGTGGCAAGGTGAGATGACTGTCAGCGAGATGGTCAACGAAGGCGTACGCCGGGGCTATGCTCACCCTGACAATCTGTTGCGTTTCTCGATGGTCAGCGACCCACTGGGCAAGCGGACAAACACACTCGACAACACACCGGCCATTGTCCACACCCAACTGGTCAAGGGTGACAAAGTAGAGATCAAGATTGCCGCCAAAGGTGGCGGGTCAGAGAACAAGGCACGCTTCAAGGTACTCAACCCCTCAGACTCGCTGGTCGACTGGGTATTGGATGAGGTGCCCAAGATGGGTGCCGGCTGGTGTCCCCCGGGTATGCTCGGCATCGGTGTCGGCGGTAGCGCCGAGCAGGCCATGCTGTTGGCGAAAGAGTCACTCATGGAGCCTATTACTATCCATGAACTCATGGAGCGCGGCCCAAGCAACCGAAAGGAGGAGCTGCGTCTGGAACTCTTTGAGAAGGTCAATGCACTGGGAATCGGCGCACAGGGCCTCGGCGGCCTGACCACGGTGCTGGATGTCAAGATCAGCGATTTTCCCACCCACGCTGCCTCCTTGCCGGTAGGCATGATCCCCAATTGTGCTGCCACACGTCATGTGGAATTCGACCTCGACGGAAGCGGCCCTGCGGTTTTCACCCCCCCGCAAGCCGAAGACTGGCCGGATGTCACCTGGGAGGCCTCACCCCAGGCCCGCAGGGTCAATCTCGACAATATCACACGGGAGGAGATTGCCGACTGGCAGCCCGGTGATCTGATCCTACTCAGCGGCAAACTGCTGACAGGGCGGGATGCCGCACACAAACGCATCGCCGATCTCTACAGTCGGGGCGAGCCCCTGCCGGAGGGTATCAATTTCCACAACCGCTTCATCTACTATGTCGGCCCGGTCGATCCGGTGCGTGATGAAGTGGTGGGACCGGCCGGCCCAACAACCGCCACCCGTATGGACAAGTTCAGTGAACTGATGCTGGGTGAAGCCGGTCTGCTCGGTATGGTGGGCAAGGCAGAGCGTGGTCCGGTGGCACTGGAAGCGATCAAGCAACACAAGGCCGTCTATCTGATGGCAGTGGGCGGTGCGGCTTATCTGGTCTCAAAGGCAATCCGCAGTTCCCAGGTTTTGGCATTTGAGGACCTGGGCATGGAGGCAATCCGCGAATTCGAAGTTGTCGATTTCCCCGTCACCGTCGCGGTCGACAGCCGGGGAACCTCAATCCATAAAACAGGCCCGGCCGAATGGCGGGCAAAAATCGGAAAAATACCAGTCGTAACGGAGTAGTGTGTCATGTCCCTTTACAAAGCATTCCGCATTCGTAAAGACGAAGGAAAGCATTCTGCAGGTATCGAATCGCTGGATCTCATACCACCCGAAGAGGGAGAGGTTCTGATTCGCGTCAGTCACTCCAGCATCAACTATAAAGATGCCCTGGCCGGCACCGGCAAGGGCCAGATCCTGAGACACTTTCCTCTCACCGGCGGCATCGATGCAGCCGGCGAGATCGCAGAAAGCAGTGACCGGCGATTCAAGGCAGGCGATCCTGTCATCGTCACCGGCTACGAACTTTCAGCCACTCACGATGGCGGCTATGCGGAGTATTTAAAGGTCAAGGCAGACTGGGTGGTACCCCTGCCCGACGGACTGACACTGGAAGAATCGATGTCTCTCGGCACAGCCGGCTTTACTGCGGCTCTCGCACTCTATCGCATGGAAATCAACGGACAACGCCCCGAGATGGGACCAATCCTGGTCACCGGTGCAAGCGGTGGCGTCGGCAGTCTCGCAGTCAATATTTTTGATGGCGAAGGTTATGAAGTGACAGCGGTGACGGGTAAAACCGAGCAACATGCCTACCTGGAACATCTAGGCGCACAAGAAGTGTTGCACAGAGATAAGATCAAACCTGGACGCCATGCACTGGAGAGAGGGCACTGGGGCGGTGCCGTGGATAACGTCGGCGGTGAAATGCTTTCCGGTATTACCCGGACAGTCAGACCCTGGGGCAACATCGCTTCCATTGGGCTCGCTGGTGGTCATGAACTCAACACCACGGTGATGCCTTTCATTCTGCGCGGCGTTAGTCTGCTCGGTATCAACTCATCCGGTTGTCCCTATGAAATCCGCCATGAGATCTGGCAACGCCTGGCAACGGATCTCAAGCCAAGACACCTGGATGATATCGTGACACGCACCATTTCCCTGGATGAACTGCCGGAGGTCTTTGACGAGTTACTATCCGGGCAGATTCTCGGACGAACGTTGGTCAAGACCGGATAAGCTTTTGTGTTTGAGTTTAGATATGCACGCCATCGTTTTCCTTTATCTATGGCGAAGTCATAAAAAAACCGGTGGCTGTCTGTTCAGTCCACCGGTTTTAGGGCCTATAAATACGACGGCAAAAATCTAATGTTGTTTGTACTGAGGGTCGAGCCAGCATTTTGGTAAGACTTCACCGGAAGGGAATTTCATATCATCCTTGGCGAAAGATTCCGCATCCTGCATCTCTTCTCCCGCATGGAACCGACCAACGATTTGTCCATGGTTGGGATTGAAAAGATCCGTCAGGCTCAAAACCTCGACCAGTTTTTCACTATTTCTCTGCATTAAAAACATTGACAACCTCCTTCCCAAACGGTCAGAGGACATGATCTGCCTCTTACTTAAATTATGGTTGAGGCCGAGGGATTTTCAATACACAGCCCGCTTCAAATAGGCCATTTGAGATGTGAGGGATCTTCCCCAAGAGCTGGTGAAAATCATCGATATTGTGGTCATCAGAGCTCCCGTGTGGCCAAAAACTGCACATCAGGCCAACGCTCGACCGCCAGATCCAGATTAATCCGGGTTGGCGCCAGATAGACCAGCTGATCATCACCGTCGAGGGCAAGATTATCGTGGGCCTTCTCCCTGAAACGCTCAAGCATCTTGTCGTCATCGCACTCGATCCATCGGGTGGTGGCAACATTGATCGGCTCCACGATCGCCTCGACCTTATACTCATGTTTCAGGCGCTCTACCGCCACATCGAACTGCAGCACACCCACAGCACCGAGAATCAGATCGTTATTCTTCATCGGACGGAAGACCTGGGTAGCGCCCTCCTCGCAAAGCTGTAACACACCTTTCAGCAGCGCCTTCTGCTTGAGTGGATCTTTCAATACCACACGACGAAAAAGCTCCGGTGCAAAATAAGGGATGCCGATATACTTCAGCACCTCCCCATCAGTAAAGGTATCTCCAATCTGGATGGTGCCGTGATTGTGCAGACCGATGATGTCGCCCGGCCAGGCCTCCTCCACATGTCGTCGCTCATCGGCCTGGAAGGTCAGCGCATTACTGATCTGTACCGTCTTGCCGAGGCGTACGTGGTTCATCTTCATGCCCTTGCGGTAACTACCGGAACAGACACGCAGGAAGGCGATGCGGTCCCGGTGTTGGGGATCCATATTGGCCTGGATCTTAAACACGAAACCGCTGAACTTTGATTCAGACGGTTCGACCAGGCGTTGTTGAGTCGAGCGGGAAAGCGGAGCCGGTGCATACTCGACGAAGGCATCGAGCAACTCTTTGACACCAAAATTATTGATTGCCGAACCGAAAAAGACCGGTGTCTGCTCACCCTTGGCATAAGCCTCGAGATCGAGTGGATTGCTGGCACCACGCACCAGCTCGATCTCTTCGCGCAGTTCATCAGCCTGACCGCCGATCTCTTCATCGAGCTTGGGGTTGTCGATACCTTGGATGATCTCACCCACCTGGATCTTGCCCCCATGGGTGGCGCTGAACAGATGCGTGGCATCCGTGCGCAGATCGTAGACCCCTTTCAATCGCTTACCCATGCCGATGGGCCAGGTGACCGGCGCACAGGCGATCTTCAGTACTGATTCGATCTCGTCGAGAATCTCCAGGGGATCGCGTCCCTCCCGGTCGAGCTTGTTGACGAAAGTAAGGATGGGTGTGTCGCGTAGACGGCAGACTTCCATCAGCTTGATGGTTCGGGTCTCTACACCCTTGGCCACGTCGATCACCATCAGCGCGGAATCCACGGCAGTCAATGTGCGATAGGTGTCTTCCGAGAAATCCTCATGCCCGGGGGTATCGAGCAGGTTGACCGTCTCGTCCCGATAGGGGAACTGCATGACCGATGAGGTCACGGAGATACCGCGTTCCTTCTCCATCTCCATCCAGTCGGAGGTGGCATGACGTGCCGCCTTACGCCCTTTGACGGAACCCGCCATCTGGATCGCGCCGCCGTAGAGCAGCAGCTTTTCCGTCAGGGTCGTCTTTCCGGCGTCCGGGTGGGAAATGATGGCGAAGGTACGCCGGCGGCTGAGTTGTTCGAGCAGTTCAGACATCGAGATCGGTCGGTTGAGTCAAAGGGGTGCGGATTATACCCCATTCAGCCCTGCGATATGAGTCATGCGGCACGACGAATTATCCCGCTGATCCCGAGTCCAATGGGAAATTCATTCAGTATTTATCGGATATGTTGGACATAAGACTTTATTTTTCGCTTAATCTCTTATAATTATGATCAGGTAAGTGCAATTTGACGGGATTCAAATGGACCTTTCCATCGCATCGGTAAAAGCATTCAACCATGGCATGTCGGCCCAAGGCCGGACATCGGGCCAGGCCGATCCGGAAAAAGCCGCTGCTCAGGCCGCAGGTTCCGCAGCCAATGACACCGACACGTCCTCCACAGAAACCGTCACGGAACGCCCTGTCAGGGAGGCTCAGCAAACCAGCCGCCTCACACCCGAAGAACAGCAGCAACTGGCAGACCTGCAACAAAGAGACAGAGAGGTCAAAGCCCACGAGCTGGCCCATAAGTCAGCAGGTGGTCAATATGTCACCGGCGGCAGCTTTACCTACCAAACCGGCCCCGATGGTCGTCGTTATGCCATCGGCGGTGAAGTCTCTATCGATTCCTCATCAGGCAGTACACCGGAAGAGACCCTGCGCAAGGCAGAGGTGATCCGGCGTGCCGCATTGGCACCGGCAGATCCCTCCGCCCAGGACTACAGAGTCGCCTCACAGGCAAGTATGGTAGCTGCAGAGGCCCGTAGCGAAATCGGTGCGGAAAGGCGTGAGGAACTCCAGCAACAACGTGAGGCCGCGCAAGAACAGGAAGGAGAGGAAGCCAACGCCGAGCAAGCTGTCTTTCCTATTAACCAACGCGCCATCACCTCATTCGAGACCATTGCCGGCAGCAGCCTGCAGAGCAATCCTGATCCCATTGATGAAATTGTTTGATTGTTTGTGACACTGCCTACTGGGAGCAAAACCGGGACCGGTTAATTTGTTTCCTAATACATCGGCATTTATTCTTAAGTAAGTGCCATACCTCTATTACATAGCTTTTTACATTAGAAGAAATTGCTCTCTGACCCTGTTTTTTTTAATTGAAAAAACATTTAATAATATTAAAAACGATCAATCATAATAGAATCTTATTTCAATTAGATTGGGTAGTAACAAATGGAATTTATTGAACAAAATTGGCTTTCTCTAATATCTCTTTTAATTGCTTTATTAGGTGGTATACCAGGCATTATTGCCGCCATTACACACTTTAAAGATAAACCGGATTTTTACTTTTCTTTTGATGCAATTAATACAGGAGAATTGATAAATGAGGAAACCGGACAAAAGATGTCCGATGTACTGATATCTGGAACGCTGTCAAATAGTGGAACTCAACCTCTTTCTCCTGGTTATTTTACATTGTCATTAGATATTAATGGGCAATGGCGTACTTTAGATCGATTGTTAATTCCTGAAAATTTAGTTCTTCATAGTCATGAGCAAGAAATCAGTATAGGAGAACCATGGAAGCATGACCTACAAAGATATACCGGCACTATTTCTAAAGGGATTCCTTTGCATGGATTCTTGATGTTTGTACATAAAGACATCCCTATTGAAACAATAAGAGAGTCGTTAGAGAAAGGACGACTTATTAGAATTGTATGTGTAGATATTTTTGGGAAGAAGCATGTTAGAGATATTACTTCTACTTCAGAAAGAATAACAACAGATACAACATATCCAAAGCATGGGATTGAAGTTTCTCCAAAAAAAAAGTAATTTCTGGCGTCGTAGCCGTAGTTCTCGGTCGTGAGGCCCGGATAGGTCAGCGTCGTGAGCAGGTTGTTGTCGTAAGCGTAGCTGGTTTCGTTGTTGTTCGCATCGGTCTGGCTCAGGCGGTTGTCGTTCTTGTCGTAGGTGTAGCTTGGTAAATTTACTCTGACCGACCCCACCCCGTTTCGTTCGGAGGTGAGCCTCGACCTCTTCTACAAAGCGCTCATTTCACAACACTTGGTTGCGGTTTGCACTCTCCCGTATTTCCTGGAGCAGAGTTGATAAACAATTAACTTCGTGTGACGGATGAACTATCAGGACTAAAGCTCAAGCGACATCACCACCGCATCCTCACGGGCTCGATCTGCCGCCGGATAGTAGCTTTCACGCTGGCCGATCTCCACAAACCCGAGATCCTCATATAGTTTCAGTGCTGCCAGATTACTTGACCTGACCTCCAGGTACGCAGTCTCCGCCCCGTGCTGGCGGGCTATTTTCAGCAGGCGTTGGATCAGCTTGTTGCCGAGCCCTTTACGCTGCCACTTGGGATGGATGCAAAGGTTAAGTATGTGGGACTCATCGATCACCACCGACATGACACCATAACCGATCACCACTTCATCAAGCAGTATTACCCAGCAGCAGTAACCGACCCGCAGGCAATCCTGAAAAATGCCCAGGGTCCAGGGAAAGGGATAGACTGCCTCTTCGATGGCTATCACCTGTGCCAGATCCTCCTGCTGCATTGGACGCAGACTCAGGAGCGGATCGCGCAACAGGGCGCTCACGCAGATGCTCCTCGCAGACTGGAAAGTGCCAGTTGTAGATCCTGCCAGGATTTGGCTTTCTGTTCGGGTGAGCGTAATAAGTAGGCTGGATGATAGGTAACCACCAAGGGAATATTCTGCTCCCCAAACCGATGTACACGACCCCGCAGCTTGCCTACGGTGATATCGGTCTTGAGCAGATTCTGTGCCGCGATCCGGCCCACTGCGAGTATCAAACCAGGTTGGATCAGCTCAATCTGGCGCGCCAGATAAGGCTCACAGCTCAGAGTCTCTTCCGCTTTCGGATCCCGGTTGTTGGGCGGGCGACATTTGACGATGTTGGCGATAAAGACCGATTCTCTCTGGTAGCCCATGGCCAGCAGCATGGCATTGAGCAGCTGCCCCGCACGCCCGACAAAAGGCTCCCCCTGACGATCCTCGTCGGCGCCGGGTGCCTCACCGATGACCAGTAGATCAGCCTGGGTATTGCCCACTCCAAAAACCGTTTGGGTGCAGCCAGCGCGTAATTCACAAGCACGGCAGTCCCTCACGCAATCGCGTAACGCCTGCCAATCCATTTGATCGACAGCGTGGTTTCGGGATGTGGTGGAAGATTGAGCAGGTGGTTCAATAGCGGGTTGCTGAGAAACCTGATTTACCACCGCCTCAGCAACCGTTTCCTCTGCCTGCTCTGGCACAAGATCCCGGCGTTGCCACACCGAGATACCCATGGCTTTTAAATACTGTCTGCGGTTCAGCTCATCCATCGCCGGCAAATCACTCACACATTGCCGTTCTGCGGATGAGCTTTTGTAGGCGGTTCAAGAATCTTGTTCACCGCATTAATGTAGGCTTTGGCCGAAGCGATGACGATATCGGTATCGGCACCCTGCCCGTTGACGATCCTGCCCCCTTTTTCCAGGCGGACAGTCACCTCGCCCTGGGCATCTGTACCGCTGGTGATGTTGTTGACCGAGTAGAGCTGCAACTGGGTACCACTGTTGACGATGCTTTCAATCGATTTAAAAGCCGCGTCAACGGGACCGCCGCCAACCGCCTCACCCGGCTCCTCCTCTCCATCGAGGCTGATAACCAGATGTGCCCTTGGCGTCTCGCCAGTCTCTGAACAGACCTTCAGGGAGATCAGTTTGACCCGCTCATTGACTGATTCAGTTCTGGTGTCGGTCACCAGGGCCTGCAGATCCTCATCGAAGATCTCATGCTTCTTGTCCGCCAGATCCTTGAACCGGGAGAAGGCGGCATTCAGTTCCTCTTCCGAATCGAAGCTGATGCCGAGACCCTCCAGACGGGTGCGAAACGCATTGCGCCCCGAGTGCTTACCCAACACCATGCGGTTCTGGCTCCAACCTACATCTTCCGCACGCATGATCTCGTAGGTTTCGCGGGACTTAAGCACGCCATCCTGATGAATGCCCGACTCGTGTGCGAAGGCATTGGCGCCCACGATGGCCTTGTTGGGTTGCACCGGAAAGCCGGTGATGTTGGAGACCAGCTTGGAGCAAGTAACGATCTGCGTGGTGTCCAGTTCTGTATGGCAGGAAAAGATATCGGGCCGGGTGCGCACCGCCATCACGATCTCTTCCAGGGAGGCGTTACCTGCCCGCTCGCCCAATCCGTTGATGGTGCACTCTACCTGACGAGCGCCGTTGCCGACGGCTGACAGAGAATTTGCCACAGCCAGTCCCAGATCATTGTGACAATGCACCGAGAAAACCGCTTTGTCGGCGTTCGGAATGCGTTCTCGCAAGGTCCTGATCATATCGCCGAACTGATGGGGCATGGCATAACCCACTGTATCGGGAACATTCAAGGTCGTGGCGCCGGCATCGATCACCGCCTCGAAGATTCGGCACAGAAAATCGATCTCGGAGCGACCCGCATCCTCAGCGGAAAACTCCACGTTGTCAGTAAACTGCCGGGCACGCTTGACCGCGTGAACGGCCTGGGCAACGACTTCGTCCGGTTGCATGCGCAGTTTTTGCTGCATATGGATCGGTGAGGTAGCAATGAAGGTGTGGATGCGACCCGAGTTTGCTTCGCGCAAAGCTTCACCCGCCCGGTCGATATCCTTATCCAGTGCACGAGCCAAACCACAAACCGTAGAATCTTTGACTGCCTTGGCAACCGCAGCAACGGCCTCGAAATCGCCGGGACTGGCGATGGGAAATCCTGCCTCAATCACATCCACCTGTAGCTTTTCCAGGGCCTTGCCGATACGCACCTTCTCATCCTTGGTCATGGAGGCGCCTGGGCTCTGCTCCCCATCACGCAGGGTGGTATCAAAAACAATCAACTGATCTGAATGGCTCATTTACTGACTCTCCGGCCGTTTTGAATCGACTGCCGCGTTATATTTTGTATCACATTGACAGCAATCGAGTTGTCACGATTATTCCTCTGATTCCGTCTCATCGGGATGATCCGTACCTGTTCGATGTTCACGATGCTTACGTAACAAGAACAGTGTCAGTACCGGACCTGAAACAGCATAGGTGAGAGCCATCAGGAACAATACGGTGGGCGGATGGGTCTGGATAATGGCCAGGACCACCATGACCACCACCAATACGATGAATGGCACCTTACCGTGAAAATCGATATCTTTGAAACTATGGTAGCGAAAATTACTCACCATCAGCAGGCCAGCCAAGGTAGTCAGAATGGCAGCAGGCCAGGCGATCGTCTCTCCCGCGATACCATAATCCACACCGAGCCAGACACCACCAGCGACAATGGCCGCCGCCGGGGGACTGGGCAGCCCCTGAAAATATTTTTTGTCGGCGGTATCGACCTGGGTATTGAACCGGGCCAGGCGAAGCGCACCACTGGCAGTAAAGATAAAAGCCGCGAGCCAGCCCAGCTTACCCAAATCACTCAGCGCCCAGATATAGACCACAAGCGCCGGTGCAAGACCGAAGGAGACCATATCGGAAAGACTGTCGTATTCGGCGCCGAAAGTGCTCTGGGTTTTGGTCAACCTGGCAATCCGGCCATCCATCCCATCCAGCAACATAGCCACAAAAATGGCCACGGCAGCCGTCTCAAACTTTCCGTTGACTGCGGCGAGGATGGCATAGAATCCGGCAAACAGCGCCGCCGTGGTAAGCAGATTCGGCAGTAGATAGATGCCCCGCCTGGGCTTTTTTGCCGTGTTCTGTGCCTTATCCATAATATTTTTTCACCTGAAACAAAGTCGCCCGCATTATAGCAGGGGGGTGGAGAGTTTTGAGTGATGAGTTTTTAGTGGTGAATTTCTCTATCTGATACATGTGCTGCATCATATTCCCTCACTCAAGACTCAAAACTTCAGAGCCTGCCCGAAGCCTTGACATCAAGATAGGCATTCACCAGCTTGACCGGCAGCTGACGTGGTTCACTGTCGATGATCAGCGCTCCCTGATGCCTCAGTGACTCATGGGACTGACGCCGGGTAGACAGATAGTCGACAACACCCTGAAACAACAAGGCAGATGAGAGATCATGCACCGGCTGATCGACTGCCCTGTCCAGCGATTGCTCCCGCAGATCGGCTATCACCACCAGATGGCGCCGGGAGAGCAGTGCAGCTGCCTTTAGCAGATCCCCACTCTCTTCATTTCGGCTATTGGTTAGGATGACAACCAGCGAACGGCGCCGTTGTAGCGGCATCAGCTTGTGAGCGGCGGCCAGATAATCGGCAGCCTGCAGACTGGAATCGAGATCATAGGTACGGTCCAACAGACGACGCACCACATGCCCACCCTTCATCGGCGGCTGCCATCGAGACATACCGCCAAAGCTGAGAAAACCCACCGCATCACCCTGGCGATCAGCCACATAGCTCAACAACAACATGGCATTCAGTGCATGATCCAGATGGGCCCCATCTGCGTCCTGATGGCGCATATGCCGACCGCAGTCGAGCATGAATACCAGCTGTTGGTCCCGCTCGTCCTGATACTCCTTGGAGATCAAACGACGATAGCGGGAGCTCGCCTTCCAATCGATCTGGCGTAACGCATCTCCGGTGCGGTACTCCCTCAATTGGTGGAAGTCACTGCCCTCCCCCCGGCGTTGGCGTCGTCTGACACCAATCTGACTCAGATGGTTGTCGGTGGCCAACAGTGCATAGTGTGCAATCTCCCGAAAATTGGGGAAGACGCGAACGCTGGCGGGCAACTCGATAAACCGCTTCTGGCGCCACAACGCCAGCGGTGATTGCAGCAGCAGATCAACGCCCTTAAACAGACCGTCTCCGCGGCGGGTCGGCAAAAGCCGATAACGCACCGTTGCCTGCCTGTCGGCAGGCAGTACAAGGCTGCTCGGCATACCCTCCGCCTTGAAATCGCCTGGGTGATGATCATGCAGTTGCAGGTCCTGCACAGTGTCAGAATCATTGACCAGCTTCAGACTCACCTCAGACCAGACACCCACCGGAATACTGGTGCGCAGATCGCGTTCCACACCCGGGGTCGACTGACCGCGTAGTCTAAAGAGATCCAACAACCCCATGCCCAACAACAAAGCCGCCGCCAACTTCCAGACACCCGCAAGCGGCGGCAGCCAGATTGCGGCCAGCGCCAGCAACGAGAGCAGCGCCAGTGCTAAAAGTAGTCGGGGCGCGGGGCTCACTGTCGGGGCGCGGGAATGTTGTCGAGAAGATCGCGCAGCACATCGTCAGGCTGATAGCCCTCGATCTCCAGATCCGTCGAGAGTCGAATCCTGTGGCGCAGCACCGGCAGGGCAGCCGCCTTGATATCATCCGGCGTAACAAATTCACGCTGCTGTAGAAAGGCCTCGGCCCTGGCCGCCCGCAGCAGAGAGATACTCCCGCGAGGTCCCGGCCCGGCATCGATCCCATTCCAATCCCGTGCCGCCCTGACCAGACGAACCGCGTAATTGACCACCGCCTCATCCATCTGCAGACCGGCGATATGTGCTTGCACCTGTGGAATTTCATCAGCCTTCAACAGCGGTCGGACCGCCGTTGTGTCGAGCTGGTCAGCAACAGATCCCAGGGTGACCTGTTTGACCATCTTCTGCTCTTCATCCTCACCGGGATAGTCGATCATGACCTTGAGCAGGAAACGATCGAGTTGCGCCTGGGGCAGCGGATAGGTCCCTTCCTGCTCGATGGGATTCTGCGTCGCCAGCACCAGGAAAGGGGGTGCCAGGGGAAACGTCCGTCCCTCGATGGTCACCTGTTGCTCCTGCATGGCTTCCAACAGGGCCGATTGTGTCTTGGCCGGGGAGCGGTTGATCTCATCCGCCAGCAACAGGTTGCAGAACACCGGCCCCTTGCGCACACGGAAATTGTCACTCTTCATGTCGAACATGATGTGCCCGGAGATATCGCTCGGCATCATATCCGGGGTGAATTGGATACGGCTGAATTCGCCCTGTACGGCAGCCGCGAGACTGCGCACCAGCAGTGTCTTGCCAAGACCCGGCACGCCCTCCACCAGCACATGCCCCGCTGAAAGCAGCGCCAGCATCACCTCGTGGATCACCCGTGTCTGTCCGACGACCGCCTTTGCGATCTCCGTCTCCAGCGCCCGCACCCTTTTCAGCAGGGCCTCGTCGATGCTGTTGTTCTGTTCGTCCATTGCTATCTCTTCTTGGTTTGTGGGTGCAACGCCGATAACAGACGTTGCAGATTTACCGTGGTCTTGATCAATTGTCCGCTCTCACCCTCACGCCCATAGAGCGCCTGCTCTATCGACTGCGGAGTCAGGCCTGTACGTTCTGCCAGCCACTGGCAGCGGGCCTGAGGTTCCAGTCGTAGCAACAGGGGGTGGCTTGCCAGCCAGCTTTTTTCGACCTGTCTGCGGGCACCTTCCAGCAGTCCTGTGGCTGGATCGGTGCGCCAGGCATATTCCGATGCCGCTTTCAGGTGCTCCAGCAGATTTCTGCGTTGTGAATAGGCTAAAAAACGGCGCGGGCCGATTCGCTCTGTCATTCTCCACAGCATGAGGATAATCAGCAGCGTCAGACTCGCGATAAGATAGGGTGCCCACTGCCACAGAAGCCGCAGCAGGGAAGGCATCTGTGTGCTGTATAGCAGCCATGCTTTGTCGTAATCGGCAGTCAGCCTGGCCAGCAGGAGCGCGTTGTCCGAGTCACCTATACGGCTATTGTCCCAGTATCGGTTGTCAGTGAGGAAGGTTATCCAACCCTCTCCCCAGGAAAAGATCAGCAGGTTGGGGAAGTCGTCTGCTGGCGCTTCCCAGTATTCATAGTCAGATTCCACCAGAAACCAACGGTCGGGGTCGAATTCGACAGCCAGCTCCTCATCGTTACCGGGTAGTGCGATGACCCTGGCATCCTCTTCGTCATCGCTTTCAATATCTGTCGAACTCAGCTCGATACCAAAGTATTCCAGTAGCGGATGGTTCGTCTCATCATCTATCAAACGCCCGGGACTCACTACCAGATGACCGCCACTTTCGACCCATTTCAGCAAGTCTGTCTGGCGCGCCTGGGGCAAAGGGGCACCCAGGTCCTTAACGAAGAGCACGCCGATCTCATCCGGTGGCGTCGTCAGATAGTGCCGACCCGAACGGCTCTCCACCTGCATGCCCAGACGGTCGAGCAGGCGTTCTGCGGCAAGCCAGGGATTGCGTCGTGCTTCCACTGACATATCGCTCCTGACCTCCTTGATCTCTTGCTCGAAATTGGCCCAAAACCAGTAGCCAACACTACCAAATATAAACAGCAACAGGATTAATACAGCAGCCACTGCGACCCGGTTAGACGTCATGACTCACCACCGAAGCAAGCCTGCCACTGTTGGCACAAGTCCAGCGCCTGCGTCTTCTCAGGCAGATGGTGACCATAGGCCAGCATCAACCAGACCACCGTCAGCCGTGAGAAAAACTCATTCAGCTGATCGCTCAACTGCTCGTCTGCCAGATGGCTACATTCACCTTCGGTAGCACCGTCAGGTATCTCCATGGCATGTCGGTGCACAAGGGCGGAGAGTGCACCCCGGTAGAGCAGGCTGAATGCCTCTCGATATTCACCGGACTCTATCAATTGGGCAGCCAGGGTGGCGGGATCCTCCGGCAGGCTTTCTGGACGCAGGTCAAGACCGGCAATATGTGTCGGCAGGTTGCGATGACCGTTTTCCCCAGCTTTACCTAATGGCCTCAGATACCCACTGTTCTGTAGAAACCAGTAGATCAAATAGGCCAGCACACCCCCCGCCAGAAGCCACAGGAGAAGTTCGGAAACAGCAGCAATATTACTGCTGAAACCCTCAAACAGGCTTCTCAGCCACTCCACTAGCCCACTGTTGTCTTCTTCTTCGATCTCACCGATAAACTTCCAGCTTGTGCGCTCCTCATAGCGACCGAAGTCCTCCTCCGCCAACACCTCATCAATGGTTTCACGCACCAGCTCACGGTCAGACTCCCCTGCCCAAACAAACTCCGCAGACATCATCGATAACGAGAGGCAGAGCAGCAACACCACTGTCAAACCGCTACCTGAACGGCTCTGCCGATAGCGTTGAGCCATTCGCTTGAGCCCCAGCTCCAGATCCCAGGCCTCGAGTTCACTGCGCCGGGTGAGATAGAGGGCAAACCCGCCAGCCACATAAAACGGCGCTACCAGGGACATGGCAAACAGTGCACAGATCTGGTGAATCCACTCACTGACCACATCGGGCTCCAGCAGATAACTCTGCCAATCGACCCAGAGCAGTTCTTCCGGTATCAGGATCATCAACAGAAAGATAAAACTGAACTCCAATGCCACCTCGAAGTGGATGCCAATAATCGTCAGCCAGGTACCGGCTTGCCCATTCCGGCCAAGGACACGTATCCGTTGCGTGCGTGGCTTACCCTTCAGCTTTTCCAGCACAGCCACCGGCATGACAAAGGAACGGGAGGGACTAAAACGTCGCCAGGTCAGATTGGCAAACAAATGCGGCAGCACGATATGTCGCCAGTGTTTTCGCATCTCCTGCCAGGAAGGCCGCTCATCAAACAACCTGTGTCCCAACCAGTAGAGCAACGGGGGCTCGTACAAGGGTTTAAACCACCAGAGCAGCACACCCGTGACGATAGGGGTTAAAGGCAGCAAGGTCAGTATCACCATCAGGGGAACCGCACTCACCAGCCAGAGCAGCCAGAGCGGCACAAACCACTGTCGGGCCAGCATAAATCCGAGATCTATCCCCTCCCAGGCTGAGCGGGGTCGCAGTTTGACGGCAATTCTAGTGAGATCCACCCTGCCCCCTTCCCATGAAGACGAGATAGAGAATCACCCATAGCCAGAGAATTACCGCGACGCCATATTTGACCTCGGGGGTGAAACCGCTGGATGACCAGAAGGCTTCGATAAACGCTGCCACCAGCAGCATCAGGGCGGCGCCCATGACCAGCTGCAGCGCCTCTTGGGCATGGTGCTTGAGCGTCTCAAGACGTCCCATGGGACCAGGCGCCACGACAGCCTTACCCAGCAGAAGACCCGCAGCGCCGCAGATCACAATGGCGGTCAACTCAAAGGAACCGTGTCCGGAAACGAAGGGCCAGAAGGTCTCCTGGTAACCGAGTCGGGTCAGATGTCCCGCTACACCGCCAATCACCACACCATTGAAGAGCAGCAAAAAGAGTGTCCCCACCCCCAGCAAAATGCCCAATGCAAAAGTACGGAAACCGATACCGATGTTGTTCAGAATATAGAAACCGAACATGGTGAAGTCAGTCTCCGAACCCCGCTCGGGTGAACGTCCCGGATGATCATTCGCCGGGTCGTACGAACTCTCCATCTGCGCCACACTCTGTTCATCCAATACCGTATAGATCAGATCTTCCTGCAGATAACAGCCGGCCCCCATCAGCAGGGCGGGCAGAAGAAAGGTGAGCAACGAAATATAAAAATAGAAGCGGTTTCTTCTCAGGGCCCGGGGAAATCCGCGAAACAGGAAATTGAACAGCCGCCACTGCCAACCTGCTTGTTTGCGATAGAGCAGTGGATGCCCGCGCAGTACCAGACCATGCAGATAAGCCACCAGCGCCGGACTGAAACGCCGACTACGCGCCAGCGCGTAGTCGCTGCACAAGCGCCGGTAGTGTTGTGGAAATCGCAACTGTTCGCCCAAGTCTTTGCGGCGCTTGCGCTTGGGTCGATGCAGATCCTCGATCAGCTCGCCGATCTCCTCCCACAGTGTCTGATTCTCGGCCTCGAAGGCTTCCTGTCGCATCAGCGTCCCTTGATTATCCAGTTGGCGTAGCCGTAGAGGGTCTCGACGCCCTCACCTCCCTGCCGACCGGTGACTTCCGACAGGAAATCCGCCAGCTCTTCTTTGCGGTCTTGAGTCAGGTGCTCGGCCCTCTCACTGAATGCCAGCAGTGTCAGTTGTTCATCCTCGGAGAGATCCAGAGGGGGTTTCTCCACCACATCCGTTGGCGTCTTTGTACGTCCCCGGCTCTCATCCCGATAGACCACTAAGGTCCCTGCCGCCAGATCACCCAGTCGCTTGAACTCCCGATTGATCAGCATGGTAACCAGCCCGGTCGCATAGAGAAACGGCAGAAAATCAGCAGTTCTGAGCAAGTTGCGAATAACGGAGGCCGCTGGCGTTACCGGGGTGCCATTGTCCTGGATGACTAGAATACCCATCATCCGCTTACCCGGTGTGGCGCCGTTCTGCAGTTCGAAAATCACCGGGTAGAACCACTCGATGAGAAAGAAGCCGATCAGCAGAATTGCCATACCCACGCCACCGAAGAGTGCGAGTATCACAGACAGGACCAGATAGAGCAGACTCCGGATGAGGGCATCGATGGCCCAGGCAGAGGCGCGGACAATCGGACCTGCAAGGCGGAATTCCAGCCTGACACCCTCGGGAATCTCGTAGAACCCGAGCGTATCGATTGGCGCGGTAGCGCCCCCTTCGCTGATGTGTTCTTCCATGCCTTACAGGCTAGTCCATCAGCTGTAGTAGATATCCCGGTAGGCGCTATAGACAGATGCAGTCAGTACCGGCATGACTACCAGCAAACCCAACCCGAAAGGTATAGATCCGATGATCATGATTACGATTGAGAGCACCACAAAAATAAATAGTGGCAAGAGATTCTTCAACGATCCCATGAAACTCAACTTCATGGCAGTCAGTGCATTGACGTCATCCAGAATCACCAGCGCAGGTGCAAAGATATAGGCCATCATCACCGGGATGAAAAGCAGGAATGCCACAAGGATGGCAACAATAAAACCTGGCGTCATGAATGCCATCGCCATGGCCTCAGGATCCTGAGCCGCCATGGCACCTAAACCGACAGAGCCAAGGAAGAACACCATGATGGCGCCACCGACCAGCAGCATCAGCAGGAAGTAGAACACCCCGACCAGGACAAGCTGCCCGGCATTGTTGGAGAAGCCGGCAAACAGATGGGAGATGGCAAAGTCGTCCCCTTGATCCTGTTCATAGCAGCCGTACATCAAACCAGCGGTGATCACGGGTGTCATCAGATTGACGGCGATCGCACCCACCAACGGCACAATGCTGATAACCATGGCCAATATAAACCAGATAACCAACACCAGAATCCACGCTATCGGCGCTTCCTTGAAGTGCCACCAGCCCTTGGCGATCCATGCCCAACCATGACTGGCAGGCACACCATGCGGGCCGTCCATCTCACCCTCCATCGGCTCAACCAAGTCGGCTTCGGGTGCGCTATAGGGATTGGCCTCCGCCTCTTCCTCTTCCGCATCAGGCCCCATCTCGGCCTGCCGGACCTGGGCGGCAAGAAACTTCGATGCGACGATGCCGCAATCCTGGCAGATACCCAATTCCATACTTTTCGAGCCGCACTTTGGGCAGCGGTCTGCTGCCAACTGCGAGGGATCCAGAACCTCTGTCGTATCACCGCCACCGTTGTCGATAGGCTCAAGGGCCAATTGACTGGTTGTAGGTGCTGCCGTCTCAGGTTCAGGTGCGGGAGGCTTCGGGTCCAATTCAACCACCATACCGAGGTGTTGGAGTACAGCCAGATATTTTTCCGCCTTCTCCAGTTCAAGACCTTTTTTCAGGACAACGGACTTGGCGCCCCGGATCAGTTTCTCAGCTTTGGCCCTCTCCAGCTTGAATTTTTCACTGAAGCGCTCGATGACCCGCTCCGCATCCGTGTCGGGCGATAGCTCACCGGTAAAGACCACTTGATAACTCTCAGACATCTGCCTTATCTCCATTCAACACCAACAGCGGCACAACAGGCACGTTGTGCCACTAAATCCACATATATTTCGGCATTATTCCATTGATCTTGAATCGGGGCGAGTCATCTCGACTTGAAATGGGATCAAATCGAGTCCTGCACGATGCCATCCAGCATCTCAACGATCGCATCGGTTGCCGCTTTGGCATCGCCCGCCAACAAGGGGAGACGGTAGGCGACGTTGACCTTCTGCGGTTCTGCTTCAGTCACGTAGACAGCGATAGTAAAGGGGCAGATCACGATATTCTCCGGTGCGGCCTGGGACATTTTGTGGGAGATCAGCGCACTGCAGAACTCCACCGACTCCGCTTTACTGAAGACCTGAGAAAACCCCAGGTCCGGACCGGTACGATTGAGCATCTCGCTAACGTGCAGGGTCCCACTGACCAGCATCCCCCGGTCGATAATGGCCATTTTTATATTCTCGATCACATCTTCGAAGGTCTCCTCAGAGGTGTAGAGACTGACCGGGGACGGCTTGCTGGGCGGCTCACCTCCCGCCATCGCCGGGCCAAAACCCATGCCCGTCAGAATTAGCCATAGTGTTAGAAACCCTCTCATCACATTCTCCCGAATTCTTATTTCATGTCTTTTCGACGTAACTGCAGCAAGACGATACCACCCAATATCAGCAGTGGAGGCAGCAGAAACCAGCCACTGTCAGGTTGCCTCAATGCTGTGTAGTAGCCGGAAATTCGCAGTGTGTATCCAGGCTCCAGGCCTGCGCTCTCCGCCGGACTCATGAAGGCAATATCGTTCACCCGAAGACTATCGCCATCCGCTTCGGTAATAAACCCCAATTGTTGCAGGCGACCTTCACCACTCACCGATGAAAGCGCCAGCAGCACGTCACGCAACTGCCGTGAACCGTCATCCTGTTCCACCTCCACCTGCAGCCTGATGGCATCATCCGTCGAGAGTCTCTGCAGATGGGTCTCAACAGCCGCTGCAGGCTGAATATCGTAGGCGGGAAACAGTTGATCCCGCCAGAAATCGGGGCGGAACAGCGAGAAGGCAATCACCAGCAGTAACACGGTCTCCCACCAGCGGTTCCGGATCATTAACCAACCCTGGGTGGCAGAGACGAACAGCAGGATGGCGATAAGGCCCTGCCCGGCAACCTGAATAAAATCAACCACACTCTCGACGCCGATCAGCAGCAGTTCCGTATTGAATATGAACATGAACGGCAGGATGGCGGTGCGAATATCGTAATAGAAGGACTGAAGCCCGGTGCGAATCGGATCACCGCCGGAAATCCCCGCCGCCGCATAGGCGGCCAGTCCCACCGGCGGCGTATCGTCGGCCAGAATACCGAAATAGAAGACGAACATATGTACCGCCACCAGAGGTATCTCCAACCCGTGAGAGGCCGAAAGCTGCACGATGACGGGCGCCATCAGGGTAGAGACAACAATGTAGTTGGCGGTAGTGGGCAGACCCATGCCGAGGATCATGCAGATAATGGCAGTCAGCAGCAGCATGAGAAACACGGAGCCCAACGACAGGGTCTCGATCAACTCACCCAATACCTGCCCGATACCCGTGAGACTCACCGTACCGACCACGATACCGGCAGTCGCCGTAGCTACACCGATGCCGATCATATTGCGGGCACCGTTTTCCAACCCTTTCACAAGCGAGAGAAATCCCTGTCGCAACCCCGCTGTCATCTGCTGACCGGCGAACAGGGCGCGAAGCCCCTCCTGTGTCAGCTGAATGAATATCATCAGGCAGATGGCATAAAACACCGCAGTCGCCGGCGAGAGTCTCAACAGCATCAGACACCACACCAACACCAGAATCGGTAACAAATAGTGGAGTCCGCCCAGCAGGGCTTCCTGGGGGCTGAGTGACTCAGCAGCCTCCCGCTCCTTTTGACGAAGACCACATCGCACTTCACAAAAAATCAGCACCACATAGAGTGCAATGATGAGACCACTGTTGAGATAGAAGGCAAGATCACCAAATAGCCGGTTCACACCATCGATAACAAGATATGCCAGAAGAAAAAATGTCGCCGTACCGGCAAGTGTCAATCCCCAGCTTAAAAGCCGCTGTCGCTGGCTGATCCGGCGTTGTCGCTGCGTTCCCTGCATACCGGACTTAATCGCCTCCAAGTGCACCAGGTACATCAATGCGATGTAGCTCAGCACGGCAGGTAAAAAAGCGTGTTTGATCACTTCCAAGTAGGAGAGATTGAGATACTCCACCATCAAAAAAGCCGCCGCCCCCATGACCGGCGGCATGATCTGCCCGTTGGTTGAGGCTGCTACTTCGATAGCGCCTGACTTCTCCGCAGAGAATCCAACCTTCTTCATCAAAGGGATGGTGAAAGTACCGGTGGTAACCACATTGGCAATGGATGAACCTGACACCATGCCGGTCAGGCCCGAAGCGAGAACACCCGCCTTGGCAGGTCCGCCACGCATGTGCCCCACCAGGGAATAGGCAACCCGAATAAAATAGTGACCGCCACCCGCCTGTTCCAGCAGACTGCCGAAAAGCACAAAAAGAAACACAAAGCCCGCCGAGACACCGACAGCCACGCCGAAGACACCCTCGGTGGAGAGCCACTGATGAGAGGCGAGACGTTGCAGAGAGGCCCCCTTATGCGCCAGCAGATCCGGCAGCCAGGGACCGGCCAACGAGTAGATAAGAAAACAGCCCGCAATCACTGTCAACGGCCAACCCAGTGCCCGCCTGGTAGCCTCCAGCAACAACAAAACACCCGCGACAGCGACTGTCACATCCAGTGTCGTAGGTGCGCCAGCCCGGTCAGCGAGTTGTTCATAAAAAAGATAAAGGTATGCGGCACAAAAAGTCGCCATCAAGGCAAGCAACCAATCGATCCATGGGATGACGTGAACGATGACACCCCGCTTTCGCGGGAAGGAGAGATAGACCAGAAAAATCGCAAAGGCGAGATGAATCGAACGGATCTCGGTATCGTTGAAAACACCGATTCCCCACACAAATGGCAGCGGCGAGGCCACCCAGAGCTGAAATAACGCCCACACCAAGGCAGTCCCCAACAGAAAGGATTTCGCCCAACCAGTAGGTTGGCGGCCGCCATACTCACTGGCTTCGATCACTTCAAGCTGGGAAGGTCCGGCTGACTGATTCATCGCAGGTACGCCACGTTTTTTTACACTCGTGCTAGGGCCTGTTAACACTAATTTGATCGTCGCTGCCAAGACCATTTTTTTGTCCAGCAAGGCAGAAGGAGCGCCGTGTAGCCGGTCTACATAAGCGACTGATAACGCCGCTGGGCGAAAAAATGGCCTTGGCCCTCCGGGTTGCGCCCCGAAGGAAGTGCCCTTGGGGTGCGCCTGAAAAAGCGCCACTCGGCGTTACTCGTCGCTCATTTGTAACAACCAAACTACGCTCCTCGTGCCTTGATTGGCGCTTTTTCAGGTGCAACAGTGACAATCAAATTAGTGTTAACAGGCCCTAAGTATCGTTGAGAGTGGGTTATGTTAGTATTTGCCGTTTGTTCACATTGATCTTTAGGATTTCCAACTCATGCGCAACAAACACTTTCTCGCTACTCTAACATTCTGTCTCCTCGCCGTAATCACCTCGCCCCTGATAGCCGAGGAGAACACATGGAAACATGAAGTCGAGGCCGGCCTGAACGGTTCAACCGGCAATTCCGAATCGATGAATCTGCATGCGGGCTATAGTGCTGCCTACAAAGATGAAGCGGACGCCTGGAAATTCGTCACCGCTTACGACAAAGCAAAAAGCGACGGCGTGGAATCGAGAAACCAGTTCTTCGCTGACCTGCTGAAGGATTGGTTCTGGCAGGACAGCCCCTGGTTCGCTTTCGCCCAGGGCCGATATGACTGGGATGAATTCAAAGACTGGGACTACCGTCTGTCAGCCTCCGGTGGCGCCGGTTACGAATTCCTGAAGAGCGATGCTTGGTACGTGGTTGGCCGCTTCGGTCTCGGCGGCAACAAAACCTATGGCGATGCGGATGAGGAGTTCACACCGGAAGCCATTTTGGGCCTGGATGCGGCCTGGACGATCTCCGAGCGTGAATCCGCCAATTTCAAAACCACTTTCTACCCCAGCCTGGAAGACAGTGGCGAGTACCGCAACATCACCACCTTTGACTGGAAGATGGGCATCAGCGCCCGAGGCAACCTGGCCATGAAGATCGGCCTGATCAATGAGTACGATTCACTGGCTGCCCCCGGCATCGACAAGAATGACTTCAAATACAATCTGTCTCTGGTCTGGGGTCTTTAACCATCCACACCAACAATCGAATATAGGGTGCGGCGCTGCCGCACCTAGGCGTGAGAGAAGACCCAGCCTCCTAATTATCTATCCATGCTGCTAGCTATGAACCCTCTAGCGAATGTTTGCCACAACAATACTGAAACTCACACCCAGGTACCAACCTACTGCTAATAATGAAGCCATCGTGTCTGATGCTGCACTTAATCCTTTCTTCACAACCACAGCATAGTAGGCCGACATAAACGCAAGGGTTTGAACGATCACCAGCAACATCACCAGAGCGCCACCACCCATGAGTATGTGGGGGTAAGGAAACACGTAGGCAAGCATGAGGGAAGGAACTTCTGACCCATCCACAAAAACAAGCCATACCGTCAGCGTAAACAGAGTAAGAAAGAAATATACGATCCCTACCACCATCTCACACTCTCCCTTTGCATAGCCCTATTAGGATTTCAGCGTGTAAGTTGGGCCGACGCAGAGCCCAACCTACCGGCTTGATAATTTTGATGCTGATCGAGGAAGAGAATGAATTTTAAGCTCTAAATTAGTGTTAACAGGCCCTAGTTCAAGTCCAGCGGCATGCCTTCAGTCAGATATTTTGCATAGACCCAGCCCGTAACGTCTTTGTATCTTACTTTGCACCAACGCATTTCCATGGCCAACTTTCTCTCAGCATCGTTGAACCTTTCCCATTCTGCAAAGGTGAAGTTCGGATAACAGGCAAGATTGAGCAGACTTTTGAAATCCCCCGGTATCCTGCCGACGATGGAAAACTCGATTGAGGGACCGGCACGCTGATTGAGATGACTGTTTGCTGCAATTCCGTTAACCGCCCAATAATCGGGACCGTCTGCCTCAGACATTGCCTGTGCAGAGAAAAATTGCATGGCCAAGCATAAACAAAATAGGAAAACGGTACGCATCGGTTCGTCTTACTCCAGCCTGGGGTCGATGAATGAGACCTGCGCCACATGAGGTATTAACTTCTTTCCCGGGCAGGCCGTCTTCTTGAAATCCTGATGAAAGTAAACAGCACGATCCTGTGGCCGCATCGACCCTAGGTTTTTCATTGGTTTGAATGTGCCGTAATCCGGGTGGCTGGGACTGTACTTGAGCCAACCGAGAAAATAGGAAACCAGAAACATACGCTTTGCGATATCGTAATGCTTGATCGACTTGTTCTCGAAGTCACCTGCAAAGCTGATACCGATGCCCTGTGAGTTATGTCCCTTGGTATGTGCACCGGTGCGATCCTCCCCCCTGCCCTCGCAGACCATAATCTTTGTCGATCCCGCCATGAAGAAAACCACAAAGCTATAAGGCACATCCATACCCAAGTCCGGCCTGACGGTTTGCAGCTTTCTCATCATGCCAAATACTTCCTTCTCCGTTTCCCACAGATTCGAAGAGGCATCACTGGTATCGGGCATGACGGTATGGTGGATAATGACATGAGTCCGTCTGTCACGACCGACTTTATAACCTTTGCGCGGGTGATCGGGATCAGCGCCCCAAGTCTCTCTATCGACATAAACCAACCCTGGTACGATTTCGAATTTAGCCATGTTTCGCCTCCTTGATACTAAATTTTTTTGTTTACTGAAGAAATCCATTCATGCCACAAGATCCGCCTATTCTCTATTCTTCAATGAAAAAGTATATAGCTGGAAAGCCGTGTTGGTTTCAATCATTTAATTCAGGTATTTTTCGGAATCAATCCGCCTGTTGCACTGGTGAGTTGAATCCGCGTTTTCAAGTGCTTTGAAATGTTTCTTATTGTTCATTTCGCCCCTGCCTACACTTGATTTAAAAAAGATTAATTGAACATGGTCAGAGTTAATTCACACCAACCCCATCCAGCTATCGTTATAGTTGTTTAGACTGCTCTTTTTAGCCGCACTACAAGGCGATAATAGAGTGCAGCCAACATAGCCGACAGTATGCCTCCCGCCTCAATAGAGACCACCGTTGCATAACCCCATGAACCACTGTAATGCTGTACTCCGATCAAAATCAGAAGCCAAACGATCATTGCCACAACGAGACTCTGTTTTAATACTTTTTTGCTGTTTGATGTTAATAACGATTCACAGTCCGGACATTTAAAATGCTCTTTTTTCACCAACCAGTTAGCAATTAACCCCCCACAGACCGGGCACATATACCTCATAATGCTCTCAGGTATAATTGCAGAATACAGTCAAGCAAAATCATGGGGACCTATTTACCCCCGGAATAGACAATCCCTTAAACTTAATAATCTAAGTGTCCAGACTCAAAGCAATCCCGCTTCTTTATAGTATTTCAATGCACCGGGGTGAAATGGGGCGGAATTCCCCTTTAGCATATCTGCCGCTTGCAGATGCTTGAACGCCGGATGAAGCTCTCGGAAATTATCCAGATTTTCGAACACGACCTTCACCAGTTCATAGACAACATTCTCATCAACCTTTGATGAGGTCACCAGGGTCGCCTTGACGCCGAAAGTTTGGGTGTCCCCATCGCTGCCGCGATACATGCCACCGGGAACAGTCGCAGTGGCATAGTAGGGGTTGGCATCGATCAATGCTTCGACTACAGGCCCATCAACCGGCACCAGGTGTGCATCGCAGGCAGTGGCTGCCTCTTTGATGGATGCATTGGGATGACCCACCGTGTAGATCATGGCATCGATCTTATTGTCGCAAAGGGCACGCGCCTGCTCGGTGGCTTTCAGTTCAGCGGCGAGCTTGAATGAGGCTTTGGTCCATCCGAGTTTCTGCATCAACACTTCCATGGTGCCTCGCTGGCCTGATCCCGGATTACCGATATTGACCCGCTTGCCCTGCAGGTCTTTGAAGGTCTTGATACCGCTGTCGTCTCTTGCCATCACGGTAAAGGGTTCACTATGTATGGAGAAGACGGCACGAAGATCTTTATTGCTTCCCTGTTCACTGAATTTAGAACTACCGTGATAGGCATGAAACTGCATATCAGACTGGGCCATACCAAAATCAAGCTCCCCATTCGCAATGGTATTGAGATTGAAAGTTGACCCCCCGGTGGATTCTACCGAGCAACGGAGACCGTGTGACTTTCTGCCCTTGTTAAGCAGCCGACAGATCGCACCTCCAGCCGGATAATAGACTCCGGTGAGACCGCCTGTTCCGATACTCATAAAACGCTGTTCTGCACCGATTGCAATTAACGGCAACAGAAACAGTAACAATCCGATGGACCTTTTCATCACGACTCCTTACTCCTGGCTTTTTTTGATCTGACGATATTATCAGACCCTTGATGGCTTTGTGGGTTTCCGGAGATTCCACCAATCATTCGTATGCTTTATGTGTGTTAATGGTAAATATCAGAGAGGTTATTTCATAAAGGCCTTCACTGTACGGGAAAACACCTCGGGCTGCTCTGCGTAGAGCCAATGCCCGGTTCCGTTGAGCATACGCAATCGGGCATGGGGAAAGTGTCTGTCAATCACGCTTCGATACTCAGGCAGCACATAATCGGAGCGCTCACCATAAACGAACAGGACTTCACCCGGAAAAGCCAGATCATTCAATGCCGGAAATCCCGCCAACACCATCACTTCCCGGTTGAGCACCGGGAGATTGCATCGCCATTGCCAGCCATCCACACCCTTCACCAGATTCTGCAGCAAGTATTGGCGAACCAACCTCTCCGGCACCCGGCGTGAAAGATACTGATCTGCCGCTTCCCGGCCCTGAAGCTCATCCAGCGGGAGTTCGAACAGGCCCTGGAAGATCTTCTCGAAACGGTTGTGATAGGACACAGGGGCCATATCCGCCACGACCAGTTGATCCACCCTTTCCGGGTGATTCAGTGCCAGCCACATGGCGGTCTTACCCCCCATGCTGTGACCCAGCAGGCTGACCGACTCCAACTGCAACTGTGCCATCAAATTCAGCAGATCTGAAGCCAGGGCCGGATAGTCCATGGTTTCCGAATGGGGGGAACGACCATGGTTACGCAGATCAGGCAGGATGAGATGGTAATCATCCTGTAGATACTTCACGATCCCAAGCCAGTTGTTGGATGAACCAAAAAGACCGTGTAACAGCATCAACACGGGCTTTCCTTTTTCTCCATATTCACGATAGTAGAGGTTAACGGCAGCGGTGCTCATTGGGTCACCTCGCTGAATGCTGTATTGGGCCTATAGATCAATTCTCTGGCCTCCAGTTCATACAAAACACTAAAAACTGCATCATGACTGCAGCCGGATTCTGCAAGGCGATTAGCTATCTGGCTACCGCTTAACTGAGATGAGGAGAGTTCGGTAAGCGCCAGGACCTGCCGCTCACAAAGGGTTTCAGCTTCGAAGGGGACTTGTTGTCGCAATTGATAAGACGATCCGCCACTCTCTTGAGACATCGTTTTTACCTGTGGATTGAGCCGGAACGGGGTCTGTGCAATGTCTGCCATGCTCAGTTCATGACGGGTATCTGCTGCCTGCTTTGCTGCAACGAACGTGAGCTTTGGCCGATAGCAGAGCCGTTCAATCAAACGATAACGTTGAAACGCATCCTGTTGCGAGAGTAATTGTTTTAATGAAGGCTCTTCGAGAAGACGATCGACTGACCAGTCAGCCGGTTCCAGCCAGCGGATGAATCGCAAACCGGCTACCTCCAGTAGCTGCTTGAGTGAATCCATGTCATAGCTGTTTTCGTGCACATGCAGACAGCGATCGGCGAACTCCACCTCATCAACATCGGCGGTACCCTGCCAGCAGTTACCCTTGAAAAGGGTGTGCTCGGCCACGCGGGCCAACGCCCTGGCTGTGACCAAGGAAGATGAGGCGGCCTCTTCCTTACCTTCCAGCGTGGTAAGTACATCTCTATATCGATCCAGGGGCTGCCGTCCATATCTACCGTCTACCATCAGGGCGATGACTCCCTGGGTTGCCAGGTTCTCCTGTAGATAGATAAGGCCTTTCAGGGGATCACTCAGGTGATGGATTACGCCATAGGAAAGAATGAGATCGTAGCCACCCTTCACTGTCGGTATCGATGAAGCCTCGAGCAGATTGCCTTCTGCAAACCGCAGATGGGTCAAACCTTCGGATGAAGCTGCCTGTTGTGCCTCGCGGATGGCGACCCGGTTGATATCTATGCCGGTAAATTCAATGTCGGGTTGCAGGCGGGCGGCTGCCTGCAGATTCAGGGCTCGGCCGCATCCGGCCTCGAGCACATGCAGCTTTTCACCGGCGCCTGCAGATCGTTCGATGTAGCTCAATAACAGCCGGGCACGGTAGCCGTCGCAGTCGACGCTCCCGCCCGGCGGATAAGGGTAGGTCTCGTAAAACGCCCGGACTTTGGAAGTGACCTTGTCCAAGGGTATCCGGGTTACTTCCTCTTTTTGGGTGGAATCAGGTCGGTAATGGTGCCTTCCGCCATTTCTGCTGCAAAGCAGATGGTCTCATTGAGCGTGGGATGTGGATGGATGGTCAGACCGATATCCTCCGCATCTGCGCCCATCTCCAGCGCCAGCACCGTTTCACCGATCAACTCGCCCGCATTGGGACCGACAATACCGGCACCCAGGATGCGCTTGCTCTTGGGATCGAACAGCAGTTTCGTCATACCCTCGTCACGACCGATACCCAACGCCCTGCCGCTCGCCGCCCAGGGAAAAACACCTTTTTCGATCTCGATACCCTGGCTCTTGGCCTCTGTCTCTGTGAGACCCATCCAGGCAACTTCAGGGTCAGTGTAGGCCACGGAGGGAATGGTCATAGGGTCGAACTTGACCGGCAGACCGGCGATGACCTCAGCGGCCACTTTCGCCTCATGGGTCGCCTTGTGGGCCAGCATCGGTTGGCCGACAACGTCTCCGATGGCGTAGATATTGGGTACATTGGTGCGCATCTGTTGATCGACGGGAATGAAACCTCTTTCATCCACATTGATGCCTGCCGCCTCGGCATTGATCCTTTTACCGTTGGGCACACGCCCCACCGCCACCAACACCCGGTCGTAGACCTGAGGTTTGTCCGGTGCCTGCTTACCCTCGAAAGTCACCTTGAGGCCGCTCTTCTGGGCCTGGATATCGGTCACCTTGGTACCCAGCATGATGTTTTTATAGCGGCTCTTGATCCTTTTCTGCAGTGGCCGTACCAGGTCGGGGTCACAGCCGGGAATCAGGCCACTCTGCAGTTCGACCACATCAATGGCACTGCCGAGAGTACTGTAGACTGTTGCCATCTCAAGTCCGATGATACCGCCACCCACCACCAGCATACGCTTGGGGATATCCTCCAGCGCCAGGGCGCCGGTCGAATCGATGAGACGGGGGTCATCATTGGGAAAGCCCGGTATCTGAACCGGACTGGAACCACAGGCGATAATGGCATCGCTATAGGCGATAGAGACATTGCCGTCAGCCGTCTTCACGCCAATGCGGTTGGGTGACTCAAATCGTGCCAGACCGTAAACCACTTCGACCTTACGTTGTTTGGCCAGTTGCGCCAGACCGCCGGTCAGGCGTTTTACCACCTTATCCTTGCCGGCCCTGAGTTTATCCAGGTCAATCTTGGGCTTACCGAAGCTGATGCCCAACTCAGCCATCTCGGCAGCTTCATTGATCACGTCTGCCGCATGCAGCAGCGCCTTTGACGGAATACAACCCACATTCAGACAGACGCCACCCAGCGCCTCATAGCGTTCGATCAGCACAACGCGCTTACCCAGATCGGCGGCTCGGAATGCAGCCGTATAACCGCCTGGACCAGCGCCAAGCACGACCACATCGGTCTGTATATCCGGTGTGCCTTTGACGGCATCGGAAACAGGGGCTTTTGTAGGGCTGGGTTTTTTATCCATTGTTGTACCCTCCGACAGTTCCAGTTTAAGTATCGGTCCACCCTGCGATATTTTGTCACCGGCTTTGACCAGGAGCGCCTTGACCACCCCCGCATGGGGTGAGGGGATGTCCATGGTTGCCTTGTCGCTTTCCAATGTGATGATGGCATCTTCCGGCTCAATCTTGTCACCGATCGATACCAGGATCTCAATGATGTCCACCTGCTCGAAGTCACCAATATCGGGGAGTGTCACCTCAACGATTTTGCTCATGCAATATCCTCAATCGAATTACCGGCAGGGGCCTCGCCTACCCGTTAATTAATAATAGTTTCTTATATGCCTGTTTGATCGCTTTATAGCATTTCTTCCAGATAATGCGTAGTCATTCACCGAAAAAACCGGTTAGAAGCCATAATCTGGTGGGGGTTGAATCGTGACAGCGAAAAAACTTCAGCCGTTGGCAGACGCTCTTCTGTCACTGTCGAGCCAATCCGTCAAAGCGGCCACCGGCATGGGTCTGCCATAGTGGAAGCCCTGCAGCAGATCACACTCCGCAGCCCGCAGAAAGTCAACCTGATCCTGGGTCTCTACACCCTCCGCCACCAGGCCCAGTCCAAGGCTCTTGGCCATGGCGATGATGGTGTTGACCAGCGAAACACTCTCCGGGTCATCCGGCAGATCGTTAACGAAAGAGCGGTCGATCTTCAAAACATCGACCGGAAAACGTTTTAGGTAGCTGAGAGAGGAGTAACCGGTACCGAAATCATCCACGGAGAGGTTGACGCCAAGCGTCTTCAGACTGCCGAGCCAATCGACAGTCTCTTCGGTATCGCGCATCAACAGGCTCTCGGTTATCTCCAGTGTGAGTGAATCCGCAGAGAGCCCGGTTTTACTGAGCACCTCTTGCACGAAATTGGCATCAAAACCCATCTCTCTCTGGCGACTGGAGAGATTAACTGCCATCGTCAGTTGTTCATGGCCATAGTGTCGCCATGTACTCAACTGCTCACAGGCATGCAAGATTACCCATTTACCAATTTCACCGATCAGGCCGCTGTCCTCGGCAATGGGGATAAAGATTTCGGGAGAAATCTGCCCCCTCTTCGGATGATTCCACCGCAGCAAGGCCTCCAGACTTGAGACCCTGCCGGTCTCAGCTTTGACAACGGGCTGGTAATAAACCTCCAGCTCATTTCGACTGATCGCCAAGCGTAAATCCTGCTCCAGTTGCTGACGTTCGATCGTCTGCCTCTGCATGGATGGGGTAAAGAACTGATAAGTGTTACGGCCATGCTCCTTGGCCTGGTACATTGCCATATCAGCATTTCTCAGCAACGCATCTGCTGTGCCGGCATCCTCCGGATAGACGGTGATACCGATACTGGCGCCTATAAATATATCTCTCTCGTAAAGCCTGAAGGGATCTGTCACGGCCTCAATGATCTTCGTAGAGATCGCTACTGCGACTTCAGGGTCTTCAATATCCTGTAGTAGGATAACGAATTCGTCACCACCGAAACGCGCGACCGTATCCACTTCCCTTACACACCCACGAATACGCTCGGCCACCTGTTGAAGTAATTCATCGCCCACCACATGGCCGAAGGTATCGTTAACCACTTTGAATTGGTCAAGATCTACAAAGAGCAGAGCCAATTTCCAATTCTCTCGATTGGCGGAGAGAATTGACTGTGCCAGACGGTCGGACAGGAGTGTGCGATTAGGCAGGCCAGTCAGTGCATCAAAATTGGCCTGATAACGAATCTTCTCTTCATCCTGCTTATGCTTTGTGATATCGGAGAAGACTGCCACATACTCTTTGAGTACACCTTCATCTGACTTTATTGCTGCAATAGAGAGCCACTCAGGAAAAACACTGCCATCTTTGCGCCGATTCCAGATTTCACCGCTCCAGTATCCATTCTGCATGACGGATGACCAGAGTTGTTCATAGAAAGCATCCGTATGCCTACCGGAGCTGAGTAACTGAGGTGAACGTCCGATCACTTCTTCTGCTTCATAACCGGTAATTCTGCTGAATGCGGGATTCACGGTCTTAATGAGGTTATCCGCATCGGTCACAATGATGCCTTCAGAAGTCGTATCGAATACAGTCGCATTCATTCTCAACTGATCTTCTGCACGTTTCTGCGCAGTGACATCCTCTTTCACCGCGATAAAGTGTGTAATCTTGCCGTTTTCATCGCGCAGTGGAGAGATGGATGCCGCTTCCCAATAGACAGAACCTTCCTTGCGTTTGTTATGAAAAGTACCCCGCCACTCCTTGCCAGCCAACAAGGTATCCCACATCTCTCGATACTCTTGCTGTGACTTATCACCACTCTTGAGAATCCGAGGATTCTCACCGATCACTTCTTCAGCGCTATAACCTGATACCTCTTCAAATTTTGGATTCACATATTCAATCGTGCCATCTATTGAAGTGATGATAACCGAAGCCGGACTCTGCTCCAGCGCCCGGCTCAGCTTTCGCAGCTCCGATTCACTACGTTTTGACTCGGTGATATCTGAGCGTACGCAGACCAAGCCGCCTTCAGATGTCAGATTATTACTGGCGAGATACCAGGCATCCTGTTCTGTCTTTTCCAGATATCTCCCTTCAGGAAGGTCTGCCTGTAGTTGCCTGCCCTCCACCTCTAAAAAATGCACATGGTTCCCGCTTAGAGATTTGAGCGTCTCTAAAGCAACACCTTCCCGCAGGTTATCCTTGAGCCATGGATAGAACTGCGCATAGCGGCGATTAAACAAAACCAACTTGTTATCCGCATCAAATAAAGCAAAAGCCTCTGATAGATTTTCTACCGCATCGTGCAAACGCACCCAGGATTGGTTTACTGCCTGATGCGCCATGTGCAGGCTGCGTACTAAAAACCAAAGCCCCAGCAAAAGAAAAAAGACCACAACGGATAGCGTGACAATCAAAATTTGTCTCTGTCGGGTTTCCTCGAAGCGGTGCTTTTCATGCTGCTTGTGGAGATGATCAAATCTTTCATGTGAAGCGATGGCGAGATAGTGCCTTTTCAACTCTCCCAGTTCGGAAAGCTCATCCAAATTGGCACGGATGTGAAAGATCATTTTATCCAGGACTTCTTGACTCGTGGAATTCGCAAACCGAGTCATTTTCAATTGCCCTAACTGTGCATTGATTTCAGCCAGTTGGCTATCCGTGTAAAACAGGTCATACACATAGAGTTCATTCAGTAACTCCAGTACCTGCCGGTAGACGGTAAGGTCAATCCGCTTAACTGACTCTGCAGCCACTGGTAGATAGTGAATGCCATTACGCACCAGGGCTGCCTTGAATTTTATCCGTTCCAAAACCTCCAGCTTTTCGGTCATTGCCAACCAGTACTCATCAATACTGCTTTCCAGGGTTTCATACTTGCGTTGCCCTGGAACCCGCATTATTTTTTTCAGTTCTCTCAGTCTGAGAGAGGTTGAAACGAGGCTGTCATAATGCGAAAGCAGAAAAGAAGTCACCCGTAGGACATCACGATCAAGTTGTGCGTCGAGTTCCTTCAGTTCAATCAACTGATCGGAGACTTCGGCATAGCCATGCGATTCGTCTTCCCAAAAAATCACCAATAGCAATGCGGATGCAATACTCAGAGTGAGCAGCAGCAACAATCGCGCGGTGTATTTTGTCGACTTCAACTTCATGGCTTGAGTCTGTGATGTTCTCCCAGCAGGCTACTAATAAAAGCAACGATGGCATCTACATCCGAGGCAGAGATTTCTCGTCCCAATTGATATCGGCCCATGATCAGCACGGCCTCGGACAGGGTTTGTGCGCTGGCATCATGAAAGTAGGGGGAGTTGATTGCCGCCAGCCTTAGGCTGGGCACTTTAAAGAAGTGCTTGTCATCCTCTTTTCCCGTCACATTGAAACGGCCCAGATCAGCAGTGGTTACCACTGATTTGCGGTCTTTGAAGTAATCTCCCATAGCGCCCATATAGGCAAAGAGGTTCCCACCGACGTTGACGCCCTGATGGCAACTGATACAGCCGTAAATTTTGAATAGGCGATAACCAATTAGCTCGAAATCGGTCAGTGCACTGTCATCACCCAACAACCAGCGATCAAAGCGCGAATTGGCGGTAACCAGCGATTTTTCAAATTCAGCAATGGCGGTGACAATGTTCTCTGGAGTGATACCGTCATCAAAAAGCGACTGAAAAGAGACAACCATCTCCTGGTCGTTAAGGAGTTTTCCTATCACCTCGGTCCAGTTGGAGTTCATCTCTAGGGGATTGTGCACAGGACCGGCGGCTTGATCTTCAAGCGAATCCACTCTGCCATCCCAAAACTGAACAAAGTTGAAACTGCTGTTGTAGACAGTCGGCGCCTTTATTCCACCTTTTGCACCACCCACACCCACGGATACCGGTAACCTATCTGTGCCACCCGTGGACAAGACATGACAACTGGCACAACTGATACTGTTGTCCTGAGACAAGCGGGTGTCGTGGAAGAGGCGGTCACCCAAATCGACCAGTTTTAAATTGAGATCCGATTGGTGTAATGGCAGGGGCTTGATGGGTTCATGTCTGATTTCCGCACCCTGCACGGTTGCAGAGAGCAAATAAATTATCAATATAATCAGGTAGTTAAACATACCGCAATCTACAGAACTGTTGTCAAAAATCACTTAAAAGGAACGAACAGCGCCTTCCAGGTTCTGTGCGTAGCAGCCATGCCTTTGATAATCACCCATCCTTCAGAAGGTTATCGGCACTATACAAAACATCTTTAAATCGTATAGCCAGATATCGACCTCGGCTAGTGGGAAAAGCTAAAGCCTTGACTTAGATCTAATTTTCCACCTCCAAAAGGAGGTGGTGTTTAGTGATGGGAAAATCAGGAATCAGAGAAGTAACTGACGAATATCTTGCAATAAGGCAGAGAGTAAAGTGGTGAATCTGGCGCCATCCGCACCGTCGATAACCCGGTGGTCGTAGGAGAGAGAGAGTGGAAGCATCAGTCTGGGCTGGAAGGCTTCACCATCCCAAACAGGTTTCATCGTGCTACGGGAGACACCCAGTATGGCGACTTCCGGCGCATTGACAATGGGTGTGAAGGCGGTACCTCCAATGCCTCCCAGGCTGGAGATGGAGAAGCAACCGCCTTGCATATCCGCCGGCAGCAACTTGCCCTCACGCGCCTTGGCACTGATGGTCATCAACTCTCGAGCCAGATCGAAAACCCCTTTTTGGTCGACATCACGGATAACCGGCACCACCAGTCCATTGGGGGTATCCACAGCGACACCCACATGAACGTAGTGACGATAGATTAAACTATCACCGTCGGTAGAGAGTGCTGCATTAAAAATCGGCATCGACTTCATTGCGGCTGCCACTGCCTTCATTAAAAAAGGCATGAACGTCAGCCGCACATCCTGCTTCTCGGCCGAGGCCTTCTGTGCTTTACGGAATGCCTCAAGTTCTGTGATATCCGCTTCGTCGAACTGCGTGACATGGGGCACGCTCAACCAACAACGGTGCAGATGGGCGCCACTGATCTTCTTGATACGGTTGAGTGGCTGGGTTTCAATTTCGCCATACTTGCTGTAATCGATATCGAGCCCGGCCGGCAGATCGAATGGCGAGCCGCCCGTCCTGGCGGCCTGGCCTCCCTGCAAGGATCTTTTAACAAAATTCTGCACATCGTCCCTGGTTACCCGTCCCTTAGGACCACTGCCCTTCACTAGATGGAGGTCCACACCCAGTTCCCGGGAGAAGCGGCGGACACTGGGACTGGCATGGGGGGTCTTACCGCCTGCAACAGGCTCTCCACCGGGAACCGGAGGAATCAAAGGCTCTTTGTCACCGGGACGTCTCTGCGGATAGGAGGGTTCAGCCTCTTCATTGGCAGCCGGCGCCGGCGCCTGAACCGATTCCACCTCTTCAGCTGCCGGTGTCGGCACATCATGCCTCTGATCCGCCACTTCTTCTGCCGCCTCGCCGGACATCTCCAGCGTGAGGATCTTGGCATCCTTGCCAACCCGGTCTCCGACCTTCACTGCCAGCGACTTTATGACACCGGCATGGGGTGAAGGGATCTCCATTGTTGCCTTGTCACTCTCCAAGGTCAGCAGTGAATCTTCGACAGCCACCTCGTCGCCTTCAGCAACCAAAATCTCGATAATTTCAACTGAATCGAAGTCACCGATATCAGGCAACAGCACATCTGTTGTTTTACCCACGTCTCTTCCTCTTTTGCCTTTCAGGCATCAAATTCTATTTCCGGGCCAGCCATCCAGAAACGGCGCACCCATACCGCAGATTGCCCTGCGGGCATATCAGACCGTTGTCGGATTGGGCTTCTCAGGATCAATCTTGTATTTCTTGATGGCCTGGGATACGACTTCAGGCTTGATTGTGCCCTCATCAGCCAGTGCCTTCAGCGCGGCAACGGTCACGTAATAGCGATTCACTTCAAAGAATTTACGTAACTGACTGCGCATATCGCTACGTCCGAAACCATCGGTTCCCAGTACACTGTAGTGTGCTTTTAGAAAGGGTCTGATCTGCTCGGCATAGCTGCGAATATAATCCGTTGCAGCAATCACCGGACCTTTCTGATCACCCAGCTGATCCGCCACATAGCTGTTACGCGGCGTCTCTTCCGGATGCAGCATATTCCAGCGCTCCACACCCTGACCTTCACGGCAAAGTTCGTTGAAGCTGGTAACGCTCCAGACGTCCGCGGAGATATGGAAATCCTTCTCCAGCAGATCAGCTGCAGCAATCACTTCCCGCAGGATGGTGCCACTGCCCAGGAGTTGCACCCGGTTTTTTCGCTTTCCACCCTTGCGGAAGCGATAGATCCCACGAACGATACCCTCTTCCACACCCTCCGGCATTGCAGGCTGGATATAGTTTTCATTCATCACGGTGAGGTAATAGAAAACATTCTCCTGCGCCTGGTACATGCGGCGCATGCCATCTTGCACGATCACGGTCAGTTCATAGGCAAACGCCGGATCGTAGGAGACGCAGTTCGGGATGGTCGCAGCCTGCAGATGACTATGGCCGTCCTGGTGCTGCAAACCCTCACCCGCCAGCGTGGTACGGCCTGCTGTGCCGCCAATCAAAAATCCCCGCGCCTGCATGTCACCGGCCGCCCAGGCCAGATCACCCACGCGTTGAAAGCCGAACATGGAGTAGTAGATGTAGAACGGAATCATACTGACCCCGTGGTTACTGTATGAGGTGGCCGCCGCTATCCAAGACGACATGGCGCCCGCCTCATTGATACCCTCCTGCAGAATCTGTCCTTTTTTATCCTCCCGGTAGAACATCACCTGGTCGGCATCGACCGGTTCGTACAGCTGACCCACCGATGAGTAGATACCAAGCTGGCGAAACATGCCTTCCATGCCAAAGGTTCGCGCCTCATCGGGCACGATGGGGACAACCTGTTTACCCAGCTTTTTATCGCGGATAAGCATATTGAGCAGACGCACGAAAGCCATTGTGGTGGACTGCTCACGATCACCACTACCTTCCAGCATGGCCTTGAAGTCTTCCAACGGCGGTACCTGCATCGGCTCAACAGTGGTTCTGCGCTGGGGCACGTAGCCACCGAGGGACTGGCGCCGCTCATGCATGTATTTCATCTCTTCGCTATCTGACGGCGGCTTATAGAAGGGTGCTGCACCGATCTGATCATCGGAGATCGGGATATTGAACCGGTCACGAAACGCCTTTAGTGCTGCCTCTCCCATCTTCTTTTGAGAGTGGGTGATGTTCTGCCCCTCACCGGCCACACCCATGCCATATCCTTTGACCGTTTTGGCCAAGATCACAGTCGGCTGACCCTTGTGGGCGACGGCATCTGCGTAAGCGGCATAAACCTTATGCGGGTCGTGCCCGCCACGATTGAGCCGCCAGATATCCTCATCGGTCATATTGGCGACCATCTCTTCCAATTCGGGGTATTTCCCGAAGAAGTGTTCACGAGTGTAGGCGCCTCCCTTTGCCTTGTAGGCCTGATAGTCGCCGTCGACACACTCTTCCATACGTTTGACCAATGTGCCGTTTTTATCCCGTGCGAAGAGCGGATCCCAGTAACCGCCCCAGACCACCTTGATGACGTTCCACCCGGCGCCACGAAAGACCGCTTCCAGCTCCTGAATAATCTTACCGTTACCACGTACCGGTCCATCCAGACGCTGCAGGTTACAGTTGATGACGAAAACCAGATTGTCCAGACGCTCACGCCCAGCCAATGAGATGGCGCCAAGCGCCTCTGGCTCATCCATCTCGCCATCACCACAGAATGCCCACACTTTTCGCTCATCCGTGTCCAATGTTCCCCGATCGTGCAGGTATCTCATGAAACGGGCCTGATAGATGGCCATTAACGGCCCCAGTCCCATGGAAACCGTCGGGAACTGCCAGAATCCTGGCATCAGCCAGGGATGCGGATAGGATGAGAGACCACTCCCATCGACCTCCTGCCGAAAACTATAGAGTTGATCTTCTGAAAGCCGGCCTTCCAGGTAGGCTCTGGCATAGATACCCGGCGCAGAATGACCCTGAAAAAAGATCAAGTCGCCATCACGCTCCTTGGTAGGGGCGTGAAAGAAGTGATTAAAGCCCACATCGAACAATGTGGCGCTGGAAGCGAAACTGGAGATATGGCCTCCCAGTTCCGTTGATATTCGATTAGCCTGCACCACCATAGCCATGGCGTTCCAGCGGATGAAAGAGCGGATTCGCCGCTCCATGGCCCGGTCACCCGGGAATCGCTTCTGTTGCGTTACAGGGATGGTGTTTACATAGGCGGTATTCGCACTAAATGGCAGATAAGCACCGGAACGACGCGCCTTGTCCACCATCTGCTCAATGAGGAAATGGGCGCGATCCACGCCCTCATTTTCCAGCACCGCCTCTAAGGCTTCCAGCCACTCAAGTGTCTCTTGTGGATCGATATCGGGTCTGATCGGCATCGTATCTCTCTATATTATTGTATCGAATGTCTGTTTGGCGATTTCTCCAGCAGATGAACTCAAGACCATCCAAGCTGTAGAACTACCGAAACTATTTGCTTATTCAATAGTATGAATTAATCGGCGTAATATACAGGAAGATGTTTGAGATTTCAGCGCTTATTCACTAATTTTTTTAAGGAATATTGCTTTATTTTTCAGTTAATTGATGCATTCAAACAGGTTTTTCTATTTTTCATGGTCTAGCTGGGAAAAAATCACATCGCATAAAAAAAGGCGCACCCAGCTTATGCTGAGATGCGCCCTTTTTAGCTTTTGCAATGACGCGGCAATTAGATCTCTTTACGCGCCTCAAAAGCTGGCATTTCATAAGGTTTGCGTTCCATGGCAACCTTGCGTCGCTCTTCCATCTGCTTCATAGCTTCTGCACGACGGGCTTCCATCTCTTTTACCATTTCGTCACGACGAGCCTTAGACTCTTCCATGCGTTTGGCGATTGCCTCTGGCATTTCGGGACGTGCCGGTGCAGTAGTGCCAAAGCGAGCCTGCATCTGCTCACGCTGAGCTTCCATCTGCTCCTGCATAGCTTGTCTCTGGGCTTCCATGGCAGCAGTCGGGTCAGTGTTGAACTGCTCTGCGTATTCGCGCTGTGCGGCTACTGAGGCCTCGAAAGCCTTCTTTTGCTGCTCAGCGAAAGTCTTTTGCTGCTCGATCATGGCAGCCTGCTGCTCTTCAGTCATTACTGGCGCAGCATAAGGTGCATATCCATAATAAGGGGCATCGTAGCCGTAACCACGACCGTAACCGCGGCCATAGCCGTCGGCACGTGCACTCATGTTGAACGAGAAGTCGAAATCACCGGCGCCAAAACCATCACCGAAGAAGTCATCACCCCAGTTGTTGCCCCACCAGGCATTGGCGCTGGCGGAAGCAGCGGTCATGGCAACGGCAGCTGCAATAAGAGAAATCTTTTTCATATCTATATACCTGAAAACTAAATATCTGAATCCACACTTGTTTTTTCAGCACATCCTTGTGCAGTACATCTCCTTTACGCTCATATACTGCTTATTGAGCAGGTGCAGCAGGAGCTGCAGGTGCGACAGGAGCGGCATAAGGAGAGCCGTAAGGTGCACCATAAGGGGCGCCGTAAGGAGCGCCATAACCGTAAGGACCATAGCCATAACCGTCGTAACCACGGTAGTAGTTGTTACCACGGCCATAACCGGAACCACGGGCACTTCCACTCATACCGAAGCTGAAGTCACCGGAGCCATCACCCCAGCCGTCACCCCAACCATCGTTATTCCAGCCACGGTTACCATAACCAGGACCACCCCACCATGCAGAAGCAGTAGCAGAAGCAGCGATCAGTGCAGCAGCAGCGGCAGCTTTAATGATCATTTTCATAATTCACTCTCCTCGAGATAGAATGTCATTTCAGTCTTGTTTGAGAAAGCGGATACAGCTAAGCCTTCGAAAGAAAGAATATTAGTATTTACTAAATTAAACAAATTGCTATTTTCAATTGTAAACTTTTCTTAAATAGCATTTCCCTAATAATCCATATTCAACGATCACAGATCGGTACGATCCCCATGAAAATAACCATTACGCGACCCGATGACTGGCACCTTCACCTGCGAGACGACGATGCCATGGCCGCAGTCGTGGCACACAGTGCCGAGCGATTTGCTCGAGCCATTGTCATGCCGAATCTGAAGCCTCCCGTCACCACCACGGAAATGGCAATCGCTTATCGGCAACGCATCCTTTCGTCATTGCCAGCTGACACCAGGTTCGAACCACTCATGACGCTCTATATGACAGATCTTCTGGATAGTGAGGAGATCATCAGTGCCAAGCAGAGCGGCATTGTGAAGGGGGTCAAACTCTATCCTGCCGGGGCAACCACGAATTCAGATGCCGGTGTCACTGATATCCGGAAGCTCTATCCGGTACTGGAGACCATGCAGCGTGAAACGCTCCCGCTTCTCATCCATGCAGAGGTCACCGATAGTGATGTGGATGTATTCGATCGGGAGCGAGTTTTCATCGACCGCCATCTTGTAGCGCTAAGCCGGTCATTTCCCGAGCTTCCAATGGTATTCGAGCATGTCACGACAAAAGAGGCCGTTGATTTCGTCAGGGAGAGCCAGGGGCGCACGGCGGCAACCATCACAGTTCAGCATCTGATGTACAACCGAAACGCCATGTTGGCCGGTGGTATTCGCCCTCACTATTTTTGTCTGCCCATTCTCAAACGAAACAGTCATCAACAGGCTTTGATTGAAGCGGCCACAAGCGGTGACCCACGTTTCTTTCTAGGCACTGACAGTGCGCCGCATCCTCAACATGCAAAGGAGTGCGCTTGCGGGTGCGCCGGTTGCTACACAGCGGATTCTGCCATTGAGCTCTATGCTGAGATCTTCGAGCAGGCAGGCTCGCTGGACAAACTGGAGGGATTCAGCAGTTTTTTTGGTGCTGATTTCTATGGCCTGCCAAGAAACAAGACATCAATCACATTGGAAAAACAGCCGTGGGTGGTTCCTCAGAGCTATCCCTTCGGCAAGGACCAAGTCATCCCACTTGCTGCCGGGAAACAACTTCAGTGGCGGCTTGTTGACTAGAGCCTGATAAGCTCAGCAACAACGCAGATGAAAGGCATTACTCGTCAGAGAGTTCACTTGGAGGGTCGTCAAAAAAAACATCCTCTTCGAACAGGTCTTCATCCATCGATCCCTGTCCATCATTGACGTCAGACTCGCGCTTCTGCAGATAGAACTCACGCATGAATGAGTAGCGATCAACTGCGGCTTCATCCAGCACATTCCCCGCCTCCAGCAGATCGGCCCTCTTGTCCACCAGATTCACGGTTACAAGCGTCCAATAGACACCTTTCGAGCTGTAGCTGACGGGGTTCATATAAAAATCCCCAAACGTCCCGATGAAATCCCTTAAAGTTGTAGGACCTAAAAATGGGATGACCAGAAACGGTTTATTACCCACGCCCCAATAGCCCAGTGTCTGGCCTAAATCCTCTTTGTAGTTTGGCATACCCATATCGGACGCCACGTCAAATAAACCCAGCAACCCGATTGTGGTGTTGACACATACCCGCCCGACATCATTGAGCGCTCTGACAGGTTTGAGCTGAAAAAGATTATTCGCAGCGGAGGGGATATCCGCCAGATTACTGAAAAAGTTTGTAATCCCCTTATCCAACGGATCAGGCGTTACCTTTCGATAGCCTTTCGCAACAGGCTTAGCCACCGCTTTATCGAATTCCTGGTTGAAGACATCGATTTTACGATTGGCCGCTTCCAGTGGATCTGAGGGATGACCGAAATCAATAGTCGCGCATCCGGATAACATCAGCAATACAAATAGAGAGAATATCCCTTTACTCAAATAAACCGTTTTCATCAGACCGCCGTCGCCCCAACATTTACATGACCTTCACTCGACCCGACATAATAGCAGTGATTTCCACAAATCGAAAAAGTGTTCTTAATCCTGGATGTCACAGCATTCGTAAAATACTGACTGATTCTTTATGCTTGCAGTATGAACAAAGTGACTTACAACAGTGCTATCTCAAAACGATTTCGGGGCTACCTACCGGTGGTCGTGGATGTGGAAACAGGCGGGTTCGACGCTAAAAGTGATGCCCTGCTTGAAATCGCAGCCACGACGATCAAGATGGATGAGGCAGGATTGCTTCAACTGGCTGAAACCCATGCATACCATGTACAACCGTTCGAAGGGGCAAACATAGACCCGAAGGCGCTGGAATTCAATGGTATAGATCCCGACCACCCTTTCCGCGAGGCACAACCGGAAGGCGAAGCCCTACGATCACTCTTTTCCCCTATCCGAAAAGCTGTCAAGGCGAGCAGTTGCAAACGTGCCATTCTGGTTGGACACAATGCCTTTTTCGACCTTGGATTTCTCAACGCCGCCGCTGAACGTTGCAGCATCAAGCGCAATCCTTTTCACCCCTTCAGTACTTTTGACACCGTCAGCCTTGCGGGTCTGGCCTATGGTGAGACAGTACTGGCCAAGGCAGCTCAATCAGCTGGCCTGCAGTGGGATAGCAGCGAAGCCCATTCAGCGATTTATGACACTGAGCAGACAGCTCGACTCTTCTGCATAATCGCCAACGATTGGCAGAATAAGAATCCTGAACAAACCTGGCAAGATCAGGCTGATAAGTGACATACAAAAAAACGCCCGGCAGATGCCGGGCGTTTTTAACCAAAAGCCGGGTAACAGTCCGTCACCCAGACACAACGATCAGTTGATCTTTGGATCAAGCTCACCACTGTCGTAACGCTTTTGCATATCTTCCAAAGATATCGGCGAGATCTTATCCGCCATACCCGCAGAACCGAAAGCTTCATAGCGGGATTTACAGATATCCGCCATTGCCTTGGTTGCCTCTTTGAGGAACTTGCGTGGATCAAAGTTGGACTTATTGTCATTCAGGTGTTTACGCACCGATCCGGTAGACGCCATACGCAAATCAGTATCAATATTGACCTTACGCACGCCGTGTTTGATACCTTCAACAATCTCTTCCACCGGTACGCCATAGGTCTCACCCATGTCACCACCGTACTCGTTAATGATCGCCAGCCAATCCTGAGGCACTGAAGAGGAGCCATGCATAACCAGATGGGTATCCGGGATACGGGCATGAATCTCTTTGACACGTTGAATAGCAAGAATGTCACCTGTCGGTGGACGGGTGAACTTGTAGGCACCGTGTGAGGTCCCGATGGCGATAGCCAGGGCATCGGCACCGGTCTTTTTGACGAAGTCGGCTGCCTCATCCGGATCAGTCAGCAACTGACTGTGATCCAGAGTGCCTTCAGCGCCAACACCGTCTTCTTCACCAGCCTGACCTGTCTCTAATGAACCCAGGCAGCCCAGCTCGCCCTCGACAGAGACACCACCCGCATGGGCCATCTCCACCACTTTGGCAGTCACTTCCACATTGTACTCATAGGATGACGGGGTCTTGCCGTCGGTCATCAGCGAACCATCCATCATGACAGATGAGAAGCCGGACTGAATAGAACGCAGGCAGATAGCCGGAGATGTGCCATGATCCTGATGCATACAGACTGGAATATGAGGATACATTTCAGTTGCTGCAATTATCAGATGACGCAGGAAAGGTTCACCCGCATAGGAGCGGGCACCAGCCGAGCCCTGCAGGATAACAGGACTGTTGGTCGCATCGGCAGCTTGCATGATGGCATGCACCTGCTCCATGTTATTGACGTTGAACGCCGGCAGACCGTAGCCGTGTTCTGCGGCATGATCGAGAAGTTGGCGCAGGGAAATCAGAGCCATGATAGCCTCCTTGGGTTTGTGTCTTTACTCATTATCAACTGTGGGGAAAACATCAGGTGTCTCCCTCATTCAATTTGTCAGCCAGCACATGCTCACCGACTCGCATTACTTTCATAATATTCGTCTGACCCTCCACACCGGAACGGTCACCTTTGGTGATGATCACCAGGTCACTCTCACGGACTTCACCACGACGCAGTAATTCATCGATCACCTCTTCGTTGACCTGATCCACATCGGTAATGGCGACATCGAAACTCACCGGGTAGACACCGCGAAACAGGGTTACCTTGCGTCGGGTACGTACGTGCCGCGTCAAGGCATAGATGGGAATATCCGAACTGATACGCGACATCCACTTCACCGTTGAACCCGATTCCGTCAAGGCAGCAATCGCCTTCACTCCGAGATGATTGGCAGTATACATAGTAGCCATCGCAATCGCTTCATCCACCCGTCCGAATACGGTATCGAGTCTGTGATGAGAACGTCTTGCGGTACTTTGCTTCTCAGCCTCGAGGCAGACTCGGTCCATCGCTTCGATTACTTTATGAGGATACTTACCAACCGAAGTCTCGGCAGAAAGCATCACTGCATCAGTGCCATCAAGCACTGCATTGGCCACATCAAAGACCTCAGCACGTGTTGGGATCGGGCTCTCAATCATCGATTGCATCATCTGAGTCGCAGTGATGACAACACAATTCATCTCCCGAGCCTTTTTAATCAGTTCTTTCTGAACGGCCGGCAGCTCAGCATCACCGATCTCTACTCCTAGATCACCTCGCGCCACCATGATGGCATCGGAGGCCTGGATGATCTCAGCAATACAATCCAAAGCCTCAGCACGTTCAATCTTCGCCACGATACCGCCGTGCCCCCCGGCCTCTTCCAGGAGTCGACGTGCTTCAATTACATCCTCGGCGCTACGTACAAAGGAAACGGCGAGATAATCTGCATCGATTTCCGCTGCAAACTGTATGTCCGCTCTGTCCTTGTCCGTCAGCGCTGGAGCAGAGAGTCCGCCCCCCTGCTTATTGATGCCCTTGTTATTGGACAGCTTGCCGCCGACCACCACTTTGCAACGGATTTCGTTACCTTCCACTTCGCAGACCCATAGCACAATGGCGCCGTCGTCCAGCAATAGGGTATCGCCGCGGGCAACATCTTTGACCAGTTCAGGGTAGGTGAGACCAACACGTTCTTGATCGCCAGCACTCAATGCACACTCTGCATCAAGAATAAATTCCCCATTCTCTTCCAGCTGCACGGCACCCTGCTTAAACTTGCCGATACGGATCTTCGGTCCCTGCAGGTCGGCCAATACACCGATTTGTCTGCCGCAAGCTCTTGCCCGGTTACGAATACGCTCTGCCCGTTGATGCTGTGACTCGTGGACATCGTGAGAAAGATTGAGGCGGACCACGTCCACCCCGGCATGGATAAGCTTGTCCAGCACCTTGGGATCGTCAGTCGCCGGTCCCAGCGTCGCCACAATTTTTGTTCGTCTTGGCATACAGCTCCAATTAGTATTCAGTGCATGGTCTACCGGTCGGGAACATCCCGACCGTGATGCGAATCATCAGTCCGAGGCTTATTCGGCCGCTCTGCCCTCGAGCATCGCAACCGCAGGCAAGGTTTTGCCCTCAAGGTACTCAAGGAATGCGCCACCGGCAGTCGAGATGTATGAGACCTTGTCGTAGATGTCATATTTCTGGATCGCTGCGATAGTATCTCCACCGCCCGCCAGGGAAAAACCTGCCGAATCGGCAATTGCCATGGAGACAGTTTTTGTACCTTCGCCGAATTGATCGAATTCAAATACACCGACAGGACCGTTCCAGACAATCGTACCTGCCTGTTTAATGATCTCAGCCAGCTCATTGGCACTATCTGGGCCGATATCAAAAATCATCTCATCGTCAGCCACATCGCCCGCTCCCTTGAGCACAGCAGGTTCGTCTTCCGCAAAATTCTTCCCAACCACCACATCGGTGGCAATAGGAATATTGGCACCACGGGTCTTCATCTTTTCAATCAACGCCTGTGCTGTCGGTACCAAATCGTCTTCGCAGAGTGACTTACCGACATTGTTGCCCATAGCCTTGAGAAAGGTATTGGCTATACCGCCACCCACTACCAGCTGATCGACCTTCTCTGAAAGGGCCTCCAGCACAGTCAGTTTGGTCGATACCTTGGAACCGCCTACGATGGCAACCATCGGTCGTGCCGGGTTCGCCAGGGCCTTGGCCAGGTTATCCAACTCACTGGCCAACAGCAGGCCGGCACAAGCCGTCGGTGCAAATTTACCGGCGCCGTGTGTGGATGCCTGGGCGCGATGAGCGGTACCAAATGCGTCCATTACATAGACATCACAGAGTGCTGCGTATTTTTTTGCCAGCGCTTCGTTGTCCTTCTTTTCACCGGCATTGAAACGAACATTCTCCAACAAGACGGCTTCGCCTTCTGCTACATCAAAACCACCATCCAGGTAGTCCTTGATCAAACGTACGGTCTTACCCATCTTGGCTGACATATCATCGGCAATGGGCGCCATGGAATTCTCTTCCGAATAGACACCCTCTTCCGGCCTGCCACGATGTGACATGACCATCACCTTGGCGCCCGCCTTGACGCAATGTTCGATGGTGGGCATAGAGGCGCTGATCCGCGCATCCGAGGTCACCTTGCCATCTTTGACAGGCACATTGAGATCAGCGCGGATCAATACGCGCTTACCGGCAAGATCAAGATCAGTCAGCTTGATGAAAGACATAACGAACTCCTGCGTCGATTCTAATTTTGAATTGTGAATTTTGAGTTATGAATTTATTAATTGACCTGCCATGCAGGCACAGACCCATTCATAATTCAAAATTCATAATTGCGGAATGCTGAGGCGGACCACGTCCGCCTCAGCACTTTGGCACTTACTTAAGCAACGTGCTCAACTACGCGCAGCATGTTGCAGGTGTAGCCGTACTCGTTGTCATACCAGGCAACAACCTTGACGAAGGTGTCGTCCAGGGCGATGCCAGCACCGGCATCGAAGATGGAAGGTGCGGAACGACCACGGAAATCGGTGGAGACCACCTTTTCCTCGGTGTAACCAAGCACACCGGCAAGGTCACCGGATTCTGAAGCCGCCTTCATCGCAGCACAGATATCGTCATAACTGGCACCACTGTTCAGTTCCACAGTCAGGTCAACCACAGAAACATCAGAGGTTGGCACGCGGAAAGCCATACCCGTCAGCTTACCGTTCAGCTCAGGCAGTACTTTACCCACAGCTTTGGCAGCACCGGTGGATGAAGGGATGATATTTTCCAGGATGCCGCGGCCACCACGCCAGTCCTTCATGGAAGGGCCGTCAACAGTCTTCTGAGTAGCGGTAGCAGCGTGAACGGTGGACATCAGGCCACGCTTGATGCCCCACTTGTCGTTCAGCACTTTAGCGACAGGCGCCAGGCAGTTGGTGGTACAGGAAGCGGCGGAAACAATCGCCTGACCCGCATATTCATTGTGATTGACGCCATACACAAACATCGGTGTTGCATCTTTGGAAGGTGCACTCTGTACAACCTTTTTCGCGCCTGCATCGATGTGTTTCTGACACGTCTCTTCAGTGAGGAAAAAGCCGGTACATTCGATGACCAGATCGGCACCGATCTCATTCCATTTCAGATCGGCAGGATCACGCTCGGCGGTCAGACGAATCTTTTTACCGTTGACGACCATATTGTTGCCTTCCACAGCGATGTCGCCATTGAAGTTGCCGTGTACAGAATCGTACTTCAGCATGTAGGCCAGGTAATCGGGTTCCAGAAGGTCATTGATACCAACGACTTCGATACCGGGGAAATCTTTAGCGATCGCACGAAATGCCATGCGGCCGATACGGCCAAAACCATTGATACCTACTTTGATAGTCATTTCACTTCTCCGTTTAAAGGTAAGTAGAGTTGTAATCTAGAAAAATCGGTTGTTAGAGGGCGCATAACGCGCCCCCATAGAGATCTCAGGCAGAAACCTCATTGATCGCTGCAGCCACATTCTCAGCCGTAAAGCCGAACTCCTTGAACAGCTCTCCGGCCGGTGCAGACTCACCAAAATGGTTGATACCGATCACCTTGCCATTGAGGCCGGCATACTTGTACCAACCATCGGTCACAGCCGCCTCAACCACGACACGCGCAGTCACATTCGAAGGCAATACTGACTCTTTGTAGGCAGCATCCTGCTCATCGAAGGCCTTGGTGTTGGGCATGGAGACAACACGTACTTTCTTGTTTGAATCAGCGGCAGCTTTCACCGCAAGATCCACTTCGGAACCGGTCGCGATGACGATCGCATCCGGTGTGCCGTCACAATCGACAATGACATAGCCACCCTTGGCGATATTGGCAATCTGCTCATCCGTACGCGCCTGATGGGCGAGGCCCTGGCGAGAGAAGATCAGGCAGCTGGGACCATCGGATTTCTCGACGGCTGCTTTCCAGGCAACGGCTGTCTCGACCGCGTCACAGGGACGCCAGACATCCATATTCGGAATCATGCGCAAAGTGGGGATCTGCTCCACAGGCTGATGGGTCGGACCATCTTCACCCAGACCGATAGAGTCATGGGTATAGACAAAAATCGACTGCAGCTTCATCAGGGATGCCATGCGCAGTGCATTACGCGCATATTCGGAAAACATCAGGAAGGTGCCGCCATAAGGGATGAAACCGCCATGCAGTGAGGCGCCGTTCATGATGGCGGACATACCGAATTCACGTACACCGTAAGAGAGGTAGTTTCCGTCCGCGTTACCATCGGTAATCGATTTAGACCCCGACCAAGCAGTCAGATTGGATGGGGTCAAGTCGGCTGAACCACCTAGGAACTCAGGCAGCAGGGGACCATAACCGTTGAGTGCGTTCTGGGAGGCCTTACGGGTAGCCGGTGATTCGGCCTTGGCATTGACCTCTGCAATGAACTTGGCTGACCCTTCAGCCCAATCAGCCGGCAGTTCACCCGCCATGCGTCGCTTGAATTCTGCAGCGAGTTCAGGAAATGCGCTCTCGTAGGCGGCAAATTTGTCATTCCATGCGCTCTCAGCATCACTACCGGCAGCCTTGGCATCCCAACCCGCGTAGATGTCGGCAGGAACTACAAAAGGCTCATGGGTCCAACCCAGTTGTTCACGGGTCGCAGTAATCTCTTCAGCACCCAGCGGCGCACCATGACAATCATGGCTTCCGGCCAGGTTCGGCGATCCAAAACCGATGGTGGTCTTGCAGCAGATCAGGCTCGGCTTGTTGCCCTCGGCCTTGGCTGCCTCGATCGCCTGATTGATGGCATCGGCGTCATGGCCGTCCACATCACGAATCACCTGCCAGCCATAGGATTCGAAACGGGCCGGGGTGTTATCGGTAAACCAGCCTTCTGTCTCACCGTCGATACTGATGCCGTTGTCATCCCAGAAGGCGATCAGCTTACCCAGACCCAGGGTGCCCGCAAAGGAGCAGGCTTCATGGGAGATACCCTCCATCATGCAGCCGTCACCCAGGAAGACATAGGTATTGTGATCAACCACTTCGTGGCCTGGCTTATTGAATTGAGCTGCCAGGGTCTTTTCCGCCAAAGCCATGCCGACACCATTGGTAATACCCTGGCCCAAGGGACCGGTGGTGGTCTCGACACCGGGCGCATAACCGTACTCGGGATGACCTGGGGTCTTGGAATGCAACTGGCGGAAGCTCTTCAGGTCGTCGACGGACAGTTCGTAACCTGTCAGGTGCAACAACGAATAGATCAGCATGGAGCCATGACCGTTGGAGAGAACGAAACGGTCTCTATCTGCCCAATCCGGGTTAGCCGGGTTGTGCTTCATGTGGCTGTTCCACAGTACCTCTGCGATATCGGCCATACCCATGGGCGCACCCGGGTGGCCTGAATTGGCTTTCTGTACCGCATCCATACTCAGCGCACGAATGGCATTGGCAAGTTCTCTGCGTGAGGACATTGGCCCCTCCTGAATGTAAATGACTAATTTCTGTTCTGAATCAGGTTAAATATTTTGCATGGCGGTAAACCGCCGGATTCTTCTCTGCAATTTCCCCATTGCTGTGGGTAGGTTGATCCACAGATGCTGATTGTTCTTTGTTAACCCCAAGTCGCACCGTGCATTCCTAACGGACAAAGGTGGACTATTCTGACCTAAGGGATAGAGCCGGGCAAAATAGCTGCCTTTATGGGGGCAATAAGCTAGCTTGATGGAAAATCCTAATATCCTAATAAACTAAATACTTTCAGTAGCTTGGTCATTCCCGCCACTTGATGGAACAACCCATACTGGGGATCTGTTCCCGTGGACCATGACCGGTTTCCGCCACTTGCTTCATGGCCTCGAAGAGATCTCGACGCACATCCGGGCCTGCCGTCTCCTTGCGACTCTCATCCAATCTGCCCCGATACTGCAATTTCGCATCGACATTGTAACCGAAGAAATCCGGCGTACAGACTGCGCCATACGCCTTCGCGACATCTTGGGTTTCGTCCAGCAGATAGGGGAACGGATACCCATGCTGCACGGCAACTTGCTGCATATTCTCGAATGAATCCTCAGGATACTCATGGGGATCATTCGACATGATGGCCACGGCATTGACGCCCAATGGCATCAGCTCATGCACGTCCCGGACAATACGCTGCTGTACCGCCTTCACATAGGGGCAGTGATTGCAGATGAACATCACCAACAACCCCTTCTCGCCCATGCAATCCTGAAGCGACCAAACTCTACCATCGACGCCTGGAAGTGAAAAATCCGGCGCGGGTAGATCAAAGTCACAGATCGGAGTCTCAAGCGATACCATTATTATCTCTTTCAATACATTGCATTGATTAAGGGTGGGGCATTATGCAAAAAGCAGACTGATGTGTAAAATCGCGTTTTCTCCGGGAGTCTGGCCCAACCCCATAGGACTGGCCAGGCACGGCCTTAGTAAACACATAAAACTAGGATATTTGATGGCAAACGAATACATTTTCACCTCGGAGTCCGTCTCCGAGGGTCACCCCGACAAGGTTGCGGACCAAATCTCAGATGCGATGCTTGACGCCATTCTGATCAAGGACCCCAATCCCGAAAGAGCGCGTGTTGCCTGTGAAACCCTGATCAAGACAGGTGCGGTGATCGTTGCCGGTGAAATCTCCACTGAGGCATGGATCGATCTCGATGAGCTGGTGCGCGGCGTGGTCTGCGATATCGGCTATACCAGCTCGGATGTCGGCTTCGACGGCTCCACCTGTGCTGTCATGTCATTGATCGGCAAGCAGTCGGGGGATATTGCCCAAGGCGTCGACAGGAAAGCCCCCGAGGAACAGGGTGCCGGCGATCAGGGCATGATGTTCGGTTATGCCACCAACGAAACCGATGTCTTGATGCCAGCGCCGATCACCTATGCCCAGCGTCTGGTGCAGCGGCAATCAGAAATCCGTAAGTCTGGTGTATTGCCATGGCTGCGTCCTGACGCCAAGAGTCAGGTGACGCTGCAATACGAAGACGGTCAGGTGACCGGCATCGGTGCAGTGGTCCTCTCCACCCAGCACGATCCCGACATCGACTACGATCACCTGCGTGAGGCGGTGATGGAGAACATCATCCAACCTATACTGCCTGAAGCCTGGCTGGATAAGTGCCCACAGGACAAGATTCATATCAATCCTACCGGCAGCTTTATCATCGGCGGCCCGGTAGGTGACTGTGGTCTGACCGGGCGTAAAATCATTGTCGACACCTATGGTGGCATGGCCCGTCACGGCGGTGGCGCTTTCTCCGGCAAGGATCCCTCCAAGGTTGATCGTTCAGCTGCCTATGCGGGTCGCTATGTTGCAAAAAATATTGTGGCCGCAGGCCTTGCCGATCGCTGTGAAATCCAGATCTCCTACGCCATCGGCGTGGCAGAACCCACTTCCATCATGGTGGAGACATTCGGTACCGGTAAAATTGCCGATGAAAAGATAGTCGAACTGGTCCGCAGGCATTTCGACTTACGTCCCTATGGCATATTGAAGATGCTGGATCTGTTGAATACCGACAAGATCAAGTACCGGAAGACCGCAGCCTATGGTCATTTCGGCCGCGAAGATGAGGGCTTCACCTGGGAGATGACCGACAAGGCGGAAGCCCTGCGGGAGGATGCCAAGCTTTGAGGCCCTTTGGGCCAATTTTGAATTGTTAATTTTGAATGTTGAATTTTTTTTGAATGTACGCTCTGCGTACGTTTTTTTAATTCAAAACTCATCTTCCCTTCTGAGGAGCGCTGCAACGGATCGTTATCCGCCAGGCTTGGAGGGGAAGTGATTTGTATCAAACCGCGCTCACTCACGATATTCAGGAGATGACTACCATGAGTGAGTTCAACGATTATAAAGTCGCCGATATCTCTTTAGCCGATTACGGCCGCCGCGAGATAGCTATTGCCGAGACTGAAATGCCCGGCTTGATGGCGATTCGTAAAAAATACGCTGAGCAGCAGCCTCTTAAAGGTGCTCGCATCACCGGCTCCCTGCACATGACCATCCAGACCGCGGTACTGATCGAGACCCTGGTGGCTCTAGGCGCCCAGGTTCGCTGGTGCTCTTGCAACATCTTTTCCACCCAGGATCATGCCGCTGCTGCCATTGCCGCTCAGGGCATCCCGGTCTATGCCTGGAAGGGTGAATCCCTGGAAGAGTACTGGTGGTGCACCGAACAGGTCATCAACTGGCCTGGTGATGAAGAACCCAACATGATCCTCGACGATGGCGGTGATGCCACCCTGCTGGTCCACAAAGGTGTTGAATTTGGCAGTGCGGACGCTGTCCCCGCCCCCAAGGATGATGACCCGGAAGAGTGGCAGGTCATCCTCGGCGTACTGAAGCGCAGTCTGGAAGAGGACCCCAAACGTTACCACCGCATGGCGGAATCGATCAAAGGTGTCACCGAAGAGACCACAACCGGTGTGCATCGTCTGTATCAGATGATGGAACAGGGCACACTGCTGTTCCCGGCCATGAACGTCAATGACTCAGTCACCAAATCGAAGTTCGACAACCTCTACGGCTGCCGCGAATCACTGGTCGATGGCATCAAACGTGCCACCGATGTGATGATTGCAGGGAAGATCGCCATTGTTGCCGGCTACGGTGATGTGGGCAAGGGATGCGCGCAATCCCTACGCGGACTCGGCGCAACCGTCATGGTCACTGAGATCGATCCGATTTGTGCGCTACAGGCAGCTATGGAGGGTTATCGAGTGGTAACCATGGAAGAGGCTGCTCCCCTCTGCGACATCTTCGTCACCACCACTGGTAATTTCAAGATCATCACCCACGACCACATGGCCGCCATGAAGGATCAGGCCATCGTCTGTAATATTGGCCATTTCGACAATGAGATCGATATTGCAGGCATCCGTCAGTATGAGTGGGAAGAGATCAAGCCCCAGGTCCATCATGTCATTTTCCCAGATGGTAAACGGATTATTATGCTGGCAGAGGGACGCCTGGTGAATCTGGGTTGCGCCACCGGTCATCCCAGCTTTGTGATGTCTAACTCCTTCTCCAATCAGGTCCTGGCCCAGATCGAGTTCTACGCTAATCCAGGCAAATATGAGAATAAGGTCTATGTTCTGCCGAAGCATCTTGATGAAGAGGTGGCACGACTCCACCTGGAGAAGATAGGCGCTCATCTGACAACCTTATCCCAGGAACAAGCTGACTATATAGGCGTACCGGTGGAAGGTCCCTACAAACCTGAGCACTATCGATACTGAGTATTTGTGATAGCACCCGATTTATCGGGTGAGAATATTCTAAATGATGGAAAAACGTTGTTCTGCCGCAGGGTGAGGGAGCGCAATCCCTCCCCTGCAGTTTTCGATTCTCGCGATCACATATGACTATTGTCTCTTTGTATGTGTCGTGAGTCGCTTCCACCATTTATTCAGGTGATTGAATTAATTGCAGACTTAACCCAAAACCCAAGCAGTCAATTTCATGCACACAGAAACAAATCAGAAGATATTTAGTTTCGAACTCTTCCCGCCTAAGACGGAAAAGGGTTTTGAAAAGATGCAACAGACGGTTAGCACACTCCAAGCACTCGGGCCTGCTTATTTCTCGGTCACCTATGGGGCTGGCGGTTCTACACAGCAACGGACTTTCGATACCGTCGACTGGCTATGTTCAGAGAAGATCGTGACGGCGCCTCATCTCTCCTGTATCGGTAGCGATCGGGATGAGATCATTGAGATTCTTGAACACTATAAAAGTCAGCGTATCGATCGATTGGTGGCCCTGCGCGGCGACCTTCCCTCGGGAGTAGGTCTTGGTGGCTTGGGAGAGCTGAGTAACGCTAATCAACTGGTTGAACTTGTGCGCGAAACCTATGGTAACTATTTTCACATCGAAGTAGCCGCCTATCCGGAGGTCCATCCCCAGGCGGTCAATGCAGAAGAGGATCTGGGCTTTTTCAAACAGAAAGTGAACGCTGGCGCCAACAGTGCGATCACCCAGTATTTCTACAATCCCGACGCCTATTTTCGTTTTGTCGATGATTGCCGGAGAGTGGATATCGATATTCCGATCGTGCCTGGCATCATGCCAATCACGAATTTTGTCCAGCTGGCTCGCTTTTCTGATGGATGTGGTGCGGAGATACCCCGCTGGTTAAGGAAAAGACTAGAAGGATTTGGTGATGATCTGGATGCCATTCGTGACTATGGCACCGAGGTTGTGACTCGTCTCTGTGAAAGACTGCTTGAGGGAGGTGCGCCCGGTCTGCATTTCTATACCATGAATCAGGCAGTACCGACTAAAACTATCTGGCAAAACCTGGGGCGCTGACAAACTACGGGGGCTATTCCTCCACCTCACCCCAATGCACCAAAACCTCTATACGCCGCGTCATGCGTGCTATCTGTGGCCAATCGTGGGCAATAATATCCTGAGAATGGGCCAGATTGTTACGCAATGATTCCAAATCACGGATAACCTTCTTTGCACTTCTGCGTGTGGCAAAACCCAGTTGGGACAATGCTTCATCACTGTTAATCAAGATCTGTGCCTTGTCCGAGAACTGCAGACAATCAAGCAAATCACCAGCCTGCCCTCTGCGAATACGTTCCGTTTGCAGCTTTTTTGCATTTTCCAGACGCTTTTTACTTAGCTGGTTTTGCCAATCATCCTCTGGGTAAGCTTCCTTGATATGACTGATCAGGTTCATCTCAATAATGGTAATCATACCGAACAGCCACATACGAACGATCGGCTTCTGTATGTGAGATCGCAAAATAATACCGGAAAGATCCCCGAGTAATGCGATAAAGCAACACTCGTGACGCGTCAATACCTGAATGACGTCAGACAAGGATGCATCTCCATGTAGCACCTGGCCCTTGGCAAATTGCCGCTTATAATCACGGCAAATACCGCTATCAAGGTCATCCAGTTGCACAAAGCCGCTTACAAGGCCCTGGTCACGCAGGGCAGCGACAATCCACCCTTTGGATCTCATCACTTCCTGTACCATTTCAACCCGCGAATCCGCATCAAATGAGGCAAGAGGTTCCGCAATATCAACCGCCTTGAATGATTCGGTGAAATGACGCAGCGCCCTTTGCTGCTCAAAGGGAACACCATGGCCTTCCGGGGCTACCTCTCTGGCCAAATCAAGCCTGTTTTTATCCTGTTTGTCATGTTGATCATGACATGCCTGCCAGACCTTCCAGGCCCGCTTATAGAGCCTCTCATCGCCCTCCTGCAGGACTGTCAGTAAGGCTTCCATTTCGACAAGAAAAACTTTGGAGAACCGATTGTCATGGCGGCAGATATCCCGGCAATTGTCGATCAAATCTGCCAACTTGATAGTTTTGGCTCTCGCTGAAGCCTTGGCTGTGTGTTGTCGATCGATCAGTTTTCGCGCTGCACGATTCCCATCACTCGGTCGACTGATATCGGTTAGTTCCGACACTAACAGTGCCACATCCGAACCAAACTCGCGTTCAATATCTTGCACGGTTGCAGGCGTATCCTCCACCGCATCATGCAGCCAGGCCGCTGCAATCATGTGTCTATCGTCAACAACTTCCTTGACCAGATTCGCAACGGCTTTGAGATGCACATCGTAAGGTTGATTTGAGTATTTACGCCGCTGATCAATTCTTGCATGGGCCTGTGTAGCGTACTCTATAGCGCTTAGTACCAGATCATTCATCTGACTTCTTTCATCGGCGCTTGATACAATCGGGAACCTGCATAACGCTCGATAATCACGTCAAGCTGCTCAGGTTCAACCGGCTTATTAAGAAAACCATCCATGCCCGCTTGCATACAATGCTCCATCGCATCCTCTGCAGTGTTTGCAGTCAGCGCATAAATTGGCAAGTGGCTGTCAGCCGGTTCCATCCGGCGAAACTGCAGGGTAAATTCAATACCATCCATACGGGGCATGCGCAGATCGATAAAGGCCAGGTGGTAGTTCGACTGGGTGGCCGCTTCAAGTGCTTCTTCACCATCTTTTGTGATATGTACAGAATGCCCACGCTGAATCAGTAACGTGGAAAGCACTTTTGCAGCGATGGCATTGTCCTCTGCCAGCAATATCTGGATGCCGGTGGATTCCTGCACCTCGCGCCCAAGCGCACTTGAGAGAGAGTCACGGCGTGACTGAAGCTCCCGTAGAGGATCGAGAACGGCTTCCACAAGGTCATCCGCCAAAAAGGGTTTCATTAAAACTCGCGAGACCGGCGATGGCACACCAATAGTACGGCCGCGATAACCAGCCAGAAGAACCAGAGGATTCCCCTCCAGAATTTCCAAACGTGAGAAGATCGAATTCAATCCGACGCCAGCAAGAGAATCACATACCAGTACAACATCGAAGCTGTGATCGAGATAAGGGGTCAGTGCTTTCATTGATAGGACAGGAAAGGGCTTCATACCCAACTCTTCAGCGATTTTGAGATGTAACTCCATATTCTGCGGGTCACTCTCGTAAATCAGTATACGCTTACCTTCCAGAAGTGGTGAAATGACAGGCAGAGCAGCACCTTGCCCCAGAAATAAGGGCAACCGGGCGCTGAAGGTTGTGCCCGTATCCACTCGGCTCTCGACACTGATATCTCCTCCCATGCGACGACAGAGATCACGAGCCACTGTCGTACCTAATCCGGTGCCTCCAAAACGTCGGCTGTTGGAAGCATCTGCCTGCCAGAACATATCGAAGATATGCTTCAACTTATCTTTTGGAATACCAATGCCGGTATCAGATACCTGGATCAACACATGGGGCTCACTCAGCTGTTCATTGGCCGGCGCATATTCAACACGCAGCATCACGCTACCAGTGTCGGTGAACTTAATGGCGTTACCGAGTAAGTTAAAGAGAATCTGTGAAAGACGGAGGTTGTCTCCCTGTAATCTTCGCGGAATTCTGGGATCTACCCAGCAACGCATCTCGAGCTGTTTTTCCTGTGCTTCACCGGCCAGTGACGAATTGACGTTTCCCACCAATTGGCGAATATCGAACGGCTCACTCACCAATTCCAGTTTATTGGCATCAATCTTGGAAAAATCGAGAATATCTCCAATCAATGCCCGCAATAATTGAGCAGAGGAAAGAATTGAGTGGAGATACTCTTTCTGCTCTGCATCCAGTGGCGTTCCCTGCATCAGCCTGGTCATACCCAGGATACCGATCAAAGGCGTGCGCAGTTCATGCGTCATTGTTGCGAGAAAATCACCTCGTGCCTTGTTTGCCTGCTCCGCGTCCTGCCTGGCTCTATGGAGCTTACGCAACAGGCTGTATTGATAAATCGGCAGTAACACCAGAAGCAGCATAAAAAAGAGAGCATCAAAAGTGTGCGTATGCCACTCCTGCAAAGCAATCAGCACCAGATTGAAGGCAATAAGACTGAGTACCGAGGCAGCCATTAAGAGGGGTTTCCCGTAACGGGTGCCGTAGGAGACAAAGATCCAAATATAGAGCAGGAAGAAGGGACTGACCGCCTCTTGGGTCAGGAAGATAGCCAGACTGGTCGCGCTGACATCGGCAAACAGTGTCACGTAGGGCCTCAGGCCCATTACGGGATGTTGGTAAACGCTGATCAGCGTCAGTACGAAAAAGATGAAATAGCCGCCAAACAGCAAATAAAAGAGTATGACATTGACGTCGTAATACTCCGTCCATGCGCCAAGACCAATATAGACAATACTGAACAGCCAAATCCCCAGGCGGACCAACGCCGACTGAAACTCTGGATTCCGCAATAGCTCATGATTTATGAGTCTTGAGAACATATCCACATCCTGCTTTTCCGCGAGAGCTCCCCTGGACCGATCTTCGGCCCGGATAGAATGGCATTATACTTAAGGTGACACGCTACAACAGCGAGTTTACGGACAATACCATGAGGAACAGAGACAACCTTCACCCTTTCATCTTTTCATCTGGTCATGCGATGGGTAATACAGATCTGTCTGATCGTTGCGAAGACGAGAAACGACTCAGATAGCTCCGAAAGTCTTCAGTTTCACCACACCCAGTTTGCGAATTCTGTCATAAGCACTATCATTTCGATAAGGTCGATATAGCAACCACAGCATTATTACATCAGCTTCAGACCTCCCTATCAGCAGCAACGAAGTCCTAAACATGTATATAAAACGCCCAAGCGAACACAACCATCAAAACGCACCCAAACCTGAAGACCGCCGTACCATCAAGCGTCGTCACCTGATTTTCTATCTCAGGGTGTGGGAACTCACATCGGACAGATTATTGGGACATGTGGTGGATATTACACCTGAAGGCATGATGCTGATCAGCGAACAACCCATCGCCACAGGTAAGGAGTACAAACTGGAGATTCGCACACCCGATACTGAAGGCGAGATTAAGCCACTGCGCTTCAAGGCGATGTGCCGGTGGAGTGACAATGATGTGAATCCCGTCTTCTACGATTCCGGTTTCGAGTTCCTGGAAAAGACACCCAAGGACATAGAGACGATTATCAAGATGGTCGATGACTACGGATTTAACGACTGAACCGCTGATGCGATGGCCGCTTAACCTTCAGGCCAAAGTGAACTGATCGCAGCGATTCCCTGCGCCCCTGCCTGACAGGCCTGCCCCAGCATATTGGGGTGCATGCCACCCAATGCATAAACAGGTAGATTGACATTTTCAACCCAGTCGCTGAATTTCCCCCACCCGAGTGCGGCCGTATTCGGGTGGGTGGCTGTCGGCGCCACGGGAGAGAGAAACACATAATCGAGCCGCAGTCGGGATGCCTGCTCCAGTTCTTTCCGATTATGGCAGGAGGCGCCTATCAACCCTTTACCCGATGGCCGTGCACCAAGTGCCATCATCTGGTTGGCCGTGAGATGAATACCATCGGCCATACCCAACCATCTGACGCATCCAGCGGGACGATTGACAAGCAGCTTGGCGTTATACCTCTCACACAGAGGACTTGCCGCTTTGAGCAGCTGTTTATAGGCCATATCATCCAACGCATGGGCACGCAGCTGGACCAGTCTCAAACCCTGCTTGAAGGCAAGATCCAGTCGCCGTAGAAAATCTTCCGGCTGTGCGGGCTCACGACCTGTAATTAAATAACGATCCGGCAACTGAAGGGCAGTAATCACCGGGCGATCTGCCGCAGGGAATAAATTAGCCAGCATCTCTTCGGGTTGAAGCCAACGCAACGGCTGACCTTCCATCCCTTTTGCGTCACCCTCGAAGCGAGTCACGCGGAAGAAATCGAGTAGCACCTGCCGGTCACCGTAATCATGTTTAATGCGAATCAACGGCTTAAAGTCCAGCGGCAGAATATCGAGCTCCTCTTTCAACTCCCGGACAAGTGCCTGACGAAGTGTCTCACCCGCTTCCACTTTGCCACCCGGAAATTCCCACAGGCCACCCTGATGCAGATGATCAGCGCGTTTACTGATGAGTACACGCCCCCGGTCATCCAGGATGGCAGCGGCGGCGACATGAATAGGCATGAGAGACGGTTTGAGCCGGTCAGGTTCGGTATTCCGCGTTGATCTTGACGTAGTCATAGGAGAGATCACAGGTCAAAACCCGAGTCTCAGCCATACCACGTCCCAGCTTGACCCGTATGGTGAATTCAGTTTTGTCCATTACCGTTTGACCTGCCGCTTCGGTGTAGTCCTCGGCCCGTCCGCCATCACGGACGATGCAGACATCATCCAGCCAGATCTCCACCCCATCGATATCGAGCTGCTGCAGTCCAGCACGACCAACAGCCGCAAGTATCCGTCCCCAGTTGGGATCTGAAGCGAAAAGAGCTGTTTTAACCAGGGGCGAATGTGCGATGGTATAAGCCACCTCCCGTGCCTCAGGCACATCAACCGCCTGTTCGACCAACACCTCCACCAGTTTGGTTGCACCTTCGCCGTCTCGCACAATTTCCCTCGCCAACGCCATACAAACATCGGCAACAACCGCTGAGAATTTCTCATAGGCCTGGGAGGCCCGATCAGTTATCGGCGAATGTGAGGAGCTTCCACTAGCCAGGAGGACACACGCATCATTGGTAGAGGTATCGCCGTCAATCGTGATGCTGTTGAAAGAGGGCTCGACCGCAGCCGAGAGACAGGATTGTAATAGTCCCTGATCGACGGAGAGATCAGTCGCAACATAGGCCAGCATAGTGGCCATATCCGGGCGAATCATACCGGCGCCTTTTGCCATGCCTGTCACCCTGGCGGTGACACCATCCACTTCGAAGCTTCGCGACACCAGCTTAGGCCGGGTATCAGTGGTCATGATAGCTTCAGCTGCCTGCTCCCAGCCATCCTCATTCAAATCGGCCAATGCCGCTGGCATGGCCTGTTGCATGCGATCGACCGGCAGATTGACACCGATCACACCGGTCGAGAAAGGTAGTACCTCTTCGGCATCACAGCCAAAAGTATCAGCCAACAGACGACATGTCGCGTCAGCATCACGCATACCTTGCTCCCCAGTACCGGCATTGGCGTTACCTGAATTCACCAGTAGATAGCGAGGCGTACGCTTACGAAGATGGGACTTGGCCACATGCACCGGGGCAGCGCAGAAGGCATTACGTGTAAAAACGGCGGCACAGCTGCCACCTTGGGCCAATTCGATAACCACCATATCCTTTCGATCGGTGGCTTTAATGCCGGCTGCAGCTACACCTATCTGTATGCCAGGAATCGCCAGATGGTCTGCCACGGCTAGCTCAGCTGTCCATGACACTGCTTGTATTTCTTGCCAGAACCACAGGGGCAGGGCTCATTGCGACCGATCTTGCGGCCATCCCGAACAAAGGGCTGGTGTTGTTCCTCGCCCTCTTCGACTGGTGGCTGCTCTGTCGCTTCCTCCGCTAGTCCTTCGAATGCTTCATGCTTAAACTCGAAGTCTGATGCCTGGGGTTGCTGTTCCTGCACCACCATCTCTTCCGGCCGCTGCACCTGCACCTTAGAGAGCAGCGTAATGACCTCTTCCTTAATGCTGTCGAGCATACTGGAGAACATGGCGAAGGCCTCACGCTTGTACTCCTGCTTGGGATTCTTCTGGGCATAACCCCGAAGATGTATGCCCTGACGCAGATAGTCCATGGCGGCCAGATGCTCTTTCCAGTGACTGTCCAGTGTTTGCAGCATCACCGCTTTTTCGAAGTGACGCATATTATCATTGCCCACCTGGCCCTCTTTATCCTGATAACCGACGACCAGATTATCCAGGATGCGCTCCTTCAGGGTCTCTTCGTGCAGATCATCGTCCTCGTCGAGCCACGTCTGAACCGGCCACTCACCACCAAATGTTTCAGTCAGCCCTTCACTCAGGCCGGTGACGTCCCACTGCTCTTCAATACTCTGGGGAGGTATGTGATTGTGGAAGACTTCGTTGAGAACATCGAACCGCAAAGAGGTAACAGACTCAGAAATATCCTCCACTTCCATCAACTCATTTCTCTGTTCGTAGACCACCTTGCGTTGGTCATTGGCTACATCGTCATACTCCAGCAGTTGCTTACGGATATCGAAGTTGCGGCCCTCAACCTTTCTTTGGGCATTTTCGATGGCCCTGGAGACCCAGGGATGCTCTATGGCTTCACCCCGATCCATGCCCATCTTCTGCATCAGTGCGCCTACCTTATCGGAAGCGAAGATACGCATCAGGCTGTCCTGCAGGGAGAGATAGAACCGGCTGGAACCTGGATCACCCTGACGACCGGAGCGACCGCGCAGCTGGTTGTCGATACGGCGAGATTCATGCCGCTCGGTCCCGATCACATGCAACCCACCGGCATCCAGTACCTTCTGGTGGCGTGATTTCCACGTCTCATTTGCCTGTTCGATCTGTGCAGGCTCAGGGTTCTCACCAAGCGTCTCCAGGTCGGAATCGAGGTTGCCGCCCAGCACGATATCGGTACCGCGACCCGCCATGTTGGTTGCGATAGTCACCGAACCCGGACGCCCGGCTTGGGCAACAATTAGTGCTTCCTGTTGATGATGCTTTGCATTCAATACTTTGTGATCGACCTTCGCTTTGTCCAGCAGCTCGGATATCAATTCAGAGGTTTCGATTGAGGCGGTGCCCACCAGCACAGGCTGGCCACGCTTGACGCAATCCTGTACATCTTCAAGGATCGCTTCATACTTTTCATCCGGTGTGAGATAGACAAGATCACCCATATCATCCCGGATCATCGGCATATTGGTGGGGATGACCACCACCTCCAGACCGTAGATCTGTTGAAACTCAAAAGCCTCGGTATCCGCCGTACCGGTCATACCGGAGAGCTTCTCATAGAGGCGGAAGTAGTTCTGAAAAGTGATCGAGGCCAGGGTCTGGTTCTCGTTCTGAATCTTGACCCCTTCTTTGGCCTCGACGGCCTGATGCAGACCATCGGACCAACGCCTGCCCGGCATGGTACGGCCGGTAAACTCGTCAACGATAACCACCTCGTTATCCTTGACGATATACTCCACATTGCGCTGAAACAGTGCGTGGGCGCGCAGTGCCGCATTGACATGATGCATCAGGATAATGTTGGCAGAGTCGTAAAGACTTGCCCCCTCTTCCAGCATGCCCGCCTCTGTCAGCATCTCTTCCACATGCTGATGGCCTTCCTCACTCAAGAAAGTCTGGCGCGCCTTCTCGTCAACTGAAAAATCACCGGGTCCGAAATCGGGCTTACCTTCCTCATTGGTAATGGGGTCCTGGCGAGTCAAATTGGGGATGATCTTGTTGACCGCCATATAGAGCTCGGAAGAGTCATCCGTGGGGCCTGAAATGATCAATGGCGTACGTGCCTCGTCAATCAGGATGGAATCGACCTCATCGACAATGGCAAAGAAAGGCGGACGCTGCACCCGTTGGTCTGCACTGAAAGCCATATTGTCGCGCAGGTAGTCGAAGCCATATTCGTTGTTGGTACCGTAGGTGATATCCGCAGCATAGGCCTCTTGCCGGGATACGGGTCTGAGATGGAGAAAACCACCCGACTTGCCATCATACTGGGGATCAAAAAGATAGGATGAACTGTCCGGTCCAGCACCGCCCGAAGAATTGATAACACCGGTAGTAAGACCGAGGAAGTGGTAGAGCCGTCCCATCCAGGCGGCATCACGCCGTGCCAGATAGTCATTCACCGTAACCACATGAACACCCTTTGCCGGCAAGGCATTGAGATAGGCCGCCAAGGTGGCGACCAGGGTCTTACCCTCGCCGGTACGCATCTCTGCGATTTTACCCTGATGGAGCACCATGCCACCGATGAGCTGCACATCGAAGTGGCGCATCTGCATCACCCGACGCCCCGCTTCTCTCACGACAGCAAAGGCCTCCAGCATCAGACCGTCGAGTTTCTCGCCTGCCTCCAAGCGGGTTCTGAACGCTTCTGTTTTCTCTCGTAACGCCTCATCGGAGAGCGATTCCAAATCAGCCTCTAACACATTGATTTGGGATACCGTTTTTGACAAACGTTTGACCAGGCGCTCATTACGGCTGCCGAAGATCTTCTTGAAGATTTTATTCACTATGAATCCAGGTATACGTCAGGGATGCGAAATCAGGGAATCATACAGCATGCGGGCGCATTGCTGAAGAATCGGCATATCATTCCTGTGGATCTCAGCGTGCCTGTCAGTCAACGGTATTCAACAATCTGTGAGATAGACAAAGAAAACCACAAATTAACAAACCGCTGACTTAAATCACCGATAATTTGTGATTCTTTGCTTTCCAGAATCAGGAATCAGAATTTTTGCAGCATCCGGCAGACTCAGGCCGAATCCTTACTGCGTTTGGTTCGAATATACTTGGTTGGGTTAACGATTTTTCCATTCCGCACTACCTCAAAATGGACGTGCGGACCAGTAGAACGTCCGGTTGACCCCATGGTGGCGATGACCTGCCCCGGTCTGATACGGTCACCGATCTCAACCAGGATTTTCGCGTTATGTCCATATCGTGTGACATAACCTTTGCCGTGATTGATCTCAACCAACTCTCCATAGCCATATCGATCACCTGACCAGGTCACAACACCAGCAGCCACAGCCACGACATCCGAACCCTCTTTACCGGCGAAATCCATACCCTTGTGCATGGCACGCTTGCCTGAGAATGGATCGTTTCTCATCCCAAAATAGGATGAAATCCACCCTTTCTTGATCGGCCGACCTGCCGGGTGGATTGACTCTTCAAGATTGGAATTCATGATCAGGTCTTCAACCAGCGTCAGTTGCTGTTGGCGGTCATCGATCATCTCTTCCAGGCTCTGCATCTCCTGCAGAAGATCAGGTAGTGCCGATTGATCTGCAACAGCATCTTGCCCCTCGGGACCACCGATGGCTGGGGGTTCCTGGAAGCTGAACTCTCCCTTATCCAACCGACCGATCTCAACCAGGCGTTCACCGAGAGCATCGAGCCGTATCAACTGTGACTGCAACTGACCCATGCGGATGGCCAGCGCATCGATTTCATTCTGCGCATCGGCTTTTACATCCGACAGTAACTGACGCTCATCAGCAAATGTCCGCTTGAGACTGGCAACCAGTTGATGCTCAGGAAACTCTGCACTCTCTATGCCCATCTGGTAACCTGCCCACAACATGCCGAGGCCGAACACCCCAACTACGGCTGCGATCACAGACGCGTAGAAACATCGCATGGCCCTACTGCAAGTTTGCCCGATTCCACGCAAGTATATGATTTTCATATCCATTTTTTGAGTTACACGCTACTGGTACTTTGTTTGTCGGTCAAAAATTCACGAACTTTAACATTTTATCTTCGAAATGTGGTGTTTTTCTTAGCTTTTTTCTATTCTGTTTCCCAATGAGAACAGTCCAACAATACATGGCTTCACGTTCTGCCCTGACGCTCCTCGGCAAGCAGCTATCGAACCAGAAAGTCTTGGTGGAACAGATTAAAGCTTTGTTGCCATCCCCCCTGAATGAGCAGATTCACGGGGCTGTCATGCAGACACGCACGCTTAGCCTTTTCGTCAACTCACCAGTTTGGGCAAGCCGTCTTCGCTACCTTGCACCCGAACTTCAGCGTCAGCTAAAACAGCAAGGACTCATCATCGATCGGGTCCGCACAAAAATCGTGGCTCAGGAAGCCTCGAGGACAAACCGTCGCAGTGGTTGGAGAAGACTATCATTGAGTGAAAAAAGTGCCGAAATACTGCGCCAGACAGCTGTCGCACTTGAGGATAAACCACTGAGAGAGGCAATGCTCCGATTAAGTCGGCACGGCCAGAGGAAGAGGTCGGACTAGTAGTTGCCTGACTCACCCACTGACTGAATCGACGTTTCGTGCCCTGAAGGATCTCAGGTAACGCAATATATGACTCCGGCCAAATCTCTTGCCGGAGAGTAGAATTCGCTAAGGTTCAGGTAAGCGTGAGGTGCGCCGGTTTCATGTAGGAAATGGGTGCATCTTCCGGTTCATCGAAGGTGATCTCTTCCCAGGCATCTTCCTGGCTGATCAGTTCCCGCAGTAAACGATTGTTCAGCGCATGGCCTGACTTGTGGCCCTTGAATGCGCCGATCAGACTGTGCCCCAGCAGGTAGAGATCGCCGATGGCATCGAGTATTTTGTGTTTGACGAATTCATCTTCGTAACGCAGGCCATCCTCGTTCATCACCCGATAGTCATCAACCACGATGGCATTGTCGAGACTGCCACCCAGGGCCAATTCCTTCTGTCTCAACATTTCGATATCGCGCAGAAAACCAAAGGTGCGAGCTCGACTGACCTCACGGACGAATGAGGTCGAGGAGAAGTCCACAGTGGCAAACTGAGCGCCTTCGGTAAAGGCTGGATGATCGAAGTCGATGGAAAAGGTGACCTTGAACCCATCAAAAGGCTCAAACGAGGCGCGTTTGTCACCCTCGACCACTTCGACTTTCCGCTTGATTCGTATAAAACGCTTGGGCTTGCTCTGCTCCTCAACACCGGCGGATTGCAGCAAGAACACGAAGGGACCTGCACTACCATCCATAATCGGGACTTCTGGGGCGCTGACATCGACATAGGCGTTATCGATACCTAAACCCGCAAAAGCAGAGAGGAGATGCTCAACCGTTGAGACACGCACACCATCCTGCACCAAGGTACTCGAGAGACGGGTATCTCCCACATTCTCCGCACAGGCGCGTATATCCACTGCAGGGTCGAGATCGACGCGGCGAAAAACAATACCGGTATCCGGGGCAGCAGGACGCAAAGTGAGGTAGACCTTCTCACCCGTGTGCAGCCCCACGCCAGTAGCGCGAATCACATTTTTTAACGTCCGTTGCCAAATCATCGACTTTCTAACTCCAAAACAGGACCTAATTCTAGCCCTAAAAAGGCGCGCATCCTACCACATTGAGATTATCCGACAAAACAGGGGGTATTTGGTTCAAAACCTATACCTAACCTGTGCGTCTCTCAACAAAATCTAGCAGACTCTGTACCAACATGACCTTTATCTGGCTCTAACTCCTGGAGGAGCTCACATTTTTCAAGTCCTTTTAATCTGCCTGACGCCGAAGAAACGCCGGGACATCAAGATAATCCAAGTTGCCATCCGCTGCTGGCGCCTGGGGCTGGGCTCCGGATGCACCGTTTCTGAGCACTGTGGGTCTGTCTAACTCACGGTAATCCTCAGGTTCAGGCTCAATAACATCTGAATTGACCAATTTCACCGGCTTAATCTCCTCAACCCGGGTTGGCTTGGGTAGTTCGGCTCTGACGGTCTCACCAAGGCCGGTTGCCACCACTGTGACACGCATATCATTTTGCATATCCGGATCGATAACCGTACCGACAACCACAGTGGCATCGTCATCAGCGAACTCGCGTACCGTATTGCCCACCTCATCGAACTCGCCAATAGCCAGATTGAGGCCAGCAGTAATGTTGACCAGGATGCCTTTGGCACCGGACAGGTTCACATCTTCCAACAGCGGGCTGCGAATAGCCCGTTCAGCCGCCTCACGTGCCCGATTATCGCCGGAAGCCTCGCCAGAACCCATCATGGCGGCACCCATTTCAGACATCACTGTTTTCACATCAGCGAAGTCCACATTGATCAAGCCCGGACGGGTAATCAGCTCAGCAATTCCCTGTACTGCGTGCAACAGCACGTCATTGGCCGCTTTGAAGGCGTTGAGCAGACTCATCTCTTTTCCGAGCACAGCCAGCAACTTCTCGTTGGGAATAGTAATCAGAGAATCCACATTTTTGCCGAGATCGGCCATACCCTTCTCTGCAACCTTCATACGCTTGCCGCCTTCGAAACCAAAGGGCTTTGTGACCACAGCGACTGTCAGGATATTGAGTTCTTTCGCCACTTCAGCCACAACCGGTGCAGCACCGGTACCGGTACCGCCACCCATGCCTGCTGTAATAAACACCATATCTGCACCGGACAATACTTCCTCAATGCGGTCCCGGTCTTCCATGGCAGCCTGCCGGCCGACTTCAGGGTCCGCCCCTGCACCCAGTCCCTTGGTGATATCAGAACCCAGCTGCAGCAGCGTCCTAACCTCACTGTTGCGCAACGCCTGCGCATCCGTATTGGCGCAGATAAAATCCACACCTTCGATTTCGCCGGTCAGCATATGATTGATAGCGTTGCCGCCACCGCCGCCGACACCGATCACCTTGATCACAGCATTCTGACTGTGAGTATCCATTAATTCGAACATTGCCTATCTCCTCGTCTGTCGCGCCTAAACAGAAAAATGATTAAAAATTACCCTGGAACCAATGTTTCATACGGTCCCAAATTGCCTTCATACCGCCTTCATTTGCCAGCTCACGACCGCCTTGCGCCCGATTCCGCTGACCAAACAACAACAACCCCACACCGGTGGAATAGATCGGATTGCGTACCACATCAGCCAGCCCGCTGACGTACTGCGGCACACCGAGTCTTACCGGCATGTGAAAAACCTCTTCTGCCAAATCAATGGCACCCTCCATCTTCGAACTGCCACCGGTTAACACCACCCCACCTGCGATCACATCTTCAAAACCGCTGCGCCGCAGCTCAGCCTGGATTAAGGTCATCAGCTCCTCATATCTGGGCTCCACCACCTCCGCCAGCGTCTGGCGAGAGAGTCTTCGTGGTGGCCGTTCACCGATACTGGGCACCTCGATGGTCTCATCGTTGGTGGCCAGTTGAGTCAGTGCACAGGCGTATTTGATCTTGATCTCTTCCGCATGCTGAGTGGGCGTGCGAAGGGCCACGGCGATATCATTGGTCACCTGATCGCCAGCGATGGGAATCACGGCTGTGTGACGAATCGCGCCACCGGTAAAGACCGCGATATCGGTGGTGCCACCCCCAATGTCCACCAGACAGACCCCCAGCTCCTTCTCATCCTCGCTGAGGACGGAGTAGCTGGATGCCAGCTGTTCGAGAATCAGGTCGTCAGCATCCAGACCACAGCGGCGAACACACTTAACGATGTTCTGAGCAGCGCTGACCGCTCCGGTCACCATATGGACCCGTGATTCAAGCCGCACACCGGACATGCCGATGGGGTCGCGGATACCCTCCTGCTCGTCGATAATGAACTCCTGAGGCAGGATGTGGAGAATCCTCTGATCTGCAGGTATCGCCACCGCTCTGGCAGCATCGATGACCCGTTCCATATCTCCTTGAGTCACCTCTTTGTCTCGGATCGCGACAATACCGTGGGAGTTGAGACTGCGGATGTGGCTGCCAGCAATCCCCGCATAGACCGAGTGAATCTCACAGCCCGCCATCAATTCAGCCTCTTCCACCGCACGCTGAATTGACTGCACGGTGGATTCGATATTGACCACCACCCCTTTCTTCAATCCACGTGACGGGTGAGATCCGATGCCGATGATTTCGATACCTCCGTCGTTTCTGATCTCACCGACGATCGCCACCACTTTCGAAGTACCGATATCGAGTCCGATGATCAGATTCTTCTCGCTTCGCTTTGTCATTCAGATACCCGCAATCCTCGTCGCTGCACGCTCCGGTGTACGACTGTTCAAATTGACCTGTGCCTCGGCAACCTGCCAACGCACTGTAAAACCGTTGGTGTAACGCAAATCCACCGCTTCCGGCAGAGTTCCAGTCTGCTGCTGCAGGTAGGGATAAAGCTGCACAAAACGAGTCAGTCGCGGCATCACCTCACGCCTGCCCAAGTGCAGCATCAACCCACTCTCAGTCTTCAGACGCCAAGCTTGGCGCGCATCGACCCACACATGCTTTAGATTCAAGCCGGCTGTCTCGAGCAAGGTACGCATACGCAGATACTCCCGCGTGATGCGTGATGCACTCTGATCATCCCCCTCAAGTACAGAGAGACCCGCTAGTTTTGGTATCTGCTTAGGCCGAAAAACCTCACCCCGTTGACTCACCAAACCATCCTTGCCCCAGTAGGCAAGAGGGACTTGCTCGACCACATTCACACGCAGGGTGTCCGGCCATACTCTGCGTATGCTGGCGCTCTCGATCCAGGGCAGCCGTTCAATCTTTTGTCTAATCTGATCAAGATTGATGCTGAAAAAACTGCCATCCACCGCTTCTGCGACGGCTGCTTCGAGCCTGCTACGCTCCAGGTGCTGAATCTCGCCATCGACACCGACAACACGTACCGGCATCACCTGCGGGTCCCGAACTTGCAGAACACCCCATGTCAACAAACCGACTATCAGCACTGCCGATAACAAAGGCATGGCCAATGAACGCGCCACTGAAATCGCTACCGGTGTTGGCTGCGGCTTTTGTGACCGGCTCATAACGCCACCCGCCCTAAACTGGTGGCCAGAATGCGCAACACCAGCTGATCAAAATCGATCCCCGCCACTTTGGCCGACATGGGCACCAGACTGTGGTCCGTCATGCCTGGCACCGTATTCACCTCAATCAACCAGGGCCTGTCCTGATCATCCAACATCAGATCGACCCTGCCCCAACCACTGGCACCCACCGTCTCAAACGCCCGCAAGCAGAGCGCTTGAAGTTCAGCTTCCTGATCGGCAGACAGCCCGCAGGGGCAGTGGTAGCTGGTGGTATCTGAATGATACTTGGCGTCGTAGTCGTAAAAGCTGTGCGGTGTTTCCAGCCGGATCAGTGGCAAGGCTTCGTCCCGGAGTACAGCGGTGGTGTATTCGCGCCCCTCGATCCAGCGTTCTGCCAGCACCATCCCGTCGTAGCGGGATGCCATTTCCCAGGCCTGTTCCAGTGCTTCTCTGCTCTCGACTTTCGCCATGCCAATACTGGAACCTTCCCGGCTTGGCTTGATGATCAGTGGATATCCCAGACTATCCGCTGCTGCCAGCTCACTGTGTTGGCTGATTAACACCGCTTCCGGTGTCGGCAGTCCAAGTCCGCGCCAGAGTGCTTTGGTCCGGTACTTGTCCATGCTTAGGGCAGAGCCGAGTACGCCGCTGCCGGTATAAGGCATGCCGATACGTTCGAGTGCACCCTGCATCACGCCATCCTCACCTCCGCGGCCATGCAGGATGATGAATGCCCTGTCGAAATCCTTATCAACGAGCTGGGAAGGAAAATCAGCACCAACATCTATGCCACGAGCATCGACCCCACATCTTTGCAAGGCACTCAATACAGCCGCACCACTATTCAGAGAGACCTCCCGCTCAGCCGAGTCGCCCCCCATCAATACCGCCACCTTGCCGAAATCCTGTGTTGTGAGTGTCGCTGTCATGACGACTCTCCGATACGGTGCACTTCGGTGATCAGACGAATTCCCGTCTCTGCCTCTACCTGGCTCTGTACCGCTTCAATCAACTGCTCGATGTCAGACGCCGTTGCATCACCCGTGTTGACGATGAAATTGGCATGTTTCTGCGAAACCTCGGCACCACCAATGCGTTTACCCTTCAGTCCCAATGACTCAATCAGTCGAGCTGCATGGTCGCCCGGTGGATTGCGAAATACGGAACCGCAACTGGGTTGACGGGTAGGCTGTGTCGCTGCACGCTTTTCCAGCAGCCGTTTAATCTCTCGCTGCGCTGCTGCCGCATCACCAGTCTGCATGGCAAGTTCGGCAGACAGGAACCACTCACCCGGTTGGCCGACCACATGGCGGTAGCCGATCTCAAAATCATCCGCTGTTCGACGCCGTACCTCACCAAAGCGATCTACCGTTTCCACACAGATCACCTGCCGCCAGGTCTCACCGTCGAAGGCACCGGCATTCATGGCAAGCGCCCCACCCATTGTGCCGGGAATTCCAGCAAGGAACTCGACACCGCAAAGACCCGCCCTGGCTGCCTCACGAGCAATCTTTGCGCAGGCCACACCGACTTCAGCGGATAGCACCGTATCACCTTGCCATTCGAGGTGATTCAGACAACCTTGGGTCGCGATCACTGTGCCTTGAAATCCCCCGTCCCTCACCAGCAGGTTACTGCCCAACCCGAGCCAAAAGAGAGGCTCTGCGGGATCCAGCTGACGCAGAAAAGAGAGCAGGTCCTCCCTGTCTGCCGGCCGGTAAAAACGGCTCGCAGGACCACCGACCCGCCAGGTCGTATGGCGGGAGAGCGGTTCGTCATACCGCATCTCACCTCGCAAGCTGTTGTTGTCCACGGCTGGCATCATTCTTATCGACTCTCTTCCTGTACGTTTTTTTTCAACGAAGCAGTCCCTACACCGAGCCGTGACAACTGACTCTGCAATTGAGACAACAGGTACCGCTTGCTGTAGAACAACGGCGGCAGATGGGCTTGCAGGGACTCACCGCAACCCATGTGGAATCGCTTCATGTCGACCTGATTCATTTACTCCACCTCCGAACAAAGTTGGAGAGGCAGTCCTGCTGCAATAGCGCCGATACTTCCTGCCCCCAGAGTCAGTACGATGTCCCCATCCCTGAGTAGGCCTTTCAACAAAGCCGGCAGCTCCTCTACCGGTTCCAGGAAAATTGGGTCCACCTGTCCGCGCGTACGAATGGCGCGGCTCAGATCGCGTGAAGTTGCGCCCAGGATTGACTCTTCGCCTGCCGCATAAACCTCTGTCAGGACTAACAGATCCACTTTGGAGAGTACCTGCACAAAGTCATCAAACTGTTCTTGAGTGCGGGTGTAGCGATGGGGCTGGAAGGCAAGCACCAGACGGCGCTCCGGCCAGCCATCCCGCACGGCCTGAAGCGTGGCCGCCACTTCGCTCGGATGGTGTGCGTAATCATCCACCAGCATCACTCGCTTACCATCGATCTGGCAATCGCCACGCGTCTGGAAACGCCGACCGATCCCTTCGAACGAGTCCAGTGCACGCTGGATACTGTGGCTGTCAACGTTCAGCTCCAAGGCCACCGCGATTGCCGCCAGGGCATTCAGTACATTGTGACTTCCCGGCAGATTGAGCGTGACTTTCACCGGCTCATCCAAGGCAGCTGCATGCACGGTAAAATGAGTTTTCAGTCCTTCCTGACTGACGTCAGTGGCGCGTACGTCCGCTCCCTCACTGAAGCCATAGGTGGTAATCGGTCGAGTAATCTCCGGTAACAACCCCTGAATCTCTTCATCATCGATACAGAGCACCGCCATGCCGTAAAAAGGCAGATGGTGGAGAAACTCCAGGAAGGTCCCACGCAATCGATTGAAATCACCGCCATAGGTGGTCATATGATCGGCATCGATATTGGTGACGACTGCCAGCATGGGTTGCAGGTAGAGAAAAGAGGCGTCACTCTCGTCTGCCTCTGCCACCAAATACTCGCCCTCACCCAGCCGGGCATTTGCGCCGGCGCTGTTGAGCCGTCCACCGATAACGAAAGTGGGATCGAGCCCGGCCTCCGCCAGAATACTGGTGACCAGGCTGGTAGTGGTGGTCTTGCCATGCGTGCCCGCCACAGCGATCCCGTAGTGAAATCGCATAATCTCCGCCAACATCTCGGCCCTGGGTACCACAGGTATACGCAACTCTCGAGCCGCCGCTACTTCGGGGTTGGTCTCCTTGACTGCACTGGAGATCACTACCGCATCCACGTCCTGTACCTGTTCTGCCAGGTGGCCCAAGCAGATTTTTGCGCCCAACCGTGCCAGACGCAGGGTCACGCCACTCTCTCGTTGGTCGGAGCCAGAGACCTCATAACCCAGGTTGACCATCACCTCGGCGATACCGCTCATACCCGCGCCACCAATACCGACAAAATGGATCCGGCGCATACGGCCCATGCTGTTGGGTGCGTGTCGACGACGTTGCTGTTCACTCATCTCTTGATACTCTCCAGACAAGCACGACCAACCATAGCGGCAGCATCATGATTCGCTACGTCTCTGGCGGCCTCCGCCATCCTCAGAAGTTCAGATCGATTGCCACACAACGATTTCAGGATCTTCGCTAACCGCTGACTATCCATCTCGTCCTGTGGCAGTAACTGGGCTGCACCCGCATTTACCAGAAAACCAGCATTGTGGGTCTGATGATCGTCTACCGCATGGGGATAAGGCACCAGCACAGCGCCGAGACCCGCTGCCGCCAATTCAGAGACAGTCAGTGCACCCGCACGACAGATCACCAGATCGGCCCAGCCATAGGCAGCAGCCATATCTTTTTCGAATGGTTTAACTTCAGCTTCCACATCTAAAGCCCGATAGGCTTCGATAGCCTCATCGATCAGTTTCTCACCCGCCTGGTGTCTGACCTGGGGCCTTTCCGGCTCAGGCATCAGGGCAAGTGCCGCTGGTACGACTTCATTCAGCACCCTGGCACCCAAGGAACCACCCAATACCAGTAACCGAACTTGACCAACATGATCGGCGAAGCGAATTTCAGGTTTGGCCAGCTCGACAATGTCCTGACGCACAGGGTTGCCCGAATTCTCCGCGCCAACGTCGGCACCGAAACTATCGGGAAAAGCCTCAAACACTCGCGTTGCGATACGTGCCAACAGGCGGTTGGTCAGACCGGGGACAGCGTTCTGTTCCTGGATGACAAGTGGAATACGCAACAGCCTGGCCATCAGCCCACCTGGGCCGGTCACAAATCCTCCCATACCCAGCACCAACTGAGGGCGGGTACGGCGCAAGACACGCAAGGCTTGCCAGAGGGCACGAAAAATCTCAAACGGTGCAAACAAACGCCGTTTCAAACCGGTGCCCCGGATACCGCGCACCTCGATCTGCTCCAATGGATAGCCATATTCAGGAATCAGTCGTGCTTCCATGCTTTTCGTACTACCGAGCCAGGTAATACGGCAACCCTGCTGCTTGAGCCAATCAGCCACTGCCAGTGCCGGAAACACATGTCCCCCGGTACCACCTGCCATGACCATCACATGAGGCTCCATGATCGGCCTCCTTTTGACTTTGCATGACCGGACTGCCGGGACTCATAGTCGATACGGAACAGCAATGCCATCACCATACAAACCACGATAATGCTGTTGCTGCCATAACTCATGAAGGGCAAAGTCAGCCCTTTGGTTGGCAGCATACCGACGTTGACGCCGATATTGATGAAGGCCTGCAGTCCCAACCAAAGCCCCAGCCCATAGGCCGTATAGGCGGAGAATCGCTCACCCCGTTCTTCTGCACGCACACCAATCTGAAAGGCGCGCCAAGTGATGAAAGCGAAGAGAAAAATCACACTCAATGTACCGATCAGGCCAAACTCTTCGCCCACCACGGCCATAATGAAGTCGGTATGCGCTTCCGGCAGATAGAACTGCTTTTGGATGCCGCTTCCCAATCCCACACCACTGATCTCACCCCTGCCGAATGCAATCAGCGCCTGCGATAACTGAAAATCGGTATTGAAGGGATCATCCCAGGGATTCAGAAATGTGGTCATACGCTGCCACCGATAGGGAGAGAAATAGATCAACGCCCAACCGGCAACACCCGACACAAGAATCAGCGTGGCGAACTGATAGAGCACAACGCCACCGAGGAAAAGCATCCCCAGCGCCGTGGCGAAGAGCACCACTGTGGTACCAAAATCAGGCTGCATCAAAATCAGTGAACTGGTGATCACCAGCAGGAGCATGGGTTTGGCAAAACCCCAAAATGAACGGGCCACCTCATCCTGTCGGCGCACCAGGTAACCTGCGATATAGAGCACCATAAAGAGCTTCATGAACTCGGAGCTCTGCAGATTGAAGATACCCAGAGGAATCCAGCGGGTCGCACCATTAACTGTCTTACCGACACCCGGCACCAACAGCAGCATGAGTAACAACATACCGAAGAAGACCAGCAGAGGACCGGCCTTCTGCCACTGCGCCATCGGTGCCTGAAAAAAGAGCACAGCGCAGGCAACGCCCAAACCCACGGCGAAGAGATGCCGGTAGATGTAGAAGAAGGGGTCACCCGCCAGGCGGTCACCAACAGTCATCGAGGCGGAAGAGACCATCACCAGACCAAAACAGAGCAGCAATACCACAGCACCTAAGAGCCACCAGTCAATAAGTGCCGGCATGGGTCGTTCGGTACTGCGTGCATCCGTTGCTTGCGGGCGTGTCATCGTATTCATACGGGGAGCGCCTCCACGGCACGGACGAATGCGTCTCCCCTTGCCTCAAAACCTTGAAACATGTCAAAACTGGCGCAGGCAGGTGACAGCAATACCCGATCACCGGGCCGCGCCAATTCACATGCCTTGCTGACGGCTTCTTCAAGCGATGCCGCATGCGCCAGAAGGCAACAGCCTTTCAGTGCATCCTCCAGTAGAGGCGCGTCCCGTCCGATCAGTATCACTGCACGGGTTGTCTTTTCTACCACGGTGGCCAGCTCGCTGAAGTCGGCATCTTTGCAGTCACCACCAGCGATCAATACAGTGCGGTTATCACCCTTTGCAGGATGAAATCCCCACAACGCAGCTATGGTGGCCCCGACATTTGTACCCTTGGAATCGTTGTACCATTCCAATCCCTGTTTTTCGGCCACCCATTGTGTCCGATGGGGTAATCCGGCAAAGGTCCGTAGCGCCCGAAGCATGGCATTCATCGGCATATTCACTGCTTGACCCAGCGCCAGTGCCGCCAATGCATTGGCCAAATTGTGTCGGCCTTTGATGTGCAACTCATCTGCAGGTAACAGATACTCATCTCCCTGCGCCAACCAGAGATCCCCGTTGCGCACCAATAGGCCAAAATCATCACCTTTTGGCTCGCCCAGTGTAAAACCAACCTGCTTGCCCGACTTATCACCCATATCCGCCGCCATCGGGTCATCCCGGCTGATAACGGAGACCTGGGCATGTGTATAGATCTCCGCTTTGACGGCGGCATACTCGTGAATGTCGGCGTAACGATCCATGTGATCCGCTGAGATATTCAACACCACAGCAGCCGCAGGCTTGAGAGACCAGGTACTCTCCAGCTGGAAACTCGATAACTCCAAGACATAGAGTTCGAGATCCTCATCCAGCAGATCCAGCGCCGGCTCTCCAAGGTTTCCCCCAATGCCCACCTTGATACCCGCCATACGCGCCATCTCACCCAACAGAGTGGTGACAGTACTTTTTCCGTTGGAACCGGTTATCGCCACCACCGGTGCTTCGACAGCTCGCGCAAAAAGCTCGATATCGCCGATAACTTCCGCACCTCGCGCTTTTGCCGCCTGAATCAGTGGCTCACTCAAGGGAATACCTGGACTGACCACCAGTTGGCTCGCTGCTTCAAATACATCGGGTAGAAACCCACCAGGAAAAATAGCGAGATCTGGAAAAAGTTGTTGCAGCGCTTCCAGACCAGGAGGCTGCTCCCGGCTGTCGGTTACCGCCAGAGAAACACCTTGCTGTGAGAGATAGCGCGCACAGGAGAGCCCGGTCTTGCCAAGCCCGACAATCAGTGTCTTTTCTAATTGTTTTGCGTTATCTGACATCAGCGTATCTTCAGGCTCGCCAGTCCGACCAACACCAAAACAACGGTAATGATCCAGAAGCGTACGATGACACGGGGTTCCGGCCATCCCTTGAGTTCAAAGTGGTGATGTAATGGCGCCATGCGGAAGATGCGTTTACCGGTCAGCTTATAAGAAGCCACCTGCAGCACGACCGAAACGGTCTCAACCACAAAGACCCCACCCATGATGAAGAGGACGATCTCCTGGCGTACTGCAACCGCGACAACACCCAGTGCAGCGCCAAGGGCCAAAGCCCCAACGTCACCCATGAAGACCTGAGCGGGATAGGTGTTGAACCAGAGAAAGCCGAGACCGGCGCCCACCAGTGCGGCACAGAAGACAATCAGTTCCCCCACGCCAGGCAGATAGGGAATCTTCAGGTAAGTGGCGAAATCCGCATGTCCGGTAACATAGGCCATCATACCCAGCGCACCACCCACCATCACGGTAGGCAGGATCGCCAATCCGTCGAGCCCATCGGTGAGATTGACCGCGTTGGATGACCCCACAATCACCAAATAGCTGAAGAGCACGAAGACCGGCCCCCACTCGAGAGAGACATCCTTCAGATAGGGGATCAGCAGCGCTGTCTCTACCGAAGAACTGGCAGTGACGTAGAAAACAATCGATGCGCCCAAACCCGCCACCGACTGCCAAAAATATTTCCAACGGGCGGCCAGCCCTTTGGGATCGCTGAGCACCAATTTTTTATAGTCATCCACCAGGCCGATGAGACCGAAGGCCATGGTTACGATGAGAACGATCCAGACATAGCGATTGCTCAAATCTGACCAGAGCAATGTGGAGATGGCGATGGCGACCAGGATCAATGCACCACCCATAGTCGGTGTGCCCGCCTTGGAGAAATGCGTCTCTGGACCGTCGTCACGAACTGTCTGACCGATCTGATGAAAACTAAGACGCCGGATCATCATCGGCCCCAGCAGCAACGAGATCAACAGTGCTGTCAGCACACCCAAAATGGTACGCAACGTCAGATACTGAAAGACACTGAATCCGCTGTCGAATTGAGTCAGCCAATTTGTCAGGTAGAGCAACAAGTTCAGGTCCTCCCCATATCCATTAACTGCTGCAACACCCGTTCCATGCCGGCACTGCGTGAGCCTTTGATCAGCAACGTGTCGCCGGCCTTGGCATTCAATGCTAATTCATTGACCAGGTCCTCAATCCGTTGAAAGGACTTTGCACCCTCACCAAAGCTCTCAGCTGCGTGTGAGCTGAGGCTGCCCAGGGTGTAGAGATGCTCGATATCAGCCTGACGCGCCCGCTTACCGAGATCGGCGTGGAGGTCGACAGCCTCTTCACCCAGCTCCGCAAGATCTCCCAGCACTAACCACTGCCCACCGGGCGCCTCACGCAGGACCTGAATGGCAGCCTCCACGGAATCGGGATTCGCGTTGTAGGTATCGTCCACAAGTCGGAGACCACTGGCAGAGACACGGGTGCACAATCGGCCGTTGACCGGCTCCACCGAAGCCAAACCCCGCTGGATTTGTGAAATGGTGCAATTCATCGCCAGTGCGGCAGCAATGGCAGCCAGTGCATTGAGCAGATTATGTCGACCTGCCAATGCCAGCTCGATATCAAAACTTGACTCCCGATAGGAGACCGTCATGTGGCTGCTGAAACCTGTGTCGGACCAACGTGTCACTGCCTGATTCAGATCGGTGCGCACCTGAGCCCGGGGTGATCCACCGAAGGAGATCATGCGCCGCTCACCCAAGAGCTGACGCCAGAGAGGAAAGTAGTCATCGTCCGCATTCAGCACTGCCACACCCTGGGGATTGAGACCACTGAGAATCTCCCCTTTGGCCTGAGCCACGCCTTGCAGATCTCCGAATCCCTCAAGATGCGCTGCACCGGCATTGGTAATGACAGCCACATCCGGCCGGGCAATCTGAGTCAGATAACCGATCTCTCCGGGATGGTTGGCCCCCATCTCGATGACAGCGAAGGACTCGTCCTGTAATTGGAGCAGTGTCAGAGGCAGGCCGATATCGTTATTCAGATTACCCGGCGTGGCCAACACCGGACCCCGCTGACCCAGGATAGCGGCAGTCAGTTCCTTGACCGTGGTCTTGCCGTTGCTGCCGGTAATACCAATCATCGGCACAGAGAAGCGGTCACGCCAAAGTGCGGCCAACCGGCCCAGCCCGAGCCTGGTATCGTCTACGCGAATCTGCGGTACATTTTCATCCCGCACCTCACTGACCATCAGTGCGGCGGCACCATTCTCAATAGCCTGGGGAATGAATCGATGTCCATCAAAATTCGGGCCTTTTAGCGCGACAAACAGATCGTCGGACTGCAGCGTCCGGGTATCGGTACTGACTGCACTGAAACTGACGTCTGCCCCGATCTGTACACTATCGAGTCTTTCTGTCACTTGCGAGAGAGACAGGCTGTTCATTCGCCAGCCTCCCGCCACTCGGCCAGTGCCGCAGTGACCTGCTCCCGGTCATCGAAATGCAGAACCTGCTCACCGATCAGTTGATAGTCTTCATGCCCCTTCCCCGCAACCAACACCATGTCGCCCGGTCGGGCCATCTCAATAGCACGTCGGATGGCGAGTCCACGATCACCTTCAATCTGTGTCGCTTCAGGTTGATGCATACCCGCCAGAATCTGCTGGATAATTTCAGCGCTTGATTCACTGCGGGGATTGTCATCGGTAACGAAAACCACATCCGCAAGTTGCTCCGCCAGGGCACCCATCTGAGGCCGCTTGCCCCGGTCCCTGTCACCTCCACAACCAAACACCACAAAAAGCCTGCCATCACAGTGGACACGTGTCGCCTGCAACGCTTTCTCCAGGGCATCCGGTGTATGTGCATAGTCGACAACCACTGAGGGTTTTTCATCACCAGTGAAAAGCTGCATACGCCCCGGCACGGTAGTGAGCTCCACCATGACGCGCAACGCTCTCGAAAGATCCCAGTCTCGTTGCAGTAATACCAACAACACTGCCAGCAGATTGGCTGCATTGAAGCGGCCCAACAGGCGGGTCTTGAGTAGCCCCTCCCCACGATGAGTGGCGATACGGATTTCCATACCCTGTGTCGTGGGGGTGATCTCTATCGCACGAGCCCAGCCGGACAATCCATCCGGTAGTTCCGCATCGGCTTTGAGAGAGTAAACCAGAGTCTCCACATCGTTCGATAGCACATTCAGCAGGCTAGCGCCCTGCGCATCATCGATATTAATTACCGCAGACTCTAGCCCCGGCATCTGAAACAGCCGCTGCTTGGCCGCCGCATAGTTCTCGAAGCTACCGTGATAATCGAAATGGTCGCGACTCAAATTAGTGAAGATGGCGCCTGTGAAATGAACGGCTGCAGCACGCCCTTGATCCAGCGCGTGAGAAGAGACCTCCATGCTGACTGTCTTCGCACCACCCAGCCACATCTCTGTCAACAGCCGTTGGACCGTCACTGCGTCTGGCGTGGTAAACCCCGTACTTTCCAGTGCAGAGGGGAATCCATAGCCCAGCGTTCCCATGATCCCGCAGGGTCCGTCATTCTGCAGCGCCTGCGCTAGCAACTGGCAAACGCTGGTTTTACCGTTGGTGCCAGTCACGCCGAATACCGTCAGATGCTGGCTGGGATCACCATAGAAGCGTGCTGCAATCTCACTGATGTGTACCGAGAGTTTCGGCATTGCCAACAGCGGAAAACCCTCTTTAATCAAATCTGCCGCCAGTTGGTCACCCTCTGCATTATCGGGCTCCCACAGAATCACCTCGGCACCCTGCGCCATGGCCTGACGCGCAAAAGCCAGGCCGTGATGACGGGTGCCCGTACAGGCAAGAAAGATCGCACCGTCAACCACCTGTCGGCTATCCAGCGTCAGACTTGTCACCTCACAATCCTGCCCGGGCGGGACAGGCAACAGGCCTGCCAGCAATCCGCTGAGCGTCGGCTGCGCTGGCGTCTGTTCAGCCGCCATCATCCCTTATCTCCCAGACGGGCCATCAGGGTGTTTTCCTGCCAAGGCTTATCCGGTGCAATATTCATCAAACGCAACGCACCGCTCATCACCTTGGAAAAGACCGGAGCAGCCACCAGACCACCGTAGTAATCCTCACCGCCTGGCTCGTCGATGATGACCGCCATCACCAAACGGGGATCACTGGCCGGTGCCATGCCGACGAACAGCGAGAGATACTTGTCCTCTGCATAGCCACCCGCCACCGCCTTCTTGGCAGTGCCGGTTTTGCCTGCAACACGGTAGCCGGGGATGGCTGCCAATGGCGCAGAACCTTCACCACTGACCACGGTCTCGAGCATCTTCACCACCGCACGTGCGGTACGCTTGCGCAGCACACGTTCACCCTCGGGCAAATGCTCGAGTTTGAGCAAGGAGACCGGCATTCGTATACCGTCGTTGGCCAGCACCGCATAGGCGCGTGCCAGCTGGAGCGGAGTTACGGAGAGGCCGTAGCCAAAGGAGAGGGTTGCCTGCTCAAAAGGCGACCATTCTGAAAAATAGGGCAGCCGACCGCTCGACTCACCGGGGAAGCTGCTACCCGTGGTCTCACCAAAGCCGAACCTGGAGTAGACCTTCCAGAGGGTCTCTGGCTCCATCGAGAGCGCAATCTTGCTGGCCCCCACATTGCTCGACTTACGCAGCACGGCAGCCACGTCAATCATGCCGTAGTTGCGATGATCCCGCACAAGGTAGCGGCCGACTTTCATCTGGCCAGGCCTGACATCGATAGGTGAATCTGGCTTGATATGCCCGTTCTCCAAGGCTGCTGCCACGGTGAATGGCTTCATGGTTGAACCCGCCTCGAAGACATCGGTCACTGCCCGATTGCGCAGACGGCTGACCCGATTGCCGCGGGGCGCATTGGGGTTATAGGAAGGACTATTGACCATGGCCAGAATTTCACCGCTGCGGGTATCGAGAATCACAGCAGAACCGGAACGTGCATGGTGTTTGTTGACCGCCGCCTTTAGCTCACGATAAGCAAGAAACTGCAACCGTCTGTCTAGACTGGTCACAAGATCTCGTCCCTGCGCTGGGCTCTGGATATTCTCAACCTGCTCAACCACGCGACCTTTGCCGTCCTTGATGACACGTTTAGCACCGGCAGTCCCACTCAGCCACTCGTCGTAAAGCAGTTCCAATCCTTCCTGTCCCTGATCATCAATATTGGTAAAGCCCACCATGTGCGCCACCACTTCCCCACTGGGATAGAAGCGACGGAACTCGGGCAATAGATCGATTCCCTCCAAGTCCAGTTTCTGCACTGCATCTGCCAAATCAGGGTTGATTCGACGTTGCAAATAGACGAAGCCACGGTCACTGGCAAGCACACGACGCAGACGATCCGGATCCAGGTTCAGGGTCGAAGCCAGAGCGCCTATAGTTTGTGCATCCCCCTGTAGTTTTCTGGGATTGGCCGTCACACTTTTGACCGGCGTGCTGATGGCCAGGGGTTCACCGTTTCGATCCGTGATCATGCCCCGGCTGGCGCTCACCGACATGACCCGAAGATAGCGACGTTCACCCTGCTCCTGAAGAAAGGCAGTCTCGATAACCTGCCGGTCGATCGATTGCCAAACCAGTGAGGCACAGGCAAGCACCATCACCACAAGCACGGTGATACGCCGAGCCCGGTAACTCGGTACCCGCTTGATCTCTGCCTGTTGACCTTTTTTACGTTTCGCGCTCGCCATGTTCAGCGCCTGATTACCACAACTTCATTAACACCGGGCAGGTGCATCAGTAACCTGTCCCGCGCCTGTTTTTCAATCTCTGAATGGGTTGCCAGCGTGCTCTCTTCCAGCTGCAGCCGACCCCACTCAACACCCAACCTTTCCTTTTCTGCCTGCAATGCCTGCAAACCGACAAAATGCCGACGGCTAAGGTACTTGCTGTAGACAACAGAAACCGCCGATCCCACCACGGCAACCAGCAACAAGCCAATTAACCAATGTCGCGTCAGATTCATGCCAGTCGCTCCGCCACGCGTAACACTGCACTGCGTGCGCGTGGATTGGCCTCAATCTCTACCGCATCCGGTGAGATCGCTTTGCCTATCAGTCTTAGACGGGGCTGAAGCTGATCCTGTCGCACCGGCACACCAGGTGGAAAGCGATCCCCCTTAGCCTGATCTCTCATAAATCGCTTGATGATCCGATCTTCCAATGAGTGGAAACTGATCACCACCAACCGGCCACCCAGTGCCAACACATCAAGCACCTGAGTCAGGCAGGTCTTGATTGCATCCAGCTCTCCATTGATATGAATACGAATCGCCTGAAAACTCCGGGTTGCAGGATGCTTGCCTTTTTCCCAGGAGGGATTGGCCTTGCTCACCAGTTCAGCCAGCCGTGCGGTTGTTGTGATTGGGCTTTCCGCCCTCGCCTCCACGATGGCGCGAGCAATACGTTTCGCATGCCGCTCCTCTCCATAGGTCTTCAATACACCGGCGATCTCACCGGCCTCTGCTCTGGCAAGCCATGTCGCTGCCGACTCACCCTGCGAGGTATCCATACGCATATCCAAGGGCCCATCCTTGCCGAAGCTAAAACCACGCTCCGATTGATCCAGTTGCGGGGAGGAGACCCCCAAGTCGAGTAAGATTCCATCAACCCGGCCCATCACGCCCACCTGTTCGGCAATTTCTCCCAACATGGCAAAACTGCCATGTACGATGTTGAAACGTGAATCGTCTGCAAACATCTGTTCTCCGTAGGCTACTGCCTGTGGATCCCTGTCGATTGCAATCAGCTGACCTTCTTGTCCAAGCCCTTCCAATATCAGGCGACTATGCCCTCCCCGTCCAAAAGTGCCGTCCAGATAGATACCCGCCGGGTTGATGTTCAGCGCCTCAATCGAGGGCTGCAGCAAAACAGAGAGATGCGCCGGCTGCATCAGATCGAGATCGACTTGAAATCGTCCGGCAGATCGAGATCGTTCAAATCGATCTTCTGCAACCAGGCGTCCTGTCTCGCGTTCCAAATCTCCTCGTCCCAGAGTTCGAACTTGTTAATCTGGCCCACCAGGGCAACTTTTTTGTCGAGCTTGGCGAACTTGCGCAATTCCTGTGGGAGTAAAATTCTGCCCTGACCGTCCATGTCAATTTCATGTGCATTACCGATGTAGAGCCGCTGCAGATTGCGTGCGGCCTCATCGAATGAGGGTAATGCCTTGAGCTTCTCTTCGATTTCAAGCCAAATGGGCTTGGGATAGATCAGGAGACAACGGTCCTTATCAACGGTAATCACCAATTCGGAGGCACAGGACTCCACCAACCGGTCGCGATAGCGAGTCGGTATGGCAATACGCCCTTTGGTATCCAAATTGAGTGATGAAGCCCCGCGAAACAAACCAACCCCCCGGACAGAATCCTCTCCCTAATTTTCCACATTCTTCCACTTCTCACCATATTAGGTCCCGGATTCACCACTTGTCAAGGAACAGATCACAAAAATGCTTTAATGCTCAGTGAGTTACGAACGTTTTCTTGGGCAAAAAATACCCATCACATCCACTGCAAATACAGTGATATGACATCAGAACCTAAAGTAATTTATTAAGATCTGAGCTGTGAGATGAAAAGTGGTGGAAGATTGTGGAAGAGGTGGGAGCCGGCCGGTAAGCCGGGTTCTGTCGTGGACAGTCATTCATCTGGGATGCGTGTCACCACACACCTCAAGCAACCTACCCGGGAACCATGCGGGCCGCACAATGTTCCCCTATTTGGTCTTGCTCCGAGTGGGGTTTGCCCTGCCACTTCTGTTGCCAGAAGCGCGGTGCGCTCTTACCGCACCATTTCACCCTTACCTCGGCCCGAAGGCCGCTGGCGGTATATTTTCTGTGGCACTTTCCGTAGGCTTGCGCCTCCCAGGCGTTACCTGGCACTCTGCCCTATGGAGCCCGGACTTTCCTCTGCTACACGGATGCAGCAGCGACTGCCTGGCCGACTCCCGCAGCAGACTCTAGGTCTTATCCCCACACGACGCAAGCAGAATCAATTTTTTGCTACATCAAACAGATAGATTGCGAACAGTCTCTGCCTATCCAACCAGTGACATCTGGCTTTGAACCCTGCCTGCCCAGCCAATGAGAGAAATTCATCTGGTGCATACTTATAAGAACTCTCCGTGTGCAAGGTTTCTCCTTCCCTGAACTGGAAGCTTTGTCCGTTCACCCTGACCCTCTGAAGTTGCCGACTAACCAAGTGCATCTCGATTCGGCCTGCATCCTGATTGTAATAGGCCTGATGAGCGAAAGTGTCTGGATCTAAATCCGCATCCAACTCACGACGGATACGATACAGAAGATTCAGATTAAACTCGGCGGTCACACCTGCCGCATCATTGTATGCGGCGTCCAGTATCTCCGAGGGTTTCTTGGTGTCCACGCCGATTAAAAGCATCCCTTCTTCACCGAGCGCCTTTTGCACCATTTTGAGAAATAACAATGCCTCGACCGGTTCGAAGTTACCCAGGCTTGAACCCGGGAAGAAGGCAAGACGGCGTCCCTCTGGCAACGTGCTCGGCAGGGGCAAAGAATGAGTGTAATCAACACAGACCGCATGCACCGGCAACCAGGGAAAATCCATTACCAGATCGTGGGCTGCACCCTTGAGATAGTCACAAGAGATATCCATCGGCACATAGGCGGAGGGCTCCAATGCCTCCAATAGCAGCCTGACCTTCGCTGCATTACCCGCACCAGGTTCGATCAGAATTCGCTGACGGCCGGTATGCGCCTCGATCTCCTCAGCCACCTGAAGGAGCATCGCCCGCTCCACATCCGGCAGATAGTACTCCGGCTGACGGCAGATGGCATCGAATAACTCAGAGCCACGTTCGTCGTAGAAGAACTTGGGCGGTATCGATTTCTGCGTTCGAGATAATCCACTGATCACCGCCTCATGCAGACTGAGACCCTCAGGCTTGAGATCATGAAAAGTGATCCTGGCAGTCATCAGAGATCCTCCGCCAGGCGGATACCCGTAAAGGGCCAGCGATCGTGAGGATAGTAAAAGTTGCGGTAGCTGGCACGAATGTGATCAGACGGCGTGACACAGCACCCCCCCTTCAAGACCATCTGGTTGGACATGAACTTACCGTTGTACTCACCCATGGCACCTTTCAGGGGTTTAAAACCGGGATAGCCGGCATAACTGGTATTGGTCCAATTCCAGAGATCTCCATACCATTGCCCTTCAGGCAGGGCAGTTGCAGGATGTAGATAGCCGGTCTCGAAAAAATTGCCATCCACAGTCTTTTGCTCATCAAGCATCAGTTCCAACTCCGCTTCACCAGGCAGGCGTTTACCCACCCAACGCGCATAGGCGTCAGCCTCATAGAAGCTCATGTGACAGACCGGCTGATTGGGATTCAGGTCTCTAACTCCTCCCAGGGTGTATTCCCTCCACTCACCCTCAACAGAACGCCAGTAAAGAGGATGCCGCCAACCCTGCTGATTGATTAATGTCCAGCCATCCGCCATCCAAAGCGCCGGTTGCTGGTAACCGCCGTCATCAATGAATTCCAGATATTCTTGATTGGTAACCAGGCGGTTCGCCAAACGGTGATCCCGCATCAGTACTTGATGCCTGGGCGTTTCATTATCGAATGAGAACCCATCACCTGCATGCCCCATCTCATGCACACCACCTGCCCGCTCTTCCCAACGCACGGGAGAAACCAGTACGGGTGATTCCGTCAGATCCGATCGATAGGCCGGCAGTAGCGGATTCACTGACAGATTGTGTTTGATATCCATCAGCAGCAGTTCCTGATGCTGCTGTTCGTGGTTGAGTCCCAATGTGACGCGAAACGCCAGATCATCCCATTGCTCACTATCCACCCAAGCCATCAATCTCCTCATCTGCTCATCCACGTGCCGGCGATAGTTGTAGATCTCCTCAACAGTAGGCCGGGACAGCATTCCCCGCTTAGGCCTCGGGTGCATTTCGCCAACCGTATAGTAATAACTGTTAAAAATATAATTGAAATCAGGATGATATGGACGATAGTCCTTGCGAAAATGGGATAATACGAGTGTCTCGAAGAACCAACTGACATGGGCCAGGTGCCATTTTGGAGGACTGGTTTCGACGATTGACTGCAACTGATAATCGTCTATCGCCAAAGGCTCGCAGATCAGTTCACTGACTGCCCGAACCGCCTCGTACCGGCTCAGCAGTCGCTCATCGTATGCTTCCGATGTATCCAGCGTTTCCGTCGATGGTAGTGTCGACATCAGACGAACCTCCCCTTTTTTCCTTAAGAGACTGCCTTTAGGGCTATCGGTTCACTCGGATAATCACACAAATATGAATTTAATTCATCACGCCGGAGCTGTATTGATAATTTTCAATGCCATCTCAGCAAGTCAGGGCATACTGATGCTCAAGTCAATGCATATCCAGGCCGTAAACATAGGTAGAACCGGCTGATCGATTTCCAGCCCATCGACAGACGGCACATTGACTCCCGACGGGCTTTGGCAGACTACCCAATGTAGTAGAGAGGTAACGCCATGAAATACCAAACACAGAAACACACCTCAATCGATGCTGTGATGTTGGCATTTGCCACAATCTGGATAATTTCCGTGTTCGTCAGTCTTATCGTCTGATTGCACATACTCCGTCTGAGACTCCTATACCGTCCTTACCGCCCAATATAAGGGCACGCTGCCCCCTGTCGAAACACCTTTCGGCAAAGCTGGCGCTATCTGCGTGTCTGAGTCATTAACCATTTCCCAAAGGCAATCCGGGTCGACAATCAAGAGGGGGCGACTGATCTGAAAAATCAGAACCCGATCATGATTTGGAAACGGGTTGAAAAAGTGTGACATAGAACCTGCCTGAGATGTGAACTGGCACCTGCTGTTTTGCCCTCAACAACCGATACAGTAGATATCAGTTATCACTAGAGCTTCACCCATGGCTTCCTCGCGCATTCAATTCAGCACTCTTATTCTTCTTGTCATATTGGTTAATATCAGCACGGAAGCACTGGCTAAAAAGCCGGTCTCAACAACCCCCCCTCCCGATGAGACATCCACGACCCTCAATAACAAACAGGCACTCAATTTAGCAAAGGCCCACCTGACCGCTTTTCAGGCTGTCGATCCTGAGTTCACATTAAAACAACTGAAAAACTACATACTCAGTCTTAATACAACGTCTCTGACTGAGATTGAAGCGTCGCTGCAATCCTATCTGCTCTCCTTACAACCCGCTGATCCGAACAAAGCTCCAACTATCAGCGGCAGCCCAATCACATCGATCACCGAGGGTGAGTCTTATGCATTTACACCATCGACGAGTGATCCCGATGGTGACAACCTGACATTCAGCATTCTCAACAAACCGACATGGGCAATCTTCAACACCAACACCGGTAACCTGAGCGGGTTGCTGGCTGAGGGTACCGCAGGCATCTATACCAATATCCAGATCAGCGTCAGTGACGGAATTACGGAAAGTGCACTGCCGGCATTCGACATCCTTGTCCGCGAAGCTGTTGTTGAGCCATTGCCTGGCCCACCCACTCTGATATCTGCAGAGATCGTCGGCGAAGATATCATTCTTACCTGGGTCCAGGAGAAAGCCATACCTGAAGGCGGTTATGACACCTTTATTGATGGCATCGATACCGGCTCTGAATACCGCACCACTTCGACTTCAGTCACTATTGTTGGACTGGAGCTGACACAAAATCACTGCTTCAAGGTTGAGTCTAGATATACCGATACAGGAGAGTACTATAGGTCCAACCAGCTCTGTACAGACGCCCAAACGGCTGAAAACCAGGCACCTGCAATATCAGGCACGCCTTTAAGCAATGTCACCGTTGGCGACAGCTACAACTTTTCACCATTAGCAAGCGACCCGGAAGGTGACAACCTGAGCTTCTCTATCATGAACCTCCCTGCCTGGGCCAGCTTTGAACCCGCCACCGGCATCCTTTACGGTACACCTGGCGAGCAGGACATCGGCAGTTACATTGACATTCAGATTACGGTTTCAGACGGTACTTCAAGCTCATCCCTGATGCCATTTAGCCTGACTGTTGAACCTGCACCAGTCCAAAGTTCCACAACCCTCTCCTGGGTTGCGCCAACCATGCGTGCAGACGGCACGCCCCTATCACTCAGTGAAATCAATGGTTACAGAATTTATATGGGCGCGACGGGGGCTGAATTGGCACCCGTTATGGATATCAACGATTATACCGTCAACGAATATACACTGACCGATCTAGCAACCGGCACTTACTACTTTTGTATCACCGCCTATGACATAGATGGCAACGAGAGCAGCTATTCAAACATCATTTTGAAAAGCATGCTCTGAGTTGAAAGCGATCAGATGGAACATCATCATCGACCATGTTATCGATGGTATTGCTCATCAGCACTAAAAAACAACAGGCCATTTACACCCACTGCACTAATCCTAACTCCAGTCCCTCATCTGAATGTGGAGCCTGTTTCAGGCTCCATCTCATTGAGAGACTACACAATTACGCTACAATTGGTTTTGCCAGTGTGTAAACACGCAAACCTTCACTCCTGAATTGGCCTCATATGACCAGTAAAAATAAAACCGACAAAGCCGCTGTAAAGCCACCTAGTCAACCACCCAAAGAGCTCCAGCTGGACTACGCCTCACTACCACAAAAGCCAATCAAGCTAAAAAAAGATCTCAATCACCCACCCACCCGGAAGGAAAGGCCGTCCGGTAAAAAGGCTCAGACCAAGAAGGAGCCAATTCCTGTCCCGCGACGAAAAGCCACTGTCAAGAAAAAAGCCAACACCAACAAATCTACTCAGTGGACATTAAAAGGTATCAGCCCTGAGTCAAAGGCACTCGCAACTAATGCAGCCGAACAGGTGAATATGAAAGTCAGTGAATGGCTTGAAAAAGTAATCCATCAAGCGACACAACCATCACCTGAAAATGCCACACCAATAGATACAGAGATGCTCACCTCCACACTGAAATCCATTCAGCAGCGACTCAATCGTATCGAACAACAGAAGGGCTTTTGGGGACGGTTTTGGGATCAATTTATGGAACAGTCGAAAAAAAAGGATTAGCGAAAGAGCTCCGCTAATCCTGTTGTTTGGTGGGCCATGTAGGATTCGAACCTACGACCAATGGATTAAGAGTCCACTGCTCTACCAACTGAGCTAATGGCCCGATGAGGCTATCGATTCGTCCGGTAAAATACTGGACATTGAAAATGGGGTGGACGATGGGTCTCGAACCCACGACCGCCGGAATCACAATCCGGAGCTCTACCAACTGAGCTACGCCCACCATTAACCTTTTCTACTACCCTGCTAGGGCTCTTCTCTGCAGAACCAATCCTGCTGAATTGGCACGCCCGGCAGGATTCGAACCTGCTACCCTCGGCTTAGCTTACCAACTACGCCTTTCGACGCCCCCATATTGGAGTTTGTGGTCTGGACTATCTCTTCACCATCTCAGGTGCCGCACGTATAGTCTCTACGGATCCCCTCGGCTACCGGACCTTTCGTCCGTCCACCGTTTGGATGGATCAACCGAAGGTTTCCTCGGGATTGCCATCAGCACGACCTGTTAAGGTTTCCCCGATACAGTGCGATCCACTTTATGAGTTCTGCTTCCTCATAAAGGCTCCTAATTAGCATACCTCTAGGGTATGCGCTCAAAGGCCGATGCTCTATCCAAATGAGCTACGGGCGCAGTAAAAATTTGGTCGGGGTAGAGAGATTCGAACTCCCGACATCCTGCTCCCAAAGCAGGCGCGCTACCAGACTGCGCTATACCCCGAAAACCAACCGGGAAACGAAGTTACGCCACCCGGATGCGCGAAGGGCGGAATCATACTGACGAAGCCCCCGCAGGTCAATGGTATCAGCCAGGACAAACTGACACACCACCGGCAATTCGGTATCATGCGTTTCCTTTCGGGATAGACACTGGAACGGTAGATGAGTGCGAACATATTAGACGGCAAGGCCATTGCGACCGATCTCAGGCAGCAGATCAAATCAAGTGTTGACCAGCGAGTCGCCACAGGACAGCGCCGGCCAGGTCTGGCAGTGGTGTTGGTGGGTGAAAATCCCGCCTCCCAAGTCTATGTCAGAAACAAGCGGAAGTCCTGTGATGAAGTGGGATTCTATTCCGTATCCCATGATCTGCCTGTTTCCACCACCCAGGATGAGCTGCTAGCGTTGATTGACCAGCTAAATGCCGACGATGACATCGATGGCATCCTCGTACAGCTGCCGCTACCCGACCATATTGATGAGGAGTCGGTCATCGAGCGCATCCTGCCGACCAAGGACGTGGACGGCTTCCATCCCTACAACGTGGGCCGACTGGCCCTGCGCATGCCGGTACTGCGTTCGTGCACACCGAAAGGGGTGATGACCCTGCTTGAGCGAACCGGCCAGAAGCTGGAGGGCCTCGACGCGGTCATCATCGGCCAGTCCAACATCGTCGGTCGCCCGATGGCTCTGGAGCTGCTGGCGGCCCGCTGTACCATCACCGTCTGCCACAGCCGCACCAAGGATCTGGCGGAGAAGGCACGCAATGCGGATGTCCTGGTGGTAGCGATCGGCCGCGGGGAGTTCGTACCCGGTGATTGGATCAAGCAGGGAGCCATTGTCATCGATGTAGGCATGAACCGAAACGAGCAGGGCAAACTGGTAGGGGATGTGGACTTTGAGACGGCCAAAGAGCGGGCCAGTTGGATCACTCCTGTACCCGGAGGGGTCGGTCCCATGACGATTGCAACACTGCTGGAGAACACCCTACAGGCAGCAGAATTGCATAGCGCTGCAAAGTAAGGCGATTCCTCTCTACCATGGCATGATTGGTGCGGCTGGACCGCATCCTACGACCCCTGCCGAACCGGATTATCTCAACCTCGTCGCCAGGTGGTGCCTTGGGCGCCATCTTCCAGAATGATGCCAGCGTCCTGAAGCGCATCGCGGATTCGGTCGGCCTCGGCCCAGTTTTTCTCTGTTCTGGCATCGATACGGGCCTGGATCATAGCCTCAATCTTCTCATCCAAAAGCCCCTCATCCCCCGACTGAAAACCACCTCGCAAAAAAGCCTCTGGATCATCCTGCAGAATACCTAAAACAGCACCCAACTGTTTCAGCACCCCGGCCAAGGCGGCAGCTGCCGTCACGTCCGATTCCTTGAGCTTGTTGATCTCACGAACCAGATCGAACAGCACGGCCAAGGCCTCAGGTGTATTGAAATCGTCATCCATGGATTCACGGAAACGTTTCTCATATGCCTCACCGCCAGCGGGCTCGGCTTCTGGCAGTCCACGCAATGCTGTATAGAAACGGGTCAGTGCGGCACGGGCATTGTCGAGATGTTCCGTATCGTAATTCAGGGGCGAGCGATACTGACTGGTCAGAATGAAATAGCGAATCTCCTCGGCCCGGTAGCGTTCGAGAATCTCTCTGACGGTGAAGAAATTACCCAGTGACTTCGACATCTTCTCGTCGTTGATACGCACGAAACCGTTGTGCATCCAGTATTTGACGAAGGGGTGGCCGGTCGCGCCTTCGGACTGGGCGATCTCGTTTTCGTGGTGGGGAAAGGTCAGGTCGGCCCCACCGCCGTGAATATCGAAAGTATCTCCGAGTGCTTTGGTCGACATGGCGGAGCACTCAATATGCCAGCCGGGACGGCCTCTTCCCCAGGGTGAATCCCAGGCGGGCTCATCCGGCTTGGCGGTCTTCCACAAGGCAAAATCGAGGGGATCACGCTTGGCTTCACCCGGCTCCACCCGGGCTCCAGACTGCAGATCCTCGATCGACTTACCCGAAAGCTTGCCGTATTCGGGAAAACTGCGGACATCGTAGTAAACATCGCCATTATCAGCCGCATAAGCATGTCCCTTTTCGATCAGCTTGCCGATCATGGTAAGGATCTCATCCATGTGCTGCGTCGCTTTTGGCTCATCGGTCGGCCTCAACACACCCAGCGCATCCGCATCTTCATGCATGGCTTGTATGAAGGTTTCCGTCAGCTCGATGAAAGGCACACCGCGCTCATTGGCCCGGTTGATGATCTTGTCGTCGATGTCAGTGATATTGCGGATGTAGGCCACATCATAGCCACTGGCCTGCAGATAACGGTAGACCACGTCAAATACCACCATCACCCTGGCATGGCCCAAGTGACAGAGATCATAGACCGTCATACCACAGACATACATGCTGACCTTCCCCTCCTGCAGGGACTGAAAGATCTCTTTTTGGCGGGTAAGGTCGTTATAGATTTTTAGCATTATTTGAGGCCATCCAGGCAGTGAGTAAACCCCACGCATCTTAGCGAAATCAGACAGGCTCCACAAAAATCATCAGCACCTCTCTCTTTCGAACTCCAGGTGAAAACCTTGTTACCAGTAAACCATTTGTTCTGTAAGGCAAACTTACAGAGAAGCCCGTACTGAAAAATCACTTTTGATCATAACCGGTTGAATCAAATGAGATAAATAATAACGGCACATATATTGCGGTAATCCAGGATCTCTCCTCACGAGAGCCTGACGCACATCGCCACCATTGATACCTGGAGAATGACTGATGGCAGACAACGAATTCGACTTCACGGCCGTGGAGAAACGCTTGGGCGTCTCCCGCAGGACTTTTCTCAAATTCTGCACCGGTGTTGCGGCTTCTCTTGGTTTATCTTCAAATGCAGCAATGGCGATGGCCCAAGCGGTGGCCGATCCCAAACGCCGGCCACCCGTGATCTGGCTGCACGGTCAGGAGTGCACCGGCCCCAGTGAATCGCTCCTACGTTCTGAGCAGCCCTCTCTCGAACACCTTATTCTCGATCTGATCTCTCTCGACTATCACCAGACCCTCGATACCGGCGCCGGTCATCAAGTGGAAGAGATCAAAAAGCATGTCATGCAGGAGAACAAGGGCAAATACCTGTTGGTAGTCGAAGGCGCCATCCCCCTCGCGAGTGACGGTATCTTCTGCAAGATCGGCGGTGAGACCATGGTCGATATCACCCACGAGGCGGCTGAAAATGCTGCAGCCATTGTTGCCTTCGGCTCCTGTGCGAGCTGGGGTGGCGTGCAGTCTGCAGCGCCTAACCCCACTGGCGCTGTCGGTGCACCACAGCTGCTGAAGGGTAAGACGGTAGTCACCATCCCCGGCTGCCCGCCCAATCCGGCAAATTTTATCGGTACTGTGCTCTACTTTGTGACCTTCGGCAAACTACCGCCACTCGACGAAAAAGGTCGTCCAAAATGGGCCTATGGCCGACTGATTCATGAAAACTGCTACCGGCGCCCTCATTTCGATGCCGGGCGATTCGCTGAGGAGTTTGGCGACGAAGGTCACCGCAAAGGTTATTGCCTCTATAAACTGGGCTGCAAGGGACCGGAAACCTATAACAATTGCCCGAGTCTGGAATACAACAATGTGGGAGGCGGTGTCTGGCCCATCGGCGTCGGTCATCCCTGTTTTGGTTGTTCGGAGGGCGGTGTAGGCTTCAACAAGCCGCTATTCAGTCTGGCAGATGTCAAAACCCACACCCCACCCAATATGTTCCCTTCCATCAGTGATCGTGAAGGCAGCACGGGTATTTCAGCAGGTGCCGCAGCACTCACCGGTGCTGCAGTGGGTGTCGCGGTCGGCGCCTCTGCCATGGCAGCAAAGAAATTAGACCGCAAAGAAAGCGACGAGCAATAGGGAGAGGCGCATGAAACGCAGAGATTTTCTCAAGGCGTCTCTCGGTGGCACAGCGGCACTACTAGGTAGCGGCTCGGCTGAAGCAAGAGGCAATCTGGAGCCCACCGAAGAAGCCATCGGCATGCTGTTTGACTCCACACTCTGCATCGGTTGCAAGGCCTGTGTCAGCAAGTGTAAAGAGGTCAATGGTATGCCACCTGTCCCCATGGGCGATGAGACCCAATATGACGCGGCATTTGATCTCTCACCCAAGACTCTGAATGTCATCAAGGTCTACACAGCGGGTGAAGGCACGCATAAAGATCAGACAGAAGACGGTTTTGCTTTCGAAAAGCGCAGCTGCATGCACTGTGTCGACCCCGGGTGTGTTTCTGTCTGTCCGGTAACCGCACTCGTGCGTCATCCCAAAACCGGCATTGTTACCTACGATGCCGATGCCTGCATCGGCTGCCGTACCTGCATGACCGGCTGCCCCTACAATGTACCCCAGTTCGATTACGACAATCCCTTCGGAGAGATCCACAAGTGTCAGATGTGCAATCAGGCGGGGGTGGAAAGAATCGACAACGGCATGATGACAGGTTGTGCAGAGGCCTGTCCCACCGGTGCGACACTTTTCGGATCCCGCAAAGCCTTGCTGAATGAAGCACAGCGACGCATGACGCTCAAACCCGGTGAGATATACAACTACCCGCGTGGCGATGTACGCGATCCTGATAGCCACCATGAAAAAGCGGTGCCTGAGTACAAGCAACATATCTGGGGTGAAAAGGAGGCCGGCGGCACGAACGTGTTGCATATCTCTGCGGTACCGTTCGACAAGCTGGGCATGCCCCCGCTGGGAGAACGCTCATACGCCTCTATCTCGGAAACCGTACAACACACCCTGTATCAATATCTGGCCCTGCCGGCTATTGCCCTCGCAGGACTGACCTACGTGGTCCGGCGCAACAACAACGATGATGATGAGGGAGAGTCATGAGCGAACATCAACCACTCAAACGACCGATCATCACCCTGCCATTTATCGTGCTCAGTGTGATCGCCCTGATCGGTCTCTATTTTCTCGCCCTGCGCTTCGTCAACGGGATGGGATTCGTCACCAACCTCAACAGCGGTTATGCCTGGGGACTCTGGGTTGTCTACGATGTGATCGTCGGCACCGCACTGGCTTGTGGCGGCTATGCCCTGGCGATCACTGTCTATGTAATGAATAAGGGAAAATATCATCCCTTGATCCGACCCGCCCTGCTTGCCAGCCTGCTGGGTTATGCGCTTGGCGGATTGGGTGCTTTCATCGATATGGGGCGCTGGTGGCAGTTCTACAACATCTTCCTGCCCTGGCATATGAACTTCAATTCCGTGATGCTGGAAGTAGGTCTCTGCGTCGCGACTTATATCCTGGTGCTCTTCATCGAGTTCTCACCGGCTTTTCTGGAGAAGATCGGCGCCAAGGGCCTGTTGAAGGCACTGAACAAAGTGCTGTTTCTATTTATCGCCCTGGGCGTGCTTCTCCCAACCATGCACCAATCCTCCCTCGGCACCATGCTGATCGCGATGGGTTACAAGGTGCACCCACTGTGGCAGACGCTGCATATCCAACCACTGCTGGCAGTGCTGACCGCACTCACAATGGGATTCGCCGTGGTGGTTTTTGAGGCATCGTTTTCCGCTGTTGGATTTCGCCGGCCCTCTGAGACGCCTCTCCTCGCAGGGCTGGGCAAGGCCATCGTTGGCCTGCTGGGTGCATATCTGATCATTCGATTTGCTGAAATTATCCTGCAGGGAAAACTGGGGCTGATCTTCGCGGGGGATCTGGGCAGTCTGATGTTTTTCCTGGAAACCGCCCTGTTTGCCTTCCCCTTACTGGTGCTACTGTCGCCTCAACGGCGTCAGAGCGGCCCCTATCTGCTCTATGCGGCTGTGTGCATGCTTCTCGCCGGTGCGCTCTATCGATTTAACGCCTTCCTGATCACCTATGATCCAGGTCCCGGCTACAGCTATTTTCCGTCTGTTTCAGAGATCATGGTTACCGCAGGCATCGTGGCCATCGAGATCATGGCTTACCTCGTCGTCGTAAAGATGTTCCCCGTGCTACATAACGCAGACCCTGCGTGACAAAGAACTTTAGGAGATTCTGTTGTGACAACACGAATTACTGTTGACCCGATTACCCGCATTGAAGGCCATCTTCGCATCGATGTGGAAGTCGATGATGGCAAAGTGAGCAAGGCCTGGTCGTCCGGTCAGATGTGGCGGGGTATCGAGAAGATCCTGGTCGGTCGCGACCCCCGTGAGGCCTGGACTTATACCCAACGCTTCTGCGGTGTCTGCACCACGGTACACGCCATTACTTCTGTGCGGGCTGTAGAGAATGCGCTGGATCTGGAAGTACCGGTCAATGCCCAGCTGATCCGCAATATCATCCAGTGTGCCCATGCGGTGCAGGATCATATCGTGCACTTCTATCACCTCTCTGCCGTCGACTGGGTGGATGTGGTTTCCGCACTGGACGCAGACCCGGTCGCTACCGCCAAACTGGCAGAGAGTCTGTCTGACTGGCCGCTCAACGGCCCCCATGAGATGAAGGCCGTACAGGAGAGGCTGAAGACCTTCGTCGGCAGTGGACAGCTCGGCCCATTCGCCAGCGGCTACTGGGGCCATCCCGCCATGAAGCTGCCGCCTGAGGTCAACCTGCTGGCGGTTGCACACTATCTGCAGGCCCTCGATGTGCAGAACTACGCCAACAAGATTGTCGCCATTCTCGGAGGCAAGAGCCCGCATATCCAGAACGTAGCCGTCGGTGGGGTGAGTAACTCAATCAGCCACGGGGCACCTTCTGTGCTCAACATTGAGCGCCTGATGCTGATTAAAGGCTTTATCGACAAGCTGGACCCCTTCGTTAAATCGACCTACCTGACCGATGTCCCGGCAGTCGGGGCCTTCTATCTCGACTGGGCCGGTATCGGCGGCGGGGTGATGAACTATCTCACCGTGCCGGACTGCCCCCAGGACACCAAAGGCACCCTATTCGATCTGCCCGGCGGCTACATCGAGAACGGTGATTTGAATTCACTGAAACCGATCACCACCTTTAACGATAGCTATTTCCGCGACGGTGTTGCCGAAAGCTCCAGACATGCCTGGTATGAAGGTGAAAAGGCACTGCATCCCTGGGAAGGCGAAACCGAACCCGAGTACACCGACTTTCAAGACGATGGGAAATACTCCTGGGTCAAGGCACCGACTTTTTACGACAAACGCGCCGAGGTCGGCCCTCTGGCGGATGTTCTGGTCGGTGTCGCCACAGGCAACGCCCGCTATAAGAAATATCTCGATCAGGCCATGGGCACGCTGAAAGCCGTTTCACAAAACCCCGACATACCTCTGGCAGCCATTCACTCGACCATCGGCCGTCATGCAGCACGCGCTGTGCGCTGTGCAGTCATGATGGACACCCTGAAAGATCAATGGCAGAAACTGGTCGATAATATCGGTACCGGTGACACTGATACTTTCAACGCGCCCGTATTCCCCAAAGGTGAAATCAAGGGTGTTGGATTCCATCAGGCTCCCCGCGGCACCCTATCCCATTGGGTGGTGATCGAGGACGGTAAAATTAAAAATTACCAGGCGGTTGTGCCCAGCACCTGGAATGCCGGCCCCCGCGATGCGAATGGAGAGATCGGTCCCTACGAATCCTCCCTGCTCGACAATCCGGTCGCCGACCCGGAGAAACCGTTGGAAGTGTTACGTACTGTCCACTCCTTCGATCCCTGTATCGCTTGTGCCATTCACATGGTGGATACGGAACAGAACGAGATCGTCAAGGTCAAGGCACTGTGATCAATCATCGAGAGGTCATTCACTGATGGAGCGTTCGAACAAGCAGATTCTCATCATCGGCATGGGCAATGTCCTGATGCAGGACGAAGGTGTCGGCGTACGTGCCGTGGAGGAGCTGGAACACCGCTATCTCATACCCGAGGGGGTTGAGGTGGTTGATGGTGGCACCACCGGCATGGAACTCTTCGAGCCCATGAGAAATGCCAGGACAATCATCATCGCCGATGCCGTCAACACCGGCGCACCCCACGGTACGTTGGTGCGTATCGCCAACCATGAGATCCCGGCTTTTTTTCAGACCAAACTCTCGAATCATCAGCTTGGCGTCTCCGACCTGCTTGCCCTGCTGACACTGAAGGGTGAGATGCCGGATCAGGTCACCATCATCGGCATGGTGCCCCATGCGCTGGAGAATCGCCTGGGCCTGACCCCCGAGGCTGCGCAGGGTTTAGAGAGTATGGTCCTGATGCTGGTGGAAGAGTTGAAGACACTCGGCATTGAGCTTCAGCCTCGCAGCCAGGTCTCCGACGGTCACTGGAAAAAAGAAGCCGAACAGGAAACCCGCCTGTCATGTGCGTAGGCATCCCGGCGCAGGTCATTGAAGCGGGTGAGTTTGTCTCCCGTTGCCGTACCCGCAACGGTGAAGAGTCAATCAACATGATGCTGACCGGTGCCCAGCCGGCGGGTACCTGGTTATTGACCTTCCTCGGCTCCGCACGCGAGGTTATCAGTGAGCAGGATGCACGCCACATCGACAAAGCCCTGGATGGACTCAGCGCCATCATGAGCCATGACGAAGATATCGATGTCGACCACTATTTTCCCGGTCTAGCCGAAACCTGATCGCAACACCGTTTGGAAACAATCACATGCCTGAACTCGACTCACTCACCCAGCGAATTGAAGAGACCTTCACCCGTATCGAGCAGGAGCAGATGAAGGGTATCCCCCTACTCAACCCAAACCTGAAAGTGCAGACCAGCAGCTTCCAATTATTTGAAGAGCGTATTGTCGGTATCGTGATCACGCCCTGGCTGATGAACCTGATCCTGTTTCCCGCCGAGGGAGAGGATTGGAGTGACTTGACCCTGGGAGAGAAACAGACACACCGTTTTCCTGCCAATGAATACCGCTTCATGGTGAATGAATTCGAGGGGATTGGTCAGTGCCAGACTCACTCTTTGCACTCACCCATGCATGAATTCATGGACCAGGACCACGCCGTCGCCGCTGCTGAAAGCTTCATGCAGACACTGATGGTGGAAGTGGAGCATCCAGAGCAGGACCCCCATGATGAAGAGCTGCTGGGCCGCATACTGCGCGGCGAGGAGACTCCTGAAATCGAGATGGACGGGTTTGCTCTGGCTGAAGAGAAGATAGCCGAACAGGAAGGCTGTCAAAGTGAATCCGTTGAACCCGGCATCACACGTCGCGACCTATTGCGAGGCGTCTGCCGGCGGGAAGGCTGAGGCACAAAAAAAGGTGCGATCTCGTCGCACCTTTTAAAAAATCAGTTTGTACCCAATCTCCGAATGGCCCCAGAATCCGGGGCCACCGATAAGGCTAGCTTGCCTACACCTTGAACTGATTGACCATCTTGTCGAGTTGGGCGGAGATCTGTGCCACCTCTTCACTCTCCTTGAGCGTCCTGCAGGTACCTTCTGCGGTCTGATGCGAAACCTCATTGATGGCAATGATGTTCTTGTTGATTTCGCTGACCACCGAGGTCTGCTCCGAGGCTGCCGTAGCGATCACTGAGTTCATCTCACTGATCGATTCGACTGCACCGGAAATCTCCGCCAATGCCTCTCCGGCGCGGCTGGAGTCGGATACACTTTGGTCCGCATCTTTTTTACTGCTATCCATCACGTGAACGGCCTGATTCGAGGCTGAAACCAACTGCTCAATGATATCCTGGATTTCGTGTGTCGCCTCTTGTGTGCGTTGCGCCAGGTTACGAACCTCATCCGCCACCACGGCAAACCCGCGTCCCTGCTCACCGGCCCGTGCTGCCTCAATTGCAGCATTCAGCGCAAGCAAGTTAGTTTGTTCGGCGATTGCGGTAATCGACTCGGAAACCTGTCCGATGCTCTGCGTGCCTTCAGCCAGTTGGCGCACTACCACAGCCGCATCATCCACCCGACTGGCGAGACGTGTAATGGAATTGGAAACCTCGGCAACCACGTCTTTACCTGAATCCGCATTGGTTTTCGCCTCGATCGCTGCCTGTTCGGCGCTGGCTGCGTTCCTCGCAACTTCCTCGGCGGCCACCGAAAGCTCACCGATAGCCACGGTCAGTTGTCCGGTCTCTTTTTCCTGCTCATCAACCCCATCACGGGTCTTCTTGGTCACGCTGGCAAGCTGATCTGCAGAGTTCGCCAATCCATCCATGGTCTTCGCCAGATCATCGATTGTCGGCTGAAATTTATCCAGCATCTGATTGACTGCCTCGCCTACGTGACGGAATTCGTCATTGGTGCCAAGGGTGACTCTCGGGCGTAGATCCGACTCAGTGCCAATTTTATTCATGGTGGCCTTCAATCCATTAAGTGGCTTGATTACCACTTTCCGCATGATCAAATTGATCACAAACAGACCGACAATCAGCACCAGGAAGTTGATGACGCCACTGATTAGCAGCTCATCATGAATCGCTTTATCGCGGGCCTCTAACGAAAAAGTCAGACGACCTGCGCCAAGAATCGTGCCTTCAGGCAAAGCATGGCATGTCAGGCAATTGGTGCCGTTTCGGTCGGAAACCGCTGCGAAAGGCTCAATGATGGTCAGCAACCGTTTACCTTTAACTGTTTCGACCTGTACGATCTTTTCGCCACTGAGCGCTCGCCTGTCAAGGTCATCCAACGGCTTTTCATGATCGAAGCCGGGACCGAATGTCCCATTGACCGCTTCACCACGAAGCATTCGCACCTCGACGACGCCATCCCGTTTCTGGATCTTCTCCCGTAGCATCTCCCGATTACCCATGGTGCCGGTAAACATCATGGCGTTCATGCTATCGAGGTAGCCGTGCAGAACATCAAATATCTGATGCTCCGTCAGCCTGAGGAGCCGATCTTTCTGCTGTTCTGCAGAGTAGATGGTCACTACAGACATGATCAGGATAAAGATCAGTGCCATAGGTGTCAGAATTTTCCACTGCACCGAAATATACTTTTTCATGGTCAATAACCCACTTCGAATAACTAAACTCATTCACTCGATAGCTAGTATGTCGGCAAGCTTTCACAACACTTGAGGAATTTACTGCGTAAGCTTCGAAAGCCTAAAGATTCGCAAATACCTCCCGATAACCTCACTGAACCGACCATTGGGATACGCCCAATGTTGGCAGTACCCGGAGGCGGCATTAATTGTGATGCCAGCTAATACCGGCTTGAGAATGAAGTCATTGCGGGAGTCCTTTCATGGAAAAATATATTTTTTTGGCCCTTTTCCTCCTCACTTTTGTGAGTGGCGCTGTACATGCAGACCAGACCTTGGCCATGCAGTCCGGATGCCTGGGCTGTCACAAAGTCGACGTCAAACTGGTTGGCCCAGCATTCAAAGATGTGGCAGCTAAATACGCCGCCGACCCCTCGGAGATCGATCGGCTGACAAGCAAGGTAAAGGCAGGCAGCACACCTGGCGAACCTTTAGTCTGGGGTAGTGTGGCCATGCCGCCCAACATGGCGCCACCGGAAAAAATCAAACAGGTCATCGAGTGGGTGATGACACTGAACTAGAGCGTCTTTGATGCTGATTAATCACTTTTTCAGCGTCAAGCCTCTGATTCACAAGATTTGTAGAGTCATCCGTTTCAACGATACGACTTACCTGTAATAATGATTTCGATAATTAAGATCAACAATACGCCTTGCCTATTTTTTTCTGGGGACAGCGCTTCCATCCAAAGGAAAAAGCATGATCCGCGTGGCGAATGAAGTAGTTGCAAATAACATTGAGGAGCAAATCCATGTTCACCCCTAAAACCGTATCCTTTGCCTCAGCGCTTTCCCTCATGCTGTTGGTTGGTTGCAGTGCCGGGCCGGCTGCAGTCAGTTTCAAATCCGAGGTCAAACCGCTGATCGACAAATATTGTACGGAATGCCATACACAAGGTGGCGCCGGTGCAGAAGCAAGCGGCTTTGTGACAGAAAACTATGCCGCTGTCATGAAAGGCACCAAGTTCGGTCCAGTAATCGTAGCAGGAGACCCGCTCTCCAGTTCATTCTATCGACTGGTTGCCGGCAAGGTCGATCCGTCGATCCGCATGCCACACGGCAAAGAAGCCCTTTCGCCTGAAGAGATTGTGAAAATTGAGCTGTGGATTGAGCAGGGTGCGAAAAACAACTAAACCACAACCTGTGGATTATTAACCCGGCCTTCCAAGCAAGGCCGGGATGTTCGTTTCCATCTCAATGTCTTTGGCCAAAGACACCCAATACCTCATGGTCATCACCCCCTTTTTATAGACTCTCCTAACCGTTATGATGTGTGCCTTTACACATCATGATCGGGCAAGAGAATCCAATGAAAAGACTTACACAACGATTACTGACACTCCTGCTGCTAGTCGGCATCACTACCGGAAACGCATGGGCAGAGACCGTTCAGGTCGAGATGGTGACCTCTATGGGCAGCATCAAGCTGGAACTCGACAGGGATAAGGCACCTGAGACAGTCGATAATTTCGTACAGTACGTTCGTGACGGTTTTTTCGACGGTACGATCTTTCACCGGGTTATTAAGGGTTTCATGATTCAGGGGGGTGGCTTCACACCTGATATGAAAAAGAAATCGACACGTGCGCCGATTCAAAACGAAGCCAAAAACGGCTTAAAGAATATGCGCGGCACCCTTGCCATGGCGAGAACTTCTGATCCCCACTCAGCCACTGCACAATTTTTCATCAACCACAAAGACAACGCTTTTCTTGACTATCCCAGCCGTGACGGATGGGGTTATGCGGTTTTCGGCAAGGTAACAGACGGCATGGACGTAGTTGACGCTATTGCCAGCGAGATGACTGGGACCAAAAACGGTATGCGTGATGTACCAAAAAAATCCGTCTTGATTGAAAAGGCCACTGTGATCGAATAGTGCGCATCGTACCTAAGATTGACTGCAGAATTCATTTTTAAATAAACAGGAATCCCTATGATCACGTTAACCACTAATTTAGGCCCCATCGTTATTGAACTGGACGAGGCCAATGCTCCCAAGAGTTGTGAAAATTTCAAACAGTACGTCAAAGATGGCTTTTTTGACGGTACCATTTTTCACCGGGTCATCGACAATTTTATGATCCAGGGTGGCGGCTTCCAACCCGGCATGATTCAGAAACAGACCCGCGACCCTATCGAGAATGAGGCCAAGAACGGCCTATCCAATGAGGCAGGCACCATTGCCATGGCGCGTACGATGGAACCCCACTCCGCCACGGCCCAGTTTTTTATTAACGTATCCAACAACAAGTTTCTCGATCATCCCGGACAGGACGGCTGGGGTTACTGCGTCTTCGGTAAGGTCAGCAGCGGCATGGATGTCATCAACCAGATCAAGGACGTGGAAACGACAACACGCGCAGGCCATCAGGATGTGCCGGCAGAAGACATCATTATTGAAAAAGCGGAAATCAGCGAAGATTAGTGCACAACTTCTGTGTAGTCCCTCTATTTGAGATCGTTGGAGTACTAGTTGCCTGAACATCTCTTCATATCAGACCTGCACCTCTCCGCCGAAAGGCCGGAGGTGGTGCAGTTTTTCCTCCGTTTCATCAAGCAACGAGCCATCCAGACAGATCATCTCTATATCCTTGGTGATCTCTTCGATGTCTGGATCGGTGATGATGACCGGCGTGCGCCTATTCCTGAAATCGTATCCGCACTGAAGCATCTGACCCAGTCAGGGACCCATCTCTACTTCATGTACGGCAACCGTGATTTTCTTATCGGTGATGACTTTTGCCGGGATTGCGGCGCTGAATTGTTATCTGACCCTAAACCGATCGAGCTGTTCGGCACCCCCACCCTGCTGATGCACGGAGATCTTCTCTGTACGGACGACCTGGATTATCAGGCTTTCAGAAGACAGGTTAGGCACCCGGACTTCGCTCTACAGTTCCTTTCCCTGTCGCTCGATGCCCGCAGGGAGCAGGCAAAAGCCTATAGAGAACAGAGCGGCGAAGCCAATGCGAATAAGGCGGAGGTCATCATGGACGTCAATCAGCAGGCAGTGATGTCTTATCTAACAGATTACGGCGCAGACAGGCTGATTCATGGACATACCCATCGCCCGGCAGACCACCCCTTCACTATCGATGGAAAAGACAAAATCAGACATGTGCTTGGAGAGTGGCATGATGATAGCGCAGAAATTATCAGTGTCACCGAAGATGGGGTGACACGGGAAAAATACACTAGGGCCTGTTAACCGCCAATCCCCATCGGTACCTGCTGATAGTCTTCAGGCAAAGAAAAATGCTCTGCAGAAATCTTGAAGCTTGCCTGAAAATCCACCAACTCCTCGCCATAACCCTGATCGCTCCAAATCTTTACGGGTAACCCCTTCTGTATAAAAGCATCAGGTGCATAGGCGTGAACCACGCTGTCACAAGCATCACGAAACTCATTGGGAAGGGTTGCGAGAGCAACTGCCTGTTGGGCTGCAAGCACGGTAAGATACTCACCGTACGCGCTGATAACCTCCGTCATTGTTGATGGCAGGACAAAGGCCTCACGACAGATAGTACCATTGGCCATCAACTGCCAATGTTGTGGCTTGATACCGGCAATCTCAGGCACATCATGATTCTTGTTGGAGCGAATTTCCAATCTCAAATCGTCAGGTAAATGTTGATTATTTTTTTCAGCCGGATCGATAACCAGGATGGATCGCTCGGTTGCATTCACACTGTAGATCACACGTTCACGGCGATCGAAGAGGATAAAGCCAGGGTCCTGCTCTCCCTGGTCCAGTCTCACATAGTCAGCTGTCACCAACAGGCGATTAATATAGGCTGCGTCATCTGGCGCCTCCACCCGGTAGACCAAGAGACCCGCGTCGACTTCAAGGGCGTGTAGCGGAAGGATTGTCAGTGAGAGGACAATGAATGCGGTCAAAGCCAGGAAACGGTTAATCACTCTTCTGCACATAAGCGCTCCAAACGGTTTAATTCCTCTTCACTGAATCCTGCCTGCCGACGTGCCTGATGGTGTAACGGGCAGCGGATACCTCCGCGCACAAAATCACTCAAGAGGTTGAAATAGGTCGCCTCCGGCTCCAATCCCCGGGTTTCACAAAGATGGTGAAACCAACGCGTGCCGAAATGCACATGTCCAACCTCTTCATCCAGGATTACCTGCAGTACTTCGACAGTTCGTTCGTCACCGATAGCTGCGAAACGCTGCATGATGCCCGGTGTCACGTCGAGACCGCGAGCCTCTAACATGCGCGGCACCAGCGCCATACGGACCAGTGGATCGTGAGCGGTCTGAACGGCCATGTCCCACAGCCCGTTGTGTGCGGGAAAATCTCCGTAATCGACCCCACCATCACGCAATCGTTCCCGCAGAAGACGGAAATGGTAGACCTCCTCCTGTGCAACCTGGATCCAGTCACTATAGAAATCGGCAGGTAGATTGGGGAATCGCTGTACGGCATCCCAGGCCAGATTGATGGCATTGAACTCGATATGGGCGATGGCGTGAATCAAGGCCAGTCGGCCTTTTTCACTACCCAGCCGTCGCCGGGACAAATGGCGAGGATGGACCAACTCCGGCTTTGCCGGATGACCCGCCTCACGCAAGTCATCTGCTGATGTCCATCCGGTCAAACACAACCGCCCCGTTTTCCAGGCGCTGGCGGTCTCATCGGTCAGGCTGAGTTTCTCCTCCACTGAATCGGTCAACAGACAGTTGCGTGCCACCTGATAAAGACTTTCTGTGGGAACCTCCGGCATTTTCATTCAGCACCTCATACCGATCACCAAATCCATCACATTGGTCCCTGTGGGACCGGTTGTTATGAGATCCCCGCTGGCCTCGAGCAACCGACCGGCGTCTGCTGCAGCCAGAGATTCTGCCGCATCAAAACCCGCCAGAACCCCCCGGCCGAGGGTACCTCCATCAACTAAAGCGCCAGCATCCTCTGTCGCTCCATCAGTGCCATCAGTACCCGCTGCCAGCAAATAGCAATCACTGGAACCGGCCAGGGCTACCGCTGCGGCAAGGGCCAAGTGTTGATTACGCCCACCCTGCCCTGGTTCGGGAGGCAGATGAACGGTGGTTTCACCCCCCCAGATGGAGATCCCCGGCTTGCCGTCCTGTAGCTGAGCGGCCAGTTTCAAACCAGTCTCAGCCGCATCTCCGAGCAGAAAATCCTCATGCAAGGTAACAGGATAGCCCAGCTGACCCGCCCGCTCGGCAGCCGCCTGTTTAGCCAGCTCGAGATTGGCTACGATCTGCAACACTGGCGATTCATCTGGCAGATCCGCACGCTGCGCAAGTCCTGCCATCACCCTAGTCTGCAACCAATCCGGCAGGGACATGGCAGAAAGTTGTTCATGTAAATCCGCTTCAGGCAGCAACAGGCCTGAGCCGATAGCTGCAGGCTCGTCTCCCGGCACATCCGAGATAGCGAGGGCATATAAAGACCGCTCACCGAGTCGTGTCAGCAGCCCCCCACTCTTGATCTGAGAGAGCCCCTTTCGCACTCGGTTCATCTGTACGATATCCAGTCCGCTGCCCAGCAACCACTGGTTGGTCCTGGCCAGAAACTCGAGATCGACACCCGCCACCGGCACTTCCACCAGACTGGAAGTGCCGCCGGAAATGAGAAACAGCAGTAGTAACCCATCGTCCGCAGAGAGAAAATCCAGCAAACTGTGTCCCGCCTGCAGGCTATTTTTATCCGGCACCGGGTGGGCGGCCTCGATCCCCTGCCAACCCCGGCGACGGCAAAAATCGTAATCGAGATGCCCAAACTTGGAAATAATCAGTGCCTTACGAATCCGCTTGCCCAGCACCCGGTCCGCCCCCACCGCCATAGATTGAGCCGCCTTGCCGACCGCCACCAAATGCAAAGGCCCTTCAAAAGGATTGGCTTTCAACCATTCGGAGACAACAGCGGCTCCCTCCACTTTTATCAGCGCAGCCTGAAGGATCTGTAAAAGATGGTTGCGATATTGTGCTGTCAATCTTTCTTGTTCCATTCAGGCTGGGTTACACTGTTCGGGTTCGTTATACCGCCAGGAGCAGAGCGTTGGGAAGCATACAGCTACGTCGGAACTTCAGCCGCAACATCCTCGTCCGGATGATCATCATGTCAGCGGTCATCGCAGCCCTGATGGTGTGGAAGTTCGAATTCATCAATCAGGTCTATTTCCGTGACCAGCTGACCAGTACCGGCCTCATCATCAACGGCACGATCGTCGGCCTCTTTGCCATCGGCATCCTACGCATGATTACCATCTTTCTCCACTACGCCCAGGAGGAGAATGCACTGATCCGCTTTCTGCGCAATCTGCGCGAAGGGGAACAGGACCCACTGAAGCGTATCCATAAAAAAGCCATCATCGGCAACCGCTATCGCACCATGCAGGGGCTGTTCAAGGCGAATTGCCCGATTAACCACGGCTCCCTGGCCTCAACTCTGGTAGCCAACGAGAGCACCCGCAACAGCCTGCCGAAGTTCATCAACAATATCCTGATCCTGACCGGCGTCTTCGGTACGATCGTCTCCCTCTCCATCGCCCTCATCGGTGCTTCGGACCTGCTCGCCACTTCGATCAATGTAGGCGGCATGGGAATGGTGGTGCACGGCATGTCCACCGCCCTCTCCACCACCATTACCGCCATCATCTGTTTCATCTTTTTCGGCTATTTCAATCTCAAACTGAGTGATGTACAGACCAACCTGATCAGCGCCGTGGAGCAGGTCACCGTCAATGAACTGCTGCCCCGCTTCCAGGTACAGACCGACAGCGCCCTCTACGAATTCACAGGTCTGGTGCGCTCCCTGCAGGAGCTGGTCAACCAGATGAAGCAGTCCCAAGAGGGCTTCGAGGCAGTTGAACAACGCGTACTCGAGACCTTGCAGAGCTATCAGGAGAAGAGCGAGACCATGCATGAAGACATGGCAGAGGTTAAGCATCTTCTGAAGCGGGGCTTCCGCCTCCATGAGGACGACTGACCCCCATGGACGACGGCTTCATCGATCTGCGTCTCAACCAGCGTTCCAGCGAAGGGGACGACAGCTTCTGGCCCTCCTTCACCGACATCATGACCGTGATCGTGATGATCTTCATGCTCGCCATGGTCATCCTGCTGCTGCGCAACATGGAACTACTGAGCCAGCTGCGCTCCACCATGGAAGCGGAACAGCAGGCAGCGGAACTGGCCCGCACCACCGGAGAAGAGAATGTCACCCTGGAAGAGAAACTGATCGCCAGGGAGTACGAACTCTCCATGCTGCGCATGCAGATGATGCGTATGGAAGAGCGCGCTGAAGAGCAGGAGGCTGCGATCGCCAGCCAGCGCCACCAGATCACCACTTTAAGCCGCGAACGTGATCTGCTCGATACTCAGGTAGCAAGACTCAGCCGCGAGAGTGATCAACTGCGTAGCCAATTGACTCTGTCCAATCGTAATATCGAGCGCCTCAATAGCGACCTGGATCAGGCGAACCAAAGACAAGCGGCCACCCTGGCAGACCTGGAGGCACTACGCCTCTCCTTCAGCAGCCAGGAAGAGGAACTCTCTGCGGCCTTGGCGCAGAATATGACAGCCACCCAGGAGCTGTCAGATCTCAAAACAGATTTCTCCGATCTCAAGATCAAATATGACAGACTGGTCAGACCTGCCCGTACCGCAAAAGGCAAAACCCTGGTCGAAGTGCGCTATGCGAAATCCGGCGGTAAGTACCGAATCGATTACAAAGGCCCCGGGCAAACCGGTTTCAAACGCATCTCCCGCAAGACGCTGGATCAAAAGCTGACCCGGTTGAAAAAGAAAGACAACAATCTTTACGTCAAGGTCATCCTGCCGAAGGACAGCGGGCTCTCCTATAGTGAAGCCTGGTCTTTCACCAACCACCTGCATCAAAATTACGACTATTATTTCCAGGAGGAGGCGAAGAAAGAGCGTATCGTCGAATAGTGCCGTTAGATCAGGTGGGAATTTAACCTACCTGTTCGAGTCTAACTGTCGGATAGTTTGGGAACGGATCTGCTTCAGATTCAGGCAGTCAACATCATGAAATACAACATCAACCTGCTCACTACAGGCCTACTCTGTGGCATCGTTCTTGGCGGTTGCGCCTCCAAGGTACCGGAGTACATACGCAACGCCCCCGCCGGTGATATTCGTGTGGATGAAGTACAACAGGAAGCCACACGCTTCGTAGAAAATGAGGTTCGTTGGGGCGGCAGTATCATTTCAGTACAAAACCTTTCAGATGAGACACATATTGAAGTCCTCGCCGTTAACCTGAGCAAATCGGGCAAACCACAGGATGATGCAAAAAGCAGAGGACGATTCATCGCCAGAATCAAAGGATTCCTGGAACCGGAAGAGTACCCCAAAAACCGCCTTCTAACAGTTACAGGCACTGTAAAAGAAGTCGTTGAGCAGCCAGTTGGCAGCTACCCCTATCCTTACCCGGTGGTGGAAGTGAAGGCTTATTATCTCTGGCCGGAGGACGTCTACTACTCACCTCATCATTACGATCCTTTTTACAACCCCTATTTCTACCCGCACCCCTATTGGCGCAGGTATCCCTACTACTGGTAGACGTGGAATGAAACACACCACCCTTATCCTTCTGGCTGCCCTAATATCCCTCGTCCTCTCAGCCTGCAGTACAGCACCCAAAGTTGCTGCTGATGCTGATCGCAGTCCGACGCCTGCAGAAGTGACTGCAGCAGCAACGTCCGATTCTGGCAAAAGACTGCAATGGGGCGGTGTCATTGTAGAAAGTCGCAATCTGGCTGATATCACCGAACTGCAGATTCTCGCCTACCCGCTGAAGAAAGATGGGAGACCCGACGTTACCGCCTCTCCCAATGGACGATTCCTGGCGCAACATCAAGGCTATCTCGAAACCGTCGATTACGCCAAAGGCCGCCAGGTAACAGTAACCGGCAAGTTTTCTGAAGTCCGCGCCGGAGAAGTCGGCGATGCCCCTTACGACTTCCCAACCCTCACCACCGATGAACTGGTACTTTGGCCTGAAGCATCAGCAACAAAACCAAAACCCAGAGTCAATTTCGGCTTCGGTGTGGGCTCAGGTGGCCGCTCCTGGGGCGGCGTGGGTGTCGGTATCGGATTCTGAGATTGCCTTTGCTTTTTAAGCTTTTTGCCTGAAACAATCATCAGACAGCTGTTTTTCCAGATCCAGACCTAACTGATCGGCCGATCAAACGGGCCCGATACGGCCTGCCCCCATAAATAACCAGTTATATCAGTGTGTTGTGAATTGTTAAATATACAATTCCAGCTTTTTCACAACTTAAGATCCTCACTTATTAGCCGATATTAATAAGCACAACCAAGGGAGGAGGCGGATTCTCTTTCTTTATGACTAGAGGTTCAGCGCAATTCGGTCGGGATCAGTGCTGAAAAAGAGGATTCATCGGTGAAAACTTACCACCTTGACGCTACTTGTCATGCACTATCGGGGTGATCGTTGAGAAGTACATCCCGTAAATCAGAGACAGGTGGTTTCTCCATCGCGGAACTCATGCTGGCCATGGCCATCCTGACGATTGTGTCTGCTATCGCCATTCCGATGTATCAAGGTTATGTGGCTACTGCTGAAATGGGCAGCGTCATTCAGGAGATGAAACAGGTTGAGTTGATCCTGGAAAACTACAAGCTCGATACAAAAGCTTATCCCGCTAGCCTGGACGAGGTCGGCGTGAATATGCTCGATCCCTGGGGCAACCCCTATCAATATCTGCCTATCGAAGGGGCAGGTAATAAAGCCAAGGGACATCAGCGTAAGGATCACAATCTGGTGCCCATCAACTCAGACTTCGATCTCTACAGTATGGGTGAAGACGGTGCCAGCTCACCGCCGCTCACAGCCAAGTCAAGCCGGGACGATATTGTTCGAGCCAATAATGGTGGCTTTTACGGCTATGGTAAGGACTACTGAGCGTGAGATTAACGAAAAAAATATTCAACAACCGTGTCTCTCGCAGAATCGTCGTACTGTTCATTATTGCCGCCATTATCCCCTTGCTTCTGTTGGCTGGACTAACCCTATACCAAATCCGCTACAAACTGACTGAACAGCATAGTGAGGAAATCCGCAACAGTGCCAAAATGATCGGCATGGAAATCTTCCAGAGGCTGCAATTCACCAAAGAACAGTTCCAACTCATTGCCGACAGCCTTAATGCAGGCTATAAGCCGACATCGAAAAACCTATTATTATCAGCTGGCCCCTTACAACCAGGGCGTATCGAATCACTCCTCCAGCTTGACCAACAAGGCCGGATTACACATTTTATCGGTGACAGTCTGATCGATGGGGAGACGTTGATTGGTGAGATCCATGAACAACGCATCCCTGGCAAGGCCATGCTTTTACTCTCCTCGACAGGAGAGAGGGAAGGTAAAAGCTCACTCTACCTCATTGTTCCGATAGATCCCGGAAATCCCACGGGGGATCTGCTGGTTGGCCGCTTGCACATTCCAGCACTGCTAGACACTGATCAACTCGACCTGAGACGCGAACAGATCTGCGTGGTTAATGAAAAAGGTGTTCCCTTTTATTGCAATAAACCCTATGACATCGCCTGGTTGGCAGATGTCATCACACTCACTCATAGTCAAAGTAGTCATCATTTCGAGTGGCAAGACCCAAAGGGCGAGAAAACCTTCACCGCATTCTGGTCTCTCTTCCTATCGCCACATTATCAAGTAGAAAAATGGAGTGTTGCTGTTGCCCTCCCTAGTCAGATCGTGCTGACCTCCGTCAATCAGTTTCAGAAGATATTTCTTCAGGTAGGCGTGGTGACACTCGGACTGGTGATCTTGCTCAGCATCTTTACCATCAGGCGTAACATGGTCCCTTTAGAACGCCTGCTAACCGGGACACGACAGCTCTCAAGAGGTGCTTTTAATACTCGCGTCAAACTTGAAGGTAAGGATGAATTCACAGAGCTTGGTCACGCTTTCAATGACATGGCCACCAGGCTCGGAAACAGTTTCAATCAACAGGCAAACCTGATCGATTTCAGCTACAGTCTGCAACACGCAGGCATCATCCACAAAGCATTGCATGTCACATTGGATGCGCTGCCTCATTTTGTCAATTCGGATAAGCTGGCTGTCGTCTATGTAGAGCCGTCAGGTGACTTTGTGCATCTTGAATGCCTTATCAGAAAGGGGGGAGCAACCTCAGAACGCAGTAAGTCCTACACGGCACATCAGCTGAAGCTACCGACTACCCCCTGGAAAGGGATAACCAAAGCGGCAATAAAACGTTTGCCAATACTTGAACCAATCGACTTCTCAGCTGATACGGAAATCACAATCATGCCAGCGGTAATCAAACAAGGCGTCATTGCTTGTCTGGTTCTGGAGCAAATGGAAACACACACGCCAGGCATCGATAATCTTTTTATCCTTACCCAATTCTGTGACATCCTGGCCTCCGCCATCTCTAATATCAGGCTGAAGCAACGGCTTGAATACCAGGCCTATCATGATCCGTTAACACATCTACCGAATCGCATCCAAATCAAGCGAGAGACAGAAAAGGCGCTACGGCGTGCCAAACAGGATCATCTTGAGCTGGCCATTATGATCATGGATATCGATCGATTTAAGCTCATCAACGATTCAATGGGACATGTCTCAGGCGATGAACTGCTGGTAGCCCTGGCGGAGCGACTCAAACAATTTACCAGCCGACGGGACATTCTCAGCCGATTTGCCGGTGATGAATTTGTTTTCCTCTTCGCTTCGAAAGGTCACGACCTTGAAAACAAACTGCCAGAGATTATTGAACGGTTGGATCGAGTCTTTCACGATCCGTTCAGTCTTGGAAAACGTAAAATCAGGATTAGTGCGAGTAAGGGTATCGCCATGTACCCCAAAGATGGAGAAACCTTTCTCGACCTGCTGAAAAACGCTGATGCCGCCATGTATCATGCAAAACATCAGAAACCCGGTAGCTTTGCGTTTTACACACAAACGCTGCAGTACAGCCTGATAGAGGAAATGGAAACCGAACAGAACCTGATAGACGCCCTGACACAGAAAGAGTTTGAACTTTACTATCAGCCTAGCATCCATCTCCCAAGTGGCCGCGCCATCGGCGTGGAGGCACTGATTCGATGGAGAAGACCACACTACGGACTTATTGCGCCCAACAAATTCATACATATCGCTGAGCAGACCGGTCTGATAGAGCCGATCGGCAATTGGGTACTGAAACAAGCCTGTAAGGATTTTCTCCGTTGGAGGAATGATGGAATACTGCTGGACTATATCTCTTCCAATGTATCGAGTGTCCAATTGCAGAATCCAAATTTCGTACAAACAGTTAAGCAGACGCTTGAGATAACCGGTATGGAACCGCATCATCTGGAGTTGGAGATTACTGAGACAGCCTTTATTGAAGACTTTCAAGGCAGCCTGGATAAACTCAAGGAGATACGCGAGCTGGGAGTCAGGGTTGCTGTAGATGATTTCGGAACCGGGTATGCCTCGCTGAAATACCTCAAAGAGCTACCTGCCGATAGCATCAAAATCGACCGGCTGTTTGTCAAGGATCTACCTGACAACCAAAATGACGTCGCAATTGTTTCATCGCTTGTCACCCTGACTAATAATTTAAAGCTCGGTTTAATTGCCGAAGGAATAGAAACTGAATCACAAAGACTTTACCTTTTGAATGCCGGCATCAACATTGCTCAGGGTTTTCATATGAGTCGTCCATTGCCGGAAACCGAATTGCTGACGTATCTTGTGGAAAACCACATGTCTAATGAACTGCAACACATCTCAGGACTACAAACTAAAGCCTGATACCCATTTTACATACGATCAAGTCGCTTTGTGCGCCACTTGATTTCTTAGATACACCGGCAAGGCATTCTCAGCTGACACAGCCAAACCCCGATCAAAATCTGCAGCCGCCAGCAGCGCAATCTCCCTTGCACTGCATAACATCTGCGCCTGATAACCCAACAACACGCCTTGCAGCCTTTTCTCCAGAATCTCTGCCCCAGCTGTCCAGCCCGAACCGATGCCATACCACTCCCCATCGATGGGAAGACTGACCCGTTCGGCAGTTGCGACTTCCTCTTCAATCACGAGTCGCACCAACTCGTCCTCCCCCACTTTGTAGGCAGCCCAGTAGAGTTCACCCATTCGAGCATCATAAGAAGGCAATAGATGTCGCTCGCCTTTTTCACGAAATGCCCGCTGTGCGAGCGCCGCCAGGGTTGAAACCGGCACTACCGGCAGGCCAGCGGCAAAGGCTGCCCCTTGAACCACCCCTGTGGCGATGCGAACACCGGTAAAGGAACCGGGACCACGACCGAATGCCATGGCATCGAGCTGTGACGGAGTCAGTTCCGCTTCGGCCAGCAGGTCGTCCATCATCGACAGCAGCAACTCACTGTGTCCCCGTGGTTTAACCTCATACCGAAGGTGAGTCTCATCGTCGATTAACAGCGCGGCGGAGCACGCCTCGGTCGCGGTTTCAATGGCAAGCAATTTCATAATGAGTTCAGTGGACCAGTATCGTTATGTGAGATGAAGATGATAGCAGGGCGAATGCTAGCATTTTGATTCAAGATACTCTCCATAAAAGGACCATTGACCTCTCCCCTCCCTGAGAGTCCTTTGTCACCTCTCCAGCCGTATCCAACGCTTCGAGAAAGTGCGCCGGTAACCTGTGATTGTGTGAAGTGAAATGTGCTACATATTCTGACTTTAATGTTGAGATAAACCCTACTTTTGAACTTTTTTTACAGCTCTGGGTAGGGTATCTCTGTAGACGACACGAACGCCATTCACATGGTATTTTCAGTGTTAATTTATGTCATTGTTTTTTATTGAATTATTTAAATTTTTTAGTAGTTCGGGTAATTTTACATACACCTGCAGAGAATAAAGCGACATTCAGTAACTCACTGTATTTTATATATAATATTAAATTGGCATAAGTCCTGCTTACTCTTCTCCCAACGAACACATGGATACCCCATTCGGAGATGAAGACAGTGAATATAAAGAAGCTTGTAATCAGCGCGGGACTCGCAGCCTCCTTTTTTATCGGCTCTGCAGCACACGCCACTATCATGACAGACAGCCATTCGACGTCATTCAATTTTTCCTCATACAACACACTGTATGACAGAAATCCTGGAAAGGATGCTGAAGGCAAAAACTATCTGACAAAAAGGATTAACCGGCAAACCGTCTCTATGGACCGGTTCGACAGCTCGCTGGGTACGCTGCTTGATGTTGCTATCTGGTTCGAATCCGATTGGTCTCTGACATCAACCGTCAATTCATACGACACCGGGTACGTTAACAGAACTGCAACCGGCCGCGGCAAGTCAGTCAGCAACCAACAAATTCGTCTAATCGATCCTTTTCGGGAGATCGCTAAAAACAACGAGGTAGTCAGATCTAATTGCATGGAAGACAAGCCCAGATGCAGAGACACAGATTCCTCACTCGGTAACTTTAATGGCAGTTTCGATCTCGGCACTTTTTCGTTGAGCGACTTCATCGGTACCGACATGCTCGATTTCAGGGTGGTCCGCACGCTCACAGCCGACCTCTTGGGCTGTGGTTTTAACGACAGATGCTGGCAGAGAAACTCCAATAACGCCTGGAGCGGTAATGTGTATGTGGACTACACCTACTCCGTACCTGAGCCATCTGCTCTGGCTCTGATGGGCCTCGGCCTGGCAGGAATCGGCGCCAGCCGCATGCGTAAACGCAAAAGCTGATCCAACACTTTCGATCTCGCATCAACACCCGCCTTGTGCGGGTGTTTTTTTATCCACCAGTATCAGCCAACACACTACTCTCTCTGAGATAATCGCGGGGTGCGCTTCTAACGTGCCATGCAAACTCCATCGGTGCAGCACAGTCGCTCACTACAAATGACACGACACGCCCAACAGGTAAGTCGACCAATTATTAACCCGGCAACTAAATATGTCTTGTTAACAGCTTTTCATAGGTGTTTATTCACTGAGTTAGACGCTACCTCGTGCCGCTTCTGCAATGCTTCTTGCACACCCTGCAAAAGATCCCATAGCACCGGAATAATAAACAGTGTCAGCGCCGTTGCGGCGGCGAGTCCGGTAACAAAGGTCGATGCCATGGTGCCCCAGATCAGCGAGTAGCTTGGAAAGCCAATTGCCATTGGCAGCAGGCCCAAGGTGGTGGTCAGCGTGGTCAGCAGAATTGGCCGGAGTCGGATATGCACCCCTTCGACGATGGCCTCCCGACGCGTCATACCACTGCGATAACGCTTGTTGATAAAGTCGATCAGCACTAGCGCATCGTTCACCACAACACCTGCCACACCAATAACCGCTACGAAGCTATTGATGGTGAATAGCGTCTGTGTCACCAGCTTACCGAAGACCACTCCGATCAACGCGAAAACTACGGCGGATAGAATAATCAGCGGTTGCAAGTAAGATTGGAACTGCGTCGCCAGTATCACGTACATCACCAATACCGCGATGATGAAGGCATAGCCGAGAGATTCAAAAGATCGTTGAGTGTCCTCGTGTTCTCCACCGAAAGTGACGGTGGCGCCAGGATAGCCCTCCCGGACCTGCTCATAGTGGCCGCGCACTGCATTGACGATCGCCGGGGTGGAAGTAGGGGCGCCCTCCCGGATATCCGCTTTCAGGCTGATGGCCCGTTGTCCCTGATAACGCTTGATCTCCCCGGCCTCGTTGTAGGCGCGCACATCAACCAGATCCGACAGATAGACCGGCCTGCCGGCATCCTCCACCATCGGTATAGAGAGTGCCTGTTCAGGCGATTCCAGGCTGCCAGGATCGACATAGAGTTTGAGGTCGATCTCCTCATCCACATGCCGGTACTTCCCAATATAGCGGCCATCCAGCACACTGGCTGACAACATGGCCACCCGGCTGTTATCGAGACCGTACTCAGCCACCCGCTGCTGATTGACTGCAAGACGGAAGACTCGCTTCGGTTCACCCCGGTCGTCCTTCAGATCGAGAAGATGCGCGCCGATGTCGGGGGACTCCCGCATAAAGGCCAGCAGCTCTTTCGCCAACGCAGATACCGAAGCCACATTGGCCCCGACTACCCGCACATTGATGTCTTTACCGCTAGGTGGGCCGTCACTCTGTGGATGGATAGAGATTCGGTATCCATCCTTTTCGTACAGGGGAGCAAGTTTTTCCCGCATCCGTTCCAGATGGTCCAGTGGATCATCAAATGTCTGATCATCCGCCGACGGCATGGTCACCATCACCGAGCCATGATTATTGCCGTAGATCGGTTCGTAGTCTTCATTGAAATAGAGACCCGCAAAACCGGACGTTGCGCTGGCCATACCTGGGCCATCTTCCATGATCGTCTCCGAGATCTGCTTGACCCGCTCGTTCACCTCCTCGATGGGGACACTGCTCGGTCCTATCAGATCCACATAGTAGAGTTTGTAGTCATCGGGAAAGAACTGAATACGAATCAGTGGCACCTTGCCGGAAGCCGAGAGGGAGAGAATCACTACCGAGGCGATGAACACCGCCAACACAATGGAAACTGACAGCAGCCGATACCGCAAGGTCAGGCTCAGCAGCCAATCGGTAAAGCGGCGCGCCAGACGCATCAGGGCGTTGTCACGTTCCACCAGATCCGTCGAGGCCTGCTGCCTGGGCCCGAAATCGTAGTAGTGAATGGGCAGGATGAGCAGACACTCCACCAGTGAGGCGACAATGGCGAAGGTCACCGCTTTAGGCACCAGCGCAAAAAACTGGCCGGTGGCGCCGGTCATGATCAACATCGGCAGAAAGGCGGCGACAGTGGTCATGGTGGCGGCGATTACCGGTATAGCCACCTCTGCTGTACCTTCGATAATCGCCTCACGCAACGGTTTACCCTCTTGCACGTGGCGATAGATATTCTCGGTGACGACGATAGCGTCATCCACCACAATGCCGGTCACCAGTACAAAGGAGAAAAGGGTAATCTCGTTCAGGCTGTTACCGGTGAGGTACATGATCAGCATGGTGATCATGAATGAAAACGGGATACCAATGGTCACCAGGCCCGCGTTGCGCACGCCCATGAAATACCAGATGATCAGGCTCACCAGCGTGATACCCACCAGCATGTTCATGCCAAGCGTGTTCAATCCATCCTTGATGTAGACGGTGGAGTCCTGAGTCAGCACCACATCCACACCCTGCTCTGTGAGGGAGGGCCTGAAACTATCGACCACCGCCACGACCCGGTCACGGATATCCATGGCGTTGCCTTCATCCGACTTGATCACCTTCAGACCGATCGAGGGCTTGCCGTTGACCGAGGCGATGGCGACAGGATCGCGATAATCGAGACCGATGCGACTGGCAATATCCTCCACCCGCAACAGGCTGCCATCGGAATCCCGACGCACGACAGTGGACTGGACCTGCTCCAGGCTGCGGAAGCGCTCATCCAGTTTAACCAGGAACTCTCCGCTCTCGTTCGTGTATTTTCCTGCCGGAATGGTCAGGTTGGCACTGCCCAGCGCCTCTGCCACCTGATCAAAACTGACACCTAGCAGTCGCAGCTTCTCTGGATCTAAAAAGACATGGAATTCCTGAGTCAGCTCTCCCGAAAACTCCACCTGCTGCACACCGGGGATCTTCAACAGCAGGATCTTGACCTCATCCGACATCAACGCCAGGGCACGATTGCTGTGCTCACCGATCAGATTGACGGAGATGACCGGCAGCCAGTCCTGCACTTTGGCATTCAGCAGCCTCGGCGGATCGACCCCCTCCGGCAGCTCATTAATGATATTCAGGACTTCAAACCGTACCTCATTGAAGAGGCTGTCGTAGTCGCTGTCATCGACGAACTTGAGGCGGATGTGGGAGCGTCCACTGAAGGAGGTGGCGTTGATCCACTCCACATCATCCACCCGTTCCACGGCCTCTTCGATCTTGCGCGTGACCAGGCTCTCGACCTCCACTGGGGAGGCTCCCGGATAGACTGTGGAGATGATGACTTCACCGAAACCGAAATTGGGATAGCGTTCAGCCGGCAGGGCAAACAGCGTAATAAAGCCCACCACCATCAGCACCACAAACATCAGGTTGTAGAAGACCCGTTGTTTGAGGGAGAAGGCAACCACTGATTGCATGGCTGTTACTCGTTGTTCAAGATAAACTGATCACCGGGTTTGACTGCCGGCGAGACCACACTGACCCAGTCGCCCTCCGGCCCATTGGTACGCCCAAGATAGACAACTCTGACCGCCTCACCATCCGGTCGTTTCAGCCAATATTGTTCGTAGCGTTGATCCAAAGCTTTCTCAGGTATCAGAACTGCACCTGTTCTCAAAGGAATATCAAGACCCAGTTCGACACGCAGCCCACCTCTTGGGGATTCAATGCCTTGAGCAATCTCTAATTCCACCTGGATTTTTCGCGAGGTATCGTCGAATGCCGGAGAGATACGCAACAATCTTGCCGATACATCAAGCTGCTGCTCAGGCAACCTGACCTTCAGCTCGTCTTCTGCATGATGCAGCGCCTGGTACTCCGCCATGCTGAGTGCGAAGGGGACAAGCAGACTGCGATAGTCACCCACTTCGACGACCGGCTCTCCCGCATTGACCCACTGCCCCGGCTCCACATGACGCCGGATGACCTGCCAACCGGCAGGCGCCTGAATGCAGTGGCGGCTTTTTCTCTCTTTCAGTGTATTCGCTGCAATCTGCAAAGACTGGATTTGTATCTGTGTCTTGTCCAGGTTCCGTTGGGCTGTATCGAGTTGGCTTTCAGATGAGCTGTTCTTTTTCAACAACTGCCGGATACGCGCCACCTCTTTTCGAAAGTAGGTACGATCTACTACCAGCGCATCCTGCTCCGCCCTGTTGGCCTGCAGTTCCAGGTCAATGAATGTCTGGTCAAGACAGGCGAAGGCTTCGCCCTCTCCCGTCACATCACCCACATCAGCATTGACCAGGGATACGCGCCCTGCAGCCTCAGCTGAAAGCACCAACCTGGTGCGCGCCCGGGTAAAGCCGGACTGGACTTCCCGCTGCATCGCCGGTTTGGCTGTGATCAGACTATCCGCTGCAGACGCAGCCAGTGGCGAAAGCCAGAAAAGAACCAGGACCGAAAGAATGCTCGACTTCATGGGTATGTGTTCCCTGAACCTCATGATAATTTGGGATATATGTGCATAACCTATACCCCATGCGATTGAGTATCAACGATATCACGTAGCGTTCGATGGATAGACCGCCTGCAACCGCTGATAGACATCGTCACTGAAGCTAGGACTGTCGTCATCCAATGCAGCAAGAATATCGGCCAGATGCTCATTGTCCTCCCTACCCTGCCAGATCTTGATATAGCTGCCGTCCTTGTAGCCGTGATCCTGGCGAAAGAAGTTAAGCACATTCTTTCCGATATAGGTTTTATAAAGCTCGTCGAAATCCAAATCTGCCGCATTCATAACCTGGGTGAATTTTTTAATATCGGCAGACTGGGTCTGAATGGTCGACATCGCCAACTGCTCGATCGACTCCCTGAAATCCACCGTCTCGGCAGGTTGACTCAGCCCCTCCAGGGCCAGTGCCGCTGCGGATTCCATTGAATCACTGTGCAGGATCAGATCACTCAGGGCAAAGTGCCAGATATCGATGATCTCCAAGTGGACCTGCTGCATATCGGGCTTTTGATGTTTCCACCATTTCCATCCGTAGTGATCGAGCATCTCCGCACACTCGGTCCAGATGGCCCGATACCAGGCGTAGCCAGCCTCCCGCCAGTCATCATTGACTTTGCGGTTCATGGCATCCTGCAGTTCGAGCATGGTGAGAATTTTCTGTTTCATGTTGGACATCTTTTCGTTGAACCACTCATCAAGCAGGGTCACGACGGTTTCCACATACTTTGGGCAGCGTGTTTTGAACAGGCCTGATGCACGTGCCTCAAGGTATTGAGCTTCATAGCTGAGATCTTTTTCCAGCAGATCACGGCACTGGTTGCTACCATGCCGCTGGATGAATTCCTCCTGCAACCAGCGGGTTGCGGCATAGGCCGCCTCTTTTGCTGCCTGATCGTTGCGGGACTGCGGACCCAGTTCCAGCCCCAACACCAGCGCAGCGCCGGTCAGGGTACCACAAACACCTCCCATACGGCCGACACCGCCACCCAGCCCCGTGGCGATACGCATGGCGAGCCCCTCATCCAAGCCATAACGATCAGCATAGACGGTAAGCACCGACTGAGAGCAGTTACAACCGTTGCAGAAACGATCGACGGCATCTTCTACAACTACCGATACTTTTGGGTTGTCTGTTTCGTGTGGTTTTTCTTCGGGCATGATAGGCGCTAACGCTGACCGATTCAGAGGGAATGGTCAAGCTAACTCCCATTTTACTCATTGCGGGTATGTGGTGCGGCAGAACCGCACCGATACACTTGTGTTATTCAGCAAGCAGTTCCACTAGCAACCTGCCATCGGATGATTGTAGCGCATGACTGACAGGCGTAGTCACCACTCGCGATTTTCCCTTGAGTGACTGCACCTGGTTCATATCCTGGCTGAACGCAGGCACCAGTTCATCACCGGCGCCGATAGGGCCGGGGCGGACCACGGAGATGTATTCGATCTCGGGATGCGGCTGACGGTTGAGCCAGAAGAGCAGATTCCCAGGCTGCTCCGGAGTAAGGTCGAGGAGTACCTCCCAGGAGTCACGTACAACCCCATAAAGATCCCCGGCAAAGAACTCCTTGACCACGCTAATCGGAAAGGGATCATCGGTCTCTTCCAAGGCCTCTATCGCCCGCAGCGTACCCAGATGGGGAGAGGCGATGGTGATCAGCGCCTTGGGATTTTTCACCCCACCCTGCACCAGCACCATGCGGCTGACAACACCACCGGCGGAATGCCCCACGAGTGTCACCGGCTCTCCCGGATGACGGCGCTCAACCAGGGAGATCATCCGCCGCAGCTGTTCGGCCTGGAAGCCGATCGGTGCCATGGAGAGCAGATCTACCGTATAGAACTTGTTTGCAGCCTTGGCATCCGATGCCGGAATCAAACCCCGAGGCGTCATCAGACCGGCACGCTGCCAACCCTGCCGCTCAAGCGCCCAGCTCACCCCACTGGTCTCCCAGGAACCTGCACTACCGAGATAGCCATGTACCAACAGCACCACATCGGCCCTCGAAATCATGCTGACAGAGAACAGTAACAACAGTGCGAAAAAACGTTTCATGGCTGAATCCTCCCGTTGGTAATTATCAGGCCATACTCTGGTAATAGAGATTCTGTGGGTGTTTCGCCTCGGTGAAAAAGTGATAGCGCTCTATCAGCAACCCAAAATACTGAATCACAAAGGCCGCCATGGGAAGGCGGGTGGATTCCAGAATATAGGCCAGCACAATCAGAATCACCGGCAACACAAAAACCATGAGTAAAAATCCATAGCGCAGCATCAACAGGAATCCTTCAGATTTACCGTGAAAGAACTCACGGGTATTGAAGGACCCTCCCATAAATCCCTGCGCTTTCTGATGCAGGTCGGAATGGTGCACACCGATGGCCGACTTAAGGTCCACCTTGCAGCGAAAGCGGGTATTCCGATAGAGCGAGAATCCCCGGGTAATCGCCCCAAGCAGGGTAGCCACCACCGCCCATGTCCCATAAAAAGACACCAGATTGTTACCGAGATAGGCAGAGAAGGCAGCCGCCAGCATGAAACCCGAGGCAACACCGAGAAAGAGGAAATTGGCTACCGTTAAAGGCGAATGCCAAGCCTTGATAAAACGCAGACTGGCGTAAATCATCGCGGTACAGAGAAACAGTAAAAAGGTGGCCACTGTGGCCAGTGCACCGATGATCAGAGTGAGATCCACAGGCAGGGTTTCGGAGATAACAAATAGGGGATCCGTCCAACCCAGATAATGAAAAAGACCATAGAGAAAGGTCAAAGCCATTGCCGCCGGCAGAACGATAACCTCCCGGGAAAGCCAGGAGGTACGCCACTGGGTGGCGGCGCGCCAAGCCCTTTCAGGACGCCCAAGATGGAATACTGAAGCGACCAGTCCGCCTATAAGCAAGGCAATCGCAGCCAAGCTGCCCACCGCATAAAACTTATCACTCTGTACCGGCAGCAGATTGGCCAGGGAGTAGAGCTGCCCCGTATAGAGAGCGAGGAACAAACCCTGACCGGCACCGATCAGGGTAGTCAGGAAGATTACCGAAAAAGCAGGATGCATCTATTTTTTCTCCGAAAAAATAAATTTTAAATTGTGAATTTTGAATGTTGAAGTTCGGTATTCGCTGCGCTCACCTATGTTTTGAAAATACATACTGACATCCGATACATCACAACATTCAATTTCATATAACCGTGCGCAAAGCGCACACATCAATTCAAAATTCATAATTCAACATCCATACTTACCAGGCCACGTCGTCCAGGGTCTCACCACCTTCCGGCAGGCTGGGCAACTGCTCTTTCTTGAGCGGATTGTCGGCGCGGACCAGTTCATCCTCATGGATCTGGATGCGGGTCTTGCGGCGTGGCAGATAGTGGTTGGCCGGTTTGGTGCCCCACTCCGGCTGCAGGGCATAACCGCCCTCCTCACGAATCGCGATAGAGACCACCGAGTTGGGATCGTGCACGTCACCAAAGAGACGGGCACTGGTGGGACAGGCCAACACACAGGCCGGCTTGCGCTGGGACTCAGGCAGGGTCATATCGGTGATACGGTCGATACAGAGCGTGCACTTCTTCATCACCCGCTGCTTCTCATCGATCTCACGAGCACCATAAGGACAGGCCCAGGAGCAATACTTGCAGCCGATGCACTTATCGTAGTCCACCAGCACCACACCGTTGTCCTCACGTTTGTAGGAGGCACCAGTCGGACAGACCGGCACACAGGGCGGATCCTCGCAGTGCAAACACGACTTGGGAAAATGGTAGGTCTCGGTGTGGGGAAAGACACCGGCTTCGTAGGTCTGTACCCGGTTGAAAAAGGTCCCTGTCGGATCTTCGTCATAGGCACGCTGATCGGTCAGCGGACCGGCCCAACCGGAGGTGTTCCACTCCTTGCAACTGGTCACGCAGGCGTGACAGCCGACGCAGACGTTGAGATCGATGACTAGTGCTAGTTGTGTCATTTGTTTAAATCCAATTTTGAATTCTTAATTTTGAATTTCGGTGTTCGCTTCGCTCACGATTTTATGGGATGCAAAAAATATCCAACTGACCCATCCCTCATCCCCTCCCCATCAAGGAGAAAATAATCCGGTTGAGGAAATCTGAATAATCGTGCGCAACGCGCACTCATCAATTCAAAATTCACAATTTAAAATTCATAATTAATCGCCTATATTGTGTTTCCGCCGAAACTTGCCGGCAAAAAACGCCTGCCATTTCCCACGCCGCTGGTCCTGCCCCGGTACCCGCTTCTGCGGTTTAAACTGTGGCGATGTCACCTTCGGTTCTTCCGGTCCCGCCGGATAGATCTTCACCCGCACATCGAACCAGGCGGCCTGTCCGGTGACCGGATCGGAGTTGGACATATGGTCCCCCGCCTCGCAGGGCGGCAGCTCTTCCGAGATCACATGGTTGAGCAAGAAGCCTTTCTGTGACTCGTTGGCCTTGTTCGACAGACCCCAGGCGCCGGTGGCCTTTCCGATGGCGTTCCAGGTCCAGACCGTGCCCGGCTCCACAGCCTCTGAGAAGCGTGCCATACAACGCACTTTATTGGTCGGAGACTCAATCCAGATCCAGTCCCCATCACCGAAGCCGGAGGCCTCTCCCAGTTTGGGATTGACGAACAGATAGTTGTGGGTGTGAATCTGCCGCAGCCAGGCATTCTGCGAATCCCAGGAGTGATACATCGCCATCGGCCGCTGGGTCAGTGCGTTGATCGGATATTGGTGAGTATCCACCAACTTGTGCTCCAGGGGCGCCGTGTAGAACGGTAATGGGTCGAAATGCTCAGCCACCCGCTTACGCAGTCGTTCAGGCGGCTGCTTACCGGGCAGCTTACCCTGGGCCGCCAGACGGAATCGCTGTAAGACTTCGGAGTAGAGATGCAGGGTGATCGGCTCCACATAGCGGGTCATACCGTGATACCTGGCCCACTCCAGATAACCCTGATTCCAGTTGCGCATGTACTGGTAGGATTTGGGCAATTTGTGGTGATAGACGCAGCCGTTCTTCTGGTACATCTCCCACTGTCTGGGATTGGGTTCGCCTTTGAGAAACTTCTCACCCCCCTTGCCGCGCCACCCGGCGAGAAAACCGATACCGGAGCCCGGTGAGGTCTCGTAGTTGGTGACAAAATCGGGATAGTTGCGGAACTTGCGGCTACCGTCTTCGCGTACGAATGCGGGGAGTCCCAAACGGCTACCCATCTCGATCAGCACTTCCTGGAAAGGCTTGCAGTCGCCACGGGGTTCCACCACTGGAATGCGTACCGAATCCACCGGACCGTCGTATTCGGAGATGGGCCGGTCGAGCATCGACATGGCATCGTGGCGCTCCAGATAGGTGGTATCCGGCAGCACCAGATCAGCAAAGGCTACGGTCTCCGACTGGAAAGCATCGGCAACGATCAGGAAGGGGATCTTGTACTCCCCGTTCTCATCCTTGTCCTTCAGCATGTCACGGACGTTCTCCGTATTCATGGAGGAGTTCCAGGCCATGTTGGCCATGAACAACAGCAGGGTGTCTATTTTGTAGGGGTCACCACGCCAGGCGTTGGTGATCGCATTGTGCATCAGGCCGTGGACCGACAGGGGGTACTCCCAGGAGAAGGCCTTATCGATACGGACCGCCTCGCCTTCATCGTCAACAAAGAGATCATCCGGCTTGGACGGCCAGCCCAGAGGCATACCATCCAACGGCGTGTTCGGCTGGACCCCCTCGGGTCCCTTGGGCGGCTTGGGACACGGCGGGATCGGACGCGGAAAAGGCGCCTTGTGACGGAAACCGCCGGGACGATCGATAGTGCCCAGGATAGTCATCAGGATACCCAGGGCGCGGATGGTCTGGAAGCCGTTGGAGTGGGCAGCCAGTCCTCGCATGGCGTGGAAAGAGACCGGGTTACCGGTGACGCTGTCGTGTTCGTTGCCCCAGCTATCGGTCCACTGGATCGGCAGTTCGATCTTCTGGTCACGCGCCACCACACCCATCTCATGGGCCAGGCGGCGGATAGTGTCAGCCGGGATGCCGGTGATGTCCTCGGCCCATTCGATGGTGTACTCCTCGACCCGATCCTTGAGCAACTGAAAGGCGGGCTTGACCGGCGTACCGTCATCCAGCATAAAACTGCCCAGCAGACGTGGATCGGTGCCCGGCGTATGGGTGGAGATCTCCCGATCCAGTTCCCTATCCCACCAGAGTTTGTTCTCCGGATCGAAACACCCCTCTTCGACATGCATCTCGAAGCGGCGGAAAAGACCATGGTCATCCCGCTTGGGATCGTCCACCACCAGCTCGGCTGAATTGGTGTACTTGATCAGAAATTCACGATCGTACAGCCCCTGATGGATCAGCTCTCGAATAATCGCCAGCATCAGGGCGCCGTCGGTACCGGGCTTGATCGGCACCCACTCATCGGCGATGGCGGAATAACCAGTCCGGATCGGGTTGATGGAGATAAAACGCCCGCCGCGTCGCTTGAAGTCGGCAAGGGCCATCTTCATCGGATTGGAGTGATGGTCCTCTGCCGTACCGATCATGATGAAGAGCTTGGAGCGCTCCAGGTCCGGGCCACCGAACTCCCAGAAGGAGCCGCCGATGGTGTAGATCAGACCAGCTGCCATGTTGACCGAGCAGAAACCGCCGTGGGCCGCGTAGTTGGGCGTGCCGAACTGCTTGGCGAACATGCCGGTCAGGGCCTGCATCTGGTCGCGTCCGGTGAAAAGTGCGAACCGCTTCGGGTCCTCTGCACGAATCTTACCCAGACGCTCCTGCATGAGGTCAAAGGCTTTTTCCCAGGAGATCTCCTCGAAGTCGGAATCGCCCCGCTCCGACCCGGGCTTGCGCAGCAGCGGCTTGGTCAGACGCGCAGGGGAGTACTGCTTCATGATGCCCGAAGAGCCCTTGGCGCAGATCACACCCTTATTCAGCGGATGATCGGGATTGCCCTCAATATAGCGCACCTCCCCATCACGCAGAGTGACACGGATACCACAGCGGCAAGCGCACATGTAGCACGTGGTCTCTTTGACTTCGACACGTCCCAGGTCGCTATCTGATTGGGATGTTGGATCCTGCATGGAGAATAACCTTGAGTTGACTGGCCTTTTCGACAGGCGTCTGCGAATCTTCTTATATTAGCTTTTTCTGATTTACATCGCCAGGAATTGGCTATCACAATCCTTTGGGTGTGGAATATTTGCACTAATGGAGAGGCATTAACGAGTCAAATAAGAAACTGTTTTTAAAAGCAATTGGATCTGGAAGTAGGATTACTTACCGGCGCTCCGTGATCGCTCCAGATCCAGCAAAGCCCGCTTGCGATCAACCCCCCAGCGATAACCGCCAAGCTTACCGTCACCCCGCAATACGCGATGACAGGGAATGAGTACGCTAATTCGATTCGCCGCGCAGGCAGAGCCGACGGACCGGGCCGCCTTTGGCATATCGATCTTTGCGGCCAGTTCAGCATAAGTCATCACCTCCCCCTCTCGGACACTGATCAGAAAGCGCCAAACCTTCATCTGGAAAGCCGTGCCACGCAGATCGAGAGGTAGATCGGGCCGGGGGGCACCCGTGCTGATGTATGCGTCAAGCGCATCTATCCAAGCATCAAGCTCGTGTCCATCTTTAGCGGGTGAGGAGACAACCTTCGCTTGGGGAAACTCCTCGTTCAACTGATCTAAAAGTGTGCTTTCATCCCTTCCGAATTCCACAAAACAGACACCCCGATCCGTAGCCGCCATTAGCATCGGGCCGACTGCCGTATCGCGACAGACAAAGAAAATGGTCTCACCCGCACCGCCTGACCGGTAGGTTTTCGGCGCCATCCCGAGATGACGCTTCTCTTCCCCATAGACGCGACTGACTGATCCGAAGCCTGCCGAGTAGATGGCGCTCGTAACATCCTCTCCCTGTTTCAGGGCTGTTTTGAAATGCCTGATACGAACCGCATCCTGATAGGCTTTGGGAGAGATCCCGAACGCCGCCTTGAAGGCACGCTGACAATGAGATGGCGATAACCCCGCACGCTTAGCAAGCCCACTCAAAGTCATACGTTCGTGAGCATGTGCTTCGATATACCGGGCAATATCCGTCAGCCATTTCACGCCCTGTGCACTATCCGTTGGCTGACAGCGTTTACAAGGCCTAAACCCGGCACGCATCGCCGACGCCACGTCAGAAAAAAAACGCATATTCTCTGATAGTGCATGACGGCTTGCACATGACGGCATGCAGAAGACGCCTGTCGTAATGACGCCATAGATAAAGCGGCCATCATATGACTTGTCCCGCTCAGCGACGGCCCTACGCATGGTTTGCTCTGCCGGAAGTGCCATTTCATCATTACCCAGAATCTATCTGTCACTCACATTAGAGCGCAGCAGTTCTATTTCTTCCATCCGATTCTTGTCTTGCAATCTCGATTCCATAGAAACACATGGGTTTTAACCAAATTTGGCGGGGCAGCGCTTCTCCACTGGGTGATTGGACCAGAAAAAACTCTCGTATCATCCTATGATGTCCGCTTAAGCAAGCGCCATTCTACTTATATTATTGTCAAGGGCCTGTTAACACTAATTTGATTGCCACTGTTGCACCTGAAAAAGCGCCAATCAAGGCACACCCCAAGGGCACTTCCTTCGGGGCGCAACCCGGAGGGCCAAGGCCATTTTTTCGCCCAGCGGCGTTATCAGTCGCTTATGTAGACCGGCTACACGGCACTCCTTCTGCCTTGCTGGACAAAAAATGGTCTTGGCAGTGACGATCAAATTAGTGTTAACAGGCCCTTGAACTTCAGACAGTCTGACATTGTTGAATTATGAATACCCAACACATTGCTATTGGAATGAGAGCCCTGGCAGAGGTTGATCGAGACCTCAAGCAAGCCTTTGAAAAAATTGGTCCACCGCCACCCCGCATACGACCAAAGGGATTTGAGACTTTCCTGTCCACCATAGTCAGTCAGCAGATTTCAACTGAAGTGGCACGAGTCATCATGGGTCGGGTTATCGACCTACTGCCTGAGATTTCAGCCGATGCACTGTTAATGATAGATGACCAAGCCCTACGCAAAGCCGGCTTGTCATTCCGCAAGATAGAATATGCCAAAGGCATGGCAGAAGCCGTAGTATCGGGAAGCCTGGACATCAACGGACTGAGCACGACGAGTGACGAAGAGGCAATAGCTGCCATCATGTCCCTAAGAGGTTTTGGCCGCTGGAGCGCTGAAATCTATCTTATGTTCTCCCTGCAACGAGAAGACATCTTTCCTGCCGACGATCTGGCCTTGCGGGTATCGCTGGGTCGCCTGAAAAACCTGCCAAACAGGCCCACACAAAAGCAAGCCCGCGAACTCGTTGCCCACTGGTCGCCCTGGAGAAGTGTCGGTTCACTCTTTTTGTGGCATTACTATCGCGGTGCGCCTACATAAAACAATGTATCGACTTTTTTTAATAACCCGGATGGCAGATGATGAGGATGCTTATGAAGAAACAACGAGCGCAAGCCCAATCGCCGCAGGGAGCGCTTGAATAAGCAGGATTTTTCGACTGGCTGTCGCTGCACCGTAAAGACCGGCAAGCAAAACACAGCTCAAAAAGAATATTTTCACACTGGTCCCATCGGCACCCAGGATAAGACCCCAGAGCAGCCCGGCTGCCAGGAAACCGTTATAAAGACCTTGATTGGCAGCCAACACCTTTGTCTTGGCTGCCATCTCCTTTGTATGCCCAAACACACGCAGTCCCAGCGGCTTATCCCAGAGAAACATCTCCAGCACAAGAAAACCGAGATGCAGAAAGGCAACGGAACCCACAACGATGTCTGTGATAGCAGGCACTATCTATCTTTGGCTCCATGAGTTATTTGCCGGGACGTTGTCTTCACGCCTGACGCAGTCATTTGCGAACTTTTGAAATAGTGTCAATGTGATGTTTTTATCAGGCATTCAGCTTACCCACAGTAACCACCAATTGGCGGCCAAGCGCCATGACAGCTTGTTGTTTCCGGTCATCTGCAAGCGTGCCATCATCATTGAATGCTTTAAAGGCCTGAGGAATGGCTTGTTGATCCGGCAAGACCGTAACACCAATATTGGCTAGCAACATCCTGAGAAACACCAGCCCACGAAGCCCGCCCAAAGCGCCCGGAGATGCAGCTAGGATAGCAGCCGTCTTGCCCTGGTAAGCCATCAGAGGGGGTTCATCATCCGATTCGGCGCGTGATGCCCAGTCAATGACGTTCTTCAGTAATGGACTGAATGCACTGTTATATTCAGGTGAGGCAATGATGAAGGCATCATGGCTAGTCAGAAGCCTTTTGAACTTGAGGGCGTTTTCCGGCATCCCATCTTCACTCTCCAGATCCTGATTAAAGAGCGGCATCGGGTAGTCTGCCAAATCAATCCGTGTAACATCCGCCCCGGCCGCTTCGGCGCCCGACACAGCAATCGCCAATAACCTTTTATTGAAAGATTCTGTTCTGCTGCTACCTGCAAAAGCGAGTATTCTCGGTGTCATACGACCCCCCGTTAAAGCTATCACTGCAACTCACACGATACAAAAGAGTCCGCAAGCGTATGCTAGGATTTTAAAACTAAGCAAATGCAACAGCTCTGTTTATTGTTGACTTGGCATCTCCACTAACTCAGACACCTCAAGTGAACCGCCAATCTCAAGAAAGGGGCAGGCCTTTACAACAGAGAGCGCCGTCTCCATGGAATCCGATTCTATGACCGTGTAACCCGACATCTTCGTTACACCTCCGCTTGTGACACTCCCATCAGCATTGACTGTAGTCGTATCTTTCAACGGATTCATAGGACTGACTGCCGAATCCCCCAACGAAGACAGCCATTCCATATATTTAACGAAATGCTGCTCACCCTCCTCAGGACTGGATGGTTGTTCACCGCCCAGATAAACAATGACATATTGAGGCATTGGCTTTTCTCTCTTGATGAGATTTCACACACATGGAGATTTAAATACTGTCCTGCCTAGACTGCAGGCGGCCACTCTATAAGTGTCGGTGTAAGTGTAGTGTAGTACGAGAAAATATAGGAACAATTAGGTTTTACAACATTACCCCAATAATCCTTGGGGGACTAAAGGGGTCGGTGACAAATAGAAAGACAAAGATTGTTATTTATCACTGATCCCTTTTATTTAGCTATCAAAAAGGAGATCAACAGGAAGAGATCGCATCAGGTTGATGACCCAGCGATGAATTCGAAGTAGACCCGAGATCAAAGCGGACGGGGCTTTTCAATACCATAACCCTGCCCATAGTCGACACCGACTACAGTCAGCCAATCCAACACATCTTGGTTTTCGACAAATTCGGCAATTGTCTCTATGCCCATCTCCTTAGAGACCCTGGAGATCGATTCCACCATTGCGGCATCAACCGGATCATCGAGCAGATCACGCACAAAGCAACCATCGATCTTCAGATAATCCACCGGCAGGGTCTTAAGATAGCTGAACGACGAGAGTCCGCTGCCGAAGTCATCGAGGGCAAAGCTGACTCTGCGCTTTTTTAAACGCCTCATGAATGCAAGCGCTTCTCGCAGGTTGCCTATGGCCGCTGTTTCAGTGATTTCAAAACAGATTCTCTGTCCCAACTCCGGATTATGAGTCAGCTGCTGCTCAATGCTATTGAGGATCAGACGATTTCCCAGTGAACCACCAGAGAGGTTGATGGAGAGGTGTACATGGGTATTCTGTGGCTGCATCAGCCATTCGCAGGCCCGTCTAAGCACAATCTCGTCAATCTTGGACATGATATCGTAGCGTTCTGCAGCAGGGATGAACTGCCCAGGCGCAACGATCTGCCCATCTTCATCGACCATTCTGACCAGGACTTCACGGAAATCATGCTTGTTCGCTTCATGGGAGAGCGAAAGGATACGTTGAGAATAGAGTACAAAGCGCTCTTCGTTGAGTGCGGACTTGATACGCGCCACCCACTGCATCTCGCTACGGCGCTCAGTCAGTTCCTGATCATCCGGTTGGTAGACATGCACCCGGTTGCGTCCTTGGTCTTTGGCACTGTAGCAGGCCAGGTCGGCCAGGCTAAGTGCATTCGGGTCAGGTAGATCACTGTTGATTAATGCAATCCCGAAGCTGGCACCGATCTGAAAGTGGTGATTCTCCCAGGTGAAGGGAAACTCAGCCAGCAGCACCCGTAGTTGTTCAGCAATTGTTACAGCGTTTTCAATATCGCAACCGATCAATAACAGACCGAACTCATCCCCTCCCAGTCGGGCGAGAAGATCCGATCCGCGACTATGCTGCTGTAGCAGAGTCGCAACTTGTTTAAGCAGTTCATCACCTGCCACATGCCCGACGGTATCGTTGACGACTTTGAACTGATCCAGGTCGATATAGACCAGCACATGTTCTCCCTCCCCCTGTAGCGCTTCTTGGGTCAACTCGCTGAGGCGACGATCAAAAACCGTTCGACTCCACAGTCCGGTCAAACCATCATGCATCGCCTGGTGTTCAATCTTTCGCTGCATCAGGCGTGCCTCGGAGACATCGTGGAATACCAGGACTACACCATTGACCTGACCCAATGAATTACGGATCGGTGCAGCAGAGTCCTCGATCGAGATCTCTTTCCCCTTCCGATTGATCAACAGTGTGTGATTCCCCAGCCCAACGACTTGGCCCTCCCGCAGGCAACGCTCGACTGGATTGTCGATCGGTTTGCGGGTGACCTCATCGACAATGGGGAAGACCTCTTCCAGACTCCGTAGATGAGCATCCTCTTTGCTCCAGCCGGTCAATATCTCGGCTACCGGATTCAGATAGTCGATCCTGGCGTCAGCGAAGGTTGTAATCACGCCATCGCCAATGGAATGGAGCGTCACCAAAGCTCGCTCACGTTCTTCAGAGAGCACAGTCTCAAGCCGCTTCTGCTCGGTGACATCGACGTGAGTGCCCACCATCCGGTAGGGTTTACCTTGTGTATTTCTCAAGGCCCGCGCGCGCGACAGAATCCAGCGCCAACTACCATCCTTGTGGCGCAGGCGGTGCAGAATCTCAAGGGATTTTGATGCATCCAGCATGTGTGCATCGATGCTGGCAAGGGCCTTTGGTAAATCGTCTGGGTGGACCCGCTCTTCCCAGGAGGCGAAGGTATTGGCTACTTCTTGAGCCCGATAGCCCAGCATCTCCTTCCAGCGGGGTGAATAGTAGACCTGATCATTGATTATATCCCAGTCCCACAATCCGTCGTTACTCCCTTCAAGCGCATAACGTAACCGCTCCTCATCAGCCAGGATCTGGGTATGCATGGCCACCACTTCCTGCTCCCTTTCCACCAGAGTATCAAGCATTCGATTCATATCGTAAGCCAGTTGTCCCAACTCATCCGGTCTATCCAGCAGGCAGTGCTCCTTGCGCTCACCAGACTCGATTCGATTGGCAAACGCAGCCAGACGCCGGGTATCCTGAGTCAAGCCCCTACTCATAACCCAGGCAAACAACACACCCACGGCAATCGCCAACACCGTGTAGAGAAGTCCTTCGTTAGTCACCACTTCAAGGTTTGAGGCGATACCGGCGCGGCTGATACCCACCCTGGCCCACCCAATGTGACGCTGCTTTATCATGATCGGGTGGGCGACATCGATCAGTAATTGATTATCAATCAGCACCCGTGTCTCTGAAGGCGATTCGATCAGCTGCACACTGATTGGATCACTGGCATAACGACCCACTTGCTCACGATCAGTAAAGGCTAGAACCTGACCGTGCAGATCGGTAAACATGGCATAGCGCAGACTGGGAAAACTGTGTTGGGAGTGGATTACCTCCTCCATACCGATGTAGTCATTCGCCAATACCCAGGAGGTACCATTCGCTGCCAGGGTCTCCGCCAATGAGATGGCTTGCTTGCGAGACTCATCCACAAGGAAACTACTTTGACGAGAGACCAGATCAAAAACAAAGATTGTCATCAATACCGCATGCACTAACGCGATACCCAACATCAGCTGACGTCTGATCGAGGCAGTCCAGAGCTGTTTCAGTGATTGCAGCATTAGTGTAGTGGCCGTACCTCATGGACAAAGGTCTTCATGAAGTCGCGCACAACCTGGTAAGTGGCATTGGATGCACTCTCAAAACGAGACAGTTCCATCGATTCAAGGATTTTCTGTCCGCGTTCATGAGTATGCAGATTAACCAGCAGGTCGTGCACTTGATGGACGATGACTTCAGGTACTGCTGGCAGCACAACCAAACCATTGTTGATGAGTGGTTCAGTCTCCCAGATAACCTTCAACTCCTTTTCCAGCTCCGGCCTCTCCTTTGCCAACGCTTTCCAGGGTGGAGGCCAGGTGGAGGCTGCAGCAGTCTGCTTCAGGTAGACATTCATCACCGATGACTCTTGCGAGCCCACATACCGGTTGTCCAGTTCTTGCATCACATCCACACCATGAGTCTGCAGGTAGTATTGCGGCATCATTGTAGCTGCCAATGCAGTAGGAGCCGGGTAGCTGACAGCCTTCCCTTTTAGATCCGAAACCCGTTTAATACCGCTATCCTTGCGCACCAGGATAATACCTCGAAAATTATGATCATCCCCCATCTTGCCAAATACCTGATAACCTTTATCGACAGCATTTACGGTCTGAAAAGGGTTGGGTAAACTGAAATGGAATTTTTTGGCGTACAACTTTTCATCGTAGGACGCATAATTTCGTGATGCTTCGAGTTTGAATCTGACCCCGGGAACTTGCTCTGTCAAGTATTCCATCAGTGGACCAAACACCTCAAACAACCGTTGTGGGTTATGCAACGGATGGATACCAAAAAGATACTCTGTCACAGAAACAGATGGGGCATCTGAAAAAGATGGCTGGTATTCGTTTACAGTCTTGTTTTCACAGGCGGTTAACAGCAACAGCCCTATGCTGAACAAAAAAAACGAGATCCTCACTATAATCATCCTGAACTTCTAATTAAGAAACACGGATTCACCTCGATAATCAACCCACAGAGCCGGACATAGAGGGCAAGCTGCGGTAGTATCCTGGCCTTTCGTTCAGGCAAGGATGAGAGGCACCATGAGTACCTGCATGCAACATACTCAGGAGCAACGATACCAGATATACGCCTTGAATAAAGTCGACAATCAGCCGCGAGGTACGCCGCAACCATGGTCTACGGGGTTATCGCCCCAAACAAGCCCATCAGTATGCCACTCAAAGAGATCAGAACAAAATCAGTTTTCGCATGAGTCCAGCGAAAATAACGGGGTCATAGAGTAATTGTTTCCAATATTAGAGATTATTGCTCCGTCCCCCACTGTTTCTAATTTATTCACTCACCATAGAATGGCCTGTTTTTTCTAAAAGCAGGTCAGGTCGCTCCTCAATCACAAGGTGTCCTGTGTTCGGCATTTCGAAGAACAAAGCGTCTGGAATCAACTGCTGTAATAACCTTCCACGTTCAACCGGGATCCAATTGTCCTCAGTGCCCCAAAGTATCATTAGCGACTTGGTAATTTGTGAATAGACGGATTGAACTTCATCAGTATATTCCTCTTTAGCCTGCGCTATTTGTCTGTAAAATGCCGCTTGCCCATCTTTACCCATCCATGGCTGAATAGTTTTATCCATCGTGTCATCGGATAATGGCGTATATGCTGCCGTATTGATGTAGGCTCGCACAATTGCCTCATGAATGTAATCCGGCACACCTGTAAAGGCATCTTCATGTGCTTTGACGTGCTGAAAAAAGGGTGAGCCCCAAGGCGAAATTGATACTGGATCGATTAACACTATTTTTGCAAAATCCTGCTTATTGAGTAGATGGGCACGTAATACTGTGGCACCGCCAAAGTCATACCCAATGACTGCCGGCTTTTCCAGTCCCCAGAATTTGATTAGTCGATCAAGAATTGTGTTTTGAATGCCGAGAGATACATCGCCATTCGATTTATCAGATTGACCGTAACCGATCAATCTGAAAGGGACTCGATAATATGCCTCATGTTGTAAGAGGGCCAGGGGGTACCGTGCACGACTATAACTGGAGGCCCTTCTCCCGCAACCCCGAACCTTACATAGCGGCCTTCAAACGTGTAGGTTTCTGTTAGATTCCAATCTGTCATGGGCTTTAAAAAATAAACAGGGGACCATGTAATTTCTTCATGACCTCCATCATTAAAATATTAAACTGTGGTCTATCCCTATTGTTCCTTCCATGGCTTTGATCTTTACCGACGCGATGCGTTTAATAATGACATGTGTGTCCATAATATTTTCCTTTCCCAATAATTGCAGTAATTATCTGCTAAATAATTACTAGGGCCTGCTAACATTAATACTCTTACTCTTCATATACGAGCAAATCCATTTCAGCAGCTTCCTGCCTAAGAGGAACTAACGATTGGTACTGTGTAGAGTCATGCCAATTATTTACTGAATCCAGATTTGGAAAGCGTATGACTACAGTATCATTGTGATTATGGCTTCCTGAAAGCACGGATGTCAGCTTACCCCTAAAAACCAACTCACCACCCCACGGTGACAATGTACCTGGTACTTTGTTGCGGTACTCCAGCCATTTCTCGGTATTTTTTACTGTAATGTGTCCAATGATGTATGCGTTTGCCATATTCTTATTCTTCTTTTTTTCGTATTAAAACAAAACAAACTGAGCCTCAAAGATTTCTAGCCTCATTCCAGAGCTTTACTCTATCAACAACAGTTATCCATTCATCAAATTGGGAACGACTTTTCTGCCATCGATCCGATAATTTCTTTCTTGGATCTTCACTTAAAGAGTATGCCATGGCTTCTATTAGCCACTCTGGAGCACGAAGAAATGCAAGAACGCCAATTTCTTCCATTTGACGGTGGTGTATCATTTCATGACGAATGTAATAAAGCTCCCAACCTCTAGGGCTAATAACAATCCCCATTTTCCTACATTGCTGGCTGATGCCTTATTAAACCAAAATTCTTGAAAACAGGTTTCGGTAGAATAAAACACAGCTCGTGGCATTTTCTCAAATGAGCCTAGCTCATCAGCGACATATTTAATGGCCCGATTGTACAATACGGAAGCCTCAATTAAACTTATTTTCATCATCAACACATACATTACTGCTTATACAAGAAATGCCTTTTACCTGCTCAGGTAGAAGCACTCTTACAGGCTTAAATAATGTCTATGCTGCTAAAGGAATCAATAACACAACTACAGTTATGGTAATGACTATTTTCTTCATGCTTCCTCCTGATACTCTAACGCCTCGCCTCACAGTAGAGCACGCAAACGCGTGTTGAACTTTTATTAGAAGAATTCTTCACCGATGACTGCCTGTGCGATAGCTTTTCCAAGTACTTCATGCTGTGGTTCATCCAGGTGAATACCATCAACTATGCTTACTTCTGTAACCGAGCCCGCATCGAAGTACATTACCGACATCTCTTGTTCCACCTTCTCAAGTTCGTTGGCTAATCCAATACAGCGTTTTTCGGCATTTTTTAATTTGCAAGCGATGCTGCCTTTAGGCTCAGTAATTCGGGGTGGCGCAACTATAAAGATTTTTGGTACAGGCATTCCCGGCTCAATGGGAGATTGCTTGATTATGTTTACAAGCTTTGCTGTTCCTTGAGCGGAAAGCCATGCATCGTTTACATGTGTGCACTGAAAATCATTAGTGCCCAACATGAGAATAACGAGCCTCAAGGGGGAATTCATTTCGATAACTTCGGACAAGCCCTCGGAGCCATTTCTTCCATTCTTGAAAGGATCTGACCATGTGGTTCTACGGCCATTCAGGCAGTTCTCAATAACCTTGACGTTCTTACCTTCACTGTGAAGGGTGTTTTCAAACACCCCGGGCCACCGCTTTTCGAAAGGAAGCCGCTTTCTTGTGTTGGGAATGATCCCCCAGGTGAGACTGTCTGAGTAAATGAGTATTTGTACCATTTTTATTCTTCTAACGACGCAAATAACCGGTGCTGAGCGACAGCGAAGCTGTCCGAGTTGATTTGACTTGTTATAACCTTACTCGATAATTGAATATGAGCTTCTTGCATCTTCTTTTTTCATGCCATTGAAGTGCCACCATTCATAAGAAAGCGGATAAAACCCTGCCTTTAACATCGCTCGTTTCAATAGGGCTCGATTTTCCTTTTGTTTGGGAGATATATCAAAGCCAACCTTTTTAAGAAAGTATTGCCAGTAGATTTTTGCATGGCTGCTATAAAAAGGGCTTGGCCCCATATCTAGTTTGTTGCCATTTTCATCGACAATCGTGATATCTACAGCAATACCATAATTGTGCATCGAACCTTTGATAGGATTGGCAACATACTTTTCAAAGCGAGTGCCTTTCATTTTTTCATACATGGCGCGAGAAACAGACCTTGGCCGAGCCGCATCAAGCACCTGAAGTGAATACTTTGGCTTTTCGTTTTTCAAAACTTGCTGTGCCTTTGATAGCTTTACAGCAACTTCTTTTCTTAAAAATGCTTTATTAAGCCCGCTGTAGAAATCTTCTTCAAAAAAGTTTTTATCTGAATCGGAATTGACAAGATCAACCTTGATTGAACTATCAATTTGATTTACATCAACAAGCTTTGCTTTGAGAAACTTGTTTTCAATATCATTTGCCAGCACCCCACTAGAGTTGAGCAGGGCGACTATCACAATGAATATACTTAAATAACGCACCTTCTTCCTTTTTGGTTATAATGCCCTGCATCACTGAGAAAATAAAGCTACAGAGCGTAGCGGCGTAGCTTTATTTTTTCCAGTGAACGCAATTGTTATGCCCCGCTTATACTTTCTACCCATGTCAAATACTCTTTCTCTTCTTTAACCTGAAATTTTTTATATTTTTCAGGATCTTTCTCTTGTAGCCCCCAGCGCCTTGATGAATGAGGATATTCTGCCGCACAGAGCAAGTCTCGATAATCAGTACACGCAAGATCAATGAATGATTCCAGTTTATCTGGTTCTTGAGACACCAGATAAAGAATGCCAAGTCTTACCCTAGATTTTTCTCTATGAAATGTTTCGGTCCCGTACACTTCAAGCAGCTGTTCAACTTCCTTTCTTTTTTCCTCTTCCGGGTACATTACTCGAAGAGCAACCGGAACAAGTGATTGGTAATCAATATTCATAGGCATAACGCTTAAGATAACTTGACTACAAAAGTAGAGTGTAGCAAAGCGAAACGGCACTTTTGTTGGTCAAGTTAATCGCATTGTTGGGTATTTTATTTGATTTCAATGTCGTCCAACCTGTAGTCTTTAACCAATTTTTCTGCTTTGCTTTTTATTTTAATTGCTGAGTCTCTATCATTTAATGCAATTGCTAAATTAATCAATTCTATCGCGTCTTCAACGAAGTTGTTTTCTGAAAGAGCTATTAAACGAACGCCGTATTCTTCATTGCTATAGCGATCAATACTCTCTTTGTAGTCAGCTTCTTTTAATGTGTACTCGCGTAGAACATTGCCTATATATACTCTCGGACAATGCTGTATTCATTTTCTTTTATTAAAGTGTCTTTAGATATACGCCAAACATCCTTTGCAAGTTTCGGTTGATTTTTATGAAGGTATTTAAATAAATCTACTGTTTTATTGTCATCAGATAATGTTCTGTTTATAGAAGAGACATCATGAAACAAATTGCGAGTTCCTTCACCTGATTTAATAATATTTGTCTTTTTATCTCTAATGTCTTTTAAAGCCGCTAATGCGGGTGGATATTTTTTGCCAAACTCATGCCATCTACTTAACTCGAATGATAGCCGAACACCATACAAACCAGGGCGATGCTCTAAAGCATGATTATGAAACCATATTGTTCTTTCTAGAGCCTCTTCATATTCATTCATTTCTATTAAATCAGCTGTTTCTCTCATGTACTCCCGCATATCTTTTGCATGTAATGCAGAAGATATTATTAAAAAAATGAGAATGCTAAATATTTTCATTGTTTTGATACCCAACAGTTACTTATATTGCTGGCACGAATAATGTGTTATGCCGCAAGCACAAATAACGACTTATGCCGCAAAATGTTCTCATTTCTTTTCGCAAGCAGGTATTGCCTTGTGTTTCAGCAGAAGCCATGACTTGGTGATCCATGTTTTTGATTTGATGAGAATTAATTCCCCTTTCATTCCAAAGATGCCATATCGGTTCGTGGTTGTCTGTAGTCTTTTTCCTACACGGACGGGGCTGGGGCGCTATTGTTCATTTCGGGTTGGCGGTGTTGCTGCCGGTTGATGTCTTTGGGATTTCGCTGCATGCCGTCCGGTCAACGGGATATGGCCCATTCCATCCTTTAGCCTGCCTGTTTTCCTGTCGCTGACAGGCTGGTGACTGGTCAGGCCGCTAGCCTGTGCTTGATTTGTTCACCTGTGAGCACCGTCAGGTTACCCATGCGTTTTCGGTGTGGGTGGGTGTCACGGTTTGGCCGATGGACTGACGGTGGCTATCGGACTTCATGCTTTTCGATGTCGCGCTTGTAGAGTCTGTGCTGCCATCCCTTGCTTTGGGGGTGCGGAGGTTATGTCTCCTCTCACCCACAGTGGAGTTCTTTACCGTTAACGATGTTATTTGCTTCGTTAGCGATGCTTTTTTCTTCGCGTACGAGATTATTTACTCCGATGGTAATGCTATTTTCTCTGTGAGCGAGGTTATTGGCTTCGTTCACGTCGCCTTTCGTTTCGATCATTATGAAAATAGCTTCGTTGGAGACCTGATGGATGACATCAAGGCAGTTTTTGGCTTCACTGGGGCTACCCATTGGCTGGCTAGTTCAAGCTTCCTGGTGATACAGAGGGGTGTTTCGATACACCTATGAAGAGATTGTCTAAAGATGCGGGATGCTTTTCTTATACTTCTTTTCCAATAGCCTGCCGGTTGCCAAGCTTTTGTCGGTAGACGGCGCAGTAACGCGTCTGTATTCCGGCAAGTCTTGAATGACGCGGCCCTGTTGAGTCAGTTCTTCCCAATCAGTAGCGAAACGACTCCACCACTTCGTAGCCGTACTCAGGTTTCCAGCCCCAGGAGTAGTTCTGCAGATCATACAGTGCCGCCTGTCCAGCCTGGTTTTCTGAGCGGGCACTGTAGCCGCAGCCATAGCTGGTGCGGGTGCGGCCCGTCGCGGTGGTGTACTCGGTCTTTATAATCACCATGTAGCCATTGGGCAGTTCGGTAGCGGCCTGTGCATGAACATCCTGGCCCTTGGTCCGGTAGCCCTGCTCGATGAGTTTGCCTTCGGCCTTGCGCAGGGCGGACTCGGCACTCTCCTGTGGGGAGGCGACCCACTCGATGGCCAGGGAGTGACCAAGACGCTTGGCCACCACGCAACTGGCACCCGCCAAGACCTCTTGTACCGGCACAGCCGACAGCAGCGCCAGCATCATCAGACGACCGGTATTGTCACTCACCCGTTTTAAGAGATTCGAGATATTCCCAACGTTCATAGGCCTGATCCAGGTTCGCTTGTACATCGGACAGTTGTTGCTGAAGCGCCCCCACCCGCTCTCCCTCGGTTTGGTATAGGGCCGGGTCGCTCAACGTCGCCTGCACTTCGCTCAGTTGCGATTCCAGCGCTTCGATCTGCTGGGGCAGGTTGTCGAGTTCCCGTTGATCCTTGTAACTCAGCTTCTCTATCTTCTTTTTCGGCTTCTCCGGGGCAGACTTGACCCTCTCTTCACTGAGGGTATTCGGCACAGACGCTTGGTTGGTCTTGCGGTAGCGTTCCCAGTCGCTGTAGCCACCGACATATTCGGCCACCCGGCCCTCCCCCTCGAACACCAGGCAGCTGGTCACAGCGTTGTCGAGAAACTCACGGTCGTGGCTGACCAACAGCAGGGTACCCGGGTAGTCCGCCAGCAACTCCTCCAGGAGTTCGAGGGTCTCCACGTCCAGGTCATTGGTGGGCTCGTCGAGTACCAGGACGTTGGCCGGCTTGGTGAAGAGTTTGGCCAGCAACAGCCGATTACGCTCACCGCCGGAGAGGGCCTTCACCGGGGTTCGCGCCCGCGCCGGTGTGAAGAGAAAATCCTGCAGGTAGCCGATGATGTGCTTGCTCCTGCCGCCGATCTCCACCTTGTCGCTGCCGCCGCCCACGTTGTCCTGTACCGAGCGTTCTTCATCGAGCTGGCTGCGCAGTTGGTCGAAATAGGCCACCTGCAGATTGCTGCCCAGTTTGATCTCCCCACTGTCGGGCTGCAGCCGGCCAAGCAGGAGATTGAGCAGGGTGGTCTTACCGGAACCGTTGGGGCCGATGATGCCGACCCGGTCGCCCCGCAGGATTGTGGTGGAGAAATCACGAATGACCGGCTCGTTATCCCATGCGTAGCCGACTCCCTCCACCTCGACCACCAGCTTGCCGGAGCGTTCGCCCGACTGTAGCTGCATCTGGGCATTGCCGGTTTCGCTACGGCGCTCCCGGCGCTGATCACGCATCGCCTTGAGCGCCCGCACCCGGCCCTCGTTGCGGGTCCTCCGCGCCTTGATGCCCTGACGGATCCAGACCTCCTCCTCCGCCAGCTTTTTATCGAAACGCTCGTTGGCCAGCACCTCGGCATTGAGCCGCTCCTCTTTGCGGCGCAGGTAGTTGGCATAATCACCCGGCCAGTCGGTCAGACCGCCCCGATCCAGTTCCAGAATGCGGGTGGCGAGCCGGCGCAGAAAAGCACGGTCATGGGTGACGAAGAGAATGGCCCCGGCATAACCGAGCAGGAACTCTTCCATCCAGTCGATGGCCTCGATATCCAGATGGTTGGTCGGCTCGTCGAGCAGCAGCAGGTCAGGGTCGGTGACGAGCGCTTGCGCCAGCAACACGCGGCGCTTTAGTCCACCGGAAAGCTCGGCAAACTCGGCGTCCGCATCCAGGTCCAGTCGTGAGATGACGGTCTCTACCCGCTGCTCCAGTTGCCAGCCGTCAGCCGCCTCAAGATCGTGCTGCGCTCGGGAGAGGCTATCAAGCAGGGTCTCATCGCCGGTCTCTGCCAGCTGATGACTGATGTGGTGGTAGGTCTTGATCTTGTCCGCCAGATGACCAATCCCATCCGCCACGACCTCGAACACACTGCCGCTCATATCGTGCGGGACTTCCTGGATTAACCTGGCAATTTTTACGCCTTTACCGACCACCCGCTCTCCATCATCGGCTGTCAGTTCACCCAGCAGGACTTTCATCAAGGTCGACTTTCCCGCCCCGTTGCGTCCCAGCAGACAGATGCGCTCGCCCTTATCGATGTTCAGGTCGATGGCATCCAGCAGGGGGGCATCCCCAAAGCTGAGGTGGATATTTCTCAGGGTGATCAAGGGCACTGCGTTACCTGGTGTCGTGTTAATGATTTCGCTCAAACATAGGCGGGATGCACATGGCGCTCACCGGCTCTATTTGTGTATATTTACTTGCTGGCACTCGGGTTCGATGCCGAGGCCAGCGCGCTGCTATCAGAACACTATTCCAGCCCCGGGCCAAGCCCCAGGAGATTGTCAAAGCATGAAGACCAAGATCCTGCTTAAAGAAGCAGATATGCCGACCCATTGGTACAACGTAGTGGCGGATATGCCCAATCCGCCGGCGCCGATTCTAGCGCCAGACGGAAGCCCTATCACCCCCGACGCCCTCGGTGCCATATTTCCGCCTGCAATCATCGAGCAGGAGGTCAGCAGCGAGCGCTGGATTCCAATCCCTGAGGAGGTGAGAGAGGTGTTGCGGTTATGGCGTCCCTCCCCGCTCTACCGGGCAGAGCGCCTGGAGCAGGCGCTGAAGACACCGGCAAAAATCTATTTCAAGAATGAGGCGGTCAGTCCGGCCGGTTCTCACAAACCCAATACGGCTGTCGCCCAGGCCTACTACAACAAGATACACGGCATCACGCGCCTGGCTACCGAAACAGGTGCCGGTCAATGGGGCTGTTCCCTGGCCCTGGCCGGGCAGCTGTTCGGTCTTGAGGTGCGGGTCTACATGGTCAAGGTCAGCTATGAGCAGAAACCCTATCGCCGCTCGATGATGCAGACCTGGGGCGCAGAGGTCTTTGCCAGCCCCACCGATATGACCCAGTCCGGTCGCCATATTCTCGAAAAGCATCCAGACTCGGCCGGTTCCCTCGGCATTGCGATTTCGGAAGCGGTGGAGGAAGCAGCCGGTCGTGCCGACACCAACTACGCCCTGGGCTCGGTGCTGAACCACGTACTGCTGCACCAGACCATCATCGGTGAGGAAGCGAAGAAACAGCTGGCCTTGGTGGGCGACTATCCGGATATGATCTTCGCCCCCTGCGGCGGCGGTTCAAACTTCGGCGGTATCGCCTTCCCCTTCTTCGCCGACAAAGCGAGCGGCAAAGAGATCGAACTGGTGGCGGTGGAACCGACCTCCTGCCCGACCCTGACCAAGGGTGTCTACGCCTACGATTACGGTGACACCGAAGGCCTCACACCCCTGACCAAGATGTATACCCTGGGCCACGATTTCATGCCGCCGGGTATTCACGCAGGCGGGCTTCGCTACCACGGGGAATCTGCCCTGATCAGCCAACTCTATGATGAGGGATTGCTCAGTGCGGTGGCCATTCCCCAATTGGAAACCTTCGAGGCCGGTGTGCTCTTCTCAAAAACCCAGGGCATCATCCCCGCACCTGAGTCCTGTCACGCGGTGGCCGCAACCATCAGAGAAGCCAAAAAATGCGCCGAAACCGGCGAACCCAAGACGCTGCTGTTTAACCTGTCGGGCCATGGACACTTCGATATGTCGTCCTACGACCGCTATTTCAAAGGGGAGCTGGAGGACTTCGACTATCCGGATGCAGCCATCAAGGAGTCCCTGGCCCACCTGCCGAAAGTGGGATAAAGCGAGATCCCGACTGACCCCGCTGATCAGTTGGCATCTCAGGATGCCTGAGTACTGGATTCCCAGACGCTGATCAGGTGGGTCAGGTGTGAAGTGGCGTGAGCCTGATCCATCTGCAGTTCCGGATCCTGCAGATGCTCGATCAGCTGGTTCAGCCCTTTGACCAGCGAATTCAGACCGGCTTGATGCAGGTGCATACTCTCGTTCTCCACCGCTGCCACGCAATTGTTGACGACCCCCACCAGTAAGGTGAGACTCTCCTTCCAGCGCCGGTAGCGATCGGCATCATGTACCGGCATGTTGCGCACCAGTACCGAGACATGATCGGCGTTGATCAAGGTCCGATGGCCGAAGTCGATCAACCGACCCTTATCGTACATCGCCTCCATCATCTCCTGATCGAGTGCACCCACCTCGCCGGCATGGGAGAAGTAGTGTCCGTTGCCCAGCATGCGGACGATGACTCTCAAACCGAAGTGGTCGAACGTCTCCAACAGTCGATCGCCCAAGGTTCTCAGATCCTGGCAATCAAAAGCGCCATTGATAAACTGACGCATGGCATCCAGTTCATTGCAGGTGGAGAGGGAGTCGGCCACACTGCCCAAATTCAGTGAAGCGCGCGCCTTGGCTGCTTCCAGATCATAACTGCTGTTGAGTGCAATGCGAATCTTTGCCAGCAGTTCATCCACATTGTAGGGCTTGGCCACATAGTCGTCCGCACCTGCGCGGTATCCGGCCAGTCGTTCCTCAAGGCGTGAGAGTGCCGATACGAAGATGATCGGAATCATGGAGGTGGTGGGATCGGATTTAAGCTTGCGGCAGACTGACAATCCGTCCAGCACGGGCATATCCACATCAAGCAGGATCAAATCAGGTGTAAGTTGCTTGGTAAGATCGAGACAAACCTGACCGTTTTCTCCCTTTGAGACCTGATAGGTAGTGCCCAGAATTTGTTCCAGGCTGTTCAGATTGGCCGGCTGATCATCGACGACGAGGATGTGCTGTAGCGAGCTTCCGTTTCCACTTTGATTCATCTCGACCTCTCTTCTCTGGGATTCCAGATTGATCACCTGGAAGGAAGAATAACACCATTAATCACTGGTCAGAATGCCACATTATACCCCACAACCACAGCGATCCAGCGGGATTTTATAAAAAGAGGGTATTCTACTAAGGTATCTATCTGGTATTGTTCTGCATGGCTACCCGGTTAGGTCGCCAGTCCCTGATGGAACTATAAGCAGCAAGAATCCACAGAAGTAATCATGGTCAAAAACGTCACATTCAAGGAAGCCAGAGACGGCACAGCAGATTGCCTCCAGTGCTCAATCAGAGAGTCGGTGCTCTTTGCCGGTGTGGAAGACTCTGCATTCGAGAAACTGCACGACCCGATAGACCAGTACACCCTGCCGGTGGGCGCCACGCTCTACCATGCAGGCGACATGGGTGAAAAGCTCTACACCATCCGTTCAGGCATCATCAAACTGGTGCAATATCTGCCGGACGGCAGCCAGCGCATTGTCAGACTCATTCGCACCACCGACGTCACCGGTCTGGAAATCCTTGTGGGTGAGACCTACCAGCACGACGCCGTGGTACTGCAGGAGACAGAGGTCTGTGCACTGCCGGTCAGAGTGGTGAACAATCTCAGTAGCGAAAACCCCGGCCTGCATAAAGAGCTTCTCAATCGCTGGCAGCGTGCGTTGACCGAAGCCGATGCCTGGCTGACAGAACTCTCAACCGGCTCTGCCAAACAGCGTATCGCCCGCTTACTGCTTCGCTTGGTTAAAAACAGGGAAGAGAGTCAGTGCAGCCTGTTTGCCCGTGAGGACATGGGTGCCATGCTCGGCATCACCACGGAAACCGCCAGCCGCACCATCGCAGAATTCAAGCGTCAAAGCCTCTTGGTCGAAACCGCTCCCAACCAGTTTTTACTCGACATACCCAATCTCACGCGTCTCGCCGAAGATTGATCATTTTCAATGCCCAGGCATTGGCTTCGGGCGTACTCTACTTGCCGTTCATTAGACTCCGACAGCGTCATGGAGAGCACACTTTGAAGCAGGAAATCGGGCAGATAGAACTCCCACTTATTACGCTGCAACTCAAACACTCAGAATGCCGTTTCGATACAGCGGATGCGATTGCGGCCTATTTTAAAGATAAGATCGAGTCCCATAAGGCAGCTTGCTACATCGCGACCTTTAACCACCTCGAACACACGGCAGGCTTACCTGAAGGACAAATTGCTGAAGAAATCGAAGCTGCGCTCAATGTGGTCTTTTGCTTCGGATTTACATTGCAGGACCCGATACAGCTGGCAACCCGGCCGCGCTCCATCGGCATCTGCCAGGCTCACACCGGCTTTACGATCTCGTTCGTCGAGGCCCCGATGCCCGTGGTGAACGTATTGATGGAAGAGTGGGCCAATTCCCTGCATTGTAACGATACGGCGTCTTCCAATAGCCCGCATTCATCTGACGTCGCATGATGTCAGCACTGCAAGCAAAACACCTATCATGAAAATAGCCATCACCAGCCAAAACTTCCGCAGTATTACCCAGCATGCCGGAAAGACACGTCGCTTCCTTGTCTTTGAGCAAGATAGTTCCACGGGTAAAGCAGTGGAAACCGGCCGTCTCGATCTGCCTAAAGAGATGTCGATGCATGAATTTCGGGGAGACGATCACCCCCTATTCAGTGCCGACATCCTGGTCACCGGCAGCAGTGGACAGGGTTTCGTCAATCGCATGGCCCGGGTCGGTGTCCGTGTCATCGTGACAAGCGAAACCGACCCGCAGACAGCGGCTGAAAAGCTATTCGCCGGACAATCCCTCCCGGCAGCCGAACCCCATAACCACGAACACAGCCACGAACCTGTTATGCCCCGACTGTAGCCGGGCACAGCGATCCGATTAAGCTACATCGACATCTCCAGATCATCGATCACCTGATCGACGCCGGCCTGGGCGCAACGCTCATCGGTCTCTCCCGAGGGTGCGCCACTGACGCCTACACCACCCAGCAGCTGGCCGCCCGCCTGGATCGGTAATCCGCCAGCCGACATCACCAAGCCGTCGATGCGACCGATCGGTGAATCGGCACGACTGGTCAGAGCCGAGGTGGCCGCATTGAAGTTAACTGCCGTAAAGGCTTTCTGACGGCTGATCGGAACCGTTATTTGTGCGGCGATGGTATCTCGCAAGACCACCTGTACTGTCCCATCTCTGTCCACCACGGTGACGCCGATCTGAATCCCCTCTTTGCGGCAGGCCTCGATGGCGCCGCGAGCAACTGCAGTCGCTGTCTCTAAAGAGAGACGTTTGAGGCTGACAGTCGGCGATGCCTCTTCCTCAGCAACCACCGCTTGGGAGAAACACATGAGTGTCCCCAGAATCATTGGAATCATGCTTTTATTCATCTCTATCCTCCACCATGTTTAAGTTGGTATCGCGACTTTCTTGTTAGACGGGGATAGCCAGCCTGGTCTCTCCCCCAATACTCAGCTCCCGTAATGTTGTTTCACGTAAGTATCCACCAGTTCAATGAACTGATCTGCAATATTGTCGCCCTTCAGGGTGACGGTTTTTTCTCCATCCACATAGACCGGTGCAGCAGGCGACTCGCCGGTACCCGGCAGACTGATACCGATATTCGCCTGCTTACTCTCTCCAGGCCCATTGACCACGCAACCCATCACCGCTACTGAGAGATTCTCCACACCCGGATAGACCGCTTTCCACTGAATCATCCGCTCTCGCAGATGCTGTTGCACCTGCTTGGCCAGATGCTGGAAGTAGGTACTGGTGGTCCTTCCACAACCGGGGCAGGCTACAACCATCGGGGTAAACGCGCGAATCCCCATGGATTGAAGCAGTTCCTGCGCCACCACCACCTCCTGTGTTCTCGCCCCGCCCGGTTCCGGCGTCAAAGAGATGCGGATGGTGTCGCCGATCCCCTCCTGCAGCAGCACCGCCAGTGCGGCACTGGATGCCACCATACCCTTGGAGCCCATACCTGCCTCGGTCAGACCGAGATGCAGCGCATAATTGCAGCTTTGCGCCAGTGACCGATAAACCGCAATCAGGTCCTGTACCCCGCTCATTTTACAGGAGATCACAATACGGTCGGGACCCAATCCCAATGCTTCCGCCCGCTGCGCACTCTCCAGCGCAGACACCACCATGATCCGATAGGTCATGTGTGTGGCATCCAATGGATTGTCTGAGCGGGAATTCTCATCCATCAGCCGGGCCACCAGTCCCTTATCCAAACTGCCCCAATTAACACCGATTCGCACCGGCTTGTCATAACGGCAGGCGGTCTCGATCATGCTGGCAAACTGACTGTCGCGCTTTTCGCCACTGCCCACGTTACCTGGATTAATGCGATATTTCGCCAGCGCCTCGGCACAGGCGGGAAAGTCACTCAGTAAACGGTGGCCATTGAAGTGGAAATCACCGATCAGGGGCACATCAACGCCCCGGCCCACCAAGCGATCCCGTATTTCCGGCACTGCCCTGGCTGCAGCCTCGTTATTGACCGTGAGGCGAACCAACTCCGATCCCGCAGCGGCAAGCGCCATGACCTGCTCAGTGGTTGCATCCACATCAGCCGTGTCGGTATTGGTCATTGACTGCACCACGACGGGGGCACTACCACCGACTTTCACACCGCCGATAAGGACGGCACGGGTATCCTGTCTCTCAATTGCCACGCTCTCGCTGCCTCACTCCAATCACTGGAGGTTGAGGATACCAAAATAGCCCTCTCGTGATTACCTGTGTTTTCAGGATAAATAATGTTTCCCGAAAAGAAAAAAGCCGCCCGAAGGCGGCTTAAAACCCTTAATGACTCTGGGCTATTCCGTTCGCTCTTTGACCAGACGGGCCTCTACTACTGGTTCAACTGACGAAGACAACACCCTCGATGGCGGGCAAGGGATGGGTTTCTTCATCAACGCGAAAGCCGAGGTATCGTGACTCTCATATTGACGAATCCGGCTGAAACCATTCCGTGTCCGGGGATTGGCGTGGAGCTCAACCGCGAATGCACAACGGGTATAGGGTCCGTTGCTACCGATCTGGCGCAGCAGATGGTCCACCCCCGCATCCAGATTGGTCGGTGTGTGGGCAGGTGTGGTGGAACTATCACTCTCCACCGTGGTACCCGAGATGCCTCGTTTGATCGACAGGCTGTAGCTGGCGAGGAAATCCCTTTCCGGCGGCAACTTATGGTAGGCCACATAGGTCACCCTCACCTGGTCGGTGGTACCGTCGTTGTACTCGATGAACTGACATTCACCGGTGGGGGAACCGCCCAGACCCACTGACTGAATATCGGCAGTGGTGTCGGTATTGTCTACCCACAGATTAAAATGCACGCTGCCATCAGGTTGCACGTGAGGATTATCATCCACCGGCCAGATACCGCCGACCGCATCCGAGGTTGGCAGGAAGAAAGTCCAGTCAGTGCCCGGTGCTGTTGGGTCAAGACGATTACCCGCGGCATCGAACATTTCCAGACGCAGCACATAGCGGCCATCGGCAACCTGGGGTACATAGCGGTTTAGATCAGCGTCCCACAAGGCGGTATGCCACAGTGCGAAGGCACGGTCGTTTCGATTGAGTGCAATCCAGTCCTTGGCGGGATCGGGCACCTTGAACAGACTGGGTTCGCCTCCGACGGCAAAAGGTCCCAGCTCCTCTGGCACAATAAAGAAGTTGCTGCCGATCTGGGTCAGATACCGATGAGTGATGGGTGCATTCAGATAGCTCCAGCTCGATGTACCTTCCGGGGCAACCGACCAACGATAGTGGGCGACACCTTTGCTTGTCAGGCTGTCGTGGAACTGCATCCGCACATCCAGCCGGGTACCGTAGGGGTCGGTAGCATTGTAGAGTCCCCGGTCGGTATTCGGAATATCAGCCGGCTTCAGGTGGGCCTGCTCAATCTGGTACCAGCCGTCGTCGCCAATACCCAGAGGCATGACATAAATCCCCGGCTTGTCGGTATCGTCGTTGGGATTACAGACGACGGTTTGCGCGTCATGGGTCAGCAGACTGACCAGTTTACCGCTGGGATGATTCCAGTAGGTATGACACAACACGGGATAGCGAGCGTAGATCACCCGATCGATGCCTTCAATGGACTGACGGACCTTGAACCAGAGATCCGGCTGGTCCTTGCGACAGATAGACAGTGGGACCAGGGTTGAAAAACTGCCGTCCGACTGCAATTGCGCCGTGCCGAGTTTTTCCAGACCATAGAAGCGGCACCACGGCCACCACAGCCAATGAATCCAGGGATACCAGCAGAGCCAGAAGCGAAATGTCTGAAACTGCTCAACCAGGAGATGTCGAAACTGCTGGGTGTTTGTATAGAGAACCTTTGAGAGTTGCACATCCCCACTGATGGAGGAGTTCAACCAAAGCTGCTTCTCACTTGCCTGCATTGCAGCCAGATTTTGATCCAATCGCAAGCGGGCCGTATCCATGGCTGCCACGCGCTGAGTGGCGAACGACCAGGCTGGTGGCAGTTTGGCAAGTTTTGCCTGCAGATCTTCGATAAAGGGCGGTCTGGGACGCGGCGGCGTGCCACACCAGTCGTCATCATCAATGTCACACCATTGGGGGAGTTCTTCCGGTTGCCGGATATCGAATGGCGGTGGATCCAACACCAGGTCGATAATTCCGTCACGGATGCGTTCAATCACAATATCCGGAATTTTCAGCAGACAGTAGACATCCACATCATAGATATCCACCTCACCGACACAGACCGGATATTTTTTTCCATCTGCCCACTTGTCCACGGTACCCGTAACCAGATAGGGCACTTTGATCCAGCAGATCCAGACGGGGTGTGGAAGTGTGATGGTTGGGATATCCGCCAACCTTGGCAGATCGTCGAGACGATGTGTCGACAGCTTCTGGCGGGCGATTTCCCTGACTGACTCCGTGCTGGGGCCAATCTTTACCGTCAAACTCTTCTCGTTACCGCTTTCCAAGCCTTCAAAAAGCGCACTTCCCATCCCAGACTTCCTGGGTTCCTGTTTTACCGCCGCTTTCGCCAACAGGCGACCGGACTTGTGATAGAGATAAGCTGATATCTCCGGCCATGATTGCTTGTCATCTAACGCCTGAAGCTCAAGATTGATCTTCAGACTGTTTCCCTTCGATTTCCTTGATGTCGCCATATCCTTTCTCCTTTCTTCGACATGATCGGGCTCAAACACGAACCCATATGCATACAGTGATCCACCAGCAACTACGGCGGAGCATGCCTTCACCACACATCACAATTGCGTGACTGCGATAACGAACACCACCTTTGTAACAGGGGAGACCCGTTGTGCCATGTGAATAATTCACATCGACAGAGATAACTAATTCACTGTTTGACGAAGTACCGGCATCTACTCTGGCTACACAAACACACAAAGGAGAATTGACATGGAAAACTCGTTAGCCTGCTGCCCCGAACTCCCAGATGGGAAGAAGTGCGACTACCTGGACTTCGTCTATCGTCTAACGCATCTGGCCACGGTTAGTGGCAATGATCGAACTCACCGGGTACCGGTGGAGGTCGCGCTACATATCCGTCTGGAACGTTGTACAGGACCGATGGAGCTGGGGAACCTGGTCTACAGCACCACCCTGCTGCCCGGAGAAAAAGTCCGTCTGTTCAGTCTCGATCGACGTTCCCGTTTCACATTCGACAGTGAGACCCAGCTCTCCTACCGCCACGAGCGCATGGCCGAAGAGCAGTTCTACATGGATTCAGTGGATCGATTTATGTCAGATCTGGAATCCAGCGATCAAAGCTCATCCTCATCCAGCTCATCGGGTTCTGCTTCCAGCTCCGGTGGCACAAGCGGCATTTTTGAAACTATTTTCAGCGGCCCATCGGTCAGCGTATCCGGTAGCTACAATGCCCAATCGACCCACGCGTTCCTGCGTGAACTCAATGCGCATGCGGAGTCTTCCCATAACCGATCAGTACAGATGACCCGGGAATCGAGTTCAATCTCAATCGGTGAGGTCTCCTCCCGCCAGCACGTGGAAGGGGAAAGTGAAAGCCACCTGGAAAGCAGCAGCCGCACCTTTTCGAATCCCAACCGATGCCGGGCCGTGAGCTACATGTTCTATCAAGTGAACAAAGTCCAGACTGTTAAATTGACCATCCAGGCGGTACGCACACGGGTCATCGATCCTGCCGGTAACAACTCCGTGGTAAACCGCCCGATCGCCAGAGATCCTCAACTGACCACCATACCCGCAGGTGTCCTGGCTAACTCCAGCAAACTGCCGGAGTTGCAGGCCGCGTATCTGGCAACAGAACTGCAGACACCTCAATTGAGCAGCTTTCGGCGCATCAATGTCGCCTCATTGGGTGCGATTAACACCAATCAGGAACCTATCAGTCAGGAACTCAACACCAAGGCCATAAGCGCCGTACAGGGTGACTTGCAGAAAAACGGCATCCTCGACGCCAAGGGGAATGTCACGAAAGAGATCCGTGCCGAAATGGAGTTTTCTTTCCGCACCAGCCTGCCCACACCCGGCGTGGTCGTAAGAGGTTGCCTCGATGATTGCCAGACCTGCGAGCCTGCGCTTGAGGAGAGTATCAAGATCGAGCTGGAGCACCAGCGCCTACAGAATGAACTGCTGAAAAAGCAGATCGATCTGCTGGACAAATCACAAGAGTACCGTTGTTGTCCGGTGGATGAATCAGAAGAGGCGCCTTGCCCGGAGTAAAGCACGCAGTCAGCGCACGCAGAAGGACCCGAATAGGACTTAACAGCTTTCGGGTCCTTCCCCAACCCGTGAAAAATACCCGTCAACAGGAGGCCTATCATGGCTAAGAGACAGACAAACAAGGGCTACACCAAAGCTGTACACCAGTCACGACCGGACTGGGATTACTATCTGCCAAAGGTTGATAAAAGCATCATCAAGAAGCTGGAAAAGAAACCCATCTTCCCCAAAGTGTGCGATCGGCCCTGCACAAAGGTCATGACCCTGTTTCCAGAGGATTCGGTCAACGGTCACTCTGGCAAGGGCTACCATATGATTAACATCGACGGTTACAGAACCATCAATGCCTATGTCATATCAGATGCACTCAACAGTACCACTCAGCGGGGCTTCACGCTGGAACTGAGCTTTTCTGTTAACGACTTCGTCTATGGTGTCGGCGTGATTGGAGAAACCAGCCACTTCTTCAATTTCGACAGCTACTTCAATCCCGGTAACGCCAGCCACAAAACCATTCGGATCGAGACCAATGATCTCACCACAACGGGTGGGCTTCCCTGGATTGGGGGCACTGATTTGACCCATATCCTGCGCGTCCCTGTTCTGGGCCCCTATGTCCGCGCCAGCGTCTTCAATGAAGACGACACGGCACGCCGGGTTGAAGTCAAAGCCTATCTATCGACTTGAGCGCAGAGATGACACATGATGTCGTTTCGTGTGGCTCACTAAGATTAGAATAAAAAAAGCCCGGCACTATGCCGGGCTTTCTGATGCGAGAAGCGTATCGTTTATTTCAGCTTACCGATACCCAGCATCTTGAGAATGTACTTCTCGTAGATCGGTTCCGAGGTGCCCTTCTTCATCTTGCGGATGAAATATTTCTCGAAGGCAATCTTCGCCATGTGCACCCACTTGCCTTTCTTGAACCAAGCCACGTTGCGCGGCGGGATCTGAGGCAGTGCCACGAAGGCCGCACCGGTATCACCCATATCCGCCAGGCAGATGGCATTCCAGGTGGCCAGGGTCGTACCCTCTTTACCTGAAAGCTCATCAGCGATGTTCTGCACGATAGCGGTTACCATCGACTCGATCATGTAACCCGTCTTGGGTGCACCGGTCGGTACCGCCGTCGCTTCCACAGGGGGAATCGCAATACAGACGCCGGCGCCGAAAATATTGGGATACTTTGGATTGCGCTGGTGGTCATCAACAAATACAAAACCACGCGGATTACACAGACCTTCAACATTCGCCACCGCATCCACACCTTTGAAGGCAGGTAACATCATGGAGTATTTGAAATCCAGCTCGTGATCTTTGATCTTGTGCCCGGAGTCGTCGAACTGTTCGACAAACATTTTACCGGCTTCGATCTTTGTGACCTTGGCATTGGTGATCCAGTTAATGTGATGTGCGCGGAAATCACTCTCGAGAAACCCCTTCGAGTCACCGACACCGCCCAAACCAAGGTGGCCGATGTAAGGTTCAGATGTGACAAAGGTCATGGGTACTTTGTCGCGCATCTTCCGCTTACGCAGGTCAGAATCCATAATAAACGAGAATTCATAGGCCGGCCCGAAACAACTGGCGAAAGGCATGGCGCCGATAACCACATGACCCGGATCTTCCAGCAGCGCCTGATAGGCCCCATAGGCCTTCTCTGCATGATCCACAGTACAGATGGATTCTGTATGACCTTCTGGACCTGAACCTTCGACCTCTTCAAATGCCAATCTGGGACCGGTTGCGATGATGAGATAGTCATAGTCGATGGTATCGCCGCCATCCAGGGTCACCTGATTGTCATCAGGATCGATCTTGTCCACCCGTTTCGCAATGAAGTTGATCCCCTTGCGCTCAAGATGTGGACGGATATCAAACGTGATATGAGACCGATCACGCCATCCCACGGCAAGCCAGGGATTTGATGGGACAAACTGGAAGTAGTCCCGCTCGTTGATCACTGTAATTTCGTGCTCTCGACCAAGCTCCATACGAAGCTCGTATGCACAAGGCATACCTCCAGTACCTGCACCCATGACAACGATATGTGCCATTTAAGCCCTCCAAATACTCTCCTACATTATATCTCTGTAACCGCTGAGGGCAGGAGAATTGCCTCATCGTCAGCTTTCAAACCCATGCACTTTACACACAACCTACTGATAACTAAAGTAATTTAATATATTTAGCATGTTCTAATACAGCGTGAATACTAAACCTTTCGTTTATTCTGGTTTTTGTCTGGACGGGAATTACCTCAGGCAAAATACAGTACATGCGCCAATTCCAGCCTATCGAATCATAGACTTAGCATTTTCCCTAAGAGAGTTCGAACCAGCGACTATGACAATCCTGCTCGGCAAAAAAGAGTGTATCCAATAGCCTGGGAGCTGCATCAGAGACGGAATCCCTGACCTTTTGAGGCGTGTTGTTCTTCTCGCTGAGGTGGGATGCCAGCAGATATTGCAGCTGTGATTCTTCAACCAGCTTCAGCAGGCCACTTGCCTGATGATTGCTTAGGTGTCCATGCAGTCCCCCTACCCGCGCTTGCAGGCTCGGCGGGTAGGGTCCGTTGGACAGTAACTCCAGATCGTGGTTGAACTCAAGAATCAGACTATCGCATGCACGTAGATTCTCTTGGATGTGCGGGGTGATATGCCCGGTATCGGTCAATAGACCAAGTCGAAAACCGGCTGTTTGAAAGAGAAACTGGCAGGGTTCTCTGGCATCGTGGGGTACGGGAAACGGGAGTAACTCGAGGTCACCCAGCGAGAGCCATCCACCGTGACAATCAATCCTGTTCAGGATCGGCAGATCACCATAGCGGGCGGCACGATAGGTACCATCCGTCATCCATACTGGCAGCTTATAACGTCTTGCCAGGGCGCCCACCCCGCGAACATGATCACCATGCTCATGCGTGACGAAGATACCGCTCAGGGTCTGTGGATCAACCGACAAGCCGGCAAGTCGCTTCTCTATCTCACGGGCAGGGAAACCGCAATCGATCAATATCCTGACGTTTGCTGTCTCCAGCAACAGGGCGTTTCCCCGGCTACCACTCCCCAGCGAAGCAAAGCGAAGGGACAAGACTTATCGAATCTGCTCGTTAATCAGTGTGAGGATACGCTGAGCAATCTCAGCATTATCCCGCTCTCCCGCCTGATCACGAACAATAACCTGGGTCTCGTCATCAAATTCGGTTAGCTTGACCTGATATTGGACCTTATCATCGATTTCAGATTCATCGTCACGCCAGAAAGCGAGCTTGGAGAAAAAGCCCTTCTTCTCTGCCTTGTCACTCTCCAGCTGATTGTAGCGTACATAGTAGATACCAGCGCTGCGGTCCCTATCCTCGACGGCAAAACCAACACGATCGAGAGCAACACCTGTCAGACGCCAAGCGCGGGCAAAACTCTCCCTGATATAGAGCTCGCTCACCTGTGCGTTCTTCACCAGTCTGGAACGTGGTTGTGCCTCTTGCTCCTGGGCAAGCAGGGTCTCAGCCTGCTCCTGGGTAACACCAAGATGTAGCATGAGGCTGCGCAACATGGCCGCCTCAATCCCAGGATCGTTGGGTCTCGGCGTCCAATAGGTGGTATCCGCTTCCCCGCTGACGTTTTCCACCAGTTTCTCTTCCATGCCTCGGTGGGTCAGGTAGAGCTCAGTAGTACCCGGCTGCAGTCCCGGTTCCAAGCGTACCCGGAACTGATCTCGGGTGGCTGAGGTAAAAACACCACCAACGGCCTTGCGGAAAAACTCGGTAATCGCACCCTGTTTAATATCGACCCGGCTCTCGAGCCAATCCGTTTTCATGACACCGATGGCTGGGTCCTGTTCCACCAACAACAGGCCGTTCTTCCGCCAGAAATCGACCACTTTGGGCCAGACTTGTTGCGGCTCACCTTGTATTACGAGCCAACGCTGATCACCATCACGTTGGACAGAAAGGTTCTCGAAATCGGGCAGTACCTCGCCATCAACGGCAACACCGGATGCCACTTGTTTATCCCGCTGGGTGTAGGCCTCATAGGAGGCGCCGCCGGCACCCGGCACCACCATCGCATCCTGAATAGCGGAGCGGGTAAGATCTGGCGGCACTTCCAGATCCTGCACTGTCTCACGCTGCTTGCGATATTCCCGCTCCGAGTCAGAGAAGAAACCGCCATTGGAACTGCAGCCGGTCAACATGAGGAGCAGCAAGAGAATCGAAAAGGGGTAGAGAATAAACTGCATGTCAGGATAGATCAGTCTGGTGGTGGTTATCAGTTCCCGCCTCTCGACGGATCGAATTTTTCACTTCTCAAGACAGGGCATTCCACCCTAGCTACATGCCAGAGTCGGACCTCCACTCTGCATGAAAAGTTGCAGTGGTTCACGCGCTTCAAAGAACACCGGCCTGCTGCATAGCGCCTGCCACATCAGCCTCGGCTGCAGGGCTCAACCAGGTCAACGGCAAGCGGATGCCAGTATCGCACAAACCCATTTTTGCCATCGCCCACTTGACTGGGATTGGACTCGACTCCACGAATAAAGCCTTATGCAACCCCAACAACTTGGCGTCTGTGGCTTCAGCAGCCTCCCGCTGGCCGGCCAATGCCTGAGCCACCATCTCATGCATGAGTTTTGGCGCCACGTTGGCCGTCACTGAGATAACACCATGCCCACCCTGCAAGAGAAACTCACAGCCTGTGCCATCATCGCCGCTATACAGCTGGAAGCCCTCGCCGCACATTGCTCTGAGACTGGTCAGCCGGGAGAGATCGCCGGTGGCATCTTTGATACCGATGATATTATCGATCTTTGCCAGCCGGGCGGCGGTCTCCGGCAGCAAGTCGCAGGCAGTCCGGCCTGGCACATTGTAAAGAATCTGAGGGATATCCACTGCCTCGGCAACGGCTTTGTAATGCAGGAACAACCCTTCCTGAGTTGGCTTGTTGTAGTAGGGCGTCACCAGCAGACAGGCATCCGCACCCGCTGCCTTGGCACAGCGTGTCAGGTCGATCGCCTCGCGGGTGGAGTTGGCCCCGGTACCGGCTATGACGGGTATGCGCCCGGCCACAGCACTGACCACCTGGCGAATCACATCGCAGTGCTCCGCCTCATCCAGGGTCGCTGACTCGCCAGTGGTGCCTACCGCAACGATGGCGTCACTTCCCTGCTCAATGTGAAATTCGACCAGCCGACCCAACGCGGCGGCATCTACGCTGCCATCCTGCGTCATGGGAGTGATCATTGCTACCATACTGCCGTGAAACATTAGAATCGTACTCAATCTCTTGGCTCAATCGGCAATGGTATCCTGTGCTTCACAATTCTGACAAGTAAAGAAACCGGGGGCTTGCCGCACAACGCTTTTTCCGATAGATAGTGCCCCCAGATGTTACACTTGTCATACGATCATTAAATTACCTAGCAACGGCGCACGTTTCATGTCCTCAACACCCAATAACTATCTGGTCATTTCCGCACTCGGTAAAGACCGCCCGGGCATCGTCAAGGCCCTCTCAAAGAAGATCCTCGATGAGGGTTGCAATATCACCGACAGCCGCATGACTGTGCTGGGTGGTGAATTTGCCGTCCTGATCCTGACGGAGGGCCACTGGAATACCCTGGCCAAACTCGAAAATGCCCTGCCGGAGCTACAGGAAGAGCTGGATCTGACCATTATCAGCAGGCGGACTGAAGAGAAGGCGCCGTCGAGTAATCTCCTGCCCTATATGGTCGAAGTGGTCTCGATGGACCACCCGGGCATCGTCAACCAGCTGGCTGAATTCTTCTCCGGACGTAATATCAATATCGAAGATATGATGACCACCAGTTATTCCGCGGCACATACCGGCACGCCGATGTTTTCCGTTCACATGAGTGTCGGCATTCCTGCAGATATCCATATCGCAGGACTGCGCGATGAGTTCATGGACTACTGCGACGGACTCAACCTCGACGCGGTCATCGAACCTATCAAGGGTTAGACCCGAGGTCACATAACCGGTTTGAGGCATTGACGGACCTCGTGATATCGTCAGTGTTAACAGGTCCTAGACAAAATTCCGGAGTATCCCGCAAGCCATGAGCAAGATTGCTATCGGCAGACCCGTACCCGACATCGAACTGCCCGCCACCGGCAATAAACAGATCAAACTCTCTGATTTCCGGGGCAAACCCGTCATCCTCTATTTCTATCCCAAAGCCAGCACCCCTGGCTGCACACAGGAAGGCCTCGATTTTACAGCTGCCATCGCCAAATTCCGGCGACAGTCCGCCGTCATACTTGGCGCCTCCCGGGATAGTCTCAAAGCGCAGGAAAATTTTAAAGCCAAGCAGGGCTTCCCTTTCGAGCTTCTCTCCGACAAAGAAGAGGCCCTCTGCCAAGCCTTTGATGTGATCAAGATGAAATCGATGTACGGCAAACAGGTCAGAGGTATCGAGCGCAGCACCTTCCTGATCGATGCCGAGGGCATCCTGCGGCAGGCTTGGCGCAAGGTAAAGGTCAAAGGGCACGTGGATGAAGTCCTGGATGCACTGAAAGCCATGCGTGCAGGTAACTCGCACTGAACAAGCGCTTTAGACAGTATTTGGGGTCAATCCCTTTACACCTTTGGCGACGGTTCCGTTGGCTTAACGCCGGCACAAACCGCCCCAAATCCATCACTATCCCAGTTTTCGAGATATCACATGCCTGAAACAGCCCAGGAAAGACCCCGGCTTTTTGTTCTTGATACCAACGTGTTGATGCATGATCCCACGGCACTGTTCCGATTCAAGGAGCACGATATTTTTCTACCCATGGTAGTACTTGAGGAACTCGACAAGGGTAAGAAGGGTATGTCAGAAGTGGCGCGCAATGTTCGCCAGACCAGCCGTTTTCTGGACGAGCTCATATCCCATGTGCCGCAGCACGACATCAGCCAGGGCATTCCGCTCAACACGCTGCAATTGAACGGTGCCGTTGAGGCTCTGTCCGGGCTGCTGTTCGTACAGACCAAACCCGTTGAGGTGGAGTTACCATCGTCACTGCCGGGCAATACCCCCGACAACAACATTCTGTCCACAGCCCTCAGCTTACAGACAGAGCATCCTGATAAGCGGGTGATCCTGGTCTCAAAGGACATCAACCTCCGCATCAAGGCAACGGTGTTGGGTATCAAGGCGGAAGACTACTCCAACGACAAGGTCCTTGAGGATGTCAATCTTCTCTATAACGGGTTCGATAAACTACCGGATAGCTTCTGGGAGTTGCATACCAAGGAGCTGGAATCCTGGCAGGAAGAGGGTCGTACCTTCTACCGTGTCTCGGGACCCGATACCGAAGCCTGGTACCCCAGTCAATGCCTCTATATGCCGGGTGACGAGGGTTTTCACGCCATCGTGCGCGAAAAACAAGCCGACAATGTGATCATAGAACTGGCGGAAGATTACAGTAACCCCAAACACGCAGTCTGGGGCATCACGGCACGCAATCAGGAACAGAACTTTGCCCTCAACATGCTGCTCGACCCGGAGCTGGATTTCGTCTCACTTCTGGGCAGTGCCGGTACCGGCAAGACCCTGCTCACCCTCGCTGCCGGTTTGGTGCAGACCCTGGATCTCAACCTCTATCGAGAGATCATCATGACTCGCGTGACTGTGCCTGTGGGCGAGGACATCGGTTTTCTACCGGGTACTGAAGAGGAAAAAATGACACCCTGGATGGGTGCTCTGATGGACAACCTGGAGGTACTCACCCAGACAGAAGGTGGTGAATGGGGCCGTGCCGCCACAGAAGATCTGCTACGCAGCCGCATACGCATACACTCCCTCAACTTCATGCGTGGCCGTACTTTTCTCAACAAATATATTATTCTTGACGAGGCACAGAATCTGACGCCGAAACAGATGAAGACACTGATCACCCGGGCGGGACCCGGCACAAAAATCGTCTGCCTGGGAAATGTGGCACAGATCGATACACCCTACCTGACGGAAACTACCTCGGGACTCACCTACGCCGTGGACCGTTTCAAGGATTGGCCACACAGTGGCCACATCACGCTACAGCGGGGTGAGCGTTCCCGACTGGCGGACTTTGCTTCTGACAACCTGTGAGACGACAGTGACTGGCATGATTACCGGGATTGAGGGTTAAAGGGAAGCACTGAACAAATCATGGCTGATTAAACATCGCCCTTCTCTGCAATAACACGAAGTTCGCTCACGGTCTTGCGAAAAATATCGGCTGCTCGATTGTAGCTGTTCACCAGATCACTGGAATCCGCCTCCCTTCCCTTGAATTCGAGATCCCTCGCCAACACTGAAAGCTCCATGGCGCCCACATTGGCACTGCTCGATTTCAACGGGTGCGCTGATTTCACCAGGGCATCCATATCCCCTGACTTAACCGCATCACGAATACCGTGCATCAAGCCTGGGGCACTCTTGAGATAGCTCTCAATGATAGAGACGAAATCCTCCTCCATGATCTCGTACAGCTCCTTGAGCACACTGCGATCGATGACCCCATGTGACCCCATAATCTCTACTCCAAAATCGCTTGTTGCTTGTGTCACGTCTGCTGCGGCTTGATGGCTTTCAGGCACAGCTTCCACCATCGGCGCGGTTTGATCAACCACACCTCCCGGAAGAGCCTCCTCCATGGGCAACCACTGACGCAGCATATTTTCCAGTTGTGAGGGCTTAACCGGTTTTGACAGATAGTCATCCATACCCACTGCCAGACAGCGCTCCCTGTCTCCGGCCATGGCATTGGCCGTCATGGCGATCACAGGCAGCCGCATTAACCCCTGCTGGATCTCCCGCTCGCGAATGGCTTCAGTAGCCTCATAACCATCCATTCGCGGCATCTGGCAGTCCATCAGGACCACATCGAACTGCTCCCCACGCAGGATCTCCATGGCCTCAACACCATCATTGGCCGTGACAAGAGAAAGACCTGCTTTTTCCAGCATCTTTTTGACAACCGCCTGATTGACGGGATTATCCTCCACCACCAGTACCCTGCCGACAAGTTTTGTGTGTTGGACAGGCGGCTCATCTTGTACCATCGAGCCATCTTCCGACTCGGGCACCTCCCCGCCGGCCTGCTTGTCGAGCCAGTTCAGGTGGTCGTCCGGTAGACGCGGCACAGGCTCGTCACCCGGCGCCGTATGGACAGTCGAGCTCTGTTCCACATCCAGCATGCGCTCTATTCGCTGCTTGATCTCTTTCTGTTTTATCGATCCGGCCACAACATCAACACCCATGCTCTCCAGGCTTGCGAGTTCACTCTCTTTCACATTCATCACCAGAATATGAACATCTCGCATGTGGGCTATTTCCCTGGCGTTGCCAATCAGCTGAAACAAACCGGAGGCATGCTGGGTGGCATCGATCAACATGAGCTCATATCGCCAGCTGAGGCCGAGATTCGCTGAAGTCTTAAGCTTGTTCAAAGCATCGTATTGATCGCTAGCGAATTCCAACAACATACCGGCATTGCGCAGAGTATGTGTCAACGGCTGAACCTCTGCAGATGATTCAGAGGCTAGTACCAGAGTTCGAATATCACGCAGGTTACGACGGCTTGAGGGCATGTCCTGCAACGATTTGCGCATGGGTAGAATAAACCAGAAGTAGGATCCCTGGCCTTTGTGTGACTTGACCCCGATTCGCCCTCCCATCAATTCCGTCAAGCGCTTACAGATAGCGAGTCCCAGACCGGTACCACCATGTTTCCGGGTAGTCGAAGCATCGGCCTGTGAGAAAGGTTCGAATAGTCGTTGTACCTGCTCCTCTGTCATACCTAATCCTGTGTCCCTGACAGCAAATAACAGATCCACTTCGGTTCGAGACGACTGGCGAACCGACACCTCAACACAGACCTCACCCTGCTCCGTAAACTTGACCGCATTACTCACCAGATTGGTGAGAATCTGGCGCAACCGTATCGGGTCCCCCCTCACGTTCCTGGGTACGCCATTCTCGATCTTATACATCAGCTTGAGGCCCCGCCTGTCAGCGGCATTCTTCATCAGTGAAGTGACCTGCTCAATGATATTCACCAAGTTGATCTCGATAAACTCCAGATCCAGTTTCCCCGCCTCGATTTTCGAGAAATCGAGGATATCGTTAATAATGCTCAACAGTACCTGTGAAGAGTTGAGCGCTGTGGTGACAAAATGCTTCTGTTCACCATCCAGACGAGTCTCACGCAGCATCTCCAGAATTGGCAGGATACCGTTGAGTGGCGTGCGGATTTCGTGACTCATAGTGGCGAGAAATTCAGACTTCGCCATATTGGCGCCCTCAGCTGCCTCCTTGGCAAGAAACAGTTCTTGCTCCACCGTCTGCCGTTGATCATTCTCATCCGTGAGCCGATTACGCATCTCAGTAAGATTGGTTTCAGACGCCACCATCCGCTCATGCAACAACGCCCGGTTGGCAGCCATGAGCAGGTAGCCTTGCTGATAATAGGTCATCCAAGCAGAAAGAATGAGAAGCGCCAGGGAATAGGCGATGAGCCCGGTAATGAAGTCAGCCGATATGATATTGCCTTGAGCCGACAGATTTAACAGCAACAGGCTTATCGCTGAAAGCACGAAAACAATGCTAAAGAAAGTATCAACAGTTAACAGTAGCGTTGTCAGCAGAAAAATGGTGCCAACCAGGATGACATCCATCGTGGCATGCTCATCGTAAGCGGGATACTGCATGACATGCATCAACGCAGCACCCCAAAGAACGCCCAGCAGTAAAACACCGGGTAGAAAAGCGTATCGCCAGAGTTGCAATCTCACTAGCGAGACGTTGCGAACAAAGAGGGTAAGAATGGTCTGCCCCAATAGGACACTGGCGAGCAACCCTCCCCAAAAGAGTCCCAAGGGGGATGCCCAGCCCTGGTTTACATAGAAAAACAGTAGCCCGCCGATGATATTCGCCACAATTAGCGTAATACCATTGGTATAGAGAATGCGTACCCGCTCCTCTTTAACCTTTAGCTCTTCGTTGTGCAGATCAGACATAATCAAATACTTGCTGGTCTCACAGGACTACTGCGATATATTATGATGTTAGTTTGTATATCGGCCGAAACCCGCACCCTTGAGCACAAGCTCCAGATGCGGTCCTGTCGATTTGCAAATGGCTTATCATGATACCCTGACAGGACGCCCTTGGCACCCAACACTGTACGCCTCCCGAAAACAAGACATTGATCTCAGATACTCAGCAAATCTCAGCTATCCTTCGGCAGTTCCACTTTCTGCAGGAGGCGGATGAGGATTTCCGTGAAATATTCTTCAAGCACGCCACCCTGTCCAGAATCGATGCACCCCAGCCCATCTGTGATCAAGGTACACAATGCAGTCATCTCGCTTTGGTTCTAGAGGGGACGGCACGGGTTTACAAGTTGGGGGAAAACGGACGCGAGATTACACTCTATCGCATAGGTCCTGGTGAGAGCTGCATCCTCACCGCCTCCTGTATCATCAGCGGCAAACCTTTTCCGGCCTTCGCCATCTGTGAAACGCCCATAGAAGCGTTGGTGATTCATACCGCAGAAGTCAAACGTTGGACAAATCAGTTCACCGTTTGGCGCAACTATATGTTCACCCTGATTAGTGATCGTCTTGGCGATGTGATCAGCGTAGTGGAAGAGATCGCTTTTCGGCGCGTCGACAGGCGGCTGGCAAGTTACCTTCTGCAGCGAGGCACCTCAACCGGTGACGATGATATAAAAATCACACACCAAGCCATCGCCTCAGACCTGGGGACTTCTCGCGAGGTGGTAAGCCGCATCCTGAAAGACTTCGAGCATCAGGGACTGATATCGGTTGCCCGCGGCTTTGTACGTTTAAATGACGCCCAGGGGCTAGCCGAGAAAACCCATGAAAACTAAACTGGAATCTCTGTGACAATGTCACATACACCCCATCTGACAACAAGTACCATTGAAATATGACTCATTGACTGAAGTGATGCTTCAGTTTCAATTTGAGACTTATCCAAAACGTGAATATTTTTTAGGAGTTAATCATGGCACAGAATGTCGGAGGTATCGATCGCGGACTGCGTATCATTGCAGGCGCCGCACTGCTTGTATGGGGTTTTGTCATTAGCCCTGAGCCAGTTTGGTGGGCTGCAATCGGCGCTGTACCCTTGCTGACCGGACTGATCAGTTGGTGTCCGCTTTACCCCATCATAGGCTTCAGCAGCAAAAAGTAATTGTATCGCTGAATTATTCAGGGTACCTGTTGCAATTTCAGTATATTTTATGGAGCAACCGGCCATATGGTCGGTTGTGAAAAAGGGAATAATCCACCATTTGACCACTAAGTCGGTAGCCCCTCATCTTCTGTTTTAGGCCAAGCTTCCAATACCGCCTGCACCAGCGTCGCCAGTGGGATAGCAAAGAAAACGCCCCAAAATCCCCAAAACCCGCCAAACACCAGAATCGCCACGATAATCGCTACCGGGTGTAGATCTACAACCTCAGAAAAGAGCAGCGGCACAAGCACATTGCCATCGAGCGCCTGGATCACCAGGTAGGCCACAGCCAACCAGACAAAATCAGGCCCCCAACCCCATTGAAACCAAGCCACAAACAATACCGGTATGGTCACAACAGCGGCACCGATATAGGGGATGATAACCGATAACCCGACCATCACTGCCAACAGCAGCGCATAATTCAGGCCCAATAAGGTGAATGTTACCAGGCTGGCAGCCCAAACAATGACGATCTCCCAAAACTTACCTCGCACATAGTTGGCGATCTGCCGATCAACGTCTTTCCAGACAGTACCGGCAAAATTTCTGTGCCTGGGCATGTGCTGTACCATCCAGTCGATAATCAAGCGCTTGTCCTTGAGAAAGAAGAAAACCAGTAGCGGCATCAGAATCACGTAGACAATGAGCGTTATTACACCCACCACCGAAGCTAACGACCAAGAAACAGCCTGTTGACCAAATGAGGCAATCTCATTTCTGATCTGGCCGATCAACTGATCCACTTGAGCCTGAGGTATCAACTCCGGATAGCGCTCCGGTAACTGCATCAGGGCATCCTGTCCCATTGATATCATGGCCGGTAATTGCTGAACAAAATCGGTGACCTGTCGAGAGAGTAGCGGCAACAACCCCAACATAAACAGCGCAACAAACAACATAAAAAGTATAAAGACAATGACCACAGAGAGCAGGCGGGGTATGGAACGCTTTTCCAACAGCGACACAATGCCTTCCAGCAGATAGGCAATCACGATACTGGCCAACACGGGGGCGAGCATATCCCCCATGGTGATAACCACCCCAAAAAATATAATCAGGAAGAGTGTCAGAAAAACAATCTGCGGATCGGAGAAATAACGTTTGAACCAGTCGGTTATGACCTGCATCTTAAACTCTTAACAGATTAGTGTCTCAGGCGGTAAAGCCTATTGATTCTCCAAATAGCGCTGGTAGTGCTCACTAAAAATTACCTCTAATTCATCGATGACTGAAACGGCATCTCGCCCCTGCATCACATGTGACATCATCAATGACGAGGTCTGATCCAGGAGATGTTCTCTCTCCAGCATATAGTAAGTTGCAGATAGGCGTTTGATCGCCTTAACAACGGACTCCTGTCCTGGCCTTTCTATCGGCTTGGGTTCTTGAATTAAACTATCTTGAGTGGCAGCCGCACTATCAACTCGAGAAGCCAGGAACTGGGCAAATGCCAACAGTGAATCACGATTCTGGTCATCCAACTCGCCAAACAGCGCTAGCAACTGCTTCTGATCGGCACTCAGATTCTTCTGTTTTGGCACGAACTGCACGGTCAGCGCTCCTTCATGATCAAACTACTTATTGTTTCATCTGATGAACAAACATCCAGACAACCCCGGTTAGGGCGGCTAAGCAGTAATTACCGATTTAGATTCGGTATCTATTACAGCGCTTCTTCGGCATGATCTTCACAGTAACTGCGAGCAAAATCGAGCAACTCTTCCATCGCGCGCAGGCGAAATTTTTGTTTCTGATGTACAAAGGAGAATGGACGCTCCAGCGTCGGTGACAGATTGATGGCCCTCAGGGTGTCCAGTTTCAGCTCCTTCTGTACCGTCGCACGGGAGACGACGGAAACCCCCATGCCTGCCTCAACAGCACCCTTGACCGCCTCGGGGCTACCCAGCTCCATTGAGATATTCAGGGTCGATTCACAATGCTGGCTCAGATATTCATTGATGACTTCCCGCGTGCCAGAACCCTCCTCACGACAGATGAAGGGATATTCCAACAACTCATCAATACTCAGTGATTCCTTTTCAGCAAGATCGTGATTGGGCGGTACGATTGCGACAAGGTGATCGAGACGGCAGACCTCTACCACCAGGTTTTTATTGCCCACAGGGGCCTCTACCACACCCAGGTCGATGGTGTTGTTCTCGACCATCGAGACGATGCCATCGGAGTTGGAGACTCGCAGGTGCATGGTTACCTCAGGATAACGGGTGCCAAAGTCACCCAGTAGGGCAGGTAGCATATACTCAGCGATTGTCGTGCTGGCTCCGATCGTGAGCGCTCCACGGATCTCACCCGTCATCTCCCTGACTGAATTCTCCATATCTGCATAGAGATCGAAAATCCTGTCCGCGTACTCAAAGACGCGGCTCCCGGCCTCGGTCAGGCTGATTCTGTTATGCGTCCGGTCAAATAGACGGGTATTGAAATACTCCTCCAGCTGTCGCACCTGGAAGGTAACGGCAGGCTGGGTCATGTGGAGTGTTTCGGCCGCCTTGGTAAAGCTGAGTAAACGGGCTACGGTGTGGAAAACCTGTAATCTGCGATCCGCCATTTTTTAGAAGCCTAATTCAGTTGTTCTTTATAGTAATAAACTTAATTTATACCACAACTCCACAGGCTATGGCAGCAGAGTTCACAATCCGAATCCTGTGACGCCGCACTCAGCCTCAAGACTCTCCATATCCATATTCCCAGATACTTCTAAGTAAATTCGTGTGCCAAATTTATGGTAATTCGATGAAATATCCTCTAGCCTGACAAAAATGTACCCATTGTGTTGCAGATGGGACAGAATAAATCATCACATGCAAGGCAAAGCTCGCCGATCAAATAATATGGATTAATGGCGAGTTAACAATAATAGATATCCACGGCGGAGGTAAGCGGATGCAACTTAAGAAAACCTTTCAACTCTCACGACTGGCACTATCCTGCGGTATTGCGATGCTGGCCATGAATCAATCGGTCCAGGCATCGGGATTTGCCGTACCTGAGCTGAACATCACCGGCCTGGCGCTTTCCAATGCCCTGGTGGCCAATCCTGATTCTCTTGCGGCCATCGCCTATAACCCGGCTGCCATGTCATTCCACGAGGGCAGTTCTGTCGCAGCTGGTGCTTTGCTGGTCAAACCTGATCTGAGTGTCGACACAGGCTCCGGTAGTGTCGACAGCACGGCCAATGATGTTGTGGGTATACCGTCATTATCAGCACATTCGAAATTAACGGAGACCTGGTCTTTAGGCATATCAGTCAACGCGCCCTTTGGTTTAGAGACAGAGTGGCCAGCTGGAACTTTTGATGCCCAGTATCCGCTAGGGTCGACAATACCAACACAGAGCAAATTGGAGATTGTGGCGTTTTCTCCCAGTGTCGCTTACAAAATAAGCGAGAACATAAGCTTTGCTGGTGGCGTTGATTACTACTGGATGCGGGAAGTCATTTTCAACGGCGTAGCGAATGCTGGCTCTCCTGGCTCAAATCCGGTGGCCAACCTGAAGGGTGATGGCCGTGGTGTCGGACTGAACCTTGGACTCATGATTGATCAGGGAAACTGGAGTTTTGGGGGCAGCTATCACTCTGAGGCCAACATCCCCATCGAAGGCACAGTTGACCTACCAGCCACCGCCCTACCTGCCTTTTTCTCAAACAACGTCCATGCTGACCTTAAGCTTCCCTACCGTCTGCAAGTGGGGGTAAGAAATCAGACCACGGACAAACTCGCCATCGAATTTGATATTACCCGTACAGGTTGGAGTTCATTCGACAAACTTATCGTCGATCACGATCAGTATGGTGTCAACATCGTTACTAGCGACAATAATTGGGATGACGCCAACGCCTACCGGCTGGGTGCTACCTATGACATCAGTCAGGCGACTCAGTTAAGGATCGGTTACACATTTGATGAGACACCACAAGACGATGCTTTCTTCAGTCCACGTATCCCTGATTCTGACCGTCAGCTTTTCAGCTTCGGGCTAGGCCACACGCTGGGTAACGGCTGGACCATCGATGCGGGCTACATGTACGTTAAGTTCGATGAAAGAACGATAAACAGCACAACAGCAGCCGTTGCCGGTCAAGAGACAAACGGCACAACGGCGGTCAATGGCACCTATGACTCCAGCGTCCACCTGCTCGGATTGGGTGTAACGAAACACTTCATGTAATCGCTAAAGCTTGCTGACTCGATAATGGAGGCTCCGCATCGTCCGGGGCCTCTTTTTTTTCAGGCATAAAAAAACGCCGCCCTTGTGGGGCGGCGCCGTGGCTGCATTTTACAAAGGGTTAGATGTAAAGGCAGATATCGCTTTCACCGGCAAACTCGAAGAAGCGAGCAGCACCGGCGTACTCGATACCGTCGATAAATTCCGCGGTATTGAGTTCAAACAGGTCAACGGTCATTTGACAGGCGATCAGTTTTACCTCGGCCTCCTGGCACAGCTCACGAAGCTCTGCGAGGTCAGCCACGCCTTTCGAGGCCATCTTTTTCTTCATCATACCGGTCATCATGCCCTGCATACCTGGTAAGGCAAGACCCAGTACGGGAAACCACTTATCCATGCCCATGGGCATCGGCATGCCTGGATTACCCAGCGGTGTCACTTCCAGCGCCAGATCTCTCTTCAACAGCTGCAGACCATAGAAAGTGAAGAAGATCTCGGTCTCGTAGCCAAGGGCAGCCGCAGTGGATGCCAGGATAAAGGGAGGATAGGCCCAATCAAGTGAACCCTTGGTGGCAATGATGGCTAACTTTTTTTCGTCCGGCATCGTTTACGTCTCCTAAAAAGGTTCTGACCGAAGTATCAAGCCTTCTTGATCAGAAATTCGAATTTGCCACCCACTTCCTTGGACTCCATCAGCTCGTTACCGGTCTGATTGGCGAAAGCTTCAAAATCCTTCACAGAACCGGGATCGGTTGCAATGATGTGCAGCACTTGACCGGATTCCATACCATTAAGGGTTTTCTTTGCACGCAGGATCGGCAGGGGACAGTTGAGTCCGCTCGCGTCCAATTCTTGATCAAAATCTGCCATGGTATGACCTCCAGCTATATCGATGTTTTAGTATGTTGGAAAAAACTCAGACGGGCTTTTATATGACAAGCGTCTCTGAAACGCAAGCAAACCCACTACCGAGAACCTTTATGTTTCATTAAGCCCAAATTTCAAATTACCCATTATCAGACACTTAGCTTGCAAGGCGTGTCTCCAATTGATACCCGGATCTGGCCCATCCCAAAATGCCGCCACGCAGATTGATGGTATTCTCATAACCCTGCTGTGCCAGGTAAGCACAGGCGTGGTAGGAACGTGCGCCACTGTGACAATAAAGAACGACGTCCTTATCCTTCGGCAACTCGCTGATGCGCAGAGGAATCAGGTGCATCGGTAAATGCTGTGCTTCAGGAAGCACGCCTTGAGCCAATTCACCTTCGCTGCGAATATCCAGCAGTATCAAATCATCACCTTCAGCAATGCGAGACTGCAGATCGAAAGCGTCGATTTCTTTGATCATCACGGGTGGGTAACCTTAAAAATAGAAAAATAAGGTTTATTAGTATATTAATGTGTTTAAATATTGCAACCAGGAATATCACTTTCCCTTCAAGTTTTTCGAGATGATTGAGCCGTGTTAAAGTCGTCAAAACTCAGAATCTCACCCAAAAGAATACAACTATCAGGCTGAATATCATGGATTTTTTCCCCATTTTTCTTGACGTCAAAAATAAGCCATGTCTGGTCGTGGGTGGCGGATCTGTTGCGGAGCGTAAAACAGCTTCACTACTCAAATCCGGAGCTGACGTGGCGCTGGTAGCTCCGGAATTAACCCACAACCTGACAACATGGCGGGATATGGGGCAGTTGACGCATCAGGTAAGGGAGTTCTCGGCCCAAGATTTGGACGGCTGCCATCTGGTCATCGCAGCAACCGACCAACCCGCCGTCAATCGACTGATATCTGAGCTGGCAAATCAGCAGCGAATACCTGTCAATGTAGTCGACCAGCCGGAGCTCTGTAGTTTCATCCTACCTTCAGTCATTGATCGCTCACCGGTCGTGGCCGCCGTCTCTACAGGAGGTGCATCCCCGGTACTGGCGCGCCTCATTCGCACCCGCCTGGAGTCGATGATACCTGCCGGGTACGGCCGTCTTGCCGAGCTCTGCAACCGTTTTCGTCAGCGCGTCAAGGAGACCTTTGCCAAACCAGCCGACCGTCGGCTTTTCTGGGAGCGAACCCTGGAAAGTGGCGTGGCTGAGCGCATCTTCTCTGGACACGATGCTGAGGCAAACGAGTTGATGGAGAAGGCCCTGGCCGACACCCGACTTTCACAGGATATCGGTGAGGTCTATCTCGTCGGCGCAGGTCCTGGCGACCCTGACTTACTGACCTTTCGGGCCTTGCGCCTGATGCAACAGGCCGACGTAGTGGTCTACGATCGTCTGGTGGCTAAACCCATACTCGAATTGACCCGGCACGAAGCGGAACATATCTATGTAGGTAAAGAGCGGGATAAGCACACCATGCGTCAGGAGGAGATCAACAAGCTCCTGGCCAGCCTGGCCAAACAGGGTAAGCGGGTACTCCGACTTAAGGGGGGTGACCCCTTTATATTCGGACGGGGAGGTGAAGAAATCGATACCCTGGCGGCGGAGGGCGTGCCTTTTCAGGTGATTCCCGGTATCACAGCGGCCGCGGGCTGTGCCTCATATGCAGGCATACCGCTCACACACAGGGATTACGCCCAGTCAGTTACTTTCGTCACAGGCCATCTCAAGGATGGCACGATGAACCTCAACTGGCCCATGCTGGCTCAACCCAACCAGACAATTGTCTTCTACATGGGACTGGTAGGGCTGCCTGTTATCTGCAGGGAGTTACAACACCACGGCGCAGGTGGCGACATGCCCATCGCGCTGGTCCAGCAAGGTACAACCCACAAGCAAAGGGTATTTACCGGCACGCTGGAGACCATCCAGCAGATTGTAGAAAAGGAGAAACCCAAACCACCCACTTTGATCATCGTCGGTCACGTGGTGGAGTTGCAGGAGAAGCTGGCCTGGTTCGTGGCGCCACCTCATTCAGATCAAGGAGCCACCTCGCCGGTCGATTTTTAACTGCCTGAGGCAGATCGCTATGATTTCGGGCTCAGCTGATCATCCCGTAACATTGGTGTGAAGTAGTCATCTGCCACTTCGATATCAACCGGGTCGCCTGCCTCATTCACGAGCAGTTGCTCATAGTCGTTCCAACCGCGTAGACCGGTTTTCAGGGAGGCCACGTTCCCGAACCCGAGCAGATGCATGGAAAATGCCGCCAAAACACTACGATAACCCGATCGACAGACCACCACGATCTCTCGTTCCCGGGCCTTCACCAGTTCGGGAATCGTCTCTTCGTAGTCCCATTCACAGGCCGATTCGAGGATTCCCCTGGGTGCAGCGATAGACCCCTCGATATGCATGGCATCGTATTCATAGGGCTCTCGAACGTCGACAACCATGAGTTCGGGATTCTCCGCCATACGTTCTTCCAGATCCCAGGGCATGATCTCCTTTACATTACCGAGGCACTCGCTGATCAAGCCGAGAAAATTTTTCATGTCGTTTAGTTCCGCTTACGGGAGAGAAAGCATCTCTACCCATTAAATCGTATTATTTTGTGAGCCTCTTGAGCAGAGATTCTGTTCGACTGCGATAACTGCCGCCTCAACCCGCGAATGCACCTCCAGCTTACGCAAAATCGCCTTGACGTGGAGCTTAACGGTGCCATCGGAGATACCCAGATTTCGCGCGATGACTTTGTTGCTTTGTCCATCAGCCAGATGGCAGAGGATTTCCCGCTCCCGTGGCGTCAGGTCATCCAGCGATGACGTCTGCTTGCTGCTACTGGGCGGCTCTCCCTGTACTGCCTTGGCCAGTACACTGGTCAGCTCCTTGGCGACTACAGTATTACCCTTGACGATCTGCTGTAAGGCATCAATCAGTTCATTCGGTTCCATATCCTTCAGCAGATACCCCTGGGCACCTGTCTGCAGTGCCTCGATGACATCCGACTCCTCCCTGCTGGTAGTCAGCATACTGATCGGCATGTCGGGATAGTGCTTACGAAGCACCGACAGGACTTCCGTGCCGGTCATATCCGGCATGCGCATATCGAGCAACACCACATCCGGTTTCTCCTGAGCCACAATCTCTATGCCCTTCAGACAATCACCCTCGGCAACGACATCAATCCCCCGCCGCTCCAGCAACTCCTGAAGCCCAATACGAAACAGGGCATGATCATCGATCAGCAGCACGCGCATCTCATCTACCTCTGCAAACTCGCTTCGCTCTTGGCGCTGCGAATAATCAGTTCAACCCGGGTTCCCTCTCCCGGTTCGCTCTCAATGGAAAAGTCACCGCCAATCCTCCTCGCCCGCTCCTCCATGATTGACAGTCCAATATGCTCGCCCGGATTCCCTTTGGGTGCAGTGCCTTCGAAACCCACACCGTCATCCTCCACCAGAATCAGATAGCTGCCCGGACTGCGACAACGTAACAGGACGCGTACCGTATGCGCCTTGGCATGTTTACGTATATTTGCCAGTGATTCCTGCACAATTCTCAATGCCTGCATCTCTTGTGTGGTATCGAGATCTACCTTGATACAGTCCGGTTGGAAAAAAGCCGATATACCTGTCTCCTGCTGGAAACGCTCCACCAACTTTTCCAGGGCCTGGACCAAACCCCGCTGATCCAATGGTGCACGAAAACTGTTGATCAACTCTCTCAGTTCATCATGCGCCTCATCCAGACCATTGTGGATTCGCTGTGCCTCAAACATCAGCTTCTCCGAGGCATCACCATCCTGCAGGGTGTCCTCCAACATACGGATCTGGAAACGCAGACTGGCCAGCGTCTGAGCCAGTGAGTCGTGCAATTCATGGGCCAGAGAGGTCCGCTCCTCGACAATGGATAGCCGTCGAGCCTCGGTATCTGAACGTTGTTTGGCCACCGCCATACCCAGGTGACTACCAATGGTATTCAGGATATCCAGCACATCCTCCCGGCCATCGTAGATGCCCGGTTTGTCGACGTAGAGATGGTAGAAACCCAACACATCGCCGTGATACCACATCGGTACGGAGACCCGTTCCACCTCATCGGGACCAAACATGCGACGATCATTTCTGCTCGAACAGATTCCGGCATCCTGTGAGCAGAGGATATCTCCCGGCGACAGCGCGATACCACACTGGCAGAGCTTAATCGGTAACATCTCCTGCTCGTTGTAGAGTCTGCCGTTTTGATCAATACACCCGACCTGCCGCACCCGGTCGCCCTGAAGCACCAAATGAACTGTGGCGGAGCGGGCACTGACCATGCGCTTGAAGACGCCCATATATTGCAGCAGCAGCTCATCCAGATTTTCCGACTGGTTGATGCCGGCAGCCACATCGTATAGCACCTGAAGTGAGGTGGTCTTCTGCGCCAGGCGCCATGTCTGACGGGCCACACGCACTTCCATATCCTCATAGATATCAGTCAGCTCCTCGTTCAGGCTGTCGATATCTTTTGCCATTCCACTCAATACCCCGGTCTGTTCCGAGACCCGGTTGGCTACTGGTTCACCCTGGCAGACCTGATTGACAGTCTGTTCCAATGACGCCAGCGGACGCAGCAGCTGGCTACGCAAACGTATCAATAACATCAGTAAAGAGAAAAGCGCCATCAGGCTGGCAACGAAGAGCAGCCCTTGTAGCAGTTGGCGACTCCCTTGCTCCGCAAGCAACATGAGTGCAAACAGCAGGCAAAAGAGGGTGCTCAGTCCTAACATCAGGATCGGAACAAGCAGATTACCAGTAACCAAAATACGTAGACTCGGCCAGTGGCGGGAATCGATCATCCCCTCAAGCCAGGTCAACCAACCATGCTCGCGCTGATAATCATCGCCCCTGGCGCTACCCGCCGTCAGGACCGTCCGTTTCTCTTCAACTTGCATAATGGGACTCTATCACGAACCACTCTCATCGGTGTTGGGCATTGCTCCGGCATTCAAGCGTTCACGCAGTTGTTCTTCCCGCCAAGTCTGCAGCGCCTGGCCCAAGGCTTTACCCTGCAATCCCTGCTGATAGAAGGATGCCGGAGGCTTGGCCAGAAGAACCTCGCTGGCCAGCATCATTCCGTCTTCCCGCTGCACTAGCGTATCTGGCCATAGTGCCTTTGCCGCAAGCATGAAGTGCTGGAAACGCTGTGGCTGTTGTTGTGGCTTCAACCGACCCACAAGTTCCAGCAGACCACGGAAATCCTGCGGCGACGGTAAGCCGTTACTAAAGGCCAGAAGGTCGTTGAGCAGTTGACGCTCATCCCGCCCGGCCCGCATTGATCCTAGCCAATCATCGATACCATCGACACTGACTGCAGCATCGTAAAGTGAGACCGAAAGCCGGACACTGGGATCGTCCGTCAGTGCGACAGCGCGCTTAAGTGCTGCCAAGCTTTCTATTTCAGGATCACTTTTGTGGGATCCGGGCAGGCCCAGGATATGATCGACAGCGGGCATTAGATGCAGCAAGACACCACTGCGATGCAGGACCTCGAAAAAGCGCCAGGGCGTTGTCTCTGCCATGGCCCGACTCATCTCTCGCCAGACCCTTTCAGCCTTGAGATTGGTCAGATCCGGCGAAGCTGCCATCTGCTTCATCAGCCCATGAGTCCCGTGAGCCACACGAAAACCCCACTGCCCCAGCTTGGCGGCAAAACGGGCAATCCGCAGCAGCCGTACCGGATCTTCTGCAAAGGCTGGCGTTATATGACGTAAGAGACCATTATCCAGGTCCTCACGGCCGCCACAGACATCAATCAGGTTTCCGCCCGCATCCATGGCCAGAGCATTGATTGTCAGGTCCCTGCGTAACAGATCCTGCTCAAGAGTGACCCCTGGGCCAGAAGCGACGCGAAAGCCTTTGTAACCGGGCCCGGTCTTCTCCTCAGTACGCGCCAAGGCATATTCATCCCCACTCTCGGGATGGAGAAACACGGGAAAGTCTGCATCGATCGGACGAAAGCCCTGGGCCAGCATCTGTGCTGAGGTGGCGCCCACCACGACCCAGTCCCGCTCACGCACGGGCAACTCGAGAAGTTGATCCCTTACCGCACCACCCACTAAGTAGACCTTCACCGTTTCAACCTCGCCACCTTGCAGAGACGGGCATGACCACCGGGCATAGGGAACTGATGCGCAGAGGTCATGTGGCTGGCACCTCCGGCGGTAAAGATGCCAGCTCCTGCTGTTCCTTTTGCTGCAGTTGCCACATCTGATGATAAACCCCACCCAACAGCAGCAGCTCGCTATGGGTACCCTGTTCGATGATGCGGCCCCTCTCCATCACTAGGATACGATCCGCATCCACAACCGTGGACAAACGGTGAGCGATCACCAGTGTCGTATGGTCTCTCGCCACCTCTCGCAGAGTCTCCTGTATCGCTTGTTCAGTCTTGGTATCCAGAGAGGATGTAGCCTCATCGAAAACCAGGATGCGTGGTCGCTTGAGCATCGCACGGGCGATGGCAACTCGTTGCTTCTCTCCGCCGGAGAGCTTCAATCCCCGTTCACCCACAACCGTCTGATAGCCGTCCGGCAGTTGTTCAATGAACTCAGCAATGTGTGCGATTCGCGCTACTGCCTCGATCTCTTCCTGGCTTGCTTCGGGTCGGCCATAGGCCAGATTGTAGAGAATGGTATTGTTGAATAGCACGGTATCCTGGGGCACGATGCCGATCATGGAACGCAGACTCCTGCGAGTTACTCTACGGATATCCTGCCCATCGATAGTGATTCGGCCACCTGTAACATCGTAAAAGCGAAACAGCAGGCGCGAAAGGGTCGACTTGCCAGCACCACTGTGGCCAACGACGGCCAGCTTCTCGCCAGCACCGATATTGAAATTCACCTTTGAGAGGATCTGGCGTTCCGGCTGATAGAAAAAATCCACCTGCTCGAAACCCACAACACCACCATCGAGTTTCAGCTCGCTTGCGTCCCGGGCGTCGGTGATCTCGGGTTTCTCCTCCAGCAACTTGAAGATCAGGTCCATGTCTGCCAAAGAGTATTTGATCTGACGATAGACGATGCCAAGAAAGTTAAGCGGGATGAACAACTGCAGCATGAAAGCGTTGACCAGCACCAGATCACCGATGGACATACTCCCTTCTACGACGCCATTGGCAGCAAAGATCATCACGAAGGTGACACCGACAGCGATAATGCCGCCTTGTCCGAAATTCAGCAGGGACATGGAGGTCTGGCTTTTTACTGCGTTTTCCTCCCAATCGGCAAGTGTATTATCGAATCGCCTCAGCTCCAGGGGCTCATTACCGAAGTACTTCACCGTTTCATAGTTGATCAGACTATCGAAGGCTTGGTTGTTTGCCTGGGAATCAAGCCGATTCATGACATGACGATACTCCATACGCCATTCGGTGATAGCAAGCGTAAAGCCCACATAAACCGCAACTGTGCCGAAAGTAACCAGAGTGAAGATAATGTCATAGTGGGTCAACAATACGACCGCTACCAGGGCGAATTCCACCAGCATCGGGATGATACTGAAGACCATATAGTTAAGAATCGTGCTGACCGAACGGGTACCCCGCTCCAGATCACGGCTGATGGCGCCGGTCTGGCGCTCCAAATGAAAACGGAGCGATAGTTCATGCAGATGATCCAACACCCGATTGGAAAGATTGCGCATAGCCCGATAGCGGACCCGGGCAAAAATAGCATCGCGTAATTCGTTAAATAACGCACTACCGAGTCGCAGAAGCCCATAGCCAAGGAGGAGAAACAGGGGCAGTATCAGCATCGTCTGCTCGCCCTTCTCGAGTCCATCGACTATCTCCTTGAGCACCAGAGGTATGCCCACATTGGCCAGTTTGGCCAACACCAGGCAACCCAGAGCGAATAGCGCCCGCCCCCGGTATTCCCAGAGAAAGGGCAGCATATTCCGCAGATTGTGAAAATCGCGCCGGTCCTTGTGCACCGGGGCCTGGGATTGGATATGGCGGACCATGTTATGAAACAATATCTGGACGGCAAACTGGAATCTTATCGGATTTCTGCCTGCCTTGCGCCTTTACACCTAAAAACCTACGGGTTTGGTGCCGGGCCGATCAGTATAAATCGGTTACAATTGCCAACAAATTCACTCAGCGAAATACTATGAATCAAGATTGCAGCTACAACGAACTCTATCCCCTACAAGTGCTGGATGACAGCATGGAACCTGAGTTTCCCGAAAAGTGCATTATCGTCATAGAACCCTCTGACGTCTGTGCCACCGGCGCATTTGTGGTGGCCGAGGCCCAGGGTGACCGCTGGTTTCGACAGTTCATCTCAGAAGGTGATACAGGGAAACGGCTGGTTGCACTAAAGGCAGGCTACCCTGACATCGAACTGACCGATGGTGAGTACAAAATCATTGGTGTCATCGTGCAGCGAAATATTGGGCGCAAGGTCAAGCATTATCATCCATATGTACCCAATGGCGTTCCACCCAAGCACATCGAAATCAACTAATGCTTTCCTGCCATTTCGGTCTATTCTCATAATGTGTCCTGAATAAAGACACAACCGGCCGCTAGAGCCGTGGCATGAAAATGACCGTTGAACGCCTATAAAAAGGAGAGGAACGCATGAACATCGATCTCGCTGACGTCACTCTACATGTGGACGAAACACTCGACTCAGACGGATTATCTCAACTGGAAGATGCATTCCGCAGTCGCGAGGGCGTCGTATCTGTCCATGTGGATCAAAGGCGTCCCCATCTATTCGTCTTGGAATACAATCCTAAGTTGGTGAATAGCAAAGACCTGGTAAAAATCCCTCAGTTTCAGGGATTGCACGCAGAGCTTATCGGTCTGTAAATCCACTGCCTGGATTCACCGGCAGATAACGAAACCCGCTCGGAATCTAAAGGTATTACCGCCTTCTAGTGCAGTGTCCTATATTGTTTGACGTTTTTAGAGGCCCACAAATGACTCAAGTCAAGGCACAGCCCGCAGTCAATGGTTGCCCCATTAACAAGGGCTGTAACGCAGGATTGAGTCATTTGCGGGCCTCCCTTCGGGCACGACGAGAAGCTATCATCCGCGTTGTTGCATTCCTTGCAAAGGGCACGCCATTCCCTGCGGAACGCCGCCTAGCGGCTAATAGCTTCTCGTCACGCTAAAATCGTTAAACAATATAGGACACTACACTAGGCACTGAACTACACTCCATTTTCAAAATGGTGTTGGCATGTCTTTATAAAATCAATCGGTTAGGGGCTTCAAGCATGCCCCCTGCCCCGCTTTTTGGCTCCTGCTAAGGAAATCGACACTGATTGCGAACAACGCCTTGATCAAGGGTGTGCTTGCAGCCCTGAAAACACCGTATTTTGTTGCCGAATGAATAGCACTTCACCACCTCCTTCGCCAGGAAGTGTAAACTACCCAGCAGATTTCAATCCCAGACAACCAAAAAAACAGAATTATGACGAACAGGAGCATGGGCATGCAGAGAGTGACCATTGTAGGCAGTGGCTTCGCCGCGTTGACTGCTATCAAGACCCTTCGTTCACAAGACAGTTCGATAGAGATCACTGTCGTCAGTCCAAAAGCTGAGTTTCACTATCTGCCTGGTTCGATCTGGATTCCTTCCAAGATTCGGGAACCTGAGGATCTAATCATTCCACTCCAAAGCTTCTACGCGCGCATGAATGTCAGGCATATTGCCGGAGAGGCTACCGGTCTCAGCGATGATGGGCGCACGCTTAAAACCACCGAAGGAGATATCGAAAACGACGGTCTGATTATCGCTTCAGGCGGCCGCTTTATAAAAAAGCTACCGGGGATCGAACATGCAATCACCCCCTGTGAAGGTATCGCTGCCACGATGAAGATCCGCGAGCGCCTTGCTTCACTGGAAAACGGCACCATCGCCATCGGTTTCGCCGGAAACCCCAAGGAACCCAGCGCGATGCGCGGGGGACCGATGTTCGAATTCCTGTTTGGTATCGACCGCCAGCTCAGACTCGAAAAGCGCCGTGATAAATTCAAACTGATCTTCTTTACTCCAGCTGAAAATCCAGGGCAAAGGCTTGGACCAAAAGCAGTAAAAGGACTGGTTCGAGAGATGGAGAAAAGGGATATTGAGACTCACCTTGGGCATAAGATGGTGGCGTTCTCACCAACCCAGGTAACTACCGAGGGGGGCGCCTTTGATACCGACCTTATTCTTTTTATGCCAGGTATGACTGGCAATCAGTGGTTTGATCAAACCAACCTGAAGCGCTCTCCCGGTGGTCTTATCAAAGCAGATGCCCTATGCAGGGTAGAGGGTATGGAACAAGTCTATGTAGCCGGAGATTCAGGCAGCTTTCCAGGACCTGAATGGTTGCCAAAACAGGCTCACATGGCAGACCTGCAAGCCATTGCAGCAGCAAAAAACCTACTGACTGAATTTAAAGGCGGAACACCGACTGAGACTTTCAAGGTGGAATTGATCTGTATTGTCGACAGTCAAACCAGTGGCATGCTGGTTGCCCGCACAATGAAACAAAATATCGTTTTGCCCAGCATGGTCGTTTTCCACTGGCTCAAGCGTTTCTTTGAATGGTGGTATCTGCGTCAATACCGCTAATATTAATCTGGCAAGGAAATAGAGTGCAGTGAAAATATTGTGGAGGACCAAGTGAGTCAGGGAAAAGATTCAACCGACTCGAATGCACAACTGAAAGAGTTGTTGCGGCACGAAGAGCAGAAGAGTGAGCGCTACGCCAACAACGTCAGGCTATTGTTTACTTTTCTCTATTTTGCGGTCGCCTTTGGCATTCAGAATGAACTGCCGGCACACTCATTTCAGGCGATCATCGTCGCCTCCCTGATGAACCTCTTTTATGCCATAGCCGTCTACTTCATACTCAAAGACCAACAACCACCAACCTGGATAAAGTATCCTTCGATCAGCATCGATATTATTCTGCTTTCTGTGGTCATCTACAGCTTTGGTACTTTTCGGACCTTCAAAACCGAAGCCTTTCTTCTCTACTATCTCTGGATCGGTCTTTCTACCCTACGATTTTCTCCGCGGCTGACACTGGCAGCAGGCCTGCTGAGTATTGGCGCCTACCTGATAATTACCTTTGCTGCCATAGGCACCCAAAGTATAACGCTGGGTACGATTACCGATGAGTTTACGACCGACCGGGTTAGCGCCATCAATATCGTTTTACGACTGGTATTCCTCTCCACATTCATTGCTTTGGCTGTCTATATTGCCAAGGTCTTCCGCATCGTTGCATCCAGGGCACTCACTAAACAATTACTTCAGGCCAGACATGATCGTGTGAGTGAAACACTAGATAAGTTAAGAGCCACACAAAAACAGCTTGCCAATAAAAACAGAGAACTGGCGACCCTGTCTGAAATCGATCCTCTCACACAATTATACAACCGTCGTAAGATAGACCAATTCATGTCCGAGGCCCTGGAAAACGCCGATCCGCCACTCTCTCAAGTAGCGTTGATTCTGTTGGATATTGACCGCTTTAAATCTTACAACGATCAATACGGGCACCAGGTGGGTGACAGAATCATACAAACTGTTGCAGACGTCCTGCGAAAGACCATACGCGGCAACGACAACATTGGACGCTGGGGGGGAGAAGAATTTATTGTTGTCTGCCGGGAAACTGATATCGAAGCCGCCATGGCACTTGCAGGTCGACTGAAAACATCAATAGAGTTCAGTGAAGTTGAAACTGATGAAAAAGTCACCTGCAGCTTCGGCGTTACCACTTATCGGGAAGGTGACACTGCAGACAGTCTATTGAAACGTGCAGATGAGGCGCTGTACATATCCAAGGAACAGGGACGAAATCAGGTTACTTTCGTAGCGTGAATAACCCAAACATCGAGATCACAGCCTTAGTCTTCGTTCCAGCTGATCAGCAATTAAGTCATAACCTTTAAATCGCATCTCAGCGATCTCTCCACTCTCTTCGTAGATACGGTTTAACCGCTCAAGGACAGCCGTCTCATCGGGCGAAAGCCTCTGCCGGGTGAAAGCCTCTGCCAGACCAATATAGATGCGATAAGCGTCGATATAGGATCGATAATCTCTGTTTCCAGCATGGATCAGAGAACGCTCGAACTGTATGTATTTTTGCAACAACCGCTGGTGGTTCGCCCGGTTATAGTAGAGATCGGATACTTCAGGCACTATACAGGAAGACGAGATAGACAACAGATCATCAACAGAATAGGTCTGTATGCTCGATCTTAAATCAAAGCAGGCCAAATGCTGTCCAACAGCATGGGATGAAAACCCTAGAAAAGTGACGGCTGTTGCGAGTACCCATTGCCGCATCGTTACCTGCCTTTATTGCCACCAATTTATTTCAAAGACATGACAATAACCTATAGACAAAATAGGAAAGACTGTAAATATTGGAAATGGGTTGGACCGGCAGAGATTATCGGTCTGGTGTGGTTATATCACCTCAGACAATCGACGTTCGATCTCGTCGAGACTGGGAATATAGGCAGGACTCAGGTCCAGCTCCACCGCTTGTCTGATCAGTGGATCTTCCTCTGCCGACGCCTCTGGCTTCGGCATGACATTATCTATTGATACCCTTACCAAACTGGGGATGGCCTGTACCACCATCCCGAAGTGGGAAAGCCTGGGATTGCCATTGAGCGCATTCATGATTGCGATTCTGCCACGGTGTCCGGGGGCAACGCCTTCACCGCCCAGCATAGCCTCGAAAGAGATCACCGGTATCAATACACCACGCCAGGCCATGTTTCCTAAATACCACTCAGACCCCTCCTCTACCGGCTCCGGCGGTTGGTAGCCCATCACTTCCGCTACCACCGCATTCGGCAACAAAAGCTGCCGGTCAGCCAGAGGAATAAGCACACTTCTGACTTCACTGACGACTGCACTATTCATTGTCTCGTCTCCGCCAGCACCTCATTGATGCTATCGAGCAAATCTGCTTCCTGATAGGGCTTGCCCAAACAACGTTTGACTCCCAGATCGAAGGCCCGCTTGCGATGTTTATCGCCCACACGCGATGAGATCATGATAATCGGCAGACCGTAGTAATCCACTGAATTATTGATATGTCTCGCCAACTCGAAACCGTCCATACGAGGCATCTCTATATCCAACAACATGATGTCGGGCACCTGCTCCTGCAGCATGGTGACCGCTTCGACACCGTCCTTTGCGGTAATCACATCCATATCGTTGCGTTCCAGCAGTCTGCTGGTGACCTTACGCACAGTAATCGAGTCATCCACTACCATGACACGCAGGCGGTCCTCAGCACGCTTACGTTCACCGGCCCTGACGGCTTCGGAGCCGACTGCGTGAGTCGCATCCATGCGCACCAGGGCGGCCAGATCCAGAATCAAAGCCACACGGCCATCGGCAAGGATGGTGCCACCAGTGATCCAACGAACGCTACCTACCTGCTTGCCGAGGGATTTCACTACCACCTGTCTGGTACCCAGTAGTTCATCCACCTGCAGTGCCACCTGGTGATCACCTGTCTGCAGCAACAGCAGAGGCAGCCATCGGGATGCGTCAGGCAATTCATGCTGCCCCATACCCATCATGCGGCCAAGGTATTCGATCTTATAATTCTTACCGGCATAGTTGTAACCACTTTGCTCGCCGGCATAACAAGCCATCAACTCCTTGTGACGAATCCTGACCACACCGTCTACACTGCCATGGGGGATTGCACAGACTTCATCACCCACTCGCATCAGCAGCGCATCGGTAATTGCCAGTGTAAGCGGCAGGCGAATAATAAAACTGGTACCACGACCTGGCTGGGAATCGATCTCCAGAGAACCACCCAGTTGCTTAACCTCACTGGTCACCACGTCGAGGCCAACGCCACGCCCAGAGATTTGTGTGACTTCCTTAGCGGTACTAAAACCGGGAATCAACACACACTGAATCAGGTCATCATCACTGATCTCTGCATTCGCGTCGATCATGCCCTGATCAATGGCTCGCCTACGGATAGCCTCAATATCGAGGCCCTTACCATCGTCGGACAAGGTGATGAGAACATCATTAGCTTCCCGGTCCACATAGAGGGAAATCCGACCGACATCCTGTTTACCTGCCTGCTCTCTATCTGCCGGCCGTTCGATGCCATGGGAGACGGAATTACGCAACAGATGTTCAAAAACCGGGATCATCCGATTGAGGATACCGCGGTCCAATTCACCTTCAATGCCAAAGCACTCCAGATTGGCTTTTTTGTCCAGCTGACTTGCAGTCTGCCTCACCAACCGCTGCAGACGTGGCACGAGTTGGGCAAAGGGCACCATTCGTGTGCGTAACAATCCATCCTGCAGATCCGTCGAAATACGTGATTGCTGCAGTAGCAGGGTATCGGTTTCCCGCTGCAGGTCGTTCAGCGACTCATTGATGTTACCCAGGTCGTTAACCGTCTCGGCCAGCGCACGGGAGAGTTGCTGGATGGTGGAGAATCGATCCATCTCCAATGGATCAAACTCCGTTTTCTCAAGATCTTCCTTCTCATGATCCCTATCCCAGCGATAGAGAATTTGCGCCTCGGTTTCGATCTCGAGATTGCGTAGTTGTGTGTAGAGTCGGGAGACGGTCTGCTCCAGCTCCGAAAGGTTGAAGCCGAGCACACTGTTTTGCTGCTCAAGGCGTGCACGGTAGATACTGACTTCACCTGCATGATTCACCAAGCGGTCCATCAGTTCGCTGTTGACCCTGACCTGCTCCTTGCTGCGTTTGAAACCCTCTTTCTCTTCCTTATTTTCCTCACCGAGCAGTGCTTCAAGCCCTGGGGCTAGCGGGATGATATCGGCTGTTCTTTGCTCAGTTTCTTCAGAGACTTCATCAACCTGATCAGGTTCTGTTTCAACAGGTTCGCTATCGTCAGACTCAGATTTGACCTGTATCGCCTCCACCATACCGCTCTCTGCAGTTTCGAGCTCACCGCCCAGCAGGGTATGCAGACCTGTCACCAATTCATCGGAGGCTGGCACTTTTCCAATGGAACCGATCATCTCCACCTGATGAGCCAGAAAATCGATCGCTTGACGGGCAGCATCTGTCACCAGTGGGAGAGGGTCTACCTCTTCCTGTGCCAGGGCTGTCATCAGGGACTCAACCGCATGACTGAGATCACCAACCGGCATGATACCCGCCAAACGTGAACTGCCTTTCAGGGTATGCAGATTCCGCTGCACGCCTTCGATCAATGAGAGATCATCGATCTGCTCCATCCAAGCCTGAAAGTGGGTCTCAATCTGCTCGACAAAGTCCTTAGCCTCCTCGACGAAAATCTGTACCAGTTCCTCGTCCTCGCCCACGTCGAGCAGGATATCCTCTTCCATGACAACGAAGGAGTCGTCCACCTCGTCAGACAATTCCGCTTCCGAATCGTCAAGCGCTAAAACATCATCCGCAATGTTTAGGCTCTCATCGCTTAATATGGTTGCTGGAGGCTCAACTTCGTTGTCAGCGTCATCAGCAGGTGATGCCGACTCATCCAACTCTTCCTGTAAATGCGGATCGAAGGTCTCTTCCTGCTCCATAGCGGGTGAATGCAGCAAAGATTCAAGCCGCTGTATCAGCTCATCAGACACAGGAATACCACCCATGCTTTCCGCTGCATCAGTCTGCGTGGCGAGTAAATCTAGCGCCTCACGACTGGCATTGAGAACCGCTTCGCTGGGTTCCAGCTTAACCACTGAAATGCCGGACAGCAGCGATTCGAGGGCATGACTTAAATCACCGACCGGTTCGATACCTGCCAGGCGGGAACTCCCCTTGAGGGTATGCAACGCCCGCTGCATCTCATCAAGTGGTCCATGATTTGCTAAATTTTCTGACCAAGCGGCATGGCTTTCATCAAGAACGCCGAGCAGCTCACGGGACTCTTCAATGAAGATCTCGACCAGTTCAGGATCACCCTCAAACTCGTACAAATCACCTTCGTGGATAAAACTTAATGGCTCTTCGTAGTAGTCAGAGGGAGTTTCATCATCGACAGCCGGCAACTCAACAGCTGTCGCCTCAGTTTCCTCCAGCTCCTGCTGCAGCAGAGGATCGATAGAATCCTCATCGGGCATCTCCTGCCCTTCTTCGGCTTGGCCTATCTGCTCAATCCGCTCAAGCAACTCGTCCACTTGCGCAACCTGACCGGTTGCAGCTGTCTGATCGGTCTGACTGGCAAGTCGATCCAAAGCCTCTCTCACCACATTTTTAAGTGGTTGAGTGAAAGATAACTCTCCGCCTGTAAGTCGGTTGAACAGCGTCTCAAGGGCGTGACTCAGCTCTCCAACCGGCATAACACCGGCCAATCTGGAGCTGCCCTTAAGTGTATGCAAAGTACGTTTAATATCGTCTGTGATAGCACCATCGTCAGGCGACATGGACCATTTCTCGAAATCCTGGTCAAGGGTTTCCAGTAATTCCCTGGATTCCTCAACAAAGATCTCAATCAACTCCTGGTCTTCATCTAATTCGAAAAGCGCATCTTCATCTGTAGAAACCGGCGCTGAATACGCGACATCCTCACTGACAGCTTCAGACTCCCCTGTCAGCTCAATAGACTCCTGCAGATCACTCAGATCCCAGGGTGTATCCTCCGCTTCATCAGTAGCAGGTATGGATTCGCCGTCAGTTTCAGGCGGTAGGATGACTTCAGATACGGTTGATTGTTCAGTATCAGTCGACTCGAGAATATCCTGAGATTCTTCATCAAGATCAGCCAGTGCACGCTGCATACGAGCCAGACAGGTCTCAAACGGCGGCTCAGGCAGCGTATCGCCAGGTAACCAGGCCAGCAATTCACGAATGCAACTCACGCCGCTGTTCAGCAGATCTGTGACCGGTGCTTCTGCCAGATGCTGTTGCTCATGCAGAATTCTCGTGTAACTCTCCATGGTCTCAGCCAGCCGGGCAATGGGCATAATACCAGCCATATTGGCACTGCCACGCAGTGTATGACAGGCTCGTGCCGCCTCTTCGCTCACCTGAATGGGAGGCTCCGTACCGGTTGCAAGTTGCAGGAAGCTCTCAATCTCCTGCAAGTGGGTTTCCGACTCCTCAGCAAAAATACTAAGCAGCTCACTGTCTACTTCGATATCCAGCTCGGAATCGTCGAGGCCCTGCCAATCATTCACGTCCGCTTGAGAGTCAGCTTCCTCAGCTCCCCCGGTTTCGGATGAAGCAACAGAATCTTCGGATAGTAACGAGAATCCAGAAAGCTCAGTATCAATGTCCAGTGACAACTCATCATCACTCTCAAACTCATGAGGAAGCGGCTGATCCTCTATCTCGACGGGCAACTCCATCTCGATAAGGGCTTCCGACTCATCAAGTGATATCGAAGACGGGGTTACCGGTTCTGGCTGCGGCTCATCAGCTGTAAGTTCGGGTACTTCTGCAGAATCTGCGGGTAATGCCTCCTCCACAGGAAGAGGCGCTGGTTGGGCGGTCGTTTCCTCTTCCAGAGTTTTCCCGTCCGCCAAGGCAAAGGCATCCTGTTCAAGCCTTGAGACATCGACAGTCGGCACTATCTCTTGTTCCTGACAATCAATCAGCTCTGGTAGGGCATCGATCACCCTATCGAGAAGATTCATCATCTGCGGACTCGCAGATATAGTCCCTTCGATCATCCGGTTTAGCATATTCTCCACTGACCAGGCGAGTTCGCCGATGATCTTGGCGCCAACCAGGCGACCGCTGCCTTTGAGAGTATGGAAAGAACGACGTATCGTGGTCAGTGCATCCTCATCATGTTGATTCTGACGCCACTGGGGGAAACGCTGTTGAATGGTTTGCAGTTCTTCCCGCGCCTCTTCGACAAAAATCTCCAGGATTTCCGGGTCGATCTCCTCCAGAGCCGGCTTGTCGACCGATGCTGTTGGCATCTCCTCAACCTGACTGTCTGGCGCTGCAGGTGGTTCGGCTGCTTCAGTTGTCTCGGTTTCGAACGTTACCTCATCCGGCAGTTCAGGGGTATCAAAATGGAGACTGCTTTCACCGAATTCCAGGTCTGAGACAGCCTCTTCATCCAGCTCGATGCCTTCGGTTTGGTCGGCAGAGCCGCTCAGATCTATGACCTCAGCCGGTTCGGTGTATTCGGTAACCTCGCCGCCTTCACTCAATAAGCTGCTCAGCGAGGCATTGGCTATTGAGAGAATCTCCTGCCGATCGCCAGCTCCATCGACCAACGTCTCCAGGTAGTACTCAAGACTACTGATGACATCAGCCAGGTAGTTGAGTTGGTGCCGCTGGGGTGGCTCATTCTGCTCAATCAGTTGCGACTGAACAAAACTGCCGGTCTGCATCATGATATCAGCTGCATCAGACAAGTTGAGCATGCGCAATGCACCCTCAACACGCTTGAATCCGTCTCGCACACTGACAAGCACTGTGGCGTCGTCAGTGGCTTCGGTGTAACCGATAATGACTTCCTTGGCCTTGGCAATATCCACCTTGGCTTCACGTACGGTCTGCTTAATCAGGTTTTCGAGTTCACCCTCAGGCATATCAAGACCCCAGCCGTCCTCGGCCGCAAGTTCTTGTGTCGGTTGCGCTGTATGCAGGGTACTGAGAGAGGACTCAACAAAGAGGATGTCACCCGCCATCTCCATCAGCTCGAACTCTTCCGGCATACTGCCTTTACCGACAAATCCCTTGACCTTGTCAGCCTGTCGGTTGAGTCTTGAACGCAGAGCCCCCTGTCCGATCATGCCCAGCGTATCTGCCAGCTTGCGTATCGGTGCTTCCAAATGAGCCAACATCTCCATATCCGCTTTTTCATCGCGCATAAAGAGATCGAGAATATCTTTAATACGGGTCAGCTCGATACTGACTGCATCCCTGATTGATTCAGCCAGCTCCGCATTGGAACCGGAAAGACCTTGTCTGCCTTGTGCCAACTGGTCTTCTGACGGCAATACCTGATCCAGGTTATAAGCCTCTTTGACCTGTCGTACCTGTTCGTCTTCACTCTGCGCGCGGGCGATATAGTAGAGTAAATTCTTCAGCAGGGCGGAGGATTGATCTTGCTGGATAGCATGTTCGCCACCATCGATGATCATCTTCAGCTTTCGGTCGATACGACTGAAAAGCTGTTTGACCGCGATGCCCGGTGCAATGGTCTTTTCCATGAGCCCGTGCATTAGGGCACCTGCCACCCAGAAGAGACGGTGTACTTGTTCTGTGCCCGCACTCTGCTGTATGGAATCGAAGACCTCTACCAACAGAGGCCAGGCCTGCTCAGTATCCCGCTGACGGTACCAGCCCAGCAGGCCGAGATGAAATTTCTGTCGAATCCGCTTAACCAGTTCAGGCAGCGCTTCGTTGGGCTCACCCGTAATACGGCCGGTACCGCGGCCAGCCTCAATTTCAGGTTTGAAAAGAGCCGCCTCCGAGAGAAGAGGCGCATCCCTCACAGCACGCAGGTCATTGAGTAACGGCAGGATGATCAGTGGAATATCCGCATCACCGCCTTGTAATTTCTCGAGATAATCCGGCAGCTGGATCAGGGCCAACATTAAGGCCTCTGCGGCATCTTCCTGCTGGCGTACACTCCCGTCCTGCATGTCGCGGACCACCAGCTCCATCTCCTCAGCCAGCATACTCGGACCATAGACCTGGACCATCTGCAAAACTCTGGCAATCTGGTGAAGATGATCACCACAGCTCTGTAGCGCACCGACGTCATCCGCCGACTCTACATATGCCTCAAGGGACTGACGGGCTTGGCGGATGGAGACATCAAGCTCATCCTTGACCCAATTCAGCGCACCAAAATCTTGGGCATTTGTCATACAGGTGCTCTCCAGGCCAAAGATGGATAGGGGTTTGACACTTGCTGATGTCGGTTGGACATAAGCCTCGCTCAGTTTCCTACGAAGGCAGGCGGAAGCCGGCTACCGACTTCTGCAACTGGTCGGAGAGATCAGCCAGGGCACCGATGGAGTTCGCCGTCTGATGAGTACCCTCAGATGTCTGATGGGTGATCTCCTGTATGACGCTCATGGTGTCTTTGACATTGACCGCTTCTTCAGCCTGTTTCTGCGCAGACTGGGCAATCTTGCCGGTCAGGTCATCGATGTACTGGGATACATTCTCAATTTCTTTCAGGGCTTCACCGGCGTCTTCCGCAAATTTGGCGCCCTTCACCACACCGGATGTACTCGCTTCCATGGAGGTGACGGCTTCGTTGGTATCGGCCTGGATTGTCTTTACCAGTGCCTCAATCTGTTTGGTGGCGTTGATGGAACGCTCAGCGAGGCGCTGCACTTCGTCAGCAACCACCGCGAAACCACGTCCCGCTTCACCGGCCATGGCGGCCTGCATGGCTGCGTTAAGGGCTAGGATATTGGTTTGGTCGGCAATATCGTCGATCAACTCAACAATGTCACCAATCTCCTGGGAACTCTCACCCAGGCGTTTGATACGTTTGGAAGTCTCCTGGATCTGTTCGCGGATATCATCCATACCGGTGATGGTATTGCGTACAGTTTCCGCACCGGTAGTGGCAATCTCTACTGAGCGCCTCGCTACCTCAGCTGACTCGCTGGCATCCTGCGACATCTGATCAATGACGCCTGTCATCTCTTTGATCGACTCATTCGCCTGGGTTATCTGCTCCGCCTGATGCTCACTCGCTTCCGCCAGGTGCATAGCCGTTGCACGACTCTCCTGGGTCGCACCGGATACCTGTTCCGAGGTCTGGTTAATCGTGGTTACCAGTTCACGCAAGGCCTCGATCGCGTAGTTTATGGAATCAGCAATCGCACCGGTGATGTCCTCGGTTACACTGGCAGACACGGTCAAGTCACCGTCAGCCAAATCACCCATCTCATCCAGCAACTGCAGAATGGCCTTCTGGTTGTTTTCATTTTGCTGCTTACTCGCTTGCTCACGGCGTTGTGCGTCAACGATCAGCTGTCCACCGAGGAGTACGAGAAAAATTGCGGCGGCAGCACCGAAAACAGCAATCATAATAGGGCCGGCTTTGATCCCCAAAATAGCGAAGCGTCCCGGTGATTCACCAAACGCCGAGATCAGCGCCTCAGCGGAATCACTGGTTGCATCGGAAGAGGTATTAACCGTGGATGCGGCTTCCAGTGCCGGTAAAACATCGGGAATGTTTGAAATGATCTCAGCCGCATTGTCCTGAATAGTACTGAAAAGCGTGGTCACGTCTTGCAGCCGTTGCCTGGCGATCTTGTCGGTCACTTTCTGAATGCCCAGATCTTTGTCACCCGACTTCAATCCCTCAAGTACACGTCCAAACAGATCCGCGTCTCGACTAAACTGATCGATAGCTGCTGCAGTCTTCTGGCCACCCTCAAGCACCTGATTTACGTTGGAGTTGATACGCTGGATCAACATCTCCTGTTCAGCTGTGGTAAACACCTGACGGCTGGGTGCGCGGCTGTTGATCAAGACCTCTGCCAATTCAGACAAAAGTTCCTGCATCTGCGGCACAAACTCGGAAATCACGGCGGAGAACTCACCAATGGCTAGAATGTTCTCCTGAGACTTGATGATTTCGTCGATATTTTGGCGCAACTCCAGCCATTTGTTTTCCAGATCCCTAACAGCGGGCATCACATCATTGGGTGCAGCGGGCAGGTCATCCTTTTTCGCCCCATTCTTCAACTCCCACATAATGGTTTCGAAGCGGTCGCGGGTCTGTTGCAGGGTCGAAAACGACTGCATTTCACCACGCGCTGATGAGAGGGCGTATTTAGCGATCCGTTGCGCCAATACCTGCTGTTCAGCAACACGAATCAGATATTGTTCATCGTAGGATTCACGCTTGGTTGTGTGCAGAAAAGTCACCAGTGCCAAGATCAGACTCACCAGAACCAGCACAGCCAGTGTAGTAATGACTTTATTTGAGGGCAGTGCACCACCCACGCCTTTACCTTTCATTCTTCTTTCTCCCGAAAGCTTAAGCTCATTTCCCGAATCTCTTACCTAATTAGACTGCGGCAATTCGAAACGCCGGATCCTCCGCCAATGCGGAGAGGCTAAATACCGGCCAAGTCATACCGTCCTGATCAAACTCGAGCTTTACATATTTCTCGAATTTGCTATTCGTGGTTGTCATCTCCCTTGCTGTCTCTCTAGCAAAGTGACGCATGCCCACCATTTCACCCACCAACACACTTGTGTAACCGTCTCCCAAATCAAATACCAGAACACGACTACGCCGTCCGCGCCGGGTCTTTCTCCCGATAAGAAACAATTGCAGATCGATAACGGGTATCAGTGTGCCGCGTACGTTAGCGACGCCAAGCATCCAGGGTTTTGTTCCTGGAACCGGCGTGAGAACAGAGGGGTAGTTGAGAATCTCCTTCACTGCACTCAGCGGCGCGACGAAGCGATTATCTCCAACATAGAACATCACACCTTCCCAGAAACTCTGAATCAGTTCCTGCTGCGGCAAACCTGCAGCACGGTTTCTGCTGCGTGTTTCCAGTTCGGCCAGCAGCGCAACGATGGCGTGCGGTGTATCGAGCACAGCCATTTGCAGGTTCTGCTCACTCATTCAACAGTGCCTTAATCTTGTGCAGCAATTCCGCAGGGGCTACCGGCTTAACCAGATACTCATTCGCTCCCTGACGCATACCCCAGTTAATATCAGTTTTCTGGTCTTTGGTGGTCACCATAATCACAGGTATACCGGCGGTCTCTTCGTTGCTCTTTAGCTGACGCGTGGCTTGAAAACCATTCAGTACCGGCATCACAACGTCCATCAAAATGAGATCCGGATGCGTCTCTTTGGCCAAATCCACGCCTTCACGTCCATCCTTAGCAACAACGATGCTATACCCCTGTTTCTCGAGAATTTTTTTGAAGATATGCACTTCGGTAGGTGAGTCATCCACCACCAAAATCGTGCCGGTCTGCCTGCTGCCCTCATGGACAATCGGCTCTTCAGTACCACTCGCTCCCTTGCGAAACAAATTCTTAATCATCGACTTGGCCTACTCGCTGGTTAGAGATCATCCGGAATCGTGTCATTAAACACTGTTCATGCTGCCCGTTTGACATATCGCCTGATTGCTCCCAATAACTCATCCTTGGTAAAAGGCTTGGTAAGATACTGCTCGGAGCCGACAATACGACCGCGAGCCCTATCGAACAGGCCGTCTTTACTCGACAGCATGATCACGGGGATACTCTTGAAAACTTCATTGTGCTTAATCAACGCACAGGTCTGATAGCCATCCAACCTGGGCATCATAATATCGACGAAGATGACATCGGGGTGGTGGTCGGCAATCATAGCCAGCGCTTCGAAGCCATCCGTCGCCGTAGTCACTTCACAACCCGCTTTTTTCAGTAGACTTTCCGCCGTTCGCCTGATCGTCTTACTATCGTCGATCACCATGACTTTGACGCCGGAAATATCCATTTCAGTCTCATCAGCACTCACGATATACCTCTCTGGTGACTGACAGTTTCAGTTTCAACTTCCACGACACAATCACTCTCCTGGTATCACAGTAGTCAAGCCCCAAAGCTGCCACATTTGCATACCGCCGCGATAGTAGAAAACACTGTCTGTTGGATAGCCGACTTTTAACAGACCTTTGATCGCTCTTGGCGATTGACCACATGCAGGACCATTACACCAAACCACCAACTTCTTGGCGTTAGAAAAATCCCACTTCTCCGTCTTTCTTTCACCATCCATGAAGCCCATCTCTTCCAACTTGCGTGACATCGCGCTTACGTCTACCCGGCGTTTGGCGCCAAACAGCTGAAGCGTTTTCTCCATCTCCGGTGAATTTCCATCACCGAACTGAGTAAAGGGAATATTGATCGACCCGGGGATCGTGCCACGCTGGAACCATTCAGGAGTTCTGGCATCGATCATGATGCCTTTGTTGTCCCTCAATTCATTCTCCATGAAATTGAAGATCTCAATCTCTCCCACCGTGGAGACACGGGGATCAACCTGTTCAGGCTGAATACAGAAAGGGGGGCATTTCCGCGCTGTCTTGGCAAAATACCCCTTGAGTTCGTAATCGGGATCCTGCACCCGTTGAACTTTAACCGAGCGGCCCTCATGAATAACATGCAGATAGGGCTTATCTGCCGTCAATCCAATAACATCACTTCCCCCTACAACTAGCTCTTCAGCCCCCGACTGGAACGCTAATGCGAGAAGAGCGAGACTCAAATAAAGGCTAACGCCAGGCTTCATGACTTTCCTCATTTTCTGCAACTGATAATTCCACTGTTAACACTATTTGGCACGTTAATCACTGGTGTAAAAATCTGTCCATAATCATCTTTCGCACCTCATCGATAGAGGCTCCGTCGCTATAGACCTGAAAAACCTCTTCACGGGTACGCCGGGGTAGTTTCTGGTAAAAGGTATAGCTTCCCTGATAACTCGCCTTCAGATCCTCCTCGAAGGCCTGTAAATCAATCCCACCCTCATCCATGGCCGGCTTCGCCCCGGGCGCTTCGAGAGTCGGCTGCTCACTAGAGTCCACTTTTGAAGCTTCGCTGGATATGGCTGACAAGTAGGGATCCTCTTCCGCCATCACATTCATTGGGAGGGTGATGGAGGATAATAAAATACAGCTCATGCATCGAAACCCGTATTGAATCACATGGTTAAGACAAGAAGGTCGAACCTGCATAGCACTATATCTCTGGTCGATTGGGTCAATTAAGCGTGCCATTCAGACATCATCCCATATGCCGAGGCAGAAAATACGTCCGCGTACTCCGGGTCAATCCAATAACCACATAAAACCCTCCCAAAATAGCAAGAGAGTCCCCCATCATCAAGAATACACTTCCCATTTTTTATCTTAATCATTGGTACTAAAGGCAAACCTATCCATATGTAAGCCCTTTTAGCGGCATTTGTTCGAAAAACTTAACTCTGTTTTTTTTCCCAAGTAAGATGGCAAACATGAGTATCAATATCGGCGTAGTGATGGACCCAATCGGCACCATCAAGATTCATAAGGACAGCACCTTTGCCATGCTGCTTGCAGCACAGGCAAGAGGCTGGACACTCCATTATATGGAACAGCAGGACCTCAGCCTCAGAGATGGAACTTGTCTTGCTCGAACCCGGGAACTCAGGGTTGAGGACAATAAAGCGGATTGGTATAGGTTTGGCACATCCCGTCAGATGGCACTCCATGAGCTGGATACCGTCCTGATGCGGAAAGATCCTCCCTTCGACATGGAGTACATCTATACAACCTATCTTCTGGAACAGGCTGAATCGAGAGGCTGTCTGATCGTCAACCGGCCAAGCAGCCTGCGTGACGCCAATGAAAAACTCTTCACCGCCCTCTTCCCAACATGCACGCCACCTACGATGGTGACACGCCGCGCCGAAGATATCCGCGCATTTCATGCTGAACATGGCGACATCATCCTCAAACCACTGGGAGGCATGGGCGGCGCATCAGTCTTCCGCGTACCACCTCAAGACCCAAACCTGGGCGTCATCATAGAGACCCTTACTCAGCACGGCACCACCTACACCATGGCGCAGCGGTTTATTCCTGAGATCACCAAGGGGGACAAGCGTATTCTAATGATAGATGGAGAACCCGTCCCATATGCCCTGGCCAGGATACCGGCAGAGGGAGAGACCCGGGGAAACCTGGCGGCAGGAGGCCGTGGGGAGGGCGTTCCGCTTAGCGAGCGTGATCACTGGATAGCTGCCCAGGTAGGCCCGGAGCTGAAGGCCCGTGGCATTCTGTTCGCGGGACTCGACGTGATCGGTGATTATCTCACCGAGATCAATGTCACCAGTCCGACCTGTATCCGCGAACTTGATACCCAATTCGACCTGGATATCGCTGGCGACCTGATGGATGTCATCAGCGCCAAACTCACTACATGAATACAATCGGCCAACAACCCGACCGCCTCGGCGTGACACTACTGGTGGCGGCGGCTTTCCATGCCTTTGTCATTCTTGGCATCACCTTCAAGCCATTCGACAGAGGCCGTCCCGATTTTCGCCAACAGAGCCTTGAAATCATGGTTGTCAACCAACCGGTCGAGGCCCCACCAGAAGACGAAAAACCCGATTTTCTCGCTCAAACCAGCCAACAGGGCAGTGGGGAGGAGAGAGAGCCGGTGAAACCTCAGCTCGAACAGATACCTGAGCCCATGCCGTTACCGCAGCAGATTCAGCCCTCGCCGCTGCAACCGCCTAAAAAGGAGAGCCCCCTACTCACCACCCAGATCTCTCCTGTAAAGACCGAAATCGAACCCCCGCCTGAGATGGCATCTCAACCCAGCGCCAGTCAGCTGCTGGCCAGCAAAAACATGGAGATTGCGAGACTTACCGCTGAACTGCAACGCAAGACCCAAGCCTATGCCAAGATGCCCAAGCGGAAAGCCATCAGCGCCAGTACCAAAGAGTACAAGTACGCGGCCTACCTTGATGCCTGGCGCCGAAAGGTAGAGCGTATCGGCAACCTCAACTACCCCGACCAGGCCAAGCGGGATAGGCTCTACGGCAATCTCGTGCTGCACGTGGCGGTGAAGGCCGACGGCAGTGTAGAGCGCATTCGGGTGCTGCACTCCTCGGGGCACAAAATCCTCGACGATGCGGCCATGCGGATCGTGCGCATGTCGGCCCCTTTCTCGCCTTTCCCGGTAGAGATCAGCAAAGAGACCGATATTTTGGACATCACGCGCACCTGGCAGTTTCTGCGTAGCGGCCGGCTCGGTTCCGAATGAGTGTAAACGGCTGTTGCAGCCGCCCGCTTGCGGTTGGATACTATAGCCATGCCTTCTGAGACCAACTTAACCAATCACTTTCTCATTGCCATGCCAGGCCTTGAGGACCCCAACTTTTTCCACACTGTCACCTATATCTGTGAACATACCAGTGACGGCGCCATGGGGATTGTCATTAACCGGCCGATGGATCTGCATCTGGCGGATATCTTCGAACAGCTCGAGATAGAGATAGCTTCTACAAATATCTCAGAGCAACTCGTCTACCTTGGCGGACCGGTGCAAAGCGATCGCGGTTTTGTTTTGCACGACTCCTCCACAGAATGGAACAGCACCCTCAGAATCACATCAGAAATAAGTGTTACCACCTCGCTGGATATCCTGGAGGCCATCGCCTCGGATAAAGGACCCGCTGAGAACTTGATCGCCCTCGGCTATGCCGGCTGGGGTGCGGGACAGCTCGAAAGCGAACTGGCGCAAAATGCCTGGCTCAGCGGTCCGGCAAAAAGCGATATCATATTCAATCGGTCCAGCCAGGAACGCTGGCAGGCGGCAGCCGATCTACTGGGTGTAGACCTCAACCTGCTCAGCAGCGACACCGGACACGCTTAGTGGGAACGCTATTGGGCTTCGACTACGGCACACGAAAAATAGGGGTGGCAGTGGGACAGACCCTGACCGGCACGGCTACGCCTCTGGAGACACTGCTACCGGTTAACCACAAACCTGACTGGGCGCGTATCACGGCGCTGATTGAAGAGTGGCAACCCGAGGCGCTGGTGGTTGGATTGCCGTTGGATGTGGATGACAGTCAAACAGACGCCACCGAACCCGCCAGGCGTTTTTCACGTCAACTGGCAGGACGGTTTCAACTCAAGGTACATTTGGCAGATGAGCGATTTACCTCATTTGAGGCCAGGGACAGGCTGGGACACAAGGCAAAGCGGATTGAAGCTTATGATGCCGTAGCGGCTAAACTGATTCTGGAAACCTGGTTAGATGAACAGTAACACGAAGAATTTTATGGATACCGAGGCTGTGGAGTCGCTGATCGACGTCATGGCGGGTAAGATCTGGACCCTGTTGAACGAGCGGGGTATCAGCGACCCACTGATGGTCGGTATCCGTACCGGTGGGGTTTGGCTGGCCGAGCTATTACACCAGGAACTCGGACTGAAGGAGCCCCTAGGAACCCTCGACATCTCTTTCTACCGGGACGATTTCACCCGTATCGGCATGAATCCAGAAGTCCATCCTTCCGATCTGCCGATACCGGTTGACGACCGCCATATTGTACTGGTTGACGATGTCCTTCACACCGGGCGGACCATCCGTGCCGCCCTCAACGAGATCTTCGACTATGGCAGGCCATCCTCGATCATCCTCGCCACCCTGGTCGATCGTCCTGGGCGGGAATTACCTATCCAACCGGATGTTGTCGGCCTCCACCCAGTCCTGGAACCAGATCAACACATCACCCTGATTGGACCCGATCCATTGGGCCTGGTCATCGGCACCAACACCAATCGCAGTTCCCGCAATCCTGAACAAGAGTAGGACGGATGAGCCGAAGTAACGCTGAACTACAACTCGATGAAGCAGGGCGACTGCTCCACTTCCTCACCATTGATGGTCTTGGCAGGGAGATGCTGACCGAGATACTCGATACCGCAGAGGGCTTCACCGGCGTCTCGGAGCGCACTATCAAGAAGGTCCCGCTGTGTCGCGGTAAGGTGGTGGCGAATCTCTTCTTCGAGACCAGTACCCGCACCCGCACCACCTTCGAACTGGCTGCCAAACGTCTCTCAGCCGACGTACTTAATCTCAACATCAGTGCTTCGGCCACTTCCAAGGGCGAGACCCTACTGGACACCTTACGTAACCTGGAAGCCATGCACGTCGACATGTTCGTCGTACGCCATGCCAGTACCGGCGCCGCCCACTTTATCGCCCAACATGCCGACAGAGGCGTCGGCGTCATCAATGCCGGTGACGGTCGTCACGCCCACCCCACCCAGGCGATGCTCGACATGTTCACCATCCGTCGGCACAAGCGCGAATTCGTCGGCCTGCGGGTGGCCATTGTGGGAGATATTCTCCACTCTCGGGTGGCGCGTTCCCAGATCCTGGCACTCAATAGCCTCGGCGTCTCCGAGGTCCGCGTGGTTGCACCCAGAACGCTGCTGCCGGCTGACGCCCGCAGTCTGGGCGTGCATGTCTATCATGATATGGATGAGGGTATCCGCGACGTGGATGTCATCATCATGCTGAGGCTGCAGAAAGAACGCATGAAAGGTGCACTGTTGCCTTCCGAGCATGAGTATTTCAGCCTCTTCGGTCTCACTGAGCGACGACTTGCACTGGCCGACTCCGAGGCCATTGTCATGCACCCCGGACCGATCAACCGCGGCGTGGAAATGGACTCCCAGGTGGCCGACGGATCCAAATCGGTGATTCTGCAACAGGTCAGCTACGGTATCGCCATCCGCATGGCGGTCATCTCCATGGTCATCGGCACCCAGAACCTTCGCATGCAGGATGTGGCGGTATGAAAAAGAAGAAAAATATCAGCATCCTGGGCGGCCGGGTGATCGATCCGGCCAATGACCTCGACCGGGTCACGGACCTGCATATCGCCGGCGGCAAGATCCTCGCAGTGGGCGAAACCCCTGAAGGTTTTCAACCCGACCAGACCATCGACGCGACCGGCCAGGTTGTCTGCCCCGGCATTATCGATCTCTGTGCTCACCTGCGTGAGCCCGGCGCCGAACACAAGGCCACGATTGCCAGTGAGACTGCCGCCGCTACCAGTGGTGGTATCACCACACTCTGCTGCCCTCCCGACACACTTCCTGTGATCGACACACCGGCGGTTACCGGTCAGATCCGTCACAAAGCCCGCAAGGCCGGCTTCTGCAGACTTCTGCCCCAGGGTGCAGTGACCCATGACCTGGACGGTTCAAGGTTGAGTGAGATGGCCGCCTTAAAATCAGCTGGTTGTGTCGCCGTCACCAATGCCTACACCCCACTGGCCAATACACTGGTGCAGCGAAGGGCCATGGAATATGCAGCCACCTTCGGCCTATTGACCATCATCCGACCGGAAGATCAGTATCTGAGCAATCACGGCTGTGCCCACGAAGGCAGAGTGGCTGATCGCATGGGACTGCTTGGTATCCCCGAGGCAGCGGAGACCGTCGCCGTTGCCCGTGATCTGGCATTGGCTGAAACCACCGGTGCGGTCATCCATTTTCACACCCTCTCCAGCGCCAGCGCCGCCCGCACTATGGCCTGGGCCAAGCGGGAGGGCAGGCGCGTCAGCGCCGACGTCGCGATCCACCAACTGCATCTCACAGAGATGGACCTGGAGGGTTTCGACAGTAATTTTCATGTACGCCCACCCTTGCGTACCGACACCGACCGGGATGGCCTGAGAGATGCCGTGGCAAATAACGTCATTCAGGTGATATGTTCCGACCATCAACCCCACGAAGCAGACGCCAAGGCCGCACCTTTCCCCGATACCGAACCTGGTATCTCAGGACTGGAAACGCTGCTGCCGCTGACGCTCAAGCTGGTGGAGCAAGATGTCATGGACCTGAGTAGCGCCATTGCCAGACTGACCTGTGGTCCGGCAGAGATACTGGGCTTGCCACTGGGCACCCTGTCTCCCGGCCGTGCGGCAGACATCTGTATCTACGATCCCGAGCAACGCTGGTTTGTTGAAGCTGACGCGCTTCTCAGCAGGGGGAAAAATACACCCTTTCAGGGCTGGGAGATGCCTGCCCGTGTCACCCACACTCTGCTCAAGGGCCGACTGGTCTACAGTTTTGCAATAAACGAATAACACCCATGAACAAACCCCATCGCGACACTATCTTTCTCGAGGATGCAGACATCCTTTCTCACCAGGCTTTCGAGGGCGATCAGTTCGTCATGCGACTGCTGGCGCCTCACTGTGCTCAGAAGGCCCTACCTGGCAGTTTCGTACATATCACCTGTGATCCCCAGCTGCCTATGCGGCGGCCAATATCGATCATGCGCGTCTCACCCGAAGATGGCTGGGTCGATCTACTCTATAAGCGGGTTGGGCGGGGTACGACCCTGCTGGCAAAACGCCAGGCGGGTGAGAAAGTCAGCCTCATGGGACCTATCGGCAAACCATTCTCACCCTCCCCCGAGCGTGACAAGCCGTTGCTGATTGGCGGTGGGGTCGGGATGCCGCCGATGATCTTCCTCGCTGATGCGTTACACAAGGAAGCAGGTAAAGAACCGATGGTCATCCTCGGCTCAGAGGTCCCTTTTCCATTTAAACCTGCCCCATCCCGCATCATGGTACCGGGTATACCGAAAGGTGTGATTGCCGCCATGCCGCTACTCGATGACTGGGAAATTCCCAGCAGGTTGGCAAGTCTGCAGGATTTTCCCGGCTGTTTTGAGGGGTACGTTACCGACCTGGCGCGTCACTGGATTGATGCATTGGATATGACTACCCGGAAATCTGTTGAGATCTTTGCCTGCGGGCCTCACCCAATGCTGGAAGCGGTAGCCGCGCTGGCCAAAGCATACGATATTCCCTGTCAGGTCTCCCTGGAGGAGTTTATGGCCTGCGCTGTTGGAGGTTGTGCCGGCTGTGTAGTGGAGGTGGGAACACCCGAGGGACCAGCCATGAAACGTGTCTGTGTAGACGGCCCGGTATTCGATGCGCGTCAGGTTTTCTAAAGCATTGCGGATGGATTAATCACATCCGCCAACCTTTGTTCCGCGCCTTGTTGGTCCAGACCCAAACATAGAGTCCGCCACTGACCAGGGTCGTCACCCCAGTGGCCAGCATTAACCCCTGCAGTAGGATTTGCGGCAGGGGATAGGGTCCGGCATCGGTCACCACCAACAGAACCAGCATGATCTGAAACAGGGTGTTGAGTTTACTGATGAGACTCGGATTGGCATCCACTTCTTCCACGCTGTAGTGGTAGTAAAGTGCGCCGCCCATAATGGTCAGATCACGAAAAATAACCAATATCACCAACCATACCGGGATCAGGCCCAGCCCTCCTAGGACCAGAAAAGAGCTCATCAGCAGTGCTTTGTCGGCCAACGGATCGAGCAGGCCGCCCAGGTGGCTCTGCCAGTTGAAGCGTTTGGCAAGGAAACCGTCCAGCCCATCAGAAAACCCGGCTACCGCGAAAAGCATCAGTGCGTAGGAGAACTCGCGCTCGAACAACAACCAGACGATAGGCAGCGTCAGGAGTATCCTCAGAAAGCTGATCAGATTGGGTATATCACGCGCATTCATTAACGTAGACGATAGTTGAGACTCTCGCCCTCCAGCTCTACCGGTACCGTGTTATCTTCTGTCACAGTCGGTTCCTGCGCCAACACAGGCTCCAGCACCGCTCCCAACTGAATGCCCCGCTCAAGCACCTCGCGGCTACCTTGCACCTTGGCCAGAAAACTGACATTTTCCGGGTCGGCCGCAAGCAGGTCCAACTGCTCGATCATGGCCAGTGATTGCAGGTAGTCTTTGACCAAAACATAGTTAGAGAGCTGGCTGAGTCCATGGATACGTATCCGCAATGTCGTACTCCCTTCACTCACCTGTTGTGGTGCAAAGCGTAGCGCCAACGCATCTGCCGCCTGCTGCAATCCCTCATTCAACAATCCATACTTACTGTTGGCGCGTGTCTGCCAGCGATTGACTTTGTCCGGCAGGTAGAGCGTCCACTGCCCCTGCCAGTCATTTCCACCACGCCCGCGTAGACGCCCCACCAGGATAACATCCGGCAGGTAACGGTTTGAGGCGCGGCGGATATCCGTCTCAAAACCACCCCAGAGATCACTAACCGGCAACGCGGCACGATCCTCCATATCCATCAAAGGAAGCAGCACCGGCAACCCCCGATCATTTGCCGCATGCTTGACCATGCGCTTTAGCTGGGGTTGCCGCTCTAATGAAACCAGGCTGCGACGCGTCCCCGATTCTTCACCCAGCCAAATCAATACAGAAGGCCGTGTCGTACCCCAAACCGGTACACCACTCTGGCGTAACAGTCGGTTGACTGCCCGCTCGTCGAAGCGTGCCCAGAGTAAACGATCCGGTTTGTCGGCATCAGATACCCCTGGCTTATCATCCAACATACGATAGCGATACTGCTGCACATAGCTCGAAGCCTTACGCAGCAGTCCATCGATCTCAGGATTAGACAACAGACTGCGGTCACCGCTCACTTTCACCAAAACCTGCGCAAAGGTATTTTTTATACCCTTGGCCCGGGCTTCGGTACCCTGTCCCACCACGGCTGACTCTGCCTCATAAAGATTGCCAACCTGCTCAGCCTGCGCACTCTGCCAAAAAAGCAGGGACGCCAGGAGTAGCCAGCAATAGGGAGGAAAAATTCTTCTATCAATCATGGCAAGCCGCTTCTAAGTAAGATCAACGGAGAATCTTAACTCGCCGGCTGACAGGATGAAAATTTTACGCGCAGATTTGACGAATGTTTCTAATCACAATGCCTATACCTGTGATTATGAAATAAAAGATTTTTCCCTTTGGGCTGGTTCGGGCCTGTTAACACCCGCTCGATTCTCGCCGCCATTCACACAATTTGCTGCCCGCCGGACCACGCCACACGGGGATTCTTCTGTTAGAATCGCGTTTCGAATTCATCCCAGCCAATGCCGGAGTATTTTTCTGTGGAGCAAGAGCCCAAAGACAGCCAGCCAACCTCTCTCAGTTACCGGGATGCCGGTGTAGACATCGATGCTGGAAATGCTCTGATCGAGCGCATCAAACCGATCGTCAAACAGACCTTCCGGCCGGGTGTACTGACCGGGCTAGGTGGTTTCGGCGCGCTATTCGAGCTGCCCCTAGACCGTTATAAAGAGCCGGTACTGGTCTCTGGCACAGACGGCGTCGGTACCAAGCTCAAGCTGGCCCTGGAACTCAACCGACATGACACCATCGGTATCGATCTGGTTGCCATGTGTGTCAACGATATCGTGGTCGCGGGCGCGGAACCGCTCTTCTTTCTCGACTACTACGCCACCGGGCGCCTGGATGTGGACGTAGCGGCCGATGTCATCAAGGGCATTGCCAAAGGCTGTGAGCTATCAGGGGCTGCGCTCACTGGCGGCGAAACTGCTGAGATGCCAGGCATATATAGCGAAGGCGACTATGATCTGGCCGGATTTTGTGTCGGCATTGCAGAGAAAAGCCGCCTGATTCAACCGGATCGCGTACAGAGCGGTGATGTGCTGATCGGCCTCGCCGCTTCCGGCCCCCACTCCAACGGCTACTCCCTGATCCGCAAGATTCTCCAGGTCAATGACAGTGATTTGTCACAGCCGTTGGGGAATTCAACCCTGGGTGACGCCCTGCTGGAACCGACCCGCATCTATGTCAAATCCCTGCTGCAACTGATGCAACAAGTGGAGATTCATGCCCTCGCCCATATCACCGGCGGCGGTCTACCGGAAAACCTGCCGAGAGTCCTGCCCGAGGGATGCAGAGCGGTGATCGACAGTGACAGTTGGCAGCTCCCAGCGGTCTTTGCCTGGTTGCAGTCCCAAGGGGGAGTAACCAACAGCGAGCTGCTGCGCACCTTCAACTGTGGTGTCGGCATGGTGGTTTGTGTTTCTGAAACCGATGCAGCCCGTACGATTGAGACACTCAATGCCCTGGGTGAAACCGCTTGGCGACTGGGCAGTATCGAAACCGCAACGGAGGAAAAGACACCTGGCGTGGAAATCCTTGGGCCGCTTGCATGACACTCGAGCAGCGACTCCCGGTCGTCGTCCTGATTTCCGGCAGCGGCACCAATTTGCAGGCGATCATCGACCGGGCTGGCACGGATTTGCCGATTGAAATCCGTGCAGTCATCAGTAACCGACCCGGGGTTTTCGGCCTGCAGCGCGCTGAGTCGGCAGGCATAGAGACCGCAGTGCTGGATCACAAGGCCTTTGCAGACCGGGAGAGTTACGATCAGGCCCTGATCGAGCTAATCGACAGATACCAACCGGGGTTAGTGGCGCTGGCGGGCTTCATGCGTATCCTGACACCTGCCTTTGTGCGTCACTATGCAGGCCGCCTGTTCAATATCCACCCCTCTCTACTGCCGAAATATCGAGGCCTGCATACCCATCAGCGCGCCTTGGATGCCGATGACTCCCTGCATGGCGCCACCATTCACTTCGTGACTGAAGAGCTGGATGGCGGCCCGCTGATCGTGCAGGCACAGGTCCCGGTGCAACCGGAAGACGATGCCGACCGGCTTGCTGAGCGGGTACTGCAGAAGGAACATCAGATCTATCCGCTGGCCATCCGATGGTTCGCGGAGGAACGACTCAAACTGGATGAGGAAGGTCATGTCAAATTGGACGACAAATACTTACAGGGGCCGGTGGTTTACGCTGACCATGAACCTATCGGGTAGATTCACCCTATTCGGCAACCGATCAGCCCCCGGCTGGTGGCTGAGCATGGGGATCATGTTCTTGTGTTTCTCTCCGACAGCCAACTCAGATTCCATTTTCAAGCCCTTCTCTGCCTCATTCAGTGTTTATCGCAGTGCCATCCCTCTGGGGAAACTGGAACTGGAATTCAGCCTCCCGGAGAAAGGGCGCTATTTTTATCATGCGCACACCAGGCCGGGGCTATTGGCCGGTTTGTTCAGTGGTGATGAAATTGTGGAGGAGAGTCATGGCAGCCTAAACCCCCAGGGCGTTACACCCGAACGCTACCATTACCAACAGGACGATGGAGACGAAGAGAACACCCTTGTTCACTTCGATTGGTCTGAGAATAAGGTCAATACAACCAGCGAAGGCGTCACATGGTCGCAGCCGATCGAGGCTGGCACACAGGACAGACTCAGTCAGCAACTGATGGTCAGGCTGCATCTGGCTCAAGGCAGCGACGACCTGGAGTATGAGGTCGCCGATGGCGGTAAAATCAAGCACTACCGATTCCAGGTGGTGAGCCGGGAGACCGTCAAAACACCTTATGGAAAACTCAACTGCCTGAGGGTGGAGCGAAGCAAAGAGTCCCGCCCACCGGACTACACAATCTGGTTCGCCACGGAACTCGACTATCTACCGGTCCGCATCGAACGCAAACAATCGAGCGGTCACTACCGAATGGTGCTGGATGAGTTGAAGGGGTTTGAGTTTTGAGTTTTGAGTTTTGAGTTTTTGAGAGCCTAGATACAATATTTCATTGTGTAAGGCTCAATCTGGACAACCGTCGGTGTAGGGTGCGGCCCTGCCAAACAATCCGATTAATCCGCACAACGTAAAAAGAGACTCATTACCTTTTTGAAAAAGCCCCCGGGCGCAACGGTGATCTGGGCATTGTCGATGTTGATTTCATCCAGCGCATATCCGGTCACCTCAACACCTGCCTCCCGGTACATCTCGGTGGACAACTTGAGGTCATCGGCCCAGCGGGAGAGAAAATCCTCGCTGGGTGAAATATAGACGATACGTCCCACCTCCTCCTGGATCAGTTTGGAGGCACAACGCGGGCATGGGGGATGGGTCACATAGACGGTGCAGCCGGTGAGATCCCGCTTGGCGAAGATCATGGCGTTCTCTTCGGCGTGGATGGTCAGATTAAGTTTGCAGGCCCGGTCGTCGAGCCGCTCCGTCTTATCCTCCACACCGGCGGCGAAACCATTGTAGCCGAGAGAGACGATACGGTTACCATCGGTAATCACCGCACCCACCTGTGAAGAGGGATCCTTACTCCAGGCCGATATATGTGCTGCCAGCCCGAGGAATCGGGTATCCCACTTGGTCATCAGGCCTGGCTTTCGCTCTGCTCCGATGACTTCGCAGCCGCCTCTTCCATCATCTTCTTGAGCTCACCGCTCTCATGCATCTCCAGTGTGATATCACAGCCGCCCACCAGCTCTCCCTCAATGTAGACCTGGGGAAAGGTCGGCCAATCGGCAAAGCGGGGAAGATTCTCGAAAATCTCCGCATCCGACAACACATTGACGTAGGCAAAGGGAACGCCACACTCCTGTAGCGCTGCAGCAGCCCTTGAGGAGAAGCCGCACATGGGAAACTGCGGAGTACCTTTCATATAGATAACCACGGGATTGTTTTCTACCTGCTCCCGAATTCGATCCAGAACATCCATCGCAAATTACCTCTTAAACTGTTGTCGTGCGTACATGGGGGTGAATCCCCGAAGAATCAAACACAACGTAATGGTGAGAATTCTAACTCATGCGCCAGAGGAAATAACCCACATTAGGATAAGCTAATCATTCAATTCTCCCCTGACAGAGTATTTGACCAAAGATCGGGGATTCAGTTTGTGACAACGCCCTGCCAGTCCTACCTCGCATCACACGGCCCAGCACGATGTTTGTCGGAAATCTTTACAATAACTAACTGAAATAATTATATTTTTAGTCTATCTTTACAGAATTATTTAGCCAAAAAAGGGCTGTCTGGCAAATGGCAACGGCATGGGTCATTCAATGAGATTCCCTAAAACAGCCATTCCAAACTGTCATGCAATTCCAGAATAGGTATTGGATCTATGGACCTCGGCACCCCAACACAGACGATAAAACAGCGCCGTTCCATGCTTGAACAGCATATTGGTTTCAAACTCGATGCCATTATGCAGCAGATTCTCAATGCGAGAGACAGCTATACCAGCAAGCACTGCGAGCGGGTACTCTCACTTTCCGAGGCCATAGGACATAAACTGCAGCTGAACGAGCATGAGATAGTGGTTTTGACACTATCGGCGGGATTCCACGATATCGGCAAGATAGGCATACCTGACCACATTCTCTTAAAGCCGGGAAAACTCGAACCCCAAGAGTACGAGATCATCAAAACCCATCCTCAGATCGGCGCCAATATCCTGCGCAGTCTGGGTAACCCGCTGCTCGACGAGGTCGCTGAGTGCATCCTGCACCACCACGAATATTGGGACGGTAGCGGCTATCCTGGAGGATTGTCCGGTGAACAAATCCCTCTGATCAGCCAGATCATTTCGGTGGTGGATGCCTATGACGCCATGACCACCACCCGCACCTATCGCGTCGGCGCAACACAGGAGGAAGCGCTGAAGGTCATTCAGAAAGGGAGCGGGAGACACTTCTGTCCAGACATCGTGGATGTGCTGACAAAGCTCTCTCAAGAGGTCACAGTCGACTGAAATGGCGTCACACTTTGTTCCAGATCAAAAAGACCCACGACGACAGACTGCAACAACCACTTCGTCTGCTATTCAAATGCTAAGATGAAAGCCGCTACCAACCATATCGGTGTACCCAGCAGGTCGCGATGGCAGACGAACAGAGACCGATCAGTTCCAAGGCGCCTTATGCACTGGACAAAGCATCCACACTGTCGGCGTTCTCCACCTCCATCCATGGATTGAGTGAGGACGAGGCCGCGTCACGGCTGAAAACCCAGGGTCCCAACACCCTGCCGAAGACCAAACCGCCGGGTGTCGCCAAAGTTTTTCTCAATCAGTTCCTCAGCCCGCTGATCTATGTTCTGCTCGCGGCCGCGGCTATCTCAGTGGCCATTGGTGAGTTTTCCGACGCCGCCTTCATCTCAGGTGTGCTGCTGATCAACGCCGTCATCGGTACCATCCAGGAGTTCTCCGCGCAACGGGCGGCAGCTGCCTTGAACCAACTTGTCAGCACCCGCTGTGATGTCTTGAGGGGTGGCGAAAGCTACGAGGTGGATGCCGAGGAGCTGGTGCCGGGTGATATCGTCCTGCTCACCTCCGGCAGCCGCATCCCGGCGGACATCCGCCTGCTGGAAAGTCTCGACCTGGAGATCGACGAGTCCCTGCTCACCGGGGAATCGATTGCCGTGCTGAAGGATTCGGGCCAAACACTCGAGGATGAAACCGTCCTCGGCGATCGCTGCAACATGGGCTTTGCCGGCACTTTGGTCAATCACGGCCGGGGCCGGGGTGTGGTCACGGCCACCGCCCTATCCACAGAACTGGGTGAAATTGCGGCTGCCGTACTCACCAAGCCCCAGGCCAAGGCGCCGCTACTGGTACGCATGGAGCGGTTCACCCAGCGTGTGGCTTTCTTCGTCGGCATTGCCGCGTTGCTGATGGCGGCAGTCGCCTTGAGCCAGGGCATGCCCTTGAAGGAGATCTTCTTCCTCGCAGTGGCGCTGGCGGTCTCCATGATTCCCGAGGGGTTGCCGGTGGCCCTCACCGTGGCCCTGGCAGTGGGCATGCGGCGCATGGTGAAGCGGCATGTGATCATCCGCCGCCTGGTGGCCGTGGAGGGGCTCGGCTCCTGCACCTTCATCGCCACCGACAAGACCGGCACTCTCACCGTTAACCAGCTCACAGCCAAACAGCTCCTCTTACCCCATGGAGAGCCACTACAGATTACCGGTGAAGGCATGACGCCGGAAGGCGAGATCCTGAGCGGGCCGGGTGAACCCGCCCCCCATCTCAACGACATGGTCGAATCCCTCTGTCAGGCGGCTGTTCTCGCCAACGAGGGTTTCCTCGGCCGACGTGACCATGCCTGGGCTCACCACGGCGATGCGGTGGACGTGGCGCTGCTGGTCCTCGCCCACAAAGCCGGGGTGGTGAAGGCGGAAACCGAGAACAGCTATCCGCCCATCAAATCGATCCCCTACGAATCGGAGCAGGGCTTCTCCGCCAGCCTGAATCGGGTCGACGGCAATCACCAGGCCTTCGTGAAAGGGGCACTGGAACGGCTTCTGCCCATGTGCGACCGCATCCCGACCCCCTCCGGTCCGCAACCCCTGTTGGCCGAGCAGGCGACACAACAGGCCGAGACACTGGCTGCGCAGGGTCATCGGGTGCTCGCCTTCGCCAGGGGGGATGTGCAGCTGAGCGAGAACGAGGTCTTCTCCCGGGAGCATCTCACCGGCCTGACCCTGATCGGTCTGGTGGGGATGATCGACCCCCTGCGGCCGGAGGCCAAAGCTGCCGTGGCCGACTGCCATAAGGCGGGCATCGAAGTGGCGATGGTCACCGGCGACCACCCGGCCACCGCCGCCACCATCGCCCGCGAACTCGATCTGATCGAGCGGCCGCAGCAAGTGGTCACAGGAAACCAACTGAAACAGGCCGAAACCACCGAGGCCGTCGATAGGATCACACGCGACGCCCGGGTCTATGCCCGGGTCGAACCCCAGCAGAAACTGGAGATCGTGCAGTCGCTGCAGCGCAACGGCCACTTCGTCGCCGTCAGCGGCGACGGTGCCAACGACGCCCCCGCCCTGCGCGCAGCCCAGGTCGGCGTCGCCATGGGGGAGTGCGGCACCGACGTGGCGCGGGAGACCGCCGAGCTGATCATCACCGACGACAACTTTGCCTCCATCGTCGCCGGCGTCGAAGAGGGACGCATCGCCTACGCCAACGTGCGCAAGGTAATCTTTCTATTAATCTCAACCGGCGCAGCAGAACTGGTCCTTTTCACCCTGGCCCTGCTGACCGGACTGCCGCTACCGCTGCTCGCAGTACAACTGCTCTGGCTCAACCTGATAACCAACGGCATCCAGGATGTGGCACTGGCCTTCGAGCCGGGTGAAGGGGATGAGCTCAAACATCCCCCACGAGACCCCAAGGAGTCGATCTTCAACCGCATCATGATCGAACGGGTTGTGGTCTCCGCCCTGGTCATCGGCATCGCCGCCTTTATCATCTTTCAGATGCTGATCTCTCAGGGGTATACCGTCGACGAAGCCCGCAACGGCACCCTGCTGCTGATGGTGTTGTTTGAAAACATCCACGTCTTCAACTGCCGCTCAGAGACCCGCTCGGCCTTCACCCACAACCCGCTGCGTAATCCGATCCTCCTGTTCGGCACCCTGGCTGCCCAACTGATCCACATCGGCGCCATGTACACCCCCTGGATCAGCGACGTCCTTGGCATCCAGCCCGTGTCCCCGTGGAATTGGTTCCAGTTATTGCTGGTCGCACTCTCAGTACTGATCGCCATGGAGTTGCAGAAGGTCTATCACCGTCGGCTGTTTGGGAAAAAATAGCGGTAAGCTGCTCAAATTGGCTCATCAAATCCATGATTATCGTCGGCGATGGGTCAAATGAACTCACCGTTGATCATAAAGAAGTCGCCGATGGCACTGATGAACTCAGCGTTGACTCAAAAATCATCCCGGCGTTGACCCAAAAAAAGTCAGCATCGAGTCTCTGAGAGTCATCGTTGCGTAAAATTTAGTCAGTGTTGACTAAAAACTAGTCAATCACGAGTCTCGACAAGTCAACGTTGAGTTAAATTCAGTCAACGGCGAGTCAAAATGTGTCTTAAGCCTAGCAACCCGGGTCAAACCAGGATTTAGATGAGAGGGAGTCGCTGTGTAGGAAAAAGACTACAGACAACCACGAATTGATATGGCATCTTTGAACGAAAGGGGAATAAATTATTATCAAATCAGAAACATGGGTCGCCAAGTCATGAATTCTACGGAAACACAAGGTAATACCTTCTTGCAAAAAGAAATGAGAACATTTTGCAACATAAGTCAATATTTGTGCTTGCGGCATAACACATTATTCGTGCTAGCAATATAATCCACTGTTAGTGGTCAATAGATTAAAAACATATAGGCAAATTCAACCATAGGTTTTAAAAATGAATAAATGCCCAGATAAGTGCACTGGCGGAAACGCATCAAGACAACATGATTTATCAGATAATCAAATTTCACAGTTATCTGAGCTTGCACAAAAAGAAATTACTAATTCAACTGGTAGAGTTATGAGGTGTAACTATTGCGGTTGTGTCTATATCGATGAATATACAACTAGTAGAAAATTAGGGGATTTAGATGGCGGTGTAACTGGTGAAGGCTGGGTGTCATCAAAATACCCATAATGTTCAGCACCCAACTAAAGCCACTAACAAGTCGTTCGTGTGGGAATTTCACTACGCTGCGCTTCGTGAAATCCCCACAACTCAAACGTTAGATGAAAAACATGGATTGAACCACTTACAAAGAATCCTGGAGTCGATGGACAAGGCTCGCGCTGAAGGCGATGAGAAACTAGCAAAATCGATTCAGGAGCTAACGTTTCACATGAACCGTTTTGGTCATGCTTCAGCCCTGCAAGAACGAAAAGAAATCCTGTCCCACGTTTATCAAAAAGCGGCGGGATATACGAATCTGGTAATGATAGGTGGCTATGCATCAGCATTTGCCATCTGGCAGTTGACGAAGGAACACCTAAGTACCGAGCAATCTATGGTGGTTGGTTTCATGATAATCACATCTGTGATTCTCTTTGCCGGGTTTGAAGTATTCAAAATGATTTCTCATGCTTTCTTTTTTCGTCGCCTCAACCGCGTTCTCGAAAAGGAGGTTCCCGAACATGAACATACAGCAGCCTGGAAATCGGCATGGGATGAGCATCAGGCATCAGAATCCAGAATGTGGGCATTGTTCTTAACACCAACAGTGTTTACCGGCTTTGGTACAGGTTTTTATCTCTTGTGGGTGTTTGCCACCAATTTGGCGAATGGCATCTAACAAGGAAATCAAGGCGCATCCCCTTCGGGGCTGCTGGGACCTCGGCTTCGCCTCGGCCCCTTATCATTGGCGTTATGGCTACTAAACGCAGAATATGATCGAGCAAGAGGTAATAATTTTAAGGAATGTTTACGATCACATTGGTGAGATGGTGAACTTTTCTTTAATGGATATCCAAGGTCGCGATCCAAATTCAATGATCATGTTTAAAGATATGAATCAGAGAAAGTTGTTTTTCATCCTATTAGTAGACTTTCTATCAGTCACTGATAAAAGAGGACCAATAGTACAAACTAGCTTTCTCGGTGGCCTGCTAAGGGTCTGTGAAAACCCTCAGTTTTCTGAAGCAGATTCAGAGAAAGGCCTGAAGGAAGTGGTGATTCGATTCAAGGTTTGGCTTCAAGAGAAACGTATTATTGATATTTGGATGCCTTCGATTAGCGAGGAAGTAAAGTTATCCATTTCAAGATTAGACGCAATAAAAATGTCTGGCGATGTGTCAAAGCATAATTATCTTAGGGCATCTGGGGTCGCACTAAGGCTACAAGAAATATTGAAAGAATCAGGTGTTTCAGTTGAGACCGAGCAAGCTATGCTCGCGCTACCTGACTTCTATGAAAGATTTCATGACGATATTCTTATTTATCTATCTAGTCATATTTGTGAGTTTTTAAACGATATTCGTTGGGCTATTCATACATATTTAAGGCCTGAATTTTCAAAGAGCTTCCATCGTACAAGTAGCTCGGTAATCGACTATAGCTATCATGTACCAAAAGAAATACAGTCAGAATATGCTAGAGATTGCTATTGGGAGCTTATGAACGAGCTAAGACGAAAACCCTATATGAGGCAATTTGTTGTCTCGGAGAGTTTCAAATCCGAGTACTAAACAGCCATAATAAAGTAATCAAGCACGACGGCTTACAGCCGCAGCTTATTTAGGCGTTATGTTTTAAATCATGGATAGATCGAAACTCATCAAATACATACAAGCCTCTAACATGGTAACGAGTTGGCACTGGTATCAATACCACTTCAGTATGCTCGACCGCGGTATTGAGCATCCTTTTGCAACCTCGATAATTGATGCGCTTCTAAACGTTGAAGTGAAAATGCCTGGTTATGCAAAAAAGGCTGTTGATACCTTGGCTTCACACCATGGAAGAGACAGATTTCTTCCTCACTACGATCTATTAAAGCAATTCTTGGCAGAGCTCTATGTGGTCAATCATCTTGCTTCGATTTTTCCTGACGCTCGCTTTCTAGATGAACCGACAATTGGTGGCTCAAAGAAGAATCCCGAAATAACAATTGAAACTGAAAATTACATTTTAGGGATCGAAGTTAAGTCTCCAATGCTGAGGGAACATGAAGAGCAAAGAAGCACAAATCCGGTCCAACTACCTGGCAGGTTAGAAATCGCAGCCGATTTAATTTCTGATGCCGGTGGGAAGGAATATGTGACCTTACCTCGCGACAATCCAGTTAAAGATTTTTTAATTAGCGCAAATGATAAATTCGAGCAATTCCAAGAAAAGGTCGAAAACTTCTATGGAATTCTGGTTATTGTTTGGGATGACTATATCTACGAGCCAATAACATCACTGGTAGCACAGCACTCAGGGCTACTTACGGAGAATAGTTTTGCTAGAGATGAAGATGGCAGTCCTCTCAAGTTTCTAAATATTAACTCGATAATTGTAATTCGACATTTGCATCAGATACGTAGAGCTGCCGGAGATCAGCCTTTAATTGATGGGAAACTACACGCACTGGACTTCGGGCAACAGGGTGAATTTCCTTACAATGTAGTCTTACATCCCCCAGATGTAAAACAAATACCCGAAGAGGTAATTCGCGCTTTTCATGCGGTAGAACTAAATGAAAGGCTAGGGTCTGAATACCGTCCTCAAGAATATGTAATGTGGATATAAAAAACATAACAAGCGCATGCAGTCGGACATTTTGCCCGCTACGCGCGCAAAATGCCGCTGATGCGAGGCGTTAAATTTCAATGTCGTTATGAAACCAGCACTAAAACTTGTAACCGGCATCGTTGCTGCCTTGGTAGTTTTCGTATCCGGAATTATTGTTGGCAACTCCTATCAAATCACCGACCTCCTTTGCCCCGGCACAGCATCACCCTATTTGCTGGATGAGGATTTCGTCACCGATGGTGGAATTCTCTTCCCAAAAGGTACCGTTATCCCGCTACGGCATTGTGCTTACATGCAACGATTCAAGTGGCACTTTGCCATCGACAACTCAGTCCAACTCAACCAAGCAAAGCCCCAGAGTGGGCATGACTATGGATTCTCTGAACTGAGCAAGAAGGTACAATGAAACACCACAGTCACATCAAGGATCGACACTGAACGGCTAGGTCCAACGATGACAAGTCGCCTTTGACTCATTATCAGGGCGTTAGTTTAAAAAGGTTGACCTGACTACAGCTTCATACTTGATGCTACGGACCAGCGGTGGTTAGCCGTTCAATCAGAAGCAACTAAGGAGCTAGGCAATGAAATCCAACAACGTAAACAAAGAGCAGTGGGTCGCGATGTTTCGAGACATTGGGCTGGATGACGCAACCATGAAGAGATGGCACCAGATGTTTGAGACTCGTAATCCTGAAGGTCATCAGGAATTCCTCGAGTGGCTGAGTATTCCAAGTAGTGAAATCACTGAGATCCGATCTCTGTAATTGTGTCTGATGCATGAGGTGGTTGGAACTTGCGGCCACCTCGTGCGTATTCATCAAAGGTTGTAAATAGCATGTATACAATCGGTCAACTGGCAAAACGCTATTCGTTATCAAGAAGCACACTTATTTACTATGACAGCAAGGGGTTGCTGAAACCCAGCGGAAGAAGTGGTGCAAACTACCGAACATATTCTGATAGTGATGCAGAAAGACTGGAACGAATAATTCTGTTTCGAAATGCGGGTATGCCACTATCAGCAATCGCCGATATCATAGATCAAGACACTGATGAGGTTGAATCAGCCTTGGAAAACCGTTTGATTACTATAAATCAAGAGATACAAGTACTTAGAGGCCAGCAAAAAGTCATTATCGATATCATTAAGAATCAAGGTGCCATTGAAAACACAAGAATTGTTACCAAAGAAAAATGGGTGGCCATGCTAAAAGCTGCAGGTCTGGATGAAGATGGAATGAAGCATTGGCATATTGAGTTCGAAAAAACTTCTCCGGAGGCACATCAAGACTTTCTTGAATCAATTGGTATAGAGGATGCTGAAATCACTGCCATTCGGGATTGGTCAAAAAGTGCGATGTAACACGAAACTAATGCCGTTCACTGCGCTCACTCGTATGCGCCCTCGAATAATAGCGTGGCCAGCTTCCTATTCATCTTTTCACTCTTTCTTCTGCGAGAGATAAGCAAACACTTCAAAAGCTATCGCTCGGGGATGCAGCTCACCCAAATAGGCAAGAATTTTATTGGACATACCGGGGATCGCAGAAACTTCGCCCTTTTGACAGGCCTTGTAGGCCACTCTGGCAATCTCGCCGACTGACGGGCCGTCAATTGATTGATAGGCCCGCATATCGGCAGCGTCTGCGGTTTTTACGAAATCTGTCGCCGTTGTCCCGGGAGAGACAACAGTAACCGCAACACCAGTACCTTTAACCTCTCTGGCCAGCCCCTTACTGAAGGAAAGCACATACTGTTTACTGGCGCCGTAAGCTGCCCAGTTCGGGGTCCCGGAAAAATAGGCAACCAGAGACCCTACGTTCAGGATGCGGCCGTGATTTCGTTCCAACATGGGCTGCAGGAAGAGATGGGTTAACTGGCTCAGCGCCAATATATTGAGCTGCAGCATACGGGTCATTTTCAGGTAGTCGCCCTTTGCAAAATCTCCTGTCATCCCCACGCCTGCGTTGTTAACCAGCACATCGACTGAGACACCGGCATCTTTTACCTGCTCGAATAGACGCTCGGGTGCATGGGTTTCACTAAGATCTATCGCAAAGGTCAGCACATTCACCTGCGCACTATTCCTGATCGCTTGGGCTGCCCTCTCCAGTTCTTCCTGACCCCGGGCCACCAGGATAAGATCATGACCCTGCGCGGCAAACTCTTCTGCAATGGCCAATCCTATACCCTTTGAACCACCCGTCACCAATACAGTCGCGTTATCAATTGGTTTCATGTATTTACCCGATAGAGCGTGGCATCTGTTACTCATATAGTGAAGTACAGACAGACAGAGACTGCAATCTTGTCATAGTCGATCTTTTGATCGGTTCGGATATACCTGACTTCCTATGTATTAGAGACAACAAACCAACTGCAATGTGTCACAGAGACAATTGCTTGCCTCGGATAACCAACTAACGCTTATCTGACACCAATACGTTGGGGCTTACCGGCAAAGCCTCCTTTTACGGCAGCAATCATCAGCAAGCTGAGAAGCCATAGAAGATCGAATGCACCGCCGCCACCTGAGTCAGAGGAGGTATCCGAATCTGTGCCAGGCTCCGGTGCGACTGGCTCACCGGGATCAGGTGGGTCAATAGGATCGGGTGGATCTACAGGGTCAGGTGGGTCAATAGGATCGGGGGGATCAACAGGGTTGATCTCATTATCACCACCCTGCTCTACAGTTGCGCAATTCACACCACCTGCAGTCTGTCCGGTGACTGTGAGGTCTGCAGATGAAAGGGCATAAAAGACATTATTGCTACAGGAGACCCGAAAACGCGCATGGGGTACGGAGAGATCGGGCAGGGTCACTTGAGCCGTACCACTATTTGCCGTCTGACTTGCCAGTATCTGCACGCAATAGTTTTCTTTTCTCTCGTCCAGCATGACCAGATCGATATCAACTTGCGCACAGTTGATAGTGGCGGTTTGCGTGTTCGCAGCGTTCCAGTTAACGGTTTCGACACTCCCTCCGCTGATTGAAGATGAGGAAGTGTGCGAAGTCACTCTGAATGGCCCCGCGGCACTATTGACGGTGATGGCTGTATCATCGCTGGTCATTCCACTCTTGCCATCACGTACTGTGAGCCGCATGTTAATCGTGCGATTGGTCGTGGGTAGTGTTTCTGCCTTGCTGTTCGTGTTGTTCAGCACGTTCTTAAGTGTCGGGAAATAGCGCACCCCAGAGGCCCTAGGCAGATAGCTTCGCATCAGGGGGTTATTACCAAGGTCACTGCCATAGGTGCTGCTGCTGGTTTCACTGCCGATATCCATCTGATCCCAGCTGTAGCTGAGCGTGTCACCATCCGCATCCGTACCGCTGCCTGCGAGGCGAAAGGGTGTCGAAGCCGGGATAGTGTAATCGCTCCCCGCGTTCGCTACCGGTTCACTGGGATTATTAATCGAAATCAAAGCGCCGCAATTTGATGCACTGCCGGATGTATGCGAATTGATACGTTGGATGGAACCGGCGTGAAACATGGCATCCGATGAGTTCTGCACGTTCTCTGTCCCGCAGATGCCAGCGTAGGACATGATAGTGGAGCCACTGCCTGGCTCCCAGGCCTGGGAGCTGCTTCGATTTCCTCCGCAGCCATAAGTCGTGCCATTGAACGAGTGACTGGCATTGAACTGATGTCCCAACTCATGCGCGGCAAGATCAATGGCAAACCCATCACCGGTTGGACGGGAACCGGTACTGACGCCACGAGCCTTATAGTTGTTTTCACAAACCACACCGACGTAGGCGACACCACCGCCGCCCGTACCAAAAACATGGCCGATATCGTAGTTGGATGAGCCGATTACATTATCGATATTGGATTGGTTCTCACTCATCATGGTGCTGGCACTACCGTTACTGTAAGGGTCACTGCCCGTATACATAAGCGCATCGGTATTGGCCACCAGTTGCAGCCTGACGCCAAGATCACGTTCGTAGATCTGATTGATGCGGTTGATATTGCTGGTAACCGCACTCATAGCATCTGCCTTTGTACCACCGGCTGCGTCCACAAACTCTTCTGTGGCGGCCACCGCCAAACGGTAAACGTGTAAATTGCCCGCGCTACGCATTGCCAGCGTCGGCTTCAGGTTTTTCTCAATCGAGGGGGCGTGATGGTGTTCTTTCACCTCGCATGTGAACGGCTCATTGGAGAGATCTCTTGATCTGCGGACAACCCGGTATTGGTCGTTGTCCTCATGATCGATATAAAAAGTACCGTCAGAACTGCTGACCATACCCGCAAATCCTTTGGGTGAGATGCTCAGTCGACCACTGGCCATCGGATTGTCTATGCCGTACACCTTGTATGTCTTGATGTCCGGATACCGCGCAGCCAGCGCGGGCGCCATGATAGGAGATTCCAGTAACTGAAACTTCTGGATCTCTCCACCGGGGGTCGGCAATTCGATATCGCCGCTTGCGGAGCTACCCTCAAAGCCGGCTCGACTCAGACGATGCGCCAGCTGAAACCTGTCGACCCGGAATGTCAGACCGGCTTTGGTTTGGTTAGGGCTGTTTTTTTGCTGTAGCTGGACAAGCTGCCATAAATCGGTGCTCTCCGCGTATGACAGTGGAATGTGTAAGAGATAAAGCAGAAAAAACAAAACAAAGAATAAGGATGCAAATTCCCAATGGACAGAGAATGCGATTCGTATCCGCTGAAAGGCCGAAAAGCAGAATGCTGTCTGCGTAACATCGACTTTGTTTGATTGGTCCGCCATTACATCAGTCCTGTTTTTTATTCTTTCACAAACAGGCTCATCCTTTCGAGATTGGAATTCAACGATAGACATCTCGCTTTACTAAACACATTTAGTGATAAAGCGACTGGGTTGGCATTTTCAGGTTAGTCGATGGAAGAATTACATCGAGTGAGCAAACCGGGAGGCCGACTCGATATAGGATTCAGATACGACAATAGCGCCATCAGATCCTTCTCTGAAAACGCTCATACATTTCGTTCGGAAGAGGAAAGCTACATGCTATAACGTTGAACAGTGCATAAGCGATATCAACGACAAACGTTCACTGTAATGACTGGTTGCATATAAAACTCTCTGACGGATATCGTTGGATCGTGTTATTCAGGGCAGGTAGAACAAACCACGCTTAGTTCTGCAGCCAGTTAAATCACGCTTTCCGACCCCAATAATATTTACACTAGCTTGCGGAGTGACTTGCCTCCAACTGCCGCTGCAACCAAAACTCAAATACCGCGATATGCCACAGCTTGCTGCCACGGATACGGGTATGGTGCATCTCCGGCGCCGCCATCAGCATGTCGATATACTCCTGGCTGAAGATGCCGCGTTCGCGGGCGGCCCGGGTGTCGAGGATATCGCGCATGAATTCGAAGAACTCACCACGCACATACTTCAATGCAGGCATCGGAAAATAGCCCTTGGGACGATCGATCACGGAATCCGGCAGTATCCCTCTTGCCATTGCTTTGAGCGGGTACTTACCCCCTTCACGTAGCTTCAGTTCCGGCGGACATCGGGCAGCCAGTTCCACCAGGTGGTGATCGAGAAAGGGGACCCGGGCTTCCAGACCCCATGCCATGGTCATGTTGTCCACCCGTTTGACCGGGTCATCAACGATGAGCATGGACTGATCCATGCGCAATACACTGTCGATCAGGCTGTCGGACTCCGGCTCCCGCAGATGTTCTGCGATCAGCTCGCGGGTGTAGTCCCCTCCCCCATAGGCCGATGTCACCATGCGCAGATATTCATCGTGATCCCGATCGAAGTAGTGCCGGGCAAAGCGGTCCACCGGCTCACCCTCGGTCTCTTGCATGATGCGTGAATACCAGAAGTAGCCGCCGAAGACCTCGTCGGCACCCTGTCCTGACTGCACCACCTTGATCTGTTTCGATACCTGTTCGCCAAGTAGAAAGAAAGCCACCGCATCCTGACCGAACATGGGCTCTGCCATCTGGTCCACCGCTTCCGGCAGGCGTTTCAGCACTTCCCCGTTGGGAACAAGAAATTTGTGGTGCTTGGTGCCGTACATCTCCGCCACGGGATCGGAGTATTCAAACTCATTCCCCTTCTCCTCCGGCTGGTCTTCGAACCCCACCGAGAAGGTATGCAGATCCGATATACCTGCTTCTACCAATAGCGCCACCAGTAAACTGGAGTCGAGCCCGCCGGAGAGCAGCACACCTACCGGCACGTCGGCGATCTCGTTACGCTTGCGCACTGCCTCGCGCAGGGCGGTATGGATGGCGTCGAGCCACTCATCTTCAGACTTCGCCATGGCATGCCGGGTAGCGGGATAGTGCCAGTAGCGGCGCAGGCGCTGGGTTCCCCGCTCATCGATTGAGAGACAGTGGGCCGGGGGCAGTTTACGGATACCCTGGAACACCGTATGGGGAGCCGGCACCACGCCGTGCAGGGTGAACTGGTGGTGCAAGGCGACCGGATCGATACCGGTGTCCACCCCACCCGCTGCCAACAATGCTTGCGTGTTGGAGGCGAAACGCAATCGTGCACTGTCCTGGCTATAGTAGAGCGGTTTGATGCCGAAACGGTCACGGGCAAGAAAGAGGGATTTACGTTCACAGTGCCAGATGGCAAAAGCGAACATGCCGTGCAGACGATCGACGCAATCTTCCCCCCAGGCGTGGTAGGCCTTGAGGATCACCTCGGTATCGCCGTGGGAGAAAAACTCATAGCCAAGCCCACTCAGCTCAGCCCGCAGCTCCTTGTAGTTATAGATGGTACCGTTGAAGACCAGGGCCAGGTTGAGCTTTTGGTCCACCATGGGCTGGTTGGCGTGTTCCGACAGGTCGATGATGGAGAGCCGCCGATGGCCGAGTCCCAGAGCCCCGTCGCTGTAGCTGCCCCCATGGTCGGGACCGCGTCGCCAGAGGCGCTCGGTCATCTTGTTGATGGCGCTTAGATCCGCCGCTCGGTTGTCGAAACGTAATTCACCGCAAATTCCACACATCTTGCCTACACCTGGGGTTGTTCAGGCTGAAGTATGACAAAAAACGGGGGCCTTGGCCTGGTGGTTCTCACCGGGTTTTTAGTATCGATACGCTTATACTCAGCATCACCCAATATCGGTTACACTCAGCCAGAGTAGGCTGACCATCCCCACTTTTTCTCACAGAGAAGGCGTTTAAAGCTAAATACACTGACACAGGCCAGGAAGGCCGGGATAATACCAAGGATGAACGACACACCAGCACCCTCACCATGCCTCGACCAGGCCCTGGAAATCCTCCAGCATGCCTTTGGCTATACAGAATTCCGCCCGCCCCAGGACCGTATCATCGGACACCTGATCGACGGTGGTGACGCCCTGGTGCTGATGCCCACTGGTGGTGGCAAATCGCTCTGCTACCAGATCCCCGCCATGGTACGGGCGGGTACCGGTATCATCATCTCCCCCCTGATCGCGTTGATGCAGGATCAGGTGAGCGCCCTGCAGCAACTGGGCATTCGCGCCGCCTGCCTCAACTCGGCCCTGACGCCGGAGAGCGCCAGGGAGGTGGAGGCTCAATTGCTGGCGGCGGAGCTGGATCTCCTATATGTGGCGCCGGAGCGGTTACTGACATCGCGCATGATCGATTTGTTGGAGCGAAGCCATATCGCCCTATTCGCCATTGACGAGGCCCACTGCGTCTCCCAATGGGGCCACGACTTCCGGCCTGAATATATCCAACTCTCACAATTGCATGAACGGTTCCCCAACATACCCAGGATTGCCCTCACCGCCACCGCTGACGAACCCACACGCAAAGAGATCATCGAACGGCTCGCGCTGAATGAGGCGGAGCGATTTATCGTCGGTTTCGACCGCCCTAACATTCGCTATCGTATCGACGAAAATAGCGGCAATGCCCGCGAGCGCCTGTTACGGTTTATTCAGGATGAGCACCCGGGCGAGGCCGGTATCGTCTACTGCCTGTCCCGCAAACGGGTGGATGAGGTCGCGGCCTGGTTGCGTACAAAATATATTGAGGCCCTGCCCTACCATGCAGGTCTCGATAGCAAGACACGGGAACTTCACCAAACACGATTCCTGCGTGAAGAGGGCGTGGTCATCGTCGCCACTATCGCCTTCGGCATGGGCATCGACAAACCCGATGTGCGCTTTGTCGCCCATCTCAATCTACCGAAGAGTGTTGAGGCCTACTACCAGGAGACCGGCCGTGCTGGTCGTGACGGCCTGCCTGCAGACGCCTGGATGGTCTACGGCCTGCAGGATGTGATCATGCTGCGACAGATGCAGGCATCCTCCGAGGCCGACGAGACGCACAAGCGGCTCGAGCGCCACAAGCTCGACGCCATGCTCTCACTCTGCGAGACCATCGAGTGCCGCCGCCAGGCCCTGCTCGGTTACTTCGCTGACCCCATGGAAAAGCCTTGTGGCAATTGCGACACCTGTCTGGAGCCCCCCGAAACCTGGGACGCCACGGTGGCCGCACAGAAGGCGCTCTCCTGCGCGCATCGCACCGGCCAACGCTTCGGCGTGAACTATCTGGTCGATGTGCTGCTCGGCAAGGATAATGAACGTATCCAACAGTTCCGTCACCACCAAGTATCAACCTATGGTATAGGTGACGAACACAGCGCGCCTGAGTGGCGGACGATCTACCGGCAACTCATTGCCCGAGGTCTTCTCGCGGTCGATCTAGAGGGTTATGGCGGACTGCATCTGACACCCGCCAGCCGAACCGTACTGCGCGGCGAGACACAACTGATGTTGCGTAAGGTTCGCAAGATCTCGAAACGGACCAAGCGCGAAGCACGCCGGGACACAAAAATCACAGATGCTCATCGGGATCTCTGGGAGGCATTGCGAAAGCTACGCCTGAGCCTCGCCGAGGCACAAGGCGTACCGGCCTACGTCATCTTCCACGACGCCACCCTGATGGAGATGGCCGAACGATGCCCGCAGACCCGGGAGCAGCTGGCCACCGTTTCGGGCGTCGGAGATCGTAAGCTGGAGGCCTATGGCAATGATTTCCTCCAACTCCTGCAAACCTCCAACCCGTCTCCCGATGACCCGACACTCGACACCATTGAGGAGACGCTAAAACACCTGCAACAGGGACAAGACGTCACAGAGATCGCCCAGCAGCGGGAATTGACGGAAACCACCATCTACAACCACCTGGCCACAGCCATTGAACAGGAGCGGTTGTCGCTACATGAAACCCTCACGCTACCGGAAGAGCAACTGAACACCATTCGCTTCGCTTTTGAGCAATATGGCGTGGATGGCCGGCTCAGACCGGTCTATGAGGCACTGGAGGGAGAGTACGAATATGGATTACTGAGGTGTGTACAAGCGCATTTGCGAATCGAGCGATAACAACACGCCATACACAGTTTTCAGGTAGGGTGCGGCCAGACCGCACACTACTTCTGCTCTCCTGCATCCCTAATCTCACCAGTGAGCAGCAAAAATCATCCTACGAAAGATTTCTCAAGGTATTTTGCCCGGTACACCGAAGCCTATATCCCATATGGAGATTCAAAAACTGCGTCCTCCTGACGATAACCTCTCTGATACCCATAAGGAATTGACGTGTACGACATCACACTACTGACTATTATCTGGGCTTCCGTTTTCATTGCCTCGTTCGCCGCGCATAAAACCAAACTGACGCCTGTACTCTGGTTTCTCTTCTTCGGCTCACTGATGGTGAACCTGGGCATACTGCCGGTGGAGATGCCGGCGTTCATCATAGACTTTGCTGAGATAGGCATCATCCTGATCATGTTTGCTCTCGGCTTCGAGGAGAACTCGGAGAATTTCATCCGGGGGGTCAAGAAAGCCTGGGGTATCGCGCTGTTCGGTGCACTTGCACCGTTTGCGACCGCCTATACCACCGCCTACTATTTCTGGCAGGACAGCAACCTGGCGCTGATGTGCGGCCTCGCCATGACCGCTACCGCCGTCTCACTGACCATGGTCTCACTGCGTAGTGAGAAGCTACAAACCTCTGCCGCTGCCACCGGCATCATGACCTCAGCCGTACTGGACGACATTGCCTCCCTGGCTATGGTTGCTATTCTGGTACCCATGGCGACCGGTGAAGCGACGCTGTCTGTCATGGGCATCGGCGCCATCCTGCTAAAAGCTGTCTTCTTCTTCACCATTGTCACACTATTGGGCGCCTGGCTTTTCTCCGCGGACAAAAGCCCGTTGCGAAAGATCCCGATCATCGGTCGTTTCAATCTGCGCCACTTTGTCGCCATGGGCGACAGCCAGCATGCAACCCTGAGTATGCTGTTGGTTGCGCTGGTAGTCAGCCTGCTCGGCCACGAGTTTGGCTTTCATCCTGCAGTCGGCGCCTACATGGCAGGACTGATCCTGAAAGAGGAGTATTTTCTTCACCAGGAGAAACTCTACGATCGCACCAAACGGATCATCGACGATGTGGCCTTCTCGTGGATCGGTCCGGTTTTCTTCGTCGTACTCGGCACCCGGCTGATTATCGATGTAGAGATATTTGTCTCAGTACTACCGCAGACTTTTGTTTTATTTTTCGGCCTCTTCTTTGCGCAGATCATCTCCGCCTCGCTGGCAGCTCGTTATACCGGGAAATACAGCTGGGAAGACAGCATGATGATCGGCTTCGGCATGCTGGGCCGCGCGGAGCTCGCTTTTGTGGTGATGGATATCGCCTATGTGCAGAACAGCATTCTCTCCACCGAGGCATTCTATACGCTGATGTTCACCGCCTTTTGGCTCAATGTGGCGGTGCCGCTGACTATTCGGTGGTGGAAGCCCTATTACGCAGGTGAGAAGCCAATGCCATTGAGTAAAATACAACAAGCTACAGATGACACTTCAGCTTGATGGCGGAGCAAAGACTACTCCTGTCTCTCATGTGAAAAATATCTGGGAACCACTACTTCATCTTTTACCAGTTAAAAAAAACCTCACAAATGCAGAACATTTGCGAGGTCCGTGCGTGGCCTGTTACACAACGCGAAAAGACCACCAAACCATCTTTTCAATACTGCAGCTCTTCGGCTGCTCAGTGGGCTCAGGTGTGTATCAGTATTTATACGATGCGATGACCCTGAAGTGGTTCTGGGTCAGATCCTTACCTTCGATACCATCGTATTCACTGCCCCGGTTGGCCAGAAACGCTTTCAACATGAGATTCTTTTTGGGTTTGTAGACAAGCACGATATCTGTCTCGTAGGCATCCGTCTGCGGTGCCACCATACCCGGCCCACTCAAACCCAGCACTTTGCGCGGTGCAGAGGTTTCTGACTTGCCATAGTTGGCATAGCTCACTTTGAGAATGAGATTTTTCATGATCTTGTAAGAGGCGCCAATTTTGTACGCATCGACATTCTTGCGGTACTCATTACGGGAGAAGATGGAACTGGTGTAGGCAGGATCGCCACCCCAGGCATTTAACATGGCGGTATCGCCACCGGAGCTGTTAACCGCACCGTATACTGACCACTTTTTGCTACCCACTACAGCCTTGAGTCCAAACAGATCAAAATCGAGGACACCCGCAAACTGATCACCCGTCTCCTGCTGAGTCAGATACTGCCCTGATAATTTCAGCTTCATCCCGTCCATCGGAATCATGGTGTCGGCATGCAGATAGACGTTGTTGGCGATGTCATCCACATAGTAGTCCCAGAGTCCTATCTTGGTATTTTTCCAACCGGTGTAGGCCGCGTTTGCTACCGTGATGCCATCGGTATCCGATGCCCCGCTACCGAATGTAGCTGTACTGATTTCGTGAAATTCCGCCTGTCCGATCAGACTGGATTTAATCGCAGCACCGGCGGTTTTTGTACCTTCGCCAATCAGTCCGAAGTCGGTCATGGCGCGGGAGCCGAAAGACATCTCGGTGATTTGTGCCGCACCCAACTCAAAGCCTTCAATGGCGGTCGTCGATGCACCATAGGCCCTGTAGAAATTCGGCATATTGCTATAGGTGATGGTGGTCAATGGGGTGGCATAACGCTGATTACCACCAATCAGGTTAAATTTGTCAGCGTTGTATTTGAGGTAGAGTTCGCCCAGATGTGATTTTGTGGAGCCATCATCGGTCACAAACATGCCTCGTGCTACACGTTCCGTGTCAAAATCGGTGATACCGAATATATCACCGTTGGCATAGAAACCAGCGCCAGCTCTCAGGTTATTCCATGCCTGGCTCTCATACTTCAGCTTAAGCAGGTAAGAGGTGCCATTGTTCGGATCATAGCCATTATCCTTGGCAGACAGGATGGACATGGCCTTGATCATGACATCGAGATTACCGAGATCTTTCCCGTCAGACGTTATACTGACTGCCATTGCCGAATGCGCATACAGCCCCAGGACTGTACCCGTTGCGCAAACGAATCGCTTCATACTTTTATTCATCACTCCTCCCGCCGGTTATTCTTAAAATCTGAGGAAAACACTTTGTGTTCTCATCAGCCATTCATGTTCAGACACAACCCGCATGGGTATCAGTGGTAACCGCAGATATCCTTTCGTAACAGCCGAATCAAAAATAGTGGGGAAACATATAATTATTTTAATATGAAGAGCAGATGACCCATTCACTCACACCCGACTTATCCACTCCCAAACCTTTCTTACCGATTGAAATGGTCTGACTCCAGGTGTTTTCTACCCACTGAACCACTTGAAATATGCCACCCTGGCAGACTATTCAATGCATACCGTCGCGTCTTGAAGGTGCAAAGCTACCTTCAAGAGAGAGACTGGACAAAAGTTTTTTTCGTTGGAGTTCGTACGTTTCGGAGCAGGACTTTTATTCAATACTTTCAGTTAATTACAGGACCTACAAATCACAATTCAACGAAATATAACGTGTGGTCTCGGGAAAAAAACAGGGTGTGCTGCGGTAACGGAAAGCGGGGGGTTACAAAAAGGTGTTCGGTTATCTTGGGTTGCCGTTCAGGCCTGAAAGCAACAACCGAAGCTCATCCAGCGATTGCTGAAGTCTGGTACGCATGTGCGAAGATTTTCGATTCATACACTTCAGTACGAATTCAGCCGTATCGATAACCCGCTTACTGCGTGGATTCTTGGGGCAGCTATCGACGTGAAGATACCTGTCCAGGGTGCGGGTCGTAGGTGTGGACTTATCGATATAGACAGGCCAGATCCCGCTCTCCTCGGCCAATTCCAATTTGCTTTTGCCGAGGTCACGCTCCCAACAGGCGAGGGAAGCATGCATTACCTGCACAACCCGCTCCTTTACCAATTGCTTTTCAGCGTCATTTTCCGATCCATTGACAGGATGAGAATCTTTACTGCTTCCTATCCTATGGCCCGGACCCATACGCGCAAGCTCCAGGATGGTACCCAGAGACTGCTCGACCGCTTTGATGCGATGTTCGTTCTGTTCGATACTGCTGACAAGATATTCGGTCAGTTTCTCACCCTCTTCACCGGAGAGCGGGCGCATGACAATTGTCTGTCTCAGACCACCTGAAATCTGCATCAGATTGATAGCGGCATCAGCCTCGAACCGACGCCCATCTTTAGTCAAGCATTCCAGCCGCTGATGATGCGGTTGGTCTGACGGAGCGCCCGCAACCATCTCACCGAGAGTCTCTAAATGAGGAAACAGATCCACCAGATCCAGCTGACTGATCTCTTCTTCCGAATAGTAAAAGAGCTTCTGCGCCGCTCTATTGAAATAGATGGCTTCACCTTCCTCGCCGAAACAGAGGATAGCGCTATCATCCAGATCGAGAAGCCGCTCGAGTTCGTTGTTGCGAATCCGTATCTGACCGGCCATGCTCTCAAAACCCTGCGCGAGTGTAGCGAATTCAAGCAAGCCTCTCTTGCTGACGTGAATATCCCGTTTCCAGTCAGCCACCTGCCGCATTCCCTCCACCAGCCTATCCATTGGAACAAACAGAAACCGGTTGAACATCCAGAGGGCCATCAGCAGGATGGTCAGTGTAAGCAGGATAAATCCACCAGTGGTTATCACTTGAGTGAGCCCCATTTCTTCCAGCAGAACACTAACATCCTCGTAACCGACAATCCTAAATACAGGCCTTCCTGCGGATGTCTGTAACGTGTAGGCCACCGGAAGATGATTTTCATTATCCACAACCGCTTCAGAACCGGGATTGATGTCGGAGATATTGAATATCTTTACCGGGGTTTTGGTGATGCGGCTAATCTCAGGAAGATTAAAGGCTGGATCGACAACGACTTCGAGATAACCGACGGCACGCAACCCTCCCACCGGCACTAACGTCGAGAAGAGCGGTCCCACCGGTGAAGTCCAGAGTGCATCCACTGCCTTCAGACGATCGATCTTTTTCCTCTGCACCAGTTGAGTTGCCAGGTAAGGCGGGAGATGATTTTCCAGTTGCTTCTCACCCGCATCGCTTTGCACCAGCAACTCCAAGTCCAGGCTATAGACTCTCAGCCTTACCAAGTTGATCTCTGCAAAACCGGCAAAACCACTGATAAATGGATCATTCAGGACCTCTACGATATTGGAAACCTTCTCCTTATCGTGCGGGAACTGTAGTGCCTCTATTAACTGGGCGTTGTGGCCAAGCTTCATACCCAGATCAAATGCGTGGCCGCTGATCTCTCTGATAACCTCTTGCGAAGCCACTTCGATTACCCGAGACAAACTCTTGATCTGAGCATCGAGTGCCGCTTGTTTGAAATAGGAACTTGCCAATAGGGAAAGCAGCACGGACGATATGCCAACCATCACATAGATAGCGACAGTGACAGTCTTTATGGATAAGCTCTCTATACGCATGCAACTGGCCGTTTATATTATTTTGCGGGCTACTTGGTTACTGCCGGCAACCGCTTATCCAGCCACTCCTTCCACCCACCTCGAAACCAGAAAATGGTTGAATAACCCCATTTGACAGCTTTTGAGATCGCATCGGAACTCCGTTGACAACGAATCCCATTACAGTAAAAAAGTAACGGTACTGACCTGTCAGGGGATACCACTTCGAGGTCGGCAAGGGTAAGCGTTGTGTTTAGAAGATTGTGAGCACCTTCGATATGACCCTTAATATATTCAGTTTTTTTTCTTGCATCGATCACAATAAGATCTGGATTGGCAAGTATCAGTTCGATCGTCTCTTCTGCACTGACAACTGTTGCTCCCGGGAGACTTTCAGGGACATAGGGCTTATCATCAGCCGACGAAACAGTGAAAAACCCAACAAACAGTATGGCGATTAATCTCAATTGACTCAGTTCCCGCAGATTTAAAATAGACTGGCACCAGCGATTGTTTACCACTTAGTCAAAGCGGAAAAAAGAAGTTTGTCATAATACCGTACAACGCAGCTCAAAACAGCCTTATACAGTCCTATATTTGAATTTAAGTCATTGAAACATAGACCCATTGACAGTGGGAAATGCCACCTTGACTCTCTGTCCCTTTCATTGAAACCAGTTTATTATTCATCATAATTGACACAATTCGGCGACCCTATCCCACCCTGCAACGGGTATACTAAGGAAAACAGAATACCCATATCATGGAACCATGACGCTACCGCATACGATCGTCAGGGAAGCGGATCTCCCCTCCCCCTCTCCGATTCTCAACCACCTGTTCGACATGATGTTCGACCCGAACACATCACTGGATGACCTGGCCGATACCATCTCCACCGATGCCGGTCTGTCTGCCCGGACGCTTCGTTCCGCCAACGCGGCCTTCTCATCGCCGGAACAGAAAATCGAGAACGTCAGAGATGCCGTGGTACGCATCGGCCTGATCACGACCATTCACATTCTCACTGCGACAGAGATCAAGGCAGTCTTTTTTTCCGTGCCCGGTCACCATGGTGATATGCAACAACTTTGGCGGCACAATCTGGTCACGGCCTGCATTGCAGACGCATATGCTCACCACTATGATTTTGAGAAACCGGCGCGCTGGTTCACGGGCGGATTGCTGCACGATATCGGCAGACTGGTTCTCTTGAGACACGACCCGGTAAAATATACCGACGCGGTCACCAGGGAAATCTCCGGTGAGCAAGCCATCTGCGATGCCGAGCGGGAGATCTTCGGTATCAGTCATGAAGAGGTTGGCGCCGAACTGATGAGACTCTGGCAATTCCCTGATGAGATCGCTGAAGCGGCTTATCATCATGACCAGCCTTTTGTCTCCCATGATGACTTTCGCACCGGCATCTGTATTGCGAATGCGTTGGCCAAAGCCCTGGAAAGCGATGAACCACTACCGAAGCATGATGATTTTTCTGCAGAGAAAATCATAGCCGAGGCCGGCGAAAAATATGAGGTTATGAAGAAGGCTTCGGGAACATCCTGAAAAGCATCAGTCATCTCTACAGGCCCTAGCAAATGTATGCCGTTATCTTCAAAGCACAAATCAAACAACTGGATGAAACCTATCGGCAAACCGCAGCACAATTGAGAGAACTTGCCGAGAAACAATACGGTTGCCGGGAGTTTGTTTCAATCACACAGGATGCTCATGAAATTGCCATCTCCTACTGGGATAGCCTGGCGCAAATACAAACCTGGAAAGAGGATGCGGTGCATCTCGCCGCACAGGTGAAAAGTCCTGCATGGTACAAGTCTATTCAGATTCAGATTGTTGAGGTGGTGCGAGAGTATGACAGAACGTATTAGCTCGTTTGCTCGGGCACAACCACACCGACCGACAACGAATACCTTTCGAGCCTATGGCTTACTGGTACTGACACTATTATCGACACACACAGGATTCATCTACGGCGGCGAGCTTAGACCCTTCACCACAGACGGGTGCAGCGTATTCCCCGACGGCACGCCAAGACAGCAATCACTTTGGGCTGAATGCTGCATCCGCCATGACCTTGCTTATTGGAAAGGCGGCACCAACCAGGAACGACTGGCAGCGGATCAAGCGTTACAACGATGCGTCGCTCAGTCCGGTGAACCTGAGATCGCCCAACTGATGCTGGCTGGCGTGCGCGTGGGTGGCTCACCCTATTTCCCCACGCCCTATCGCTGGGGGTATGGTTGGCCATACCAACGCGGCTATCAGGCATTGAGCGGGGAGGAAAAAATCGAGGTCAACCAACAACTCGATAGATTGCAGGCTATTATCCAAAGCCTTTCAACTGAGGTGGACGCTGATGAACAGCCTTCACAGTAGTGCATCAATTGTCAGAGGCCAAAAACTCAATATAAAGAACCCCCAGGAACGATATTGATTCTAATTCTCAATAGGCGCCATATCTCATGAAAGAAGTTCCCACGCCAATGTAGAAATGTCATTGAACCGTCTACCCTAGACGCTTAGGATTTTGTATATTTCTCAGGCAGGCAATGGTCCAATATAAGTTAGGCATACAATACCCGATGAAGCCCAATTGCGATCTGCTCCTGCCACCACTAACTCCAGGCAAGCCATGACCCCTAAACTACGTCTTGTTAAACATCGGCATCGCTGCACTCACTGTCTATTCCGGCGTTTTTTCGTCAATGTCGGGCTCAACTGTGACGAAATAGACCAGACGGGGCAGACCACAACCACCAACATCGGGCCTTATCATCCTGGCGAGTACCTCTACCGCGCCGGGGACCCCTGTAACTCGCTCTATGTTGTCCATGCAGGCACCGTCAAGACAGAAACGGTTACCTACGATGGAGACCTGCATATCAGTGGCTTCTATTTGGCGGGGGATCTGTTCGGTGCAGACGGCATACACCAGCGCCGCTTCGCTACCGATGCCATGGCTATCGAAAAAACCTGGGTATGTGAGCTTACGTTTGACAACTGGGCAACCCTGGCCAATGACTACCCTGATCTTCAGAGTCAGCTGATATCTGAGTTGGGCCGGGTGATCGCGAATAAAGAGCATGAAGCGCTATCCACCCATCATCACCTGTTGACGCAGAGGTTGATGGGCTTCCTGACCGATCTGCTTTATCGCGTCAGAGAGCGGCAGGGACTGCAGACCAATGAAATCGAATTGACCATGACGAAAACAGATATCGCTCGCTATTTGGGTGCCACACCCGAATCCATCAGCCGGACACTGGCCAAGCTGGAGAAAGCAGGTTACATCGTCAATACGAAACGCAGAATCCGTATCCTAAAAGACTATTCGAGTCTGGATGTTGCCATCTGAGTCACCTCAGAACGTCAAATCATAGACAAGGACTGCAGTTTAGCGCAGTCCAACGATTTCATTCAATGCGCAAGAATATCTGAAATCTTCAAGCGGAGCGGTGGAAGCAGTTCCTGCTCAAACCAAGCATTCTTTCGAAGCCACAGATTATTTCTGGGACTTGGGTGTGGCAGGGGTACCCGATGCGGCCAATAGTCCTGCCAGGATTTCACCAACTCAGTGAGTGATGAACTCGCTGACCCAAAATGATAGGCCTGCGCATACTTGCCAAGCACTAACACCATCTCTACATTTGTCAGCTCATCAAGTAACTGTTTGCGCCATTTGGTTTCACACTCCGGTCGTGGTGCAAGATCGCCGGATTTCCCTTTGCCGGGGTAGCAGAAACCCATCGGTAGTATTGCAATTTGATGGGGGTCGTAGAACACCTCAGGTGTAACCCCCATCCACTCCCGCAAACGATCTCCACTCGCATCGTCAAACGGCACGCCAGAATTATGAACCTTTATCCCCGGCGCTTGCCCTGCAATTAGAATCCTCGCGCCCGGATTGATCTGTAAAACAGGCCTTGCACCATTGGGTAAATACTTTTCACAAATGGTGCATTTTCTAACATCGCGCAATAGAGACTCGAATTCAGTCATTGAATCATCCCGACTAAAGGCATGGTTTTCATCGCCATCCAGATCTATAGAGATAGCATAGACAGGTAATGCCAACCGGTACCGGCAAACAATTGGCGATTAATTGTCAGACAATGAAAGTGTTTTGAAACACTTGCTGATCAAGCGGTAATCATTATTGATTGTGGATAGATCGCAGATCCAACCATCGGTGTTGGTAAGTTTTATCACTCTGACTCAACCCCCCATCCCCCACCACCCGGCGTCTCAATGCAAAGCCTGTCGCCAGCTTCTACCTGCAAACTCACCTTGGGCGGTAACGGCTTGCCATTGTAGCTGTTGATACCCACCTGCCCAGGTAGTCCATCCAGGATTCCCCAGGGTTGGTGAGTTCGGCGCTCGGTAAGCAGCGTCACTTGGGTCGGCGCGAGGAACTCGAACTCCCTGATCAACCCGTCACCACCATATCGCTGCCCCTTACCACCAGAGCCCTTTCGCAACGCATAGCGTCTCACACGCAGCGGAAACCGGCTCTCGATCACCTCGATGGGTGTATTGAGGGTATTGGTCATATGGGTCTGCACCCCATGCTGCCCCCCTCCCTTTCGACCTGCCCCCATACCGCCACCGATGGTTTCATAGTAGTCCCATCGGAGTGCGTCACTGTCACTGCCCATGGCCAGATTATTCATACTGCCGTGACTGGCAGCCGGAATACCTTCCGGCAGTGCCTGGGAAAGGGCGCCGAGTACCACATCCACCACACGGGTACTGGTTTCCACATTACCCGCAGCAACTGCCGCAGGACGTTCTGCATTCAGCAGGCACCCCTTGGGAGCTGTGATGTTGATCGGACGAAAAGTACCGGCACATGCCGGTGTCTGCACAGGCATGAGACAGCGAAATACGTAATAGGCAGCTGCTGCAGCCACGGAGAGCGGGCAATTGATATTGCCCTTCACCTGGGTGGCACTGCCGGAAAAGTCGACCACCACACCCTGAGGGTCAATTCGGAGTTCAACCCGGATGGGAATGTCATGATTCCCCTGACCATCATCATCCATCACGTCTTCGAACTGATAGATACCCACCGGCAATCGTTGCAGCGACTCACGCGCCAGACGTTCAGCATAGTCATTCAGGGCCTCAAGACCCTGTTTAAAACCTTTCAATCCCCAAGCCTCAACCAACTGTTCAAGACGCTGCAAGCCACTGCGATTGGCGCTCAGCTGGGCGGAGAAGTCTCCCTCCGACTCTTGTGGATTTCTGTTCTCTCCACAAAGCTGCAGCAAAAAATCCCGATCCAGGGCTCCCCGTCGGATCAGCTTCCCCGGGGGTATTACGCGGCCTTCCTGATCCAGCGAATGGGAAACCGGCATCGACCCCGGCGAGCTGGCGCCGATGTCGGCATGGTGAGCCCGATTGACCACAAAAGCGATCAGCCGGTCTTCGAGGAAGAGAGGCGCAATCAGCGTCACATCGGGTAGATGGGTTCCCCCCAGAAACGGGTCGTTGAGCACAACCATGTCGCCATCATGCCATTCGATGGGAGAGACAATATCCGCCATGGCAAAAGCCATACTGCCTAAGTGGACCGGGATATGGGCTGCCTGCGCACACAACTGGCCCATCGCGTCGAAAACCGCACAGGAGAAATCGAGGCGATCACGAATGTTGGGAGAGAAGGCCGCATTCCTCAGCACAGCCCCCATCTCGTCACAGACTGCCTCAAGGCGAGAGGCAAAGATATTCAGTTCAATCGGGTCCAATTATATTTCCTGCCGCCATCGGGAAAGGCGTATCATTCTCCCCCACAATGTACCCTGTTGCATCCCTGTTGCGGCATCGCTAGAATAGCCGACCATTCTACTAGGTTTTAGTTGGCTCAGTGTCAGTACTCAGGGCCATAACAAGAATTCTTAATATTTAACGAAGGAGCACTATCCCATGGCACATGAACTTCCCGCCCTACCCTACGCCATCGATGCGCTGGAGCCGGTAATCTCAAAAGAGACGCTGGAGTTTCATCACGGAAAACATCACAACACCTATGTGACCAATCTGAACAATCTGATTCCGGGTACCGAGTTCGAGAACGCCTCCCTGGAAGATATCATCATGAAATCATCTGGCGGCGTCTTCAACAATGCCGCCCAGATCTGGAACCACACCTTCTACTGGAACTGCCTGCGCAGCCCTGCAGACGACAACGCACCAACCGGTGCACTGGCCGATGCCATCAACAGCACCTTCGGTTCTTTCGACGAATTCAAAAGCAAATTCGCCACTTCCGGCGCCACCAATTTCGGTTCCGGCTGGACCTGGCTGGTTCAGAACGAAGACGGGAGTCTGGAGATCTTCAACACCTCCAATGCCGGCTCACCGATGACATCCGGTAAAAAGGCCCTGCTGACTGCCGATGTTTGGGAACACGCCTACTACATCGATTACCGCAATGCCCGTCCTGCTTACCTGGAGGCATTCTGGAAAGTGGTCAACTGGGATTTCGTCGCAGGCAACATGAGCTAAGCAAGCCAAGCCCACAATCTAAGACCCCCGGTATCCTGACGATATCCGGGGGTTTTTTATGCCTCATCCAGACACAACGCCACTGCGTGGTTACTATAAAAAAACCACTTTAAAGAAAAAACTCCTTAACCAGTTCAGGTAGTCAGTGCCGCATATATCTTGGCTGCCACATCGGCGTCTGACAGATAGCCACTGATACCATGTCTGTTAGGTGTAGGGTTGTCGACATCCGTTTTGTTTTCAATAGATGGATCAACATCGAATCGATCATCATCAAGGGGATAAAGTGCGACTATGTCTCTTTCATCCATGGCATTGAACCACTTGACTGCACAAGCAGGATGGGCAATCGGCCTTACAGTTTTACGGATTGCCTTAACACCGAGGGGTGAACCAAGGGTAACAAAAAGTGGTATTTCCCATTCTTTCGCCTGCACATCCTTATTCAGAAGATTGTACGCAACTACTGTACCGAGTGAGTGGCTGACCACCACAGTCTGGACACCTGGTGTAATGGCTTTGCGCACACCATCATTGATGGTCTTATGAATGACTTGATTTTTCATGTATTGATAAACGTCGCTTGTCGCCAACGCTATGCTTGCGCCACTTGCCCCCGGCACATATGTATCCACCGCCTTGAGAATACCCTGCAGCCATTCCCATTCCAGCGGCCCACGCTGTACAACTTCAGCACCGGCAACCGCCTGGAGTTTCGTCTCGTCGATGTTTTCACGTTCTCGCAGCTCTTCAAACACTGCCTGAAAAAAAGCTTTTTGCGCATCGTCCTGGGCAGTACCCCTTACAATGATATCTGCCGCATCCCCGTTATCAGCACCATCAACCAGATCAAAAAGCGTCTGTCCGTAATAGGGGAACCGGATGTCGCTCTCCGTGACAGGCATGGGAAGATTGTTTTTCGCCAGACCCTTTTCAAAGGCATCGATCCATTCCGCTTTCAGCGCGATTGAGTCTTTGTGTTGTTGTGATCTGCCATGAATAAAAACCAGTTGCTTGGTCATAACACCACTCCTTGCTTAAGTGCCTTGTGAATCAGCGCTGCCCCTTCGGGATTAAACATCGTCCAAGGTGAATTCAGAAGATAGCGCTCCATACCATCGAAGGGCCGGGGAAACCTGACTCTATGGGCAGCCAACTGTGCCCAGCCCTGAGCCAACAGAGGTACAAACCCCATGACTGCACGATCACTGCCGATCTTCGTGTCACGCAACTCACCGGCAAGCAGTGCCAGATCGAAGAAACGCGCACCGATATCACCCCGCATATACCCACACATTTTTTTTATCAGATCCGTTCTTTGCAGATCCTGATAAGCATAAGCAGCATAGACCGCGAGCGCGGGATCCACACTCTTGGCATACTGCATCTGACGGGCCAATTTGAGTGCATCCTTCTGATCCAGTCGAAACACCCCATTGAGTGTTGAGGAGGATGCAACGGCACGCAGTGTTCGAACCTCAGCCGCCCGTTGTTCGAACATGGACCAGCGATGACTATTGGCAGAAGGCTCATAAGCCACATCCACCAGTTCTCCATCATCAATCGTCAAGGCACAGAGAAACTCAGATATGGCCGGCAACACGATAGCCGCACCGGTATCAAGCGTCAGCAGTACGCTGGCATAGGGTCCGTTGTTCACTTGCACACGCAGGTCGTCAATTGGCTGGTCAGGTTCTTCGACCCAGGCGCCCTTGGAGTAGGCCTTCGTGAACAGCGCCCCACGAATCTTGAATCCACACTGGGTCTCATGATGCATAGGACCAAACGGTGCTGCGGCACTTGTCAGAGTGGTGGAGAGATCATCACTCCCCCCTGATGCAACATTGCGCAAGCGAACACTATCTACGATTTGATCTGCTGCTTCACCATCGAGGGCAGAGTCAAGCAATGCTTGAGAGACCGCTACCGGACTGTCGGGCACCGACACCCGCGCTCTCCCGCTGCGAGTCCTTCGAGGCGGTTTTACGTCTGCTTTTTTTAGCTTTGCCAGCCAGGTATTACTATCAGAGGTAATACGCGCATCAGGCACCTGTATGATTTTCGTTTGCAGACCAAGCCGTGCAATCTCTTGCGTCACCTCATCATAGAGATGTTGCTTCAGCTTACGTGGCCGGACAAACCCGGTTGAATCATCCGCCCAGTCAATGACTGTATTCGGCGCCCCCTGAAGAGAGTCTAACAGCACTCCCGTATACAAGGCCTTGTATTCGTTAGTGGTGATCGCAGGGTTTTTTAGTTCGTGTGCCGGGCGTCCCAGTGTGCAGGCAAAAAACTGGTCGACAGGTTGCTCCAGTCCGCCCCCACCCTCATTGGGAAAAATCTGTCCACCTGTAACAAATTGCGCCTGAATTCCATCGGCCGCTGTGCGACACGCATCCGAGATGAGGATCACATGAGGGATACCACAATAAGCAGCCAGGAGGGCACTACCCCTGACATTGACCGCTTCATCCGGATCATCGGGCGCATCACTCAGCAACCAGTATTCACTGTAACGGATATTGACACCGTGGCCGGCAAAGTAGACAAGCAACTGTTCGACATTGCCCTTATTAACAATGTTTTTTACAGCGTCCTTGACCTTTCCAATCGTAACCTTGGCACGTTGATCAGTAATGACCTTGACAGGATCTACACCCTGCGTCCGCGCCCATTTTGCAAAGCGCCGAGCCCCTTTGGCTGCATCATTGAGCTTAGGCAAGCCGCCGGTTTTATCGACTCCTATCACCACAGCTGCTCGTTTCATGGTCTGCGTCTCTCCCTTTAATCAGATCCCACTAACCGTTTATGCGCTAGACTAACCTTATTGATCCAGATATTTACCCGGCAACCTAGGGCCTGTTAACACTAATCCAATACGCCCTGCTGGAGCTGTTTTTGTACCCAGCAAGGCAGAATGAGCGTGGTGTAGCCCGGCTACATGAGCGAATGATAACGCCGCTGGGTGCAAAAACAGCCCCAGCCCTTCGGGTTGAGCCTGAAAAAGCACCACTCTGTGTTGCTCGTCGCTCATTTGGAATAACCAAACTTCTCTCCTCGCGCCTTGATTGGCGCTTTTTCAGGCTCAACAGGGCGCATTGGATTAGTGTTAACAGGCCCGAATATGCAGTTTTGATAATAAGAACATATAGCATCAGGCAAGGAGGATTGCCATGACAAGCATGTCAGACGAAGAGGTCGTTCAGGCTCTCTACGCACCAGCCCTGAACATCCTTCAAGGCGTGATCAGCTACGAGAATGCTGTTGAGCAGATGGACATGCAACAGATCGCAGCTTCACTTAGCGATGGATTAGTGATTCAGATCTCCCGTGAAGCTTTTAACCTCATCAAACAACCAGAGCCGAAATGGCAACCCGCCATCGCTTTACAGATATTGCTCTATGCCTGTCTCGATGCGCGTAGCGAACCACCTCCACACTCAGTGCTCGAAGAGCTGGCGTGGAACTTCGTCAGTGCAACTTCAAGGGCACTCTGGTTTGTGCCGGACCCCTGGCTCTACAAACAGGCGACCGAGAAAGGAGCTGCAGCAGTCGAGCTGGCTAAAAAACATGACAACTTGCCGGGCGCAGGCGATCTGCTTCACGCACTTGGCACCTTGAATCTGGATCCCTACGGCGCCAATCGCGCAGTCGCAATGTTCGATCAGGAAATGCAAACCTGGCGGGGCCGTGCCAGCAATGGAGAAACCTGGAACCATATCCACTACTACGACCTGGAGGCGGATGGCTATCCGAGCATTCAGCAGGCCTACGATGCCGCAGCAAAATACTATCGGGAAGCCGCTTCGCTTAGAGAGGGACGCGCACGCGCACTGTCACTGAAAGCACTGGCGCAAACACTTTACAATAGCCACGAACAAAAACTGCCCTACGATAAAGCGGAAATCGAACAAGCAGCCAGAGAGGCGCTCGAGTACTTTGATGAGAAGGAAGACCCTGCCGTTTATTTCGAGACGCTCAGCTACCTGAAGTTTGCAGCGGGTAGTGATAGTGATATTTCAGGCGGGTTTCCCAAAGATTGGCTGGAGGGTTCCATTGATCGTTCAGTCAAACGCCTGGGTGAGGAAAAAACAGTTCAACTCGTCAGCCAAGCCTATGCCAATATCGATGATTACCCGCAATTATTGCGTATTTTACTCGATGCGGCATCTCTGTTTAAACATAGTATCAGAGATGATTTTTATCACCTGGCTGTCATAAGAACATTCATTCGTTCGGTTGGAGCGGCGACCTTTGACCTTAACAATCCCCCAAAGGAATCCATTGAGGATTTATTTAACATCGCCACGGCGTCAGCTAACAAGGAAGACTGGGACCCTGCCCGCTATGCCGCCGCACTTCTCGCACTTGCAGACGTATCTGTCGCCACGAACGAAGAAGCCATTGCTATCCAGATCGTGGATATGGCAACCAAGACCGCACCCTACGCCTTGGAAAAAATCCATAACTCCATCGCTCATCTGCGCGCACAGTTACTACGAAATGATGGCGTGAATGCCTATAGGCGAGATGACTGGAACGAAAGCACGAGCCGCTATGCTGAAGCGCTGTCTTCATTTCTTGATTTAGGTGAGGCACGACACATCAGTAAATCACTGACCGAACTTAGTGACGTGGTTAAACTCGGCGATGATGAAGCAGCCGTCTCAGTCTGTGCAATTCTGGAGGATAAGATAGATTCAATCGAGGTACTTGCCGGCGATCAAGTCACTGAGCAGATACGCACGTTAATTGAATACGCCGTTCGTAATCAGCTAGATCACAATGCCAACACCCATGTCCTTTGGCGGCTCATGCAGCTTTCCAGTGCACGGCGATTTGCTGCCATGTTGGCGGCGGGGAGCGCTCACCAACTACGTTCAGAGTTTATCGCACCGCATATGCTTGAACAGATCGATGAACTACGCAGACAGGTTTTCCTTGAAGGGTACGTAGTGACTGCCAGCGACCGGCTGACAGACTCTGTATTACTCAGCCCTTATGCCGCGGATGGAATAAGAATGAGCGGGAACGTGGCCGCTGAACAACTGGCAAACCTGGAGCACCAATATGACAGAGTGCTCAACCACGCTATGGCTCAGACGGCGATGGGGAAAGTGGGACTACTGGCGGCGGAATCCGATGTGCAAGCTTATCTTGGCCCTACAGATGTCATTGTTCAGCTTTTCACAGTCGATGCATCAAGAGACGGGATGGCACCGGCAATACTCTTATCTGCTGTCACCACTCGTGAGGACTCAACATGGATGGCCGTCAAATTCGGCAACCAACCTCGCATGAAAATGGAGATTGACGGCGTTGCAGTCGAAATGACCGAACTCAGTGCCATGGTTGAGTCGTTACGTACACATATCCAGGAAGACCCCGAAGATGAACCACTCAACGAGGATGCAATTTCGTCAATCGAGTCGATCACGGGTTTACTGACAAATCCGATACAGCAGCGCCTAAACGAACTACATCAGGCGGGAAAACGCCACTTGTGCTTTGTCCCGCCAGGACCACTGGCCTATACACCCTTCCATGTTCTTGGCGAGGTCCCGGGTGCTCTGCAGTCATCCTGGACCATCACCTATCTCCCGACACTACAGCTACTGGTGCGCAACTACGGCGGTCCGGCACTACTGCGCAGACGTGATACAAACGTCAGTGCATGCGGAATCTCTTTTAAAGACAATACCGATGGTTACGACGAATTACCTGAAACCATTTCGGAAGCACGTGCAGTAGCAAAGACCATGGGTGGGAAACTTCTACTGGAGGAGGATGCCACTGAGCGCAATCTGAAACATGCGATGCTGACTTCAGAATATGTGCATATTTGTACCCACGGGTACCAGAACGTGGTTGCACCCTGCTTTCATAAACTGGTCCTGTCACCTGATGATGAGGATGACGGCAATCTGCATGCACATGAACTGCTCGGCATGGATCTCAGAGGCTTGAATCTCGTCACACTCAGTGCCTGCGAAACCGCTCTCGGGAGATTTGATCGTGGCATGAATCCGCACGGCCTGCCCGCCACACTGCTGTCAGCCGGCACAGAAACCGTCATCGGTACCCTGTGGGAGATTGAATCAACTTGCTCCGAACGGTTCTTCACTACACTCTACACATTACTTGGCAAGGGGCAGAGCAAATTGGCTGCTTACAACGAGGCACTGCAAGTCACACGGGAGCATCACCCGGAATTTAGAGATTGGGGCGCGTTCTACTTTCTGGGAGATTGGAACTAGGGCCTGTTAACACTAATCCAATGCGCCCTGTTGAGCCTGAAAAAGAGCCAATCAAGGCGTGAGGAGAGAAGTTTGGTTGTTCCAAATGAGCGACGAGCAACACCGAGTGGCGCTTTTTCAGGCTCAACCCGAAGGGCTGGGGCTGTTTTTGCACCCAGCGGCGTTATCATTCGCTCATGTAGCCGGGCTACACCACGCTCATTCTGCCTTGCTGGGTACAAAAACAGCTCCAGCAGGGCGTATTGGATTAGTGTTAACAGACCCTAAGGCCTGTAAAAATGATTTCGTAAATATGCTTTTTTATTCCGTTACACCAGGCAACGCCGAATGATGTACCCGCCCGAGCGCTCATCCCGCTCCAATTCAAGTATGCCGTTGGTCTCCGCCTCTTCAAGCAGATCGCTAAATGAACGGAAGCCGTAATAGGATTCACTGAAACCCGGCTTACGGCGTTTCAGGGTCTGCTTGATCATCGAACCCCAGATCTTTTCTCCCTCTCCCCGCTCTTCCATTAAAGCCTCATAGGTGGCAACAATCAGATTCCAGGCATCCTGTTTTTTTGACTCTGCCGGTTTCTCGCTACCTTTCTTTGTGGATGTCTTAGCAGACTTTTTGCTACTTTTCGCGGTTCGCTTTCTTTGTGGCTTTTGTCGTTGAACAAGGTCGTCGTAATAGATGAATTCGTCACAATTGGCAATCAGGAGATCTGACGTTGAGTTCTTTACCCCAAGCCCGATAACCGTCTTGTTGTTTTCCCGCAATTTACTCACCAGGGGTGAAAAATCAGAATCACCACTGATCACGACAAAAGTATCGACATGCTCTTTCGTGTAGCAGAGATCAAGGGCATCGACGACCAAACGGATATCTGCTGAGTTTTTTCCGGATTGCCTCACATGTGGAATCTCGATCAGCTCGAAAGAGGCCTCGTGCATTGCCGGCCTGAATTCTTTGTATCTGGACCAATCGGCATAGGCCTTCTTGACGACGATATTGCCTTTGAGCAGAAGCTTTTCCAGCACTTTTAAAATATCAAACTGTGCATAATCCGCATCTCTCACACCCAGCGCCACATTCTCAAAATCGCAGAACAGTGCCATGATTTTAGTGTCCGAGGATTGTGTCATCTTGAGGGCCTCCTGGCCGGGCTTGATAGTACTCGCCGATAGTTTGGCGGCTAAAGGCTTGGCTTCACATAAAGCAGTCGACAGTTCGCTGATTTACACAGGCTAGCAGATAATCAAGCATATTACCCTGCCAGAAGACGTCCGCTATTACTGCGGAACAACCCACCAGTCTCCCCTCCACCGCGCATATAGCACTTTTTGATAATATGATGAGAGATGACGCACCAGTTATCGTCAAAGCACTAAGCGGCCTTCGCGAGACTGGAGCGTTCTCTATAACCTATAATATGCGATGATTTCACGCTATAACCCAAAGCCCATGGTAGCTGGAGCACGCCTTTGAAACGTTCACTGTTACTCAGATTCGGCATTGTCATTTCCATTCTCTTTGTGGTTGCTGTTTCCGGCATGCTGAGCTCAGTCATCATCGCCGAAACGGCCGAAGGCTATGCCGCCGCCATCAATCAGGCCGGTACACTGCGCATGCAGTCCTACCGAATCACCACCAGTCTGGTACACGGTACCGCCTACGAGAACGATTATTCCGCCAACAGAACCGACAACCTGGTAGAGGAATACAATCAGCGCCTCTTTAGCCCACGCATCCAGAACGTTATCTCAAAGGGCCCCAGTCAGCGTGTGACTGAGACCTATCAAAAAGTAGAACGCCAATGGCAGGATACGATTCTTCCCAATCTCAATAACTATCTGACCTATCAACGTGCTGCCGCACTTTCCAGCCTCAAGACAGAGCGGATCACCAGTTACCAGACAAAGCACCTAAGGCTGGTGGATAACTTCGTTGATGACATTCACCGCTTCGTAGAGGCACTGGAGGTGGATGCAGAGAGAAAAAATGAACAGTTGAGGCTACTACAGATAGCACTTTTGTGCCTGACCTTCATTCTGGTGATTGTCAGCCTCTATCTGATTAAGCGCTATGTACTCGCCCCACTGAACGACCTACTCACCTGTGCCAATGCAGCCCGTCATGGCGATTTTTCTGTGAGAAGCCGATTTCTCAGCGAGGATGAGCTGGGCCAGCTGGGCCAGGCCTTCAACGTCATGGCCGAGGACCTCTCTATCATCTATGCCGATCTTGAAGCACGCGTAAATGAGAAAACTCAGGATCTGGAGCGAAGTAACAGGACGCTTGAACTCCTCTACTCCGCCACCAAGCGATTGAGCGATTCAACGCTCGGCGCCGAGGTGCTCGAAGCGGTAATCCATGATATTGAGGACCTCATGGGTGTGGACAGCGGTACCATCTGTATCGGCCATCCCGGAGATGAACAAGCATACCGATACGCATCCACAAGCCCCAGGGACATCGTTATCAAGGAGAAACCCGACAACCAATGCACCCTCTGTCTGGGACGAGGTAACTCTCATACCTTTCAGGTCAAAAGCCAGGGAACGGGAGATCTCGTCAACATCTTCTCAACCCCGATCAAAGATAAAAGCCAGCAATATGGCGTACTCCTGATTGAGTTTTCCAAGGAGATGATCCTAGAGCCATGGCAGGAGCGCTTATTGGAAACTGTGGCAAGCCATATTGCACTGGCCATCAATGTTGCCCAGCAAGTTTCGGAAAGCCGCAGACTCTCTCTCCTTGAAGAGCGCAGCGTGATCGCACGGGAATTGCACGACTCAATCGCCCAGTCCCTCTCCTATTTAAAGATACAGGTCAGCCTACTGGAGAAGGCCGTCAGCGAAAATGCGGAGAGCACACAACTGCTTCACTCAACCGGTATACTCAGGTCGGCACTCAATGGTGCCTATCGGCAACTTCGGGAGTTGCTGACAACTTTCCGCCTGCGCATCAGTGAGAATGAACTGGGTGGCGCGATCAAAACTACGGTCGATGAATTCTCTGAGCGGTCCGGTCTGTCTATCGAATACCTTAACCAGATAGGTAACTGTCAGTTCACCCCCAACGCCGAAATCCACATCATTCAGATTATCAGGGAGGCGTTATCCAATATCATCAGACATGCAGACGCCACACGTGCAGGCGTCGCCCTACAATGCGACCAGGAGGGGATGGTCACTGTTACCGTAGAGGATGACGGCGTCGGCATTGATGACCAGCGTGATATGATGCAGCACTATGGCCTGCCTATCATGAAGGAACGAGCCGAGTGTCTGGGAGGGGATCTCAGTATCGTGGAGTCGAAATTGGGTGGCACGCAGATTAAATTGACCTTCAACATCAATAATTCAACCATTAACAAATCCAATCAATCATTCGTCGAGCAACTCAACAATGCCTGAACATCAAAGACACACCATTCTGGCCATCGATGATCATCCACTCTTTCGCAAGGGTGTCGCCGACCTTATCGATATGGATGCAACACTTGAGCTGATTGGTGAAGCCGCCAGCGGCATGGATGGTCTTGAATTAGCGAAATCTCTGCAGCCGGACCTTATTCTCCTTGATATCAACATGAAAGGCATGAGTGGCATCGACACACTCAAGGCAATCAAGCAGGAGGATATCGACGCCCTCATCCTCATGCTGACTGTATCGGATAGTGAAGATGATGTGCTGACAGCCTTGAGGATCGGTGCTGATGGATACTTATTAAAAGACATGGAGCCGGAGGATATCCTCAAATCCATTAGCAAAGCGCTGCAGGGTAATGTCGTCATCAGCGACCATTTGACACAACTGCTGGCAAAAGCGCTGAGGGATGAGGACAAACTCACTGACAATCAGGAACTGACGCCACTTACAACCCGTGAACAGGAGATCCTGGAACACATCTCCAACGGCATGAGCAATAAGCTGATTGCAAAGACGCTCAACATCTCCGAGGGCACGGTCAAAGTCCATGTCAAACATCTACTGAAAAAGCTCAATCTCCACTCACGTACGGAAGCTGCCGTTTGGGCGCTACGCCGCCAGTAAATCCAATTCAGGGTGGGCCTTCCTCCCTGCAAAACACCCTACCCAGCACGGCTTATAAACTACCTATATAGAGGTATAGCACGCTACCACAAACTTGGTAACTTGCTGATTCTATTAATATTTTCTTAATTTTTTCGGACCCGAAATTGATCGGCATCAAAGCGGCTGATCATTTCTGGTGAAACACTGCACACCGATTGAGGTGAACAGTTGAAAAGATCCATAGACAGAGTTCAATTTCTTCGTGGCGACCTACGCGGCAGTCGTCAGGGTATTCGTCCGCCTTGGGCCAAGTTCGAAGCAGATTTTACGGATAACTGCGAACGCTGCGATGCATGCATTGAGGCCTGCCCGACACAGATTCTCAGCAGAGGTTCGGGTGGTTTTCCGGTGGTTGATTTTTCCCATGGCGCCTGCACCTTTTGCGGTAAGTGCGTGGAAGCATGCAAACACCACGCCTTTGATGTACCACAGGATTTTGATGTGCCCGCATGGGAGTTGGAAGTCTCCATCACAGAACAGTGCCTCTCTGTCAGAGGGATCGTCTGCAGAAGCTGTGGTGATGCCTGTGAATCTGCTGCTATCCGATTCAGGCTCGAGACCGGTGGTCGTTCCATACCACTCATCGATAACGAACGTTGTAACGGTTGTGGCGAATGCCTTGCCCTCTGCCCTAACCGATCCATATCTATTTTACCAAGTCAGCGGGATTGTGCCGCTTAAGTCACTGGGGGGATTACCTATCCATGAATATATGCAGCTTAATCGTTCATACCAAGCCGGCGGCGGGGACTTTAGTCTCTAAACGCCTGCAAGCATTCCATGGCGTCGAGGTCCATGGCGGATCGGAAGAAGATAAATTGATTGTTTCTGTGGAGGACGAGGGTGAATCGATGTCACCTGTGTCTGACACAATGAATGCATTACGCGACGTCGAAGGCGTCGTGAATACAGTGCTGATTTACCACTATGGCGGTGAAGAGTCGATGGAGGAAATGAACCGTGAAATTAACTAGAAGAGACTTTATTAAGAGCAATGCAGTAGCAGCAGCGGCCACAGTCGCTGGCGTTACCCTGCCGGTAACTAATGCCGTATCTGCTGATGCAGATGATGGTATTCGTTGGGACAAAGCAGCTTGTCGTTATTGCGGCACCGGCTGTAGTGTTTTGATGGGTGTCAAAGATGGCAAGGTAGTGGCCAGTCAGGGTGATCCTGACGCACCGGTCAACAAGGGCCTGAACTGTATCAAGGGTTACTTTTTACCGAAGATTCTCTACGGAGAGGATCGTCTGACCAAACCCCTGTTGCGTAAAACCAACGGCAAGTACGACAAGAACGGTAAGTTCGAAGCGGTTTCTTGGGACGAGGCCTTCAAGACCATGGCCGAAAAATGGGTCGCGGCGCGTAAGGCTAAAGGTCCTAAGGGTATCGGCATGTTCGGTTCCGGACAGTGGACCGTCTGGGAAGGTTATGCGGCTTCCAAATTGTTGAAGGCGGGTTTCCGTTCCAACAGTCTTGAGCCTAATGCCCGTCACTGTATGGCTTCCGCTGTGGGCGCCTTCATGCGTGGTTTCGGTATCGATGAGCCGATGGGCTGCTATGACGACCTGGAACACGCTGACGTATTCGTGCTCTGGGGCGCCAATATGGCAGAGATGCACCCGATCCTCTGGTCACGTCTTACAGACACACGTCTGACCAAGCCGGGCTGTGAAGTCCACGTGCTCTCCACCTACGAGCATCGTTGTTATGAGTTGGCCGATAACGGCATGGTTTTCGAACCGCAGACCGATCTGGCCATCCTCAACTATATCGCCAACTACATCATCCAGAACAAGGCGTATAACAAGGATTTCATTGACAAGCACGTCAATTTCACCAAGACCCCGACCGATATCGGTTACGGCTTGCGTGCCTCGGATCCCCGTGAAAAAGCGGCCAAGAACCGGAACAAGGGCAAGCTCTCCAAAATCAGTTTTGAAGAGTACGCCAAGTCGGTTGAACCTTACACATTGGAGCACGCTTCCAAGCTCTCCAAGGTGCCCAAGGACAAGCTGCTGAGACTGGCCAAGGCCTATGCGGATCCCAACAAGAAGGTCGCTTCCTACTGGACCATGGGTTTCAACCAGCATACCCGCGGTGTCTGGGTCAACGGTCTCTGCTACAACGTCCATCTGCTGATGGGCAAGATCGCCGAGCCGGGCAACAGCCCCTTCTCACTGACCGGTCAGCCTTCTGCCTGCGGTACCGCACGCGAAGTCGGCACCTTCACTCACCGTCTGCCCGCCGATTTGGTGACCAAGAAAGATGCACACTGTAAGTTTGCCGAGAAGACCTGGAAACTGCCTGCAGGCACCATTCCCCGAGCTAACGGTAAAACTGATAAAGCCGATCAATCGGACATCAGCGGCAAGCCCATGGGCAAGACGCTGATCCATGCGGTCGCTATGCATCGTGCACTGAAAGACGGCAAGATGAATACCTTCTGGGTCATGTGTAACAACAACATGCAGGCCGCTGCCAACATGAATGACGAGAGTCTTCCCGGTTGGCGCAATCCGGATAACTTCATCACGGTCTCCGACCCTTACCCGACCGTTTCGGCCCAGGCTGCTGACCTGATCCTGCCGACTGCCATGTGGATCGAAAAAGAGGGTGCTTATGGTAATGCCGAGCGACGCACCCAATTCTGGCGCGAACAGGTATCCGCACCAGGCGAGTCCAAATCCGATGTATGGCAGATCATGGAGTTTGCCAAGTACATCAAGGTCGAGGACGTCTGGCCGGCCGATCTGATTGCCAAAAAACCGGAATATGCGGGCAAAACCCTTTACGACATACTCTACGCCAACGGTGTGGTCAACAAGTTCCCTGCGGAACAGGTCACCGACAGCCGCGGCAACAAGTACAACAACCACGAGTCTGCCGACTTTGGTTTCTACGTTCAAAAGGGCCTGTTCGAAGAGTACCGCCTGTTTAACTCGGCTGAAGGCATTCCAAAGAAAGGCCATGAGATGGCTGAGTTCGACACCTACCACAAGGTGCGCGGTCTGCGCTGGCCGGTGATTGACGGTAAAGAGACCCTGTGGCGTTTCCGTGAAGGTTATGACCCGCATGTTGCCAAAGGTGAAGGCGTCAAGTTCTACGGTAAGCCGGACGGACGGGCCAATATCATCACCGCACCTTATGAGCCCGCAGCCGAGCCACCGGATAAAGAGTTTGATCTGTGGCTCTGCACCGGTCGCGTACTGGAGCATTGGCACTCCGGCTCAATGACACGTCGTGTGCCTGAGCTCTATCGTGCCGTACCCGATGCCGTGATCTACATGAACCCGAAAGATGCCAAGAAGCGTCGGTTACGTAACGGTGCGACAGCGAAGATCAGCTCTCGTCGGGGTGAGATCGTTTGTAAGATCGATACTAAGGGCCGTAACAAGTGTCCAGAGGGCCTTGTCTTCGTTCCCTGGTTCGATGCCGGTCGTCTGGTCAATAAGCTCACGCTGGACCAAACCGATCCGTTGTCGAAAGAGACGGATTACAAGAAGTGTGCAGTGAAGATCTCACGCGCCTAGCTTGTACAAATGCCGGTCCGGGTCAACCGGACCGGCCCTTTAACTGGAAACGGATAAGCTGAATCGCAGTATCAATCAGTCATGTCAGAATCTGAGAAAAAAAATGAGCTAAACCGGCGGCAGTTCCTGGGCAACATGCTCAAGACAGCCTGTGGTGTGGGATTGGTCGGACTGGGCCTGGGTGCCTATTCCAATCGAGCCTCATCCATGCCGGCGAACTACGTACGTCCACCCGGCGCCCTGCCGGAGGAGGATTTTCTCGGAGCCTGTATTCGCTGTGGTCTGTGTGTACGGGACTGCCCTTACGACATCCTCTTTCTGGGTGAAGTCGGGGATGAAGTCGCCACGGGAACACCCTATTTCATCGCCCGCACCGGGCCTTGTGAAATGTGTGAGGACATCCCTTGTGTGGTGGCCTGCCCGACCAATGCACTGGATCACGACTTGAAAGATATTGAAGATTCACGCATGGGTTTGGCGGTCGTCATCGATCAGGAGAGCTGCATTGCGTTTCACGGCCTGCGCTGTGAAGTCTGTTTCAACGTCTGCCCCATCCGGGGTCGTGCTATCAGCCTGGATATGCAGCACAACACGCGTTCTGGAAAGCATGCGCTGTTTATTCCGGTAGTGCATTCCGATGCCTGTACCGGTTGTGGATTGTGTGAACGTGCCTGCATTCTGGAAGAGGCTGCCATCAAGATCTTCCCGATGCATCTGGCAAAAGGCGAGCTGGGTAAGCATTACCGTTTGGGCTGGAAGGAGAAAGACAAAGCGGGCGAGTCATTGGTCACACCCGACACCGAGCATCGTTATAACCTGCCCGAAGGGGTGCGTTACGACCTGCAAGGTGAAGGTTTGATCATTGAAGGCGAGGCAGAAGAGACACCGTTCTCTTCCAATCCTCTGGATACACTCAATAGCGGATTTATGGACAAGTAGTATGGTCGATATGACAACATTGGGTGATGACGCGATTGCAGCGAAGGGCTGGTTCAAGTCCCATAAGTTCTTGATCCTGCGCCGGCTCAGTCAACTCGGGATTCTGGCATTGTTTCTGACCGGACCCTGGTTTGGGTTATGGATAGTGAAGGGGAATCTGGCTTCCAGTCTGACCCTGGATTTTCTTCCACTAACCGATCCCTATGTCCTGCTGCAAGCCATGCTATCCGGTGTTGTCCCAGAAACAGCCGCCATCATTGGTGTCGTGATCGTACTGCTCTTCTACATTCTGGTAGGTGGTCGTGTCTACTGTTCCTGGGTCTGTCCGGTGAATATGGTTACCGATTTAGCCGCTTGGCTAAGACGTAAGCTGGGTATCCGCACGACTTCGCAGATCTCACGGACGACACGTTACTGGATGCTGACACTCACATTGATTCTGCCATTGGTTGTGACCGGTGGGATCGTCTGGGAGTTGGTCAATCCGGTCTCCATGATGTTCCGGGGAATCGTGTTCAGCATGGGAGCCGCCTGGATCATGATCGCCGGGATCTTTCTGTTCGATCTGCTGGTGGCAAAGGATGGCTGGTGTGGGCATATCTGTCCGGTAGGCGCGTTCTATAACCTGGTCGGAAGCAAGAGTCTGTTGAAGGTGAATGCTCTCCAGCGTCAAGCCTGTAACGATTGCATGGAGTGCTACGTGGTTTGTCCAGAGCCGCAAGTCATCAAACCGGCGCTGAAGGGAGAGAAAAAGGGCCTGAGTCCCGTAATTCTCTCTTCTGACTGCACCAATTGTGGACGTTGCATCGATATCTGTGCCAAAGATGTTTTCAGTTATGGCGGTCGTCACGCCATTAAAATCGACGAGTACAAGTGTGAGGGTGAAATCAATCGGGGTGTCCGGGTCTAACCGGTACACCAAACAATTTCTGTTTAGAGAGTGATGATGGAGAAAGGTATGAAAAAGATCGCACTATTAACCATTGCGGCAATAGCAGCCATGTTCTTGTCGACTGCTTTGCTGGCTGATGTTCAATCACTGCGTGGCGATGAACTGAATAACTCGGCAAAAAAGCCGGCCAATTTAAAGCTCGTCAATGTCAAAGGAGGCATCGAACGCAGTTACAAGTTGCAACCACCTATGGTGCCTCATGAAGTCGACAAGTATGAAATCAACCTGAAAAACAATGGCTGCATGAAATGCCATAGTGAAGACACCTACGAGAAAGAGAAGGCCCCCAAAGTGGGTGACAGCCACTATGAGGATCGTGACGGCAAGGTATTGAAGACCGTCTCAAGCCGTCGTTATTTCTGTAATCAGTGTCATGCACCTCAAATGGGTGCGGACCCTCTGGTACAGAACAACTTTCAAGGTGCCAAATAGTGGTGTTATGGGCCTCCTGCTTTAAGGAGGCCCTACCACATTTAGGCAATAGTCGATAAAAAATTTGGTGTAACAATGAGCGATAGTAAAAAAAGAGGTGGTCTGTTCCTGGTAGTTGTCGGCATCATCGCCGGTATCATACTCTGGGGTGGATTCAACACCGCAATGGAAATGACCAATACTGAGACCTTCTGCATTTCATGTCACGAAATGGAGAATACCGTATATCAGGAGTTACAGGAGACGATTCACTTTACAAACCGAACCGGTGTTCGCGCTACCTGTCCCGACTGTCATGTACCCAAAGAGTGGATACATAAGGTTGTACGTAAAATTCAGGCATCGAATGAGCTGTACCACAAGATGCTGGGCACCATTGACACGCCGGAGAAGTACGAAGCGAAACGACTGGAGCTGGCGCAGAATGTGTGGCGTTCCATGAAGAAAACCGACTCCCGAGAGTGCCGCAACTGCCATAAGTTCGTTTCCATGGATCTGGACAAGCAGGCCCCACGTAGTTCTGAACAGCATGATCCGCACTACTGGGATGCCGTGGACGGCAATGAACCGAAGAAGACCTGTATCGACTGCCACAAGGGCATTGCACATTCGCTACCCGAAGGCTTTGATCCAGCAGCTGAGTATTAAGGCATTACCTGTATGACTGGAGGGACAATATACGCATTCCCTCCAGTCAACTAAGATAGACTTATCGATATCCAACCCTGGGAAAACGCAGGCATGCTGAAAGATTCATTCAACAGAGAGATTCATTACCTGCGCCTGTCAGTAACAGACCGGTGTGATTTTCGCTGCTTCTACTGCCTGCCCAGATCTCACAGAGAGTTCGAGACGCCAGATGAGTGGCTTACCAGTGATGAGATAGAGCGAATCGTGGGCCAGTTTGCCATGCTAGGCGTCAAGCATGTCAGGCTCACAGGCGGAGAACCACTCGTACGCAAAGAGCTGAATGAAATCGCCAGCAAAATTTCTGCACTGCCCGGCATCGAAGAGCTGTCCCTCAGCACCAATGCCTCGAGGCTTGCCCAGTTTTCTGGACCGCTTCATACTACCGGTGTTCGACGCCTGAACATCAGCCTTGATTCACTCGATGAAGAGAGATTCAAACAGATTACGGGCAGTCATCTGCAGCCTGTACTGCAGGGTATTGATGCCGCTCTTGATAGCGGCTTTCATCCAATCAAGATCAACATGGTTGTCATGCGTGGTATCAACGACCATGAGGTCGAGGGCATGGTCGAATACTGTCTCGATCGCGGCCTGACACTCCGATTCATCGAAACCATGCCGGTTGGTGAGGGTGGCCGCAGTGCCAGCCAACACTATCTGCCACTTTCTGAGATCGAGGCAAGACTGAGAAAACGCTATACACTTCAGCCAGCAGCCATGCGTGGCAGCGGGCCTGCCAGCTACTTCCAGATCGACGATTCAGGGCTCGTTATCGGTTTTATCACACCGCAATCACAGCACTTTTGCGATACCTGCAATCGTGTTCGCTTATCTGTCACAGGCGATCTGCATCTCTGCCTGGGACAGGAAGACCGGTTGGAACTGAGACCCATGCTGAGATCCGGCGCCAGCGATGAAACCATTCGTCAGGCAATCCGGGACGCTATTATGAAGAAGCCGGAACGGCACAATTTCAACGAAGTGCCGGAAGCCATCCTCCGTCCCATGTCTGCACTTGGCGGATAGCCCGGCCATCATCGCCGGGACCTTGATTTCTGGCAAATCGCTGTAGAGAGGGACTGAAATCTCTATAACACCTTAGGTGATTGGCTTGTAGAGACTCTTCTTCTTGGAAGTGGCAATATCGACGACACTGTGACTGATTTGGTGCGGCGAGTAGATTGTGGTCCGCAGCAACCAGCCACCGCCGGGGACACGCGCCTGTTCCGTCATGGTTCTGATGTGCGTGGTATCATCGTACTCGTCTTCAATGAGTTCGTAGTCCAGTTTCATCTTATCCCCCAGTTTTTCGTTTTGTCGTTTGTATCCCTCCAAGCATAGGTAGCATCAGACGGTTTTTCCAGATTCATTAATTGTGCACCAACTAAAAAGAACGGGTCGGCACGCCTGGATGCGGGCAGATCACTCATGCTCCCTGAAACAATACACACTAACGTCTGGTTCGATTAGTACTTGATCATTGCGGAAGTTTGACATCTCCACTCAGTGTCATTTGTGGGAAAGGAATCTCCCACCCGTTTTCAGTACAGGCGTCAACACACCAACGTTGCATGGCACGTCGCAGGCGATTGTAAAGATCACCCAACTTTCCATCGAAATCGGCAATCACAGTCAGGTCGAGGGAAGAGCTGTTGGCCAGAGCGAACTCTACGCGCAAATTTAACAGTTGATCGGTATAACCCTCTTGATCGATCTGCTTTTGAATAAAGGCCTGGAGCAGTTCGGGTATCTCCCGGGTACTCCCCTGCTGCAGATTGTAGCTGACGCCGATGGTCTCTTTGAGTCGAAAATTGGTCGACAGATTTCGTGGTGAGGCAGCCAGAAAATCACCGGTCTGATAGGTTATGTGCGAACCACCCCGTTCCACCAACTGCACCATCTCATGAGAGATACCGGCCACCTTGCCTCGAATCCCGTCACTGAGTATTACCCAGTCATCTTTCCTACAGGGAAACCAGGGTTCATCAGGTTTACCGGGCCTCGATTTAAGATCCACCAAATCATCGATCGGCACCCGCTGACTGATCTCTGCAATCGGATTGAGCAACGTACTGTAAACGTTAATCTGTTCAACCCGCCAGGGTATGCCCTCCATCAAGATTCGTTCACCCTCACGAACTGAGCCGATATTAAGAAACAGTTGGATCTGATGCCAATATCTTGGCAATGCCTGCCTGAGTGTCCAGGCCAAGCCCAGGAGTAATAAGATACCCAAGCTGAACAACACCCAGTCTTCACCCAGATAAAATACAACCATGGGACCCAGTATGATCAACAGCATGGTCACTATTCGGTGAATCAACTCCACTAAGCGCGTACGAAAGCTGCGGTGTTTTTTTCGGAAGCCTGGGAGGTAGCGCTGCATAGCCCTGTGGCTGACGCGTGACAGCAATATGACCAAAAGAACAACGCCTAATGCTTCTGTCAGAAATAGCCCGCGCTTTTGAAAAAAAGATTTCAGGTAACTTGTGGAAGCATCTGCAATGGAGGCTTCGGCGGCAAGCAATTCATCGAGTTGAAGCTGTGCTGATTGAAGCTCGCTAGTCATAAAGGCCCGGCTTTTCTCCCAGTTTTCCGTCATGAGAGAGAGTGCTTCATTTAAGGTTTCAGAGTCACTCTGCTGTTGCAAACTTTCGATATTACCCAATGCAGATTCCACAATCTCAAGCCGCTCTGAGTAGAAGATGATTTTCTCTTTCAGCTCAGATTTTTGACGAATTCGGGACGTCATGTCCTTCATTTCATCGATCGCCGGTTTTAGCAGGGCGAACAACTCCTGCTGAATATCAAACTTTGACTCCTTTTCATCACGCAGACCGGCAAGATCAACTCCAGCAGATATATTCTCAAGGTTTCTGCTGGTTGCTTTGAGCTCGGTTTCGAGCTTTACCAGCTTTTCCGTCAATGCCTGTTTTTGAGTATCAGTCCTGGCCTCGGCCAGTGCCTGATTCAACCTGTCGATATCTCCCTCCAAAACCGACTGCAGATTAACAAGATTCTGCAGCGTCTCCAGCGCAGCATGGCCATCTTTTTCAGCCAGGCTTGCCTCCTCCGCCAGGATATTCGGAGAACACAATACCGCCAAAAAAGCACAACCGATAATCAGGAGAGCGCCAAAATCAGACTGTTTTTTTCTATTCATTCGTCTACATCCATCAATGCGATACTGTTCCCGGCCTGGACACAAGAAACCTGAAGTGAGAGCTGTATTGTTGATTTCAGAAATCTATCCATCGGGTTTAAAAATTCAGATGAGGCCGTACTTACCAAACAACGTCACCACAGTAACCAGTATTCCGAGACTGAGATTTGTCAGAATAAGCTGGCGAATCCGCACGATCGCGGCAAGCGCCTTAGGCACATCATGGCCTTTCAATGCGTGGCTCAATTGATGATAGGGCAGCACATAGATAAAGATAAAAATGACGGCCATCAGGGTTCCTATCACCGACATAAACAAGAGCCAGAATGTCGTTTCTGTCTCGTAGACGGTAAATAGCATCCAGAAACCACTGGCAAGAATCAGTACTACCGATAGCCAGACCCAGGGAAAAAAACCGTCAAAAACCTTCAACAGGAACGGCAGGCGATCCTGGGGTTCAAGCATCTTATTCAGTACACCACGCAACACCACATGCGCGAAAAACATGCCTCCAACCCAGATGATTACGCCTAAAAGATGCAAGGTTACTGCAATTGACATAACTAAAGACCTCAGATGACAAGTTATCATTGTGCCTAAGCCGGTACAGATCGCCAACTGCACCTAGTGTTTGAAAATTACTGTCTCGCTGGGTAAACTATCTGATTTCCTGCCTTTTGCAGCGGCAAAAGGGTAAATTGGCGTCCGATTCAGCGGATGCCTTTTTTGTTTTTTGGGATAGATAAATGTCCGACGCACTGATGACAACATACAATCGCTTACCTGTGTCTTTCTCACGGGGTGAGGGAGCGTGGCTGTGGGATACCCAGGAAAAACGCTATCTGGACGCTATTTCCGGTATTGCCGTTTGTGGTCTTGGGCATGCGCACCCGGAGATTCAGCGCGCCATATGCGACCAGGCCGGCAGCCTGCTCCATACATCCAATATCTATCGTATCGCCCACCAGGAGACGCTGGGGGAGCGGCTCTGCGCCGTAGCCTCCATGGAACGGGTATTCTTTGCCAATTCGGGTGCCGAGGCCAACGAGGCGGCGATCAAAATCGCTCGTCTCTTTGGTAATCGCAAAGGCATCAAGAACCCCATGATCGTTGTCATGGAGCAGAGCTTCCACGGCCGTACCCTGGCGACACTCACGGCTACAGGCAACCGCAAGGTACAGGCTGGCTTCGAGCCCCTCGTTCAGGGCTTTGTGAGAGTACCTTACAACAACATCCAGGCCATTGAGGATATTGCCGAAAAAAGTGGCAATGTTGTCGCTGTGCTGGTGGAGCCGGTACAGGGTGAAGGCGGCATCAACATCCCCGACATCGATTATCTCAACCGTATCCGGGAGATCTGTGACCAACAGAACTGGTTGATGATGCTGGATGAGATTCAAACCGGTATGGGCCGGACCGGCAAAATGTTTTCCCATCAGCACAACGGCTGCCTACCCGACGTCATGACGCTGGCGAAAGGACTCGGCAACGGTATGCCCATCGGCGCCTGCCTGGCACGGGGTGCTGCAGCTGAAGTGTTCGCACCAGGCAACCACGGCTCAACTTTCGGAGGTAATCCACTGGCTTGCAGAGTGGGTCTCAGTGTGCTCGACGCAATTGAATCCGCTAACCTCTGCGACCGGGCAGCCGAGTTGGGTGCTCGTATGCAGACCGGCTTTGAGGAGAGGCTCAGCACGCTTGAAGGCGTGGCGGCCATCCGGGTCTCCGGTCTGATGATCGGCATCGAACTCGATCGGCCCTGTGGTGAATTGGTCACTCAGGCCTTACAGAATGGCCTGCTGATCAACGTCACAGCCGAACGCGTGATTCGGTTACTGCCACCACTCATCATCTCTGACGAGATCTGCGACGAAATCATTGAGAAAGTCGTCGCTCTCATCAGCAATTTTCTCTGATTCAGATCACTGTTTCCAAGGCAGCGGCGTATGGCAAAGCAACCGAGACATTTCCTTTCACTACTCGATCTCAACAAGGATGAGCTTCAAGGCATCATCCGCCGGGCCAGTGAACTCAAACGCATGCAGCACAGGGGAGATATCCATACTCCGCTGAAGGGAAAAAACCTCGGCATGGTGTTCGAGAAATCCTCCACCCGCACCCGCGTCTCTTTCGAAGTTGGCATGTCTCAGCTCGGTGGCCACGCTCTGTTTCTCTCACCACGAGATACCCAGCTAGGCCGCGGAGAGCCCATTGAGGACAGTGCCCAAGTGCTCTCACGGATGCTCGACATCATCATGATCCGAACATTCGAGCACGAAAAGCTCGAGCTTTTCGCTGCCCATTCGCAGGTACCGGTCATTAACGCGCTGACTGACCTGCTGCACCCCTGCCAGCTACTGGCGGATATGCAGACCTATTTTGAACATCGGGGCAATATTGAGGGCAAGACTGTTACCTGGATAGGTGACGGAAACAATATGTGCCACTCCTATATCAATGCTGCCCAGCGATTTGGCTTCCGCTTGAATATCGCATGCCCTGAAGGATACGACCCCAATCCTGACATACTGGGACCTGCTGGCGAGAACGCAGGTATCGTACGTGATCCGTTGACTGCGGCTGTCAATACAGATCTGGTGGTCACCGATGTCTGGGCCAGCATGGGGCAGGAAGAAGAGCAGTTGGCCCGCAGCAAGGCCTTTGCCGGGTACCAGGTCAACGATGAACTGATGGCACAGGCTAATGACGACGCACTCTTTTTCCACTGTTTGCCGGCCCATCGTGGTGAAGAGGTAACCGCCTCGGTCATGGATTCGCAAGACAGTGTGGTTTGGGATGAAGCGGAGAACCGACTACATTCTCAGAAGGCCTTGATGGAATTCCTGCTGCTCGGCAGGGTGTGAAGGCAGTAAAATTGTGGGCTGTTTCGTAAATCTGATTGCTGTACCTTGTACAATACCACCCGATATATCTAGCCGAATCGTCAAAATGAAGAAATACTCACTGCTCCTGATCTGTGTAATTTTGCTCTTACCTCAACTGGTACAGGCCGAAACCCGCTATGTAACTGACATCTTCAAGATCACCATGCGCAGCGGTGAAAGCACTTCACACAAAATCATGCGCATGCTCGATAGCGGCAGTACCGTCAATGTCATCTCGACCAACCCGGCCAACGGCTACAGCAAGGTTCGTATCGGCGCTGCTGAGGGCTATGTCCTGACCCGCCAGTTGATGAATCAACCCAGCGCGCGAACTCAGCTTGATAGCATGCGAAAGGAGATCGAAGCACTCAAAGCCGCACCTGGTGAGCTGCGCACCAATCTGGCCAATCTGCAGAAAGACCATCGCAAACTCAAACAGGCCCACAAAAGCCTGTTGGAGATCAAGAACAAACAGGAGCAGGAGCTACAAAGCATCCAACGCACCGCCTCCAATGCTATCCGCATATCCAACGAACGCAACGAACTGCGCAAGCAGGTAGCCGACCTCACGCGTGAAGTGGAAGACTTCAAGCAGGAGAACCGGGACCTCAGCAATGAAGCAACCCGTGACTGGTTCCTGATAGGAGCCGGCGTCATCATCGCGGGCATTCTTATCGGGCTGATTCTGCCTCATCTGCGTTTTCAACGCCGACGTAACAGCTGGGGTTCTCTCTAGGGTCTAACGTTCTTTCATCGGCTTTTGGCAATCCGTTCAGGAACGAACGCGCTTTAGACCCACGAACCTTCTTCAAAATTCTCGCTAGTTTTATATCTAGCATGAAGAAGAGCCAAAATCAGGCGCTGAAACTATTGGCATCCCTACCTGCTAATTCGTAGGAAACTCACACTTAATTTATGCAGCAACCCTGAAAATCAATCCGACCGGTCGAACAACTCGACCGACTTCTAGAACGCTACCGGCATGAGTCGGATGCCATTTAACAACCAGGCAAGCGCCAATAACAGACTGAATCGTTTCGAATTTTCTCGAATAGTAATCCCGAAGTGGAAAACATCTCCACACTTATCTCAACTTATCAAAATCTCCCTCACCTCCCCATACATCATGAATCATGGCTACATAATTGGCATGCGACATGATGGATACTCACCGGCCAGGATCAATTCAGATAGCGGACAAAGTGGACATGCTGTCCTGAGTATTCATTTGAACACTCACCCAGAACCCGTTACACGCAACCGATTTAAGTTCCCAATCGTGCAGCCGATAATGGAAGAGGCAACGGATTGATAATTAGAAGTCGTACCGCTGCATTCGTCTCACATACGTAACGACTAGATCAGGGACACACGTCCATGAACGATATTGCCTTCGAATTCGTACAACAACTCAGTGCAGAACTTTCTACCGGCGAACTCAAGCTTCCCGCTTTTCCTGATATTGCGGTTCGCGTTAAGCAGGCCCTGGAGGGAGATGATGTTTCTGCGGACAAAGTCGCCAAGGTAGTCGGTAGCGACCCGGTACTGACAGCTAAGTTGCTCAAGGTGGCAAATTCAAACTTTGCCAACCGAAGTGGCGCTCAGATTAAAGATCTCCGCACAGCAATAGCCCGGCTTGGTTACGACCTGGCCTACAGCACAGCCGTCTCTATCGCTGTCGAGCAAATCCTTCACTCCAAGTCTGTAGGTGACCTGAGAGAGCACCTGAAAGTTCTTTGGAAACACAGTGTTCACGTTTCGGCCATTGCCTACGTCATTGCAAAAACACACAGCAAGGTCAATCCTGACGAGGCAATGCTCGCCGGACTACTGCACGATATCGGCAAATTCTACATCTTCACACGCTCTGAAAAATATCCTGAGTTATTTAGTGATGATGAGGCCATGAATAACTTGATGAATCAGTGGCACACCGGCATCGGTCACGCCATTCTTGAAGCCTGGGACTTCAGTGAAGACATAGCCAACACAGCCAATGATCACGATGATCTCGAGAGACCACACATCGGTCAGCCGGACGTAACTGATGTAGTAATCACCGCAAACCTTTGTGCTTACTGGGATAAACTGGAAGATGATTTTGACTGGTCGGCAGTCACCGCCGCTCAACGACTAAAACTTGATCACGATGCCATTCAGGATATTCTCAAAATCTCGAACGAAGAGATCCAGTCGATTATGAAGGCTCTGGGTAGCTAGAGCCTGTTAACACAGATATCCCATTCTTCGATTCATGTATCAGGCGCTTTTTTGCATCAACAGAAATCGGTTCTCCCAAGCACAGCTGACATCAACGACTGAATAGCAAAGACACCCAGTTACCGACCAGCACGCATCAGGCCACCCAGTCCCATATCATCCAAAGCATTACCCAGGAGCGCCTTTACCTCTGACGCCCTTTCACAGCGTAGGGCAGCCTGTAAAAGCGCCTTGGCTCGCGCCTTCGAGACTGAACGAATCACCCACTTGACCCTTAGCAGACTACCACTATTCATACTCAGGCTTTCGACTCCCATACCGAGCAGCAGCACAGCGGTTGCCGGGTTACCCGCCATTTCTCCGCAAACACTCACTTCCCGATGATAGGTCTTGGCGCCAGCGACAATCTGAATCAGCGCTCTGAGAACTGCAGGGTGCAGATCGCTATAAATATCCGCCACATGCGCATTGTTTCTGTCGACAGCCAACAGATACTGGGTCAGATCATTGGTGCCCACAGAGAGGAAATCGACTCGTCTGGCCAGCCCTTCCACTTGATAAACCGCAGCCGGCACTTCAATCATGACACCGATCTTGGGCATGCTGACATCATACCCCTCCTCGGTGAGCTCATCGTGGGCACGCTGAATCAACGCAAGCGCATCATCCACCTCATCCACATTACTGATCATCGGTAGCAGTAACCGGAGATTGTTGAGTCCTATGGCTGCACGCAGCATAGCGCGTACCTGGGTGAGAAAAATCTCGGGGTGATCCAGGGAGATACGAATGCCACGCCATCCGAGAAAAGGATTCTGCTCCTCCACCGGAAAATAGGGCAGCGGCTTATCGCCACCGATATCCAATGTGCGGATGATTACCGGTCGCGGGTGGAAGGTCTTCAAGACCTTGCGATAGTTTGTCACCTGCACCGATTCGCCAGGAAAACTGTCCCGCACCATGAAGGGCAGCTCGGTGCGATAAAGCCCAACACCTGCAGACTCTTCTATCCCACTGTTATTCATCTCTGAGATGAGACCGGTGTTCAGATAGAGTGGCACCCCTACACCATCGGTGGTTTCACAGGGCAGGCCCTTGTTAACCTGCAGCTCTTCCGACAGCTCCCGGTCCTCTTCGGCCAGACGGCGATACTCCTGCAACACGGAAGGCGCAGGTGAAACATAGACCCTACCCACATAACCATCCAGGATAACGAAGCGGTCATCCATTCGGGTGACCGGCAGATCACTCATACCCATGACAGCGGGAACATCCATGGCGCGCGCCAAGATGGCGACATGGGAGAAACTGGCGCCTCGAGCTGAGACAATTCCTGCCAAACGATCCTTGGGCACTTCGGCGAGTTGCATCGCACTCACTTCGTCACCGACCAGAATGGTGCCCTGCGGATATTCAACCTGACTTTCGACGCTTTGCTGCAAGTGCATCAAGATGCGACGCCCCAAGTCCCGAACATCGGAGGCACGCTCACGCAGATAGACATCCTCCATGGCATCGAAGACCTTGGCATGCTCCTCAATGGTCTGACGCAGCGCGCCCGGCGCCCAATACCCCTGATGTATTCGCTGCACTGTTTTGCCAATCAAGGAATCACTACCCAGCATCATCAACCAAGCATCGAAAAGTGCACGATCTTCTGCCGGCAGGCTGTCCTCAAAACGATCTTCCAGTGCCATCAGATCCTGTATCACAGCGGCGACAGCGGTACGGAACTCCTCCTCCTCCACATCAGGATCCTGTGCTTTTTTATCGGGAACAGCATCGAGATCTGCTGGAGGATAGACGACAACGGCCGTGCCAAAGGCAACACCCGGCGAGCCCGGCCTACCCTGTAGAAAGCGTTTGGGTGGTGCAGTCTCTTCCGAGGTCACAAGTTGCCCGCTTGCCTGGGCATGTGTAATAGCGCCGGCAAGTTGTGCTGCCAAAGTAAAGAGAAAAGTAACTTCGTTGTCTGCGAAAGTTCGCATCTCAATCTGCCGCACCACCAGTACGCCCAACACCTTACGATTTTGGATGATAGGTACGCCGAGGAAACCCTTATATTGTGTCTCCCCCGTCTCATTGGCGAAAAGATATCGGTTATGGCTCGGCGCATCGGCCACATTGACAGGCTCAGCCCGTTCACAGACGAGACCGATGAGTCCTCGATGATAGGGCAGACTGACCTTTCCCACAGCCTCCAACCGAAGACCATCGGTCGCCATCAACACATGACTACGACGCTCGAAATCAGTCAGATAGACAGAACAGACATCCACCTCGATAGTCTGTTTGACCTGCTGAACGATAATCTGCAGGACTTCTTGCAAATCGGAAGCGGCATTGACCTCTTTGACGATACGGTGGAGTGGATCAAGCATATTCGATCGATGAGAGTGACCGCCAGCCTTGATACTCACCTGCGGTTCTGTCTCAGGTAGTTAGTATGCGTCCGCCCGGGAGCACCCTCAGGGTAGAGCAAGGGAGCCAGTTCTTCCAATGCCCGGGTGTAGACCTGACGCTTGAAATAGATCACCTCGCGCACCGGCTGCCAGTATTTTACCCAGCGCCAATCCTGAAACTCAGGTGTCTCAGTATGATCGAGACAGAAGGCATCCTCGCCGCAGTCGGCACGCAACAGGAACCATATCTGTTTCTGGCCGATACAGAGCGGTTCACAGTGGCGGCGTATGTAGCGTTCCGGCAAGCGGTATTTCAGCCAATTACGGGTGGAACCCATCACCTTGACCTGGTCCGGCTTAAGACCCACCTCTTCCTGAAGCTCCCGGTACATAGCCTCTTCCGGTGTCTCCTCCGGCTTGATACCGCCCTGGGGAAACTGCCAGGCATCCTGACCCACGCGACGCCCCCAGAAGAGCATCCGGTTGCTGTTACAGAGAATAATGCCGACGTTGGGTCTGAAACCGTCCGAGTCAATCAAGTTTGTGGCCAAATTAAGCTTTTTTAATGGTCTTTGATTCTTCCACAATCGACTTGAAGCAGCAAGGAACGAGCAACATAAGCCTTTGCTGATTCAGCAAATTCCTGTACTGTTCTCAGGGAAAAGGATGCACCTCACCGAGGGTCCTCAAATCCGGTAACAGAGCAGGATCTACCCGATGGCACTGGCAATTTTTGATCTCGATAACACGCTTCTGGCAGGCGATTCCGACTACCTTTGGGGTCGTTTTCTGGTAGAGAAAGGTATTGTCGACGGCGAATTTTATGAGCGTGAGAACGAGCGCTTTTTCGCCCAATACAAAGCCGGCCAACTCGATATATTCGAATTTCTGCGTTTCTCCCTCGCACCTTTGAGACAACACCCACCCAAGAGACTGCAAGCGTGGCGCAGGGAATTCCTCGACAGCGTCATCTCTCCACTGATCACCGACAGTGCGATACAGCTGGTGGAGAAACACCGGGATGCGGGCGACGTGCTTATGATCATCACTGCCACAAACGCCTTTGTCACCCGCCCCATTGCCGACCGTTTCGGTATTGAGCACCTGATTGCCACCGAACCGGAGACATTAAATGGCCACTACACCGGAGATGTGGAAGGTGAACCCAGTTTCCGGGAAGGCAAAGTCAACCGGCTGCAAGATTGGCTGGAGGCACATCAGCAGACGCTACAGAACAGCTGGTTCTACAGCGACTCCCATAATGACCTGCCCCTTCTGGAGCAGGTCGATCATCCTGTAGCCGTCGATCCGGACGAAGCCCTCGCTGAAGTGGCGACAACCCGTCAGTGGCCTATTCTGCAGCTCCATAGCTGAAAATCATCCATACTAAAAAAGATTAGTAACAGGAAAGGAGTATCCCATGGCCAATACCGCTTTTTTTGCTGTACTCATCGTACTCATTCTCGGCGTGCTCTACGTCATGAAGAGTAGCGACAATCCACCGGAAACCAGCTACAACCAGACTCCCAAGCAGTACATTGAACTGGTTGAGCAGAAAAAGGCTGCCCGCCAGGCAGCTGAGCAGCTTGAGAAATCGTTACAGGAAAGTACCGAAAAAACGGACCAGGCGCTGGAATCAATCAATCGTCAGCGTTGACAGAAGGGACGCTCGTCAGGATTCTCCACCGCATCGGCAATAGCATTGACCAGATCGCCCAACTCCTGTGGTGAAACGACCTCTAACAGCTTCTGCATCAGCTGCGGGTCAACCGCAGCCTGCACCACCCTGCCGTCATTGAGCGTCACATTGACGCCTGCTGTGTGGACGTGAGCCTGTCCCTCCTCCTCCGCAACCAGTGATTCGTTCAGGTCCAGCATCTGGTCGTAGTAAAGTTCGACCTTCTCATCCAAAGCGTCATCCAGATCCTCTGGCAGGGCAATCAGCCAACCTTCATCACTCGATGATGACTGCGGCTCCAACCCCAATGACTCAAGATAATCGATAAAGCGCCTCCAGGGGCGCTCGTCAAAAAAAATATATTCCAACATAACAACTCACGGACTCATGTTTTGAGCCACTACCGTGGCTAATATCCTCGTCATAGAAAGCAATTTGACGGGACATCCAAATGAAACGCAGAAATTTTCTACATTCACTGCTTGGTGTTTTGGGTGGCAGCCTGAGCCACCGAGTCTACGCCAAAATATCTCCAATCCAAACCCGGCGGAGATTGATACTGCAGGAGTCTCCCCTGGCCGGCTATCAATACCATCGCGCTGCCGCAATTTGGCCATTTTTACAGGTGGGAGAAAAACTCTATCTCAAGCGGGAGCCCAGCAATCAACACGACCCTCATGCCGTCGCCGTCTGGTTCAGAAATGAGCATCTGGGATATGTACCCCGCCGAGAAAATCGTACCCTGGCAAAACTGATGGACCAGGGGGAGAGACTGGAGACCCGCATCACCCGGTTATTGACTGATGAGCAGAACCCCTGGCGAAAAATACGCTTTCGTGTAGAGATGGTCTCCTGATCCGGTAATCAGCAAAAATCCTATGAGACACCTCGGCTCACCGGATACGTAACCCACCAGGTCTCAACGGTCGGTTCCTGCTCTTTTTCCTAATACCCTCGATACCCAAAGAGAACTCCATCTGTCGAGCGGCCTCACCAAGGAACTTCGTCATACCAAAATCTGCCAGGGTGATACTCGCAGTACCCTCAAAACCCCGCCGGTAGCCACCCCAGGGATCCGTGCCGGCCCCTACATGTTTCACATCTATTTCGATCTGTCGGGTAACGCCATGCAGGGTCAAATCCCCCAGCAAGCGCGCTTTACCCTTGTCCGTTTCTGTATAGGCAGTGCTGACAAAATGCGCATCCGGGAAGCGTTCCACATCGAGGAAATCATCATCCCGTAGATGCTTGTCTCGCTCCGCATGATTGGTATCGATACTGGCCGTATCGATGTGAATCTCGATGGTAGCCGATGCAGGGTCATTCTCATCGTAGCTGAACTCACCGGAGAACCGGTTAAACCGGCCGGTCAGCCAACTGTAACCCAAATGACTGATCCTGAACTGAATAAAGGCGTGACTGCCTTCAGTATCGATTACATAGTCGGATGCTGATGCAGAGACGGCACCGAACGTAGAGAGAATAACGAACACGGCCATCCGAATTGAGTCAATCATTGGCATTCCTTATAGGGTTAAGCTGGTCATCAATGCATGGCAGATAGGCGTTAGCGAAATATCGGTAATACCGATTGATCGTTTAGACCGCCTGAGTCAGGTTTTATCACTTCGAACCGTATGTGACCTTTATCAATCTAGCGTGTTTTCAATCTTGCCGTTGGCCTCAATAGTTGAGCTATACTGTACCTCATGGATACGATAGACACTGGAAAGGTCAGGCTCGACATCGTCGACAACAGCTATATACATGCTGTTATCTACAGCGACGAAGAGATCATCGAAAGCGACATCAAACCTGTCACTAACTTCCTTGATCAGTTTACAGATCCAGTGCCAGCTCTGATCGAGCGACAGGGACAATACTCAATCTCTGTCCTGGTGCAAATCTCGATGATGCAACAGACCAAGCATCGACTGAAAGCCGTAGCCTACATCGAACGCAACCACCGTGACGTGATCATGACCCGGATCGCAGCCAGTACCTATTTCCGAGATGTAGAGGTCAAGTCCTTCTACGACCGGGAAGAAGCCATCGAGTGGCTGAAGCAGTTCTTCCCCGCCACACCACTTATCACCGAAACACAGAAATCAGCCCAGTTATCGTGATGATTTCAAACGGGTAGCGCTGTCTCATCCACCACCCGACGCATGACAAAGCTGGAGTGGACACCGCTCACCCCTTCGATACGTGTAATCTGGTTCAGCAGCAGCGCCTGATAGGCCTCCATATCCTTGACCACGACCTTGATCTGGTAATCCGCATCCTGACCGGTGATCAGCAGGCACTCCAGCACCTCGGGAAGCGCACTGACCTTCTTTTCAAAGTTGGCGAATCGTTCCGGTGTGTGGCGATCCATAGCAATATGGATCAGCGCCATCAGGCTCAGACCCAGCTTGCCGGCATCCAGACAGGCCCGGTAGCCTGTTATGATCCCCACCGCTTCCAAGGCCCGCACCCGTCGCAGGCAGGGGGAAGGTGAGAGACCGATCTTTTCTGCCAGATCCTGGTTGCTGATTCGACCATCCTGCTGCAGCAATTGCAGAATACGCTTATCGTAGCGATCCAACGTCATCACACTGCCCTCAATTCAACATTATAAAAAATATTATGCTTATATTTTAAAATATAGAGCAATATTTCACTTAATAACACCAAATCACAACCACAATTCGCAAGCACTTGCCAATCGATCTGCTCTAATCTTTCACCATCGGCCACAAGCCAACCAAGAATTGCCCCCGGCCACAAGCCATGGGCAGAGCAGAAAGCCTCACAAGGGCAGATCAATGAGCCACTCACCAGGAGCAAGTACCTTGAAACGTTTCGACCATCGCAAATATCACCCCACTCAGGGGATGCCTCTACAGCATCGCGAGTGGCCCAACCGGACCATCGGCAAGGCGCCAATCTGGGCCAGTGTCGATCTGCGCGATGGAAATCAGGCATTACTGGAGCCCATGAGTGTGGAGCAGAAACGGCGTCTGTGGAGACTGTTGGTGAAACTCGGTTTCAAGGAGATCGAGCTCGGCTTTCCCGCCGCCAGCCAGCCGGACTACGACTTTGTGCGCTGGTTGATAGAGGGAGACCATATCCCTGCTGATGTAACCGTACAGGTATTGGTCCAGGCCCGTGAGTCACTGATCCGCAAGACCTTCGAGTCACTCAAAGGCGCACGACGGGCGATTGTGCATGTCTATAACTCCACCTCTACGGTACAGCGTGAACGGGTCTTCGGACTCGACCGTGACGGCATCAAGGCCATTGCGGTAGAGGGTGCGGAGTTGCTGAAACGCGAAGCCAGACGTTATCCGGAGACCGACTGGGTCTTCCAGTACTCTCCCGAAAGCTTCTCCAATACCGAATGGGATTATGCGGTTGAGGTCTGCAACGCCGTGATCGATGTCTGGCAACCTACAGTCGATCACCCCTGCATCATCAACCTTCCCGCCACGGTGGAGAGCAGTACGCCCAACGTCTTCGCAGACCAGGTTGAGTATTTCTGCCGCCACGTCTCCCGGCGCGATGCCATCAAGGTGTCGATTCACACCCATAACGACCGTGGCAGTGCAGTGGCGGCGGCAGAACTGGCGATCCTTGCCGGTGCGGATCGTGTTGAAGGCACCCTCATGGGCAATGGTGAGCGAACCGGCAACATGGACGTGGTCACGCTGGCCATGAATCTCTACAGCCAGGGCATAGACCCCGAACTTGATCTCTCCCAACCGGATGAGATTCTGCAAGTCTACAGCCAATGCACTGGTCTGCCGGTACACCCCAGGCATCCCTGGGTGGGAGAGCTGGTCTATACCGCCTTCTCCGGCTCTCATCAGGATGCCATCCGTAAATGCCTGCACCAGCAGCAACCGGACGAGTCCTGGCAGGTGGCCTATCTTCCGATCGATCCTCAGGACATCGGCCGTGACTACCAGGCGGTGATCCGGGTCAACAGCCAGTCGGGTAAGGGCGGTGTGGCCTACGTTCTGGAGCGTGATTACGGCCTGATGCTGCCGCGTTGGATCCAGACCGAACTCTCCGGCATCGTGCAACGGGTCAGTGAATCACGCCAGGGAGAGGTTGACAGCGAAACCATCTACCAACTCTTCCAGGACCATTTCGTGGCTGACGACAAGCCCATCCGGCTGGAGGGTTACCGTTTAGACCGTCACCAGGGTAGTGATGTGATTGAGGTAACACTGACGGATAGTGCACAACCCAGGACGATTCACGGGCTGGGCGAAGGGGCTATCTCAGCCTTCATGGATGCCTGGACACAGGCCTTCGGCCAGCAGGCCAGGGTTCTCGATTACAGTGAACACGCCATCGGTGAGGGTACCGATGCAGAAGCTGTCGCCTACGTATTGCTCGACGTAGAAGGTCAACATATCGCAGGAGCGGCATTTGATCAGGATAGCCTGAGCGCCTCACTCAAATCGCTGACATCTGCGCTGAATCTGTCCCAGCTCACACGACGCGCTGCTTAAACAGAGACAGCATTGGGTGGCAGGTTCGGGGGAGCTTCACTACCCCGAACCTGCCACCGACCAAGAGATATCAAACCGCTACCTGGACAGTTTTCCCCTGAACTAGCACTGGTGTGCCCCACCCGTGCTCAACGGTTGGAGAGCAATGCAGAATCTCACAGGCATAAAAAATGGCCGGCACCCAAGGATGACCGGCCATTCTCTAACTATCGGTTATTAGCGTTTTTTAGATGCAGCCACACGCAGACGCAGGGCATTCAGTTTGATGAAACCCTCTGCATCCTGCTGATTATAGGCACCGGCATCGTCCTCGAAAGTTGCGATAGACTCATCGAACAGGCTGTTGGTCTCGGACTTGCGCCCAGCCACGTAGACATTGCCTTTATAGAGCTTCAATCTGACCACACCGTTGACCACTTTCTGGGTCTCGTCGATGGCTGCCTGCAACATCTCCCGCTCCGGGGCGAACCAATAACCGTTATAGACCAGCTTGGCGTAACGGGGCATCAGCTCATCCTTCATATGCGCCGCCTCCCGGTCCAGAGTCAGTGATTCCATAGCCCGATGCGCCTTGAGCAGGATAGTGCCGCCGGGTGTTTCGTAACAGCCGCGTGACTTCATGCCCACATAGCGATTCTCAACGATATCGGCACGACCAATACCGTTGGCACCACCCAACTGATTCAGCTTCAGCAGCAGACTGGCAGGTGAAAGATCTTCACCGTCGATGGAAACGGCATCACCGTTTTTAAAACCGATCTCGATATAAGCCGGCGCATCCGGCGCCTCCTCCGGTGATACCGACCAGCGCCACATTTCGTTGCCCGGCTCGGTCCAGGGATCTTCCAGATCGTAACCCTCATAGGAGATGTGCAGCAGATTCGCATCCATGGAATAGGGGGACTTCTTGCCTTCCCGCTTCATCTCGACGGAGATACCGTGGGCTTCGGCATAGGCGAGCAGCTTCTCGCGTGAGTTGAGATCCCACTCACGCCAGGGGGCGATGATCTTGATATCGGGGCGCAACGCGTAGGCACCCAGTTCAAACCGTACCTGGTCGTTACCCTTGCCGGTAGCGCCATGGGAGATGGCATCGGCGCCGGTCTCGTTGGCAATCTCGATCAGGCGTTTGGCAATCAGCGGACGGGCGATTGAGGTGCCCAGCAGGTACTCACCCTCGTAGATGGCATTGGCGCGAAACATGGGGAAGACATAGTCACGCACGAACTCTTCGGTGAGATCTTCGATATAGATCTCCTTGATACCGGCCGCCTCGGCCTTGCCGCGTACCGGCTCGACCTCCTCACCCTGACCAATATCGGCAGTGAAGGTCACCACTTCGCATTGGTACTCGTCCTGCAGCCACTTGACGATAATCGAGGTATCCAGACCACCCGAGTAGGCCAGCACGACCTTTTTAATGCCATCGTTCGACATCCGCAGTCTCCCAGAAAAGATGCTTGGAAAAGCCGGCCATTATAGACCATTCGGGGCGAATGTCTCACCAGAAAAACGTACGTTCAGTTATTAGGGCAGCAGAATTTTACAGCATCCCCCTCCCAAAACGCCGCCGTTGGAGAGCGTCACCCTTCCCCGCTTGCCATCATGCATGTGGAGATCGAGCACTACCTGTGTGAAATAGAGACCCAGACCGGTGTTATTGTTGAGGAAACCTGACTCCGGATGAAAGAACTCACCCTGCTTCGCCAGCATCGACTCAGGAAAGCCGCTACCGTTGTCCTCGACGGTAATAACCAATCCCTCGTCGCTGGACTCCGCCGTCACTCTCAACCAATCCTTGGTATAGCGCAAGGCATTACTGATTGCGTTACTCATCACGCCGGTCATCAGATTCCGATCGAAATACCAGTAGAGTTCTTCGCTACATTCAACCTCATAGCCGATCCCTTTCTGCTTGGTGAGATCACCATGCTCCAACATCTCCTCCTCGAGAAAATCACGGATGGAGAGGGCATCCACATTGAGCAGATAGTTGCCCTCTTCGACTTTGAACAGGGTCAGCATTTTCACCAGGTTGTTGTTGATCCGCCTGACTTCATATTCCATGTCTGCGCACTCCTGGCTGACACCGCAGGCCTCCAGATCGCAGTTTTCCGAAATCATGCCGATGTACTTCAGCAGAATACCGAGGGAGTTCTTGATGTCATGGGAGACCATGGCAAAGGCCGAGGTCAATCCCAACACTTCATCTTTTTGTTGATCATCCTTCAACTCAATACTCCTGATCCGGTCACGCCGGCAGCTGGTTTAATACATGGAGATACTTGTCTGCAGCGGCATCCCTTCGGTCTCTTAGCAATAACTGATTCAACGAATGGCGACACCTGAAATGGTAGCCATGATCTACCCCATGCTCTTGCATGTAGTCGATCATGGCACTGATCGACATAAGGGTAAGGGTGCGGTTGGCCGGGTAGTGATCAACCGTTTCATTCAATAAGGTAATCGCCTGCGCGACTCCGCCCTGTTGCAGCAGCTGAATACACTCGCCATGAATCCGCTTCAACTCCCCCCTGCTCTCCTTGATCAAGACATCAGCTTCGTTCTCATTACCGTGGTGCTTCATCAACTGCTGTACACGACCTGTCCATGCATCATCGTCGTGATGATTACATAAGAGAACACCCAACAGCGCTTGTGCCTCTTCGCTTCTGGAAAGCTGAAACAGATCATCTGCGGCTGCCAATAGATCATCGGCAGCGATGACGCCTTTGTGTTCACGGACCAACTGATCAATCTCATGCAGATAGGCGTCGATCACTTCGTCATTATCAATATGACGCTTTGCCCGGGCATGCCTGCTCAGCATTTGAATCTGATCGGAGGGATGTTCATTGAAACGTTTGCGACCGTCAGCCAACAGACGCAGTAACTTCGGGTAGTGTCCGCTCTTCTGGTAAATATCAGCCAGCTGACGGTACTCTTCCGCCTTGGCAAAACAGGAATTCTCTCCCCAGCGAACAGCCGCCAGAAAAGCACGCTCCGCTGTTTCCATATCACCATTGTCTCGTGCCAGCTCACCCAATTTTCGCTGCCGGCTGACCAACTTAGGCGAAAGCTTGACCGCTTGCTGGAGTAGCGCCTGAGCCTCTACCGTCTCTCCTCGCGCTTCCAGCACCAAAGCCAGCCAGTCATAGACTTCCAGGTAGTGCTGATTCTCTTCAATCAAACCGCGGAAACGCTGCTCAGCCTTCTCCAGATCATTTCTGAAATAATCGATCTTGCCCAGGCCAAAATTCGCCCAGGGAAAATCACGAATCTTCAACATCTGACGATAGATCGATGACGCATCGTCATAGCGCTCAAGATCAATGCAGAGTTCTGACTGCAGTTTAGTCAGATAGAGGCGTTTTTTTAGGTCGCCGTCACGTTGTTCATCACAAAGTGAAATGGCACCGACCTTGTCACCTTCTATCAGCGCTTGATCGATCGGCTTTAACTGGCGTTTACGCTTCAGTACACCGATGAGTCGATGCTGAAGCACATCGGGATTGATCGGCTTGATCATGTACTCATCGGGTTGCTGTTCCAAAGCACCGAGTACCATCGGCATGTTGCTTTCGGCGGTGATCATGAAGAAGCTGCAGGCGTGGCCCAGATAGCCGAGATGCCGCGCTTCTTCCAACACCTGCTGACCATCCTTGCCGTCACCCAGATTGTAGTCGCAGATCACCACATCGTAGTTCCGGACAGAGAGCGCCTTCAGGCCTTGTTCACCACAGGCGCAGGTTTCGATATCCACGGCGCCAAAACCTGTCAACATCCCCTTGAAGGAGACGCGCATCTGCTCGAAATCATCGATAATCAGGTAGCGTAGGCGGCCGAATAGATCGTCCATGAACTGCTATGACTCCCTCTTTTAAGGCCGTGGATTGATTGTTACGGAATATTTGTTGTCAATATCGTGCGTTCAACCCATTAATTAATGACAAATAACCTCGTTATTGACATGGATCAACCGGAAACGGAATCCCATGACTAATTCGACCTAAACAAGCTGACTGATGACTTTTCAAAGGTACTCCTCGGATCCACGAGGTATTCTTCAGAAAAATCATATTGGGAAGTCTATTCAAGAAAAAGAATTTGAATCCCTACAACTTTCATACTGGTTCTATATTTTCGAACTCACAGATTGGTAGTGAAGTGCGATTGATGTAGTTTTTTTGACATCAATCGACAAGCATTCATCAGCTTGGGCTGTCATGGATTACACGCTCGAGACCAGTGGGACATGTGGGACAGTATTATGCGTATATTCAAACAAGAGACTTGGATCGGCTTGGCACTACTACTGAGTCTCACCTTAAGCGGCTGCGGTGGCTCGGATACTGCCAGTTCAAGTACCAATAACACAGATGGCGCGCCACCAATCAATCCGCCGAGGGGCAATCAACAACCGACGGCAAATATCACTGCACCTCAGGCATTTATTTCAGGCGAAACCGCCACATTAGACGGCAGCAGCTCGTCCGACCCGGACGGCGATACCCTGAGCTTCCTTTGGACGCAGACACAGGGAACAACCATCGCACTCAGTGACAACACGAGCCCTTCGCTCAGTTTTGTCGCACCGACAGTGACACAACCTGCACAGTACACTTTTCAGTTGACCGTAGCGGACGGAGAACTTTCCAACACCGCCACCGTCAATTTTCAGGTCTCGCCACTGGTAGATACGACCGCACCGTCAGTTACTGCCAGATCACCGCTGCCGAACCAGACCGCAATCGCCACCTCCGCCCAGATCAGCGTAGCTTTTGATGAAGCCCTTCTCGGCAGTAGCGTGGACAGCCAGAGCCTGACCCTCACTCAGAACGGCAATCCTGTTTCAGCAATTGTCAGTTATGACAGCAATAGCCACAGCATACGTTTGACACCTAACACCCAGCTCTCCGGACAAACCACATACACGGTCACCCTTGGGGCCACTGTTCAGGACCTCTCAGGAAACTTCGCATCTTCGGAGAGTTGGAGTTTCACAACCGCGACTTCACAATACAACCTGGGTGCCACCACTCAACAAACCATCGACCAATGCATGGGACACAGCGAAAAGTTGATGCTGACACTGGTCAATAATGCCCGTGCAGCCACACGCAGCTGCGGTAGTGCAAGCTATCCGGCCGTCGCACCTCTGGCATGGCATTGCCTGCTTGAAAATGCTGCTCAGGGCCACTCCACCTCTATGGCGGATAACGATTATCACGATCACACCGGCATAGACGGTTCCAGTCCCGGCGACCGGATTACTGCTGCCGGATATATCTGGCGTTCCTACGGTGAAAATATTGCCGGCGGTTATCCCGATGAAGACGCTGTAATGGAGGGCTGGCTTAACAGTCCGGGACACTGCTCCAACATCATGAATTCACGCTTTACAGAATTGGGGGCGGCTTCCGCGGAGAACAGTGCATCCACATACCGCATCTACTGGACGCAAAACTTTGCCTCCCAGTAACTCACCGATTGTTTGAGTGACATAAAAAAAAACCCGGGCATCACGCCCGGGCTTTTTAGTTTGTGGCCCGATTGCCAAACCTCCTGTCGAAGACGGTTGGTTCAGCCGTCGGCACGCCGAGGTATCAGTTCTTCGACTTGTCGACGATCTTCTTGATCCAGGGCATCATGCCGCGCAGCTGCTCACCCACCTGCTCGATAGGATGCGCAGCATTCAGACGACGATAGGCGGTCATCGACGGATAACCCAGCGCGCCTTCGGACACGAACTGCTTGGCATACTCACCACTCTGGATGTTGTGCAGCGCCTCTTTCATCGCCTTGCGGCTTTCGTCATTGATCACACGGGGACCGGTCACATACTCGCCATACTCCGCATTGTTGGAGATGGAGTAGTTCATGTTGGCGATACCACCTTCGTACATCAGATCGACGATCAGTTTCAGCTCGTGCAGACACTCGAAGTAGGCCATCTCTGGGGCGTAGCCCGCATCGGTCAGGGTTTCGAAACCGGCCTTCACCAGCTCGACAGCGCCACCGCAGAGGACCGCCTGCTCACCGAAGAGATCGGTCTCGGTCTCGTCCTTGAAGCTGGTCTCGATGATACCGGTACGACCACCACCGATGGCGGAGGCATAAGAGAGTGCGGTATCCATCGCAGTGCCGGTAGCGTCCTGATAGACAGCCACCAGATCAGGAATACCACCACCTTTAACATACTCACTGCGTACGGTGTGACCCGGTGCTTTTGGCGCGATCATGAGCACATCGAGATCTTCACGGGGGACGATCTGGTTATAGTGAATAGCGAAACCATGAGCGAAAGCCAGCGCAGCAGACTCTTTGATGTTCGGCTCGATCTGCTCGCGATAGAGCTTGGCCTGGAACTCATCGGGCGCCAGGATCATGACTATATCGGAAGCCTGCACAGCCGCTTCGATCGACTTCACGGTCAGACCGGCGTTCTCTGCTTTGATGGCAGAGGGCGAGCCTTCACGCAGACCAACGATCACATTGACGCCGGAGTCCTGCAGATTGTTAGCGTGGGCGTGACCCTGGGAACCGTAACCGATGATGGAGACCGTCTTACCTTTGATGATGCTCAGGTCGCAGTCTTTATCGTAATAAACGTTGATAGCCATGTTGTTTCCTTCGGAAATTTATATCTGTTGAATTTGCGGAAAGATTGTCTGCCTATATGCCACACCGTGAGCTGGGATATAACGCAATGAACGCCATGAAACGCAAAGCACGCCAAAAGCATCAAGAAATCTTTGCGTGCTTTGCACTTCTCCGCGATCTCTGCGTTATATCTTTCATTTCGTGACTGTGAGTTTGAACTTGGATGAGTACATTACTTTAACCCGAGATCAAAGACCCAACCCTTTGGGTCCACGCCCGATACCGGAAGGACCGGTACGCACCACTTCGACGATCAGCTCTTCGTTGACCGCCTCGAGGAAGGCGTTCAGCTTACTGGCCGTGCCGGTCAGCTCCACGGTGTAGCTGGTGTCGGTGACATCGATGATCTTACCGCGAAAGATATCCACCAAGCGCTTGATCTCCTCACGCTGGGTACGCTCGGCACGCAGCTTGATCAGCATCATCTCACGCTCGAGATGACCGCCCTCGGTGAGGTCGACCAATTTAACCACATCGATCAGTTTGTTCAGCTGCTTGGTGATCTGCTCGATGATCTCGTCACTGCCCCGGGTTACCAGGGTCATACGCGAGAGTGTCGCATCCTCGGTAGGCGCCACCGTGAGGGACTCGATATTGTAACCGCGCGCGGTAAACAGGTTGGCCACCCGGGCCAGCGCGCCGGACTCGTTCTCCATCAGAATAGATATGATATGCCTCATCAGACCAACTCGCTTCCAGGTGACAGATACATCTCATGATGCCCCTTGCCGGCGGCGATCATCGGGTAGACGTTCTCCTCGGGATCGACCTTGATGTCCATAAAAACCAACCGGTCCTTCAGGGAGAAGGCCTCCTTCATGGCGCCTTCCAGATCCTTCGGCTTCTCCACACGCATACCCACGTGACCGTAGGACTCGGTCAGTTTGACGAAGTCCGGCGTTACGCTCATGGTCGACTGGGAGTAACGGCTGTCGTAGAAGAACTCCTGCCACTGCCGCACCATACCCATGTAACCGTTGTTGAGCAGGATGATCTTGATCGGCAGGTCATACTGAATACAGGTCGCCAGCTCCTGGATACACATCTGGATACTCGACTCACCGGTGACCACCGCCACCGTTGCCTTGGGATGGGCCATCTGCACGCCAATAGCAGCCGGCAGACCGAAGCCCATGGTGCCCAGACCGCCGGAGTTGATCCACCGCCGCGGCTTCTCGAACTGGTAGAACTGGGCCGCGAACATCTGGTGCTGACCTACATCGGAGGTCACAAAGGCCTCACCCTTGGTCACCTGGTGCATCACCTCGACCGCATACTGAGGTTTGATCAGCTTGCTCTTGCGATCGAACTTCAGACAATCCATGGAGCGCCACTTCTCAATCTGCTCCCACCACTTGGCGAGGGCCTGTTTCTTCGGTTTCTTGTCGCTCTCGTTGACTACCTTCAGCATATCCCGCAGGACCTGCTTGACCGGACCGACGATGGGCACATCCACCCGCACGTTCTTGGAGATCGACGAGGGATCGATATCCACGTGAATGATCGTGGCATCGGGACAGAACTGCTTGACGTGACCGGTGACCCGATCGTCGAAGCGGGCGCCGACGGCGATCAGCACATCGGTCTCATGCATCGCCATGTTGGCCTCGTAGGTGCCGTGCATACCCAGCATGCCGAGAAAATGCTTGCCGCTGCCCGGATAGGCGCCCAGCCCCATCAACGTCTGCGTGATGGGAAAGTTGAGGGCCTCAACCAGGTCGGTCAGGTTCTTCGAAGCATCGTCCAGCACCACACCGCCACCGGTGTAGAAGACCGGGCGTTCCGCCTCCATCATGATCTTGACGGCTTTCTTGATCTGACCCAGATGGCCCTTGGCCACCGGATTATAGGAGCGCATCTTGACCTTGGCCGGATAGTGGTAGGGGATCTTGATGCCCGGATCGGTGATGTCCTTCGGAATATCGATCACCACGGGACCGGGACGGCCGGTGGTGGCGATAAAGAAGGCCTTCTTGATCGTCTCGGCCAGATCCTCCAGTCGCTTGACCAGAAAATTGTGCTTCACGCAGGGGCGGGTGATACCGACAGTATCGACCTCCTGAAAGGCGTCGCTGCCGATCACCGGCGTCGGCACCTGGCCGGTCAGGACGACCATAGGAATAGAGTCCATATAGGCCGTGGCAATACCGGTCACCGCATTGGTCGCGCCGGGACCCGAGGTCACCAGCACCACGCCGGGCTTGCCGGTCGCACGCGCATAACCATCCGCCGCATGGGCTGCCGCCTGCTCATGACGGACCAGGATATGCTGCACATCCTTCTGTCTGAAGATCGCGTCGTAAATATGCAGCACGGCCCCGCCGGGATAGCCGAACACGTGCTCAACGCCCTCATCCTTCAAACACTGAACGATGATATCGCCGCCGCTGAGTTCCACGTCTGATGCCTCCAATCAGGCCGGCTAAGGTACCGGCCAAAAATCTAAAAAATTCTAAATAGGAACAGCGCAAAATACTAATATTGATCTTATTGGTCAAGCGGTTATCTCGCCTTAGCCCCATATCCAGCTTCCAATCCGCGGGTATTTGTCACGCCCCCCACATCTACGGGACGACTCGAAGTCGTCAGAATCCAATCCCCGCAACATACCCCCTGAGCCCATGGCATGACAGCAAGCTGGTTTAGACAGCCTGTCAAACCGTGAGATCTGAGATCGGGAGAAAACAACACCAGATATGAAAAGGGCGATACAAAGCCGGAAGCCAGTCAGGAATCTAGCGACTTTATTTCCATGACGCTAAAGGGGTAGACTTCAGTGATCCCTATCAAGGTAATCGAATCATGGACGGCAACGACCTGACCAGACAGACGGAATTGAGCGGACAACCAGAGTGCCCGCCTCCCCTCCTTCCTGAAAACCCCCTTGGCGCGAACCCTATCGTGACCTATCTCTCGACAATCTTTGAAGAATCTCTTATCGGAAAGATGAGTCCCTATGGCTTCTTGTGCAGTACCCAATGGTGGCCCACTGATTAACCAGGAAAAAGATGAGCCAAAGGAATGCGGTCAACATCAATGCTGAAGTACGACAGAAAATTCTACCATGTACTAACTGGATGCCCTGGTGATTAGAGAACTTAGCGCATACCCCAACACCTGAGTTAGCCACACATCAACATATCATCACCAACAAGAGAATCGCCGCTTTTGCAGAATAGTAAATCAAGCTTAAGTTTAATTAACTTTAATACACAGGAAATTAATATGCTGAAAAACACACTAGCCATTTTAACAATTGCACTTTCTTTACTCGCAACTGGCTGCGCCTCTGTTCCGATGGCACCTAAAGAAGATGATAGTGCAAGAAAACAATTTGCCTCTCCATCACAAGACATAGCAGGTTTGTATATCTTTAGAAATTCCATGTTTGGTGGCGCGCTCAAGAAGACAGTATCTCTTGATGGGAAAATCATTGGTGAAACCGCACCTAACACCTACTTTTACAAAGACATCCAACCAGGCAAGCATGTCCTCTCAACCGAGTCTGAATTCAGTGACAATATTTTGGAGCTTAACGCCAAAGGTGGAGAAAACTACTACGTGCAGCAATACATTAAAATGGGTGTTTTCGTGGGCGGAGCCAATCTTAAAATAGTTTCTGAAGATGAAGGCAAGAAAGGTGTCCTGGAATGTAAGCTGGCAGTAGAAACCAATAAGGTAGAACAGCCAACCACCAGTGCATTAATCGAGTAAGACGAAAGATCAGAACAATCGGGGACAGGCACTAGAGGAAATTGTTTTCTGTCCCAGATTACTACAGAACAATTTGCCACACACAAACCGAGCCATGGGGATATATTTACAAGTAACAAAGCCTTCTGCCTAAAGTAAACAGCGGTCGGTAACAATTGAATATTTGCACTATAGGGGGTCAGTGTAAAAATTCATCCAGCATATTCCTTCAATTCATTAAACGGGATAAAGACGAGCCGAATGAATGCCATCAAAAAAGGCTTCAATGATTAATCCCTTATTGTGGCTTCACATTGTGAACGGAAGGAATTCTTGATGAAGATTGAGCTATCCCCAAATACCAAGGCCAATCTACTGGCCGTTATCGCTATTCTGGGAATCCTGGGAGTCCTATGGATAGCGTTGCATGCCAGTAATAGGGAAGTGGAGAGCTACGGTCCGACAGCGGTGACGGCAACCGCTGACGGGGAACTCTATTTTGATGCTATTGACCAGATGCATCAGGCAAGCGCTGGGGGAGCCCTCCTGCACAGTGCCTCCTTTTCCGAATTGGGCATAGTCGGACCGATCGCACAGTTATCCATGGTCGAAAGTGATCTACTGCTTCTCGATGCGGGTCAAAACGAGATATTACGCTGCGAAACAGACCTTTGGCGTTGTCTCCCACTCTTTGCAACGCTTGATCAACCTCTACCTGAGATACTCGCTTACGCGCTCGCACCTGAGCAAGACCAGCTCTATCTGGCCACTGGAAACAATCACCGGATCATTGCCTACGACCTTGATGGCCGAGAACGCTACACATTGAAAGTGCCGCAGGGTCTACGTTATATCAACGATATTCAGTGGCTGGGACAGGATCATCTGCTGGTAACCGATACCAACCACCATCGGGTGATCGAGCTGGAGGATCTGGGTGGGGGAGAAGTGCGACTCGTGCAACAGCTCGAGTCCAAGAACGCGATTGGTCGACAGGGACGCAAATGGCCGACAGAAGCGGTACGCGACAATGATGGCGGCACTTGGGTAATCAACAGCAATGGGCTCCTGCGTGACGGCGACCTGATCTACTACGATGCCAATGGAGAACCACAACACTGGATCGAGCTGGATGCCGAGAGCGGGCTGAACGGACTCACACGCTATCCTGGGGGTGTGCTGGTCTCCGAGTCGGAGAGTCAGCAGCTCCTCTTTGTCGCCCGGAGTGATTTCTCCGTCACTCGCTTTGGCGACGAATCGTTACACGCCATGCTGAATCAGATTTCACAACAAAAGCTGTATTGGCAGAGGGCATACTACATCAGCCTGGGTGTGGGCCTCTTTTTTCTTTCACTGGGTATGATAGCCGGTTACCTGGACTGGCAGACACGTAAAAGCCTGCAGCGTGAGACCAAAGCAGAGCCCCCAACCTTCGCTGATGGAAAATTGGTCATCCCTGACGAAATCAAGGCCAGGCTGTCGCCCGATGCGGAGGGAATCTACTGGTTGTCGATAGAACGGAAGAACCTGCGAAAACTCCAGTTCATCAGCTTACTCTTTCCACTCATGCTGATCTGGCTGTTCTACACCACCTTTTCTCCATCAGCTGATGGGCTAATGTGGCCTTTGTACCTCTCAGGCATGATGATGGTCGTACTCTCAGCTGTGCTGATGTGGATGATACTGGTGGCACTACCCAGAATACGCTTGGGTAGTGATGGCAACAGGCTTTTCTTAGTGGACATTCTTGGGCGCCGGGCCTCAGCGCTACCCGATGCCTGCATCAGGACAGAGAGCCGCCTGTTGATCGGTAAGATCGCCGTATCCATCAAACATCGATCCCCGATCTTTTTCGATAAAGCCCTCTTCTCTGCGATCATAGAACCAATCCTTTCACAGGTGCCGAAACACAGCGAATTTCACCTCTTTTGGCGTAATCTACGTAACGGGGATCTCACCACCTGGTTGGCCGTACTGACAATAGCCCTGGTACTGGTGAAGGAAATCTGGTTTTAAGTCATAGGGGACGGTGACAATTGAAAATAGAGAAAATTAACCATTATCACCGACTTCATGAGTCCAAGCCTACGACTAATAACCTGTTAACACTCACTTGATCGCCACTGCCAAGCTCCATGCACAAAAAACCGGCATGACATTTAATCCTTTATGCTGTTCGACTCACCTGCCAGATTTGGCTCTCCGGAATAACACAGAATAATTTCGCGAACTTGATCTCGCAACTTAACCGCAGCTGTCCAATCCGTTCCTTTGGGGTAGACAGGTTTGCCGATAATGACGCCTAAAGATCCCTGACGTGGAAACCAGGAGCCTGACCTTAAGATCGAACGGCTGCCACGGATGACAATTGGCACCACGGGAATCTCTGCCTGGGCTGCGGCGATGAACGCCCCCAGATGGAAAGGCAGCAAACCCGGCATCCGGTGAAAGGTACCCTCAGGAAAAAAGAGCAAAGACTCCCCCGACTTTGCCAGCCGACCTAGTCGCTTTGCATCCTCGGCGCCGATCTGTTTGTCGAAACGCTCAACAAAAAGACTGCCAATGCGTTGCAGAAACAGACGGGGAATGAGTCGCACGTTGAGCTCTGCCTTGGCGACAAAGCGAAATTTTCGCGGTAATACGCCTACCAGCAGAATACCGTCGAGGTAGCTCGCATGATTAACAACCAATACGCAGGGTCCTCTGAGCGGCAGGTTCGGAATACCCTGCACCGCCAAAGGCACCCTGGCGAGCCGTCTCAGGGCATTGGCCCCGTGCTTCACCAGACTCCAGCGCCACGAGAGTTTCGGAAGCAGGACGGTCAACAGCCAGACCCCGGGGGCCATACAGCTGAACAGGGCCCACGTGTACACCGCGTAAAGGCCAGCCTTGACCTGGCGCCATGCACGCCGAAGTTCCGGCACCAGACTGGCGACGGCCAAGCGGCTGAATTGGAGCCAGACGGCCCGCCGCTGACTGCCGGTCGAGCCCTGCTCATAGGACGCTTTGCTGGCCGCCCGTCGAATCTTTCCGCTGGATGTCTTTAGCACGGTGTGTGGTTCCGCCAGCACCACTTCATCGGGCGGCATACCCAGCATGTCGATGACCAGGGAGACGATCTGCGCCTCCAGCTCGTCCCTCCGCACTTTCTCTTGCTCTCGGGTCTCGGCCAGAATGACGATACGCTCAGTACCCGATTCTGGATCGGTGCTGCCGAACACGGCCACACACCCTTTTCGGATGCCAGGCATATCGCCTATCGCCTCTTCCACTTCATGGGGATAGATATTGCGTCCCCCGCGGATGATGATATCTTTCGCCCGGCTGGTCAGGAAGATATCGCCGCCCGCCATATAGGCCAAATCCCCTGTATTCACCCATCCGTTGCTGAACAGTTTCCGGGTTTCATCCGGGTTGCGGTAATAGCCGCTGGTGGTGGAAGGACCACGGAACTGCAGTTGCCCCTCCTCGCGCTCCGGCAGCTCACGTCCATTAACGTCAACCACACGCACCTGGTGTCCCCGCAACGGCTGACCGCAGGCAACGATTTCGGTTGCCATCGGATCGGATGGCTCCACCGGCACAGCACGTCCGCTGCGGGCAAGTGCTTCATGGTTGATGCAGTCTATCAACGGCTCCCGATGGAGCGGAGGAAATGCCAGACCGACCGATGATTCGGCCAATCCATACACGGGTGCCATGGTATCCGGACGGAATCCGTATTTTTCATAACGCTGACTGAATTGTCTGATGGTGTGGGGGCTGACGGGTTCGGCGCCATTAAAGGCCATACGCCATGAACTCAGGTCCAGGCCTTCGACGTCTTCATCACAAATCTTGCGGTGACAGATCTCATAGGCGAAATTGGGCGCGGCGGAGAGAGTGCCGCGATGGTTGTGGATCGCCCAAAGCCAACGCTGCGGCCGATTCAAAAAAGTGAGGGGCGACATCAGTACCAGCGGATAGGCAAAATAGAGACTGCCCAGCCAGGCACCGATCAGTCCCATATCGTGGTAAAGCGGCAGCCAACTCACGAAGACATCGTTTGAATCGACCCCGGCCGCTTCCCCCATGGCTCTGAGATTGGCAAGTAAGTTGGCATGACTGAGCACCACACCTTTGGGGTTACCGGTGCTGCCCGACGTGTATTGAAGGAAAGCGGTATGATGCGGCTGAACCACCGCAGTTCGCAGTGTCCCCACGTTGGGTAACGCCAGATCATCCGGTGTCGCAATATGCCTGAGTCCAGGCACCTGTGATTTAAGCATCCGGGCGACCGGTTTGGCTTCAGCGACAGTGATCAGTACCGATGCCCGGGCGTTGTCCAGGATTCTTGCATGGCGATGAAGATGGTCCTCGATTTGGGACAGTCTCGCCGGGGGATAGATGGGCACCGGTATGCCGCCTGCGAGCAGTATGCCAATAAAGCTGAAAAAGTACGCCTTGCAAGTGGGCAGCATAATGGCGACGGTTTGTCCCGGCTCCAGCTCACGCTCCCACAGTCCCGCGGCGATCGATTGCGCGCCCTGTAACAGATCGTCGTAGTTTATCGGCGTCGGTTTATAGTCCTCGTCATAGAGATAGATATGCGGCCGGTCACGATGTTGCCCGATATGCCAATAGAGTACCTCCATCAATGTTTGCTCGGTATTGGGTGCGGCAGCGGCCGATTCCAACACAGTGGGACGGACGGCATCAACTGCAGGCGATGATGATGCCGATGTCGCTGACAGGATAAGGTGCAGCAGCTCCCGGGGGGTATCGGCTGCCGCAAAAGCCTGGTCCGACAGCCCCAGGTTGAACGTCTTTTCCAAACGCACCAACAATTCGACCCTGCCGAGGCTGTCGATGCCAAGATCTTTATCGAGAGAACTGTCAAGCGTTAAGGCGGCAGGGATTCCTCTACCCGGGTACAGCTCCTTAACAAGCACTTGTACCAAACCAAGCAAGCGATCGGCAATGTTATCGGAGGCGCTGTATTGCCCGTTGTGGAAATCTTGGGATGCCATCAAACTGTCTATCTAACCTAATAGGATCGAGACCTTTTTGGAACACGTATTTACTAGGAGAATAGCTTGTTATGAACAGATCATCAGAAAGGCGCATCAGCGATAAGCACTAACTGTAAAATCCCTTCACTATCAGAAACTGAGTTGAAATTGCTGCGTTTACCGTTATAGGTGTTTATATCCTGATTAGTGCCATTCCTGATCTAATATTCCGGATAACTCGCTACCATATGACTACCCATCTGATTGACGCAGGAACCCCTATATAAATAGATGTAGATAATGAGGCTAATTTTGTCGTTACGTTTGTTGGCCTATGGTGAATGGTTGGATCAAAAGGATTGCTTGGCGCTATTCGAAGAATTAAAGGACAGCAGACACAAACATACATGGAAGCCTCACCGCTATTAATTCCCACATGATTACTACGTAAAATTTAAGGAATTATGACTCGCATTTATAGTATAAAAAACAACTAAAATTCTTTAAGTCCATATTGAGAAAAAAGGAGGTTGATAACAATTTAAAGACAAAAGAGTACCATTTATCATCGAATTCTTTAGTTAACTTTAGTTTAGTCTCGGCTATCATCTCGGAGCTTTTACATGCAGCATGACCTGGAGACAAACAAGCGCAATGCAATCGCTTTCTATCGTACGGCCTATCTTGGCAATCCGTCAGAGGCAGTAGAAAGATTCGTCGGCGATGAGTACATCCAGCACAATCCGCTGGTGGGCAATGGAAAGCAGGCGTTCATCGACTACTTCACCGAAATGGCTGAACAGTATCCCAACAAGCAGATTGAGTTTGTTCGTGCGGTGGCGGAGGGAGATATGGTCGCCCTGCATACACATCAAATCTGGCCCGACAACGAACAGTACGTCACGATGGATTTTTTTAGGTTTGATGAAAACGGCAGGATTGTAGAGCACTGGGATTCCATTCAGGCAGTGCCGAATGAAACCAAGAACGGGAATCCGATGTATTGAGGATGATTCAATAAAGCGTTATTACGTCATTTAACTCACCGGCAGTACCCGATTTCGTGATCAATTTGTGATACAGATGGCACGAACTTTTGATCAACGCCAATCTCATATCATATAGACTCTCCTGAAAGACCCAGCACACTCTACAATCACACAAGAGGGTTGTTATGAATAAACCTATCTTATTGACCTTGTCACACCTGCTCTTTGCAGCATTGGGCTTTGCCCTGGGGATCTACATGCTGCCGATCCTTACTGCACCTGACGCACCCAGTGCCGACGAGGTGGCTGCTGCGGCATCCAGCGCTGAGTTTCAGGCTGAGTTTCGGCGGGATCTGCCAGGTAGTGATTTTCTTCACTGGGGTGAAGGAAAGGTGATGATCGGTAAGACATCTATTGTTCTGCAGGGAGAGATCGCACCGGGACCGGACTACAAACTCTACCTCTCCCCAGAATACGTCGAGACCGAGGCTGAATTCGAGCGGGTCAAACCGCGGATGGTCCAGGTCGGTGATGTAAAGACCTTCGAGAACTTTGTCATTCCGGTGCCGGAAACCATTGATCCCGCAGCGTTCAACACGATCATTGTCTGGTGTGAGTCTTTTGGGGAGTTCATTACTGCAGCAAGCTATCAGTAGCCACACCATCCAGGCTCACTCAGTAACTACATTCACCCCCTGCGGGTAAGCTGCACATTCGTGGAATTTACCCTGCTGTCAGCACGCATCACCCAGTTAAAAAAGACCTTTTCCCTTGGTCAGCCCCCGAACAATCGCTTTGATTGACTGAAACACAACGACAAAAATCTGATTGTGCTTCGCAAGCAGAATGTTCACTACTTTAGCTAGGGCCTGTTAACACTAATAAATAGCGTCGAAAAGTTGTCATCTGTTCTCAACACGTCACAATTCACCTTGTAAACCACCCATATCACTTGCACTTCACGCGTCTTTCTCCATAATAAAATCAAACAAGCCCTGCTATTGATAGCAAAGGAAACTACTGTGAAATTCGCCACTCTTATCTGCCTGCTGATTCTGTTTCCCGGCCAGCTCTTTGCGGGAGCCTACAAATGGGTCAACGAAGACGGGGTGGTGACCTTCTCCCAGACCCCTCCATCTGATATGCAGGCGGAGAGAGTCAAGGTTCGCAGCAACAATGCGTCAACTGGAGAAAGCTCAAGCATCAAGCTGGATAAGATGCGTCAGAAGGCGGCTGACAATGCCGAAGACCGGGAGTTGAAAAAACAGGAAAAAGCGGAAGCGAAAGAACAACTCGCCCGAAAAAAGAAAAACTGCCAAGCGGCCCGTTCCAATCTGCAGAAACTACAGGGACTCGGCAACCGCCTCTACATGAAGGACGGTCAATACCAGCGCCTCAGTGAAGAGAGCCGTCAGTCCCTCATGCAGCAGGAGCGGGAACACATCAAAGCCAACTGCGGATCCTGAACCATGCCGCTGCTCAAGATCACAACCAACCGCGAAGTCGAACCGGCACGTCGACCGGCGCTGCTGAAGGCCGCCTCACAAAATATCGCCAACATGCTGGGCAAACCGGAACGTTATGTGATGGTGGTTTTGGAGACGAACGCCGACATGACTTTCGGTGGTGACGATGCCCCCCTCGCCTATCTTGAGCTGAAGAGTATCGGCCTGCCTGACGATCGCACAACGGAATTCTCAAACTTTCTTTGTGAGCTGATGACCGGTCAGCTGGAGATACCCGCAGAACGTATCTATATAGAATTCAGTGATGCCGAACGTCATCTGTGGGGATGGAACTCCGCTACTTTCTAGCCTTGGGCTGGCTCTGACTAGAGCGTTAAATATCTGTATCACTTTTTATTATCCATACCCTCTATGGCTGGGCCGATTCCTGAGGCCCAACGATGCTTCGGCATATCCCAAATCATTCCTCGAAGATCTCTCATGATGTTGGGCCTCCTACGTCGGCCCAACCTACAGACTGACATTTAAACTCCACATGGATGCTGATCGTGTTGTTTGCGTCATTGGGAATTATCAATGTCATGTGGTACGAGGCTGAATATCCTGACGAACATCACGGAGATCGCTCTCCCTGATTCAATTATTTGGAATCAAGACCGGACCTATGTCGTTTATGTGTCGCGGTCATCACCGTCGTCACGGAAATGAAGATGCATAAACCACGCATACTGGCCATCAAGTCCAGCACCTTGGCATGCCTATGTGCCTTTTTGCTGGGAATTTCAAACCAATTACTCGCCAGCACGGACCATGAAACCGGTACCGCGCCTGCCGACAGCGACATGAACTTCCGTATTGTCGAGGATACCCAACCGAGTATCCGCGACGATGGAGAGTCTACCGCTGACCATACCAAGTTCGAGATCCTGCAGGGTCCCTTCGAGAGCGGACCGGAAGTCACTAAAGCCTGCCTCTCCTGCCATACCGAAGCGGGCCGCCACTTCATGCAATCGATCCACTGGACCTGGGAGTACGACCATCCCGATACCGGTCAGAAGCTGGGCAAGAAGACGCTGATCAATACCTTCTGTACCAACGCCAAAGGCAATGAAGGCATGTGTGCCCAGTGTCATGCGGGCTACGGCTGGAAAGATGAAAATTTCGACTTTACCAACCAGGACAACATCGACTGCCTGGTCTGCCACGACCGTACCGGTGCTTACTACAAAACTCCAAATAGCACAGGCAACAAGGCCTGCTCGGTGATGTTCGAGGGCAAACAACCTATCCCCTGGGAGAAGGTGGCGCAAAACGTCGGCAAACCAGGACGTGAAAACTGCGGTGCTTGCCACTTCTACGGCGGTGGTGGCGACGGGGTGAAACACGGAGACCTCGATTCATCTCTTAAGGCACCAAGCCGGGAGCTGGATGTCCATATGGATGCGGAAGGCCTCAACTTCGCCTGCACGACCTGTCATGTCACTCGTCAACATCTCTGGGCCGGCAGCCGTTACAACGTGATGGCTCATGATACCGAGGGTCTCGGTCTGCCCGGCGAGCGCCGCGATGTAGCCACCTGCGAGTCGTGCCACAGCGAGTCTCCCCATTCGAATACGGAACTGACGGGCATCAAGCTCAATGGTCATGTAGACAAGATCGCTTGTCAGACCTGTCATATCCCCACCATCGCCCGCGGCGGTGTCGCCACCAAGACCGACTGGGACTGGCGTACCGCCGGCAAGACAAAAAATGGTGAGGGCTTTAAGGAGAAGAACTACACCCAGGCCAACGGCGCTCACCGCGCCACCTATAAGTCGATCAAGGGCAGCTTCGAATATGGTGAAAACCTGGTGCCCCACTATGACTGGTTCGACGGGCAGATGGTCTATACCACCATAGAGACCAAGTTCGACCCCGCCAAGGGGCCGGTGGAGATCAACGGCTTCAACGGTTCCCACGAAGACGGACGTTCACGCATTTGGCCCTTCAAGCGCATGCATACGGTGCAGCCCTACGACAAGGGCAACAACACCATGGTCTACATGCATCTGTGGGGTGATGACGATGACGCCTACTGGGGTAACTACGACTTCGGCCGCGCCATCAAGGTCGGCATGCAGAAGAACAGCATCCCCTACAGCGGTGAGTACGATTTTGTCGAAACCTACTCCTTCTGGCCCATCACCCACATGGTAGCACCCAGCGAGAACGCCCTCTCCTGCAATGAGTGCCACAGCCGCGAAGGTCGTCTGAATGATCTTGAAGGCTTTTATATGCCGGGACGCGACAGCTTCCGCTGGCTCGATATCCTGGGTTATCTCGCGCTGGGCGGTGCGCTGATTGGCGTGTTGCTGCACGGCTTGCTGCGCAAGCTCTTCAGCAAGAAAAACCAGCAGAGGGACGCATCATGAATACACAAGCGAATAATGGCAACGGCACAAAGGTCAGGCAGAAGGGCGAGAAGCACTATGTGATGATCTACTCCCGTTACGAGCGTTTCTGGCACTGGTCCCAGGCGATGCTGATCTTTGTTCTGTTCTATACCGGACTTGGTCTGCACGGTCTGCACAACCTGCTCGACTTTCACCTGGCAGTCACCATCCATACCTATGCGGCGCTGGTCCTGATCGTGCTGTGGATCTTCACCACCTTTTGGAACTTCACCACCGGGCAGTGGCGTCAGTACCTCTTCAAAGAGGGCGTCATGAAGGTGATTCGTTTCTACGCCTACGGCATCCTGACGGGTGAACCCCATCCCTATAAGAAAGGCCTGCAACGGAAACAGAATGCCTTACAGTCACTGGCCTACATGAGCTTCATGCTGTTGATCGGACCTGCACTCTGGGCCTCCGGCATGATCTATCTCATCTATGACCTGTGGAGCGGCTACGCCTGGTCGAGCCAGGGCCTGACCTTGATCGCCTTCGTTCACACGGCAGCGGCCTACCTGATGGGGACCTTCGTCATCATCCATGTCTACATGACCACAACCGGCAAGACCCCGACTCACTACATCAAAACCATGATCACTGGTTACGACAACGTAGAACTGACCGAAGCGGAGAAGGCTTACATCGAAGAGACCCATGCCATATCCATGAAGGATTAAGCGATCACAGATAGCCACTCAAGGTAATCACGATAACGGTGCAGCAGGGCCGCACCCTACATACTGGCTGGTGTAATTCAGGCGTAAATTCCTAGGGTGCGGCCCTGCCGCACCATGCTAACCGTGACCCGCCACCCGAAGCGGGATAGAATCACGCCTTTTGACAACCAGGTTGATTGATCCCCATGCGTACTTCCCAGTTCCCGCTGCACACCGTCAAGGAAACCCCTGCCGACGCCGAGACCGCCAGTCATCAACTTATGCTGCGCGCCGGCCTGATCCGTAAACTGGCTGCCGGTCTCTACACCTGGCTCCCCCTGGGTCTGCGTGTGTTGCGCAAAGTCGAGCACATCGTGCGTGAAGAGATGAATCGTGCCGGCGCCCTCGAAGTGTTGATGCCCACGGTGCAACCCGCTGAGCTGTGGCAGGAGTCGGGACGCTGGGAGCAGTACGGTCCCGAGCTACTGCGCATGCATGACCGTCACAACCGTGACTTCTGCTACGGTCCCACCCACGAGGAGATCATCACCGATCTGGCCCGTAACGAACTGCGCAGCTACAAACAACTGCCGGTCAATTTCTACCAGATCCAGACCAAGTTCCGCGACGAGATCCGCCCCCGATTCGGCGTCATGCGCGCGCGGGAGTTTCTCATGAAGGACGCCTACTCCTTTCACACCAACCAGGACTCACTGCAGGCCACCTATGAAGTGATGCACCAGACCTATAGCCGTATCTTCTCCCGCTGCGGTCTCGATTTCCGGCCCGTGGCTGCTGATACCGGCAGTATCGGCGGCAGCGCCTCCCACGAGTTCCATGTGTTGGCCGACTCGGGTGAAGACGCCATCGCTTTCTCTACCGACAGCGACTATGCCGCCAACGTAGAGTTGGCCGAGGCCGTCGCACCAGCCGGTGAGCGCCCCGCACCCGGCAGTGAGATGAGACTGGTTGACACTCCCGACGCCCGGACCATCCAGGAGCTGGTGGAGCAGTTCGATCAACCTATCGAGCAAACGGTCAAGACACTGGTGGTGAAGGCGGCAGAGGAGATGGATACGGATCTGGTGGCGCTACTGGTACGCGGCGATCACGAACTCAACGAGATCAAGGCCGACAAGCTGCCCCAGGTGGCCTCACCCCTCTGTTTTGCTGATGAGGCTGAGATACGCGCAGCCATTGGTGCCGGTCCCGGTTCGCTCGGCCCGGTCAATCTACCAATCCCCTGCATTGTCGATCGCAGTGTAGCGAAGATGGCCGACTTCAGCGCCGGCGCTAACCAGGACGGTAAACACTATTTCGGTATCAACTGGGAGCGGGACCTGCCCGCCCCAATCGAGATCGCCGATCTGCGCAATGTGCACGATGGTGATCCCAGCCCCGACGGCAAGGGCAACCTCACTATCGCTCGTGGCATCGAGGTGGGTCATATCTTTCAGCTGGGCAAGAAATACAGCGATGCCCTGAACGCCACCGTACTGGACGAAAACGGCAAGGCCGTGGTGATGACCATGGGCTGCTACGGCATCGGTGTGACCCGGGTGGTGGCTGCCGCCATCGAGCAACACCACGACGACAAAGGCATCACCTGGCCTGCCGGCCTGGCGCCTTTCCAGGTTGCCATCTGCCCCATGAAGATGAATAAATCCCAGCGGGTCAAGGACACGGTCGAGAAGCTTTATGCCGAACTGGAAGCTGCCGGTATCGATGTCCTGCTCGATGACCGGGACGTCCGTCCCGGCTTCATGTTCTCCGACATGGAGTTGATCGGTATCCCGCACCGTATCGTGGTGGGGGAAAAGTCACTGGATGAAGGCAAGGTGGAGTATCGTGGCCGCAAGGATGCGGAAAACAGCTTCCTGCCCCTCGATGAGATCATCGATCACATCAAGGCACAATTCGCAGGCTGATTTGACTCCTCACACCCTAACCGGGAAACTAGCCCGGTTTTTTCATGCCCCAAGTGGCACAGCTATTTCATAGAGGCGAGCAGATCATGACCAATCAGAGTTCCTTCACCCGCGATGAGTTGTTGAGTTGCGGCCATGGTGAGATGTTTGGTCCCGGCAATGCACAGCTGCCGACGCCGAATATGCTGATGATGGACCGCGTCACTAAAATAGCGGATCAGGGCGGCGAGTTCGGCAAGGGCGAGATTCTCGCGGAACTCGATATCAATCCCGATCTCTGGTTTTTCGATTGCCACTTCCCCGGCGATCCGGTGATGCCTGGCTGCCTGGGTCTCGATGCCATGTGGCAGATGGTGGGCTTCTTCCTCGCCTGGATCGGCAATCCGGGACATGGACGGGCACTGGGCGTAGGCGAGGTGAAATTCACCGGTCAGGTACTGCCCACCGCCAAACTGGTCACCTATCAGATCAACATCAAACGGGTCATCAGCCGTAAGCTGGTGCTCGGAGTTGCCGATGGCGTCATGAAGGTCGATGGCCGGGAGATCTATACCGCCAAGGACCTGCGCGTGGGGCTGTTCACCTCCACCGACAACTTCTGATCCCAACGGCCGATGGCCAATTTGCAGGGACTGAGCGGACTGTTTTTGATTCCCCTGCTCGCCTGGCTGATCAGTGAAAACCGGCGTGCCTTCAACTGGCGAGTGCCTGTTACCGGATTGGCGCTGCAACTGATCATCGCCCTATTGCTGCTCAAACTGCCTCTGTTCCAGGCGCTCTTCATTCAGCTCAATCAGATATTGTTGGGTATTCAGGAGGCCACGGAAGCGGGTACCCGTTTCGTCTTCGGTTATCTCGGTGGGGCTGAGGCACCGTTCATGGAGAGTGACACCGGCAGCACTTTCATCCTGGCCTTTCGCGCCCTGCCGCTGGTACTGGTGATCAGCGCCCTCTCGGCATTGCTCTTCCATTGGCGCATATTGCCGCTGGTGGTCGGACTCTTCTCACGCCTGCTGCAAAAAAGTCTGAATATCAGCGGTGCACTGGGCCTGGGGGCCGCAGCCAACGTCTTCGTCGGCATGGTGGAATCCCCGTTGCTGATAAGGCCCTATCTGACCAGACTCACCCGCAGTGAACTCTTCAGCCTGATGACCCTGGGTATGGCCACCATTGCAGGCACCGTGCTGGTGCTCTACGCCAGTCTGCTCGAAGGCGTACTACCCAACCCCATCGGCCACCTGCTGACCGCCTCGCTCATCTCCGCCCCGGCTGCTGTCATGATCTCCCGGCTCATGGTGCCGGAGACCCAGGCGGCAGGTACCGAAGGCAGATTGACTATTTCCCAACCAGCCAACAGCAGCATGGAGGCGATCACCAATGGCACCATCGAGGGCTTGAGGTTGTTAGGCAATATCGTTGCCCTGTTGATTGTGCTGGTGGCCCTTGTCAGCCTGGTCAATCAGCTGATTGGACTCTTGCCCGAGGTCTCGAATGAGCCTTTGAGCCTACAACGGCTACTGGGCTGGGTGATGGCGCCGTTTGCCTGGCTCATGGGCATTCCCTGGTCAGAAGCGGTCACCGCCGGTTCACTGCTGGGCACCAAGACCGTCCTCAATGAACTGCTTGCCTACCTGGAGCTAATCCGTCTACCGGCGGAGGATATCAGTGAGCGTAGCCGACTGATCCTGACCTATGCCCTGTGCGGCTTCGCCAACTTCGGCAGTCTCGGCATCATGTTGGGGGGACTGGGTGCGATGGTACCTGAGCGTCGCAAAGAGATTGTCAGCCTGGGCATGAAATCAATCGTCGCCGGTACCCTGGCCACCCTGCTCACGGGTACGGTGGCGGGATTGGTCTGGTGACCTAAATATTATAAAAGTGTCGGTTAAGCATGCGGCCTTTGCGCTTCATTGGGTTATATTCACACCGATTAACAGTATGCCGGAGCGATAGCGATGAAGAGCCTGTGGAACGACAACGAAGCCTCAAGATGTGAAAGCGAGCTTGACCTGCGGGTCTACAGTTCGCGACTGCTAGGCTCGGATCCTTCCCTGGTACTCCATGGGGGCGGCAATACCTCAGTCAAAATCTCAGAAGAGGATCTCTTCGGCGAAGCGGAGGAGATCCTCTACGTCAAAGGCAGTGGCTGGGACCTGTCCACCATAGAATCAGCCGGATTCACCCCGGTACGCATGGCTCATCTGTTGAAGCTGGCACAACTGGATTTCCTCTCCGACAGTGAGATGGTCAATCAGCTCAAGATCCATCAGACCCTTGCCTCGGCCCCCACCGCCTCGGTGGAGGCGATCCTGCATGCCGTGTTGCCCTATAAGTATGTCGATCACACCCATGCTGACGCTATTGTCACAATCACCAATACGAAGGATGGTGAAGCCCGCATCCGTGATCTCTATGGTGACCGGCTGGTTGTCATCCCCTATGTGATGCCTGGCTTCGATCTGGCCCGTATGGTTGCGGAACGCTTTCCCCGTGATGCCCACGAGGGCACGCTCGGCATGGTGCTGATGAATCACGGCCTGTTTACCTTCGGTGACAACGTACAGGTCTCTTATGAAAGGATGATTCGATTGGTGGACGAGGCGGAGTCTTACCTGCGAACACAGAATGCCTGGGAGTTGGCGCCAGTTGCTGAAGAGACTGAAATCGATAGCCAGTCCATCGCAACACTACGCCGCGGTATAAGCGATGTGGCCGGTTTCCCGGTAATTTTGCAGAGCCATCGAACAGAGGCTGAGATGAGCTTTTGCCAGCGTCCCGATCTTGCAGAGATTTCCCAACGCGGCCCCGCTACTCCGGACCATGTGATACGCACAAAGCAACTACCCATGCTGGGCAGCGAGGTCATGGACTATGTACTGGCCTATCAGCAATATTTCGAGGCCTACGCGGGTAACGCACGCACACCGGTGGAGATGCTTGACCCGGCCCCACGAGTTGTACTTGACCCGGCGCTAGGCATGCTCAGTGTCGGCAAGAACAGTCGGGAAGCCGACATTGTTGCTGATATCTACCGGCATACGATGGAAATTATCCAGCGGGCGGAATCACTGGGAGGCTGGCAGGCACTCCCAGCAAGAGACATATTCGAGGTTGAGTACTGGGAACTGGAGCAGGCCAAACTGCGCAAGGATGGTGCCACGCCTCCGTTCCAGGGTGAGGTCGCCCTGGTCACCGGCGCGGCATCGGGCATCGGCAGGGCCTGTGTGGAATCCCTGCTCAATCGTGGTGCCGCGGTGGTCGGTCTTGATCTGGATAACGCTATCGCCTATCAGCACGACAATGCCGCATTTCTCGGTATTACCTGTGACGTCACAGATAGCCAGGCAATCGTAAGCGCCCTTCAGCAGACAGTATTGCGATTCGGCGGCCTCGACATGCTGGTACTCAACGCTGGTATTTTTCCTGGCGGATGTCCGGTAGCCGAGCTCGAACACGAAACCTGGCGACAGGTCATGCAGGTGAATCTGGATGCAAATCTGCAGCTGTTGCGAGAGTCCTATCCTTTCTTGAAACAGGCACCCACCGGTGGTCGAGTCGTGGTGATCGGATCTAAAAATATTGCAGCACCGGGTCAAGGCGCTGCTGCCTACTCCGCTTCCAAGGCAGCACTCAATCAACTGGCGAGAGTCACCGCACTGGAGTGGGCTGGCGATGGTATCCGCATCAACAGTCTGCACCCAGACGCGGTCTTCGACACCGGCATCTGGACAGAGGAGGTACTGGCCGCCAGGGCAGCACACTATGGACTATCGGTCGATGCGTATAAGAAGAGAAACCTGCTGAAGACCGAGATCACCAGCCGGGATGTCGCAGAACTGACGGCTGAGCTTTGCGACCAGCGTTTTAGTAAGACTACCGGCGCGCAGATTCCCGTGGATGGAGGCAATGACCGGGTGATCTGAGAAATCTTCAGACGATTTATGTCCGCAAATCAACTCGGATATCTTTTTGCTTGTAGGCTGCCACCCTGCTGCACCTTCAACCCACTGCCGTCTCAATCGCCAACGGTTCCTCAACAGGGCTCACACCGCTAAGGTCACAGGCCCTGATCGACTCCCAAAGCAGATTGATCGCCTCAGGTCTCGGAAAACTCTTACGCCAAGCCAAGGCGATCCGGCGCTGGGAGTTGTCCACCGCAAGCGGTCGCGCCGTCAGCAGATCCCAGGGCATCTGATCCAGACCGATGGCCGTATCAGGCAGCACAGTGATCCCAATGCCACTGGCTACCATATAACGGATAGTCTCAAGCGATCCGCCTTCCAGGTTTCTCTGTAGGCCGCCATCACCGGCACTCTTCTGCAGGCAACCAGGGCAGATACGCAGCACCTGATCACGGAAACAGTGCCCGTCACCCAACAGCAGAACGTTTTCTCCCTTCAGTTGTTCCGGCTGTATGGTAGCCATGGCAGCCAGCGGGTGCCGGTTCGGCAACAACACCGAGAAGCCTTCGTCATAGAGTGGCCGGGTTTGGATGCCCGGCTCTTCGAAGGGATAGGAGATGACAATGACATCAAGCTCACCCTGTTTGAGTTGATCGTTCAGTATTGAGGTGAAATTCTCCCTGATGATCAATGGCATGCTCATCGCTTTTTGAGCCAGAATAGGCACAAGATGGGGCAGCAGATAGGGACCGATGGTATAAATGGCGCCAACTCTCAATGGCCCCGAAAGCTGGTCCTTACTCTGACTGGCCAGTTCACGAATCACTCCTGCCTCTTCAAGCACCCGCTGTGCCTGGGCAATGATGCGCTCACCGGCAGGTGTCAGGCTGACTTCGCCCTGGCCCCGCTCAAAAAGTCCGACGCCCAGCTCCTCTTCCAGCTTTTTCACCGCGACACTGAGTGTCGGCTGGCTGACGAAGCAAGATTCTGCGGCATGACCGAAATGTCGCTCTCTGGCGACGGCAACAATGTATCGAAGTTCACTGAGTGTCATAAAACATAGTGTAGACGAAGCGATAGAATTCACTAATCGGCATCAGAAATGTTAACGCATCGTCAAAAAACGCGGAAAGTTTTGGAAAAAGTCACTAAGTTGAGGACAAATCTGTAAAAAAACGTGCTTTAGGTTTTTTTACTTTCATAAAAACTGATCTAATATTACTGAAATACATTAAATTAGGTTTACTGGGTATAACAAGCTGTCAATTCTTGGTAGCCTAAAAACTCTTACATGAAACGCGTCATGCGCAGCAGTATAGATAATCAGCCTACAGCGCTTCGATCGGTGCCGGAGAGAAGTTTGAAGGTACTTCAACTCACAGACAGCCATCTCTACGCTGACCCTTCCCGCTGCCTGCTCGGCATCAATACCCTGGAGACGTTCGATCAGGTCCTGGCCCAGGCACTGCACGAACAGGGCACCCCTGATCTGCTGCTTGCAACCGGCGATTTGGTGCACGACGCCTCGGATACAGGTTACAAGCGTCTGCTGGGTCGTCTCAAACTCACCGGTATTCCTACCTACTGCCTGCCCGGCAACCACGACCTGCCGCACAAAATGAGGCAAGTATTAAATCAGGACAACGTTCACACGTTGCCCAGCGTCCAGGCCAACGGGTGGTCTCTGATCTTTCTCGATTCAACCATCCCCGGCAATGAGAGTGGTAATCTCGACAAGAAACAGATGGAGATGCTGCAGCTTCTGTTGGAAGCCCATACGGACAAACACACACTGATCTGCATGCATCATCATCCGCTACCGGTCGGCAGCCGCTGGATGGATACCATGACACTGAAGAATCCCGATCAGTTTTTCAACCTCGTTGGTCAGCACCCGCAGGTCAAGGCGGTCCTCTGCGGACATATTCACCAGGAGTTCCAAGGTGAGCACAATGGTGTCAAACTGCTCGGGACACCTTCTACTTGCGTGCAATTCATCGCCGGTCAGGACGACTTCGGTATCGATGCCTGTCCACCAGGTTACCGCTGGTTGACGCTGCAACAGAATGGGGAGATTGAGACCGGACTCGGTCTGTTACCGGAGATTCCTTCCGGTCTCGACCTGGCTTCTATGGGCTACTGATCTGTGGAAAACCGGCTGAGGCGGAAGTGGCTACGCTGCCATTAACCCCTCTTTCTTTCGAAAAGCACACAGTCAAAGCACGACGGGGACCTCGCCTGAAACGACTATCCCATCTTGCTGGTGCTCTATCCGCAGAGCGATGACTTCCACCCCCTGCTTCACGACTTGACGCAGTGTCTTTGCATAGACAGGATCAATCTCTTCCGCTGGACGAAAACAGGAACCTTCAGGCCGGTTAAGCGCATAGGCCATCACACCCCTATATCCCTGCCGACAGGCTTCAGCCAACAACTCCAGATGTTTACGTCCACGAACCGTCACTGCATCGGGGAAAGCCAGCGCATCGTCCAACCACAAGGTTACATTCTTCACTTCCACCCAGGCATCAGGTGCTGCCCCGCCCGAGAGAAACAGATCGAAACGAGCGCGTTCAAAACCGGGGGGATCAAACAAAACTTCCCGCCTGACCGATGCATACCCCTTCAGCAGGGAAATCTGTTCCTGTCGGATGGCCTCCTCTATGACCGGATTACTCCTGCCGGTATGAACCCCGATCCAGCCATTACCCATATCTACCCGCTCCAGGGTCCAGGCCAGCTTGCGTTTGGGATTGTCGCTATGACTGAGCTGAACAGGGGCATCCGGAGACCAACACCCCTGCATGCTGCCGGTATTGGGACAGTGGGCCGTTACCATCTGGCCATCAGGCAACATTACATCTGCCAGGAACCGTTTATATCGTTTGACTATACGACCTTCAGTGAGTGGTGGTAACAGCATCTTTTTGCATGACTTCCAATAGAGACTTAGTATTGTCGTTATCAACACTTATTAAAACGACCCGCTAGTACCCGAGGATAATATAATGAAACGACACCTCTGGCCGATTGCCTGGAGCCTTTTTCTGGCATCCTCTCCCGTGACAGCACAAGACCTCTACAGTCCATCATATGAGAGTGATACTGAGAACCGGGAATTCCATTTCAACCCAAACAATGTGATGAACCGGATGCCAAACCCCCTGCAGGGTGTCTTCGGCTCCTCCAATCGACGCTACAACAGCTACCCTAGCGGTCGCTACGCACCACCTCCCGCTTACCCGCCCGGATATGGGTACCCAGCGTATCAGCCACCCACTGGCTATGGTTACGGAACAGCGCCTGGTGGATATGCAAATCCCCATACACCGCCTGCCGTGTCACGGCCCAAACCCCAGCCTGTCATTGCGCCAGAAAGCAAAGCCCCCCATCAGGCAAAATCATTGGCCAAACCTGAGTATCAGGCCCCAGGCGCAATGCAGGGTTATCGTTTTCGTCCCATGGACAATCAGGCTGATCCGAGTAAAAACAACACCGTAGATGCAGCACCCACTCAACCACCAGCGCCCCGATCAACAATCCCCTCAATGGTAACAGCCCCCCCACAGGAGCCCCTGGCACCGATAACTTATCCGCCAACCCTTGCCGCGCCTGAACCCTTAGCTCCATTGACCTACCCTGATACGCAAAAGGACACAGCGCCCCCAATCACGGAAGCGCCGGAAAGCGTGACGCACGAGGGGCGTACCATGAAATTCAGACCGCTGGACCAACCGGGCTACACACCAGACCTCGATCAGTAATACCCGTGATTCAAGCGGAATTCATTCCGCGTTGATAAGGTACAAGATGACAAGAGAATCCAAGGATTGATTCTCTGTCATCATGTAAAAATGTTAGTGGTAGAACGATTGGTGTGGTAATTAAATAGAGATCAGCCCACGCTGAATTGGGAGAAATCCTGGTAATCCATATACTCACAGGCAACGCCGGATACCTGAGCATTCTCCGGACCTTTACTGAGCCAGCCGCGTAACGCTTCCACGGCATCGACTTCTCCGCAGGCTACGACTTCTACTCGTCCATCCATCAGGTTTTTGGCATAACCGGTGAGGCCTAACTGCTGAGCCTGATGGCGGGCTGAAGCACGGAAGAAGACACCCTGCACCCGACCTGCCACCAGACAGCGGACACAGACATCTCTGGTCTTTAAGTTTTCATTCATCGGGCAATCTTAACACTGCCTGCTCACCAGCCCGCAAGCCCATTCCCTCTGCGGGGGCAAAACCCGCTTCGACGGCATAGAGAGCACCATTGGTGGATGTTGCTATGGGGTCCAAGCCCAGCAACAGGATCTCACCCTCCAGCCACTTACCACGCACGCCAATTTTCACGGGATCACCGATCTGCAAACGGGGAAGTGTTCGTTCATCAATCTGCGCTGAAGCCCTCATCCGCCTATTTTCAACCAGGGTGATCAGCGGTGTGGCATCCAGTCGATTGATGACCGACTGTCCAGGTTGCACATGCAATGTCGCCACCAGACCATTGAATGGCGCATTGATGCGGCTGTACTCTTTCTGTAGACGGATAGCCGTCAACTTGGCCTCAGCCTCCCGAAAGGCCGCATCAGCCTTAGCTGCTTCGATCTCAGCCAGTTTTCGCTCGTGATCCGACAGCAGTGTCCGGTCATAGAGCTCCAGAGAGCGGTCCAGTTCACGCCGAGCCTCGTTGTTCACCTGCATGGCCGCCTCCCGCCGTGACTCGGCAGCAGCCAGGCGGGCATTTAACTTACGCTGATCAAGCTCTATCAAAAGGCTGCCTTGGGCGACCTGATCTCCCACCGAGACATTCACCTTACCCACCATGCCGCTACTCACTGTAGTCAGGGTCACCCGCTTGTTCCAATCAGTGACAGCCGATAGGTCTTGCGCCATGAGTTGGCTGCTAAATAGCAGAACGCCAACCAAGAACGTATTCAGGGTGCTTGCTTTTCTTCTCATTTCAGCCTCTCCTCCCCTTGCAACAGAGTTCCCGTCAATGCCTTCAAATGTGCCTGCAGCAGCAGTCTATCAAACACATTCTGCGAGCTTCGCCACTGGATATCTGCAATCTGGGTCATGGAATCACCCAGATCTGTCTGCTGATCCAGATCGTAAAGCGTACGGCTTCGATCTAGGTAAAGGTCACGAAAATCGGCCGTCACCAACAACGACTCAGCCTCAATCCGAAGTCTGTCCAGCGCCATCCAAGCATCCAGTACCTGCTGGTGTATCTGCAGCTCATAGGCTGCCAACTCAGCCTCTTTCTGCTGCAAAACAGCCCGCTGTTCGGCAGCCTTTGCGTCGACCCGACTACCGGTATACAAGGGCACTTCAATGACCAAAGCAGCCGTCAATGGATTTCGGCCGCCCAATTCCCGCTTGTAGGTAGCAGCCTCCAACTCACCACGCAGCACAGGATTATCCACTGCCTCACTGGCATGCAGTTGCTTGCGAGCAGCCTCAACCTCAGCACGCAAAGCCAGTAGTTCGGGATTGTCGACAAGCGCTTTTTCAATCCAGACCTCGAACTCTTCCCCGGTCGATTCAACCTGTAGATCCGGCATCACCAGATCCGCCGGTAGATCTGTCGGCCGGTTCAGGCTGATTGCCAGTTGTGAACGGGTGATGCGCTGCTGGTTGGCGCTGACGCTTAGCTCACTACGCGCCTGTTGATAGAGGCTCTCCAACTCCAGCAGATCGATATCCGAAACCTTACCCAGTTCATGCCTGTTGGATGCCCGATCAAAGCGAATGAAGGCGATTGAGAGTGCTTCGTTATCTCGCGCATGCTTCAGATCAGCCAGCAGCACCGCAAAAAAACGCTCCATCACCGCTAACCGACGTTGTTGCCTGACAGCTTTCAGTCGCCACTCACGAGAGGCGAGAGTCGCTTCTGCCGCCTCCTCTGCACGGGCGGTCCGGCCAAAATCATAGAGCTGCTTGCTGAGATTAAGTCGAGCGAGGCTGTCATTGCGGGATTGGTAGATGGCGATTTCCGAGGGATCGATGGCACGCAATTCACCGGTGAACTTCACTTGCGTGTCATACACCGACTCAACCTGCTGACGCCGCGCCATTGCCCGTGCCAGGGCCGCATCGGCCAGCAACCTGTCGGGATGGACTTCATCGGCAATTGCCAGCGCCTGCTCCAGGGAGAGCGGCGATGGTAGAGGGTCTTGCGCCCAAGCCTGTGCATAGGCAGCTAAATGGAGAACCAGCGTCAGCAAGCCACCGATCGTAGTCCTTTGCCGGCGTAAACGACTCACTGCTGTCTGAGTTCCTTTTTCTTCTGCCTCTTATAGCGGGAAAAATTGGTCTTCTGAAAGTGGTCATTGACAACAAACTCACCCAACCAAAGGAACTCGCGCGCATCGTTTGTGGCGCCGGTAAAGCGAGTCATCATATTGCCGTCCAGATCAAAGAAACCAAACACTGGCGTGGCACGCACTTTATGCATTTTAAAAGCGAAGTCCTTCTCTTTCATGGATGTCCCTTTGAAATCCGCTATCTCCACATCACCTTCAATATCCACTGTGTAGATCAGAAAGTGTTCCTTAAAATAGTCCTGCACCTCAACCTGATTGAGTACCCGAGTCTTCATACGGTGGCAGAAGGGACACTCATCCATCTCGAACATGATGAGCACACCCTTCTTTCCTTCATCCCTGGCGGTTTCCAGCTCTTCGCTGAAATTACCCAGACTCTGATCGAAGAAAAACTCACCAGGTTCACGGGTTGCACCATGAGCGTCAGCCAGGGTAATCATTAATAGCACAGGCAACCAGAGTAATCGTCTACGCATGGTTTTCTCCTATTTGCTCCCACTCGTGAGAAAGGCTTCTAAGTCTTCCAATGTCACCGGACCCACCTGGCGGGCAGCCAGCTCGCCCTCGGGATTGATCAGGTATGAGGTCGGCAATCCGGGTACCCGCCCCAGCTCAGTGCTGGCCGCCGGCTTCATCATCAGAATAGGGTAGCTGAGAAATTGGTCATCGACGAAGGCCTGTAAGCGTTCCTTTTTAATCCGCTCCATGGCCACCCCGAGTACAATCGCGTCCTTGTCTTTGTGATTGGCGTGGAACACTTCAAGCTCGGGGAGCTCTTCGCGGCAGGGAGGACACCAGGTGGCCCAGTAGTTAACTAGCACCCACTTTCCACGATAATCGGACAGTCTATAGGTCTTGCCATCCAATCCCTCCAATTCAAAATCCACCGGTTCGGCCAATAGGGAAAAAGGCAATAGGACACACAGCACGAGCAGACAAGTGTGGAGGATGCGGGATGTCACAGGCATGAATAGCTCCGTTTGTTGGCCTTCTCGACAGCCACCATTTGAAATAAGCAGTGACTGAACGTTGATTCTGACCACCATTTTCAGGCTTAATTCCTTACAGTGCAATTCAGGGAAACCTTAACAAGGAGGCCGGGGTAGATGGATTCCGCAGAGTCCAATGCTATAGTTGGTTGATTGGCGGTCCGCAGGAAACCTACCCCTTTAGCATGTTTGATATTTTCACCCACCGCAACCAGGCTGCAAAACAAACGATATTTTTCGTACCTGAACCCGACCCCTTCGAAAATCCATTAGTGGAAATCGATCCCGGTCAGTTACGACAATGGGCTACCGCGCTACCTTTCGCCAACCCGGAGCAGCTTTCAGAGGCGATGTTAACCAGCCTCAGCCGCTTAAACCGCTTTCCAGGCCAGATAAAAAGACGCGACGAGCTGGTAGAGATTTATCACACACCTGCGCTACGAATCGCCCATGGAACCAGTGTTCGAAAGAATACTATACCAAATGAGCTATTGCGCAGGGTCATGTTGGAGATGGCCTATGCCTACAGTCAGATCGCCAACGAATGCCTGCGCACCAAGGCAAGCCGCAAGAATCTCGACCGACTGGCAAAAGCCATCTACTACAGCATCAAGTTTTACCTGCTGGAGTACCTCTATGCCTGTGAATCATTCGATTGCCGGGCTGGACAGACCTATCGTGAGATCACCCGATTACGAACCTATGCCGAAGAACAGAACGTTCATCAAGTAGAGATAGACGATAGTGACAACAGCCATGAGCCGGGACAGGCGACCATCGCACACCAGTTCAATCGATTCTTACTCATGAGGCTACTCGACCCCTGTCACCTGCAGGAGGGTGAACCCAGAATCTGCTACGAGTACCTCAACACGGTGGCATCACACGCCAGGGTACAGATGCCAACACCAGAAACAGAGCAGTCCGGACACTATGTGATCGACCGGCTCGGCGAGGTACAGCCTCACCTCTACGAGCCTGAGGGACTGGAAAACCTCAGCCAACCCCGCTTCGCACTTTTGAACCTGAATCCCGTCAGCCTGCAGATACATCAACTTTTACGCGGATTGGAGCGTTCGGTAGATCATAAGCCGCCGGCCATGACCAACCTGACCACACAGGAGACGACCAACCTGCTGGCCCGTATGCTTAAGTCCTGGCATATTCGCCCAAAACGCGACAGTGAACGACATACGACTTCTGGTCACGTTGAGCTGTGGACCGGACTCCATCACATTCACCAGCATCTTGCCCGACCAGACAGGGAAATGGCGTCAGAGAATGAGGAAATCACCATGTCCTCGGCCCAAAGCTTGTCGACGGTCATGCAGAGTTCCGACAAACCCCAGCTGCTGGCCCGCCGTTTCAATCAGAGCCGTTCAGGCGTTGCCCTGCACCTGCCCCTCTCTGCCTGTGAAAGAGAGCTTATCGGCGAGTTGGTGCTGATCAGCCTGCACGGATCCAATGATCCCAGTGAATGGAAGATCGGGATCGTCAAACGGGCACTGAATCGCGAAGAGGGTGTACTTGAAATCGGTGTACAGTTCCTGACCGGTAATATCATGCCAATCACCCTGCAGTCGGTTAAGAAACAGTCGGATGAAGGACCGGATGAAGGGAACGAAGAAATTTCCAACTACCCCGGGCTCTATATTGACCAGGGCCATTCCCATCGCAGTTCGCTGATCGTACCCAAAAGATTCTTCATCATCGGTCAGGAATATCGGGTAGAGGAGATGATCCCTGCACCGGATATCACCCCCCTGCAACTGTTGGAGAACACAGCAATGTTTGAGCGATATCGGGTTAAGAGCTGTTGATTAACGATTCCCGATAGCGCCGCTTCACTCCTTCTGAATCAGTACTGCCAACGGTTGGTCCATCGTCGTTTCAAGCTCCGCTTCCACACGGCCGACCAATGCCTGCAAAGCCTCAGATTCACCAGCCAGCGTATGACTCTCGGGCAGCACATAGTGCGCAGAGTGGTAGAGCGTTGAGAGGGTGACTTCATTCAGATCCCTAGCAAGCGCCCACCCTCCATCATCCGTTCTCAATACTAGACGTATCCCCCGCATACTCTGCAGCGCTTTATCAACCTGTTCATCGGTGGCCGTATCGATCTGTTTCACCAGTTCACGCTCAGTCAGTGTTTCACCCAGACGTTGCGCCTTGCGCAAGCGCGTCAGCAGACGAATCGACAGCATGAACTCCCCGCCCCGCTGCTCCAAAGCCTCACTCCAGTCCTCCCGGTAGATGCTCAGACAGTAGACAAATTCAGCGCCCAGCAGGGTCACAAACCAAGAGAGATAGATCCAAATCAGAAAAATCGGCACGGCTGCCAATGCGCCATAGATCGTCTCGTAGGTTGGAAAGGCAGTCACATAGAGTGCGAAGCCACGCTTGGCCGCCTCAAACAGGAGCGCCGCCAGCACACCGCCAAACACGGCATTTCTCAGGGGCACACGACGATTGGGTACCAGCGCATAGAGCAGAGTAAATGCAGAGGCTGAGATAATCACCGGCATCAGGCTCAGCAAACGCGTGCGCAGCAAAATCACTGTCTCTCCATCGCTGAAGAGAGGGATCGAGACCAGATAAGAAGTCACACCGACACTGAAAGCAATCAGGATCGGCCCGAGGGAGAGAATGGCCCAGTAGACAGTGAACTTGGCAACCAGCGTGCGCTTGCGCCGCACATGCCAAATAGCGTTAAAGGCCTTGTCGATATTACTCATTAACAACAAGGCAACCAGAATCAGAACGGCAAAACCCACCCCGGTCAGCTTACCGGCCTTTTGACTGAAACTACGCAGATGCTCCTGCACGGCTTCACCGGCAGCGGGCACAAAATTCTGGAAGAGGAAGTTTTCCACCTGCTCCGAGAGGCGGTCAGAGGCTGGAAAAACAGAGAACAGCGCTAACATCACCGTCATCAGCGGTACCAGCGAAAGCAACGTGGTATAGGTCAGCGCAGCCACGTGCTGCATACCCCCATCCAACGAAAAGTGGTGCATCATCAAGCGGAAAAAAGGTCCGACATGTCGCAATGGGGAGCGGCTGATGGGATGTTCGGACAATGGATTCATATCTGATAATTCCCTTTGGGCCATTAACACTAATCCGGATAGAGGGAATATAACGCATAGCCCACAAAGAAACGCGAATCGAGTGAAGTGATACAGCTCTCTGGAGCGATGGAGCCGGGATGGTTACAATGTCGAAAACCCCTTTGGAGATCCCCCATGAGTGTCGAAATCTATCACAACCCTCGTTGCAGCAAATCCCGTGCGACCCTGCAACTATTGCAGGATCAAGGGGTGGAACCAGAAATTGTAGAGTATCTGAATACCCCCCCCGACAAAGCCACACTGAAGCGGATTCTCGATATTTTGGGACTGGAACCCAGAGATCTGATGCGCACCAAGGAGAAGGCATACAAAGAGAACGGTCTCGATGACTCTTCTCTGACCCGTGACCAGCTGATCGACGGTATGATTGCCAATCCCATATTGATTGAGAGACCCATCGTGATTAAAGACGGCAAAGCGGCTATCGGCCGACCGCCGGAAAAGGTTCTGGAGATTCTCTGACATGGCTGAAGTACTGATTCTCTACTACAGCCGTCATGGGGCCACCGCAGAGATGGCAAGGCAGATCGCCCGCGGCGTTGAGGAGATCAAGGACATGACCGCCAGGATACGTACCGTACCGGCAGTATCCACCGTCTGTGAAGCGACAGAGGATGAGATTCCCGAGCAGGGCGCACTCTATGTGAGCGAAGCCGATCTGACCGAGTGCTGCGGCCTGGCTGTCGGCAGCCCAACCCGTTTCGGCAACATGGCCGCACCCATGAAGTATTTTCTCGATACCACCAGCCGACTCTGGATGAGCGGTGCCCTGATCGGAAAACCTGCTGGGGTGTTCACTTCCACTTCCAGCCTGCATGGCGGACAGGAAAGCACCCTGCTCTCCATGATGCTGCCGTTGCTGCACCACGGTATGTTGCTGGTGGGCGTCCCCTACTCCGAGACAGCCCTGCTGCATACCACCAGCGGGGGCACACCTTATGGCGCCAGCCATCTGGCAGGTGGTGACAGCAAACTGCCCCTGACTGAGGAGGAGAAGCAGATCTGCCGTACCCAGGGGCGTCATCTGGCAGAGATCGCTTCACGCCTTGTACGCGGCAATACCTGAATCGAATCCTCATGCCTCAGCAATTACCCCTCGGTATCGGTATTCGGCCCAGTGTTGATTTCAGTAGTTTCATCGCCGGTCGCAATGGAGAGGCGCTCTCGCATCTGCGAAGCACCCTCGACCCTTTCCTCTATCTTTGGGGGGATTCGGGTGTCGGTAAGAGCCATCTGTTGCAGGCGGCATGCGGACTTGCGCAGGCAGAGGGCCGGCAACCGGCCTATCTGCCGCTGAAATCGGAACAGGAAATCGACCCCGCCATGCTGGACGGCCTGGAAGGCTTTGGGCTGGTCTGCCTGGATGATCTGGAGCGAATCACAGGACACAAGGATTGGGAGCAGGCGATCTTCAACCTATTCAACCTGCTGCGTGAAACTGGCGCACAGCTCGTGGTGACAGCTGACCGCCCTCCGGCCAGTCTGCCTGTTGCCCTGCCTGATCTGGCTTCCAGACTCACCTGGGGGCCCTGCTACCATTTGTTCCCGCTGGATGACGATGAGCGGCTCGAGTTACTGCTGGCCAGCGCAGAGCGCAGGGGTATGAGCATGAGCGTGGAGACAGCCAGTTTTCTGCTTCAACGCACCCCCCGAGACATCCATTTTCTGACCCTATTGATGGACCGCCTCGACAGCGCTTCAATGGCGGCACAACGCCGGCTGACCATACCTTTTGTACGTGAAACCCTCAATCTGTAGCAGACTATAATCAACCCATTGACAACCACCCACGCGCCTTACCAGGCAAATGCAACGGCGTGATCGACAGGTAGACTCATGAGCACAACCCAACAGACCATTCAGCAGAAACTGCAGACCACTTTCTCCCCCATCCACCTTGAGGTGATCAACGAAAGCCATATGCACAATGTCCCGGAAGGGTCTGAATCCCACTTCAAGGTGGTTCTGGTCAGTGAAGCCTTTGTCGGAGAGAAACTGATCGCTCGTCACCGGCAGGTCAACCAGGCACTCAAAGAGGAACTGGATGGCGGTATCCACGCCCTGGCCCTACACACCATGACACCGGACGACTGGTTCAACAAGGGCGGTACCGTCACTGACTCCCCGCCATGCCTGGGAGGTTCCAAGCAGGGTTGACGGGACAGGTGTTCAACTGGCTGCGAGGTCTGTTTCGTCCTCTGCATCGTTCTTCTGAGTATCAGCAGCAGGTCGATGCAGAGACACAACATCTGGCGCTCTACCACCTCCCACTTTGTAGTTATTGTCTCTACGTGCGCCGCACACTCTGGCGATTGAGCCTCAACATCGAATTGCGCAATATTCTGGAGGGTCAGTGGGGCAGTGAACTACGCAACGAAGGCGGAAAAATCCAGACACCCTGCCTGCAGATTCGACATCCGGACAGGGTCGAGTGGATGTATGAGTCTGCCGAGATCACCCGATACCTGAAACAACGTTTCGGCGCTAACAGCAAAACCTGACACGTAATCGTGAGCCGGTTACTCCTCTCGCTTGAAATACTCCCGGGTCAGGGTAAATACCACAGGGCTTAACAACAACAACGCTACCAGGTTGGGAATCGCCATCAATGCGTTGAGTGTATCCGCGATCAGCCAGACGAATTTGAGATAATCCTGGGCCATTGCACCGACGGGGATCATCAACACCCAGAGCACGCGAAAGGGTGTGATCGACTTGATACCGAAGAGGTACTCCACACAACGCTCACCATAAACACTCCAGCCCAGGATGGTGGTAAAAGCAAAGATAGCCAGTCCCAGGGAGACCACATAGCCACCCACACCAGGCAGCGCCTGCTCGAAGGCCATGGAGGAGAGTGCAGCCCCTGTCTCACCACTGGTCCAGGCCCCAGTGACCACAATTGCCAGACCGGTAATGGAGCAGACAATGAGGGTATCGATAAAGGTACCCAACATGGCCACGCTACCCTGACGCACCGGATTGTCGGTGGCGGCCGAGGCGTGGGCGATGGGCGCGCTGCCCAGCCCCGCTTCGTTGGAGAAAATGCCTCGGGCCACACCGAAACGGATTGCAGCCCAGACCGCCGCACCTGCAAAACCGCCTGTAGCAGCTGTCGGCGTAAAAGCCTCCCCTACGATCTCGACAACGGCTCCCGGAATGGCGCCCGCATTCAATACAAGCACAACCAGTCCGCAAAGGAGATAGGCAATCGCCATCAACGGCACCAATTTACCCGCCACTTCGGCAATTCGCCGAATGCCTCCGATCAGCACCAGCGCCGCCAGAACGGCCATCACGATACCGGTAACAACCGGTGCGATCTCCAGTCCAGCATTTTCCGACAGGGCGTGCGCTACTGAATTGGCCTGTACGGTGTTGCCTATACCAAAACCAGCCAGTGCACCGAAGATAGCGAACAGCGTGCCGAGCCAGGCCCACTTGGCGCCCAGGCCATTCTTTATGTAGTACATGGGACCACCCACATGGTTGCCCCGCTCATCCACCTCACGATATTTCACAGCGAGGACCGCCTCGGCATATTTAGTAGCCATGCCGACCAATGCCGTACACCACATCCAGAACAGCGCACCGGGGCCACCCATGGCGATAGCGGTGGCCACACCGGCAATATTGCCTGTGCCGATGGTCGCAGAGAGGGAGGTCATAAGGGCGTTGAAGGGGCTAATTTCACCCTCACCCTGCCCTTCACGGCCACGCCACAACATACGGAAGCCATAACCCAGCCGGGCCAGGGGCATCAATTTCAGCCCGATCATGAGGAATAGGCCGGTGCCGAGTATCAACACCAGCATGAGTGGCCCCCAGACAATGCCGTTCAGGCCTGAAATCAGATTGGTAATGGTCTCCACTCCAGTCTCCCCTATTTTGTTTTATTCTTTCTCGGCCCTACCCGTGGCGTGCAGAAGGGGCCATCGAGTCACACTATACACAACTCATCCCAGGGCCAAAACCGAGGCAGAAGCCACGTCATTCCTGCAGTATTCTCTACTCAGCCTGCCACATTGTCTGCATCCGGCATCTGCTATAACTCGATTTATCCCTTGAGATCATGTGGCTTGCCAGCTAATCTTTGAGCATCTGACTCAACCATTGGCCGGGATCGTGACCATGTCAGTCTGCAAAAACCTCAAAGGATATGCCCGACACCATGAACGGGTCGCGGATTTTTTCTCACTGCTCGCGGTGGCGCTGTTTTTTGGAACGCTCCTGCTGGGTGCGACTTACTACAACCCCATCATTAGCTGGATAAAGCAGGATATCCTGCTCCATGCCCCGACTCTGATTTTACTGCTGCTGGTTGATATCTTCCTCATTTTCCTTTTCCTGAATGTGGGCTCGGCCCGCTTCACCAGCGAAGAAGAGGGCTGTTTCCAGACCTTTCGGGGCCGTCGTGCCGGCAGTGGTTCCATCGGCATGATGTTCAATAGCTGGCTACACCACATTGAACATGTGGGTAAAAAGCACCGCTGAACGATTGACCGGTCAGATAGTATTACCTGCCTGAAGCCCCTTTACAGACTCACTATGCCCCTAAAACGTCTGCTGACACTCTTACTTGCCTTCCATATCACTGGCTGTGTCTCCATGGCCACTGACCGATTGGCAGGCAATCTCACAACCGCCATGCTGAACCAGACAGACCCCGAGATTGTTCGCAGTGGCGCACCTGCCTACCTTCTTTTACTCGACTCTCTGATTGAGGGTGATCCCGAAGAACAGGGGCTCTTGTTTGCCGGCGCAAAACTCTATGGTGCATATGCAGGCGGTTTGGTCACCGATCCTGAGCGTAAAAAGGGACTAACGGCAAAAGCACTGGACTATGCAGGCAGAGGCCTCTGCCCGGAAACCCCCGAACTCTGCCAATCGCTGCATCAGCCCTATGAGACTTTTTCCCATGTCCTCAGGGAGACGGATGAGGACGAGATAGAAGGCATCTATCTCTACGCCACCAGCTGGGCAGGCTGGATTCAGGCCCACTCGGACGACTGGAATGCGATTGCCGATCTGCCAAAAGCGAAGGAGATGCTCTATTGGGTGGTTGAGCAGGATCCCGCTTATGACAATGGCAGGGCTCAGCTCTATCTCGGTGTGATCGACAGCCAGGTGCCACCCTCTCTGGGCGGCAAGCCGGAGATAGGGCGCAGTCATTTCGAGTCAGCTATCGCTTATTCAAATGGCCGTGATCTGATGGCAAAAGTAGAATATGCCCGCCACTACGCCCGACTGGTATTCAACCAGTCACTGCATGACCGGCTGCTTAACGAGGTCGTGCAGGCAGATCCGGTTTCCCCGGGTCTTACCCTGAGCAACACCATGGCTCAACAACAGGCGACTCAACTGTTGCAGGATGATTATTTCTAAGGAAAACAAAGTATGCTCCGTTTCACAACGATCCTGGTCCTGCTGGTCTGTACAACTCTACCCGTACACGCTGCCACCACCCTGAAAATCGCCACCGTCGCACCGGATGGCACCAGTTGGATGAAACAGATGCGCCAGGCAGCAGGCGTGATAAAGAAAAAGACCGATGGCCGGGTCAAACTGCGCTTCTATCCCGGCGGTGTCATGGGCAATGACAACAGTGTCTTGCGCAAGATACGGGTCGGACAGCTGCATGGCGGCGCACTCACCGGCGGCGGACTCACCGCCATCTATTCAGATGCCCATGTCTATACCCTGCCGTTTCAATTCCGCAACCTGCCGGAAGTGGATGCCGTGCGACAAAGCATGGATCAACAGATTATCGGCGGTCTGCAGCAAGCGGGATTCATCAGTTTCGGTCTAAGTGAGGGCGGCTTCGCCTATCTCCTCTCAAACTCCCCGGTCATGACCACCGATGACATGCGTGGACTCAAAATCTGGATCCCTGAGGGGGATGAAGTCAATGCCCATATGTTTAATGCCCTCGGTATTTCACCCATCCCGCTACCCGTCACTGATGTCATGACCGGCCTGCAGACGGGGCTGATCGATACCATCGCCAGCTCTCCTATCGGCGCCATCGCACTACAGTGGCACACCCGGGTAAAATATCTCACCCAGGTGCCACTGGCCTATCTCTACGCCACCCTGGTCATCAAGGAGAAGGCCCTCGCGCGCCTCGATGAGGCCGATCGCCGTATCGTGACAGAGACGCTGCAAGCGACCTTCTCAGAGATCAACAACATCAACCGGCGTGACAACCAACAAGCATTGGCGGCCCTGAAGCAACAGGGAATCGCATTCACTCAGCCCACTCTGGCGCAACAGCAGGCCTGGGAGGGCCATGCCAACGGCATCCTCAAAACACTTGCATCCCAAGGGGTATTCAGCAATAAGATGCTCTCTCAAATGCAGGATATAATCAGGACACAGCGCAGCAACAAGACAGCGGATTGACTATTGGTGTAAGAGACATCCTCAGCATAGTTCAACACTCGTTCTATTATGGAATAGCGTCGTCATATCAACGCTGCGTCTCCGGCCAGTTTCTGTCACACTCTACTACTGCCCACACTTTTTTGAGACTCGACAGGAACCCGACCCCATGTCCCCATCTAATTTGTTTAAACCCGATCAGGCTGAAGGACAAGATGAGCGGTTCGACACACTATTAACACATAAAAATATCACCATAGAGCGCATTCTCAGCCCCCCGGAGACGGTGACGGAAATCAATGCACAATCCCACGATGAGTGGGTCTGTGTGTTACAAGGTAGCGCCCGGCTGGAGATGGGGGAGAGCGTTCATCAACTGCACCGCGGTGATCAGATCCTGATTCCCGCCAACACCCCACATCGTGTACTGACCACCAGCCATCGACCCCACTGTCTATGGCTGGTGATACATATCCGATAAAGACGCTACACACCACGACAGAAAAAACCTATACGCTGCTGGTTATGATCGCCATCTTCGAAAAACTAAAAGGACTTAGCATACGGCTGGAAGAAGGCCTGATGGCGCTCATGCTGAGCATCATGATTCTGCTGGCAACTGGCCAGATCCTATTGCGGAACGTCTTCGATACCGGCCTCTTCTGGGCTGATCCCACGCTACGCCTGATGGTTCTCTGGCTTGCACTGCTGGGCGCGATGGCAGCCACTCATGACGATCGTCACATTCGCATTGATCTCTTCTCCCGTTTTCTGAATGCCCGCGGCAAGCAAATTATCCAGAGCATTAACGACCTGTTCAGCGCCGCTGTCTGCGCTGTCATCAGTTGGCATGCCGGCCGTCTGGTCCACTTTGAATGGCAGGACGGCACGCAACTCTTCGGCAGTCTGCCTGCATGGCTGGGAGAGATCATTATCCCAATAGGTTTTGGCATCATGGCGCTACGCTTCCTCTTTAGCGTACCCGTGCGCCTGATTAAGGGTACCAAGCCGTGATCATTGTTTTGGGACTGATACTGCTCGCACTCTTCGGCGCACCCTTGTTCGCCATTATCGGCGCCAGTGCCCTTTGGGGATTTTATCAATCCGAGATCGATCTCTCGGTGGTGGCCATTGAGTTCTTTCGCCTAGCAGAGATGCCGGTGCTGCTGGCCATCCCGCTTTTTACCTTTGCCGGCTACCTGCTGAGTGAAAGCAATGCACCTCACCGGCTGGTGCGTCTCACCCAGGCACTGCTCGGCTGGCTGCCGGGTGGTCTTGCCTTTGTTGCGTTGGTCGCCTGTGCCCTCTTCACTGCATTTACCGGCGCTTCGGGCGTGACCATCGTGGCCCTCGGCGCCCTGCTCTACCCGGCATTGAAGGAAGCGGGCTACCGTGACAATTTCAGCCTGGGGCTGGTGACAACCTCAGGCAGTCTCGGATTGCTCTTCGCACCGGCCTTGCCGCTGATCCTCTATGCCGTGGTTGCACAGCAACTGGGTATCGGCGGCTCCATCAGCGTAGAGGATATGTTTATCGCAGGACTGTTGCCCGGTCTGCTCATGCTGGTGATTCTGCTGGCCTGGAGCTATTGGTCCAGCCGCCACGTGGCGCTGGCGGTTTTCTCCAAGAGTGAGGCTTGGGCTGCGCTGAAAGAGGCGGCCTGGGAGATCCCCCTGCCGGTGATCGTTCTTGGTGGCGTCTACAGCGGCTATTTCGCCATCTCCGAAGCCGCGGCGGTGACCGCCTTCTACGTCCTTATCGTCGAAGTCTTTATCCATCGGGAGATCTCCCTGCGCAAACTGCCGGCAGTCATGAGAGAGGCCATGCTGCTGGTCGGCGGGATCCTCATCATCCTGGGCCTGTCACTCGCCTCCACCAACTATCTCATCGACCAGGAGGTGCCCACAGCGCTCTTTGCCTGGCTGCACGAACGGGTCTCCGATCCGCTGACTTTTTTGATTCTGCTTAACATCTTTCTGCTTGTCCTCGGCACCATGCTCGACATCTTCTCCGCATTGGTGCTGATGGTGCCACTGCTGCTGCCAGTCGCTTTGCAGTACGGTATCGACCCGGTCCACCTGGGCATCATCTTCCTGGCCAATATGCAGATCGGCTACTTCACCCCGCCAGTGGGTATGAATCTGTTCATAGCCAGTTACCGTTTTAACCGGCCGGTGACCGAGATCTACCGCGCCACCCTACCCTGGTTCCTGCTCCTTTTCGGCGCGGTGATCCTGATCACCTATTGGCCCTCGCTCTCACTGGGCCTGCTGGGACGCAGTTGAGGCCAGAAGCGGCTGCCCAATTCGAACCCCACCAACCCGAGCATAATCAGCACCGTACCCACCCAAATTTTGGCATCGATTACCTCTCCATTGAGCCATTGACCTGCCAGCAGAGCGATCACCGGCGTCATCAAGGTAATCAGCGCCACCCGGGTTGTTTCCACGTGCCGCAGCACATAGAAATAGAGGGCGAAACCGAGTACGGAGCCGATGATGCCAAGATAGAGAATCGAGCCCAGGGTACGTGAATCGACAGTTGCAGGCCAAGACTGTCCCTGTAAAAACCAGCTCAGCAGAAACAGGGGCACGGCCACGATTAAACCACCGGCGGTCACGGTCAATCCATGTAGCTTGGCATCGAAACGCTTGACCCAGACAGCACTGGCCGAATGGCAGAAGACAGAAACGAGCATTCCAGCCAGCCCTAAAACTGCCTGTCGCCCCGTCTCCAGACCCACGCCAAATATCACCCCAAGTCCCATCAGGGCAACCAGCAGTGCCAATACACGTGGCGTCGTCAGCCCCTGCTCTTTCAACCAGAGCCTTGCCATCAATCCGGTCACAATGGGAGAGAGACCGAACACCACCGAAATCCAGCCAGAGGGAATATACTGCGCCGACCAATAGGCCGCCGTCATGGCCACATAGATACCCAGACCAGCCGCCAGGTAAGTCTTTCGCGCCTGTCTGTTCCAGCGCAGACGCTGACCCACCAGCTGCAACACAAGCAGGGCCAGCACCACACCGATCACCATTCGCCCGGTAACGCCGAACAGATAACCCACACCTTCGCCACTCCACTTAATGGCGAGGGGTGTGGTACTCCAGATCAGCACAACCCCAATATAGGCGGCTGGAACGGACATGACATTTCTCCTTTTTTCAGTGCCAAATAAAAAAGGCCGCAGATGTTGCCATCTGCGGCCTTATGGAAATCTAATTCAGTGAATGATCAGCTGAGAGTCAATCCTCCGGACGCAGACAGATGCATGCGCTTCCACACCGGTACTCGGCGGCGCATCACGAGGGTCATGCTCTTGCAGATCGAATTCATGACTACAGCATGCCTTTCGATAATTCACAGGTCAACTGATTTGTTCTCTACATCTTCCACCAACATCAATCGCTCTGCTGTTAGAATGGCGTCGACTCAAAAAGTAAATATCATCATGGACCTCACCCCCCTTTTCCCCTCCGGCGTATCCCTCGTCCTGGCCGATGACGAGATGTGGCATAGGCCCCTAAGGGATGAGGAAGAGACATTGATCACCGGGTCTGTTGAAAAACGGCAGCGGGAGTTCAGGGCAGGCAGACACGCGGCCCATACCGCACTTGCACAGTTACAGGCGCCAGATATCCCGATTCTTCGTGGTGAGAGAAGGGAGCCAGTCTGGCCAGAAGGTTATATCGGCAGTATTGCCCACTGCCGGGATCTCTGTCTCGCTGTGTGCGCCATCGATGGAGAGATTGCCGGGTTGGGTATAGATGTAGAGCCCCTGACTCCTCTGCCGAATGGGGTTGACCGCTATATCCATACCGAGGCAGACAACAAGATCATGCAAGGAGGTCAAGACCACTACCCTGAGCGGCTGATCTTCAGCGCCAAAGAGAGCCTCTACAAGTGCTACTACCCACTGGTAGGGCGTTATTTCGGCTTTCAGTCAGTAAGTCTCGTGGATATTGATAGCGGAGGCTTTGATTTCGAACCAACAGAGAAATGCGAGATCGCATTTCCTACACAGATGACATTTCACGGCCGCTATCTGTTCGATGCAACCCATCTCTACACTGCCTGTTTTCTGATTAGGAATTGATCAGCGCATCAGTACGGAGACTGCGGTGGCGTTCCAACGCCCACCCCCAACGGGAGGCCTGCCACTGCCATTCCATAGATCTGCGGTCTGCTCGGGTGAGATGGAATTCATTTTCAACTCAATCGCTTCACGTCTCAGGGCAGCAATATATTTGTCTCTGCCTGCCAGATCGATTAATGCGTGGTAGTCCATCTCCCTGGAAAACTCGTCGTTCAACATATCGAGGGCATCATCAACAAGATGCGCCTCAATAAGCGCTTCGGCACGACTTTCCATGGCTCGCCTTTCCAGACGTTTTTTCTCCTTTTCGAGCCAGATAACCTCACCTTTGCGGAACATTTCCTCATTCCAGGTCTCTACTGCCACCTTCACATGGCTGGATGTAAGCTGGGGAAAGTCTTTGGATAGGCGCTTAAGTTGTGTTACCGCTTCTCGTGCGACTTCAATAAACTGATTCTGTTCATCCATAGAGGTAATCCGGAAAAGACTCTACCACTCTATGTCGTCTGGCCACTCAAATCCTTTACTTTTATTTGAGGGCGGCATGGCAGGAACAAGCGGCAGGCCGTATACTCTGCACCTCTCAAAAAGCGACTCTCTCCTTCACCATGTACAGCGTCACCAAAGAAGTCCATTTCTGCTATGGACACAGACTTCTCAACCATCAGGGAAAATGCCGCCATCTACACGGGCATAATGCCACGGCCGTGATTCGCCTCGAATCCAATGAACTCAACGAACTGGGTATGGTGTGTGACTTCAGCGATATCGGGGATTACGTCAAGGTTTGGATCGGTGAAACCATTGACCACAACATGCTGTTGCATGAAGCCGATCCGGTATTGCCGGGCCTGCAGGCCGCAGGAGAGCGCGTCTATGTGATGCAGGCCAATCCGACGGCTGAGAATATCGCCAAGCTCATATTCGACCATGTCTCTGCCGGCGGATTTCCCGTTGTTGAGGTCTCCATCTACGAAACTGACAGTGCACTGGCCAGCTACCGGCGCGGTTGACCAGAAGGGGGCTGAGTCGGAAAAGGGGCAGCTGATACCATCCCCATTCAACTATCCAAGCTCGTTATAGCCCCGCTCTTCATGCAGCGCGATATCGAGACCCTCGATCTCCTGCTCCCGGTCAACCCGCAGACCGACTAAGCCATCCACCAGCTTCAGAATGGCAAAGCTGGCAACCGCAGTAAAAATCATGGTAACGATGATACCGATGGTTTGAACCGTTAGCTGGCCACCCATGGAAGTGATCCCGTCAGCGAAACCGTAGCCGGAGAAAACACCTAGCGAGGTGGATGAGAAGATACCCGCCAGGAATGTCCCCAAGATGCCACCGACACCATGCACGGGAAAGACATCCAACGAGTCATCGATTTTCAAGACCTGCTTCAGATAGTTAGTGGCTGAAAAGCAGATAATGCCAGCCAGCAGCCCGATCACGAGAGCGCCAGCAGGCCCGACAAAGCCGGAAGCCGGGGTAATGGTACCCAAACCGGCCACCATGCCGGTCACTGCACCCAAGGCACTGGGCTTGCCGAATTTGATCCATTCACGCACCAACCAGGTCATGGCGCCGGTGGCGGCTGAGATATGGGTCACCAGCATGGCCATTGACGCACTGCCGTCTGCGGCAAGCGCACTGCCGCCATTGAATCCGAACCAGCCGACCCACAGCATGCCGGCACCGGCAATGGTCATGGTCATGTTGTGGGGCATCATGGAAGAAGTACCGAAGCCGTGACGGGGTCCCATCACCATGGCAGCCACCAATGCCGCCACACCGGCAGTGATATGCACCACAGTGCCGCCGGCAAAGTCATAGAGCCCCATTTCACCCAGCCAACCACCGCCCCAGACCCAATGCGTGACGGGTACATAGACAATGAATAGCCAGAGCGCACTGAACAACAGCATTGCAGAGAAGCGCATGCGTTCAGCAAAACCACCCACGATCAAGGCCGGGGTAATGATCGCGAATGTCATCTGAAACAACATGAAAAGCGATTCCGGGATATCACCAGAAAGGGTTTCTTTCCCGATACCCGCCATCAATACTTTACTGAAATCTCCAATCCACGCATTACCCTCGCCGAATGCCAGGCTATAACCGGCCACCAGCCAGAGAATCGACACCAGTCCGGCAATGGCAAAACACTGCATCAGGACAGACAAGACATTCTTGGTCCGCACCAGGCCACCGTAAAACATTGCCAGGCCGGGCAAGGTCATAAACAGCACCAGGGCGGTCGATGTCATGATCCATCCCGTATTGGCGGCATTCATGCCTGACTCATCAGCCATCCCCAGCCCAGGAGAGAGCATGGCGACAGCCCCCAATATCATGGATGACCTTGCAAGTTGGAAACGCATTGTGAACTACCCCTCAAATCTCATATCTTTCTATTCAGGCTGAGTCATTAACCCGCTGTAGGCGTCGCTATTGTAATGAAAAAGAAGAAAAATACTTACTTCTACACTCATGGATTCAGCGCCGAAAAAAAAGCCCTTTCCTCAAGGCGGGAGACTGTCAGCCGCTAAAGGGGCAAGAGACCATCTTAATTACCCAGGAATTTGATAGATTTCTCTTTAAAGTATTAGTAAACGGTAATATAATGTAGCTAATGACATGCACTCACTAACCTGGACATACGTCTAGAATCATGACTCGCTCAACCATAGAAAACTTTTCAATGGCAAATCAAGCCGAGGGACATGTTGCCTTCAGGCTGCAAGGTGTCGATCACCTTCCCGTCATGGCTCAGGAAGAGAGCTGTCATATCCTCAAGCAGTATTTCGACTTCCTCGACTCCTCACTCTCCAGTCAGGAGGAGAGCGTGGATATTGGGCTGCTGCAGGAGATGCTGCTGGAGATCTCACTGCTCCTGCGTTCAGGAAAGAGCCCGCTTCGCGATGATGCCTATCTGAGACTGCTCAACCGCCTCACAGCGATCTACGCCAAAGGCCTCAAAGTCGAAAATGACTGGGCCTTTGCCAGCACTGCTGCCAACTTTGCCGATATTCTCGAATCCATCAGCCAGCGTTATCAGGATTACGACTACAGCCATTCAGTCGGCCTGCTGTTGCACTATATGGACAAGCTTTTCAACTACCAGGAAGAGAGCTGGATCGATGTCTTCGAGCACCTCCTCTCCATGCCGGATTCAATCAGGATCATGCAGCAGCTGAAAAATCAGCACCTGCAGGAGATTCAGAATTGGGTTGAAGAAGGGGTCGATAACCTGTTCACCATCCGGGATGAACAGTTCGAGTTGATCGCCAACCTGGACAAGCGCACGGAAGACCTCAAAAAAGAGATCGTCAAACGTGAGCAGGCGCTTCTAAACGTCAAACAAGCGGCTGATCGTGAGGGTATTGCTGTACTTCTCCACCAGCAGGAGAGGCGCGAAATCGAATCCCTCAATGAAAAACAACTCGCCCACCACGCTGAGCGGAAAGCAAAACTGGAAATCATCAAGCTTTTGGACGACAACATACAGGAATTTGCAGACCGGCTAACTGAGATACGCCGCAGCACTCTCATAAGATTGGTGTGGAGAAATCCCGACACACCGAAATAAACCGGTTAAAAAAAGAAAGGCCTGACGATCGTCAGGCCTTTTTCGTTTGGTAGCAAGGGGCAGATTCGAACTGCCGACCCCAGCATTATGAGTGCTGTGCTCTAACCAACTGAGCTACCTTGCCAAAAGCTGTTGTGAAGGGCGGGCAATATACTGTCGCCATTCGGCAGTGTCAATATCAGACGTTGAATCGAAAGTGGATCACGTCACCGTCCCTGACAATATATTCCTTTCCCTCGGATCGTAGTTTGCCCGCCTCGCGAGCCCCCTGTTCGCCCTTGCACGCAACAAAATCCTCATAGCTGACGATCTCAGCCCGAATGAAGCCTCGCTCGAAGTCAGTATGGATCACACCCGCAGCCTCAGGGGCAGTGGCACTTTGTGGGATCGTCCATGCCCTGACCTCCTTCTCGCCAGCCGTGAAATAGGTCTCCAGGCCCAGAAGCTTGTAACCTGCCCGCACCACTCGGTTGAGACCCGGCTCTTCTAGTCCCATATCGGTAAGGAACTCAGCCCGCTCGTCCTCTTCCAGTTCGACAATCTCTGCCTCAATAGCGGCACAAACCGGTACCACTTCAGCCCCCTCTTCGGCCGCCATTTCCCGCAGCGCATCAAGGTGTGGATTCGACTCAAAGCCGTCCTCGGCCACATTCGCGATATAGAGCACTGGTTTAATGGTCAGCAGGAACAAGTCCCGTAGTTCCGTCTCATCATCCTCACTCAGTTCCATGCGGCGTACAGGCAGGCCCTCGTTGAGTTGATCCCTCACTCGCTCAAGCAGCACCTTTCTGAGCAGGATTTTCTTGTCACCCGTCTTCGCCTGACGTTCCGTCTTGGCCAGCCCCTTCTCAACCGACTCCAGGTCTGCCAGTGCCAATTCCGTATTGATCACCTCAACGTCGGAGATTGGGTCGACACGACCGGCCACATGGACCACATCTTCACTCTCAAAGCATCTCACGACCTGGGCAATCGCATCGGTCTCACGGATATTGGCAAGAAATTTGTTTCCCAGACCTTCACCTTTGGAGGCGCCTGCCACCAACCCTGCAATATCGACAAACTGCATGGTGGTGGGAATTACCGCCTGAGGCTGAACGATACCGGCGATCACATCCATGCGGGCATCGGGCAACGGCACCATGCCTACATTGGGATCGATAGTACAGAAGGGATAGTTTTCGGCGGCGATGGTCGCTCTGGTCAATGCATTGAAGAGCGTAGACTTACCGACATTGGGTAAACCGACAATACCACATTTAAAACCCATGAAAGGCACCCCCCGCAGAAAAGGGGCAAGCATACCGGAAAGGCCTGCCGATTTGCACTCCTGCAAGCAAGAATCAGCCATATTGGGAATGACTGGGAATTCGCCGAGGGTCAGTGGATCAGCTGCATCAATACCCGGTAGCTATTGAATCGAAAAAAGCTTACCAAAGTTCGCGATGCGTAAAACGTCTTTTACTGCATCGTTACCATTCATGAGGACGACGCTCTCACCATGTACATTGTATTCACGGAGCTGTAGCAACATGCCCATGGCGGAGCTGTCCATATATTCCGCACCCTCTAAGTCAACCACAAAAGACTTTTCTCCTTTGGAATAACTCTTATAGACCTGCACAAAATCCTGGTGGGTGGAAAAATCGAAGCGTCCCGCTATTTTGATGGTGACAGTTTTCTCATCGTCGGACACAACACTGGATATGGACATAAAAAACTCCGGATTATTATCAAGTATTCGTTAGTCAGCTGCTGCCAATTAACGCTCTGTAGATATTATCGTCTGACTCGCTAGATGCTTTACAGAATGATTGGCTTATTTCGTGTCATTCAAAGCCAACAGCTCTTTAGCCAGTGCGTGAAACTCCTTTGCCGAATGACTTGCCGGTTTAAACTCAAAAATCGTTCTCCCGATTCCCGCACAGGCTTCAAATGCGGCTCCCTGCCTGATCTTGGTCTCCAAGCACAGGTCCGAGAAGTGCTTTTGAAGCTTCTCCTGCATCGCTTTGGCATCCTTCGACCTGGGTAGAAAACGGTTCAGCACAATCCTGGCGCAAGGAGAGCGCGCCAGATAGGGCTCAAATCGTTTTATGAGCAGGAGTGTTTTAAGCGCACCATTCAGGCTGGACGGCTCTGCAGTCACAGGAATCAACACCTCATCGGCGGCAAAGATCGCATTTGCCATCAGCAAAGCATTTGAAGATGGCACATCAAACAAAACGAAGGCCTGATCGCTAAGCTGGCCATCGACAGCCTGCTTCAACAGCTGCATGCGAGTGGCCCCGTCCTTCTGGAGGTGTTCCATCTCCATCAATTTGACACCTGCGGGAATCAGGCCCAACAAATCCCTCACGGCCATCTTCACGGACCCCAGTGTCGTGCCGTTCATCATCACACGGTCTATACCTTTGGAAGGCGCACGGAAAATACCCAGCCCATGGGCCAACCGTCCACTTGGATCAAGATCCATTACAGTCACCCGCTGGCCGGCAAGCGCCAAGGCATGTCCCAAACTGGCCGTGATGGTTGTCTTTCCCACACCAGCGACCTGATTGATTACCGCGATTCTCCGCATGGAGTGCCCATTTCTGCCATAAAACCTGATTTGCAGAAGATTTTTCAAACCCTAGAGAGTCTTCTGTCACCTATCAACGAGTATTGCATGTCGCATTTACAAAGCAGGCAATACAACACCTCCGGATCTACCCGGTTATTTGAACTAACGGCTTAAAGGGCTGATACTTGAGATATTTCCAGGGTCTTAGAGCGCATCAAGCCTGAGAAATGGAACCGCTATGCGGCTTTGGTCAGCCTTTAACCGCAGATGTTGTCATGCAATTCACACTCATGGATTCAATCCTCGGTTACACTATGTATTAACCTGTTAGATTATTAAATTTATGAGATTCAAGTTGTTAACATTGCTCGGCCTAGTGCTGGGCACCTTGTCACCACTCCATGCGGTTACATTCGACCTTCCCGACCAGGGAGATGATGTGGTGGGCCAGACGTTCACCCTCTCCACCCGGTGGGAAGAGACCTTCTCCGATATTGCCCGTATCTACGATATCGGGTATCGGCAGATGGTCGCGGCCAATCCCAAGGTAGATGCATGGTTACCGGGTGAGGGTACCCAGGTAGTCATCCCTCAACAGTACATTCTGCCACCCGTCCCGAGAGAGGGTGTCGTGATCAACCTGGCGGAACTGAGGCTCTTCTATTTTCCCAAAGACCGCCCTGTGGTCGTCACCTATCCCATTGGTATCGGCCGTGAAGGTTGGAGTACACCAACGGGAGTGACAAAAGTGGTTGGTAAAAAAGAGGGTCCCAGCTGGACAGTCCCTGCCTCGATCCTGAAAGAGCATGAGGAGGATGGAGATCCCCTGCCCCCTATCGTGCCCCCGGGACCTGACAATCCTTTGGGCAACCACGCTGTCTATCTCGGCATGTCCGGATATCTCCTACACGGCACCAACAGACCCTATGGTGTCGGTATGCGCGTCAGTCACGGTTGTATCCGCCTCTACCCGGAAAACATAGAACAGCTATTCCAACAGATCGAACCCGGCACACCGGTGCGTATCATCAATCAACCGTACAAAGCAGGCTGGCTGAAGGGTGAGCTCTATGTCCAGGTACATCCACCACTGGCAGAATATATAGAGGCGAGAGGCCACAACTACACAGAATTGGTGAATGCCGTTGTCCGTAAGTTGGGCGAAGACATGCGTAAACCTGATTGGTCACTGCTACAAGAATATGCAGAGAGCAAGACAGGGGTTCCTATGCCCCTCTATCTATGGGAAGGGGATGAGATCGCCAAACATGCCCAACCACCCCATTTATAACCTTCGTATTCCTCTTTGATCTTGGGGATCAGTTATATTAAGCATAAAAAAACCCCGGCAGCTTCTCAGCACCCGGGGTTTTTTCAGCCCCTGAAGGGGCAGCATAAACCAAGAATGGTTTATTATTTTGCCATTGCCTTTTCGGACATACGGCCACACTTCTCGTTACAAGCATCGGCAGCATCGCTGGCGGCGTTTGCGGCCTTCATTGCTGCGTCAGCCGTACCCTGTGCGGTAGCGGCATCCAGCTGAGCCTCTTTTGCAGCCTTCATGGCGGCATCGGCAGCAGCTTGTGCATTAGCAACATCAGCTTCCATTTTACTCATGTCTGTTGTGGCACAACCTGCGAGCAGGCCCAGACCTAAAACCATAGCGGCAGTTTTCATCATGGTGGTTTTCATCATTTTACTCTCGATCTCTCTGCGTTTTTCCATTGTTAGACAGATGCTTGGCATCCGGCACAAGCTTGGGCTAAAACAAACTCAAATTCAATGCTGAGTTTGTGATATTAGGACGCTTTTTGCAATTTATCTGCTATGAACTGCTACGAATTCACTCTATTTTGGCTTGGCCCAGCCCTCTTGGGTCACTAGCGGCATCAACCTTACCCGTTTTTTTATTCCAATAAACTGCCTGCATATTTCCATAATCATGCTCGAGGGGCTTCAATTGATGCCCCATCTTTTCAAGTTGCTTGCTCATGGATTCATCGAAGGCATCTGTTTCATACTGGATTTGATCAGGGAGATACTGATGATGAAAACGGGGTCGCTTCACCCAATCCGTCGGCCCCTTACCCTCGGCCATCTCAAGAATGCCCAACAGCACCATGGTAATGATACGGCTGCCGCCCGGCGTGCCCAACACGGCCACTTGTCCCTCGTCTTCCACAAAGGTCGGGGACATGCTGGACAACATCCGCTTACCCCCTGCAATCGCGTTGGCCTCCGCACCCACCAAACCATAGACATTTGGCACACCGGGACTGGCCGAAAAGTCATCCATTTCATCATTCAACAAAACACCCGTTCCCGGTACAACAAAGCCTGAACCGAATGGGTAGTTGATGCTCAGTGTGGCTGCCACACGATTGCCTTCTCGATCCAGGATAGAGAAATGAGTCGTATCCCTCCCCTCTTCGTGGTTCAGGTTACCCACGCTCTGGCTCGCACGTTCCATCTGGATATCCCTCGCCAGGCCGGCGGCATACCAGGGATGGGTCAATGCATCGACAGGGATATCAACAAAATCGGGATCACCCAGATAGTCCGCCCGATCACGATAGGCACGACGCATCGCTTCCACAATCAGATGGGTGCGTTGTGGCTCCTCCACCATGGGCAGATTAAAACCCTGCAGGATGTTGAGCATGGTAATCAGGGCAATACCACCCGAAGAGGGCGGTGAAGCACTGGTAATCTTCAGGCCCATGAAGTTGCCCCGGATCGGCATCCTTTCAGCCACACGATAGCTGGCCAAATCCTCAAGACTCCAGATACCGCCGGCTCGCTTCACCGCGTCGACCAGCCGTTTGGCAAGCCCGCCTCGATAGAAGCCATCTGCCCCTTCATCAGCCAACCGTTGCAGTGTTTCTGCCAACCCGGGTTGACGTATCAGATAGCCTTCTGCCGGCACCTCTCCCTGATGCAGAAAGATCGAGGCCGCTGCTTCTGAAGCCCGTAATGCCTCGAGCCGCCATGTCGCCATCCGTACATAATGACTCTCAACAGGAAACCCTTCCCGAGCGATACGAATGGCAGGCGCCAGGACCTTTTTGAGTGGCAGACGGCCGTAGCGCTCAGAAATATGGGCTAGCGCCGCCGGTTCACCCGGGATACCCGCTGCCAGAGGGCCATTGATGGAGAGTCCGGGGATCACCTCTCCCTCTTTGTCCAAATAGAGATCACGATGTGCCGCCAACGGCGCCCGCTCCCTGCCATCCACCATTGTCTCGAAGCCATCGCTGGCACGATGCAATAACCAGAACCCTCCACCCCCAATACCTGAACTGTAAGGCTCAACCACAGCCAGAACAGCGCTGACCGCTACAGCAGCATCAAAGGCGTTGCCTCCAAGCTTCAGAATTTGATGGCCCGCTTCAGTCGCCAACGGATGGGCCGTAGCAATAGCAGCCTTGTCGGGAACAGCGGCTGTAGAGAATGGAGATAAAAGAAGAAAGGCACAAAAAAGGCCCCACCAGGGAGCCTTTTGTTTGAGCAGACCGAACATCATCGCTTAGTCGGATTCACCGGTGATACGCAGATACTTCGCATGGAGCTCCTCTTGGGTCTCCTCGTGCTCCGGGTCCTTGGGGATACAATCCACCGGACAGACTTCAACACATTGTGATGTCTCATAATGGCCCACGCACTCTGTGCAGAGATCGGGATCTATTTCGTAGATCTCATCGCCTTGGGTGATTGCCCCATTGGGGCACTCAGGTTCACATACATCACAATTAATGCATTCATCAGTGATGATCAATGCCATTTTTCTTCTCCTGACTTAAGCTAGTTTCAAATGTTAGTTATAGCGTTCATTCAATGCAGCCTGTACCACTGGATGCACGAACTCCGAGACGTTTCCTTTCAATGCCGCAATTTCACGTACCAGCCCAGACGAGATGTAGGCAAATTGCTCGGCCGGTGTCAGGAACATAGTCTCAACATCGGGGGCCAGCCGCCGGTTCATGCCGGCAAGCTGAAACTCGTATTCAAAATCGGAGACCGCTCGCAGGCCGCGCAGTATAACGTCACCGCGGTTCTGCTGCACGAATTCGACCAACAGGTTGTCGAATGAGCAGATCTCCACATTTCCTATATCCGCCAATACCGTCTCGGCCAGCGCTAAACGCTGATCCAATTCAAACGCGGGATTCTTTCCCGGATTCTTGGCTATCGCCACAATGATCCTGCCGAATAGCTTGGATGCCCGGCGCACCAGATCAATATGTCCGTTGGTGATAGGGTCGAATGTTCCTGGGTAGACGGCTGTAATCATCTCAATGAAGGCGTGACAAAGACTATAATAGTATCAGAAAACAGGACGTTAAATGACAATTATCAGCCTGGCAAAGGCGCGTGCGCCAGTCCATATCGTACTTGGCCTGCTATTTTCTCCTGTATGAACTCCCAGCTATCCGGCAGATTTGGAAAGTTACGCGAAACATCCTCTTCAAGATAGATACGTGCATCGTCAGCCAACCACCCCATGGTCAGACGCTGGCAGAGTGGCTCGAGTAGATTACTGTCAAAAGGGGGATCAAGAAAAACCACATCGAAAGGGGTTGGCTCCTGCTCGAGGAACTGTAGCGCATCCGCCCTGACGACAGAGAGTTGTTCGAGCTCCAGCAGTGTCTTGTTTTTACCCAGCTGCCGCACCACGGAACCTGCAGAATCGACCAGCACCACTTTTCCGGCGCCGCGGGAGGCAGCTTCAATACCGAGTGCGCCGCTGCCGGCAAATAGATCCAGGCAGCTCGCGCCCTGAATGACTGGCTGCAACCAGTTGAAGAGTGTCTCCCGTATGCGGTCACCGGTGGGACGCAAACCCGGCATCTCTGCAAAGGGGAGCTTTCGTCCACGATGCTGCCCACCAATAATTCGGACAGTGGATTCGGGTGTATTGGATTTCAAACCTGGTCCCTGATTCAGTGAGTTTTAGAAAGCGATTACAGAATCAGCATACCCGAGATATGAACACCGTCAATTACCCTTACTGTCAGTCTGTGCCAGCGGCTCACTGAAACGACCAACCTGTATGGTAACCAGCCGTTCCGGATCGATACGCCGCTTGAAAGCATCACGGATCTGATCTCGCGTCACCGCCTCCACCTTTCCGACAAACTGATCCAGATAATCAAGTGGCAGATCGTAGAAACCAATCACCGACAGATACTGGATGATCTTGCTGTTGGAGGCGATGCGCAGCGGAAATCCTCCCGTGATGTTCTGCTTGGCAGCCTTCAACTCCGCTTCCGTCGGACCCTCTTTGATAAATCGCTCCAGGGTATCAGTGAGGACTCTCAGCGCCTCGTCAGCCTGATCATTTTTCGTCTGCAAGCCAAGCTGGAACATACCCGGTTGACGCATAGGCAGAAAATAACTGTAGACGCTGTAACTCAAACCCCGCTTTTCGCGTACCTCATCACTGAGCAGTGAGACCAGCCCGCTACCACCGAGAATATGGTTACCCACGTAGAGAGTAAAATAGTCGGGATCTCCCCGGCGCATACCCGGCTGACCCAGATAGAGATGGGACTGGCTCGAAGGAAAAGGAATACGCTCCGTGACCGCCTGCTGCAGAGGAGCCACCTCAGGCAGAGGAGGTACAGCTTCACCTGCCGGGAGTGATGCTGTGAGTTGTTCAGCAATAGCTTTGGCCTGTTTTCGATCAATCGCACCGACAATGGCCACCTGGGCATTACCTGCCACATAGAGACGCTTATGTGTCTCGATAATGTCATCGCGGGTGATCGATTTCACCGACTGTCTGGTGCCTTCCGGATCTGCTGCATAGGGGTGGTCACCGAACACCAACTCATAGAGACGTTTTTTACCCACACTGCCGGGAGACTGCTCGTCCTGCAGCAGACTGGCTAATATTGACTGCCGCTCGCGCTCAATCTCTTCGGGATCGAAGCGGGGCTCGGCCAGAATCTTCGTCATGGTTTCCAGGGTCACGGAAAGCGCGTCCAGCTTGGTCAGTGTGCGGGCAGATACCCAGGCCATGTCACGCAGAGAACCTACCTCCAATTGTGCGCCTACGTGTTCCAACCGCTCTGCAATCTCTTGGGCGCTCCACTCCCCGGCCCCTTCCGACAGCAGGCTATTGGTAAACGATGTCACCCCCGGTTTATCTCGATCTCTGGCGCTGCCGGCATCAAACACGATACGAACATCGACCATGGGGATCTCAGGGGCCTCGACGAAGAGCACACCGGCGCCATTGGTCGTCTGCCAGCTCTGGATCTGCGGTCCGGCAAACAGTGTCGAGGTAAACCAGAGACCGGTGATCAACAGAAGCCGTGAAAAGTTAGCGTTACCCACCATGACGTCCTCCTGCCGCTGCCTTTACGGTTTTTTTGTTTTCCATGGGCAAAGGCTCCAGCACCGCCACACTGAGGTTGTTCTCGACCAGATACTTCTGCGCCACCTCGCGTATCTGTTCCGGGGTTACCTGTTTCAGGTGATCGACATACTCATCGGCCAGGCGCCAGTCGAGCCCAATGGTTTCCAGTTGCCCAATCAGCATGGCCTGGTAGAAAACTGAATCTTTCTCGAAGACCTTGGCGGCAATAATCTGGTTGCGCACACGCTCCATCTCCTTTTCACTCACCAGTTCAGTTTTGAATCGTTCGATCTCCTCCAGCAGAGCGGTCTCGATCTTCTCGACAGACTTACCCGGGGTGGGGACCGCATCCATTGTCAGCATGCCCGAGAGTCGAGAAAAGGCGTTGTAACTGGCATCCGCCGAAGCGGCCAGTTTGCTACCGCGAATCAGATGATTGGTTAATCTCGCACTGCTGCCGCCATCGAGTACATAGGCCAGCATCTCCAACGCATAGGGTTCCCAGGGGGCGTCCGCCTTACCGATCACAGGTGTCTTGTAACCCAGTATCAAGTATGGCTGGCGGGCTGGTGCTTTCACGGTGAAACGCTTGATGCCCTTTTGTACTGGTTCGGTTCGCGGCTTGGGTCGGGCAATCTGCTCCGGCTTGAGTGGAGCAAAATACTGCTCAGCAAGTTTTATCACATGATCGGGTTCCACATCGCCGACTACCACCAGCGTGGCATTGTTGGGGGCATACCACATGCGATACCAGGCCTGCAGGTCCGCCATCTCCAGGGCATCGAGATCTGCCATCCAACCGATGACCGGAATACGATAGGGTGAGGCCTCATAAGCACCGGCCAGGAACTGCTCGTAGGTCAGCGAGGTCGGCTTGTCCTCGGTGCGCATGCGGCGTTCCTCTTTTACCACTTCAACCTCTTTGAGAAACTCTTTCTGCAGCAGTTTGAGGTTTCGCATACGGTCTGCTTCCAGGCGGAAGGAGACTTCAAGGCGGTCGCTGGACATGGTCTGAAAATAAGCCGTGTAGTCACGACCGGTAAAGGCATTTTCATCACCGCCATTGGCCGCGATGATACGGGAAAACTCCCCAGGCTCCAGATTCTCCGTACCTTTGAACATCATATGTTCAAGTACATGGGAAACACCGGTGATACCCCCGTGTTCGTAACTGGAACCCACCTTGTACCAGACCTGGGATACGGCAATAGGTGCCCGCCTGTCGGACTTGATGATGACTTTCATGCCATTATCAAGTTGGTGTTCAACCACCTCAGCCTGTACCTGGCATAACCCCAGCATCAGAAGTAAACCTATCATCACGCTACGCATCTAGAGCATCCTTTAAAAAGTTTTTTCTACCACCAAGCAGCACCGAGTGTCCGGTAAATTACAAAGACATTCGAATCAAAACATGTTTGCCGTCAAATTAAATCCACTGAATAGTTCAGTGTTTTTCGAGACATCCGTTCCCAAGACCACTCGTCTCTGGTGTTTTGACAAATTTCCTAACAAAACCGACCAGGCCCTTTCTATCCGGCCTTACAGCCCTGTAGAATACCCGCCTGTGGCAGACCGGCGGTATTCTTTCAAAGCCTTCGGTCAATGTCTAAACAACAACTAAGAACCTGTCGCTGGGACAGAGTTCCTCATCCACCCCCGGTAGTCCAGTGTATGTTTGGATTTGGCAAAAAGAACAAGGCGACCACGACAGAATCTGTGGAGCAACCCGCAGATAAAGAGCAACGGGGACTCTTTGCACGGCTACAGGAACGCCTCTCCCGCACCCGCCACAATCTTACCGATGGCCTGGCTAATCTGGTGCTGGGTCGAAAAACGATCGATGAAGACCTGCTGGAAGAGCTCGAAACGCTGCTCCTCACTGCCGATGTGGGTGTCGAGGCCACTAACCGGATCATCCAGAATCTGACCGAACGCGTCAGACGCAAAGAGCTCGACGATCCTGAGGCACTGAGCCAGGCCCTCAAGCACCAACTCCTCGAGATTCTTGAACAGAGTGACGCACCTCTGCCGGAACGCAACCAAGGCACCCCCCTGGTAATGATGATGGTCGGCATTAACGGCGCAGGTAAAACCACTACCATCGGTAAGCTCGCCCGCAAATTACAACTCGATGGCGAAAGTGTCATGCTGGCTGCTGGCGACACCTTTCGTGCCGCCGCTGTCGAGCAGTTACAAACCTGGGGAGAACGCAATCAGGTAACTGTTATTGCACAACATACCGGTGCCGATGCCGCCTCGGTCTGTTTTGACGCACTGCAAGCAGCGACCGCCCGCAAAAGTGACGTGCTGATCGCCGATACGGCTGGGCGTCTGCATACCAAAACCAACCTGATGGATGAGCTGTCCAAAATCGCCCGGGTCATGAAGAAGATTGATCCGGATGCACCCCATGAAGTGCTGCTGGTGGTCGATGCAGGAACCGGGCAGAATGCCGTCAACCAAGCCATCCAGTTCCACCAGGCGGTCGGCCTCACAGGTATTGTCATAACCAAGCTGGATGGTACTGCCAAGGGTGGGGTGGTATTCGCCATCGCCGACAAGGTGAAGGTGCCGATCCGCTTCATTGGTGTTGGTGAAGCCATCGAGGACCTGCGAGAATTCGATCCGAGAGAGTTCGTAGACGCACTGTTTGCAACCTGAAAGCCCATGGAAAAAGAGATTTGATCCATTTCGATAACGTCAGCAAACGCTATCCCGGTGGACATACCGGACTCAGCAACGTCAGTTTCCGCATTGAACCGGAAGAGATGGTCTTTCTCACTGGCCATTCCGGCGCCGGAAAAAGTACGCTGCTGAAATTGATTGGCTTACTTGAACGCTCCAGCGGTGGCCAAGTGCATGTCAACGGACGCAATCTCACCCGACTGAAAAACCGCAAAATCCCCTATCATCGCCGGGATGTGGGGATGATTTTCCAGGATCACCGACTCCTGCACGATCGCACGGTCTTCGACAATGTCGCCCTGCCCCTGGTCGTCTCCGGTCTCGGCCATAAAGAGATCGGACGTCGAGTACGGGCCGCACTGGACAAGGTCGGCCTGTTGTACAAAGAGAAAGAGCCGCCCGCTACTCTCTCTGGCGGTGAACAACAGCGAGTCGGCATAGCCCGTGCCGTGGTCAGCAAACCTCCATTGCTGTTGGCGGATGAGCCAACCGGCAATCTTGATCCAGACCTCTCCCGGGAGATCATGGATCTCTTCAGCCAGTTCAACCAGGTCGGCGTCACCCTGCTCATCGCGACCCACGACATCGAACTGATCAACCGGATGAATAAACGCATTCTCACCCTCAGCAAAGGGACCTTGACCGGTGACTCACAGGCGGAGGACCCGGTATGAGCGCCCACCGCCTTCTGAATGCCCCTCAGATCTGGCTACAGCGTCATGCCCAAGTGGCCTTGGCAAGTCTCGGCCGGCTGTTCAATAACAGCCTCGGCTCGTTTATGACCTGCGCAGTGATCGGCATCGCCCTGGCCCTGCCGATCGGTCTGCATGTCATCCTCAACAACCTACAGAGCATCAGCGGCGGCTGGGACAGTGGCGCCAGCATCTCCCTGTTTCTCCAGCAGACGGTCAGCGATGATCAAGCCGCCTCGCTGGCGGAAAAACTGCGATTGCATCAACGTATCGAGAAGGTCGAACTGGTAACCAAGCAAGCTGCCTTGGCTGAGTTCCGCAGGCTCAGCGGTTTTGGCGAGGCACTGGAGGCGCTGGATAACAACCCGTTACCCGCTTTGCTGGTGATCCAACCCAAGACAGACTACACAAGCGCTGAGACAGCCCAGCTACTGGTAAGGGAGCTGGGATTGCTGCCTGAGGCGGATATCGTGCAGCTCGATCTGCAGTGGGTCAGGCGCCTGCAGGCTATTACCGTCATCGCTCAGCGGGCAGTACTCGTGCTGGCCACCCTGCTCGGCCTGGCGGTGCTACTGATCATCGGCAACACCATTCGCTTGGAGATCCAGAACCGTCGGGCTGAGATCGAGATCACCAAACTGATCGGTGCCACCAATGCCTTTATCCGGCGGCCCTTCCTCTATACAGGCTTCTGGTATGGTCTCTTCGGCGGCATTATCGCCTGGCTGATGGTTGCCATCTCAGTCACCCTGCTCAGAGGCCCCGTTGCCAATCTGGCCTCGCTCTACGAGAGTGCTTTCGATCTCAGTTCCCTCGGTTGGCTGAATGTGATCTCACTATTAGCGGCAAGCGCGGTACTTGGCCTGGTCGGCTCCTGGCTGGCAGTCGGTAAACATCTCAGCGCAGTTGAACCCAGCTGACACAGCCCATTATCCCATTGTTTATAAAAGCTATTTTTTAATTCAACCTGCTGGAACTTTTCCCTGGAATTTCAGTCAGATATATCGATTGGCACTCATTACATGAGAGTGCTAATATTCCAACAGCATTATGAATTTGGGGTAATAGATGAGTAGAGCACTTGCATTAACCGCCCTGCCAACAGGCAGTATGGACGCCTATATCAGCGCAGCCTTTCAGCTGCCTATGCTGAGCGCGGAAGAGGAGCACAATCTGGCACTTCGCCTGCGCGACCACAATGACCTGGAAGCGGCACAAAAACTGATCACCTCACATCTTCGTTTTGTCGTACGTATCGCACGTAACTACGGCGGTTACGGTCTGGCGTTACCTGACCTGGTGCAGGAAGGCACCGTGGGTCTCATGAAGGCGGTAAAGCGCTTCAACCCCGACATGGGTGTTCGTCTGGTCTCCTTCGCGGTCCACTGGGTTAAGGCTGAGATCCATGAGTACATCCTCAAGAACTGGCGTATCGTTAAGGTAGCCACCACCAAAGCCCAACGTAAACTCTTCTTCAATCTGCGCAGTTCGAAGAAGCGCCTTGGTTGGTTTTCCAAGCAGGAAGTGGAAGACGTGGCACAGGATCTGGGGGTCAAGCCGGAAACCGTACTCGAGATGGAAAGCCGTCTCTCCGGTCAGGATATCGCCTTCGACGGACCCACCCAGGATGACGATGACAAGATCATCTCAACACCTGCCAGTTACCTGAGCGATATGCGCATGGAGCCTGCCTCACTGCTCGAAGCCAGCGACAGCGAGACCAAAATGAAGCAACGTCTGTCCCACGCCCTCAATGGACTCGATCCACGTAGCCGGGAGATCCTGGAAGCCCGTTGGTTGGGTGAAAACAAATCGACCCTGCACGAGTTGGCAGACCGGTATCAGGTCTCTGCCGAACGCATCCGGCAGATCGAAAAGAGCGCCATGAACAAGCTAAAGTCACACCTCTCATCCTGACGGTTTTTACCCTGCATATCAGGACAAAAAAGGCAGCCAATTGGCTGCCTTTTATATTTTCCAGACAAGGATTATTTCACATCACAACAGGCTGTCATCAAGATAACCTGCAACTTCTGCCGGCGTCGGTTGCTCCAACCAGGGAACAACACCGAGGCATGGGGCAGAGAGTCGCTCACTAAGAGTTCTAAGGTTACCTTCCCGGGCATCCATTGCCGTATCTACCTGATTGGCGACCCAACCCAGAAGCCGGCTACCACTATGATTGATACACGACTCAGTCATCAACGCATGATTGATGCATCCCAGTTTCAGTCCAACCACCAGGATCACGGGTAGGTCGAGCAGATTAGCCAGATCACCGAGGGTGTGATCCTCATTCAGCGGTACAGACCAACCGCCGACACCCTCAACTAGAATGCTGTCAGCCATGCTGCCGAGCCGGGTACAGATATCAACCAGCTGCTGAGGGTCAATAGGACGACCTGCCGCCTCTGCAGCCAGATGTGGGGCTATAGGAGGTGCATAGGCGTAGGGATTGATCAAATCATATGAGACCTGCTGGCTGCATTGGCTTTGAATCCGCAAAGCATCCTCATTACGCAACCCTTCCACAGTCTCATCAGCACCGGAAGCTACCGGCTTCATACCTAAAACCCTATCTCCTCGTTGCTGCAGTTTATGCATAAGACCGAGAGTGATCTCAGTCTTCCCGCAGCCGGTGTCGGTACCGGTGATAAAGAGCCCCCGAGCCATGACTATTTCACAGGTAACTGCTGTCGCAGCACATCGACCGGCACCGTGGTCACACCCTCCTGGGACCTTTGTTGAGGCGCCCAGGCGTGTCCGTAGACCACCTCATAGCTGGCTGGCAGGCGTCCGTTTTGACGGAACTGCTCATAGGCCTCGCACATTTTACGCAGACGTCCTTTGCCGGTCAGGCCGCGCTGACGATCCCGCGTCACATTGTGTGCACCCAGGGTCTTCAGATCGCGCATCAGTGAAGGAACATCTTCGTAGGTCAACTGAAGGCGATCCACATCGACAACCGGTTCTGCCAGCCCGGCCTCCAACATCGCGTCACCGATATTGTGCATATCCAGAAAGGGGCTGACGTGGCTGGTCCCGTCAACGGCCGCCCAGCTGGCTCGCAATTCCATCAGGGTATCGGGACCAAAAGTGGAAAAAAGCAGCATGCCATTGGGACGCAGCACGCGAAGGAACTCGCGGAATGTCCCCTGCAGGTCATTACACCACTGTAGGGCCGCATTGGAGAAAATCATATCTACCGACCCATCCGCCAAGGGCAACCGTTCTGCATCACCACAGAGGCAAAGCGGTGTCTTGGACGATGATTCCCGCAAGCGTGTCTGTTGCAACATCGGCAGGGCAAAATCGAGGGCTACCGTCTGTGCGGTATGATATTTCTGCATCAGTGCATGGGTTGCATCCCCGGTACCCGCCCCCACATCCAGCACAACCGTCGGCTGGTGAAGGATATATTCCAACCGGTCGAACATACGACCCGCGATTTCACGCTGCAGTGCCGCCACTTCGTCGTAATGGGCTGCAGCCCGCGAGAAAGCGAGTCTGGCCTGACGTTTATCGATGGTTGGCATGGGTTCAGCATTCATTGAACTGCTCCAGAAACCGGCTCACCGCAAGATGGGTCTCAGCAGGATGGGAGAGAAACGGGGTATGTGCAGCGCCGGCGATCACATCGGTGGCGGCATCCGGCAACCAGTTTTTGAGCAGGTTTGCAGCCGCGGCTGGCGCCAGGGTATCGCGATCACCGTAGAGCCAGGCTGTTGGGCAATCCAATACCCTTAGGACATCACGCAGGTCGGCAACTTTCAGTAGATCGAGCCCGGTCTCCAAGGCATCAGGATGGGGGTCTGGCCGTTCAGTCAAACGCATCTTGAGTCTGCGCAGGGTCTCCTGGGCAAGGTCGCTGCCAAGCATCTGCAGTGCAAGAAACCGTTCGAGTGTCTTATCGTGATCCTCCCCAAGTGCCTGGATGAACAGATCAAGTGTGCGGGGAGCCATCGCATGAGGCCAGTCATCCGTCTGCACAAACCTGGGCATGCCAGCCAACACCATAACCCCGGTAATCCGCTCCGGTGCCACATGAGCCGCCTGTAGCGCGATCATAGAACCAAGAGACCAGCCAAGCCAGGCTGCGGAAGACGGTGCCACTTCCAGACAGGCCTCAGCCCAATCAGCCAGTGACTGCTGTCCTTTGAAGGGACTGTTGCCATGCCCCGGCAGGTCAACAAGGGTTACCCGATATTGCCCTGCAAGCACCTCGGCAAAATCCGACCAGACAGAGGAATTCATACCCCAGCCATGGAGCATCACCAGATCCCGACCTGAGCCTATAGTCTCCGTCGAGAGTCTCATGTCGTTTCCAGCTTTAGATTCGAAAGGGCATCGAGCAGTCGCTGCAGATGACGCTCGGTATGGTTGGCGCTGAAGGTGATACGCAGGCGGGCGCTCCCTTCCGGCACCGTCGGCGGTCGAATCGCGCTCACCAGAATACCTTGCGCCTCCAGCTGACGACTCCAGGCGAGGGCCTGTGAGGCGCTGCCAGCAAGTATGGGCTGGATCGGCGTTTGTGAATCCATCAACGGTAACCCCAGAGACTCGGCAGCCGCTCTGAACTGCTTGATCAATTGTCTCAGCCGTTCTCTGCGCCAGGACTCCTGACGGGCGATACGCAGACTCACACGTGTTGCCTCAGCTATGGCCGGCGGCGGTGCCGTGGTGTAGATATAACTGCGAGCCTGCTGGATCAATGTTTCGATCACTTCTTCACTGCCTGCCACAAAAGCACCAAAGGTACCCAAGGCCTTACCAAGAGTTCCCATCAGTATCGGTACCTCATCCAGCCCCAGGCCGAAATGGGATGGACTGCCTTGACCCTCATCCCCCAAGACACCGAGACCATGTGCGTCATCCACCATCAACCAGGCATTATGAGTTTGTGCCAGCTGAGCCAGTTGTGGGAGCGGTGCGAGATCGCCATCCATGCTGAACACACCATCGGTGGCGATCAATGCTCTGCCCTGCTCAGCACGCTCCAATTGACGCTGCAGACTCTCTGCATCGGCGTGCTGATAGCGATGCATCTTTGCCCGGCTAAGTTGCCCGGCATCCAGTAATGAGGCGTGATTCAGGCGATCCTCGTAGAGTTGATCACCTCTTTCCAGCAAAGCTGCAGCGATACCCAAATTGGCCATGTAACCGGTGGAAAAAAGTAGCGCCCGGGGTCTACCGGTAAATTCGGCCAGCTCCGCTTCCAGCGCATGATGGGCCGTTGTGTGGCCTGTGATCAGGTGTGCCGCACCACTGCCAGCACCATAGTTCGATGCCCCCTGCTGCAACGCTCGAACCACCTCAGGGTGGTTGGCGAGCCCCAGATAGTCATTGCTGCAGAAGGTCAGCAGACGCCGACCGTCGATCTGCATCTCGGGCTGTTGTGCTGTCTCGGCCACCCTGCGGGTGCGATAGAGGGAAGACTCCCGTCGTAACTCGAGGGCCTCCGCCAGATGTTGCTTGTTTGGCTCTGTCACAATCGCGGCTTGAAATCCTGTTGGAATCAGCCTGCCTGAGCCTGTTTGCAGGGCACCTTAGCTGCCTTGACCTCTGTCTCAACGGTCTGCTCTGTCTCGATACCAAGACGCTGTAACAGCGCCCGATCCCTATCGGCTTCCGGATTGTCCGTAGTCAACAGGCGTTCCCCATAAAAAATGGAGTTGGCACCAGCCAAAAAGCAGAGCGCCTGCATCTCGTCACTCATCTCACTGCGTCCGGCGGAGAGGCGCACATAGGAAGCCGGCATCAGGATACGAGCCACTGCGATAGTGCGCACAAACTCCAGCGGATCAAGCTCATCACTGCCGAATAGTGGCGTGCCTTCTACCTGCACCAGCATGTTAATAGGCACCGATTCGGGATGCTTTGGCAGGTTGGTCAATTCACGCAGCATGCTGGCCCGGTCACGCCTGGACTCCCCCATACCGAGGATGCCGCCGGAGCAGACATTGATCCCCGCATCTCTGACATGGGACAACGTATCCAAACGATCATCAAAAGTCCGGGTAGTGATGACATTGCCGTAGAACTCCGGTGAAGTGTCCAGATTGTGATTATAGTAATCGAGACCAGCCTCGCGCAGCTGTTCGGCCTGTGGCTGAGTCAGCATACCGAGAGTCAGGCAGGTCTCCATGCCAAGTCCGTGCACCGCCTCCACCATCTCGATGACCCTAGCCAGATTTTTATCCGTGGGATTGCGCCAGGCTGCCCCCATGCAGAAGCGGGTGGCGCCCTTGGACTTGGCAGACTGAGCCGCCTCAACCACATCATCGAGCGGCATCAGCTTTTCCGCTTCCAGTCCGGTGGTATTCTTAGCACTTTGTGAGCAGTAACCACAATCCTCTGCACAGGCTCCGGTCTTGATACTCAGCAGACTGCTCATCTGAATCCGATTGGGATCAAAGTGTGCCCGATGCGTCATCTGGGCTTTGAAAATCAGATCGTTGAATGGCTGATCCAGAAGGGCCTCGATTTCATCCAGACCCCAATCATGGCGTATGCTTGTCTCTGTCATGGTATTTTTCATGGTGCTCTTGGGAGTTGTTGCAGTGCGACAATAGACAACATCCCCGGATCTCTGTCAACCAAGGATGGTTATGCCAGTTTACAACTGTCTTAATTTTATACGATCACTTGTGCTGCCTGAACGCTGTCCCTGCTGTGGCATTGCCACCGGGTCACAGCAGTTTTTCTGTAATAGCTGCTATAGCACACTGCCTTTCAATAACCACGCCTGCCCCCAATGTGCTCTGCCGCTTCCACCTCAGGCACCTCCACAGACATTGTGTGGGCGCTGCATACAACGGCCACCGATCTTCCACCGGGGGGTTACCGCCCTTCGCTATGAGGCACCCATCAACCACCTGATCAGCGGCCTCAAATTCAACAAACAACTCCACCTCGCAGAGCCCCTGGCAAAATTGATGATCGATCGTTTGGGTGACATAGAAGACCCGCCCGACACCCTGATTCCCGTCCCTCTCCATCCGTTGCGATTACGTGAGCGCGGCTTCAATCAATCTCTGGAACTGGCTCGGCTGCTGGCCAAATATCAGGCTCTTGATCTGAACTGGCGCGCTGTCAGGCGTATCCGCTCGACAACGGCACAGACAGGTTTGAGTGAAAAGGCCAGACGTAAGAACCTTCGCTCAGCATTTGAAGTCAACGATGATTTGGCGGGACGGCATGTGGCGCTGTTCGATGATGTCATCACCACCGGCGCCACAATCACAGAGTTAAGCCGAACCCTGCTCAGGGCTGGGGTGAAACGGATCGACATCTGGGCACTGGCAAGAACCCCCATACTCTAGGGCCTGTTAACACTAATTCGTCTGTCCCTCTCCCCAAACGACTGATATATTCGCGCTATATGCTTTTTATGATCCACGACAAAAACATATCACTGCCACTGCTGCGAGTGCCGACGGTATCTCCCCCAGATAGCGTGTTGAGTTGAGGTAAGGTCATGTCCACGTTATGGGAGAAGGTGACTCGCGATGCCAAACTGATCACTCTACCCGAAGCCTATCTGCGGCTTAAGGGTGTCATCGGGCGACCGGAGTATGGGATATCTGATGTTGCTGAAGCCATCAGCAGCGACCCGGCATTGACCACCCGGGTGTTACGGCTGGTCAACAGCCCCTACTTCGGCATGGCAAGCCGTATAGATACAGTCATTCGTGCGGTCAATTTACTGGGGACACAGCAGATTCATGATCTGGCCCTGGCGACCAGTGTGTCACATGCCTTTTCCGGCATTGATCCCGCCACATTCGACATGACACAGTTCTGGAAAAGCAGTATCTACAGCGGACTTGCCGCTCAACGCCTGGCAAAGCTCCGGGGGGTACTGGACAACGAGCGGCTTTTTGTCGCTGGCCTGCTGAGTGATCTGGGACACCTGATCCTCTACCAAAGCATTCCCAGCGAAACCCTCAAGGCAAGCGAAATATCCCGCCAGCAGCAACGTCCAATGGTGGAGGTTGAGCGTGAGATCCTGGGTCTGGATTACGCCCGGGTCGGTGCCACTCTTATGCGACAGTGGCAGTTGCCGGAATCACTCATCGAGACCACCGAGTATCATCCTGAACCCACGAGAGCACAAAAAAACCCTTTGGAGACTGCGATTGTTCACATCGCGGCACTCCTCTCCAAAGCGAAATCCGATGACCAGCCCTTTGGCGAGGGAATCCTGCAACCCCACCCGACGGCGATGAAAATGGCCGAGACCTCTCTGGCATCGTGCCTGGAGATCGATACCGAAGTGGAAGCCGCTGTCGATGACCTGCTGCGTACCCTGGCCCCCATGGGTAAGGCATCCTGATCCCCAATTTCCAGGCCGGCGTTGTTATTGGTTACCAATGGGCAGAATGAATCGCTCGCCCAGATGTTCGAGAATCACCCCGTCGGCCAGGACTTCCAGCAGCAACGGTCCCTCAGCCAGATAATCCCCCTCCCTGTACTTCTCTAAATTGATCAATACATAGCGTTTGGCCGGGCGCTGGTCAAAGCTGTGGATATCGATATTGAGCTCAGGCAGGTTGGCAATGAAACCGCTTGGCATCTCACTCAGCGGTCTGGCGGGTTTTGCTTTTGGCTGCGGCGATTTAACCGCAGGTTTGACGGGAACGGCGTCCACTGCTGCCGGTGCTACCTGAGCAGGCACCGGCATATCCACTTTTTCCGGCACCTTAGCGGGCTGTGGTTGCGTTGAGACAACAGCCGGCTGATCATTTGTTGGCGCTTTAACGGGCTGTCCCACCTCATCCTCAGTCAGCGGCAAGCGGTAACCCCCAAGATAGAGTCCCAGACCGAGCATGGTGCAGGCAAAAAGCAACAGCATCACCCAACCAAGACCTCTCAGAGATGTTGGTTGTCTCGCAAGGGGATCCGGTCGTATACCGGGCACCTCTCCCAATTTATGCTGTCGCTCTGCTTTTTTGAGCGCTTCAAGGATGAGCGACATCTCAGCTGTCTCCTAGTCCTGTCGCCGAACTCAACGTCGGTGTCCCCGGCGGCAGTGACAGGTTGTTCAGATAGACCAGGGTCTGCTGACCCGCCACACCATCATCCAGCAGGCCTTTGCTGCGTTGGAATGCCTGTAATCGTTGCTTCAAACTATCGTCGAACTTGTCGAGACCCTTCGCTTGAGTAACAGGCTCACCATCCGCCAAGTGCATTCGCTTGCGAAGCCAGGTCACAACCTCACCTGCCGAGCCCTCTCCAATCAGTGCCACCCCGCCGTGGGGACGCCAAAGCATGACGAACTCACCTTCCCAGTAGGGCATGATATCTGACAGGCTCAGCTGCGTTTCACCCGCTCCGGTTTCGACCAACAACTGTTCACCCTCGAGTCTTTTAAGTAGCAGAAGCCGATATTGCTTATCCTGGACAAGACGAAAGATTAACGGCCGGTCCAGCGACTGTAGTCGAGTCCAATCCGACGTCTCCCTGAGACATCGTAGCCCGACTTGTGGGGCTTGCATGCATGGGGTGAGCGGTGAATCCAGATTGACCGACGCCCCCCAAAGGGCGAAGAGCCTGCTATAGACCTCATTTTGATTTTGCGCATGGTCGAATAACGTGGGTAGAGAAAAAGCAGGAACCTCGTGAACCACAACATCCTGTTGCGCTATCACCGGTTTCTCACTCATCAGCGAGGTATCGACCGGATCTTCTTGTTGAGATGGCGGCTCAATATCGGAGATTGTCGGCGGTTGCATCTCCTCCACAACTGGTGCTGGGACCTTTTCCGTGGGCTCGGGAGCAATTCCAGCATCTGACGACTCGCTCTTTTGCGGCACAACCTGCGGTATATCATCAGTGACAAGTGGACGGGGTGAGAGATAGGCATAGAGTCCCACGCCCAAAACTAATAACCCCGGTACAAGCCAGCGCCAATGATGTCTGGGTTTCCGGCGACCCTTCACCTCTTTTGCCGCCTGCCATACCAGGGTTGCCCCAACGCGGTTTTCACCCCTTGAAAAAATCGCCAACAGGGACCGTTCGCAGATGGTATTGATCATACGGGGTACACCACCGGAAAGCCGGTGTACCAGACGCATGGCGGACGGACTGAACAGATCCTCTCGAATCCCTGCCACCGCCAGACGGTGAGAGATATAGCGGGTCGTTTCCTGCCGACTCAGCGGATAGAGATGGTAGCGGGCGGTGATGCGCTGATCCACTTGTCGCAGCTCGGACCTGCCCAGCATCTCCAGGAGTTCCGGTTGACCCACCAGGATGATGCGCAACAGCTTGTGTCTTGTGGTTTCAAGATTGGTCAGTAGACGAACCTGCTCCAACACTCTGGGACTGAGGTTCTGCGCCTCATCCACGATCATCACCGTATGCCGGCCTTCACTATGGGTCTTGAGGAGATGCTCCGAGAGAGTGCCCATCAGTTGCTTGAGTGAGTAGGGATTACCTTGGTAATCGATCCCCAGTTCATCGCAAATGGTAGACAGGAACTCCCGCCTGGAGAGGCGAGGATTCAACACCAGCGCAATATCCACATCCGCCAGCTTCTGTGCCAGCAGGCTGCGGATCAGCAGTGTCTTTCCTGTACCGACCTCGCCGGTCAAAAGGACAAAGCCGCCATTGGGACCGGTACCGTAAATCAGGTGAGCAAGGCTCTCCTCGTGCCCCTGGCTAAGATAGAGGTAACGGGGATCCGGTGTGATGGAAAATGGGTTTTCCTTAAACCCGAAATCACTGAATTTCATAAAATGGGATTACATTGCTGTCCATTGAATGACCCATGATGCTCGATCGATCAGATAGCACTGCTTATTCGCAACCATCATCGGCCTCCCCTTCATTCTCTTCGGCAATTTCAGTTGCCAATTCGAGCCATTTCATCGCCTCCAGCTCGTTTGGCTCCACACCACGACCTGCGATATAGATCTGGCCCAACTCGTTAGCCGCCAGATAGTTGCCATTCTGTGCGGCCTGTTCAAGCCAGGAGATCCCTTGCGCCGTATCCTGTTTAGCTCCCTGGCCAAAAAGGTAAAGCATGCCGAGTTGATATTGGGATTCTACATGATCCCGCTGCGCCAATCGTTTGAAACCACGATAGGCCTGGCGATAGTCACCTTCCGAGAGGGCGGCCATGGCCTCGTCGAAATTATCAGCGAAACTCACTCCCGGTATAAGGAGAGCAACCGCCAATAAAACCGGGAGACACAATCTGTTGAGAAGTCGCTTGCTACGCATAAACCACCGATTCATTACACCAAGAAAAAACGATTACCGGACAGCCTGAATGTTTTTCCCCATCCCTGCAACTGCCAGACTATGAGTATATCTGTTTGAATGGATTTCATCCCCAAAACAAGACCCACATAAAGCCGGCCAAAGGAACTAACAGCCGACATAGCCAGTCAACTGAAATTACCAATAACTGAAAATATCGAAATGCCCATGTTGCGAATCATGCTTGCAGGACTGCTATCCCTCATCTGGATAGGCACACTCTCCGCCCAACCCTTGGTGTCACCCTCCTGGTTACACGACAATCGTCAGCAGGAAAACCTGGTAATCCTGGACCTGCAGGAGACCCAAGGATTTCAACGGCACCATATTCCCGGAGCGGTCAACACCGACTATGGCCAGTGGCGAACGGACAAAAAAGGTACACTCAAGCTGATACCGCCTGTTACACAACTGGAGCGCTTGATCGGCTCTCTGGGTATCGACAACGATAGCCAAGTGGTACTGGTCTCCCTCGGCGCCAGTGCCGGTGATCTCACAAGCGCAGCCCGTATTTACTGGACCTTCAAAGCATTGGGGCATGACAAAATCTCCATCCTGGACGGCGGATTGGTCGCCTATGCACAGAGCCGACGCTATCCCCTCGAAAGGGGCGAGAGCAAACCGCAGTCTCGCACCTTCAAAGCCAACCTTCGCAGCGAGATGGTGCCTACTTCAAAAGAGGTGAAGCATGCCCTTGAGAGTGGATCCATGGCCGTGGACAACCGCAGCCGTGCGGAATATCTAGGCATCTATGCCGGTTCTGGTAGGGAACGGGCGGGCAGCTTACCCAATGCGGTCAATCTCAGTTATGACTGGCTGACGGTGAATGGCAGCGGCAAACTCCACTCCACAGAAAATCTTCAACGCATCTACAAAGCCAGCGATGTGCCGTTGAAGGGATCACAAATCAACTATTGTCATACCGGCCATCGTGCCTCATTGGGTTGGTTCGTCTCCCATGAAATCCTGGGTAACACGCAGGCTAAACTCTATGACGGTTCTACAGAGGAGTGGGCAGTCGATAAAAAACTACCCATGGACCTGCAGGTCCGGTTGGATCCCTGATATGCGAAGACTTGCCACTACCGCCCTGCTGCTGTCTCTGCTTCTATCCGTGACGCCTGCCAATACCCAAGAACACTATCGAGTGGAAAGACCCATGGAAATACAGGAGAAACTGAAGGCGGCCTACCTCGCCAAAGGTCTTGCATACCGGCCACGCACTGAGCACTTCAACGAAGACGGCACGCCGACGTATACCAACCGGCTCATTCTTGAGGACTCCCCCTACCTGCTGCAGCATGCTCACAACCCTGTCGATTGGCATGCCTGGTCTGAAACGGCTTTCGAGCGCGCGAAACAGGAAAACAAACCGGTCTTTCTCTCTATCGGATACTCTACCTGCCACTGGTGCCATGTCATGGAACGGGAGAGTTTTGAAAACCCGGCCATTGCCGCCTTGCTGAATGAGCATTTCATCGCCATCAAGGTCGACCGGGAGAGCCATCCGGACGTGGATGAGGTCTATATGACAGCCGTGATGTTATTGACCGGCAGGGGTGGTTGGCCCATGTCATCCTTCCTGACACCGGAGGGTAAGCCCTTCTATGGAGGCACCTACTATCCCCCGAATCAGTTCGCCTCACTGGTCAGCCAAATCTCCCAGATCTGGCATGAAAAAAGAGCAGACGCTGAAGCGCAAGCCGAACGCATTGCCGAAGCCGTTGCCAAGAGCAATCGTCTCAGTGGTGAATCCAAGGCCTTCGATCTTGCCAATGCCAATCGCGGTGTTTCAGCGATTGCACAGATCTATGACGAGATCCAAGGCGGATTCGGCCAGGCACCCAAGTTCCCACAGGAGCCCTGGCTCTTCCTGCTGCTCGATCAAGCGGAACGTGACGGCAATGATCAGACCCTGGAGATGCTGGAGACAACCCTCGATCATATGGCTCGTGGCGGCATATACGATCAAGTCGCTGGGGGCTTCCACCGATACTCCACTGACTTCGAGTGGTTGGTGCCCCACTTCGAGAAAATGCTCTACAACCAGGCACACCTGAGCCGTGTCTATCTCCGTGCCTGGCGTCTCACCGGCAAACCAAAATATCTTCGTGTGGCAACCCAGACGCTTGACTATGTGATGCGTGAGATGACTTCACCGGAAGGTGGCTTCTACTCAGCCACCGATGCCGACAGTGAGGGTGAAGAGGGCCTCTTTTTTACCTGGACCACGGCGGAGATTAGCGATGCCCTGGCGCCAGAGGATGCCGATTTGGCCAAGTCTCTCTATTCGGTTTCCCGCCTGGGTAACTTCGAAGGACGCAATATCCTGCATCTGGAACAGACTCTCGAAGATTACGCGAAAGAACATAAGATGGCGCTCGAGGCCCTGCACCAAAGGATCGATCACATCAACAGCGTACTCCTGAAGGTACGCAACCAACGGGTACCCCCGCTTCGCGACGACAAGATCGTGACCGCCTGGAACGGCATGATGATCACCGCCTTTGCCGAGGCAGCCGATCTGCTCAAATCTCCGACATATCGAGAAGTGGCGAAAAAGGCAGCCGAGTTTAACTGGCGACACAACCGACGCTCTGCAGGACAGCTCTGGCGTGTGCACCTGGACGGCCGCTCGTCCATCCTCGCGGCCCAGGAGGACTATGCCTATCTGGCGGAAGCCATGCTGACGCTCTACGACCTGACAGGTGAAAGAGCTTGGCTCGATCATGCCATCGAGTTGACCGACGCCCTCATCAAACGTTTTCTCGATGTCGACGGTGGTGGTTTTTTCATGAATGAGGCCGATGCCGAGATTACGGCAATGGGACGTCCCAAAGACGACGGCAGCGATAACGCCATTCCCTCAGGCAGTTCATTGGCGTTGCATGCCCTGCAGAGGCTCTGGCAGCGTACCGGCAACCTGACATATCGCCAGCAGATAGACAATCTGATCAGCCGTTTCGCGTCGAGTATCGAGAAACAACCCCACAGCTACGGTTATATGCTGACCGCCATCACCAATCACAAACAGGGAGAGTTGCAATCGCGCGCCTATGCCGCCCAAGGCGGCATCCGGCTTGAGGGTCAGTTGACACCTCATTCAAACGAATCGATGCGGCTGACGGTCGCCATCGAAATCCCGCCAGGCTGGCACATCAACAGTAACGAACCGGGTAATGAAGATTTGATCGGTACACAACTACGGCTTGCGGAAGAAAGCCATGGCTGGACCCTGGGACCGATCACCTATCCCGAAGGCGAACAACAACGTCTCTCATTCCAGTCGACGCCACTCTCGCTCTTCTCCGGTCGAACAATCCTGGAGGCTTTTGTCACGTCAGGCGATACACCGGCAGGATCGATCTTGCCTGTAAGCCTCCGGCTACAGGCCTGTAACGATGAGGTCTGCCTGCCGCCGGAGACACCAACACTTCGACTCAAACTACCTTGAAAACCTAAACGGCCCGAGGGCGGGCCTACTCATTTCCGACCGCCTGAGGAAAAGATCACCCACTCACAAGGTAATCAAACAGAAGGCCAAGAAAGATCACCATGCCGAACAGATTATTATTGAGAAAGGCATCGAAGCAGGCCTTGGGCTGTCGGTCGCGGGTCAGCCACTGCTGATAGAGAAACAACCCGGCCCCAACCAGCAGACCCAGGTTAAAGACCCAACCCCGTCCTGCCATGTTGCCGACCTGGAACAGCAGCAACAACATCAAGACCTGCAGCACACCGACGATCAGGTTGTCGTAACGACCAAAGAGAATGGCGCTCGATTTAACGCCGATTTTCAGATCGTCTTCACGGTCGACCATGGCGTACTGGGTATCGTAGATCAGCGCCCACAACAGGGTGGTAGCAAACAACACCCAGGCCACGGGTGGAATAGACTCATTGAGCGCCATGAAAGCCATGGGTACCGCCCAACCGAAAGCCGCTCCCAGCATCACCTGCGGGAGATGCGTATAGCGCTTCATGAAGGGATAGACAGCTGCCAGCACTAGGGCAACCAGTGACATAAAACGGGTCGGCCAGTTGAGGAACACCAATAGACATGCCGCCATCAGAGAGAGTACGGCAAAAACAGCCAATGCTTCCTTAGGACTAACCAGTCCCATGGCGATGGGGCGTGTTCTGGTCCGCGCCACGCAGCCGTCGAAATCCCGATCTGCATAGTCGTTGATCGCACAACCCGCCGACCGCATCAATGCCACACCCGTCATAAATACCAGCACGATCACCCAGGGTGGTTGCCCCTCACCCGCCAACCACAGCGCCCACATGGTGGGCCACAGCAGTAACAGAATACCGATGGGGCGATGCAGACGAACCAACTGGGCATAGCGCCACAATCGCTCACGTAATGAAACCTTGTCCGGTTCTTGGAGAGGCACCTGGATCTGCGGTTTTTCCATCACACCCTCTTATCCTTCAATGGAATGTCGGGCAAAAAAATCTCGTTGACCAGCAGAGGCCGCCCGGCGAGGTAGAACATGGTACGTCTTGCCCAAAGCATCTCGGGCCTGTCGTCGATATGAATACAGGCAGCATCGAACAGGGGATGCTTGGGTTGCAGTCTGGCAATCTGCGTAACACCACGATGCACCTTTGGGTCACTGAAAAGCACTGCACCCAGTGGCTTCTCACCCAGCTGCGTCAAGCGCCGTACAGAACGTTGCAGACTGGTGGCAGGAATCAGCGTACGGGCAAAAACCCAGGGTTGCTCATCGCATAGCAGCTCCACTTCACGAACCAGCGTAATCACACCACGGCGGGTTTTCATCACTTTACGTTCACTGTTGAGTGGCCGCCCCCACCCCTGATGAAGCAACCGCACCCGAAAATGTCCATGGCTACAGGCCTGAATAACCTTACGCGTCAAAGAACCGGAATCACGCAACCACGTCTGCACACCCGATGGAATTTCACGGAGACGTTGGCTCCGCCACTCACCCCATTCGGGTTCTGGAACGGATGAGTGTGGACTGCGATGGGTCAAAATGGCACTACCTGGACAAAATGGAGATTATCGCACGAATAACTGTAGATAGACTATTCAACCTCTGCCTCATAAGCACCCATATCCGGTGACGTCCCCCCAATGATTAGCGAGACACCCTGCCCCTTGTGCCAAGTCAGCGTTTCGTCCAACAGCAGGCTGCTCGTAGAAAAATCCACTTTGATCACACGGGCGCTATGACTACCCCCTTCGAGCTGGATCAGATCACCACTCACAGTTGGCACCCCCGCCCCATCGAAGAAGAAGGCCACGTCTTCCAATGGCAGTGTGCGACCCTGGCCCTTCGTCAAGGTGCGCGTCAGGAAGCGTCCTTTATCAATCCATGCGCTATCGGGGTTCAACCTCAGATCACCGTCGGTCTCTGAGACAAACCCAGGATCCGCCTCGGTGAGGGCATTTTCCTTTGTATCGAAACCACCCCACAGCATATCCACTTGATGAGGACCGCCCACACAGTCCCGGTTCTTGTAAAAAAGATTATTAAGCATGACGTGTTCACCAGTCCTGGCACCACCCTTTGAATTATTAATCAAGCCGAAACACCGGTTAGCATAGAATGTATTGTTGTAGATTCTATGACCATAGTTGTGTAGCGCTTCATCGGAATAGACAGAGATGTTCAAAGCGCCGCCGAGATTATCCCTGAACAGATTGTGACGCACGATGCCATACTGCCCCGCATACTGAATGGCATTGTATTTGTACGAACGGCTTGAAGCTCGCGCATGGATGAAACGGTTGCGCTCGATGAGATTCCGTTTCGTTGCATCAAGACGATAAGGCGCGTCACTCACCCCTTCGCAATCATAGACCTCCATCGCCTTCTGTCTTTCGTTGTGAAAGGTATTGCCCCTGATGACATTGTAGTTGCCGCAACGCAGGCTCAATAGACTATGCCGGCCCCATTCAAAATAGTTATCCGCCACCAAATTTCTGTCTGAGACTTGAATCACCAGACTGTCATTGCCGCGTAAAAATCGATTACCTTCGATACGGTTATAGTGACTGCCTGTCAGCTTCAAACCACCCGTTGTCCCGCGGGCCTGTGCCGCTGCAAAATGATTGTTGCGGATCTCGTTGTAGTGGGCATTTTCCAGTCGTCCCCAGCCCAGCACTTTCTCAACCTGAAAGCCTTCGATAATCAGATAGTAGCGATCCAGTAACAGCCAGGCCGGCTGCTGGATTCCTGAAAAAACCACCCTCTCACCAGCATAAGGCTGGAAGCTGATTGGTCGCCCCTCGGCGCCGGATACCGCCGGTACAAACTGTTCTCGAATCACCCCCGCTCTCACCTGCACCCTGTCTCCCGGCCTCACGTCAGACGATGCATGGTTAAGATCCCGATAGGCTGTGTGAGCCCCTTCACCACACATCCGCGAGCGCAGATCGTAGTCATTGCAGGTTTCACGGCTCAGCTTCACATCGACAAAGATCTGTCTGGGTTGATGCCGCTCACTGTCACTAGATGGTGGAGCCAATAGTGGCGGTGGCGGAAGCTCGACATCCTGCAGGCTTTGAGAGGCACAGCCAGCCAACAGCGATAGCACTATCCAGATAAGACTGGATGCACCTTTTCGACCGATACCTTTCATGTTGTGCCTCCTTGTTGTCTCACGCGCGACCGTAATCCACCCGTCTACCCAGCCAGCGGAGAACCAGTTGTTCCGCCTGTAGAGGATGATCCTGCAGCATCCTCTCTGCCACCTCCCTCACTTCATCCAGCATGCCCTGATCCCGCACCAGGTCGGCGATGCGTAACTGCATATCTCCGGTCTGCCTCGTACCCAATACCTCACCCGGACCACGCATCTCCAGATCCTTCTGGGCAATGTAAAAGCCGTCGCTGCTCTCCCGCAATATCGCCAGACGCGTTTTGGCATTGAGGGAGAGGGGTGCGTGATACATCAACACGCAGTGGCTCTCTGCACTACCGCGACCAACCCGCCCCCGCAGCTGGTGTAACTGAGCAAGTCCCAGACGTTCGGCATTTTCGATAATCATCAGGCTGGCATTGGGTACATCCACGCCCACTTCGATAACAGTCGTCGCAATCAACAGATCCAGCTCTCCCGCTTTGAAACGGCTCATCACCTGCTCTTTCTGCTCGGATTTGATGCGGCCATGCACCAGCCCGACCCGCAGCTCCGGCAGGGCTTCTGCAAGCTGCTGGGCACTCTCCTCCGCTGCCTGACATTGTAGTACCTCCGACTCCTCAATCAGGGTACAGACCCAATAGGCCTGCCGGCCCTCGGCACAGGCGGCCCGCACCCGCTCCACCACTTCATCCCGGCGTCGATCCGATATGACAGCGGTGGTGACCGGCTTGCGCCCCGGGGGCAGGCTATCGATAACCGACAGATCAAGATCGGCATAGGCGGTCATCGCCAGGGTGCGGGGGATCGGCGTCGCGGTCATGATGAGCTGATGAGGCGCGTGTCCTTGCCGGCGGCCTTTCTCTCTCAGCGCCAGTCGCTGATGGACACCGAAGCGGTGTTGTTCATCGATGATCACCAGTCCCAGATCATCAAACACCACATCGTCCTGAAACAGCGCATGGGTGCCGACGACCAGTTGTACCTGACCGGTGGCGATCACTTCGAGTACCTGCTCCCGGGCGCGTCCCTTCATGCGGCCGGTCAGCCAGGCAATCTGTATACCCATGGGTTCGAGCCACTGGGAGAAACTGTTTAAATGCTGCTCCGCCAATAACTCCGTGGGGGCCATCAGCGCCACCTGACTACCGGCGTCAATCGCCTGCAAGGCAGCCAGCGCGCTGACGATGGTTTTACCTGACCCCACGTCTCCCTGCACCAGGCGTTGCATGGGGTTCGGCTTACTCAGATCCTGCTCAATCTCGCCAACAACCCGTTCCTGTGCCGGCGTGAGTTTAAAAGGAATATTCGCCAGCAACTGCCGTTTCAGTTCACTCCCGGCAGGCAGTACAGTGGCGCTAATCTGCTGATGCTGACTGCGCAGTTTTCGTAAGCTGATCTGATGTGCCAGCAGCTCTTCGAAAGTGAGTCGTTGTTGGGCCGGATGGCTACCCGCCAGCAACTCCTGTTGGTCCGCATCCGGTGGCGGCCGGTGCAGATAGCTCACCGCCAGGGCAAGACTCTGCATGGGAAAGCGGCTCAAAAGTTCGCCGGGTAACAGCTCCCGCAATCCCTGCGGTGTCTGCTCCAGCATTGTCAGCGCCTGTTGCATCAAGCCACGCAGGGTCAGCTGATGGACCCCCTCGGTGGTGGGATAGAGCGGTGTCAGTGTCTCTTCCACCTGCTGGGGTTCATCCGGGTCCACCCGCTGATACTCGGGATGCACCATCTCCAGGCTATTGGGACCGTTGCGCACCTCACCGAAGCAGCGCAGCCGGACACCTCTGGCCAGCGCCTCCCGCTGGGCGTTACTAAAGTAGAAAAAGCGCAGGATGATACCCCCGGTGCCATCCGAGATTCGCACCAGCAACGAGCGTCGACGGCCAAACTTGATCTCCGTGACATCGACCTCCCCCTCGATGACCACCTGGTCTCCCCGACGTATGGCGCCGATGGGCTGGATTCGTGTTCTATCCTGGTAACGAAGCGGGAGATGGAACAGCAGATCCTGTACCGTTTCGATGTTGAGACGGGCGAGCTTTTCCGCATTCCTTGCGCCGACACCTTTCAGTCGGGTGACGGATTGTTCTGCCAGATCGACTGGCTGACTGTCCTGTTTTTTCAATGGTGCATGCTTTCACTGTAATATCAGTCTGAAGCATGCCAGAACCAGCGGGAGAAGTGCAAAGATGGTGATACAACAACAGCTCCAAATCGAAACCCGTGGACGTAACACCTACAACATCACCCCTCAGGTGGAGCAGGCTATCCGCCAGGCAGACATCACCACCGGCATCTGCCAGCTCTTCATCCACCACACCAGCGCATCACTGATCCTCTGCGAGAATGCCGACCCCACCGTACGTTCCGACCTGGAAGGTTTTATGGCCAGACTGGTACCGGACGGCGACCGCCATTTCGACCACACCCTGGAGGGACCGGATGACATGGCGGCACATATCCGATCCATTCTGACCAAGATGGATCTCAGCTTTCCCATCAGTCGCGGACACCCTGCACTGGGCACCTGGCAGGGCATCTATCTTTGGGAGCACCGGACACATCCCCACCGACGGCAGGTCACGCTGACGCTTTATGGGGAATAGTAGCTTTAGGCAACTGCTGATTAGGTAGCGGTCTTCCTAACTTTCTTTTTTCTCACCGAAACTCCGTCTCCTCTCAAACTAAAACAGCGGAATTTTGATGATTTCTGCACTGTCTCACCAGACCGGTAGGTTGGGCCGACGAAGGAGGCCCAACAGTCCACACATCTTTCCAGAGGTTGGATCGAAAATTGAAGGTGGAGATGTTGGGCCTCCTTCGTCGGCCCAACCTACACGCGATTGCCAGGATTCAAAGCTCAAAATTCATCCTCTTCCCCGATCAGCGTCTAAACTCTCAGAGAAACTGCAACCGCTTATAAAAAGAAATCACGTCTGATGTCTGCCAAAACCATCCCCATCCATCAACTCCGCAACATCGGTCTGATCGCACATATCGATGCGGGCAAAACCACCACTACTGAGCGATTTCTCTACTACGCCGGTCGCACCCATCAACTGGGGTCCGTCGACAGCGGCACCACCGTAACCGATTGGATGGATCAGGAGCGGGAGCGAGGCATCACCATTGTCGACGCCGCAGTGACCGCCTTTTGGAATGATGTCCAGATCAACCTCATCGACACACCGGGGCATATCGATTTCACTGCCGAGGTACAGCGCGCTTTGCGGGTATTGGATGGGGCGGTGGTAGTGTTCGATGCCTCTCAGGGTGTCGAACCGCAAAGCGAGACCGTGTGGCGTCAGGCGGATCGTTATCGTGTGCCGCGTCTCTGCTTCATCAACAAGATGGACCGGCTGGGGGCGGACTTCCAGCACGCGGTCGAAAGCCTTCATGAACGACTCGGCGCAAATCCTGTCACCCTGCAAGTCCCCCTCGGAATCGAGTCGGAGTTCGAGGGCGTAATCGACCTGATCACCCTGCGCGCCATTCGCTGGCGTGATGAACTGGGCGCGGAGCAGGAATTTGACGAGATACCCGACAGCCACATCGAATCCGCCCGATCACAACGTGCTGCAATGATCGAGCGTATCGCGGAACAGGATGATGAACTGCTCACCCTGTGGCTGGAGGGTGGTGATGTGACGAACGAACAGTTGAAGGCGGCCATTCGACGCGCCACCCTGAGTAACAGCATCGTACCCGTCCTGTGCGGCAGTTCCCTCAGAAACAAAGGGGTGCAGCCCTTGCTCGATGCGGTGGTCGACTATCTCCCTTCTCCGCTCGATGTCGGTGAGGTCACAGGCAACCATCCGGAGCAGGACAAGACGGTTATCTGCCCACCTGATGCGGAAGCCCCCCTGAGTGCACTGATTTTCAAGACGGTGACCGACCCCTACGCAGGCCGGCTCTGTTATGTCCGCATCTATGCCGGCACGCTCAAAACAGGCGCGAGCATTCTCAATCCCCGGCATGGACGACCACAACGGGTCGGCCGCCTGGAGCGCATGTATGCGGAACACCGGGAGGACATCGATCAGATACAGGCCGGTGATATCGCCGCCCTGCTGGGACTGAAAGCCGCCCGTACCGGGGACACCCTCTGCGATCCGCACCACCCTCTGTTACTGGAATCTATCGACTTCCCCGATCCGGTGATCAGGATCACCGTGACACCCATGACGGCGCAGGACAACGAAAAGATCAGCGAGGCCCTGCACCATCTCGCTGAAGATGACCCGACGTTCAGAGCCGATACCGATGAGGATACCGGAGAGACCATCCTCTCCGGCATGGGTGAGCTGCACCTGGAAGTCCTATTGGAGAAATTGAAACGGGAACAGAGTGTCAACGTCCGCACCGGCAAACCCAAGGTCGCCTACAAAGAGACCATCTCACGGCAGGTAAAGAATGCTGAAGGGCGCTTTATCAGACAAACCGGCGGTCATGGGCAGTATGGTCACGTCATCCTAAACCTTGCACCGACCACACCCGGTGAAGGATTACTGATAGAAAACCATATCTCTGCCGGCGCGATTCCCAAGGAGTTCATACCGGCGGTCGAGGCCGGCATTCGAGAGGCAGCCAACAGCGGCATCATCGACGGCTATCCGGTCACCGATATCCAGGTGACCCTGGTCGACGGCTCATCACACGCAACCGATTCCAACCCCCTGGCCTTCAAGATTGCTGCCGGTATGGCCCTGCGGGCAGGGCTGGAAAAAGGCAAAGGCGTATTTCTCGAACCTGTCGTGCGTTGCGAAGTCATCACACCGGAAGAGAACCTGGGTGACGTGCTTGGGCAACTCACCGGCCGCCGGGCCGAAATCGAAGAGGTCATCGATCGACCCGGCCAGATGAAAGCCATCCGAAATCAGGTACCCCTCTCAGAGATGTTCGGTTACGCCACCCAACTACGCTCGGCGACCCACGGTCGCGGCACTTTCACAATGGAACTCGACCACTTTGCACCGGTACCGGTCGAGGTCATGCAGCGATTGGGGTTTAAGCCATAATCGCTACCCATCCCAGAAAAGATGCAACTCGCCAGTGAATCAAATTCTCTTGACGACGACTCACAGGATGTCGGCAATGAGCAAAATCATCCCGGCATTGACCAAAATAGAGTCGGCACCGAGTCTCTGAGAGTCATCGTTGAGATAAATTCAGTCAACGGCGAGTAAAACTGAATCAATGGTGAGTCAAAATGTGTCTCAAGCCCAGCACCCAGGTCAAACCACGGTTTAGATGAGAGAGGGAGTCGCTGTGTAGGAAAAAGACTACAGACAACCACGAATTGATATGGCATCTTTGAATGAAAGGGGAATAAATTATTATCAAATCAAAAACATGGATCGCCAAGTCATGAATTCTACGAAAACACATGGCAATGCCTGTTTGCGAAAAGACATGAGAACATTTTGCAACATAAGTCAATATTTGTGCTTGCGGCATAACACATTATTGGCGCGAGCAATATAAGACACTATTATGTGTAAAAATAAATGAGCAATTTACTATCCAAATATAGCGTTGTTATCGCAAGTGATGTTGGTGACCGAGATGGTATTGGTATTGAGGTATCACTCAACGAAGACCTCATATTAGAAATATTTCGAGACGATACAAAAAAAACAAGAGAAGTCACTTTATATAAAAAAGAACTACCATTAGAGCTAATTGAAGAATCAATTGAAAAATTCAAAAAGGAAATTCCTTGGGAGTATCAAGATTAAGTGGCTAAAAATAAAACACATAACAAGAAAGTCAAGCTCGCTCGTTGTCACTCGCTGGGACGCCGCGAAAGCGGCGCCCCTTACTTAAGTCGTTATGTTTCTTGAGTGAATATGGGGTATAGATTTTCACTGCTCAATCGTTGATTAAGTGATCTTTTTTCAGATCAGGAAACACCCCTTATGAAAGGAATATTTAATGTGTATATTATTACGTAGCCAACTGGGTAAGGCCGTATTGCTGACAGTTTTAATTTTGTCAGTAGCTTCTTGTTCAACTACTAATTATAAACCTGAAGCATTGCTACCCCTCAAAGAATCAAAATCTATCTACATCAAATGGGCAAAGAATTTACCAGCCAAGCAGTACAGAGAAAGACTTTATAATGTTACGAAGAGTGCATTTATTAATGCAGGTTTTGAAGTGGTTGAAGATGTTAAAAAAACGGATCTTATAGTCGTCCTATCTGGCAAAAGCAACGATTTAGAAACAGAATTCAACTCTTCCCACGGAATTAATCAAAAAGTTACTGTAATTACAGGTGTTGAAGTTATTATTCTGGCTGTATATAAGGTTCCAAGAAACCCAAATTACTACATAATATTTGGTAAACATAGAGAAGGAAGCGCAATAAAATCGCTTAATGCATTTATCAACCCCCTTAATCCATCTAAATCCAAAAAACCAAACCTTGTCTCTGAAGAGCTTTATTTACAAGCCACAGAACAAGCGTTCAAAAAATATAAAATACAGCTTAATGATATATTGGACATAGTGAAAAAATGAGCTCTATTCTGGGGCAATGGGCTTCACCATTCAATCCTTCCGAACCACACATAACAAAGTCAGCCAGCGGATTCGCTACGCTCACCGCTGCTGCCAGCGTTAGGGTCCACATGGATAACTTCTTAAAAGCAAGAACTTTGCCGGTCAGTTGGTCAAAACTATTCATCGGATTATCTATTGCTGCTGCAACTATATATCTAGTCTTTGGTGGAAAGTTCTTTCTACAGTTATATGAAGCTTTGATGACTAATTTCTTGAATCCCTATTTATATGTCTGGCTTCTGGTGTTTTATCTAATTTATCGCGTGGTCAATAATGCTGAATGGAGAGAGTTAAAAGACTGGGCAGATTACTATGGTATAGAAATTACATATATCCGCTCATTTAAACTGAGTGAAGGAAAATTCAAATTTAAACGGCTGTATAGACAAGAATACAGGATAGGCTTAAAAAATACATATGGAGAGGCAGGAGAAATGTATGTCTTCTTTATATATAAACAGTTGTTTAATCCGTTTAAAGAGTGGCTAACTGAGCCAATACAATCGCCTAAATATGGCGAAATACCGAATGAGTTACCCTAACCAGACCTTACATCGGACGCAGTCGCTAACGCGCCTGCTCCGCTGAAGGCAACGTTAGGGCTACAAATGAAGTTACGTGTAATAGCCATAGTCATTACTGCACTGTTATTGAGTGGTTGCCACCCAAAGAGTGCAATGCTAAAACAAAGAGATCTTCAGCGTATTGATGTAGGTCTTGGAGTAGATGGACCCTCAAAAATACTACCTAGTGACGAAGAGGTAGATCTACTTTCAAGAGAGGCTGTCAATTTACTACAAGGCCATGGTTTTGAGCTTCTGAATTCAAGTGTGTCTTGGGGACTTCAGCCACTTACAGGACATACTCAGAATTTAGGTCTTAGGCTACCGGGAACAAATGCAATCTACTGCTATGTAAAGATTTCTAAAAAGGAATTTCAGGCAGAATTCGTAGAGATGGAAAAACAACCGCAAACAAATAAGTTCGCTACAAGCAATAGTGATTTAATGGTAGTTGATAAAGCCATTGCAGCGTTAAATGAGCTGGCCAAATTAAAATTCAAAGGGCGCTCTACACGTATATCGAAATTTGACCGTGCAGAAAGCCCTAACAAGTAAAGGCACAGGACGCTGAACATCCCCCACTGAGCCCAGACGTTATGCGCAAAAGAAAATCAGTGCCTTCACTATGCGTGAACATGGAATAATAAACAGAGTGCTTCGAATGATTATCCGACTGTTTGGAGTTTTAGTAGTCCTAGTGGTACTAATTGGCCTAGCTATCTATGCCGTATTTGGGTACCAAGAACGTTACTATGCGGATGATTACTTTAGTTTTATAGATCATGATGGGGTATTAGAATCTCGAAAATGGCATAATAAAACATTTGGTTGTACCTACGCTATTGTCTCGATCGTTGATGCTGCAAAAACTAATCCTCCGATCGAATGGATTGATTCTTCGCTCTGGCATCAAACCCCTCTACTCTTCAAAGAGGAAAGAAAAGCCGGGCAGTGCCGAAATCTTATCTGTGAATGCAAATATGATTTGACCCCTGATACATATCAACGCCTCACTAGAGCATTAAGTGAACCTGGGTCGTTCTACTACCTCGGTTGGCGACAACCACCCCATGACCCACTGTATCAGGGTTCAATACTTGTGTATTCGTCAGCCCAGAAAATTGCGGCGAAGGTTAGATTTGGTGATTAATCGCATAACAAGCAGGTCAAGTTCACTACGGGCCTTCGGCCCTGCGCAGGAGCGGCTTCGCCTCGACCCCTTACCTTAAACGTTAGGTTTGTAAAATATGAATACATTCTTCTTTTATACACACTATTACATTCTCGTAATGTTTTTTATATCAAGTGTGGCTACTGGAATGATTTTCAGTAAAAACAGAAATAAGGAAAATGCTTTTATATTTTTTGCATTCGTTATTTACACTTTCACACTATCAATGAATACATTTTTCGGTTATAGCGCAACTCTAGATGTAGAGAATAATATTACTTCAGAAAAGGAAGGCCTGTTGTCTTTAAGTGCAACACAAGCGCTGGAGATAGTAGCAACATTATTGTTATCAATAGGTTTCGTTGGTAAAGCACATGCACTTATCAGTGAAACCTAACCATCACATCAAGTCGCCCTTCGGGGTGGGACGCTGTGAGCCCCTTATATGAACCGTTATGCGCAAATTGAAAGATAACAAGCCATGAAATATTTATGGAAAACGTACTTCTTCGTACTACTAGCCATTTTTATCCTTGGGTTCCAAGATTACGAAGTGACTAGCGAAAATATTACTTATGATCTGTTTATAATATTTGGCTTCATCGGTTTCGCTGGCTTTGTTTTTCAAATAGCTATTGGAAAACCAGTAATCTGGAAACTTTATTTTGGAATAATTCTTATTGCTGCAGGGGCCTTTTTATCATTTATCGGTTATTCGGTAATCAGTGGTAGGTTTGAAAGTGGAATGTTTGATATTCTGCTAATACTTGTTATTCAAATACCATATTGGTACGGGTTATGGAAATATGCATATAAGTCACAAAAGCTATGGAGTGAAAGCGCATAACAATTGGGTCAAGACCGTTCGCTATCGCTCACTGGGACGCTCCGCTGTACTACGCGCCCCTTACCCAGGTCGTTACCTATAAAAAGGTGGATCACATCACCCAAGCTTCCCACCATACACAAGCCTATTAGTGTTCATTCTTGGTAATCAGCATCCATTGGCGGTCTCCCCCTTAACCGCCTATCAGCTCAGTCAAAATCGGTAGGCTTACCATCGATAGTCCGGTCGTTACGGTTCCGCCAATAATCCCTGATCCCCTTCACGCCCTTCTTTTCTGCCCATGCCGGCAGCTCTTCCCGCTGGTCCACATAGTCGTAGAGGGGAATACCGAAACCGCAGGAACTCACCACCGACTCCACCTCCATGACAATGATCTGGCGTGCACCGGGAAGTCGGGGGAAGCGGCCGATATGGGCCTCCCATTCGTCACTGCCCTCATGGTGGACGGTTGCTTGTCCATACAGACGCAGCACTTTGGGATCACCCTCGAATGCACAGAACATCAGGGTCATGCGATTGTCTTCCATCAGGTGGGCACCGGTCTCATTACCGCTACCGGTGAGATTGAGCCACACTACCTGATTCGGATTCACGATACGCAGGCTATCGTGCCCTTTCGGTGAGAGGTTGATTCTTCCCTCTGGGGTCGAGGTGGCGACAAAGAAAAGCTGCTGATGGATGATGAACTGGGCATGCTTTTCTGTTATCTGATCGTACTGCTTACCCATCGACTCTCCACTATTTATTCATTTTCACCCGGCCGCCAAAGAAACGCCCGGTTAAACTGTTTTTGGTTTTTTTGAGCCACTCCTCACGCTCTTCGAGCAGTGACCTCGCCAGCGTCACCAGAGACCGCAGGGTGCGGGTCTTGGTGATATCCATACGGACTTCGTGTTGCAGGGTAGCGCTTGCCCAGGGGCCGCCGTTGTTTTTGCGGATGAATTTTCTGACCTGGTCATGCAGCACATTTCGCAGGCTCGCCACCAGTTCCTCTTCGGCTTTTTCCGGTACCTTGCCCAATAGGTTATGTTTGAATTTCTTGGCCTCGTTCGGCGTGACAAGCTTCAGGGTGATGCAGTCATTGTCCAGCAGATGCTCCATGATGGAACGCCCATCCTTCAGCCGTTCGGGCATGGTTTTCGCCTCGGGCACATAGCCGGTGGCCTTTTTCTGCTCTTTGGGCGATTGAGCCGGTGTCGAAGTTTCCTCCTCTTCGACATCCTTCTTAGGTGGAGGTGGGACCTCCTGCGATTTAGAAGCTGCTGGGCCGGTTTGGTCAAGTTCGCCTTCGAGCCAAGTGAGTTGTTCATCCAGAAAGCGGTGAAAGTCCGCAGGCGAACTCCCGTCGCTCAAAAGGGCGAAAATCGCCTGCTCGATGATTTCGACATAGTAGCCAATGATGGAGGGATCAGTAATACCCCGGGATTGACAGGTTACGAATACCCGTCCCTGGACGTTGACCTTGATGAGTCGTTCGAAATCTTTATCCATTGTGACTTGTACGCCCGCATTCCCGGAAAATGCCTTTATCCCCTAACCATAGGCTATTCAGCTGTAGATTATCTATCGGAAAATCCTGGATTTTCTTTAGAAATAGCCAATACGTGGACTCAGGATAATGCCATCACGGCATCCATCTCGACACCGGCATCCTTGGGTAATGCGGCGACGCCGATGGCGGCCCGGGCAGGATAGGGTTCCGCGAAATAGTCCGCCATCACCTGGTTCACCACAGGAAAGTGGCTTAAATCCGTGAGAAAAACATTCAGTTTGACCACATCTGCCAGACTGCCGCCGGCCGCTCTTGCCACGGCTTGCAGATTGTCGAAGACCCGACGGATCTGTACCTCGATATCCCCCGCCACCATCTCCATGGTTTCGGGCACCAGCGGGATCTGTCCGGAGAGATAGACTGTCTGGCCCACTTTGACAGCCTGCGAATAGGTACCGATAGCCTGTGGGGCCTGATCGGTTCGGATGATTTCCCGGCTCATGATGACTCCTTAGATTAAATATTTTGAATTCAAGTGTTCGCCTCGCTCACCTCCTGACAGAGATGGGTGAAGCGAATCCAACACGCTGAATCAGAAAGAGCAAACAGTATGCCGATTCATCAAAAACCACAATCCAAAATTATAACCTAGAGCCACTAGCTATTTATTTTCTCACCACTGACGCAGCTCTGGTTGCCGTCAGCAGAACTTTGGTTGGTGTGGGGATCAATCATGGAGATGTCCATCGGCGGCGAGAGGAAGTGCCCCTGGACATAGTTCACCCCCGATTCGTAGAGGAACTGCAAAATTTCCGCATTTTCGACATATTCCGCTACGGTTTCTTTACCCAGAGAGTGGGCAATATCGTTAATGGAGTGGACAATCGCCCGGTCGCTGGGGTCGGTTGCCACTCCCCTGACAAACAGACCGTCAATTTTGACGAAATCCACCGGTAAATTTTTTAAATGTGAAAATGAAGAGAATCCAGTGCCGAAGTCGTCCAGGGCAAAGCGGCAACCGAGCGCGTTGAGTCTTGTAATCAGTTCGTTGGCGGAGACTAGGTTGGAAACCGCCGAGGTTTCCGTGATCTCGAAAATCACTTTGCTAGAGTCGATGTCCAGATTAATGACAAGCTCTTCGATATCCTCGATCAATGCCGTATTGGCGATAGTCTGACCTGAGAGATTGATGGTAAACATCCCCAAATAGCCCGCATGCTGCAATAACGCCAACTTTCTCAAAGCCGCGTTGATAACCCAGTAGTCGATTTTATCCATCATGTTAAAGCGTTCTGCCGTCGGCAGGAATGCGCCGGGAGAGACGATTCCCCATACCGGGTCGTCAAGGCGCAGCAACACCTCGTTGATATGCATCTCCTGCGGCACAACCGAGAGAAGTTGATCGTAAATCGGTCCTTCGGATGCCGACATCAATACTGATGGGATAGATTCAACCGGGATAATGGGCTGAAAATGAAGCACCAAGTGATCGTGTTCCAAAGCATTGTGCAGACGCGACGACCAACCCAGATCTAAGTCCATCACCTGCTTGCTGTCGCTCTCGGGGACAAAAAGATGGGTGCGGTTTCTTCCTTCACCTTTTGCGATGTGGCAGGCAATATCCGCATTGGCGAGAATTTCGCCCGCAGATTCAGAATCCCGGTCAATCAGGGCGATGCCGATTGTACCGTTTACCTTATATTGCTTGTCGTTGTAGACAAACATGTAGTGATCGAGCATCTCACGATAGTCGTCGGCCACCTGATGCACGCTCTCTTTGCATACATTACGTAGTATAATGGCGAATTCATCGCCGCCTAATCGGGCAAGCAGGTCGGTTTTTCTCAGGCGCTTGGTCATTTGTTGTGCGATTTCGACCAGCAATTGATCACCCGCCGTATGACCTGCGGTATCGTTGATGTATTTAAAACGGTCAAGATCGATATAGAGCAGAGCGCTGGTCTCTTTGCTGCGCTTAAGGCGGTCCGCCTCTTGTGTAAGCTGTTCCTCGAAATAGCGCCGGTTGAAAAGTTTGGTCAGCACATCGTGGCCGGCCTGCCAGCGCAGCTCCTCTTCAAGCAATTTACGTTCAGAGATATCCCGGAAGGCAACCACGGAACCCTCACGTTTTTCCTCAATGGTGAGAGGATAGACCGTGCACTCTACCGGTATCCGTGCGCCCGACTTATGCCAAAAGACAGTCTCCCGAGCCTGGATAGCCTCACCACCTGCGTAAGACTGTAGTAAGACACAGCGCGCGTCGTCGATCGGATTGCCATCTGCATCGGCATAATGAAAAAGCGCCCGTGCCGATTTGCCGATCAATCTCTCCTCAGGCTCATAGCCCAGGATATGTCTGCACGCCGGATTGATGAAGGAGATGTGGCCGTCCGAATCCACACCGTAAACCCCTTCGCCGACAGATTTGAGAATACCGCCAAGACGTTTACGCTCTTTCTCGATCGATTGATGGGCGCGGATATGCCGGCTCATAGCATCTATACGCGTCAGGAACAGATCATCACTCTCGTTCTTGAACATGCATTCGACCGCACCCGCTTCCAGCGATTGCTTAATTGCCTTGTCGAGATAAGTGCCGGTTATAATCGCAGTGGTGATGGAAGCCGTTGTAACATGATCACGCAGTCGCTGGCAGAGAACGTCACCAGTGGAATCGGGCATAAAGTAGTCGATAATGGCAATGTCGAACGGCGATTCCAGGGCTTTTTCAAAGCCTTCATCCACGGAAGCAGCAGTCTCGGTGTGGTAACCATTGGCCGTCAACAACCGCCGATATTTGACCCGCACGGTGGACGAATCATCAACTATCAGCACTCTAATCGGCTGAACAGTCGGGATGGAACCCGTCAGCTTGCGTTGTCTATTGCCCGCCTCGACAAGCAGTGCCGCAAGCACATCTGTGCTCTTCTTGTAATCCTCCCAGAGCAGACATTCGGTATTGGGCCTCCTCTCCGCCCAAGCGGCCATGGCGGACTCAGGTTCATGGGCAAAGGCAAGGACTGGCAGAGAGGCGTACGCCTGTTGCTCCAGCATTGAGTACAGCTCGTCCGCGACAGGGATTGCTTGATCGGGCCATCCCACTATTACCGCGTCGAATGCCACTCCGTCTTCTGAACCGGTTCGAATGCGCATCAGCGCAGATCTGAAGTCGAGATCAGCTTCTACCTCGTAACCCGCTTTGATCAGGAGGTTTTTTTCGATGTGTCGAATCGTCGCAGAAAGCTCTATCAGTAAAACTCTTGGCAAAACCGCTTTCCCCAGGGAGGCCAATAGCGTAATGAAAAAACAAAATAGCCCTATTAATTATATTGTTAACGGTTGGAGACAGAGAAACTTTAGATCCGCTTCATCACCCCCCATCTCCTGCCCTTTTTCAGCATCCCCACAAAGGACATACACGTAAAGGTTTGGTTTCAGGTGCGCAAAACCGCCCAGTGGCCCACCCACGGAGTTCGCAATGGATGTTTTAAGGTCAGGGTTGGGAGTAGGGGTAGAAAAAGACAGTTAGCACCTTTTCTCACTCGGATGACTAGCGTGCGTAAAGCCCGCTCAAGAAATTCAAAATAAAAAAATAAAACTAATATTTAACCCGTGCGATCCGCATCACTGAAGGCAGCGACCGTACCTGCCGCATGATACGCGCAAGATGGCGGCGGTCCTTCACGGTAATGACGAACACCATGGTTGAGGAGAGGCCGTCTCTTTCCTCCGATCCCACGTGTTCGATATTCGATTCCTGCTGGGAGATGACCGATGCCACTGAGGCCAGCACACCCCGTTGATTATTCGACTCTACGCGCACCTTGGTGGAAAACTCGCCCTGTACGTCGTCTCCCCACTCGGCCTCGATCCACTTATGGCCATGCTTCTTATAATCGCCCAGATTGCGGCAACCCTGCTGATGGATCACGATACCCTTACCCGGGTTAAACACACCGACGATCGCATCCCCCGGTATCGGTCTGCAGCAGTTGGCGAAGTTGACCACCATACCTTCGGTGCCTTTGATCGCCAGCACGCCGGCAGCCTGATCTTCGGGCTGACTCGACTCGCTTCCCGGCGACAGCTCTTCACCCGCCAGACGCCTCGCCACCAACTGCGGCATATGATTGCCCAGAGCAATATCAGCCAGCAGCATATCGAGGGAATCGAGACGGAACTCCTGGATAATTTGTTCGATCTGCTCTTCTGCAATGTCGTCCATCTTGAGGGAGAGCAGATTCAACTCCCGCTCTAACAATCGACGTCCCAGGCTGACCGCCTCCTGGGTCTGCAGATTCTTCAGATAGGAGCGGATATTCGCACGCGCCTTACCGGTGACGACAAAATTGAGCCAGGCCGGGCTGGGACCGGCGGTCTCCGAATTGATAATTTCTACGGTCTGCCCGTTATGCAACCGGGTGCGCAGAGGTACTAAGCGACGATCGACCCGGGCCGCCACGCAAGTATTGCCCACGTCGGTGTGTACGCTATAGGCGAAATCGACGACCGTCGCACCCTTTGGCAGGACCATGATGCGTCCGCGTGGGGTAAAGACATAAACCTCATCGGGAAACAGATCGACCTTGACGTGTTCGAGAAACTCTACCGAGTCACCGACCCCCTGCTGCATCTCCAGTAGATTCTGCAGCCAATCGGAGGCCCGTGATTTGACCCACTGCCCGCTCGCCTCGCCTGTCTTGTACATCCAGTGAGCCGCGATGCCGGACTCCGCCAGCTTGTCCATCTCTTCGGTACGAATCTGGATCTCGATGGGTATCCCCTGGGGGCCGAACAACACCGTGTGCAGTGATTGATATCCATTCGCCTTGGGAATGGCGATGTAATCCTTAAAGCGCCCCGGCATCGGTTTATAGAGGTTATGCACCACACCGAGCATGCGGTAGCAGGTATCCACGCTGTCCACTACAAGACGAAAGGCGAAGACGTCCACCACTTCGGAGAAGCTCAGCTTCTTCACCACCATCTTCTTGTAGATACTGTAGAGATGTTTCTGTCGACCGAAGACCTCACCCTGGAACCCTTCCTGTTCGAGACGGACGCCAATGGCTTTTTCCACATTCTCCACCAGTTCGCGATGATGGCCCCGGGCATCGGCTACCGCACTCTTCAAGGCGCGATAACGCATGGGCCAGTAGGCAGCAAAGCCAAGCTCCTCCAGCTCCAGACGCATACTGTTGATACCCAGCCGGTTGGCGATGGGTGCGAAGATATCGAGGGTCTCCTTGGCGATACGGCGTGATTTGTCCGGCCGCATCACACCCAGGGTACGCATATTGTGCAGACGGTCGGCGAGCTTGATGAGGATGACACGGATATCTTTGGTCATCGCCAGCAGCATCTTACGCAGACTGGCGGCCTGTGCTTCGGCCTGGGAATTGAAATCGATCTTGGAGAGTTTGCTCACCCCGTCGACCAGTTCAGCGATCTCACTGTCAAAGGTATCCGCCAGTTGCTCCTTGGCGGTCGGGGTATCTTCGATCACGTCATGCAGAATGGCCGCCATGAGACATTTGTGGTCCATGCGCATTTCAGCCAGGATGCGGGCCACGGCGACCGGATGGTAGATATAGGGCTCGCCTGTCTTACGATGCTGACCCACATGGGCCTCGGCACCAAACAGATAGGCACGATAGACCTCACGGATATGCTCCGGTGTGAGATAAACTTCAAGATAGGCGCACAGGTCACTGATCAGGAAACGCGGTACGTCCTGAGTTTTCTCCAGTAGGCCAAGGGGGTTGCTCATCTATTATCCCATCATATTCCTAATGATGGATTCTGAGCCTTTTTCACCCCGCGATGCAAGGGCGGAAAGCGGGGTTCTTTGTCAGGTCCGGTGACCCCTTAGGCCAACGGACAAAAATCGACGAAATTACTCGCCGCGGGCACCCATCGAAGCGGCATCAAGATTCAGCAGTGCCTCATCAACCACCAGCTCCTCTTCGTTGGGCTTCTCTTCCACATCCTGATGGGAGATAAGGCCGTCTGCGATCTCCCGCAGCGCCATCACGGTTGGCTTGTCTTTCTCCCAGGGCAGCAAGGGCTCGACACCACGTTCCAGCTGGCGGGCGCGCTTGGTGGCAAGCAGCACCAGGTCAAAGCGGTTGTCCACATAGTCCATGCAATCTTCAACTGTCACACGTGCCATCGGTTGATCTCCAGGGTGATTCTGCGCAGGCCATCGGCCGGAAAAGGAGGCAAATCATAAACCATGCCACCTTTGAAATCCAACTCCCTTTGGTGAACACAGCAGCAATGTCATCGAAAAAACTTCGCACTAGCTATACTTTCCGGCCTGTTTGTTCCGCTCGATCGCTGCCCGCATGATCGAATAGTCGGGTTGGTGACTCTCCCAGATTATTCTTGAACATGGCAATAAAGGCACTCGGGCTCCCATAGCCCAACTCGAACGCCACTTCGGTCACTGAGGCGCCCTGCCCCAAGCGATCCATCGCCGCCAGCAGACGAAGACGGCGACGCCACTGGCCAAAGCTCATGCCCAGGTGGCGGATAAACAACCGACCGAGCGTGCGCTCACTGGCTCCCACGTGTTGCGCCCATTCGGACAACGTGGCGGAATCAGCCGGGTTAGCGGCCAGAGCATCGATAATCCTGCGAAGACGCGGCTCATTGGTGAATGGCAGATGGAAGGAGAAGCGGTCCATAGACTGCAATCGGTCGACAATGACCGCCATCACCCTCGCAGCCGGGGTTTCTGGCAGGTAATCGTTGCCGATGTCTGCTGCCTCGACAATCAGCTCGCGCAGCAAGGCATCGACCCGCAACACACAGCAATTATCCGGCAGGCCTGTCGCATGAGTCGGATCTATATAGATTGAGCGCAGTGAGACGGACTGCGTCATCTCCACCTCATGCATCACTGTCGGTGGAATCCAGACCGCTTGAGCCGGTGGCACCAGCCAGGTACCCGTATCGGTGGTCAGCTTCATCACACCACGGATGGCGTAGAGTAGCTGGCCACGCAGATGCTGATGCCGGGTAACCTGTTCCGCTCCCTTCCTCTCCTCTGACAGAATCAGCACCGGCCTGGCAGGATCAATGATATGTCCCACGTGCCTTGTCGGGTCAACTGTCCTTTTCTCGATATTCATTGTCAGATTATAGCTATTTTGCCAATAGCAATTCCGCCATAATTCAATCAATGACCAAGCAACTCTCGCAAACACTCCGACGTCCCGAGATCCTGCTGCTGCTGATGGCAGTCGCCGTTCCGCTCAGCTTCGCCGCCTGGCGGACCCTGTTGAACAATTTTGCCATCGAACGGGTAGCTTTCACCGGCCAGGAAATGGGCATCTTGCAGAGCCTGCGGGAAGTCCCCGGGTTTCTCGCCTTCGGCGTGGTTTTTCTGCTGTTGATCATCCGGGAACAGCGCCTGGCCATCGTCTCACTGGCGCTACTGGGCATTGGTACAGCACTGACCGGGTTCTTCCCCTCGATTCTCGGTCTTTATGTCACCACGGTCATCATGTCCATCGGTTTTCACTACTACGAGACTCTGCAGACCTCTCTCACCCTGCAGTGGATCGACAAATCTCAGGCAGCCGAGACCTTTGGTCGTCTGATCGCCGCGGGTTCTTTTGCCTCCGTCGTCACCTTTTCCCTGATCTGGTTGGCTGACGATCTGCTGCAACTCGACTACCAGTGGATCTATCTGTTGATGGGTGGACTGACCCTTGTCATCGTCATCATAGCCTGGCTCGGTTTCCCGCTCTTTCCTCAGCAGACCGAGCAGCACAAGCATATGGTGCTGCGTCGTCGTTATTGGCTCTACTATGCCCTCACCTTCATGTCAGGCGCCCGGCGTCAGATCTTCGTGGTATTTGCAGGTTTTCTGATGGTGGAGAAGTTTGGTTACAGCGTGTCCCAGATCGCCTTGCTGTTTCTCGCCAACGCCACACTGAATGTTTTTCTCGCACCCCGTATCGGACGACTGATCGGTCGAATCGGTGAACGCCGCGCCCTACTGCTGGAATATGCCGGACTGGTGTTGGTGTTCCTGGGCTATGCCGTGGTTGAGAGCGCCACAGTGGCAGCCGGGCTCTATATCCTGGATCACCTCTTCTTCGCCATGGCTATCGCCCTGAAGACCTACTTCCAGAAAATTGCAGCACCGGAGGACATCGCCTCAACCGCGGGGGTCAGCTTCTCTATTAATCATATCGCTGCCGTGATTATCCCCGCACTCTTCGGTGTCATCTGGCTGACTTCTCCCTCGCTGGTCTTTTTTGCCGGCGCGGCGATGGCAATTATCTCATTCTCTTTTGCTCTATTAGTGCCAGAGGAGCCCGCAGAGGGTAGGGAGAGCCGACTGGCATTCTCCAATTCGGGTGCAGATTAGAGAAGCGTTGAACAAATCAGGGACGGTGGTATTGAAAATACGTAGGTTGGGCCGATGAAGCAGGCCCAACCTACAGGCTCTAGATTATAGTTCTAAGGTATCACCAGGCTCCGGCACATCCGCCTGCAGATGGAAGTCATTTTCAAGTTTGTTGCGAAAATCCTGTTTAGATTCGGGCTCTCCATGAACCACATGGACCTGCGGTTTGGTCTTGAAATTTCCTATCCATTTTGAAAGATCATCAATATCGGCATGCGCGGAGAGTCCGCCGACTGTGTGCACTCTCGCCTTCACTCTGTACTCATCGCCATGAATCCTGACGGTGGGTTTGCCATCGACCAGTGCACGCCCCAAGGTGCCGTTGGCCTGATAACCGACAATCATGATGTGCGCACCATTGCGTGAAATATTGTGTTTGAGATGGTGGATGATGCGACCGCCTGTACACATGCCGCTGGCGGAGATAATGATGGCACCACTCTTGATTCTGTTGATCCCCATAGACTCTTGTGGGGACTGCGTTAATTTTAAGTTTTGCAGGTGAGGCATCTCATGGATCTGTTTGCGTAGCTTGGTTGCCTCTTCGTCGTAGAGATGGGGATACTCCCAGTAGACCTTACTGGCGCGAATCGCCATGGGGCTGTCGAGAAAGACCTGCCAGCGATTCAATTCCCACTGGTCATAATATTTCCCCAGGTAGTAGAGAATCTCCTGGGTACGTCCGATTGAAAATGCCGGTATCAGAAGATTGCCTCTCTCATGCGCGGCATCCCGGATGATTTCACCCATCTCATCGATCGTCGCCTGCCGGTCACGGTGTCGCCGGTTGCCATAGGTGCTTTCGACAATAATATGATCCGCCTCCTCGATCACGGCAGGATCGTTCAGTATCGGTGTATCGTACTGACCGAGGTCGCCACTGAAGACAATCTTTCTCTCCTTCCCGTTCTCGTTTAGCCAAACTTCCACACAGCAGGAGCCAAGGATGTGGCCGGCATCCTGATAGCGGATCTGGATACCCGGCAGAATCTCCCGCTTCTCCCGGTAACGCAGGCCTTGCAGGTTCTCCAGTGCATTGCGTGCATCATCCACGGTATAGAGCGGCTCGATGAACGGCTTCTTCTTCCGTTTCCGCCATTTATTTTCGTATTGTGCATCTTTCTCCTGCAGGAAGGCCGAGTCCTGAAGCAGGATATCGCACAGGTCCACGGTAGCGTTCTGCGCATACACCGGTCCTTGAAAGCCCTGCTTGACCAGCAGGGGGATGCGGCCGGAATGGTCAATGTGTCCATGACTCAGAACAACAGCACTGATCTCATCCATGGAGAAGGGAAAGGGTCGGCGGTTCTTTTCCATCTCCTCTCTGCGACCCTGAATCAGGCCACAGTCGAGCAAAATAGTATGGCCGTTGGCACGCAAAATATGGCATGAGCCAGTAATGCCGCTGGTCGCACCGTAGAATTCGATTTGCATAGGATTGCCCCTGGAAGGATCTTTTTTTCGAACTAACGCATCTGATGGTCAGCCTATTGATTTATCATGCCACCCTGTCATTGAAGACATGGGTGATTCACTTATCCTCCGGCACACCCTGCCAGAGCATCTCGTAACCGACCTCATAGGTATCATCGCAGAAATCCGCAAGTGCAGAAAATTTTTCCTTGAACAACTTGTCAGCATGCGATTTCTCGTGTTGGTCGAACGACTGCCAAAAGGTCACAATCACAATATCGCCCATATTTTGATTGACGCGCTTCTGCTTGTGGCTGTCATCGGCACCGACTGTCCCCTCTTCCGAGATGAAACCGGCATTCTTGTAGACTTGACCACCGATAAAACCGCCGTTGTCATCCCCATAATTGTTTTTCACAACATTGCACATTTCGCCCAGTACCAACTCAACATCTTCTACGGTGACACCTTCCTTCAGATCGACCACATTAAATAGCATCACACAACCAAAGGGGATTTCTATGGGATGAAACATTATTTTTTTCCTTTTAAAACATTCGCTTTGAAAACCAGACAAATCGAGGATAAGTGACTCCTTTGTGAGATGCAAAATGGTCTCACAAAAATTCACCTTTCACAGGAAAGCAAGCGAAGACATGGCAGTCGATTATCATTGAACTATATTATCTTCAATTCATGAACCTGGAGTGACCCATGTCTGACAAAGCGACGATAAATGGCAGCTGCCTCTGCGGCAAAATTCAATTTACAGCCACCCCAACCGACACCACTGTCGGCGCTTGCCATTGCGGCATGTGCCGAAAATGGGGCGGTGGACCATTGATGACGGTGGATTGTGGTACTGCGGTACGATTCCAAGAAACAGAACATATCTCCATTTATCACTCATCCGAGTGGGCCGAAAGGGGCTTCTGCGCACACTGCGGCAGCCATCTGTTTTACCGGCTCAAGGAGAGCGGACAGTACTTCATACCGGCGGGGCTGTTTGATATTTGTGATAACTTCATCTTCGATCACCAGGTATTTATCGATCGAAAACCTTCATATTACAACTTCGCTGAAAAGACCAATAACATGACAGAGGCAGAGATCTTTGCCATGTATGCTCCAAAATCAGAATAGACAGATTAATATTGGCAAGAAAGGCCGATGGGCACCTGCCTACAGACTGCATCTGAACATAGCCTATTAAGATGCCGGGTAAAAAAATACCAGGATCCGCCTGTCGTGACATTTTGTCATTTTACTATGACTGGTTGTCATTATTTGTCACTATTTTCATTCTCAAACACCACACTCTGTAACTCTTCCTGAAATATTTGAACAATAAATATTTCCCATCTAGGCTTTGTTAACAAGCTCTCTGGCAGAGACAGAATTACCGCAAATTCTGTGCTGCTTTTAGTTCCAATAATCGTTGACTACACAACTTATTCGGGTCGGCACTGTGTTTATCCGCGTAACGTTGGAGAGAGTTCCTAAAGATCATTCTTAGAAACGTTCATCCATTAAATAATAAGACTTATAGCCGGTACGTTGCATTGAGCTTTTGTCTACAACAACAGACAGGATAATAAGGAGAATTGTATGCTGCGCTCCCTTTTAATTGATGCCGACAAATGTACAGGCTGCGTGCAATGTGAACTGGCTTGTTCTTTTGAAAATGAGGGCATATTCAATCCTTCTAAATCCAGAATTCGTGTTTTCACCTTTCACCAGGAAGGACGCTTTGTCCCCTACACCTGCACACAATGTGCAGAGGCATGGTGCATGCAGGCCTGTCCGGTAGACGCCATCACGCTTGATATCAATACTGGTGCAAAGGTCATACAGGCATCCACTTGTGTCGGTTGCAAGGTCTGCACCATTGCATGTCCCTTCGGTACGGTCAATTACAGCAGCAGTACCGGCAAAGTCATTAAGTGTGACCTATGCGGCGGTGATCCTGCTTGTGCCAAGGCCTGCCCAACGGCAGCTATCACCTATGTCGATGCTGATCAAACCGGGTTTGACAAAATGCGCGCCTGGGCAGGCAAGACCGATGCCGGCTCCACAGCAACCGCATAACTGAGAGGACTTCTATCATGGCATGGGCAGGCAAAATACTTCGCGTGAACCTTACCCAAGGTAGCTGTGTTTCTGAAACACTAAACAGGCAATGGGCTCAGGAATATCTCGGTCAACGGGGCCTGGCAACGAAATATCTGGTGGAGGAGATCGATGCACAGGTGGACCCTCTGAGTCCGGAGAACAAAATGATCATGACTACCGGACCTTTAACCGGCACCATGGCCTCAACCAGCGGCCGCTACTCCGTCGTTACCAAGGGTCCTTTGACAAACTGTGTCGCCTGTTCAAATTCCGGCGGATTCCTCGGTGCGGAGCTGCGTAATGCCGGATGGGACATGATTATCTTTGAGGGCAAGTCCCCCAAACCCGTCTATCTCTATATCATGAACGACTCGGCAGAGCTTCTCTCCGCAGAGGAGATCTGGGGTACCAGTGTCTGGGCCACTGATGAGTGGCTACATACCAAGCACCAGGACCCGATGCTAAGGATTGCCGCGGTCGGCCGGTCAGCAGAAGCCGGCTGTCTCTACGCCGCCGTTGTTAACGATCTGCATCGAGCGGCGGGGCGTTCCGGTGTCGGCACCGTGATGGCATCTAAGAACTTAAAAGCGGTGGCTGTACGTGGCACCCTCGGCATTGCAAACATCAAAGATCCGGCCAAGTTCATGCAAGCCGTCAATGCCGGCAAAAAGGTGCTGGCTGACAATGCCGTCACCGGGCAGGGCCTCCCTACATACGGCACCCAAGTCCTGATGAATATCGTCAACGAGATCGGGGCTTTACCCACACGCAATATGCAAGAGGTGCAGTTTGAAGGTGCCCAGCAAGTCTCCGGTGAAGCCATGCATGAAAAACGCGCCAGCGACGGCAAACCCAACCTGACAACGAACGCCGGCTGTTTCGGTTGCACCATTGCCTGTGGACGGATTTCAACTGTCGATAAAGGTCACTTCTCCGTCGAAAACAAACCGGAGTACTGGGGTAGTTCTGGTGGCTTGGAGTATGAGGCCGCCTGGGCGTTGGGACCCGATACCGGTATCGATGATCTGGACGCACTGACCTATACCAACTTTCTCTGCAACGAAGACGGTTTTGATCCGATCACCTTCGGTTCCACCCTCGCGGCAGCTATCGAGTTATTCAATATCGGCGCAATCACCACTGAGCAAACTGACGGCCAGGAACTTAAATTCGGCTCTGCTGAAGTTCTGGTCTGGGCGGTGGAGGCCCTGGTCAAAGGAGAAGGTTTCGGCAAGGACCTGGGCCTGGGCTCCAAACGATTGTGTGAAAAATATGGACACCCCGAACTCTCCATGACGGTCAAAGGGCAGGAGTTCCCCGCCTATGATCCCCGTGGCATCCAGGGTATGGGGCTTGCCTACGCCACCTCCAACCGGGGCGCATGTCATCTGCGAGGTTACACCGTGGCTTCCGAGGTTCTGGGTATCCCGGTAAAGACAGACCCGCTGGAAACGCAAGGCAAAGCGGAATTGGTCAAGGCTTTTCAGGATGCGACAGCCGCCGTTGACTCCAGTGGACTCTGCTTATTTTCAACCTTTGCCTGGTCACTGGAGGACATCGCGCCACAAGTGGATGGCGCCTGTGAGGGAGAATGGACAGCCGAACGCATGCTGGAAGTGGGTGAACGCATCTGGAATATGGAGCGGGAGTTCAATCTACGTGCAGGCATTACCGCCGCTGATGACACCTTGCCCAAACGCCTGCTGAAGGAGGCTGCCAACATCGGACCGGCGAAGGGCCGGGTCAACGATCTGGATAAAATGCTCCCGGAATATTATGCGTTGCGCGGCTGGTCACCTGATGGCGTGCCAACGGAATCAACCCGTCAACGACTTGGGTTGATCTGACCTCAAACGGAAATGTCAGATGCACTATATCGTATTAGGCGCCGGTCCTGCGGGAGTCACAGCCTGTGAAAGCATCCGTGAGCTGGATGCAACAGGCCGCATCACCCTGGTCACCGGTGAGGCGGAGCCGCCCTATGCCCGTATGGCAATCCCCTATCTGCTGGTCGAAGATATTGATGAGCAAGGCACCTATCTGCGCAAGTCAGCAAACCACTATAGTGACCGGCAGATAACACTCGTCAGCGAGCACGCCACACAAGTCGATCCCGAGAAAAAGACCATCACACTGTCTGGCGGTGATTCGCTCAACTTCGATCGCCTGTTGATCGCCACAGGCGCCAGTCCAATGAAACCACCGATTCCGGGCATCGACCTGCCTGGTGTGCACGATTGCTGGACGCTGGCCGATGCTCGCGCCATTGTCGAGCGCGCGAAAGCGGATACGCCGGTTGTACTCATCGGCGCGGGGTTTATCGGCTGTATCATTCTCGAAGCCCTGGTAGCACGTCATGTAAAACTTACCGTGGTGGAAAAAGCAGACCGCATGGTCTCGAGAATGATGGACGATGTGGCAAGCCAATTACTAAAAAAATGGTGTGAAAGCAAAGGCGTTAGGATTCTGACCAATAGTGGCGTTACCGCCATAGAGAGCAAAAAAAATGCACTCAACGTCAGCATGGAAAATGGCGAACAATTGTCTGCCGGATTAGTGATAACAGCAATGGGCGTTCACTCCAACGTCGATTTTTTGCGGGGATCCGGTATCGAAATCGATCAAGGCATCGTCGTTAACCGCCACCTTGCATCAAATCAACCAGACATCTATGCCGCAGGCGATGTTGCCCAGGGACGGGATTTCTCTACCGGCAGTTTCACGGTACAAGCCATACAACCAACATCAGTAGAACACGGACGCATCGCTGCAGCCAACATGGTTAACCGTGAGCCTATCTCTCACCAGGGTAGCCTTAACATGAATATCCTGGATACATTGGGTTTGATCTCATCATCATTCGGACAATGGATGGGGGTATCGGGAGGAGATCATGCCATGTTGCTTGATGAGGATCGCTATCGTTATCTCAAGCTCCAGTTTGAAGGAGACTACCTGATTGGCGCAAGCAGCCTCGGACATACCCAACATATCGGAGTGTTACGGGGCCTGATTCGAAGCCGGGTACCTCTGGGAAAATGGAAAGCGCGATTAGTTAAGGATCCGACCCGTTTGATGGAAGCCTATCTGGGCACAGTGGTCAATCAGTGGTAAATGTCGAGTTCAAATTATTTGCCAGCTTAATGGTATATCTACCGACAGATGCCCAGAAACACAGTGTATCGGTAAAACTACCCGAAAACACAACCATCATTGAGTTGATGGATAGATTTAAAGTACCCCATGAGCAGGCACATCTTGTGATTCGAAATGGTGAATTCGTACCACCTTCACAACGCATCACCTGCCAACTACAGGATGGTGACGTTATCGCACTGTGGCCACCAGTTGCAGGAGGATAAGAAAGGAGACATGCCGAAGTGCGAACAACGTTTTATACGAACCATGTCTATTACACAGGCAGAGTTTATACGCAGCCTTCAGCCGCTTAAAAAGGAGTATCCATTCACCGTTACAGAAGAGGAAAAAAAGATAACCATAAGTGATCCACAGATAGAGATCCACTTAGGCAATCAGATAAATATCAACCTAGGCTCTCTAAATATGCCTTCCATGGATATTACGTTTTTTTTTCGTGACATGGCTGAACAGGGCATTGAGGATTTCTGGAGCAGGTTCAATCTCTGCTTCAGGCGCGGAGGCGGATAGTCGAAAACCTGTAGTTGACGATTTACATCGTTACCTGACGAGACGGATGACTCTGAAGAGGATGAAAAAATGAAAATTCTACAATACAAATCATACTCAACCAGCATACTTTTACTGCTTCTACTTCTTCCATGCCTAAGCCATGCCGACAAACCATTCGAGCGTATGGTTGTATTTGGTGACAGTTTGTCCGATCCTGGAAATGCCTTCTTCTTAACAGGCAGGAAACTCAAACCACCCTACGATACCCTTGATGCTTTCTTGATTCCTGATGCACCCTATGCCAGGGGCGGTAATCATTTTAGCAACGGAGAAACCTGGGTGGAGCAGTTTGCCGAACCGCTTGATCTTGGAGACTCCACAGGCCCGGCCTTCAAAGGAGAAAATGAGGATGAATTGAAAATGACCAACTATGCTGTTGGCGGCGCAAGGGCGCATGAAGACAGCATTAACATCAATCTTGCGAGTCAGGTAGGTGCTTTCTTTGCGGATTCTGGAGGCATCGCCTCCAGCGACGCCCTCTATGTCGTCGCGCTTGGCGGTAACGATATCCGAGATGCCATTGCCGCTTTTGCAATCGACAATACCGGCGCCGCCAGTTCAGAAATTCTGACAAAAGCCTTAACGGCCATTTCTGATAACATCATCGCCCTCTACAGTGCAGGCGCCAGAAAGATGATGATCGGCAATGCACCTGATGTCTCACTCACACCTGCCATCCGCAAACTTGATCTCGTTGCCCCCGGCACATCCCTCGCCGCCCTATTGCTTTCCGCAGGATTCAATTCTCAGCTCGACCTGGCACTTAACAAACTGAGCAATGAATTGGCTGGTTTGGAAATAGCACAGCTCAACCTTTTTACCAGCATGCAAGACCTTGTAACCAATCCAAGAGAGTATGGTCTGAAAAATATTGAAAATGCCTGCGTAATGCCAAATCAGAAACCCGCTGCCTGCAAGAAGCCAAAACGCTACCTCTTCTGGGACGGCATCCACCCCACTAAGGCAGCTCACAGGATACTTGCCAGCAAGGCACATATCGCGTTGATGCAGATTAACTGATTATTTTAGAGAGTATCGGATGTAAAACAGATTATCTGCCACGAATACTATCAATACCTGAACTTCGACGTGACGATTATCAGTCGAAAATCACAAGTAACCACAGAGGAGGTAGGCAGTATGAGTGATGATCAAAAAAAACAGAATCCACCTGAGAGTGACAACAGTCCTGACATTCATCGACGTCATTTCCTTAAGGCTTCTGCAGCAGCTGGCGCCTTAACTATTGCCGGCGCGCCTTTTATTGGCAATGCCGCCGCTGCAGAGACTACAACCTGGAAAATCCAGACATCCTGGCCCGGTGGTATTGGACTGGAAATTTTTAAAAAATGGTGTAACGGCATTATTGAGAAGACCGGCGGCGAATTGGCGTTCAAACCTTTTGGCGCTAAAGATGTGGTGGGTGAGTTCCAGCTATTCGATGCCGTCAAGAACGGCGTATTGGATGCCATGAATCCCTTTACCCTGTATTGGGCGGGGCGTATGCCACTTGCTGTGTTTCTCGCTTCCTACCCATTGGGTTTACGCAATCCCCATGAATGGGACACCTTCTACTATGGCTTGGGCGGACTTGAGCTGGCACGTGAGGCCTTTGGCAATGTGGGACTGCATTTTGTCGGTCCGATTCACCACGGCCCGAATATTATCCATTCAAAGGTACCGATACGATCCATCGATGACTTCCGCGGTCGCAAGATGCGTCTACCGGGCGGGATGGTGGCAGAGGTCTTCCAGGCAGCCGGAGCGAAAACGACTCTGCTGCCGGGATCGGAGATCTTCCCAGCTCTCGAGAAGGGCACCATCGACGTAGCTGACTATGTCGGACCTGCTGTCAACTATGCTCTGGGTTTTCACCAGGTCACCAAATACATCTCCATGGGGCCTCCAGGATTCATGTCTATCTACCAACCGGTTGATCTGATGGACCTGACGGTATCCAAGAAGTCCTGGGAAAAGCTTTCTGCCCAGATGAAACAATTCGTAGAGATGGAGGTACACACTTATTCAGATCTGCATCATGCCGCCATCCAGGCAGCTGATCAAAAAGCCTGGAAGAAATTCGAGGAGGCAGGCACCGAAGTCACCCGATTGTCGGAAGACGATGTTGAAGCTTTTACCCTGCTGTCGGTACCTCTCTGGTACAAATGGGCCAACAAGGATGCCTTTGCAGCAAAGGCCTTCAAGATACAACTCGAATACATGATGTCTGGTTCTCTGGGATATGTAGACAAGGAGATGATCAAAGGGCATAGCCTCAAGGCCTGAAAATATAGTGGATAGGCGTGGCATGCCAAGCATGGATGCCGCGCCTATGCTAAACCCAGAGTATAAAAAGTCAGCACCAACACAGATAAGTGGGCATCACCAGGAGATGCAGTTCCATGCCAGAAATCAGCTTTGTTCTTCCTCACTGGCTATACTGGAGCGGTCTGGTTCTATTTCCACTACTTGCCATGCTGTTCTTTCGCAGGGTAAGACATGCACAAGCAACAAAACCACTATCCTTAACACTCGGATATTTTTTACTGATTGCCGGCGGCTTTATCGGCGTGCACCGCCTTTACCTGAAAAGCTTCTGGGCGCTTGCCTTCATTGGACTGTTTTCTTCGATATTGTTTATCAATGTAGAAGTTCGTGAAGCGCGGGACAATCTATCCGGCGCTCACAATGATATAAAGCTGGCCGAATTAAAAATAGTTCGCACTGAAAGGGCAGTTAAAAAGGGTCGTAAAAATGCAGAGCAACGACTCATTCAAGCCAAGGATAATCTAGCCGACGTCAAATCTTCACTCCTCCAGGTGCAGGAAAACAGCAATCGATGGAGCAGGACCGCAGAATTACTCAGTGGCGGCATGCTGTTGCTATTGCTTATGGATGCCGTATTGATGCCAAAACTGATACGCAAGCGCAATAGCTTTGAGCAAGCGCCAACTGAAGAGGGCTTCCACTGCCCAACTGCAGAGAAGAATCAAAAAGATACTTACGAACCCTTCTTCATTAATCGCACTATCTCCCACATCAACGGTTTTGCCGGTGAATTTGTTGCTTACTGGTCTGTCATTGCAGTTTTTGTTTACTACTACGAAGTGATAGTCCGATATGTATTCAACTCGCCCACCAACTGGGCTCACGAAAGCATGTTCCTGATGTTTGGCATGCAATATCTCATCGCCGGAGGTTTTGTATTACGGGAGGGTGCGCATGTACGGGTAGATGTCATTTACAACTATTTACCCAAGCGTGGTAAGGCAATAGTTGACGTATTGACTTCTATCTTCTTTTTTATATTCATGTGCACCTTGTTAGTAACCGGGTGGACATTTTTCTACGATTCATATGAGGTCAACGAGGTTTCCATATCCGAATGGGGTATCCAATACTGGCCCATTAAGCTTGCGCTGTCTCTGGGGGCACTGTTGCTGCTCATCCAAGGACTTGCTCAACTGGTTAGAGATGTCACAGTAGCTCTCAAGCCCAGCGTGACATCACTCGCTAACGAAGCCGGACCGGAAGGTTAGCTCATGGGACTGGAAATCGATATTGTCTGGTTAACTATCCTCATGTTCGGCTCCCTGCTCGTACTCTTGATGGCAGGGCTACCCCTGGCATTTGTCACTGGCGGTCTGGCCTGCGTATTCCTGTTCCTGTTTGGTGATGCAGCCATGCTGAATATATTGCCATCACGCATCTTTCCTTTAATGACAAATTACCAGCTCTCTGCGATTCCACTATTTATATTCATGGCATCAATGCTTGAACGTGCAGGCATCATCGAAGAATTGTATGACATGGTCTACAAGATACTCGGCGGTCTACGCGGCGGTCTCGCGATCTCCACCATTATTGCCTCAACCTTACTAGCAGCCATGTGTGGCGTCATCGGAGCCACTGAAGTGACCATGGGAATGATCGCTCTACCTGCCATGATCCGACGCCATTATCACCCCACCATTGCCTGTGGCTCCATTCTCGCTGGTGGCACCTTGGGAATTCTGATACCGCCCTCAATCCTCGCCATTTTGTTTGCAGTTATTGCGCAACAATCAGTAGGCGAGCTTTTCATTGGCGCTGTGGTACCCGGACTCATTCTTTCAGGCCTTTATATTCTTTATGTCTCCCTTGCAACCACCATCAAACCGGAATGGGGACCACCATTGCGCAAAGAGGAACGGGTCGATACCCGTGAAAAAATACGCCTGCTCAGCAATATGTTTGCCCCTTTGGCCCTGGTTGCTCTTGTATTGGGTATCATTTTTGCCGGTATCGCCACACCGGTTGAAGCAGCCGGTGTTGGCACTTTCGGTGCTCTTGTTGTAGCCGCCATGCATCGTCGCCTCACCATAGAAAACGTCCGTTCCGCTGCCATGACCACCCTGCGTGTGACCGGCATGGTCTTATGGATTATCTTTGGCGCCACACTTTTTGTCGGTTTCTACGTGGTCAATGGGGGACAGGAGTTCGTCAATGACTCCATCGCTGGTACGGGCCTCGGTCCTTACGGCGTATTGATTTTAATGATGATAATCCTGGTCATCCTGGGAATGTTTCTCGACTGGGTTGGTATTCTATTGCTTGCCGTGCCCATCTTTATCCCGCTGATGAAAACCATGAGTTTTGATGGTGTGTTCGGTCTCCCCGGTGTCAGCCCCCAGGATCTTCCTCTGTGGTTTGGCGTGGTCTACATGGTTAACATGCAGATGTCATTTATCAGCCCACCCTTTGGCTATGCCCTGTTCTATCTTAAAAGTGTGGCACCACCTGAAGTAACCATGGGGCAAATCTACAGGTCATCCCTGCCTTTCCTGCTATTGCAGTCAGTCGGTCTCGCGATCTGCATTATTTTCCCGGAAGTTGTGTTGTGGCTCCCAAGGCAAGTGTATGGCTAACGTATATCTAGAGGCCAGCACAATAGCATGAAAATTGTATCAGGCGGGCAGACAGGCGTAGACAGGGCGGCACTCGATGCAGCACTGGAAACCCATATGCCAGCAGGTGGCTGGTGTCCCGCCGGCAGAACCGCAGAGGACGGTGTCATTCCAGATATTTACCCAGTGGTAGAACTTACCAATGCGGGTTACAGGGCACGTACCAGGAAAAATGTAATTGACAGCGATGCCACCTTGATTGTCTATTTCAAGCGCCTCTCAGGCGGCACCAAGGAGACCCACGGCTTCTGCCTGACCGAGAGAAAACCCTATTTATTAATAAACGCCGAGGAGACTCCTACAGAAAGCGCGTTAGAGGAACTCCTCTCCTTCATCGAGCACCACAAGATCTCAACATTGAATGTGGCAGGCCCCCGCGCCAGTGGCGACGCTAGGGCATATGGTTATACCAAACAGCTTATACTGACCGCTTTGAACGCGCTGAAGCCCAAATAGCAACTTCACATTATATTTTTCTGATCCGCCGACAGGGTGTATTTCTGAAAATAATCTCATGGCTCAGAAGCCCTCCCTGTCTACAAAAGACATCAAACTCCTATCTGCTACATGGAAATGCCTCTCTCAGCGCAGGGACTACAATCCGTGTGGCCGGCAGATTTAAGGCACCCTGGCGTGCTAACGCATAATTTATATACACCTGCTTCAACCGTTGTGTAATGAGGGCCGTTTCACCCGTTTCTGGCAGACAGAACTCACTGCCGTTGAGTGTATCGGCTATCCCCTTCAGATACCCAAGACAGAGACCGTAGCGTATACCAGCTGTGGCATCACCCGATAAGGCTTGTCTTTCACTCAGGCAAGTATCTAGTATCTCTGCACCTATTTCCTCAAGTGCAACAGCTTCAGAACAGAGTACCTGCATGATAAGACAAAACCACAAAATGCACTTTGGAAGCATATATTTATCCATCAAAATCCAAATCGGCATGAAGCTAGGGACAGCATCCATCAAATGCATGATTCAATATCATGCGAAGAATTTTACGAAAAAGCAGCTCACTTAGGCGATTATAGATCATCACTAATCCCATGAATCCAGTGACGATTCAGCAGAAATCCAACCATGACTGAGACGATGCTTTGAAACTCAGGCACATACTAAAAAACCCTACGGCCCACAGAGTTCATTGGGTATTTCCAGCTTCCTGGTAGGTAAGATACCCTATCAATGCACCGTCTAATCCCACGCTGAATCACTAATCACATGTCCCCACTTCAGTGACTGCTGCTAATATACTGACCAATAAAGTTTCATGGGTTCTCTGCCTCAGATAACCTTAAGAAGCCTAGGGAAAATCTATTTAACACACTCACATTCAATGACTTCATGGCGAAGAGATATGTCTCAGCGTAATTACATAAACTTATTGATTATCCTTAGCTTGATGATATCCGGCTGTGGCGGTGGTAGTAGTGACGGTGCAAATAGCGGTGCAGTAGATAAGAGAATATCCGGCACTACGGCCAAGGGAATCATTCATAATGGCATCGTCGAAGCTCGTAAAATAGAAAACAGCCAACGCGTTGATACTATTCTGGCCAGTAGTGTGACTGATGCATCTGGGGCTTATGAGCTAGTCCTCCCCCCCGATCAGACTGGGATGTTTGAATTGATAGTGCGTGGCCGAGCTGATGCAATTTCCACGATGGTCTGCGATGCACCTTCGGGTTGCGGTAGCTATACCACTTATATCGGTGTCGGGCCTTTTTCCAGTAGCGACATTGCACAGGCAGATCTAAATACTAATGGACTGGTTGATTTTGGTGAGCCACATCCCGTAGATGCCAGCTTCGCAATGAAATCGCTCAGGGTGGTAGATACAGCGAGTATTACAGTCACTGCCCACATCACACCGCTGACTCACCTGATTGCTGAAATTGCCTATAGGGACAACCGGCTGACCCCATCAGGACTGACTGCAATCACCGATGACATCAAAGTAATCTACGGGCTTTCCTCTGACCCCGCAGTCATTCAACCCATTGACCTGTCTGATGCCCCATCGGCAGCGGCTGAACTGGACGCCCTGCCCCCTGAAGAGAGAGAGGCAGCGCTTCAGGCGTCGGCACTGTTTGCCAGTATCGCTGAACAGGCCAATCTCAATGGGGAAACATTGGTAAATGCGTTGAGTGTTGTTGCGTCAGCAGCCCAAAATACACTGAACGGAAATCCACTGAACCCTCAGGAATCGTTATTTAATCCATCCAGCCTCGCAAGTCTGTCGAATGATGTACTGGCAGTGGCTGATAGCGGCGATCTCTCCGCTTACATCAACTTTGCCCCCATTGCCGACGCTGATTTTGGCACAACGACGGAAGGTAGCAGTACGACTATCCCCGTGCTTGATGGCGACAGTGATGCCGATAATGACAACCTCAGCGTCACCAATCTCACTACACCCAACCATGGCACGGCACACCTCAACAACGATGGAAGTGTTACCTACACTCACAATGGATCAGAAACCGTCAGCGACAGTTTCACGTATACTGCCAGTGATGGTGTTTATGATTCCGCAGTCACCACAGTGAGTGTGACCATCACACCACAAAATGACGCCCCAATAGCGGATAACGACAGCGGAACAGTCAGCGAAGGCGGCAGTGTGACAATCACCGTACTCACCGGTGACAGCGATGCCGAGAACGACAGCCTGAGCGTCACCAACCTCACCACACCAAATCATGGCACGGTGAGTCTCAATAGCAATGGCAGCATCACTTACACCCATAACGGTTCCAACACGATCAGTGACAGTTTTACCTATACTGCAAGTGATGGGATCAGTGAGTCCGCCGCTGCCACGGTAAGTATTTCGGTTTCACCACAAAACGATGCCCCGATAGCGGATAACGACAGCGGAACAGTCAGCGAAGGTGGCAGTATAACCATTGCCGTGCTCACAGGTGACACTGATGCCGATGGGGACAGTCTGAGCGTCACCAACCTTACCGCGCCAGGGCAGGGCACAGCGCACCTCAATAACGATGGGAGCGTCATCTACACACACGATGGATCGGAAACCCTTCTAGACAGCTTTACCTATACTGCCAGCGATGGCGTGAACCTGTCAGCCGTTGCCACAGTAAGCATAACGATATTGCCACAAAACGATGCTCCGGTGGCGGATATTGACAGCGGTACAGTTAACGAAGGCGGCAGTGTAACAATCGACATACTCACCGGTGACAGCGATGCGGAAGGTGATAGCCTGAGCGTCACCAATCTCACCACGCCAAACAGTGGCACAGTGCTTCTCAACAGCAACGGCACTGTTACCTACACTCATGACGGATCCGAAACCGGCAGCGACAGCTTTACTTACACGGCCTCTGACGGCAGCCTGGATTCCAACGTAGCTACGGTCAATCTAACAATTACCCCACAGAATGATCCCCCCATTTTTTCAACTGCCGGCGTGGATGCTGATATCCCAATCGGTACAGCTTACACGTTGATCGTCGCGGCCACCGATGCGGAAAACGATCTACTCACATACACATCGACCGACCTACCCACCTGGCTGAGCTTTACCCCGCAAACCCACACGCTGACCGGCACGCCTACGTGGAAGGAGCTTGCACAACCTTTCACGATCACCCTCTCAGTGGGGGATGGTACTGATACGATTGATAACACCTTCACGTTGACAGTACAGGAACCCAGTGTCATTACCGATCTAATGGCCTATCGTCTTTTGCAGCAAGCCACCTTCGGACCCACACTGAATGAGATGCAAAATCTACAAACTATCGGATTGACTGCCTGGCTCGATAATCAGCTGAACATGGCATCAGCTTATGACAGTGGTGCTGATGATTGGAAAACACATCTCGAGCGATGCATAGAGATCGCCATTACGGCAGAACCCGCCACAAACTGGTACGGCACCGCTGCATTCAACGAAGCCGTTGCGGATGGTAATGCTGATGAATATCAAATGGCTGCTTGGTGGGATAATGTGCTGGGCAATCCGGATGTATCTGTCTCAGTCGGCAATGATCAATTACGTCAGCGTATGGCCTATGCCCTGAGCCAATTACTCGTCACATCACATACAGCAACCCCTTTAAATCGACGCGGTGAGTCCCTGGCTTATTATTATGACCTCCTGGCCAAAAATGCCTTTGGTAATTTTCGCACACTACTTGGTGAAATAGCCCGCAGCCCCACCATGGGGGTATATCTTTCACATCAGGGTAACAAAAAAGCTAATGCAGCAGATGGCACCCGACCTGATGAAAATTTTGCCAGAGAGATTGTGCAGCTTTTCACTATCGGCCTTTATGAACTGAACCTTGACGGCAGCCCGAATCGTGACGCTGACAACTCAACCTATCCAGATGCAGGTGGCGATTTAGTCCCAACCTATAGTCAGACCGATATTGAGGAATTGGCCAAGGTCATGACTGGATGGGACCTGGTTGCCAATAATACATATGGTCGATTGGTCAATCGTGATGGAGATTACACACAACAGATGGAGTTTACGTCTACGGAACACGAAGATGAATTGGAGGAAGGCGGGGATGGCAATGTCACCGTCATGGGTAATACCTTCGCACTGAACAGCGGCAGTGATGGCAGTGGTATGGATGCCGTGATTGACGTTCTGTTCAACCACCCCAACATAGCCCCTTACGTAAGCAAACATTTAATCCAGCGCTTTGTGACATCCAATCCCGATTCAGACTATGTGGCACGTGTAGCCACAGTATTCAATGACAACGGGAACGGCATCAAAGGTGATCTGAAATCGGTAATACGCGCCATCCTGTTAGACCCTGAGGCACGCGGTGACACCTATTTAACCAATCCTAACTACGGTAAAGCCAAAGAGCCGCTACTTGCTTTAACACACTTTCTCCGTGTCGCCAACACGTCACCACTGAATGGCTGGACCAGCCAAGGTGGCACCTCTATGGCAAATGTCTATTGGTTGCCAAGTCCAGAAAAATTTCTTGGTCAGGCACCCATGCGATCACCTTCCGTTTTCAACTTTTATAACCCTGATTTTGTACCCAGTGATAACCACTTTGCTACGAATTCACTCACGGGCCCTGAATACCAGATTCAGACAGACCAAATGCTGGTGGATTACAGCAACAGACTTCAAACACTGGTGCAGACCTACGAGAAGACAAAAATAGAACAGGTGGACGGAACGGATCCAGCTACATTCGCAGCCACGAAAACCCATACCAGCCAAAATCTCTTGCTGACGGACTTTACGCCATTAATGCAACTGTTTGAGTTAGCCATGGAGGGGGACAGTAATGGTGATTTTTCGCAAATACAGAGTACTGTCACGGATGGAGAGGGTGATACTCCTAAGGCCAATGGCATCGATGCCCTCCTGGATCGCCTGAATGTTGTATTACTGGGCGATACGATGAGCGTTGAATTTCGCGCCGGGCTCAAGCACTACCTCCTGCTCAGCAGTGGTACCAATACGGCTGACAACATCAACGAAGCACGACTGGTAATACGCGATGCTTACCGCATGATCGCCACATCCAGTCAATTTATGATTCAGAAATAGTTGAGGCCATGACGATGAAAAAATGCAACAAATCATACAGCCGTCGTGATTTCCTTAAAGCCCTCGCAGGTGCCGGCGCCATTGGCGCTTTAGGCTCAGCCGGGCAACTGGCATTTATCAAGCAGGCCATGGCAAATGCACCGGCATTCAGTGACTATAAAGCCCTGGTCTGTATTTTTCTCTACGGAGGAAATGATAGTTTCAATATGTTCGTGCCCACTGCGACACACGGCGCTTATGCCGCAGTACGTGGCACTTTAGGGGTCAGTAATACCGATCTCGGCTTGCCGACAATTGCAGGCGGGACAGATCTTAACAACGGCAATCTGAGTCTTGGTGCTTTAAATCCCTATAACGTCGAGCAGACACAGGCCACGGCTTATACCAAGGGGATCTATCCCCTTTCAGGCTCGAACAGTGTCGAACTGGGAGTCAATGGTGTGATGCCTGAATTGGCGCAGTTAATTACAGATAGCAAGGCTAACATCGTTGCCAATGTAGGCACCCTTGTTAATCCAGTGACACGGAGCGAAATCTTAGCCCAATCTGCCAACCTGCCACTGTTTCTCTTTGCACATAACCATCAACAACGGGCACTGCAAACCGGTCAGGCAGACAATCTGAACGATGTGGGTTGGGCTGGGCGCATTGCAGACAATTGGAGCGGCATCAACAACAACAGCACTTTAGGCCTGAACCTATCTTATGCCGGCAACGATCGCATGCTGATTGGCAACGACACCACGCCACTGGTACTGAAACCGAGTACACCGCCGGTATACAGTGGGATGAAACTCGCCCAAAACAACGTACATGATGACCGCCGCGCCTTATTCAAAGCACTGGCGGAAATTCAGGGCAGTGGACCCAATGTAACCTTTGGCGCTACCAACACCTTTAATACTGCAGACCCCTTCATGGATCTCTACAGCCGTATGCAGATAAAATCCATGGACACTTTCGATGCACTCTATAATACATGGGTCAACAATCCTGCGAGCTATACTTCCACCGGTTCTTATGGTGAACCACTTTTCAGTGTACCTAGCAATAGTGATCTCGGGTTTACCGATGACATCAAAGGCAGTCTTATCGGTCAACTAAGTGCCGTTGCCAACATGATCGATCTGAGCGCCAACAACGTGGACAGTTTAACCGGATTCAACCGCCAGATTTTCTTTGTCCAATTGGGTGGCTTCGATACCCACAGCAGCCAATTGAATACCCATCCACTGTTGTTGCGCGAACTCAGCCTGGCCCTATGGAAATTCCAAAAAGCCCTGGAAGAAAAAGGACATGCCAACAAGGTAACCACCTTCACCATGTCAGACTTTGGACGTACAGTGAGCAACAACGGCAGCGGTACCGACCATGCATGGGGCGCTCATCACATCGTCATGGGCGGTGATGGACTCGGCAGTGCCGGTAATCTTGATGGGGGCAGAATGCTAGGAAGTTTGCCAGACCTCTCCTTGGGTGGCACAGATGACTACAGCGGCAAGGGACGCATTATTCCCACCCTGGCCCAAGACCAGCTAAACGCATCCCTGTGTAACTGGTTTGGTGTGGATACGACCCTGATGCCAAACATCTTTCCGAACCTGGTGAACTTTCAAACAGGTGGCGGCATCGATTCTGCCTATCTCAACCTTTTCACCTGATAAGAGATCATATCAGTTTGATGCATTGCCTAGGGCCTGTTAACAGGCCTTAAGCTGATCTTCTAAAAAAACTTATAACAGACTACTGTTCAGCTTCCGTGTGTTTTCTTAGCAATGACACGCCTGTAACTCTTCTAATCTGACGACGCATGAATGCCGACGTCTGTTCACCCAACACAAGTAAGCAGGGTGTCAGCACCAGGGTCAGGATGGTGGCGAATGAAAGCCCGCCGGCAATGGCACTCGCCAGCTGAGTCCACCACTGGGTAGAGGGTGCACCAAAGCTTATTGTCCGGTTGATGATATCGATATTCATCGCCAACACCATGGGCATCAATCCTAACACCGTTGTGAATGCGGTCAGGAATACCGGGCGAAGACGACGACGCCCTGTTTCCAACGCCGCAGCGATTGTATCGAGCCCATCCTTACGTTTACGGTTATAGGTATCGATTAGCACGATGTTGTTATTCACCACGATACCGGCCAGTGCAATAATCCCCAGGCCCACCATTACAACACCGAAGGGTTGAGCTGTAACCAGCAAACCCAACAAGACACCTGCAGTAGAAAAGACGATGGCAGAAAGCACCAGAAAAGCCTGATAGATGGAGTTGAACTGAGTCACCAGGACCAGTCCCATAAGGAAAATTGCACTGATGAATGCACCGATCAGAAACTCCATCGCTTCACGTTGATCCTCATCCTCGCCTTTAAAACTGATCGATACCTCCGAATCCAATCCGGCTTCATCAATGGCTGCCTGGAGACCTTTCAATTGACTGTCAGGTAAGAGACCTTCAGCGACATCAGCCTGAAGCGTGATCACACGTTTTGCATCCACACGGGTTAGGGTGCCGCTTTTTGGCGCAGGTTTAACGGTGACAAAGTTACTGATCGGCACCATGCCTTTGGCTGTGGACACACGCAGCTGATCCAGTTGCCCAAGATTGCGTTCGCTGTAGGGAAAACGAACCCGGATATCCACCTCGTCATCAGTGTCATCGGGGCGATAGTCTGTCAGCTTGATCCCGTTAGTGATCATTTGAACCGCATTGCCCAACATGGCCACATCGGCACCATAGCGGGCGGCGAGTTCACGATTCACTTCAAGACGCCACTCAATGCCAGGGAGCGGACGGTCGTCTTCAACATCCACATAACCGCCCTGCTCACTCATTAGACTTCGTGCCTTTGCCACTGCAGCGGGTGCGAGAGAAAAATCACGGGCACTGAACTCTATCTGGATCGGTTTGCCACCTGACGGCCCGTCTTCCGCTTTGCGGAACTCCAGTTGAATGCCGGGGATATCGGCTGTGCGCTGGCGCATTTCATGCAGAATATCCACCGCCGGACGGCGCTTGTCCCAATCGATAAACTCAAGCTGGATAGTACCGATCACATCCTCTGCGACATTCTGACCGCTTGGGCTATTGAATGACCGGGCATAGACTGCCTGCAACTCCGCCATATCCAGCACCCGTTCTTCCACTTGGCGTACGATGGCATCCTTTTCATAAACTGAAAGATCTCCCCGCGCATGTACCTGCACCAAGGCAAACTCCGGTTCCACATCGGGGAAAAATTCCATCCCCTTACCCAACCCGATATAGGCCATATATGCACCGATCATTGCCATGATCGCGACCAACAGCGTCTTGCCCGGATGGTGTAACAGCTTACCCAGGATCCTCGTGTAATACTGCGTCACAGAGCCATCAGTCAATTCTTCAGAGATTCTCCTTTGTCTTGTCATTGTACCGCCGAGTACGGGTACAAAGACCAATGCCATGGAGAGTGAAGCCGACAGTGCGATGATCACGGTGATCGGCAGAAACTTCATGAACTCGCCCACCATACCGGGCCAGAAAAGCAGCGGCATGAAAACCGCAAGTGTCGTTATAGTTGAAGCGGCAATCGGCCACGACATACGTTTGGCGGCGGATGCATAGGCGCTTGCAGGATTGTGCCCTTCATGCATCCGACGGTCGGCCAGCTCGGTAACCACAATGGCTCCATCCACCAGCATACCGACTACCAGAATCAGACTGAAAAGCACCACGATATTGAGCGTATATCCCATGGCATCAAGAACCAGGATGGCAGCCAGAAACGATCCCGGTATCGCCAACCCCACAAGAATCGCAGAACGAGGACCCAGCGCTGCAATGATAACAATCATGACCAGAATGATGGCTGATAGAATATTGTTCTGAAGGTCTCCCAGAATCTCTCGAATCTGGTCAGACTTATCCTGCATATAGGCCACATCCAAACCGGTTGGCCAATGCACCTGTTCAACTTCGACCACTTCACGAACTTGGGCAATGGTATCGATGATATTTGCACCTACCCGTTTTTTGACTTCCAGTGTCACTGCCGGGTGACCACCCACCCGGGCAAAGCTCTGCGGATCTTTGAACCCCCTGCGAACGGTGGCAACCTCACCGAATGTCACCACACGGTTGCCATCCACCTTGACCGGCATGTTCAGCACATCATCCAAGTCCTCGATAACACCCGGCACTTTGAGCACCAAACGGCCAGCACCCGTATCCATCGCACCAGCCGCAACCAACATATTGTTGTTATTGACCAGAGAGAAGAGCTCCTGATACTGAACCCCATAGGTCTCCATTACTGCCGGATCGACCACCACCTCAAGCAACGCTTCGCGATCACCGCCAATGACAGCTTCCAACACACCGGGTAAAGCCTCAATTCGATCCTGAAGATCACGTGCGATGGTTACCAGACTTCGCTCAGGAATTGGACCAGATAAAGAGATTGTTAAAACAGGAAAGAGTGCCACATTGACCTCTACCACCTCGGGCTCATCCGTTGCTTCAGGTAGCTTGACCTTGGCCAGGTCAACTTTCTCCCTCACATCGGTCAGGGCCTGGTTACTGTCGAAGCCAGCACTGAACTCGAGCTGGACCGAAGCATGACCCTCACCGCCGGTACTTTTCATCTCTTTCAGGCCTTCAATCGACTGCAGTTCTTTCTCCATCGGCTTTATGAGGAGCCGTTCAGCATCCTCAGGAGAGATCCCGTCATGGGTCATGGAGACATAGATGATCGGTATGGCGATATCGGGCTCAGACTCCTTGGGAATCGAGAGATAGGCCATTGCTCCCGTAATCAGTACGAAGAGCAGGGTCAGCAATACCGTACGACTGCGAGAAAAAGCAATATCGATAATGGCATTCATTGTTCAGCCTCGTGAGGCAGGAATAGCAATCACCGCTTCACCCGTACTGACGAAACCCTGTCCCTGGGTAATCACCTTCAGTTGCTGAGGCAGACCTGAGACCCAAACCCCATCCGCCTCGGTACGCACCAGCTTAATGGGATGAAAATGCACCAGCCCGTCGTCACTCACGCTCTTGACACCCACCTCACCTTTATCGCTCAACGACAATACAGCGGGAGAGAGAAAGTGAGCGGCCTCTTGACCGATGGCGATACGAATTTCAGCACTGACACCCGCATTCAGCAGGCCATCCGTGTTCGGTACTTCGGCTTCCATGCGGAAACTATGAGTCTCAGCATCTCCCAGCCGGGAGATATAGGTCACCACACCTTGCGCCTCACGGCCATCAAGTAACCTGACATTAATACGTTGCCCCAGACTAAGCTCTCCTGCACTCTGCTGAGAGACCTGTCCCACAGCTTTAAGGACAGATTCATCAACCATCAGGGTAACGGGATCACCCCGCTCAAGATGGCTCCCCAACTCCACATATCGTGCTTCGAGCACACTATCGAACGGCGCCTTGATACGGATGTAATCGAGTTCCAATCGGGCCATTTTCAGATCGGCCTCAGCTGCCGCGAGTGCCGCCTCGGCAGCTTTCAGACGGGTCTCAGACTGTAACCCTTTCTTTTGCAGTTTTCGCGCACCTGCAACCTCGAGCTTCTGGTTGCTCACTTCTGCCTTGGCACGATCGATCTGAGCCTGGCGATCTTCCACCGCCAGCTCTACAACCGGCGTATCCGCTTTAACCCGTTCGCCTTTATTGACAGGCAACCTGACTACCCGTGAAGTGGTCTGAGCCCTGACCTCGACCTTTCGAAGGGGTTCCAGTTCACCCTGAACCACAATCTCTCGAGTAATCTCTTCAGCCGTCACATCGATGACCTTAACCTTCATCAACTGAACCGCTTCAGGGCCGCTATCGACATCGGCATCTGGCCCAGGAACACTGGCAATGGCGCCACTCAGCATCCAGAGCACAACACCAAGTAGCAAGCCTAATGAAAGATAGGCGGAGCTTTTCATCGCAACCTCCAAATAACCTTTTCCCTTTTTTTGACTGACGATCATTAAAAAGAAAAATTTTTTTCAAACTCGTCCGACAAGTCCCGCCATCATAAATTCAGTGACGGATTCGATAATCTGCTCTTCATCACCATGCGCACACCAATCCTTACCTGCCCAGAGCATATCAACGGCGCCATTGAAGCAGGCATGCATACCGATGCTGATCTGCCCAAGCGGTCGATTTTCGATTTGCCCTCTATCCATGGCTGAAAGCAGCAACGGATCACCCCATTCTCCAAACGCTTTGTCCAACTCAAGAAATGAGGCATGCCACGACTCGTCTGCCCGCTCCTTAAAATCGATACGATTGCAGTATTCGACAATATAGCGGTACTCCTTACGCTCTAGGTGATAACGGAATGCAAACTCAAATATCCGCCGAAAGCCTGCCAGAATATCATCTGCCTCCACCACGGCATCCTGCAGATGGAGAAGCAGACCGCTGTAAAAACGCATCATCAATCGGAACAACAGTTCATCTTTGCTGGCAAAGTGCTTATAAACGGTTCCCTTGCCGATCTCTGCCTCATTGGCAATCTGCTCGATCGTCACCGATTCCCAATTGGGGTGAGATAAGAGGGCCAATGCTCCGTCCAGGATATCCTCTTCCCTGTGCTTAAATACGCGCTGTTTTCTGTCTACTCTTGCCACGAAAAACCCACATTAATGACCAACAGTCATATTATGACCAATAGTCACAATAATACAAGGAGATATTGGAATGGCACACTCAAAACCAGGATAAAGCCAATATACAAACAATCTCTTACTGCGATTTTGAACTCTAAAAATATTAGGCGAGTATGCCAATCACCAAAGTTTATGGAACAATGCATACACGCCCGCTAATTCATCTCAAAATGACAAGTTGGTCATTTCGCATATCGGATTTCCACATAATCGAACAAATACAGCGCTACAAAGTCTTGGCGGCCGGGATTCTCAGCCTGGTCCTCACGCTCGGCATTGCCAGGTTTGCCTATACCCCACTGCTACCCCTGATGCAGCAGCAGGCCGGATTGGGCATCTCAGAGGGTGGCTGGTTGGCGGCGATCAATTATTTAGGTTATTTGGGCGGCGCGATTATCGCGTCACTCACGAGCGATCTGCATATCAAGGATCGCATGTACCGCGCCGGCCTGGTCGTTGCTCTACTCACCACACTCGGCATGGGATTGACCGATCAACTTTGGTTATGGTCACTGTTGCGTTTTTTTGCAGGCTTGAGTAGTGCCGCAGGTCTGCTGCTGGGATCCGGCCTGATTCTCAATTGGCTGATTCGCCATGATTACCGGAGTGAACTGGGGATACATTTCGCCGGTCTGGGACTGGGTATTGCTTTCTGCGCGCTTGTCGTGGAACTGGCCTATCAACATCTAGACTGGCGACAGCTCTGGTACTTATTCGCCGTATTAGGTGCACTCTTGTTAATTCCCGCCTGGCGCTGGCTCCCGCCGCCAGACAGCACGAATACCACCCGTAGCGGCGGCACGATGGAGGACAATCCACCAAGCAGGCAGTTCATGCGTATTTTTGTACTCGTCTACTTCTGCGCGGGAGTCGGTTATGTAGTGAGTGCCACCTTTATTGTCGCAATCGTAGATAATCTGCCTGGCCTGCAGGGTAAAGGTACATCGACCTTTTTGCTAATCGGCCTGGCGGCTTCACCGGCTTGTATCATCTGGGACCTGGTCGCCAGAAAGATTGGTGACATCAATGCACTGACCAGCGCATTTGTCATCCAGATATTTGGCATATTGTTGCCCGCCATCAGTTACAGCCCAGTAGCCACCTTTCTCAGCGCAATCCTGTTTGGCGGTACTTTTATCGGCATTGTGAGTCTGGTTCTCACCATGGCCGGCCGTTACTACCCCACCCGGCCCGCCAAAATGATGGGCAAGATGACCGTTTCCTACGGTATTGCCCAAATTACCGCACCGGCGATTACCGGCATCATCGCAGAGTACAGTAGCGGCAGCTATCAGGCCGGACTCTTTATAGCGGCATTTATGATGGCCATAGGCAGTCTGCTGATGCTGCGATTGAAAGCATATGCAACTTCATGACATTTCCATTTATCATCGCGCTTGAATCGACACCCTCAACCCATCATGTCGTCTATGACATTTTTAAACCAGCTGTGAGCATAACTGACCTCACGCTTGCGTTGCGCTTCTGATGCATCCATGGGTGAGAGCCCCCCAGAGCCTTTGATGGGCATGATGGTGTTGGCCTCCCGATCCAGGGAGTAGACCGCAGCGACAGAGATCCCGTGAGCCTCCCCCAGTATGCTGTAGCAGGTGTTGACGAAGGTCGGCTCACCGGGATCCTGCCCGTTGAAGCGAGCCACGATGGCAGCTGCCGCCACCTTGGCCTGGGAGTTGGCCGCATAAGCGGACTTAGGCATCTTGGCCGCACTGGAGGCATCACCCAACACAAAGACATTGGGGTGACGGGTGGACTCAAATGTCAGTTTATCCACCGGACACCAATCCCCTTCCACCAGATCCGAGGCAAAGGCCACCTTGCCGGCCTTCTGGGGGGGAATGATATTGATGACATCCGCTTGAAACTCCTCGACCTCCGCCTGCAAGGTACGGGTAGAGGGATCAAGTTCCTCAACCGTACCGCCACCCGCTGCACCGACCCACTCAATCATGCTGTCGTCGGTACCGAATCCGTAGAGCTTGCTCCAACCCTGCCGAAACAGCCCCTGTTTGGAAAAGCGGTCCTTGGGGTCCAGGATCAGGATCTTTGCCCTGGGCTTGTGATGCTTGCAGTACATGGCGATCTGCGCAGCCCGCTCATAGGGTCCGGGAGGACACTTGTAGGGATTCGGTGGCGCCACAATGATGACATTGCCACCTTCCGGCATGGACTCTATCTGTTTGCGCAGGGTCAGTGTCTGAGGACCTGCAAACCAGGCATGCGGAATAGTCTCGGCCACTTCGGCGTCATAGCCTTCAATAGCATCCCACTTGAAATCCACCCCTGGCGAAACCACACAGGCATCGTAATTAAACGACTCACCACTCTCTGTGGCCACCGATTTCATCGCCGGATCGATAGCGGTCACCCGGTCGATTACAATGTTAACCCCGTGACGTTTCAGTCCTTCGTAGTCAAAGGTGAGGGATTCCAGGGTACGATCACCGCTTAATACTTCGTTACTCATGAAGCAGGAGGTATAGGCTTTCTTGGTCTCGATCAGGGTAACCTCTATCTTCGGATCGAGCTTTCGCAGGTACTTGGCTGCGGTACAACCGCCAACACCACCGCCGATAACCACCACCTTCGGACTGGCCGCCATAAGCAGACCTGGAAAACCCAGTGTTCCTCCCACCAGACCCGCGCCGGCGGACACACGGATGAACTCTCTACGGTTGATCTTACTCATGGTTGGCTTCCTTCTTCACGCTGTTGTGCTGGCTGCCGTAATAGTGGATCAGCGCCGGCATGGCCTGCTCTCCCTCGGCCTCTATCACCGCATCCACCTTGCGTTTCATCTTTCTCGGATAGTCCCGCCTGCCTGCAATAAAATCCTCCATGGCGTAATCGAGATAGGGCATCCACTGCCCCGCAAGCGTGCCCGTATCTCCTGAACGGCCGCCCTCCTCATGACACTTCTCGCAATATTTATCGTGCAATGCTGTACCGAGTTCCACCAGTTGTGTATCAGTCGACTGTGGCAGCAACTCAAGTTTCTGTTTGGCGAAATACCAGGCCATACCCTTGATCTGCTCGTCACTGTAAGCCTTGGCGATACGGTTCATGATGGTGGCATTGCGCTTATCCACCTTGTAGTCCTGCATGGCATCGATGAAGATTTCGGGATCCATCCCGGCAATAGAAGGGCTAGATGGCCCGACGCTGGAACCGTCCGTCCCATGACACCCGGCACAGGTATAAGAGAGTGCCGCGGCCGTGGGACTCTCTGCCAGGGCAGTGATCGGCAACAGGGCAAACAAAGCCAGAATAATGATAAGTCTCTCTCTACTCATGAACAGATCTCTCCGTCGTTCTTGTTCGTAACCTGTGTTCCAAACCTGAAGCTATCAGGCTTGGAACACAGGGCGTGTACCTATATGAGTCGACAAACTGCCGATCAACCCGGCATCGTCATGTAGCCAATAAAGACCAGGGTCAACAATCCAAGACCCGCAAAAATCAACACCGCAGCCAGTGCCTGAGAGCCCTTCTCCATCGTCCTTGAAGGTGGTTTGACCAGCATCTTTTCGAGCTCTCCGCTCTCTTCCAGGCGCTCATACTCCACCCTATGCTCAAACTTAAACTCCTCCAGGGGCACCGCACCGGTGAACATGATGGTGCTCATGGGAAAACGATCCGGCCGGAAGTGAGAATTAAAGAAGTGCACCGTAAACAGGAACATGGTTGCCAGCAGCGCTTCCTCCGCATGCACGATAGTGGCGATATTGAACACCCAACCCGGCAGAAAGCTCGCCGTCAGGGTCGGAATGAACAGCATCAGACCGCTGAAACCGATGACCGCAGCACCCCAAAACGGTGCCCAGTAATCGAACTTCTGCCAGTAGGAGAAACGGTCGAAACTGGGGCGCTCGCGACGACCGAAGAACCAGCCGAACATGGCACCCACATCACGCAGATCCTGTAGATTCGGCACCATGGAACTGGGTCCGAACCAGCGGAAAGTCTTACGGTTGCGCACGATGTTCGTCATGGCAATGAAAAAGTGCACCAGGAACACACTGAGCCAGATAGTGGCTGCCGTACGATGAAGGATTGCCTCGACCTTTGGACCGCCAAGCATGTCCATCACGAAACTGGCCCAGGCTGTGTGGGAGAAGAGTAGCGTGGTGCCACTCAATACCAGAATCATGGTACTGACAGCGAACAGCAGATGGATCCAGCGCCATGTAGCGGTGAATCGCCGGATATAGACCGTATCGTCACCCGGCTTCGGGTGGGCAAAGCTCTTGCCTGCCTTGCGATCCTGGTATTCGCGGTAGAACCAGAGCATTACGTGCACCCAGAAGAACGCCAGTATGCCGATGATCAGTGCCTGCATGAATTTGGCAGTGATCCACATGACGGGGTACTTTTCGAAGTCATTCGAGTTGCCATGTGGGTGGAACCCGATGAACCCTTCAGGGGCGTCCTCATGACACTGCCGACAGGTCTCCAGACGGTTTTCCTCATGGACCGCGGAGGCAGGATCTTTTATTGCGAGGACATTATGACCACCGTGGCAGTCGTAACACTTGGCGGTATGCGTGTAGCCAAGTTTATTGACCTGACCGTGATAGGAAGAGCGATAGGTCTGCCGTGATTCATCATGACAATTGCCACAGTTTGTGGTGATCTGCAGCATCACCTTGTCACCTTCCGGTGAATCGATCTCATGCATGGTGTGGCAGTCGGAACAGACAGCAGCCTCGCTGTCCCCATCTTCCATCACCGCTTTGCCGTGAACTGATTTTTTGTATTTATTCCGCTGTTTGCGGTGGCATTCACCACAAACCTCTGGATTCTCCAGGCGGTGTTCGTCGCGTTGATGGCTGCCCAGTGTGCCGATATTGTGGGCGTCGTGGCAATCGTAACAGCCCGCATTGAGTACAGATGGATCGTCCTCATCTTCAGGGCGGGCGTGGACCGAGTCCTGATATTTCTCAATCTGCTCAATGACCACACCGAGCCGTTCGAACTCGTTGTCGGGCTTGTCCTTATTTGCGTTCCAGGTCTGACGATGGCACTCGATACAGCCGACTACAACCTCAGGCTCCTGCCGGTGCGGCACACGGGTAATGTTGGCGTGGCACTCGGCGCAGCGTCGCTTACCATGCACGCTGTCCTCGAATTTATGGGGGGGGATGTAGATTTCGACCTCATTGCCGTCGTCATCCACATCGGTCTGCTCATTTTCATCCCCATGACACTTCAGACAACGCACTGTGGGAATGACTCTTTTACCCGTTACAGGATCAAAGCCGGGTGGGGCTTCCTCCCCCAACACAGTCATCACTTCCACTGCGCTATGTGTGGGCATTATGAAGAGAAAAAGGAGTGTAGCGCCCAAAAAAAACCAGGCCAGAGGCCCGGCGATCTTCTTATTCATATTATATCCTTGCAAATTGAAGAGCAAAAACCGCTACTTCGAGCCGAATTGCGAAACAACATGCAAGGCTTCTACGGGACTGCGTGCAGGAACAGCATTTTTCAAAATGCGTAAGCCAGTATCGCGTCCATCCTCAGGGACGGTCAACAAGCGGTTATTAAGAATGAAAGAAAATAGTGGAAATTCATTGATCCACGTCAATTAAATCACCCCTTGGAATTACGAATTGTCATTTCGGTTATTTTGCATTCTGGCAATATAATGATAAGCTTATATACAAGGCCCAATTAAGCAGTTTACGGGACTCAACATGAATGCAGTAACTTGGTTTGTCGTCGGTTTAGTGGGATTCACCTCCACAATTTCAGCAATTAGCATCGCCATCATTATCGGCCTGGTTATCGGCCAGGCTGGGCTTCTGATGTACCGAAAGCTCATTACCTGAATTCAAACAAACACACTCGGACAGTGGCCTCCTGTCAACATCAGGATGGCCATGCTTTGAGCTGCCAGAAACCGGCGCTATTGGTTATTACCACAAACCCTAACTGCCTGAGTGTAAATCAGGGTCGCCCTGAAACTCTCATTCGCCAATCTTTCGGCGTTTAATAACTCACCCTAATTGAACATTGAATACTGAAAGCTATTCGTATTCAGCCACCTTACTTCTCTTTTCCTTCTCAAACATGCCCCATGCATGAAGTAGATTTATCGAAATAAACATTGGCACCACAATGCTTGGAGCGAGAATCATCGGATACTCAAAGATAAACACGAAGCCAGGCTCGTTCATCCAGTAGTTCATCACTACAAATGTTGGAAAAAATATTAGCGAAAAACCCAAAATATTCCATAAGAGCAGAAAGCGAAAACTGATCTTTTTTCGCAACAGCACCAGACCAATAATCAGGGCAGAGAGCCCAAAAATGAAGTCAGGTATTCCAATCCAGAAAACATAATCAGAGGCAATTTCTCCTTGCACACCCTTGATAATCCCCCCAAGGGCACCAAGACGAAGAGCTTGAAAAAAAACCAGCCAATGTAACGGCGTACTGATAGCGATCCCAAACAAACCGCTTCTGAGTGAACTGGATAACAGAAAAGCTGTGCCCCACATAACGACAGGGACAAAAGCCTGCCAAAGCAAAGGTATTTTATGCATGAACTCAATATGAGTTCCTTGCAATCCCAGCACTATGACAACCATCGTCCAGGCAAAGAACATAAACAGTAGAATATAAACACTACGTTCTTCTGCCACTGAAATTGACGCATTCATCCTCGCTTTTCGTGTAATCACCATACAGAAGAGAAAAATGAACATAACGAACAAGGGAAGTATTGATAATTTCATTACTATCTCCTGTGCATCTAAAAGGATGAATAAAACTACTGAAGAACCCTGAGCGCTATATCCAGGTGCTGCTGGAGCTCTTTTCTCGTATGCCCGCTTGCAGCAAGCATAAGAACTGCTCTGAATTCAGTTATCAAGTACTGGGCAACCCGTTTTGTATCTGTTGTATTCTCTAGCTGGTTCTGTTCTACCGCGCGATCAAGGCATTCACACATCACCTGCGTTGATTCATCAAAGAATTCTTTAACGATATGACTGAATTCAGCATCTCTAACTCCAAGTTCAACACCGGTATTGACCATTAAGCAACCATACTGAAACTCTCTCTTAGTTAACTTTTTGGGTAGCGACTTAAAAAAGTCAATAACTTCCGGTAAAGACGCATTTTTCTTTCTAATGGAAGATTGAATGTCTTTTCGTCGGTCTTCAGCATATTGAGCCAGTGCCTTTTCAAACAACTCTCTCTTGTTCCCAAAAGTCCCGTATATGCCATATTTTGCGACGCCAGACAGTCTGACCAACTCATCGACAGAGGCATCAAAGAAGCCTTTTTTCCAAAAAAGCAAGATGGCTGTATCCAGCACTTTGCTTGGATCAAATTCTCTATGTCTAGGCATGTTTTCATACTGAATCGTCTGATATTAATAACAGACTAGTGCGTCTGATATAAAAGTCAAGTCTGCAGTACTTTTTCCTCAACACAAAAACGTAGCAAATGAAACCAATAGAGCAGAGGAGCAATATTCAGTTAGAATATGCCCAAAGAAACCTCTCACTCAAAAGGGATAATCAGTTGAAACAACGCAGACCTTTCCAGAAAGTACTGATGGCCATTGCCTTCATCAGCTATTTCTCCGCCATCCTCTGCGGGGGCGCCGCCTTCTATTTTGGAGAGGGAAGCCAAGACCCCATCGCTGCCAGCCTGATGGCCAGTGTGGTGTTCTTTGTGGGTGTGGGCATCGTGTTACAGGTGATAGGCAGCAGCAATCTTCCCAATTTAAAATTTGAGAAATAATTCAGGCCGCGCAGATAGAATGGCAAAGCTTATCAGTGCCAGAGTCCATACGAAGACAATATTATTTAGCGGAATCGAGAGGAAAGGCTCGAATCTGCTGCGGGTCACTGAATAACGTCCAACGGCTCGTTGACAAGCCGCTGAATGAGGCATCAAATCGCTCTGTCGTGTTATCGGCACCCTCCACTCTTCGTATAAAAATGTGTCTGACACGATCCGGAAACTCTCTGGCGATCTGCCCATAGATTTCCGGGTCCTTCTCCCCGGAATCGCCTACCAGGATGAATCGGCGCCCCGGCCAAGCTTCGAAAATCGATCTTATGATTGGAGGCTTGGTCTCTTCAGATGAGGCGAACAACTTGAACAGAGAATGGTCCTTGACTCTGAACTGTTTCAGGTGAAAAGCACCTCGCGGAAAACCTTCCTGCTCCATGAACTGCGCAAGAAACGGGTAGAGTTGCCATGGGGAAGAGGAAACGTAATGAAAGGCGGTCCCACTTTTCTCCCAATCACGATAGATGCCTCCCATTCCTTCAACAGATTGATAGGGGCGCAGAAAGGTGTTGGCGAGTAATTCTCTCTTATCGAGCACCATGCTTTCCTTGATGGTGTCGTCAATATCTGAGATGACTGAGACACCTTCAGATGGAAGTAATTGGACCTGACCGGAAAACTCTCGTTCGTCCTCTACTTCGGTTACTGCAAAGAAACTCAGTAGACCATCTTGAATCTGGCCCGCAATTTCGTCCTGCCCAAGACGAATCAGGCCCTTGAAATGGCCATTCGCTGCCGAGCGTTCTGTTTTGAATCGGTTGTCACCTATCTGAATCTGTGGATTTTTCCATCGTTCATTATCCACCAGAAACATCCGAGCCCGCTCTTGAAAATAGCGGTTCCGGACCGCATCATCTTCCAGACCCAGTGCTTTTGCCAAACCCGATAAAGCAGCTTTACGCCATGTAGCGTCTTCTTCACGCTCGAAGATCCAACCATGTATCGGAATAGCCCATTCACTGGTGCTTTTATCCACATGGGCAGTAGTGGGAAAAAACAGGACCTCCTCATCACTTTTGATTGTCGAGGCGAATGATAGCGTGGGAATGGTCAAGAAAATAACCAGAAATAGGGCAATGACTGCTATGAGTTTAGGATGATGTAACTTTATAAAGTGCATTTTCATGATTATCCGTATCATTCTTTCAGGTAGCGAACAAAGATCGGTATCCACACTCATCACAGAACATGGAAATATAGCCCGTCCTTCGTTACTCCCTGCTTTCTTCTGATCATCCCTGTCACTATACAACTTTTTTATTTTTCATCTTAACCACATTCATTCGCTATCAGAATGATTGCATATTAAAAAGTCACTGTAGCAGATTAGTCAAAACATAGGCTGGAAAATCCTTGGCAAAATAAAGATAACCAACGTGTGTGTATACAGCAATAATCGTGCTCAATTACTCGATGTCGTTGCTGCCCTGCGATCACCGGCATGCCCAGCCAGTGCGGTCTATGTCACATTCCAGGCCAACGTAATACGAGGAGACTGGCGAGAGTAGGGATTAACAAAGCGGGCCAATTGGCTGAAAAAAACAATCGCACAACAGGACATCCCCTTGATGTCACCGCCCAAGGAAGGGATTCGGGCTGGACCTCTCCCAAGTGTGAATCTTCCACGTTTCCCCAATGAGCCAGATGGTTGGGTAATTGGAACACTGCCAATTTTTACATTGTTATAGAGCAATGAAAGTAATTGTATCCTTCTAATAGTTAGTATATTTTTTCCTTAGTCTATTATTGCGCTAGTGGATAAACAGATCTTCAAACATTAAATTTAGCCGCGCAATAAACATCATTTCGGGCGGCCTAACAGATGTTTAGCCACATCTGTGGAGCTGAAAATCTCTCGTGAGGTCGTAGCTGCTGTGGCTATGGCTGGCTGCGACTGGATCGCCCGTGTAGACCCACACGATGCAGTAAGAAAACGATGACAAAAAAGGGCTGATCATACTATTGTCAGCAGGAGACTGGATGTGGATACATTGCTTTCCAAACACTGGCATCATTTGCCAACAGATGAAGTCGAGGGGCTTCTGGAGTCCAGCGCGACGAAAGGGCTCGATATCTTTGAGTTGGAGCATCGTCATGCCCATTTTGGTCCAAACCGTCTTACTCCACAAAAGGGCAAAGGTCCACTGGAGCTTTTCTTTCTACAATTTCATCAACCACTGATCTATATCCTGCTCGCCGCAGCACTAATTACTTTCCTCTTGCAGGAGTGGGTCGACAGCGGTGTCATTTTTGGGGTAGTGATGGTCAACGCCGTCGTTGGATTTATCCAGGAATCCAAGGCGTTGAAGGCCATCGAAGCCTTGGCGCAATCCATGGAGTGTTCAGCCACCGTAGTCAGGGCAGGCAAGAAAACCGTTGTTCCCTCTGCCGAGGTCGTACCCGGCGACCTGGTGCTGCTGCAATCGGGAGACAAGGTACCTGCCGACCTGCGCTTGTTGCGTTCACGGGAGTTGCAAATCGATGAATCCACCCTGACGGGAGAATCCGTGCCTGTACAGAAGCGGCCTGATCCATTGGTCCAGGAAACCGTGCTAGCCGATCGTCGCAATATGGCTTATTCATCTACCCTGGTGACTCACGGCACAGGCGCCGGGCTGGTGGTTGCTACTGGCGATTTAACTGAGATCGGTCATATCAATGCGCTTATTTCCAGCGCTGAGATACTTGCCACACCACTCACGCGTAAAATCACCCAATTCAGCGGAGTTCTGTTATGGATCATCCTGGTCCTGGCCGGATTGACCATTCTGGCCGGGTGGCTGCATGGTGGTTCATTACTGGAAACCTTCATGGCCGCAGTTGCGCTGGCCGTGGGCGCAATACCGGAAGGACTGCCCGCTGCCATGACCATTATGCTGGCCATCGGCGTCGGCAAGATGGCCAGGCGCAATGCCATTATCCGCCGCATGCCGGCGGTGGAAACACTGGGCAGCACCACGGTCATCTGTTCCGATAAAACCGGTACCCTGACGCAGAATCAGATGACCGTTAAGGAAGTTTGCGCCGGTGGCGGATGCTATGAGTTCGCCGGCGCCGGCTATGCGCCGGAAGGGAACATTTCCCTCGGGGATTCCGTCATCGACACCGAAGCGCATGGCATGCTGATGGAATGCCTGCGCGCCGGTCTGTTGTGCAACGAATCCCGTCTGATTCATGACGAGGACCAATGGGGAATCGAGGGAGACCCGACCGAGGCCGCCCTGGTTTCTGCGGCACTGAAAGCAGGTCTTACGGTGGAAACCTCCGAACAGGAATATCCCCGTGTCGATACCCTGCCCTTCGAATCCGAACATCACTACATGGCGACCCTGCACCAGGCGGTCGCAGAGACCCACGGCATTATCTACCTGAAAGGCTCCGTGGAGAGCGTCGTCTCGCGTTGTCAGGATGCATTGGATGCTAATGGAGATCGCATCCCGCTCGATGCGAATCTGATCGATCAGCAAGTACAGGAAATGGCTGTACGCGGTCTTCGCGTGCTGGCCTTTGCCAGAAAGATTCCAAGTGCACCAACCTCAACAGTCAGTCACGCTGACGTGAAAGAGGGCCTGACCTTCCTGGGCCTGCAGGCGATGATGGATCCCCCCAGACAGGAAGCGAAAACCTCCGTACATGCCTGTCAGCAGGCAGGGGTGCAGGTAAAGATGATCACCGGCGATCATGTGATAACGGCTGCTTCCATCGCTCACCAGATCGGCCTGGATGGCACTACAAAGAACAATTTGGATAATTTTGCTATCAGTGGCCACAATCTGTCCGAACTATCCGATCAGAAACTGGTGGATGTCGCTGGAAAGATCGCAGTATTCGCCCGTGTTACACCCGAACAGAAACTACGTCTGGTCGAGGCGCTCCAGGCCCACGGGCATGTCGTGGCAATGACCGGTGATGGTGTCAACGACGCACCGGCGCTCAAACAAGCCGATATTGGTGTCGCCATGGGCATGGGGGGAACAGAAGTGGCTAAGGAAGCGGCCGACATGGTACTGACTGACGATAACTTCTCGACAATCGAAGCGGCTGTCGAGGAAGGACGCGCAGTATTCGATAACCTGGTCAAATTCATCACCTGGACACTACCGACCAACGTGGGGGAAGGTCTGGTGATTCTGCTGGCGGTCTTTCTCGGCGTCGCTTTACCCATCACCCCGGTACAGATTCTATGGATAAACATGACGACTGCCGTACTGTTGGGTCTGATGCTCGCCTTCGAAGATAAGGAGCCGGGCATCATGACTCGGCCACCCCGCCGCCCGGAAACACCTGTGATTACCCGCGAGCTGGCCATCCGCATCGGGGTGGTGAGTTTGATGCTGGTCGCCGGTGCTTTTGGTCTCTTCGAATGGGTGCTGAGTCAGGGGCAAAGCCTTGAAGTCGCAAGAACTGTGGCCATGAACATGTTTGTATTCGGCGAACTTTTCTACCTGTTCAATTGCCGCTCGCTGCGTTACAGCATGTTTCAGCTAGGCATATTCACTAACCGATGGCTTATCCTGGGCGTGACGGTGATGGCCGGGTTGCAGATACTCATGACCTACGCCCCAACAATGAACCTGCTTTTCGGGACCGCTCCGATTGGTCTTGTAGAATGGGGTTTGATACTGGGTGGTGGCCTCGCGATCTATACCGTGGTGGGCACTGAAAAATGGTTGCGGCTCCGTGCACATCACAAGGACACAGCACATTAATACTCGAACTGGACAAGTTGTTTGGGTCAGTTAAAAGCTGAACCAGCTGAAAGGGTGCTGACAATTTAAGTCCCAGGGGCGTGTAATATCCAACGGCGCATATTCACGCTACAGCCTACTCCACTCTGCGAGCCCACCAACCCTGAGATTGCGGTAATAACTAGCTGACTCCAAGTGCCTTCCAAGATTGAATTAATTGTGTACGGCTGGATGGGCGGTGACGAATCGCTGAACCTGGATAACGAACTTGAACCTCATCAGTAAACTGCACATTACGCCTTGCTCCAAGATAGAGATCGATTGCATCAAGAATCGATGATTTTCCGCTATCTCCTGGCCCAATCAGACAATTCACTCCGGGCAACGAATACAGGCCATTATTCACACTCCTTTGCTCAGCTCCTCCCTAAGAAGGCTGATATCAACTATCTAGTCAAACTGGAATTACAACAAATGATATCATTCACTACTCAATCGAATAGCCATCATTTAACTTCGCGAATATCGATACGACTTTGAATCGCACCCTATACCTGTCTCACGGGTAGTTTTCGTGAATAAATTCCAGACACACAGAGATAAATCATTGAAAATCCAAAGCCACAACAGGATAACCCCTTGAATCACCGTCCAAGGAAAAGGTTCGGCCAGAACTTTCTCCACGACCCTGGCATTATTCAGCGCATAGTTCAGACTATCTCGCCACAGCCGGGTGACAACCTTGTTGAGATTGGCCCGGGACAAGGCGCTATCACTACCGAATTGCTGCCCCTGGTCAAACAGATGCACGCTATCGAACTAGACCGGGATCTTGTTGAGCCGCTTGCGGTGCGTTGTGCCAAGCTTGGGGAAATCCAGATCCACAATACCGATGCACTGAAGTTCGATTTCTCATCCCTGGCGGAGACGGACCACCCACTGCGGGTTGTAGGCAACCTGCCCTACAATATCTCTACTCCGCTACTTTTTCACTTGCTCGAACAGTCGGCATCTATCAGCGATATGCACTTCATGCTTCAGAAGGAGGTCGTCGACAGAATGGGGGCCGACCCAGGTTCCAAGAGCTATGGCCGACTATCGGTGATGCTGCAGGCAAGGGCGGCGGTGACACCCCTATTCAACATTGGTCCCGGTGCATTCAATCCACCACCCAAGGTCGAATCTGCCTTTGTACGCTTGCAACCTTACAATTCGTCCCCATATCGTATCGACAACTGGGAAAACTTCAGCCACGTGGTCAGCCAGGCCTTTTCACAGAGACGCAAGACGTTGCGTAACTGCTTGAAGCAAACTTTGTCCGCAGACGCCATTAAGTCTGTCGGAATCGACCCTGGATTGCGTGCGGAGTCTCTCTCTGTGGAAAAATTTGCTACGTTGGCTAGGCTGGTGACCGGTCGTTAAAAAGTTTACCTTAGGGCCTGTTAACAAAGAACTGTTCATTCGTCTTTCTGTGTCTGTGCTTCACTTCGCATGAAGTAACAACGATTGAATGAATCAGTACGTATTCATCAGTGATGATAGGTATCAGGATGTCAGAAGAAGAATTAAACCAAGACGAAACTGTCGAGATTATCAGCGGCCACACTCTGGCTCGTTCCAATGAGGTTCTGCCCAACCTTATTCATCTGCTTCCCGTCTCAGCACGCCCTTTCTTCCCTGGTCAGGCGGTCCCCTTGCTGATGGAAGAGGAACACTGGGAGGCCACCATGGACGCGGTGACCGAGACCAGTCATCAACTGCTTGGGGTGGTGCTATCGGAAGCCGAGACGGCTGAGACGGCGAGTCCCGAGACCTTCAAGGATATGGGCACGGTCAGCCGAATCCACCGTGTGCAGCGTTTTGAGGGGCGACTACAGGTACTGGTTGAGTGTCTTCAGCGCTTTCGTATCGTCAAAGTCGTGCATAACGAAACACCTTTCACTGCCCGTGTTGAATACCTGTCGGAACCCAATATAAGCAGTAAGGAGATCAAGCCTTACGCGGTCGCTATCATTAATACAATCAAGGAGCTGCTGCCGCTCAATCCGCTCTATGCTGAGGAACTTAGGATGTTCCTCGACCGCTTTGGACCGGAAGATCCTTCTCACCTGACTGATTTTGCCGCCAGCCTGACCACATCCGACAAGTTTCAGTTACAGGCTGTCCTGGAAACCATAGAACTGCTCCCCCGCATGGAGAAAGTGCTGGAGCTGCTGCACCGTGAGTTGGAGGTCGTCAAGGCCCAGGCCTCCATCCGCAAGACGGTGGAAGAGCGCATGGAGAAACAGCAGCGGGAGTTCCTGCTGCGGGAACAGCTGAAGGCGATCCAGCAAGAGCTGGGTATCGAGAAGGATGACCGCACTGCAGAACTGGATAAATTCCGTGAGCGTCTGGAAGCACTCACACTCACCGAGCAAGCCCAGGCCCGTGTCGATGAAGAGATGGGTAAGCTCTCCGTACTGGAGCCCGGCTCACCCGAGTACTCCGTCACCCGGAACTACCTGGATTGGATCACCCTCTTGCCTTGGGGGGTTAATTCAGAAGACAAACTCGATCTGCAGTACGCCCGCAAAACCCTAGACAAGGACCACTACGGCCTGGAAGACGTGAAAGAGCGAATCCTGGAATTTCTCGCGCTTGGCATTATGAAAGGCCAGATTGCCGGCTCCATAATTTTGCTGGTCGGCCCGCCCGGCGTCGGCAAGACCTCTATCGGGCACTCTATCGCTGAAGCAATGGGCCGCAAGTTCTACCGCTTTTCAGTCGGCGGTATCCGTGACGAGGCCGAGATAAAAGGCCATCGGCGTACCTATATTGGCGCCATGCCCGGCAAGTTCATTCAGGCGATGAAGGATGCGGGCACCCAGAACCCGGTCATCATGCTCGACGAGATCGATAAGATCGGCGCCTCCTACCAGGGCGATCCCGCGTCTGCGTTGCTGGAGGTACTCGATCCGGAGCAGAACAGTGATTTTCTCGACCACTATCTCGACCTGCGCTTCGATCTCTCCAAGGCGCTTTTCATCTGTACTGCCAATCAGTTGGATACGATCCCCCGACCACTGCTCGACCGTATGGAGACGATCTCACTATCGGGTTACATCGCAAACGAAAAGCTGCAGATTGCACGTAAATATCTATTGCCCCGCCAGTTGGAACGGGCCGGTCTCAAACGCAGTGATCTCAAACTGAACAGTGCCGCCCTGCGCGCCATCATCGAAGGCTATGCCCGTGATGCCGGTGTCAGACGCCTGGAAAAGCAGATCGGCAAGATTGTTCGTAAGGTGGTGGTGAAGATTCTCGAAGGCGCAAAGAAACCCATCGAAGTCACGGTGGATCACCTGGAAGAGTATTTGGGTGGTCCGGTCTTCCGCGATGAGCGCAATATCAGCGGCGCCGGTGTCGTGACCGGCCTGGCGTGGACCGCCATGGGTGGCGCCACACTTAATATCGAGGCGGTCGCCACCCATGAGTTCAACCGGGGCTTCAAGCTCACCGGTCAACTGGGTGACGTCATGCGTGAGTCGGCCGAGATCGCCTATGGCTACATTGTCAGCCATGCCGAGGAGTTCGGCGCCGACCGGAGTTTTTTCGAAAAGGCCTTCATCCATCTCCATGTGCCCGCTGGCGCAACCCCCAAGGATGGCCCTTCAGCCGGGATCACCATGGCCTCAGCACTGCTTTCACTGGCGAGGAAGAAAACCGTACGTAACATAGCCATGACGGGTGAACTGACACTCACCGGTCAGGTCTTCCCGGTAGGCGGCATACGGGAGAAAGTCATTGCAGCACGTCGCGCCGGTGTGCGTGAACTGATTCTGCCGGAGGACAACCGCAGCGACTTTGAAGAGGTGCCAGAACATATCCGTAAGGGGATCAAGGTCCACTTTGCCTCAGTCTTTGAGGACGTGGTGTCGCTATTGTTTCACGGCAAGTAAGTACTTTCCTCGTTGGGAGAGAAAAATCAGGTCCTATTCAGGAACAGATTCGCCGATGTGGGCCCGGTAAATCCGGGAAACACCTGCGCGACATCGGTTCCGCCCAGGCGCTTCGTCAATAGCTCCGAAAGCAGGGTTCGCATATCGGTCGTGATGGCCAGATCCTCTCCCAGATGGAGATGCTGGGTTGCCAGACCGGGCCAGTCTGCGATGACCTGACCACCGTTGACACCGCCCCCCATGGCATAGGCGAGGCCGCCCGTCCCGTGATCGGTGCCGACTGAGGCATTCTCCGCCACGCGACGACCGAACTCGGTCATAACAAAAAGACTGATACCCTGCATCCGACTTCCCATGTCGGTGTGGAATGCACTCATTGAACCGGCCAGGTCGCTGAGGGATTGCTGTAGGTTGTTCGGCAGGCTCTCATGGTGATCCCAGTCGCCGGAATCGATAAAAATCACTTCAACAGAGAGGTTCGATTTGATCAATTGCCCCGCCTGTTTCAGCTTGTTGCCCAGTTCGCTGTTGGGATAGACAGCGCCATTCTCCGGGACAAGAGCCGGCAGGTTGGCTGCCTGCAACGCATCCACGGCCAACAGCGCGGCCTGTGCTGAGTGTGCAAAGGGCGCCTGATCGTGAAAGAGACTGAGCAACACATCCGTATAGCCGGCATCGATCACATCCTGATCGAAACCGAACTCTCCCAGGTTGCTGATGGCCAACGGCTCCTCTGAACCCTGGAGCGAAACCGGTACGTTTCCGCTGATGGAGATGACGCGGAACGCGGATTCGGTTGTCGGCACACTGAGCGCCAGATGGCGTCCCAACCAACCACTGTCCGGCAGCGGTTTTGCGGTCACCCCACTCTCTACCAGATCCTGCGCGGAAAAGTGTGAGCGTGAATCGTGGGGCATGCCGGTAGCGTGGACAAATGCCAGTTCACCCATATCATAGATGGGCTTTAGTGGATCCAACGACGGGTGGAGCGCGAAATAGCCATCCAGGTCGATTCCGCCACCCGGGTTTCCCGGTGCCGGCACGGCAATGGCATTTCGATGTGTGTAGTAGTCGCTGTCACCGTAAGGTACGAGACTGTTCAGTCCGTCTGCGGCACCCCGTTGAAACAGGCAGACGAAGACATCCTTTTGTGACAAAAGCTTACCGGCTGAGGCGTCTGTTGATGCCATGGTCTCTCTCTATCGAAGCTGGAAATAGGCGGAACTGACCAGTACTGCAGCCACCAGGGGTGCGATCTGTTCAGGGGTGCCGGTCGGCAGCGTGTTTTCTTCGAAGACAACATACTCTTTGGTCAACCAAGCGAGAATGTTGCGCCGGTCAACCGCCGACAACGGCCGCATCAGAATGGCATCGGTTAAGGTATCCGTCAGCGTCGCGAGCGTGTTGGCACCGTTGAGCAGGGATGCGTAATCGATATCTATGACGTTGATGGCCGATATCACCGGCGCGAAACTAATGAATGAGAGGCGCCAGCGATTCAACATGCCGCCGGTGCTCAGCCAATAGGACTGGATATCCGGATAACCGTCCGGCGTGTGCCAGTAGTAAGGGAGTTGACCGAGGATGGATTGTGCGAAAAAGAACAACTGACCCTCGTCTGTCGGGTAGCGGGTATCAGGCGCCAGCGCACGAACCAATCCAGCCAGGTATTCGCTGGGCCGGGTCATCTTCAGGTCGTCGCTGTTGCGAAAGGCATCGGTTGCAAAGAGTGCACGCAGCGTCGCCTTGATATCGCCGCCGGATGATAAAAAGGCGCCGGCGACCGCATCGACTGTCGCCGCTTCCGGTGTGTCGCTGATAAAACGGCGACAGAGCTTTGTGGCAATGAACTGCGCAGTCGAAGGATTGCTCGCCAGCATATCCAGCACCTGTTCGCCATCCAGCTGACCGCCACCGGCGGAAATGGTCTGACCCAGCACCAGCTTGCTGCCCTGATCGTGAATGGCATCTATATAGTTGAAGACGCCATATTCGCCCCCCGTGTCATCGGGAAAGTGGAACGACCACCCGGTAAAACAGCGGGCGACTTCCTTGATGTCCGCCTCTGTATAACCACCGTCAACACCCAGTGTATGCAACTCCATCAACTCCCGCGCATAGTTCTCATTCGGTGCAGCGGCGAGATTGTAGAAGTTATCCAGGTAGAACAGCATGGCCGGACTCTTGGCCGAGGCATGCAACAGATCACGGAAATTACCCAAAGCATAAGTGCGGATGACCTGAAGATTATCTGCAGGTTTAAGCGTCGGGCCTAATCCGTTTAAAAGATGAATATTGAAGTGGTCGGTCCAGAACTCCACCATCACTTCGTAGAGCTGACGCGGGCTGAACATCTGGCGATACTGCGTCGCCGCGATCATCTGCCGTGCCACCTCCGCGATATTGTCCGGAAAGCCGGCAACTAACTGGGCCGGCGTCTGATGGACCAGGGGAAAAAGCGTCTGGATCTCCGATTCCAGAGCGCCATCATCAATGAGCTGGTAGTCCAACTGGCGTTCGAGATAACTGTCTACACCTTGGCTCTTGATGCTGGCAAGCCCATCCCGATGCACCCCGAAACTGGTACGCTTGAGTACCTTATATTCGTTCGATGCCTGGGGTATGGTTCGTGGCGGATCAGACGGATTAGAATCACCTCCACCGCCGCCACATCCCGGTATCGTAGTCGCCAGCGCTGTGTAGCCCAGCCCCTTCACCAGGAGCTGCAGAAACTCGCGACGGTTTTGTAAGCCACTCAATAGACTTTCCGTGGGAAGCTTTAGAGGGTCGTCCTTTGGCGAAGACATCATTCAATCCATCGGTTGAGAGTTGAGTTACCGCTGATGCCACAGTTTGAAAAACCTGGCTTCACACGCTGCCCCATTTTTACCACAGTCACCACCCGGAAATCGCGAAATCTTCACGTTTTACAATTTTACCTGTGAAATAAGTCAATAGCGCCCCGAGTCTCTTCATCTATGCTTTGTACCTATGCCCATCCACCTGCCTTTTGATGCGCATCAAGGTCGACCACCAAGGTGGATCTTAGGGTACTCCATTGCATTTTCGAAACAGGATACTGATCATGGGTCTAATCCCCCTGGGCGAACGTCCCGCCCCTTCTCAACCACCCAAGGGATTTGTCCCTTTCGCCCTCGGCTTTAGGCCCTTTTTCTCCCTGGCCGCCCTCTCGGGCCTGATATTGATGCTGCTCTGGCTCGGTCTTTGGCAGACAGCCACACCGGTCCATTATTATGGAAACATCGGCTGGCACAGTCACGAGATGCTGTTCGGCTTCGTCAGCGCCATCATTGCCGGATTCCTGCTGACAGCTGTACGTAACTGGACAGGCATCGATACGCTGACCCATACCCCGTTGGCCATGCTGGCCCTGCTCTGGGTGCTGGCCCGTATTGCGCCATTTGTGCCGTCTATGCCGACCAGCGTCATCGCACTGCTGGATTTCTCATTTCTACCTTTGCTGGCACTGGCGCTATACCGGCCCTTGATCGAAGCGGAGAATAGGATTAACCGGATTTTCCTCCCCCTGCTGGCCGCTATGTCACTGGCCAATTTACTGGTCCACCTGGAGAGCCTCGGTATAACCCAGACCGGTCGACAGGGAATCAATCTGATGATCAGTCTGGTGGTGCTGTTGATGGTAATGGTCAGTGGGCGTGTCATGCCTTTTTTTACCGAGAAGGCCGTGAATGGTTCTCAACCACGCTTCAGTACCAGACGGGAACGTCTTGGATTCATCTCTATCGGTCTATGGATCTTATTCGAGCTCTTTCTTCCCACCCCCTGGCTCATGGCACTGGCAGCTCTCGCTATCGTAGCTTCACAGATCTGGCGTCTGTGGGACTGGCACCATCCCCATGTGTGGCGGATACCGATTCTCTGGGTGCTCTATACCGGACTGATTTGGCTGATCATCGGCTATCTGCTTAAGAGCCTGGCCGTGTTTGGACTTTTTCCAGATAACCTCGCCACCCACGCACTCACCAGTGGCGCTGTAGGTATCCTGACCTTTGGTATGATGGCGCGGGTCTCGTTGGGACACACCGGGAGAGAGATCACCCCACCCCGCTTGATAGCGCTCAGCTTTATCCTGCTCAACCTGGCCGTACTGGCCAGGGTTTTCGGCCCTGTCATCTATAGTGAGGGCTACAGCTACTGGATCATGCTCTCCGGAACAGGCTGGGCATTCTGCTACCTGCTTTTCGTTGTTTTCTACCTCAAACTGCTAAACACCCCGAGAATTGATGGCCGCAGGGGTTGATGCAAGCTACCCAACCCCTGCGATAGAAATAATCAATCGAATCTATCATCCCATTAATTTTTATATTTTGATTATTTTAGTAATTACTAATATTCTTTTGCTCCATAAAGTAATGCTGTTTATCACTTTGTAACTTTTTTTAACTGATACTTATTGAGGAATACAACATGTCCAAGATCGTAAAAATCGCTGCTGCCGCTGCTCTGATTACCGCTTCTGCTTCTGCTTCCGCATGGTGGGGCAACCCTTGGAACAACGGCTGGGGCAACAACAACAACAATGACTTCTTCGGTAACGGCGACGGTTCTGGTGACTTCTCTTTCAACATGAGCGGTAACGCCCGTGGCGCAGGCAACGGTTACGGCCGTGGCTACAACGACTACTACAACCGTCCTTACTACGGCGGTTACGGCGCTCCTTATGGTGCACCTTACGGCGCTCCTTACGGTGCTCCTGCTCCTTACGGCGCTCCTGTTGCTCCTCAGGCACCTGCAGCTCCTACCAAGTAATTACTTCACAGTAATAGCTTGACCGGCCCATTTCGGTGGGTCGAATAAAAAGGCGGACATAATGTCCGCCTTTTTATTTCCAGCAAAAAAATCTTCCGGTTTCACCAACGTGGGGGCATCGCCTATCTTCCCAGGCATTTAGTTCCCATGTTTCATGGCAATCATTTACTAGACAGGCTTCGTCTCACATCATGATGAAAGCAGTTGGGTGAATCCTTGTGGATTTCAAATCTTTTTGACTTTGGTAAAACCTTACAAAAAGCATTGCAAATAGGGATTGGGCAAGGTCAAATGAGACCGTGAAATCAAGGCTTCGGACACATTTCATTATGGATAGATGAATCAGTTACAAATAAATTCACCATGAATCAGAAAGCTATATCAGCCATCTCCATTTTCGGACTGTTGTGTATAGCCGCCTACTTTCTTTTTTCTCATCTCATCGAAACGAATCAGCCCACACCCAAGAAAGAGCTTCTTGTGTACTGTGGCATCACCATGATTCAACCCATTTCAGAGATCGCCTCAATCATAGAGAAGCGAGAAAATGTCAAAATTTCGATTATCAAAGGCGGCTCCGGCAATCTGCTCGAATCGATAAAGTTCAATCAGATAGGTGACCTCTATTTACCAGGATCTGAATCCTACATAGAGCAGTCACAAGCTGAAGGGCTTGTTTCCCACACTGTTCATGTGGGCTACAACAAGGCGGCAATGATGGTGAGAGAGGGTAATCCCAAGTCGATTCAGCATAGTCTGGATGCCCTGAAAAATCCCGACCTATATGTTGTTATCGGCAATCCTGACAGTGGAAGCATAGGGAAGGAAACCAAGAAAATCCTGATGGCGGCGGGGATCTTCAACGAGGTTATGAAAAACGCAAAAGAATTAACAACTGACTCAAAGCGCCTTATTGAGGAATTGAAAAATGACGAGGCTGATTTGGTCATCAACTGGTACGCCACTTCCACCTGGAAAGAGAATGCTGATCATATTGACGCCATCTCCATTGATGAAAATTTTGCCGTAAGAAAACAGCTCGTTCTCGGTCTGCTCACCACCTCCAAATACCCCGGCATTGCAAAAAAACTGATGGCATACGCCGCTTCTGAAGCGGGGCAGAGAATCTTTGACAAATATGGACTCTACAACGTCAATTAGTATAAACCAGGAATGCCAAACTTAACTGAACACCCAATCCAGCGACATATCATAGGGCTTGCTCTGTCCATCATTGCTATCGTTGCGGTACTTGTCGTCATACATACCACACTGCGTGAAAAAAGCAGCCAAATCGAACTGCAGCTAAACAACCAATTAGCCCGACAGGACATCGGAATCTCAATCTATCAACGGCTGTTTGCAGCAAAGGCAACCGTCTTCAAGCTTAGTACGCTGGATAACCAGCTGGAGCTCGACATTGTAAAAAGACGGTTTGACGCAAACCTTCACACCATTAAAAACGGACTCTCCGTGCTGCAAAATGGCGGCGTATTCAAAGATGCGATAGCGACGAATATTCCTGGACAGAATATCATGGACCTGGTCGCCACTTATAAAAAGCCCGATAGTGAAGGATACATCCTCGAGGTTCTTGAGTTAGGACCGGCCATACATAATCTCGAAAAGCAATCACAGCTACTCTGTCAATTGATCCAGTTGCAGATCTCCACACCCGAGTCACTTCAGAGTCATGTTCAATCCCAAATTAATAACTTGATGAAGACGATTAATGCGATTCAACAACGCACGCAGGAGAATGCCGCAAGAATTCTTTATGACAGCCAGGAGCGCATCTCCTCATTATCCACGCAACTCAAACAGGCAGAACAATTACACGACAAATTCCGTCTGCCTGTAGTGATTCTCGCACTCAGTCTTGCAGGCTATCTTCTGATTATCACACTGACGAAAGTTGGCCGGGTTATCGCCAATCGCAAACAGGCCGAAGATCAACTTCAACTCCTATTGGATACTACAGCTGAAGGTATCTATGGAATTGACATACAAGGCAATACAACATTCGTTAACCCTGCAGCATCACGCATGCTGGGTTTTCGACAGGATGAGCTGATCAACCGTGAAAATCATGAACTGATTCATCACACCCACAGCGACGGTTCTAGATACCCAGCTGCAGAATGCCATATTATGAAGGTACTTCAAGGTGGCACGCTAAAAACCGTGCAAGATGAAGTTTTTTGGCGTAAGGACGGCAGTTCGTTTCCTGTTGAATACTCCAGCAGTCCCATCTATCGAGATAAGAAGGTCGTGGGTGCCGTCGTTAGCTTCCGTGATATCAGTGCACGCAAACATGATGAAAAGCGCATTCGCACACTGTTACAAGCGGTAGAGCAAAGCCCGGTATCTGTCGTCATGACAGATACCAAAGGCGACATAGAATATGTCAACCATGCCTTTGAGGAAGCCACAGGTTACAAGGCAACGGAGGTAATTGGACAAAACCCCAGAATCCTGAAATCAGAATACACACCACCAGCTTATTTCCAAGATTTATGGGAAGCCATCATTTCTGGTCACTCATGGCAGGGAGAGCTTCAGAACCGTAGAAAGAACGGCACTTTATTTTGGGAACGAGCCTATATCGCACCTGTACTGGATGAGTCGGGTACCACTACTCACTACCTGGCAGTGAAAGAGGATATCACCCTGCAAAAACAGCAGGAGGAAAAGATCATTCACCAGGCTAACTATGACAGCCTCACTGATCTACCGAACCGTTTTCTGACGCTTGACCGGCTATCCCAACTTATTAAAGAAGCACAACGCAAGAATGACCTGGCCGCCGTACTCTTCCTTGATCTCGATGATTTCAAAAAGATCAATGACTCCATGAGCCATGAGGTGGGTGACAAGTTACTCATTCAAGCTGCTAAACGTTTACAGGAGTCTGTACGAACCGAAGACACTGTCAGTCGCCTGGGTGGTGATGAATTTATTGTACTACTGGGTAGTCTCTCCACCACAGAGGATGTCTATCCTATTGCAGAGAAGCTTCTATCAAGCTTCAGAGAGACCTTCCTGCTAGACGGGCGGGAACTTATCCTAACAGCAAGTATCGGTATCGCAATTTACCCCAATGATGGCGATGACCCGGCTGAACTGCTGCGCAATGCGGATACCGCCATGTATCAATCCAAGGAACAGGGCCGTAATACCTATAACTATTTTACGGAAGCCATGAATAAGGGCGTCTCGCGACGTCTACAACTTGAGGAGCAACTCCACGGTGCCCTTGAGCGTGGAGAATTTGAACTCCACTACCAACCCATCGTGGATACCCTCAGTCGGAATATTGTGGCCGTTGAAGCACTGTTACGATGGAACAGTTCAGTATTGGGTGAAGTCAAACCCGATGAGTTTATTCCTATTACAGAGCAAACAGGCCAGATAGTACCCATTGGTCAGTATGTTATTCAGGAAGCCTTTTCTAAAGTTGGGGAATGGCAAAGCATCTTGAACAAGGATTTCAAAATTGCCATCAATATTTCACCACGACAATTCCGTGATCCGAATCTACTGCAAATGATCGGAGACACTTCACACAAACTCAGCATTCCAACTGCATCTATCAAGCTCGAAGTGACAGAGGGCGTTCTGATGAGCGGTCATACCTATATTGGCGACACTATAAAATCACTTAACAAGCTTGGTGTCGGTATTGCCATGGATGATTTTGGTACTGGCTATTCTTCACTCAGCTATCTACGCAGCTACCCATTCGACACATTGAAAATTGATCGCAGTTTCGTGAATGATATAACAATTGACCCGGCGGACAGAGAACTTGTCAATGCGACCATTGCAATGGCTCATGGCCTGGGATTAAAAGTTATCGCAGAGGGAGTAGAGACCGAGGAACAGCTATTACATCTCGCTGAACACGACTGTGAAATGGCTCAGGGATACCTTTTCAGTAAACCGGTATCCGCCAAGAAGATAACCCGGATGCTTGAAAGGCAGAATCAATCGAAGACGGACAACCCGAGTGGTGACCTTGCCCATTAGAAATCATCGAAACTGAAACGATGATCACAGCCCCTTCCCTTGCTTGGGCAGTGGCCAACTAAGGCGCTACGACAGGGGTTACCTATCTTATAGCGCTCACTACCCTGACGACATCTCAGAAGGGAATATCATCATCGAAATCGTTGTCCGGCATCGCGGCAGGTGCCGGTGATGACTGCGGTCTGGGTGCTGACTGGGATTGGGGTGCGTCATAAGATGTGCTGCCACCACGACTGTCCAGCATCTGCATCTCACTACCCACGATCTCCGTGGTATAGCGGTCCTGGCCATCCTGCCCCTGCCACTTGCGGGTACGCAGGCTGCCCTCGACATAGACCTTGGAACCCTTTTTTAAATATTCACCTGCGATCTCACCCAACCGGTTGAAGAAGACAACACGGTGCCATTCGGTCCGCTCTTGTTGTTCGCCGGTGTTCTTGTCCTTCCAGCTCTCCGAAGTCGCCAGGGTCACGTTGGTGACGGCGCCCCCGCTGGGCATGTAGCGGGTCTCCGGGTCTTTGCCCAGGTTGCCGATCAGGATTACTTTGTTGATTCCTCGAGCCATCGATATTTCTCCAAGCGTGTTACCGCCCCTTCCTTTGGGACCATGATTCAAATCAGAGGTGCAGTCTACCCTTGGACGGCATATCCATCTAGGACTTCTTGATCTACCCGTTGCAGGTCAACCTTGAGATACGCCACCTGATCCTCCGGGATAATGACCGCATCTGCAACGCCTTCGATGGTTTTCAGTTGATCTTCCAGCTTACTTATCTCGGCCTCATTGAGACTGCCCACGGGCAGCAGATAGTTACTCAGGTAGCTGGGATCAGACATACCCCTTGATACCAGGAACCAGACTCCAGCCATCCCGGCACAAAGCAGGAAAGTTCCTTCCATTCCATAGCGGGTGTAAAACCAACCCCCCAGGGCGCCACCGAGAAAAGCGCCGATAAACTGGGAGCTGGAGTAGACACCCATGGCCGTCCCTTTGCGTTCCCCCGGTGCTATCTTGGCCACCAGTGACGGCAGGGTTGCCTCCAACAGATTGAAAGCAGTGAAAAAGATGAACAGTCCCAGCACCATTCCAGTCATCGTGCCATGGAAGCCAAACAGCAACAGTGATGCCCCCGCCAATGCGGCCACTGCACCAACGAAGACTGGCCGCATCTTGCGGCGACTCTCAGCCATGATCACGAAGGGCACCATAACAATCATGGAGAGCAGCATTACCGGCAGGTAGACCATCCAATGATGCCCAGCCTCCAATCCTAGATCCCGCAATGCCAGCGGATAGGCAAGAAACATGGCGGTGAGGGACATATGGAGGGTCAGGATGCCGAAATCCAACCGCAGCAACTCCGGTTCCTTCAACACTTTACCAAACTGCCCGGGTACCGCCTCTGCATCCCGGTGCAGATGACTCTCCTTGGGTGTCGGCACGACAAAGATGACAATGACGATACCTGCCAAGGCCAGTATCGCTGTCAGCCAGAAGATGCCGGGCACACCGATCCAACTGTTGAGAATCGGCCCCATCACCAACGCCACCGCAAAGGCGACGCCGATACTGATGCCGATGATCGCCATCATCCGCAGACGTCGCTGCTCCCGGCTGAGATCTGCAGCAAGTGCCATGATGACCGCGGCAATGGCGCCACTCCCCTGCAGTGCGCGTCCAAAGATGATGCCGTAAATGGTCTCCGCATTGGCTGCCACGACACTGCCCAAGGCAAAGATCAGAAGACCACCGATCAATACCGGCTTGCGTCCGATACGGTCCGACAACATACCGAAAGGGATCTGTAGCAGTGCCTGAGTCAGACCATAAACACCGATGGCGAGCCCCACCAGCAAGGGGGTAACCTCAGGCAACCCCTCCGCATAGAGAGCGAAGACCGGCAGGATCAAAAACAACCCCAGCATACGCAGGGAAAAAATACCGGAGAGGGAATAGGCCGCACGCCGCTCGATCGCATTCAAACCGGTGCTTCCACCCTTAGCCTTTGCCATTACTCATTCACTTTGTCAGTCAATTAAAAGAGCGCGTATAGTAGCAGGTTGGCTTAATTCGATGCAGTAGCAGACAACCATGGAATCCATCAGCATTCGCGGGGCGCGCACCCACAATCTTCAAAACGTCGATCTGGAGTTGCCAAGGGACAAACTGATTGTCTTTACCGGCCTGTCAGGCTCGGGTAAATCGTCACTGGCCTTCGACACCCTCTACGCCGAGGGCCAGCGCCGCTATGTGGAATCACTTTCCGCCTACGCCCGCCAGTTCCTCTCGCTGATGGAGAAGCCGGACGTGGACCATATTGAAGGCCTCTCGCCAGCCATCTCTATCGAGCAGAAAACCACCTCACACAATCCCCGTTCCACCGTCGGTACCATCACCGAGATCTACGACTATCTGCGTCTGCTGTTCGCCCGCGTCGGTACACCGCTTTGCCCTGAGCATGGTGCCGCGTTGGAGGCACAAAGCATCAGCCAGATGGTTGACCAAGTGCTGGCCCTGCCGGAGGGAGAGCGCTTGATGTTGCTGGCCCCGGTGGTGAAAGAACGCAAGGGCGAACACCATAAGCTATTGCAGGAACTGCACGCCCAGGGTTTCATCCGCGCCCGTATCGACGGTGAGATCTTCGAGCTGGATGATGCCCCTACCCTGGAACTGCACAAAAAGCACAATATCGACGTCGTGGTCGACCGCTTTAAGGTACGCGAGGACCTGGCCACCCGTTTGGCTGAATCCTTTGAAACAGCGCTCCATCTGGCGGATGGCCTGGTACGGGTCGCCTGGATGGACGGCAGTCAACCGGAGCTGGTCTTCTCCTCCCGTTTTGCCTGCCCCCACTGCGGCTATAGTCTGTCCGAGCTTGAGCCGAGACTCTTCTCTTTTAACAATCCGGTGGGTGCCTGCCCGACCTGTGACGGACTGGGTGTTGAACAGTACTTCGATGAACAGAAGGTGGTCGCCCATCCTGAACTCTCCCTGGCGGGTGGCGCCGTGCGCGGCTGGGACCGGCGCAATGCCTACTATTTCCAGATGATCGGCTCGCTGGGACGTCATTTCAATTTCGACCCTGAGACACCCTGGGAATCCCTCACCGCCAAGGTCCGCAAGACCATTCTGCAGGGCAGCGGTAGCGAGTCTATTGAATTCAGCTACTACAACGAGCGTGGCCGCTCGGTAAAAAAGAGTCATCCCTTCGAGGGCATCATCCCCAACATGCGCAGGCGTTACCGGGAGACAGAATCCAATGCGGTACGGGAAGAGCTGTCCCGCTACATCTCCAGCCAATCCTGTCCTGACTGTAACGGTACCCGGCTCAACCAAGCTGCCCGGCACGTTTTCATCCAGGACAGCACCCTGCCGGAAATCAGCCGTATGCCTATCGGTAATGCCAAGGATTTCTTCTCGAAACTGAAGCTGCCGGGTAAGCGCGGCAAGATTGCCGATAAGATCCTCAAAGAGATCGACCAACGTCTGCACTTTCTGGTCAATGTGGGGCTTGATTATTTAACCCTCGACCGCAGTGCTGAAACGCTATCCGGTGGCGAAGCCCAACGTATCAGACTGGCCAGTCAGATCGGCGCCGGTCTGGTGGGTGTGATGTATGTGCTGGATGAGCCCTCCATCGGCCTCCACCAGCGGGACAACGAACGCCTGCTTGAAACCCTGATCTACCTGCGTGACCTGGGCAATACGGTCATCGTGGTAGAACATGACGAGGAGGCAATCCGTAGCGCTGATCATGTCGTAGACATCGGTCCGGGTGCCGGCGTGCATGGCGGGCACATCATTGCCCAAGGCACGGCCACACAAATCGCCAAAACCAAAGGCTCGCTCACTGGTGAGTATCTGAGTGGGAAGCGCAACATCGAAATTCCTGAACGCACCACGGAAATCGATCCGACCCGCCACCTGGAACTGCTGGGTGCCAGCGGCAACAATCTGAAATCGGTTGATCTGGCCATCCCGGTGGGTAGCTTTTGTGCCATCACCGGCGTCTCGGGTTCCGGCAAATCGACGCTGATCAACGACACCCTCTACCCGATCTGCGCTGCCGCCCTCAACAAGGCCAACACGTCACCCTCACCCCATGAGGAGATCCGCGGTCTTGATTTCTACGACAAGGTGGTGGACATAGACCAGAGCCCCATCGGCCGCACTCCCCGTTCCAACCCGGCCACCTATACGGGTCTTTTTACACCCATCCGGGAACTGTTCTCCGGTACGCATGAGGCCCGCTCGCGGGGCTACTCTCCCGGGCGCTTCAGCTTCAACGTCAAGGGCGGCCGCTGCGAGTCCTGTAGTGGCGATGGTGTGATCAAGGTGGAGATGCACTTTCTGCCCGACATCTATGTCCAGTGCGACGTCTGCAAAGGCAAGCGTTATAACCGGGAAACCCTGGAGATCCGCTACAAGGGCAAAACCATCGACGAAGTGCTGGCGATGACAGTGGAAGAGGCCCTGGCGTTCTTCGATGCGGTCCCTGCAATCCGGCGCAAACTGCAGACCCTGATGGATGTGGGTCTTTCCTACATCTCCCTGGGGCAGAATGCCACTACCCTTTCAGGCGGTGAGGCCCAACGGGTCAAGCTATCCAGGGAGCTTTCCAAGCGGGATACCGGCAACACCCTCTACATTCTTGACGAACCTACCACCGGTCTTCACTTCCACGACGTTAACCACTTATTGGAAGTGCTGCATCGTCTGCGTAACCATGGCAACACCGTGGTGGTCATCGAACACAACCTGGATGTCATCAAGACCGCTGACTGGGTCATCGACCTGGGACCCGAAGGAGGCAACAAGGGTGGAGAGATCATCGCCCAAGGCACACCTCAACAACTGACCAAAGCAAAAGCCTCTCACACCGGCCGATTCCTCAAGAAAATGCTGAAGTAGGTACATCTTAACCATCATGTGTGATGGATTGAGGGAAAACGCGACCACAGCTCCCACTTTTCTCAAAAAAACGTAAGGCCTCTGCAACAACCGGCCGCCCAACGTGTCAAACCCCTGCCATGGAATGACAGGGACCGACATGGGCGAAGCAATTCAAATCCCCCGCTTTACGCTTCCTCCCGGCGGGAGATACGGGTTAGCGCTTCTCTTTTCCGTATGCCTCAATGCAGCGATCCTCTGGTTGGTGGCTCACTACTTGCTCAAGACCGACGACTATACCGCGCCCCCACAACCCAAAACCATTCATCTGCAACTGTCACCTGCCAAAGAAGGAAAAAACGAGCCCATTGTAGAACAGAGACCACCCACACCGAGTGTCGTGGAGAGGCCCGAGACACCAAACAGAAACCCTGAGCCACAACCTGCTGATGAACTGGCAACCGTCAGTGAACCACCCCCGTCAGCCGAGCAACGGCCACCGGTAAACGCAGCCCGAATTTTAGCGACCGCCAGAGACATGGCTCATAAAATAGCAGCAGAAGACAAGACTAAACCCCAGCAAACCGCTCCACCAATGCCATCAGCCTTGGAGAGCGCATTGAACCCCAAAAGAGAACCGGCCGGTGTGGGGATGATGGCGGATGGCACCATACGCGTTGTGACTGAATTCGGCCTTGTTTACTGCATCAGGCCCCAGGATGACTCGAGAATCCTTGGCCCGGAGGATGACCTCCCCATATCGATGACTTGCCGATAATAGACAGCCGGGCCTAAGGTAAGCGGTAAGAAAAAACTACTCAGATCTTGCACCGGGCAGTGGACACTCCGCCATTTCAGACATCCGCGATGCGATGCCTTGTATGGTGACAACACCCATATATTGGGCTGCATCCACAACAAAGAGATAACTGGTATCGTTCTTCTCCATAAATGCCAGCGCCTTAATGGCAGGGGCGCTGGAATCGATAAACTGGCCGGATTCACGAACATACTTATCCACTGTTGAACAGAGTACTTCCTTAACCTTCTCCTCCGCATTATTCACACAGGAAAGAAAACTGCCTAGCAGTGGCGCCATGTCCACCATATGTTCCGGCAGACATGAAAATTCCATAATATTTTTCAACGTTACCCGACCGCTGATCTCTCCTTTGCCGTCGACGAACGGCAATGCCTGAACATGTGCTCGGCCACATTCCGCAAATACATCGCGCACAAGCATGCCGCTTTTGACAACATTGGTTCGAATCATGACGTCGCTTACCAGCATGTTATTACCCAGCCTGCCCCTTCGTAGTAGAACCTGACAGCATCAAAGATATCGAACGTAGAGATAGAGACTCGCGATTGCGACGCTCAGCAACATCAACGGAAAAGCCATCGCCATGAAAGGCAAAAAGCGGATTCTATGGCCTGCCCGCTCAGCAAAACCGGCCACAATCAGATTTGCACTGGCACCAATCAAAGAGCCGTTGCCGCCCAGGCATGCCCCAAGCGCCAGTGACCACCACAGCGGCATAAGATGCTCAGTGCCGCCAAAGCTTGATGCCATCGACTCGATCATTGGAATCATGGTCGCCACAAAGGGAATGTTATCCACCACGGCCGAAGCGATGGCCGAAACCCAGATAATCGAGATCGCCGTCACCGTCATATCTCCACCGGTCAGACTAACGACATAATTTGCCAGCATACCCAGCAATCCCGCATGCTCGATTCCGCTCACTACGATAAAGAGTCCGACAAAGAAGAAAATAGTCACCCATTCCACTTCGCCAAACGAATGATGTACATCTTCGCTCTGCTCTTCTGCTTTTTTACCTATATTGACCAATAACATCAGTAGACCGGCGCCAAACATGGCAATGGTCGCCGGTTCCAGCTGTAGTGGATGAGCCAGTACAAAGCCGGTAACGACCAGGGTCAAAACGGCCAGCGACTGTTTAAGCAACCGGCTGTCGGTAATGGCATCCCGCTCTCTGAATTGCATTATCCGATGACGTGCCTCATCCGTTGCCTGCAGATCCTTGCCCCATAGAAAATAGAAAAGGGCCAGCATCACGACCAGGATCAGCAATGAAATCGGACCGAGATTCAGTAAAAAGTCATTGAAGCTGAGGCCGACGGCAGAACCGATCATGATGTTCGGCGGATCGCCAATCAGTGTCGCCGTTCCGCCGATATTGGAAGCGAAGATTTCGGCAAACAAATAAGGATAGGGATTCACATCCAACTCTTCGGTGATCAGCAGAGTCACCGGTGCAATCAGTAATACCGTGGTCACATTGTCCAGGAGTGCCGAAAAAACAGCTGTAACCACGGATAACATCAGCATGATGCCCCAGGGTTTCGCCGCCACCTTCTTGGCCGACCAAATCGCTACAAACTGAAAAACCCCGCAACGCCGGGTAATCGCCACAATCACCATCATGCCGGTCAACAGTCCCAGGGTATTGAAGTCCACACCTGCAATCGCCTGCTGCTGATTCAATACCCCAAGGGTAATCATCAGTCCGGCGCCGAGACCGGCAACAATCGCTCGGTTGATCCGCTCAGTCACAATGACGACATAGGTGACGATAAAGATTATGGTTGAGACCCACAGCGGATCCCATCCAAAGACGACCTGCGAAGCGGTTTCTAGCTCACCATGCATAAGCGACTAAGTCTCACTCTCGGAATTTGTGTCGACGTCCTCTTCTGCCTCTGCTTTCTCAGTATCGACACATATATGTTGCAGTTCGCCACCCTGATTGCCGGAAATCATATTCATGACCAGTTTATCCAGCACATCCCAAGAGGAAACCATTCCGACCAGCTTTCGTTTTTTGCCCTTCACAATAATCACCGGCAGGCTCGTATCCGGATTTTGCTCCAGGAGCTCCAGTACCTCTGGAAAGGGCGTGGACGGTTTACAGAACACCAGCTTTTTCTTTTTCTCAAGGAAATCGGTAACCGGTTTTTGCCCAATATCGCCCAGCCGCTTATATAACTCTTCTACCTCATCCGGCATAAAACTCAGGTCTTTCAGACCGAAGTCAATCTGCGCCGCTTTGGGTAACAACAGCGAAATGATCCGGCGGATGCCGAACAGGCCGATGAACTGGCCTTCGTCATCGACCACAGGGAGATTACGTATCTGATGAGTATGCATTATCTGGAGGGCATCACACACCTTATCCGTCGGACTGAGCTTTCTCAGCCGAAAGCTCATTATATTTTCTGCTGTCACGAGTCTGAGTCCTCATTGAGTATGCGGCGCCAGGCAGCCTCTGAGAAAGTCTGACCAGAAGAGATTTGCGATCAGAACTTGCCAATTCGAGGTGCAAATAGCACGTAATAGCCAGCTATTGCGAAGATGGACAACGAAAAAGCGGCGGTTTCCGGCCCCAAGATGCAAGTTCACGATTCGTCCAGAGGTTCCCCAGGTACAGTATAGACCGCCAATACCCACTGAGCGCGAGAACCAAACTTTCAGCTAAGGCAACGGGATGGCATTCATACGACAGCAAAAGCGATATCAACTATCCGGGCTGTAGAGCAACTCAAGATAGTTGCGGCACTGGATCAACTGCTCCGAGGCCAGCTTGGGTTCTTTCATCACCTTGGAGAGAACGAAGGCACCTTCGAAGGTGGTCAACACATGATCGGCCACCTGGGTATGGGTGACAGGAATGCGTGAACTGTATAGCTGATTGACCGCCTCCAGCTTCCGGCTCAGTTGATCGCGCCAGAAGTGCATCATCTGCTCGATCTGATCCATCACATCCTTGGATATGGCGCCGCTCTGATAACAGTAGGCCGCATAGAGACAGCCGGGAAAGGGATCTTCGAGCTGTTCTGTCATCTCAATAAAAAGACCTATAAAGATGAGAAGCTGCTGTAGTGGATCCCGCGCCAACTGTTCCGCCTTGGCCATAAAAACATCGAAGTGATGACGGTCCGCATCCGCGTAACGCTCGATGAGAGCAGCAGCCAAGTCGTGTTTGGTCTTGAAGTGGTAGAAGAAGGTCCCCTTGGTCACGCCTGCCCCATTGATCACTTTTTCCACGGAAGTACCGGTGAGTCCCACATCCAACACCATCGTTTGGGCCACATCCATAATTTTGTTACGGGTAATCGTGCCGTCTCGGGGCATGGAACTCTCCGTTGAAGAAGGAAATTTCGACAATCTACTGGTTTAATTTTATACCACCAGTCAGAAACCCGGACTGGCACCCCCCGGATACCTTGTCGTCGCATGGAATAGATCAATCAATTCCAATGATTATCAATCAGTTAAATTAATTTTTTTTATTTTTTTAGCTGTATTGCCAGCTTAAAAACCTCTCACCTAGGCTTTACACACTGAAAGCAAAAATGATTACCGACGGAGGAATCACTATGTGTAACGCTTGCATCCCAATGCCGACCCAGGAGAAGAATATCGACGAGTTCGCCGACCAACTCATGGGCATGCTCAACCAGGGCGCGCTCTCCCTGATGGTCTCTATCGGCCATCGCACCGGCCTATTCGACGCGCTGGCGGAGTTGCCGGTTTCAACTCTGGAAGAGATCGTATCCCATACCGGACTCAACAGCCGTTATGTCAAGGAGTGGCTGGGTGCTATGGTCTCTGGTGGGCTTCTCTCTTACGAACCCAGTGAGCAAAAATATCGATTACCGGAGACTCATGCCGCCCTACTCACACGCAGTGCTTCACCGGACAATATGGCGGTCTTCGCCCAATATATCGGCTTGCTGGGTCAGGTCGAGGACAAGATTATCCACTGCTTCAGAGAGGGCGGAGGCGTTGGTTACGAACACTTTCCACGTTTTCACGAAGTGATGGCAGATGACAGCGGACAGACCGTGCTGGCAGCACTGGATGAACATATCCTGCCGTTGATCGGCCATCTCATCCCAGCCCTGGATAGCGGTATCCGCGTGCTCGACATCGGTTGCGGTAGGGGACGCGCTCTGCTCCATCTTGCGGCACGCTTTCCCAACAGTGAGTTTGTCGGCTACGAGCTTTCCGAAGAGGCGCTTGCCTATGCCAGAGGTCAGGCCATGAAGCAGGGTTTGAGTAACACCCGTTTCGTGCAGCGAAACCTCACCGGATTCGATGCCTCGGCGGAGTCCGAGGTCTTCGACCTGGTCACCGCATTCGATGCCATTCACGATCAGGTGACACCGCAGAGCGTGCTTAACGGCATCTACCGGACACTGAAGCGGGGCGGCACCTTCCTGATGCAGGATATCCGTGCCTCCAGCCACTTGGAGAACAATATCGAACAACCCCTCGCACCGCTTCTCTACACCATCTCCACCATGCACTGTATGACGGTTTCACTGGCCAGCGATGGTGCCGGACTGGGTACCATGTGGGGAGAGGAACTGGCGCTCGAAATGCTGAGTACCGCCGGATTTACCGAGATAAAAACACATCAACTCAAGCATGATATTCAAAACAACTTCTACATCATGCAGAAGTCATGATACCCAATGTATTTTAGCTGGAAATACAGCGTAATTTGGATGGAGACACAGGGAGGTGGCTCCATCTCCATCACCTGCAATAGTCATAACACCACACATGATTTAAATAGCAAATGAAAACCCAACCAGACACACGATAGTGGATTGTCTGTAATCATGAAAACTGGCGGTCAAGCTGAATTGTAAAATCTTCGTTCCTTCCATTAAGAAAACCTGTAATTTGCCGCCACATGAAAAGTATTGCCGGTAGCGGCTTCCACGTAAGCCCTACAAACCAAGTTTCAAATGATAATCGAGTACAACTAATGAGCCTTTTCAAACGATTCAGCATCAAGGGACTGTTCAATGCGCTATTAATCTTATCCATCATCATACTCCTGGGAATGACGGTGGGTATTCAACAAGCCATCTCTCCGGTTAAAAACGACTGGACACAATATCTGGACAATGTTGCCAAACGGCAACAACTGTTGATGGATATAAAGTCAGAATTCGGCTACGGCGGCGTTATACACAATTTTAAGAACTATGTACTCAGAGGGCAGGACAAATACTATCAACGACTGGATGCCGGCTTTACTCAACTTGACAAACTACTTGCTGAATACGGCTCACTGACCAGCATATCCCATGCTGAAAAAGATGCACTCAAAAGTATCTCAGCCGTAGCCAGCGAGTATCACAAACATCTTGATAACGTCCGATCCATGGCACAGGCAGGACAAACACCCAAACAGATCGACGGGACCGTGAAGGTCAGTGATTCACCTGCATTCGATGCTTTTGCTGTATTGGACAAGTCCTACCAAGACCTGACAGACAATACCAGTCACACAATCAGTCAACACATCAGCTCCGCATCGACACTCAGCCTTTGGCTATCCGGATTAACGATCCTCATTATCTCAATCGGCATATTTTTACTCAGCCGGTCGGTAGTTAACGGTATTCGTGATGTTCAGACAACACTGAGTCACGTAGAACAAAACAACGATCTAGTCATCCGCCTCCCTGCTGAAGGCAACAATGAGATTGCTGTGTTTTCTCGCTCTGTTAATTCTCTACTGGAGCACTTTAGTAAGATGATCAGCCAAGTCATCAACGCCTCCGTGGAGGTCGGCATGAGCAGCGCCGATCAAATTCGCATTGTAGAGTCCATGGTTACAGGCGTGCGCAATCAACATCTGGAAATCGACCAGGTGGCAACGGCAATGAATGAGATGAGCGCCACGGTGCTGGAGGTGGCAGAGAACGCCACTCACGTGGCCAAAGCTGCGCAACAGGCCAATGACGAAACACAGAACGGCGGCCATGTGATGGATAACACCATCAGCACAATGGAAAAACTTCGCTCCCGGATTGAATCGACAGCTCAGGTCATTGAAAAGCTCGACGATGAAAGTACGGAAATCAGCAAGGTCTTGGGTGTTATTACCGGCATCTCCGAACAAACCAATCTCTTGGCACTTAATGCCGCCATCGAAGCAGCCAGGGCAGGTGAGCAAGGACGCGGTTTCGCAGTTGTCGCCGATGAAGTAAGGGCTTTGGCAGGAAGAACCAAGACCTCCGCTGACGAAATCCGCGAGATGATCGAACGTTTACAAAATGAAGTACGCAACACCGTGTCGGAAATGGAGGAGAGCCAGGAAAATGCACAGGCCAGTTCTGAACAGGCAGCCGCTGCAGGACAGGCTTTTGAGCGAATAGCAACAGAGATCGGCAGCATTAATGAAATGGTCATGCAAATAGCCACGGCTACCGAGGAGCAAAGTCATGTAGCGGAGGAGATGAATAAGAATATCTCCAACATCAGCACCGAGGCTAGCAGTACAGCCCAATCGGGCAACGACACACTGGACGCCACCGCTACAATCGGCACCATGGTTGAGGAGCTGAGATCTCAAGCATCCATCTTCAAGGTCGATGACCTACATCTGCATCTCTCACAGGCGAAATCTGCACACCTCGCATGGCGCGGCCGTTTACGTGCCTATCTTGATGGTAAAGGCGGACTCAGCGCGGAGCAGGCTTCAGACCATCACGACTGCAGTTTGGGCAAGTGGTACTACAACCAGGGTATGGCTGAGTTTGGGCACATCCCAGAGATGACTGAACTGGAAAAACCCCATGCTGAATTACACAGCATCATCAAGAATATCATTCACCTGCAGGAATCTGGACAAAAAGCCAGGGCTGAAGAAGAGTACGTCAAAGTAGATCCGCTATCTCAGAGAATTGTGGGTTTGCTTGAGGTTATTCAGAGTAAAGTTTAAGGCTGCCTATCCAAGCCTTTAGCATTACACTCAATAAACACCGTATTGCGATAGGCACTATAGGATAAAAGCAAAAAAAAGCGGGACCCGGTGGTCCCGCCATTCGTGCTTGAATCATCCAAGGCCTGTTAACACTATTTTAATTGTCACGGCCTTTTTCTGGCTAACACAAAAGCATCGAACAGCATGATCGCCACACCCACAAAGATGGCAGAGTCGGCAATATTGAAAGCGGGCCAGTAGTATTCCTGGTAGTGCAGGTGAATGAAGTCAATCACCTGCCCCATAAGAATGCGGTCAATCAGGTTGCCCACGGCACCGCCGATGATCAGCGAGAGTGATACGGCAACCCATTTCTCTTCACGCTTGAGGCGCGACAGCCAAGTAAGCATCACACCGGTGACAACCAAGGCCAGTACGATGAAGAACCATCGCTGCCAACCATCCTGATCGCTGAGAAAGCTGAAGGCCGCACCCTTGTTATAGAGCAGAGTGAAATTAAAGAATGGCAATATGCCGACGCTCTCGCCATAGGTAAGCATGGCATCTGCGATTTGCTTGGTGACCTGATCAAGCAGAATCACGATCAAGGAGAGCCAGAGCCAGCGTGTCATCCTTCTCTTACCTCTTAATCCGTCAGGCGAAACGACGGGGTTCGCCATCACCGTCCACGTTCTCGATACAGCGCCCACAGAGCTCGGGATGGCGGTCATGGCTGCCCACCTCTTCACGATGGTGCCAACAGCGCACGCATTTGCCATGGGGCGAAGCCGTGACGACCACTGCTAATTCGGGGTCGTCGGTGACGACCGCCTCAGACGGCTTATCGGAAAGCGAATAGAGCCTGGCATCGGATGTAATTAGAACGAAACGCAGCTCATTCTCGAGTTGCTCCAGCTGTAACTTCAAACTATCGTCGCAGTAGAGTGCCAGCTCTGCATCCAGCGATGAGTTACCCTCGGCGCGGAAAGCCTCCATCGCCTTGCCAACCGATTCGCGCAGACCGATCACGCGCTGCCAGAAATCCTGATCGAAGGCATCACCATCATCAAGGGCAAACAACCCTTGGTACCATGTCTCCAGCAAGACGCTCTCACCCCGCTCGCCTGGCATTGATTGCCATACCTCATCAGCAGTAAAGCTGAGTATCGGCGCCAGCCAGCGTACCATCGCCTCGATGATGTGGTACATGGCGGTCTGGCAGGAACGGCGCGGCAGGCTGTCTGCCTGGGTGGTGTATTGCCGATCCTTGATAATATCAAGATAGAAGCCACCCAACTCATTGACACAGAAGTTATGGATCTTCTGGTAAATGAGATGGAACTGATAGTGACTATAGGCCTCAGCGATCTCCTCCTGCAGTTGCAGGGTGCGGTCCACCGCCCAGCGATCCAACTCGATCATCTTTGCGGGCTCGACCAGATTTTCTGCCGGATCGAAACCGTTCAGGTTAGAAAGCAAGAAGCGCGCTGTGTTACGGATACGTCGATAGGCATCCGCAGTGCGTTTGAGAATCTCGTCGGAGACACTCATCTCGTTGCGATAATCCGTCGCAGCTACCCAGAGGCGAACGATATCGGCTCCCAGGGTCTTCGTCACCTTCTGCGGCGCAATCGTATTACCCAAGGACTTGGACATCTTGTGCCCCTCTGCGTCCACCGTAAAGCCGTGTGTCAGCACAGCTTTGTAGGGCGCGCGACCATTCATCGCCACTGAGGTCATCAATGAAGACTGGAACCAGCCGCGATGCTGATCAGAGCCTTCCAGATAGAGATCGGCGGGAAAGCTCAAGCCCTCGCGGGAGTCCAGCACGCAGTGATGGGAAACACCGGAATCGAACCAGACATCCAGGGTATCGGTGACCTTCTCATAGTCCTTTGCCGCATCCCCCAGCAGGGTCTCTGGCTCCAGGTTGAACCAGGCCTCAAAACCGGCCTCCTCAACCAGGCTTGCCACCTGTTCAATCAGTGTCTGTGTCTGTGGATGCAGATCACCGCTCTGCTTGTGAATAAACAGGGTGATCGGCACACCCCAGGTACGCTGACGGGAGATACACCAGTCAGGACGACCCTCCACCATGCCCTGAATACGGGCCTTGCCCCAATCGGGCATCCACCGCACCTGGTCGATCTCCTTCAAAGCCGCCTGACGCAGGCCATTCTGCTCCATGCTGACAAACCATTGTGGTGTCGCACGAAAGATGATCGGCGTTTTATGGCGCCAACAGTGAGGATAACTGTGACGCAACCGTTCTTCATGCACCAGGGCGCCACGATCCTGCAGTACCTCAATGACCTTTTCATTGGCAGACAGCACATGCAGACCGGCAAACAGCTCAGTATCCTCTACAAAACAGCCGTTGCTGCCTACAGGGTTATCCACCGGCAGCTTATAACGGGTGCCTACCACATAGTCATCGAGACCGTGACCCGGTGCAGTATGTACGGCACCGGTTCCGGCCTCCAGGGTTACGTGCTCACCAAGGATTACCGGCACCTGACGATTGTAGAAGGGGTGATTTAAAAGTAGTCCTTCAAAGGCCCCACCTTTGGCATACCCGACCACGTGGTAGTGTTCGATACCGAAACGGTCCATCACATCCTTGAGCATGGCGTCGGCAATCACCAGACGCTCTTTGCCTCGGTCGCTTTCACACTCCACCACGGCATATTCCAGTGACGGATTGAGCGCCACTGCCTGGTTGGCCGGCAGGGTCCAGGGTGTGGTGGTCCAGATCACCATCGACAAAGGTCCCTCACCACAGCCCTCCGGCACATGGTGACAACATTTGATCAGCGCCTCTTCATCCACGACGCTGAAGCGTACATCGATGGCGAAGGAGTCCTTGTCCTGGTACTCCACCTCTGCCTCAGCCAATGCCGAACCACAGTCGGTACACCAGTGCACCGGCTTATAACCTTTCTGCACATGGTCGTTGGCAACGATCTTGCCGAGGGAGCGGATGATGTCAGCCTCAAACTGGTGATCCATGGTGAGGTAGGGATTATCCCAGTCGCCCATCACGCCCAGGCGTTTGAAATCTTCCCGCTGACCATCGACCTGCTTCCTGGCGTACTCCCGGCAGGCCTTGCGGAACTGGGCCACGCTGACCTTCTTGCCCGGCTTGCCGATCTTCTTCTCCACCTGCAGCTCGATAGGCAGACCATGGCAATCCCAGCCCGGCACGTAGGGTGCATCGAAGCCATCCAGGGTGCGGCTTTTAACGATGATATCCTTCAGGATCTTGTTCACCGCATGACCGATATGAATATCACCGTTTGCATAGGGTGGGCCGTCATGCAGGATGAATGTCGGGCGGCCTGCGCTGGTCTCGCGCACCTTTTGGTAGAGATCCATCTCAGCCCACTGCTTTAGCCTCTCCGGCTCACGTTGAGCCAGATTACCCCGCATCGGGAAGTCGGTCTTGGGAAGATTGAGTGTCTGCTTGTAGTCGCTCACGAACGGCTGCCTGTCAAAAAAGGTGCGAAAAAATAGAGTATTGAAACGTAAATCCGCCTTTGGCGCAAAGTTTCAGGCGATATATTGATATCGTTTTCGTTGAGGGGGCAATAAAAGGCAAAAAACAATCAAGCTACTCTTAACAGCGTTGGCAAAAGTGCCATCGACTTTTCACCCCATGAAGTGCGGTAGGTTGTTCGGGTACAACCGGCAAGACGCTATTTCGAAAGCCCGAGAATCTCTCTGGCAACATCGGCATCGAGCAGGATTTGTTGGCGCAGTTCTTCAAAGCTATCGAAGCGCTTCTCATCACGGATCTTCTGCACGAACTCGACATTGACGTGTTCGCCATAGACTGTTCGATCAAAATCAAACAGGTGGGCCTCCAGTAAATAGCGAGTATCACCCTCCACCGTGGGACGGATGCCGATATTGGCCACACCGGGGTAAGACTTATCACCAAGCCCATCAACCCTGACCGCGTAGACACCCCGCAATGGACTGACTCGCCGGTGCAAATTCACGTTCATTGTAGGAAAGCCGATGGTGCGGCCACGTTCATCCCCGTGGGCCACCCGGCCGCAGATACGGTACGGACGTCCGAGATACTGGTTTGCTGTGGTAAAATCGCCCTCGGTGAGCAGCTCACGGATACGTGTACTGCTGACCCGGCCGGCATCCAGCTTATAGGTGTTCATGTTCTCCACCTCAAAGCCGTGTTTCTCACCCATCCGGCGAAGCAGTTCAAAATCACCCATGCGACCTTTGCCGAAACGAAAGTCATCCCCCACAGAAAGGAAACGGGCACCAAGCCCCTCGACCAGCAGCTCATCCACAAAGCGTTCCGCAGGCATGGCCGCCAGGCGTTTATTGAACTCCAGCACAACCACCCGTTCGATACCCACCGCTTCGATTGCCTGCAATTTCTCCCGCAAACGGGTCAATCTGGCGGGCGCAGTGGCAGCTTGGAAAAACTCACGGGGCTGCGGCTCAAAGGTGACCACGGTGGTCGGCAGGTCCAGCTCTGCACCCTTTTCCATTAGATGCCGAAACACGGACTGGTGTCCCAGATGAACCCCATCGAAATTGCCGATGGTGGCCACGCAGCCATGGTGATCCGATTTGAGGTTATGAAGTCCGCGAACCAGTTGCATAGAAAAAGCCGTCCTAACAAGAACGGCCAATTATAGGGAATGTAGAAAGATAGGGCATCCCCTGACTTTCCGTAGCAGAAAAGCCGGTTGTATTGCAGAATCCCCACTACCCGGAGGAGAGTCCCCTCCCTCCAGGTAGATTGTGGTGCTGTTTATTTGGCATAGCGGTCGTGGTTGAAGACCATATCTCCACCGGGTGCGGCCTTGTGGCAGGCTACACAGCCCTGTCCCATGCCTTTGCCGACTCGACCAGCAAGACTCATACCCTTCGGATTTTTCATCGGTGTTCCATCCGGTGCGTATTTTACCCAGAACCAGTCCTTGATCTCAGGATCGTAGCCCTTGCGCTTGTACATCACGGTAACGGCCTTCAGGTATTTTTCAGGATCATTGGCCACAGCTGTCTTACTGACACCTTCGCCGCCATAATTCCGTTTGATGATCAACAGACCCTCGTTGTCCCCTACCTTGAGGCGAGTGTCGATGGTATCGAGAATGGCCCCGTGGGGATGGGTGCCCGTATAGGGCGCCGACATGGTCGCACCCTTACCGGTGTAACCGGCCGCCGTCATGCTTGCCCATAGATCTGCTGCATATGAGACATCAGCACTGCCGCCAAATGGCGCTGCCTGCGCGGTCGCCGTCATTAGCATTGAGGCCACTGCCGCCATAATCATTTTTTTCTGTTTCATCTTTTTCTCCTCACTGCTCTTTCGAGTGTTTGCTAAAAATTGCCTTCATTACTTTCGGCCCATCGAGACTTCGTATAAAACCCAGTGACACACCGCCTGCCAAACGCAGGGTGTCAATGGGCTCTCCTGGAAATTGGTATTGGCGGAGTCGCTCCCCCGTCTGGCTCGACAGCTCCCAGACCTGACCACTCTCAAAAGCGGCAATCAGCGCACCGTCTCGGTAGTCCAGGTTGGTCGAGAGCCGTTCAGGGAGTTGGCGTGTCCAGAGTACCTCCCCGTCATCGGCATTCACCGAAAGCAGACTGTGGTCGTAGCCACTGAAAAACAACCGGCTACCCACTACCAGTGGTGTAGTGACAATGGCGGGATAGTGCTGGCGCCAAAGGATATTCCCCTGCTGATCCAGGGTGATGGCCTCACGGCCAAATGTGGTGACAACAATTCGTCCATCAGAGAGTGCTACGGGGCTGTAGACCATCTCCTGGCCCAAGGATACCGACCAGCGGATATCACCACTCTGTCGTTCGATTGCCCATAATTGGCCATCGCTGCCACCGGTAAACAGAAGATCATTGGATTTTGCCGGCGGATAGACCCAGCCAGGAAAACGCCTCTCCCAGATCACCTGCCCATCCTCTGTACTGAGTGCCTGAAGCGATCCATCCCGACTGGCGAGAAACAACCTCGATCCATCCGGTACCACAGAAAAGCCCTGCGCGGCAGTATTCCGTTGCCAGATCACCTTTCCACTGTTTGCATCCAGTGCATAGAGTCCCCCACTGCCACTCACCAGTACACGCTTATCGATTAATACCGGGGAAGACGTCTGCTGGTCATTCAATTGTTGCCAGCGCATTTCCAGGCTATCTCTGTCAAAGGCATAGAGGCCGGAATCGGAGATGATCAAAGGTGTTACAGGATGATTGGCACCCCGGTCACCCGCGAGCGCGGATAGCGCCACGACAGCCATAGCGACTGAGATAAGGTGGCGAACAACGATACGGAACATGCATCTCTCCAGATTGATCAAGGAGGTGCACGAGTCACCTCTGCTTACAGATCTATACGTAGAGAGACTGCAGGTGGATTCAGTGTTTGACCGAGCGAAAATCCCTGGGCCTGACACCCATGAGGAGAAGAGAGAGAAAATAGATGGCCGCCGCACAGCCAATCCAAAGAATCAGATACTGGATGCGAGCCCAAAAGCTGATGCCCAGCCAGTAGTCGAGATCACCGGCAATCCACACCAGGAAGACGGCCATAATGCCGCCGGCAATGAGGGAGCGCACAAGCAGGCTTGTCAAGCCATGTCTGGGCTGCAGGACATTGTCCTTTCTCAGTCCCCGGTAGAGCAGATAGGCATTGAGAGCCGATGAACAAGTCGTTGCCAGCGCCAAACCGGCATGAGCCAGAGGGAAAACAAGCGCGATATTGAAGACCATATTCGCCACCATGGCTATGTTGCCGATCCTGACTGGGGTACGTGTATCCTGCCGGGCATAAAATCCTGGCGCGAGGATCTTAATCAGCATAATGGCCAACAATCCGGGCGCATAGGCCATAAGACTCAAGGTCGCCATGGAGACATCGTGCTCATTGAATGCCTCCGAATAAAAGAGTGTTGCCAACATGGGACCCGCCAACAGCAACAGGCCGATAGCAGAGGGTATACCCAGCAGCAGCGTCACCCGTAGCGCCCAATCGAGCGTATCAGAAAATTCTTGCGACGATTTTTCAGAGTGCTTACGAGAGAGATTCGGCAAAATTACCGTACCCAGGGCCACCGCCAGTATGCCGACAGGAAACTCCATCAGACGATCCGAATAGTAGAGCCATGAAATGCTGCCACTCACAAGGAATGAGGCGATCAAGGTATCCAGCAGGAGATTCAGCTGACTGACCGAGACACCGAAGAGTGCAGGCACCATCAGCTTCATGACCTTGACTACTCCAGGGTCTTTGAAAGCGACCCTGGGACGGGGAATCAACCTCAGCTGGTGTAGAAAAGGAATCTGGAAAGTGAACTGGACCACACCGGCAAACAACACACCCCAGGCCAGCGCCACTACCGGCACTTCCATGTATTGAGAGAGCCAGAGCGCACAGACAATCAGTGAAATATTGAGCAGTGCCGGGGTGAAAGCCGCAGCACCAAAACGATTGTGGGTATTGAGAATACCGCCGGAGAATGCCGTTAGGGATATAAAAAAGAGGTAGGGAAATGTCAGATACAACATATCTACCGCAAGATTGTACTTCCCCTCATCTTCCAACCAGAAGCCCGGTGCAAAGATAAAAACCAGCACTGGCGCAGCCAACACACCAATTGCCGTAGCCACCAGTAACACCGTGCCCAACGTGCCGGCCATTTTATTGACAAAATCCTGTAGCTCCTCCTGAGTACCCTTCGTACGGTACTCCGTGAGAACCGGTACGAAGGCAAGCGAGAAGGCTCCCTCGGCGAATAGGCGACGTAGGAAATTGGGTATTTTAAAGGCGACAAAGAACGCATCGGTCGTCGCATCGGCGCCGAACATGCGGGCAAGCACCAGATCTCGGGTAAATCCCAGGATTCTGGAGATCATGGTATTGCTGCCCACCGCAGCAAAGGAGCGAAAAAACGAAGCCAGAGGTTTTATCCTTATATTGTGATATCCACTAAACCCGTCACTGCTCTACGCGGTTGTTTGTGAATGGCTCGCAGGCTGTAAAAAATCAGAAGTCAGAGGGCGACTTTAGCAGGACATCCGGGCTGCCGCAAAACGGTTGACAATGCATGCCGGATTGGGGAGAATTCGCTCCCTTTATTAAAGCCAGTTTCATCCAGGAGACAACCTTGGCCAACTCAGCCCAAGCACGTAAACGCGCACGCCAGGCAGACAAGAGGCATTCACGCAACCAGGCGCAGCGCAGTGAAATGCGCACCCACATCAAAAAGGTCGTCAAACAGATTGCCGCCGGTGACAAAGAAGGTGCTGCTGCCGCCTTCAAAACAGCCGTACCTGTGATCGACAATGCCGTGAGCAAGGGCCTGATCCACAAAAACAAGGCTGCCCGCCATAAGAGCCGAATGAACGTTCAGATCAAGGCTATGTAAGCCGGGGATCGTTCAAAATCTCAAAAAAAAAACCGGCTCATGGCCGGTTTTTTTATGTCTGCTCACCAGGACCGCTTCCATCCGAACACACGGCTCAATAATTTTTTATTGATAATCATACGGTTAGCCTCATACCAGACTGACCTTCATGATCATGCTTGAGTATTATCGCCTGGCTATTCACTGGTGTCACCAGACTGGCTTACAACAACACCAGATTGTCCCGATGAATCAGTTCTTCCTCATCCACATAACCTAGTATTGATTCAATCCTGCTGCTGGGCTTACCCATGATCCTCGCCGTCTCTTGTGCATCATAGTTCACCAACCCACGGGCCACTTCACATCCGGCCCGATCGAGGCAGACCACGGCCTCGCCCCGGGAGAAATCCCCATTGACCTCACACACACCAACAGCCAGCAAGCTGCTCCCCTGCCGCTGCAGTACACGCACGGCGCCATCGTCAAGGGTGAGGCTGCCACGAGGCTGTAACTGCCCTGCCAGCCAACGCTTTCTCGCTGCCTGAGGCTCCTGCACGGGCACCAGCAGCGTACCGACACGCTCACCCCGGCTAATGGCCTCCACCACGCGCTCCCGTCGACCGGAGGCTATTACCGTCCCCGTTCCGGAGCGGGCGGCCAATCGCGCTGCACGTACCTTGGTCACCATTCCACCCAGCCCAAGACCACTGGCGCTGCCACCCGCCACTGCATCAAGTTGCGGATTATCCACTCGAGTCTCGTCGATCAAGATCGCATGCGGGTTAAATCTGGGATCAGCATCAAACAAGCCCTCCTGGTCAGTCAGCAGCACCAGCAACTCTGCCTCAATCAGGTTAGCCGCCAATGCTGCCAGGGTGTCATTGTCACCGAAGCGCAACTCGTCTGTCGTGACGGTATCATTCTCGTTGACCACAGGCACGACCCCCAACTGCAAAAGGGTTCGCAGGGTACTGCGGGCATTAAGATAACGGGAGCGATCTGCCAGATCATCTCGGGTCAGCAAAATCTGCGCTGTGTGCAGGCCGTATTGCTGGAAGCAGGACTCCCAGGCGTGTACCAGCCCCATTTGTCCGATAGCTGCGGCTGCCTGTAGCTCATTCAGGTTATGCGGCCGGCTTTGCCAACCCATGCGACTCATCCCTTCCGCTACCGCACCAGAGGAGACCAGCATCACCTCATGACCTGCATTTCGCAGTGCCGCCACTTGCGATACCCAGCCGGAAAGCAACTCATGAGAGAGCCCCTCCCCATCCGCAGTCAGCAGGGCACTGCCGATCTTGATGACCCATCGTTTGGAATTGGCTATTTTTTCACGGGAGATCATTATTTATCCAATCTTTCTGTCTTGAACCGATAGTGTCAGTCTAGAGGGTCCCAAGATTCATCCATTGGCACTTGTTCATCCTGCTCTGGTCGTTCTTCACGCCAGATTGCCTCCAATCGCAGCATCAGATCTGCACTGAGTTTCTGAAGCCCCTCTCCTGTGGCAGCTGAGATCCCATAAACAGGCCCTTGCCACTTCAATGATTGAATGAGCTGTTGACGCTTCGATTCATATTCGTCATCCAGTAGCAGATCCTTTTTATTCAATACCAACCAGCGCTCCTTATCTGCCAGATCCTCTGAAAAACCAAATAACTCTTGTTCGATCTGCCGAACCTGCTGAGCTGGATCCTCTGATGCATCCATCGGCGCGATATCAACCAAATGAAGCAGCAAGCGGGTTCGGGCAAGATGCTTTAGAAACTGGAGCCCTAGACCGGCACCCTCCGCTGCACCCTCTATCACACCGGGAATGTCTGCTACGACAAAACTTTGATCCTGTCCCAGGCTGACCACACCGAGATTGGGATGGAGCGTTGTAAAGGGGTAATCTGCCACCTTCGGCCGGGCACTGGATATTTTACTGATCAGGCTCGACTTGCCGGCATTTGGCAGGCCCAGCAGGCCCACATCCGCCAGAAGAATCAATTCCAACAGCAGCTCACGACGCTCACCCTCTGTACCATGGGTAAACTGTCGCGGTGTGCGATTGGTACTGCTTTTAAAATGGATGTTGCCGATACCACGCTCGCCTCCACTGGCAACCAACAACTGCTGCCCCGATTCGAGTAACTCGCCAATCATCTCACCGGTCATCTCATCCATGACACGCGTGCCAACCGGCACCCTTACATGAAGATTTTGTCCTTTGCGTCCAGTTCTTTCGCGGCCCATGCCGTTCTGTCCGCGCTCTGCCTTATGTGTACGCTGGGTACGAAAGTCGACCAGAGTATTAAGTCCACTGTCAGCTATCAGGAAAACACTTCCGCCATGCCCGCCATCGCCACCATCAGGGCCACCCTTGGGAATATACTTTTCCCGGCGAAAGCTGGCGCAGCCATTGCCGCCGTCACCGGCAATGACCTTGATCCTGGCTTCGTCTACGAACTTCATAATATGTCCTATGCCCCATCCAAAAGCAGTGTGATTGACATCGGGTTCACCAACAACCACAACTGGCACCACGCACTACTTTCTCTTCATTGAACTTTGCGATCACATCTCACATTGTTTGATTTTAACAAAATGCCAGCTGGACCCATCTCCAAAACGTAAAAAGCCCCGTCATCTGACGAGGCTTTTGAGCATCGATACCGGCGTTGAATTACTCGGTGACGACACTCACATATCTGCGGTTCTGTGGACCCTTGATCTCGAACTGTACCTTACCGTTCGCAGTAGCAAACAGGGTGTGGTCCTTGCCGATACCCACATTCACGCCTTTGTGAAATTGGGTGCCACGCTGGCGCACAATGATGTTGCCTGCCTGAACGTCCTGGCCGCCATAGATTTTGACGCCTAAACGTTTGGATTCTGAATCGCGGCCGTTACGTGTACTACCGCCTGCTTTTTTATGTGCCATTTCTCTTCTCTCCTCAGCCGCTGATGCCAGTGACCTGCAGCTCGGTGTACCACTGACGGTGCCCCTGATGCTTCAAGTGGTGCTTACGGCGACGAAACTTGATGATCTTGACCTTTTTGCCGCGTCCGTGGGATTTCACGGTAGCCGTGACCTTGCCGCCATCGACATAGGGAGTGCCGATCTTCACGTCATCACCGTTGGTGATCATCAGGACCTTATCCAGATCGACAGAAGCACCCTCGTCCGCAGTCAGCATTTCGACTTTGATGGTGTCGCCTTCAGAAACGCGATACTGCTTGCCGCCGGATTGAATTACCGCATACATTGCCTTAACCCCGAAAAATATACCGTTATCCACCCGCCGGACATCCGGCGAGGTAAAGAGGCGGAATTCTACCTACTCCCCCAGACTGGGTCAACCACCCCAGAGCTTTCCTGCACATTGGTCAACCACGTAGCGTACCGTGAGGCGCGTCACTGCGATCGCTTTTCCGCCTCAATAAAAATGCGCTTCACCTGAGGAAATTGCTGCTTGATCGACTTATCCATCTCATTGATCACCGATTCAACCTTGTCAGCAGTGGTTCGGTCCTGAAAATCCACACTCAGATTGACCAGAATAAAGTCGGGTCCCATATGCATGGTCAGCACTTCATTGACATGCTCAACCGATGGTTGAGCACCAACCATCGTGCGGACGCCCTCCACCACTGAGCGGTTTGCGCTTTCACCGATCAATAGCCCTTTGGTCTCGTAGGCGAGCCAGATTGCCGTACCCACCAAAATCAGGCCGATAATGACCGATGCCAGCCCGTCAAACAGCAGATTACCGGTCAGTTGGGTCAATGCCACACCGGCAAAAGCCACCATGAGTCCCAACATGGCGGCGCTGTCCTCAAACAGCACGACAAAAATCGAAGGATCTTTCGCTCGCTGTATCGCCTCCACATAGCCCCATTTCCCTTTTGCCCGGCTGAATTCCCGAAAGGCAAAAAGCCAGGCAGCACCTTCAAACACCATCGCCAGACCCAGCACAATATAGTTGATGAGGGGATTCTCTATCGGCTCCAGGTGTGAAATATGCTTGATGCCTTCATAGATAGAGATACCTCCCCCCAAGGCAAAGATCAGGATTGCGACGATAAAACTCCAGAAATAGATCTCTTTGCCATGCCCAAAAGGAAAATTTTCATCCGCCGGGCGCTTTGCTCGTGCGATGCCATAGAGCAATAGCCCCTGGTTGCCTGTATCCACAATTGAGTGGATACCCTCAGACAACATCGCAGAACTACCCGTGAGAAAGGCCGCAATAAATTTTGTGATCGATATAAGGGCATTCCCGATCAAAGCGGCAAATATCACTTTTTTAGAGCTGGAAGCCATCCTCTCTCCTGGTAATACCTCTCAAAACTTTCGGTATTCTAGAACAATGCATGCTGATACCGCCGCTATTATCCACAATCGAGAGGCTCACACCTATCTCAAGCCGGTAATTATTTAGCAACTACAAGGCGCGCTTCTATTTTCAGGTAAAAAAAAACCCGCTAACGCGGGTTTTTCAGAGTACACAAGCAAAGTAGCAATCCCCCTGCAATCCGAAATTCAGATCGGTAGCTATCAGGCGGTCTGAGGATCTATCACACCTGGGCCACACACTACCTCAGTAGTATCGTTCACTGATCCTGGATAGTGCCGGAATACCCACTTTGCAAATCTAAAGGCGTCGGTGCCGATATCGTATTGTTTGTAACGGTAATGTTCTGAGTATTCCGTATCTGTATACCTTTCGACAACGCGACAATATTGTTCCCATCAATGATATGGCCAGCTGCGCCTGACGATACCATGCCGATAGTTGAATCACGCACGACATTATCGTAGATCCGCGCATCATATGCATCGTCGTGAACAACTAGCGCCTCACCGGGACTGGAACTTGTTGGCCTAAAACCCTCCATATGTACACCAGATACAACAATATCGTGAGAATCTTTAATGTCTACGGCGTTCTCACGATTGTGATGGTAGAATCCACCACCGATGTAGACTCTAGAGGCAGATCCCCGGCTGGCATCTCCGACTTGAATTGAGTCTCCGCTATTATCATAGATCTCAGCTTCAAGTACCCAGACATCGTCTGCCATGACTTTCATACCATGGAAGTCCTGTTCAGCTGCGTCTACTCTGTTATCTCCAAAACCGTGAATACTGCCACCTATCCAAACGCTGAAAGAGTTCATGCGTACAGCACTCGAATGTCCCGTATCAACCCCTGGACCTGACACTTCAGCATCGCGAACGACACAATTCGTGCAACTGACGGTCAGGTGTGGACCGTCATCAGCGGGGGCGTTCACCGTACCGCCTTGCAAAACCACGTACTCGCCTGAAATTGTGAGCTGGTCAAATGTAGCACCTGAGGCATCGATCAAACATGGCTGTGCCGCAGTACCGGTACAGCTAAGCGTTTCCGTGCCCTGATAACCTGTGATGACTTGACTTGCCGTGTAGTCGGCTCTGACATCAAAGCCCAAAGCGTTTGATGGATCTGGAATGCCTCGATACTGAGAATCTGGTGCAGGCTGCGGAGGTGCTACGGTTACCCCACCCTCGATCGACAGTACAGGCGCGGTCGGAGGGGGTGCAGTTTGTGCTAGTGTAGGTATCGCAAACAGCAGAAATAGTGTTACAAATTGCTTCATCAGTTCATCTCCGTCGATGGTGCTCACTAAATTGCCCAGCAATCTCAGCAACCAGTCGAATGACAAAATTCATGGTGCTACCTGAAATAATCATCGGGAAACGAACGGTTTCCCCTCGGCAAGTCTTTGGTAGCTCCGCTATCCTTAAGCATCGTCCACAGACAAGCAGTTTTTCGTCACTGCCTTCAGGGATTTGCCTACTTTAACTATAGATATAGTTATTTAACCTCACATCACTTGCAAGAGACCTAGCCCACAGAGTCCGGCTAAATATGCCTCATGATTCCCGAATTTGTGAGCTAAATCATCCTTGGGCAATGCAGTTCCCTGACCCTAGAACAACCCGAAGTGACGAATAAAAACCCACCAAGATCAACATCTCACAGGCTTTGTGCAAAAAATGTACTTTACGTGAACCTGCGGCATCACTCTAAGTTAATCCTTCGGCAGTTTTACGAAAATCTGAAATCCTAAATCATCCATGGTTACTAATTTCATCTTGAACACAAAGCCGAAGACCTGGATTAAAACTGATTACCGAAATCCCGACTCACGCGGTGGAGTCAAAAGCCAAGTGAGAATAAAGGAAAATGCTGGCAAACAGCCAGCACTTCCCCTTTCCGCTCAAAATCTTCGCGAAGAGCGAACACATCGAGCGTCAAGCATTGACACTCAATATGCATGAATGGGACCTATGTAAGTCATTGATTTAATTGGAGCCGGCGAGAGGATTCGAACCCCCGACCAGCTGATTACAAATCAGCTGCTCTACCAGCTGAGCTACGCCGGCTGAAGAAGGCGGATTCTATGCGTTTATGAGCGCTGTGGCAACTTCATGGGCAGGAAATCGATTTTGACTCCATGGCTGGAGACGTCTTCAGCAACTCCTGCCATTTTTCATCTGTCACGGGTGACTCGCCTGAATAGGCATAAATGAGCCAATATCGAGTCTGCTGCCGATATCGGGGCCTCACTTCAGGGCTGAAGCCCAATGCAGCAATCTTATCTCTCCTTGCCTGAGCACGCCCATTATCGGTAAAGAGACCCAATGAGATGGCATGGGCCAAATCCCCGCTGGTAAAACGCCAGATATCCGCTACACCGGCAGCCTCCAGCTCTTTAGCCGTGACAATGGCCTCCTTTCGACTTGGCTGAGGCGGAATGAGCACCCAATATCCCGCCTGTTCATTAGCTGTCTCCGAAGAGATATCGGGCTTGAGACCCAGCGCACGCAACTGAACGGAGACCAGATCCGCCTCAGCACGTTTTTCGAAAATGCCGATGGATCTACACTGCCGTATCACCGGGGTCTCTACCTGTTGATATTCGTGTACCGCATCAACAGGCGTCGATGCGATAACAGGAGGAGGTTCGACTTCGGGTATTATTTCAGGGGTCTCCACACTACGTTCTGTCTGAGACAATAGAACGGCAAGTGCATCATCTGCTTCCTCTTCGACCTCCGGCGGTTGTTCACCGACAAGACGAAGCTCACCAAGATTCTCATGCTGCACAGATGTCGATGTACTAATTTTATCCTGCTGTGGATAGAGCCAGATAAAAAGCCCCAAATTGGCAATGATGAGAATGGAAAAAAGCCACTTCATGGTCAGTCTTTTCGCCCTGCTAGCAGGGCAAGTCCCTGAAGAACAAGATTCGGTACCAGGCGGTGGCTGACATTAAGATGCTGGGCGAGAAGCTGAGAGCCTCCGCCTGTTAGCAGGCAATTCACTTGTTCACCACTTCTTTTCTGCAACATCTCTACCATCCGCGCCACAGATGAGGCTGTCGCCAGCATAGCACCCGAGCTGATTCCTGATGCGGTATCTGTCGCAAAATAATCTATTGTTCCACTATCTTCGAATGTGGGTATGTCGGTATTTGCAACCAGGCATCGCTGAAAGAGATGTAATCCCGGTAAAATAACCCCCCCAAGATGCCGGCCCGCTGAGTCGATACTATCAAGGGTGGTTGCGGAGCCACAGTCTACGACAACCGACGGTGTTTTAAAAAGCGACCGCGCAGCCAGTAATGCAAGCCAGCGATCTACCCCCAACCGGCCAGGCTCACTGTAACCATTCGTTACCCCCATTTCTGCTGCTTTGGTTTCAGCCAGCACAGGGGACACTTGCCAGTGATAAGAAATCCACTGACAGATTTCCGCAGTCCTGGTGTTGCGCAACACACTGGAAATATGGACCTCCAGTGGTGGGTTCATACGCTCCCAAGTAGAGAGCATTGTGCTCAGTGGTTCACCCACAGCCGTCTGATGAATAACACCGTCCCCCAACTCCTTGTCAGTTGCCCATTTCACAGTCGTGTTGCCGATATCGACGAAGAGTACCATCGCGATCAACTCTAACCTTTTCTCAAACTGACTTCACCCGCATGAAAAAGCCTTTGCTCACCATCAACCAGAAGGCGCAGTGCGCCAGAAGTATCGATGCCGAGGTGCTCTCCCCGATGGCAATGTTTTACACTGCGGACCTCTACTTGCCGACCCATTAACAGGTCGTGCCGGTGCCATTCGTCAACAAAAGCAGACAATCCCTCCCGCTGGTAGAGACGGACGACCTTAATAAGCTCACTGATCAATGAGGCAGCAAGTTGGTTGCGAGACTGCTTTGCCACATCGGGAATTGAATTCAGATCGATCCAGGGCTGATCGATAGCATGTCCCTCTTCACCCAATCGCGTGTTGAGTCCTACTCCGATGACAACTTGAGAGGGTCCGCTGGATTCACCTGAAACCTCCAACAACAATCCGGCAAGTTTCTTTTGCTCCCAGAGTACATCATTCGGCCACTTCAAACCGGCACTAAGACAGTTGATCTTATGTAGAACACGCAACACACCGATGGCAGCTGCAAGACTCAGTCCCGCCACCTGCATCGGTGCCAGATCGAAACGCCAAAGCAAGGAAAGATAAATATTTCGGCCATAGGGAGATATCCATTGCCGTCCGTGTCGACCTCTGCCAGATATCTGTTGCTCCGCCAGACAGACAGCCCCAGAGAGTTCACCGGCCGCTCCCTGCTGCATGAGCCAGGTGTTTGTCGACTCGATAGCATTGTGCAGATATAAATGACCCATGAGTGCATGTTCAGCTTCGGGCAAACTCCTCAGGATCGTCATCTCATCCAACAGATCTAGAGACTCCCGAAGACGATAGCCGCGGCCCTTAACTGCATCGATTTCTAACCCAAAGGTCTGTCGTATCTGCTGCAGCCGCTTCCACACGGCAGCCCGACTGACGCCTAGCAGTCGACCCAGGGCCTCACCGGAGTGAAACCGTCCGTCAGCTAAAGTCTGAATGAGCTCAGTGTCTGCGTGCATATCCCTGCAGCCAAGCATCTCTTCTTATGCGTTGAGCGTCATCAATTTTTTCGGGCAAATAGAAATAACAGGTATCTGGAGGTACGGGGAGTGGTGACACTTCAAACTGCATCAAGACGTCCCGTCGAAAGATGTGTAGGGTGAGGCTGTCTCCAGCGGGAGTATGGGCGATAAAATGCTCCATGTCTGATGCATCCATTCGCACGCCATCAACAGCAACGATTTCATCTCCAGCAGAAAGGCCCGCCTTCTGTGCGGCGCCATCATCGAAAACCTGTTGTAGAAAGATACCGGGCCCCTTCTGCTGCCACTTAGCACCCAGCACCGACCTAGCAGACGTCGATTTAGATCGTGCCTCCACGACGCCTCCGTTGTCTGATGAAGATTTTGCAGGAAGCAGATGAAGCTCAACACCAAACTCCCGTAATGCCTCCTCAAGTGGCAAGTCATCGGTTGACCTCACTCCCAAGTCAAAGAATTCCTTGAAATCCAGACCGGTCACCTCATCTACCAGTGCTTCGAAACCGCCCTCCGGTAATCCCATGTTCGTTTTACCATGACGTTGCCAGAGTAGACGCATCACATCATCCAAAGAGAACTTTCCCTCACTTCTCAGACGGATGGTCAGATCCAGCAATAATGCCAACAACGCGCCCTTGGCATAGTAGCTGACGATCGCATTTGGCGCATTCTCGTCTTGTTTATAGAATTTGGTCCAGGCATCGAAACTGGACGCTTCAAGAGTCTGCTTATGACGACCACTACCACGCATCACCCGGGTGACGGTCTCTGCCATCATTTCGAAATAATTCCTGCGATCGATCACACCGCTACGTACCAGGATCAGTTCATCATAGTAGGAGGTAATGCCCTCGAAAACCCAGAGCTGTCGAGTGTAAACTTCACGCTCAGTCCCCTGCATCTGAAAGACTTCCGGGGTAATCCTTTTGACGTTCCACAGATGGAAATATTCATGGCTGCACAAACCGAGCAACCGTCGATAGCCTTTACTCATTTCCTCCATCGATTTCGTCGGTAGATCACGCCTGCTGATCATAAGACTGGTTGAATTACGGTGTTCCAGTCCACCGTAGCCATCACCGACCACCCAAAGTAGGAAAAGATAATTCTGAATTGGCAACTCTCCGAATAACTCAACCTCTTCTCTGCAGATCGCTACGAGATCAGAGCGTATTCGGTCCATATCCATTGATTGTTTGCCATTGACAAACAACCGATGAGGGCACTCATTGACGACGAATGATGTCTCGCTGAATTCACCCATTTCCGCAGGGCAATCCAGCAATGCCTCGTAATCTTCCGCCTGAAAAGTACCAAAACCCTCTTGATCAATAGTAATGGACGGCATGGCGTACGCCAGGCGCCATTGACGATATTTTTTTCCATTGGGGCGCGCCACTTCCACGTGACAGGGCTGCTTTTCACAACCAGCCACACCCAGAAAGACACTGGGACCGTTAAAATAGGCATGCGTGGTATCAACATGAGCAGCACGGACAGATAGATCCCAAGCATAGACCTGATAGGTTACAAGCAAAGACCCATCGACAGGAGCCGCTTTCCAGGTCTGTTTGTCTTGTTTGATAAGCTCCACAGATTCGTTGTCACTGGATGCTGAAATAGTCACGATATTTCTTGCGAAATCCCGCACCATATAACTGCCACGAATCCAGGCTGGAAGATAGAGGATTTGTCCCTCGGAAGAAGGTTCCTGAATCAGTAGGCGAATTTCCAGAATATGTGCCTCTGGAGATGATGGTTTAATATGATAATGAATCATGGGTTAGTCCATTCGATAACAGCCTGTTTTGCTGTCTCATTCAGGGGACGTGCCAACAGACCCGAGACGGAAGCCGTCACCTCATATTTAGCACCGCTTTTTGCCGGCATATAGACCGAGCTACCATAGACGTTATCGATCAGCCCGATATGCTGACTCATGTTCGAGACAAATGTATCTAACCATTTGTGATCTTCTATTAATTCATAGCGACTTAAAACCTGATCTACTTCATATTTTCTAGCACGCTCCTCAATACTCTCCAATCTCACTACAGGATCTTTACCTAGCAGGGACATCCAAGGTTTCCACTTCAGGAAGCGGGCATCAAGACGCCATTCGGGTGTTTTAATAATAAAATTCTGATTATGCCTCTGTGAGACGAGTTGAATCGGCGTGCCTGATGCAGTTTTCTCACCAATCGAGATTTCAGCCAAAACTATTTCTCTCGTAAGTTGTTGGTAAGTCTGCACATTCATTAGAAGCAGACTGGAAAAACCACCCACCATTGCGAGAAGAAGACCCAGAGAACCGTTGAATCCAGCAACGAAAAATCTTCGGCGCTTAAACAGCAACAGCATTGAATAAGCAATAAACAGAAAACCGCTAATGACAATTGTTAGTGTGGCAAACATAAGTCGAGTTTAAAGAATTTGGCGAATAAGAAAACCTCTCGACACCAAAAGCAGGAACAGATGAACAGTGAGGCATAAAAAAACCCCGGATCTTTTGGGATCCGGGGTTTGGAATAAAACCTGGCAGTGTCCTACTTTCGCATGGGGAAACCCCACACTATCATCGGCGCTAAGTCGTTTCACTTCCGAGTTCGGGATGGGATCGGGTGGTACCAACACGCTATGGCCGCCAGGTAAACTGGTGGAACCGCTCCTTATGGAACGGTTCTGCATTCGGTAAGATCGCGATCAATATTGGGTGTTGCGTTTGCTTGAACCTGACCCAAAATGTTTGGGTGTTATATGGTCAAGCCTCACGGGCAATTAGTACTGGTTAGCTTCACACATTACTGTGCTTCCACACCCAGCCTATCAACGTTGTAGTCTTCAACGGCCCTTCAGTGTCTTCAAGAGACAAGTGAGATCTTATCTTGGGAGGGGCTTCCCGCTTAGATGCTTTCAGCGGTTATCCTGTCCGTATTTAGCTACCCGGCAGTGCCACTGGCGTGACAACCGGAACACCAGAGATACGTCCACTCCGGTCCTCTCGTACTAGGAGCAGCTTCCCTCAAATCTCAAACGCCCACGGCAGATAGGGACCGAACTGTCTCACGACGTTCTAAACCCAGCTCGCGTACCACTTTAAATGGCGAACAGCCATACCCTTGGGACCGACTTCAGCCCCAGGATGTGATGAGCCGACATCGAGGTGCCAAACACCGCCGTCGATATGAACTCTTGGGCGGTATCAGCCTGTTATCCCCGGAGTACCTTTTATCCGTTGAGCGATGGCCCTTCCATACAGAACCACCGGATCACTAAGACCTACTTTCGTACCTGCTCGACTTGTCTGTCTCACAGTCAAGCACCCTTATGCCTTTGCACTCATAGCACGATGTCCGACCGTGCCGAGGGTACCTTCGTGCTCCTCCGTTACTCTTTGGGAGGAGACCGCCCCAGTCAAACTACCCACCATACACTGTCCCTAACCCGGATAACGGGTCGAGGTTAGAACTCCAAATATATCAGGGTGGTATTTCAAGGTTGGCTCCACGAAGACTGGCGTCTCCGCTTCGAAGCCTCCCACCTATCCTACACAAACATATTCAAAGTCCAGTGCAAAGCTGTAGTAAAGGTTCACGGGGTCTTTCCGTCTAGCCGCGGGTACACTGCATCTTAACAGCGATTTCAATTTCACTGAGTCTCTGGTGGAGACAGCGTGGCCATCGTTACGCCATTCGTGCAGGTCGGAACTTACCCGACAAGGAATTTCGCTACCTTAGGACCGTTATAGTTACGGCCGCCGTTTACCGGGGCTTCGATCAAGAGCTTCGTCCGAGGACTAACCCCATCAATTAACCTTCCGGCACCGGGCAGGCGTCACACCCTATACTTCCTCTTTCGAGTTTGCAGAGTGCTATGTTTTTAATAAACAGTCGCAGCCACCTGGTCACTGCAACCCTCTTCTGCTCCGAGAGCAAGTCTCTTCACATACCAAGGGCGTACCTTCTCCCGAAGTTACGGTACTATTTTGCCTAGTTCCTTCACCAGAGTTCTCTCAAGCGCCTTGGGATTCTCACCCTACCCACCTGTGTCGGTTTGGAGTACGGTTACTTATTATCTGAAGCTTAGAGGTTTTTCCTGGAAGCATGGCATCAATCACTTCGTCTCACATGGAGACTCGTCATCACGTCTCAGAATTGTCGGTCCGGATTTACCTAAACCAACTCCCTACACGCTTAAACCGGGATAACCAACACCCGGATGACCTAGCCTTCTCCGTCACCCCATCGCAATAATAAGTAGTTCCGGAATATTAACCGGATTCCCATCGACTACGCATTTCTGCCTCGCCTTAGGGGCCGACTAACCCTGCACCGATTAGCGTTGTGCAGGAAACCTTGGGTTTTCGGCGAGGGGGCCTCTCACCCCCTTTATCGTTACTCATGTCAGCATTCGCACTTCTGATACCTCCAGCATGCCTTACAGCACACCTTCGCAGGCTTACAGAACGCTCCTCTACCATACGTGTAAACACGTATCCGCAGCTTCGGTACATGGCTTAAGCCCCGTTAAATCTTCCGCGCAGGCCGACTCGACTAGTGAGCTATTACGCTTTCTTTAAAGGATGGCTGCTTCTAAGCCAACCTCCTAGCTGTCTGGGCCTTCCCACATCGTTTCCCACTGAGCCATGATTTAGGGACCTTAGCTGGCGGTCTGGGTTGTTTCCCTTTCCACGACGGACGTTAGCACCCGCCGTGTGTCTCCCGCGATTGCACTTCCAAGTATTCGGAGTTTGCATCGGTTTGGTAAGCCGGGATGGCCCCCTAGCCGAAACAGTGCTCTACCCCCTGGAGTGAGACGCGAGGCGCTACCTAAATAGCTTTCGAGGAGAACCAGCTATCTCCGGGCTTGATTAGCCTTTCACTCCTATCCACAGCTCATCCCCTCATTTTTCAACATAAGTGGGTTCGGGCCTCCAGTAGATGTTACTCCACCTTCACCCTGGCCATGGATAGATCGCCCGGTTTCGGGTCTACTCCCAGCTACTAATTCGCCCTATTAAGACTCGGTTTCCCTACGCCTCCCCTAAACGGTTAAGCTTGCAACTGAGAAGTAAGTCGCTGACCCATTATACAAAAGGTACGCAGTCACCCCCGAAGGGGCTCCCACTGCTTGTACGCATACGGTTTCAGGTTCTATTTCACTCCCCTCAACGGGGTTCTTTTCGCCTTTCCCTCACGGTACTGGTTCACTATCGGTCGGTAGAGAGTATTTAGCCTTGGAGGATGGTCCCCCCATGTTCAAGCAGGATATCACGTGTCCCGCTCTACTCGATTTCACTGTAAATAGATTTTCGTGTACGGGGCTATCACCCTGTATCGCCAGACTTTCCAGACTGTTCCACTAATCACATCACAGCTTAAGGGCTGGTCCCCTTTCGCTCGCCGCTACTAAGGGAATCTCGGTTGATTTCTTTTCCTCCGGGTACTTAGATGTTTCAGTTCCCCGGGTTAGCCTCTTACACCTATGAATTCAGTGCAAGATACCTGCCTTACGACAGGTGGGTTTTCCCATTCGGAAATCTTCGGATCAAAGCCTGTTTGCTGGCTCCCCGAAGCTTATCGCAAGCTACAACGTCCTTCATCGCCTTCTACCGCCTAGGCATCCACCGTATGCGCTTAATCACTTGACCATATAACCCCAAAAATTCTGGAGTCAGGTCGTTCGTACAAATGCAACATACCCAAGTAACTAAGTTTGAGAACTTAGATACTTATAATAGATATTCGATATCTTTCGATATCGCCTATCTGCGATCTTACCTAATTTTTAAAGAGCATACTCTGCAAATGCAAAGTGGCTAGTGTTCGCATGTTCACTAGGCACTTGACACTCAAACTTTAGAGTCAAGAAATATTGGTGGAGCCAGGGAGGATCGAACTCCCGACCTCCTGCGTGCAAGGCAGGCGCTCTCCCAGCTGAGCTATGGCCCCTGAAGGTCGTTACTTCACGAGATAGTTGGTGGGTCTGGGAGGATTTGAACCTCCGACCTCACCCTTATCAGGGGTGCGCTCTAACCAACTGAGCTACAGACCCGAGCTTGCTCAGTGCAGTACAGCTGCTTAGCTGTTTAACAAGTCTGTAACTGCTTAACTCTTGGTCAGGTAATTTGTGTGGATGCTCCGAAGATCCGGAGTAACATTTTTAAAGGAGGTGATCCAGCCGCAGGTTCCCCTACGGCTACCTTGTTACGACTTCACCCCAGTCATGAATCACAAAGTGGTAAGCGCCCTCCCGAAGGTTAAGCTACCTACTTCTTTTGCAACCCACTCCCATGGTGTGACGGGCGGTGTGTACAAGGCCCGGGAACGTATTCACCGCGACATGCTGATTCGCGATTACTAGCGATTCCGACTTCATGGAGTCGAGTTGCAGACTCCAATCCGGACTACGACCGGTTTTCTGAGATTAGCTCCCCCTCGCGGGTTTGCGGCCCTCTGTACCGGCCATTGTAGCACGTGTGTAGCCCAGCCCATAAGGGCCATGATGACTTGACGTCATCCCCACCTTCCTCCGGTTTGTCACCGGCAGTCTCCCTAGAGTTCCCACCATTACGTGCTGGCAACTAAGGACAGGGGTTGCGCTCGTTACGGGACTTAACCCAACATCTCACGACACGAGCTGACGACAGCCATGCAGCACCTGTCACTGGATTCCCGAAGGCACCAAACTATCTCTAGTAAGTTTCCAGGATGTCAAGGGCTGGTAAGGTTCTTCGCGTTGCATCGAATTAAACCACATGCTCCACCGCTTGTGCGGGCCCCCGTCAATTCCTTTGAGTTTTAACCTTGCGGCCGTACTCCCCAGGCGGTCAACTTATCGCGTTAGCTGCGCCACTAAACCCTTAAATGGATCCAACGGCTAGTTGACATCGTTTACGGCGTGGACTACCAGGGTATCTAATCCTGTTTGCTACCCACGCTTTCGCACCTCAGTGTCAGTATTGGTCCAGGAAGTCGCCTTCGCCACTGATGTTCCTCCGGATATCTACGCATTTCACCGCTACACCCGGAATTCCACTTCCCTCTACCATACTCTAGTGAGGCAGTATCATATGCAATTCCCAGGTTGAGCCCAGGGCTTTCACATCTGACTTACCAAACCACCTACGCGCGCTTTACGCCCAGTAATTCCGATTAACGCTTGCACCCTCCGTATTACCGCGGCTGCTGGCACGGAGTTAGCCGGTGCTTCTTCTAAAGTTAACGTCAAGACTCAGGGTTATTAACCCTAGGCTTTTCTTCACAATTGAAAGTGCTTTACAACCCGCAGGCCTTCTTCACACACGCGGTATTGCTGGATCAGGGTTGCCCCCATTGTCCAATATTCCCCACTGCTGCCTCCCGTAGGAGTCTGGGCCGTGTCTCAGTCCCAGTGTGGCTGATCGTCCTCTCAGACCAGCTATGGATCGTCGCCTTGGTGAGCCATTACCTCACCAACAAGCTAATCCAACGCAGGCTCATCTAATAGCGCGAGGTCCGAAGATCCCCCGCTTTCCCCCGTAGGGCGTATGCGGTATTAGCTCGAGTTTCCCCGAGTTGTCCCCCACTACTAGGCAGATTCCTACGCGTTACTCACCCGTCCGCCACTCGTCAGCAGGAGAGCAAGCTCTCCTCTGTTACCGTTCGACTTGCATGTGTTAAGCATACCGCCAGCGTTCAATCTGAGCCAGGATCAAACTCTTCAGTTTAAGTTTGATAGCTGCTTATGGCAGCCAATCTTTTTGACTCGAGATTCTCGAAATAGAATTAACTATTTTTTGAATGCTCTTGTCGATCTTTGGTTACCCAAAATCAACGGAGCACCCACACAAATTACCTGACCGAATTGTTAAAGAGCTTCCCAAAACTTTTACTTGGGAAAGACCGCCTATTATACTTTGCCGGACGCTTGTGTCAAGAAATTTCTCAACTTTTTTCAAGCTAGCGGGAGTGTCCGACCCGTTGGAGAGCGCGTATTCTACAGTCCGTTTAGTCATTGTCAACAACTATTTAAAGACTGTTTGCTTACTCCAAAATCCTCCTCGATTTGCCCTCAGGCGACCGTGGAAGAGGGGCGCATTATACGTTGATCTTTACCCTCGTCAATAGGCTATGAAACTTTTTTTATCGATGCCTTTTACCTTGCGCAGAAGCCACTCAATCCCACCATGTTCGAGGGACAAGATTCAAGCAGGAATCAATGGATACTGACGCGGGCAAAACGCCGTTTACCGACCTGAAACACCGCCATAGTGCCTGACGCGATCTGGACTGATTGGTCGGCAATGCGCTCTCCATCAATTTTAACTGCGCCCTGCTTGATCATTCTAATAGCCTCTGACGTACTCTTAACCAGTGCCGCATCTTTCAACAGATTGGCAATCGGGTATCCCCCTGAATCGGCCGTTAACTCCACTTCGGGCATTTCGTCGGGTATCTGGCCTTTTTGGAATCTGGCCACGAAAGCCCCATGCGCCTTGACGGCCTGTTCACGTGAGTGAAATCGTTCTACCAGCTCCTCGGCCAGCCGGATCTTTACATCGCGTGGGTTATCACCCTGCTCGATCCCCTGCCTCATGGCGTCGATCTCCTCCATGGGCCTAAAACTCAACAGTTCGAAGTATCGCCACATAAGATCATCGGATATCGACATCACCTTGCCGAACATCTCTTCAGGCGCATCAGTGATACCTATATAGTTGTTGAGTGACTTGGACATCTTCTGTACGCCATCAAGTCCCTCGAGAATCGGCAGGGTGATCACCACCTGCGGCTCCTGGTCATAGGCCTCCTGCAATTGCCGCCCGACAAGCAGATTGAACTTCTGATCTGTACCGCCTAATTCAACGTCCGCCTTCAGCGCTACCGAGTCGTAGCCTTGAATCAGCGGATAGAGGAATTCATGGATAGCAATCGGCTGACCGCCTGTATAACGTTTACTGAAGTCATCCCGCTCCAGCATGCGAGCCACGGTGTGTTTGGCGGCCAGCTGGATCAGATCAACTGCCGACATCTCCCCCATCCAGGAGGAGTTGAAAAATACAGTGGTTTTGGCAGGATCCAAAATCTTGAAGATCTGGTGCTCGTAGGTCTTGGCATTTTCCAGCACCTCATCCCGCGTCAATGGAGGCCTTGTTGCACTCTTGCCTGTGGGATCGCCGATCATGCCGGTGAAATCGCCAATCAGGAAGATCACCTCATGTCCCAGCTCCTGAAATTGACGTAGTTTATTAATGAGTACAGTATGCCCCAGGTGCAGATCCGGCGCGGTGGGATCGAATCCTGCCTTGATTTTCAGCGGTTTCTGCCGCTGTAACTTCTTGAGTAGCAACTCTTCTGGGAGCACTTCATCGGTGCCCCGCTTGATGAGTTCGAGTGATCTCGCAATGTCAGTCATCAATGTTTCTCGGATTTTTAAGACAACGGATGCACACTCTACTAGAAGTATCTGATAAAATTAACCATTGAGCGTATTGAAACTATCCTCTGTAATTGCGGATCAAACCCAAAGATTGCTACACAGAATGGCCCAGTAACCCCATGAGGCTCGACCAGCTGAACGATGGAAGATCTTAAATCCTACAAGTTCCACAGGCAGACACCCCGAGGACAGTTGGTGAAACGTCTTTTTCTGGCGGGTATCTTTCTTGTCCTGTTGGCCCTCATTTTTCTCTATCTCATCACGCCCGGCAATGAAGAGTCCAATGCATCCACCCAGCCGGAACCCATGGCGGCACCAAAGACTCAGGCAACGGAAAAACTCATCCTGCCACTCAACCTGCCGGGCCAACCCAATGAGGGACGTCATACAGAGCCCGAGAACATCCCGCTGCCGGTATCTGGCTTCATCAGTACAGCACAGGCAGACGAAACGACCGCCCAACCCGTACAGATCGATCTAGCTCCTGTTGAAAATACGCCCGAGACCCAGCCGAAACGTATTGAATCTCAATGGCTGACCCACGAAATCAAAAGTGGAGAGTCACTCTCCAGTATTTTCAAAAAACATGGTCTGAGCGCCAACCTGCTGCATCGCATCGTCCACTCCAGCGATACGGCTAAGCAACTTACGGACATACGCCCTGGAGAAACCCTCCATCTGGAACTGGACGATACCGAGCAGTTCTTGGGCCTGCGCCTGGAGCACAGTAAAATCCGCAGTCTCCAGATAACCCCTGATGAGGAGTCGTTCAGCGCGATCGAATTGACCCGCGAAGTGGAGAAACGTACAAGCCACACCAGCGGTGTGATCGAAAGCTCTCTCTATCTCACCGCCCAGGAGGTGGGATTATCGGAAAATCTCATTATGGAGCTGGCCAACATCTTCGGTTGGGATATCGATTTTGCCCTTGAGATTAGGGCTGGTGACCGCTTCACCGTCATTTATCAGGAAGACTATCTGGATGGAGAAAAGCTGCGAGATGGCCCTATCTTGGCAGCCGAGTTCATTAACCGGGGCCGCAGCTATCGCGCACTCCGCTATGAAGATGAAACCGGACGGGCAGATTACTTCACACCAGAAGGCCGAAGCATGCGCAAGGCATTTTTGCGCGCCCCGGTCGATTTCAGACGCATTTCATCCCGCTTCACCCAAGAGCGCTGGCATCCGGTCCTGGGTAAAAAACGCCCCCATCGCGGGGTGGACTATGCCGCCAAGACAGGTACCCCCATCAAAGCGGCGGGAGACGGCAAGATCATCCATCGCGGCACCAAAGGCGGCTATGGCAGGACGGTGATCATCCAGCACGGGCAACGTTACACCACACTCTATGCTCACCTCTCGCGCTACAACAAGAAAGCCAAGAACGGCACCAAGGTCAAGCAAGGCCAGGTCATCGGCTATGTGGGCAGCAGCGGCCTGGCGACAGGTCCCCATCTTCACTATGAGTTTCGTGTCAACGGCGCCTTCCGCAATCCTTTAACCATCAAACTGCCTGCCGCAAAACCCATTGCCAAGAAGTATCGGGATGATTTTCAAATAAAAATCCAACCCTTGATCTCCAGGCTCGAGACCATCAGCAGTACCCTCATTGCCGATGCCCAATGAGTCCCTCTTCATCGGGCTCATCTCCGGTACCAGCCTGGATGGAATCGATGCAGTATTGATAGATCTCTCTGAGCCCATCCCCCAACTTCTCTGTTCACAACATACACCTTACGCCCCGTCACTGCTGGACAGGCTTCGCGTACTCTGCCAACCGGGTAACAACGAAATCGACTCGCTGGGGGAGCTGGACAGGCAGGTTGCCTTTGCCTTTGTTGATGCGGTACAGAGCCTCTTATCAGAAGCGGGACTTTCGGCAAATGACATCACTGCTATCGGCAGTCATGGCCAGACCATCAGACACCGCCCCACAGTTGAGCACCCCTTTACATTGCAGATCGGTGATCCCAATACCCTTTCCGAACTGACCGGGATCACGACAGTAGGCGATTTTCGGCGTCGTGACATGGCCGTCGGCGGAGAGGGTGCACCCTTGGTACCTGCATTCCATCAAGCCGTTTTGCAATCACCTCATCAACCAAGAGTCATCCTTAACCTGGGTGGTATTGCTAACATCACATGCTTACCTCAAACGGGTACGGATCCAATTAAAGGGTATGACACCGGACCTGCAAACACGCTGCTGGACGGATGGATAGCCGGACATCAAAGCGTCGGATTCGATAAAAATGGTGACTGGGCCAAAACCGGCAATAGCATTGAGGTCCTCTTATTGAATCTTTTGAACGACCCCTACTTTTCCCTTGCGCCGCCTAAAAGCACCGGAACGGAGTACTTTAATCTCTCTTGGCTGAATAGCCATCTGCCTGAGACGCCAATTGAACCGATTGATGTTCAAAATACGCTGGTTGAGCTGACCGCAATCACCGTTACCAACGCCATTGAACGAGAAGGCTTCTCAACTGCGGACACCCTGGTCTGCGGCGGCGGGGTGCACAATCACTACCTGATGGGCCGGTTGCAGCACCACCTACCGAAAGGCAAAGTGCGTTCTACTGCCGAGTTGGGACTGGACCCCGACTGGGTTGAGGCAATGGCATTTGCCTGGTTGGCTAAACGCACACTATCAGGCCTATCCGGGAATCTGCCGTCTGTCACCGGTGCCAGAAAAGCCGTTAAGCTGGGCGCGATCTATCCCGCCTGAATTCGATATCTTACTGCCTATCTTTATGTGTATGCAGACGATCACATGTAACCCGCTCGACAGCCACCCCCGGAATTGACCCAGCAGCCCATAAAATCACCATTTATCTGCCCCTGGTCAGTGTTTCAGTAGTTGTCGATTCTTTAATATATAAGAAAAGGCCATTTCGGGGTGTCATGCAAACATCCATTCACAACCCGCACTTTCTATTGCGTCGACTTCACTCCCTCCTGGGACTTCTACCGGCGGGTGGATTCCTTATCTTTCATCTTTGGGAGAATTCTCAATCGCGCTTCGGCGCCACATACTACAACGATCAAGTCGTAGGATGGCTCCAAGGCCTCAATTACCTGGTCATCTTGGAAATCTTTATGATCGCCCTGCCACTGCTGTTCCATGCGGGTTACGGCCTGGTAATCCTGCGCAGCGGTCAGAGTGAGTGGCGGCGTTTTTCCTGGCTTCACCATCGCCTCTATTGGCTCCAGCGAGTTTCCGGTGTGGCTATTCTGCTATTCCTGCTGTTCCACGTAGGTTGGACCCGAATTTGGGCCATTTGGGAGCCTGCCATCAAGCTCGACCTCTTCGGGCACATGCAATCCTTACTGAGCCAGCCGACGATATTCCTGCTCTACCTTATCGGTCTGCTGCTCTCCCTATTCCATTTGAGCAATGGCCTCTGGACCATGGCCATCAGCTGGGGATTGACCACCAGCGCAGCGGCACAGCAGCACTGGCTCTACATCTGCGCCGGCCTGTTTGTACTGTTGACCGCTTTGGGGCTGCATGGAATGCTAGGGTTCGTACTATGAAACGACCACGTAAAGTGATCATCATCGGAGGCGGCCTGGGTGGACTCTGGTCCGCCTTGCGTGTAGCCGAAGCTGGCTTCCAGGTCGATTTGTTCTCTCTTTTTGAAGTCAAGCGATCCCACTCAGTCTGCGCTCAGGGCGGCATCAATGCCTGTTTCGATACCAAGGGTGAGCGGGATTCCATCTGGCAACATACCGTCGACACGCTTAAGGGTGGTGCCTATCTGGCTAACCAGCCACCGGTTAAATCGATGTGCGAAGAGGCACCCGGCCTGATCCACACCTTTGAGCGCATGGGCGTGACTTTCTCCCGCACCGCCGAGGGGTTGATGGATCTACGCCTGTTTGGCGGGGTAAAGAACCGACGGACTGTTTTCGCCGGCGCAAGCACGGGACAGCAGCTGCTTTATGGCGTCGACCAGGAGGTGAGGCGGCAGGAATCCCTTGGGCGTATCCGGAAGTTTGAGTGGTGGGAATTCCTCTCGCTGGTGCTCGACGGCCAGGATACCTGCAAAGGCATCACCGCCATGAATCTACGCACGCTGGAGATAAAGAGCTTTCGTGCTGACGCTGTCATTCTGGCGACCGGCGGCATGGGACAGACATACGGCCATCGTTCCACCAACTCGACTAACTCCACCGGTGCTGCCGCCTGCCGTGTCTATCAGCAGGGTGCCTGGTTCGCCAATACCGAATTCTTCCAGTTTCATCCAACAGCCATGCTGGGTGATGACAAAACCCGGCTGATGAGCGAGGCTGCCCGCGGCGAAGGCGGTCGTATCTGGGTGCCACAAGATCCTGAGGACACTCGCCGGCCAACTGAGATCCCCGAGCAGGATCGTTTCTATTTTCTTGAGAGCTGGTTTCCCAGCTACGGCAACACGGTCCCGCGTGATGTGGCCTCTCGCGCTATCTGGCGAGTGGTGCATGAAATGGGACTGGGTGTCGGAGGCGAGCATAAAGTCTATCTCGATCTAACCCATCTCAACCCGGGCTTCATCGAGCAACGCCTACACGCCATTCTCGATATCTATCGCAAGTTTCACGGTGCCGACCCGGTTCATGAGCCGATGGAAATCTACCCTTCCGCACACTATGCCATGGGAGGACTTTGGGTCGATTTCGAAAAGGACGTGAGTAGCGGAGGCATGAAACCCGGTAGCCAGCGAAACCATGCCACCAACATACCCGGACTCTACGCCTGTGGAGAGTGCGACTACGGCTATCATGGGGCAAACCGATTAGGCGCCAACTCTCTGCTTTCCGCCTCTTTTAGTGGCAGGGTGGCGGGAGAAGCGGTAGCCGCTTACCTGAAAGGACTGCAGGACGATCTGCAGACTGTACCGGAATACAAATACTTGAATGAGGTCGCCCGTCAGCAAGCCATCAACCAGTCCTTGATGGATAGCCGGGGAGAGGAGAACCCCTATGCACTTCACCACGAACTCGGGGAATTGATGTCCAGTCGTGTCGGCGTGGTACGTGACAACGACGTCCTCCGGCAGGCGATTGACGACTTGAGTGAATTGGAAGAACGAAGCCTCCGCATCAACCTGCAGGAGACAAACAGTTGGTCAAACCAGGGACTTGCCTATACCCGGCAACTGCAGGAGATGATCCGGCTTGGACGGGTCATTGCCGCCAGCGCCCTGGCCAGGGATGAGTGTCGTGGCGCCCACTACAAGCCTGCCCTCGACCTCACCATACCGGAAAATACCTATCCTGGAGACCCCGCTTATGAGAAGTACCGGGAGGCCTGGAAGCGGCAAAACAAGGATTGGCTGAAAACAACTATCGCATCTGCCGGTGAAACAGGACCCGTGATCAGCTACCAGCCGGTGGATCTGTCGGTATTGTCTCCCGAAGAGCCACGGGACTATCGCTAGGGGCACCCATGAAAACCATCGATTTTCAAATTCGGCGACAAGACGACCCTTATAGCCCGCCATACTGGCAGTCCTTCTCTATTCCCTATCGAAATGGACACAATGTGGTCTCCGCGCTGATGATCATCCGCGAAAACCCCATCACCCAGGAGGGTCATCATGTGGATCCGGTAGCCTGGGAATTCAACTGCATGGAGGAGGTCTGCGGGGCCTGCAGTATGGTCATCAATGGTCACCCCCGACAGGCATGCTCCACGTTGGTTGATACGCTTGAACAGCCGATCAGACTTGAACCCCTGAGCAAGTTCCCCGTCATTCGCGATCTGATGGTGGATCGAAGCCGCATATTCAGCGACCTTAAGAAGGTCCGAGCCTGGATCGAGATCGACGGCGCCTGGGATATTCACCAGGGTGCCCCACGCGTCTCACCGGAGGCATGGAAGGACAACTATCTCTACAGCCGTTGCATGTCCTGCGGTTGTTGCATGGAGGCCTGCCCCCAGTATGGCGATACTGAGGACTTCGTCGGCCCGGCATCCCTGGCTGCTGTCCGCTTGATGAACGCTCACCCCACCGGCCAGTATCACAAAACCCAGCGACTGCATGCCATCATGGCAGAAGGTGGCCTGAGTGACTGCGGCAATGCACAGAACTGCGTACGAGTCTGTCCCAAAGAGATCCCCCTGACTACAGCAATTGGTGAATTGGGACGGCAGATCACACTACAGATGATGAAAGACCTGCTTGGTAAATCAGAATAAAACTCCCACACCAGGTAAAATAGCCTACACTGAAAATCCCGCTAGCGTGTCTACCGACAGCCATCAGATCCACCCTCTGCCGACATAAGCCACCCAATACACCCAAACAATCTGAATATCGCCTTCACACTATTTAACATTACTGTATTGACTCACTGACCTGGACTATGAAACCTTTCGGTGGGTTACACGTTGACCCAAACGTCCCAGGAGAAACCATGAAAAACAAGATCACTATTGCGGGCATCATTGCCTCGGCTATCGTCCTTCAGGCCTGTACCACCATTGATCCTTATACCCGTGAAGAGAAGACTTCCAGCGCCACAAAGGGTGCCGCCATCGGCGCCGCAGTGGGAGCTGTGCTCGGTATCGCTACCTCAAAAGACAAGAAAAAGCGTAAGGAGCGTGCACTCAAAGGCGCAGGTATTGGCGCTATCGCGGGTGGCGGTGTGGGCTATTACATGGACGTGCAGGAAGCCAAACTACGTCAGCAATTGGAAAACACCGGGGTTAGCGTGACCCGTGATGGCGACAATATCATCCTCAACATGCCCGGCAATATCACCTTCGAGGTGAATAAATCCGATGTGAAACCCAACTTCGTCGAAGTTCTGGGCTCTGTTGCCCTGGTACTCAATGAATATAAATCGACCATGATTGAAGTCGCGGGTCATACCGACAGTTCAGGCTCTGAGTCGTATAATCAAATGCTATCTCAACAGCGTTCCCAGTCAGTCAGCAACGTACTGCTCAATAATGGTATCCAATCGGTGCGCATCGATAGTGTGGGGTATGGCGAGAACCGCCCGGCCGCATCAAACAGTACACCAGCGGGCCGGCAGCAGAATCGTCGAGTGGAGTTGACCTTGCTTCCTTACGTGGAATAATCACACCGCCTGAATGAGAATCGCCGGCATGATGGATGCCGGCATTCTCAAACCTAAACAGCCCCCCCGCTTTTCAGCAAGCAGAGCAAAAGAGGCGCCGAAGCGCCTCTGGTATTGAAAGTTTAAAACGGAAATTTAGACTGAGAAGGATGATCCGCAACCACAGGTTGTTGATGCATTAGGATTCCTGATAACGAACTGGGCACCTTGCAGACCTTCTGAATAGTCGACCTCGGCGCCCATCAGATACTGCATGCTCATGGGATCGACCAGCAGCGTCACCCCACTGGTAACTACCTTGGTATCACCCTCGTTTTCATTTTCATCAAACGTAAAGCCATACTGAAAACCAGAACAACCACCGCCCTGGATGTAGACTCTTAACATCAATTCCGGGTTGCCCTCTTCATCGATCAGCGCTGCCACTTTATTGGCTGCGGCTTCGGTAAAGTTAATGGCATCGCTCATTGCTTCTGCTGTCGTCATGATTATCTATCCTGCTGTGTTGCACCTGACGCGTCAGGAGATCGCTTTAATTACTAGAAGTATGCGATTACCAAGAAAAACAGTCAAGTATTGACGACTACCTATTCAGTAGATGTTTCAGGGGTATTTGGCATCTTTGGCCGGGGCGTCTCTGCAGGCTCCTGCTTGTCACCATCGTACTCCAGCTTTAGGGGGTCCTGCTCTGCGGCATGTATCAGCTTACCGTTAACCTCAGCACCCATGGACATCTCCAGCAAGGCGTAGGTCAGGGTACCGGTAATCCTAGCCTTGGGCGCCAGTTCGACCCGATTACTGGCCACCACATCACCCACTACCGTACCGTTCAACATCACGTTGGCGACCTTCACATTACCTTCGATGGTACCCAATTCACTCAGGGTCAAAGTTGCCTGTCGGTCTTCAGGGCCTGAAATCACGTCGCCCTTGATGACACCATCCACATGCAGGCCATCACTGAATTGAATATCTCCCCTAATTTCGCTGCCTGATCCCACGACGGTACTGATCTTCGGTGCACGAAATTTTTTCTTACTCTTTCCAAACATATGCCTAATCCTATGACCTCAGGAAATGGGAGACCAATTGAAGGTCTCTTTAACGGGCGCCAGTTTTTTGCCGGATGGCTTCACCTCAATGTTGATGGTGGCCGGCTCAAAACCTTCGGGTATCAAGAGTTTGCCCTCAACATTCTGAAAAAAACGGAAGCGCATCTTAATACTCTCAACATCATCGGGCGAAACCTGGTTGAGGCTTAGCAGCTTTGTGCGGCCATCCTGCAAGCCTTCCACACTCAGCTCTATCTTTCCCTTGGCGACAATCCCGCTGTTGATCACCTGACTGACGGAGAATTTATAGTGAAATTGGCGTGTTTCCAGCCCCGGTTCCAGACGAAAGTTCTGCACTTTCAGAGCCGTCTTTTTCGATGTGGTCGAAACGATGCCGCGAAGAAAGGCCAGCTCTTCTTCCATTTTCAGTCTCTCATCCTGAAAAATCTTGATCTGATCACGTATGGTGAGAATCGACTCACGGTCGATCTCTGCAGCCTGCTTCACCATGGTCAGCTCTCTGCGCAGTTGATCGCGTTCCTTCTCCAGTGCCGTGATTTTGCGCTTAGCGTCAGGTTGTAATACAGCGAAACCAGAGGCTTCCCCCGCACTTCCCTGCTGATATGCCACCCAGGCTACGCCGCATATCACCAATATCATTAGCAATATCTTCAGCCAAAAAGACACCCCTTCCTGAGAGGCGACGATCCGGGGGGCACGATATTTTTGAAATCTTGCCATTGCCTCAGGGTAGCAGAGCCACCTGTTCCAGACCGGTGGTCTCTGACAGGTCGAACATCAGATTCATATTCTGTACCGCCTGCCCTGCAGCGCCCTTGACCAAATTATCGATAACCGAACTGATCACCACCATCTCTCCGTCCATCGGACGATGTACTGCAATACGACAATGGTTAGCCCCTCTCACGCTTCGAGTCTCCGGATGCGAGCCTGCGGGCATCACATCCACAAACGGTTCATCCCGGTAACGTTTCTCAAATAAAGCCTGCAGATCTCCCGGATCTTTATTCTTCAGGCGGGCATAGAGCGTCGCTTCAATACCCCGGATCATCGGCAGCAGATGCGGTACGAATGTCAGACCAACCTGCCGCTCTGTCGCCAGGCTCAGTGTCTGTCGTATTTCCGGCTGATGGCGATGCCCTGGAATGGCATAGGCTTTGAAGCTCTCTCCTACCTCTCCCATCAGCTGGCCCACACTGGCCTTGCGGCCAGCACCACTGACACCGGATTTGGTATCGGCGATCAGCGTTTCGAGTTCAATCAGCCCCGCTTCCACCAAAGGCAAAAAGCCGAGCCCTACTGCTGTAGGATAACAGCCGGGATTGGCCACAAGACGGGCCTGCTTCACAGCCTGACGGTTGATTTCCGGCAGTCCATAAACGGCTTCTTCCAGGAACTCCGGACACGCATGCTGCATGCCGTACCAATGCTCCCAGGTTGCCTGATCCTTGATACGAAAGTCCGCGGCCAGATCAATGACGCGCACACCCGCTGCGAGCAGATCGGGTACCTGCGTCATGGCGATACCGTTCGGTGTGGCGAAAAAGACCAGGTCGCACTGCTTCAGATTGGCCGCATCCGGCGTCTCGAAGCAGAGATCAAAGTGTCCTCGCAGGCTGGGAAAGAGTGCTGAAACCGGCCTACCGGCTTCAGCCCGGGAGGTAATAGTGACCACTTCACACTGGGGATGGGAGGCTAACAGCCGCAGCAACTCCACGCCGGTATAGCCAGTCCCGCCAACGATTCCCACCTTGATCATATCGTTCTAACCTGAAGTATTTTATGAGAGAAAGCTTTTAATCATAAGGCCTGGCTGGCAAAAGAGAAAGCACAGAACACGCGAACAAAGACCATCGATAAGATATTCAATCCAGATAGTGTGCCAACAGGTTCACGAAACGTGTACAGAATGGAAGGAAAAGTAAACAAAGGTGTCTTACCCCTGGAAATACAAAGCGAATGGCATCACATTATCCTTAAGACATGAAGAGAGATTGATTCCATGGAAACCATCGAGACTTTAGCCCTCACACTTGGCGCCGGCTGGGCAGCAGGTATCAATCTCTATGCAGCCATTTTGGTATTGGGTTACATGGGTATGACCGGCCATGTCACCCTGCCACCGGGGCTGGAAGTTCTCAGCGACCCAATGGTGATGGGCGTCGCCGGCATCATGTACTGCGTTGAGTTCTTCGCCGACAAGACCCCTGGGGTAGACAGTGGCTGGGACACCCTACACACTTTTATCCGCATTCCCGCCGGCGCCCTGCTGGCTGCAGGCGCTGCCAGTGGCTTCGAGGTCAGTCAGGCAGCCGAGCTAACCGCCGCTCTGGTCGGCGGAACACTCGCAGCGGGCAGCCATTTCACCAAGGCGGGATCCCGCCTGATGATCAACACATCGCCTGAACCGGTCACCAACTGGACAGCCTCAATCGTTGAAGACGTGGCAGTGATTGGCGGACTCTGGACGGCACTCAACTACCCCACGGCATTCATCCTCTTCCTGGTGCTCTTCCTGGCACTTGTTGTTTGGCTATTACCTAAGATTTGGCGGGCTGTAAAACGTCTGTTTCATCGCCTAGGCCGCTTCTTTAGCAACGACAAGCAACCTCCCCCGGAAACACACTCATCTGAGGAGCGGGCGGAGACGCTACAATCACTTTTCATGGACGATGGCAGACCTGCTGACTCACTGAAGAAGTAAGTGCCCACTAACCTATTAGCCTATTAAATTCCTGGCTTGTACGGACGAGACTGTCTTCAATGGAGACCCCTTGAAACCAGTTACCTGTTAATCCCAGGGGGAGATCCTGTAACTGACGATCAACCCACGCTATCCGATCGGCGTGCCCCAGACGTAGCGCGGGCAGACGATTATTGAGGCTGACTGAGGAGATGATTGCTGAGTTGTCCACACCCAACACTTCGCAGATACGTGTCAACCGAGTTTGCTCGCTCAGACGGCCGGGGCGAAAATGAAAGGTAAAGGCGCGATAACCGGCCTGAGGCACCAGATCCCTGGAAACCACAGAAAAGAAATCGTCCTCATGCCCGATAATACCTGCAACTTCAGGCAATTGCGTATCACCAGCCCGCACTAGCACCGCATGGCTCTCTATTTCGGCCATCTCAATCTCATCCAGACGGGAAGCCAGTGAGGGCATCAGATCCCGCAACAGGTCCGCAGCCACATCAGGTGCCACGGCCAGGGCGACACGGTTAGCCTCGATCTGGCCGCCATCATGCAGCGAGACACAGTAGCCGGCGTCACCCTTTTCAATCATCTTTACCGGAGTTTGGGTCTGGATCTCTAGATCTGTCGCGATACCCGTCACAAACGACTGCAGTCCCATCGGTCCCGTATAGCTGCGTAGCACCTCTTTACGTCTGGGCTTCTTGCGAAACAAGGCATCCGCAGGGAAGTCCGCTGCCGGTTGACAGACCACCGCATCCAGAGCCGGCCCCAATACCTGTGCGTAGTTTCGCCGGCCAATAAGACGGCCATAATAGTCCCTCACCGATCGCCCAGCCTTTTGGCTCATCCACAGCCTCGGCAGTACGCCTAACAGCTCAAGGAAATTGAGTTGGGAGGGAATGGACTCTAGCCGATCACCTATCTGTATCTTGTAGCGGAGCTTCTCCTTGGCCTGCAGCGTATTCAACTGCCCGGTCTCCTCCAGCAACTCCAGCAGATTGCCATAACTGTTGTAACAGGTATGTCCACCCAACTCTGCCCAGAAAGGACCGTCGGGTGTATCGAAATGATGGGTATGAATTGCACCGCCGAGATGAGAACTCGCCTCAAGAACCAGAGGCGAGAGACCTTGACGCTTGGCCATACGGGCCATTCCCAGACCGCTGATACCCGCACCTACAATCAGCAAATCAACAGAGCGGCTAGTCATCGGTATAACCCCAGGTAAATACAGTTCATGATGGACACGACCTTAATACAGACAAAATTCTGCACGCAAGAAAAAACCGCGCCGGGTTTCCCTGGCGCGGCTTGTCAGACGATTCAGTACTTCGGTTAGCCGCAGCCACCACCTGAGGATGAACCGCAAGTACCGCAACCGGCTCCTTCGACAGGCTGCAGGTTGTTGAATACGAAGCTGGCATTGCCGTCACCACGATCGACGAAGTCAATCTCGACACCACGCAGATACTGCATCGTACCGTCATCTACGATCACTTTGAAATCACTGCATTCCAGCACGCCATCGTTGTCGTTGATCGCGTCGCTGAAGGTCATACCAAAGCTGATTCCACTGCAGCCGCCGGGGGTTGCAAAGACTCTCACCCCCTCGATGTTGTCTTCAACCTGCTGAAAAAGCTCACTCATCTTGGTCTGGGCAATGGCCGTCAGGGTCAGATCTGTTTCTGTCAGGGCATTCAAACTCATCCCGCTCACTCCTAATAAATCCTAAGTGCTAGTCAATTGATGGCAATGGTAGCAAAAAAACGCTTGGCTTGGCCAATTAACATATAATTTTAGTTGGTTTTTTCGGCCTTCCCGATCAGCAAACCAGTTGATTTCGCGTGCTTAAATCGTAGAGGTGACGCTCCGCATCCAGCAGATGCTGTCCCCAGTGGAGATGAAATCCCTTGTGCCAATCCTCCACGGCCTTTTGCGGTTGGGCATCAAGGAGCTTCAGGCCGCTCTTGAGTTCACAGTAGATATCCGTCAGGTCATCGGCAAGGCTGCCGCTCATGGTCTGACCATCACCTGCCACATCGTACTCCATCCAATAGCTATCACGCTCACCCAGCAGCTGACGTAAATGGGTATATAGTTCGAAACGGGCATCCAGGTCCGCTACCGTGTGGTGAGAAATATCGGGCTTCGGCAGATTTAACGCCGAGACCGCCGCGTGTAGCCGGGGTAAGAGAGAGGCGACCTCCTCCAGCCATTGCGTCTTGCCTTCCTGCAGGCTCTCAACCAATTCACAGTAGTGGCGTGCCACCGCTTCAAGCTCATGTATTTTTGGACTCATTGATCTTTCCCTCGCAGTCATTTTAGGATCTTTGTCCTGTTTCAGGGCCCCTAGAGCACCTTTAACCAATGACTGCATCTGTCTTTACTGCGGGCGTCTCATGCGACGTTCAACCTAGATTCTAGCAGCGATAGCCCTCAATCCTAGGAAAAACCCTTAATCCAACCACCCATTCCGATTGATAAAAAGTATTTCACTTTTTTTCAATTCAAGCTTTATCCATTGGCCATTCACACAATCAGACAGGTAAAAAGCTCAATTTCAGGCCCAGATCGGATCTAATCCGGTACAATTCTGCCATGCAAGAAGAATCCTCAACCCTGCCCGTGGTACTCGCCATCGGTGGACACGACCCCTGCGGCGGCGCAGGCATTCAGGCCGATATCGAAGCGATTGCAGCCAATGGCGCTCATGCGGCCACGATTGTCACTTGCCTGACTGTTCAGGATAGCTGCAATGTACTCGCACTCCACCCGGTTGCGGCGGAGACAATCTCTGCACAAGCAGTGGCCATATTCCAAGACGCGCATATTTCAGCCATTAAGATTGGTCTGTTGGGCAGCCCTGGGGCCACAGAGGCCGTCATCAGGATTTTACGCAGCCATCCGAAAATCCCGGTGATCCTGGATCCCGTATTGGCTGCCGGGGGGGGTAACCGACTGGCAGGTGAGCAGATACTGAGGCTAATGTGTGAGGAATTGCTCCCCCTCTGCGACCTCATAACACCCAATACTCACGAGGCACGACACCTCAGCAACAAGAGCGAAAGCGCCACAATGGAGGAGTGCGCCCGTCACCTGCTTGCCTTTGGGGCCGGCTCTGTCTTGATCACCGGTACGCACGACGCACTAACAAATCCAGAAATTACACACCGATTATTCATACCGGATGAATCGGCCGTCACCTCAACCTGTCAACGTCTACCGGGAGAGTACCATGGCTCTGGTTGCACATTGGCATCTGCCATCGCGGCCCACCTGGCACACCAGGAACCCCTCCAAACGGCAATTGAGCAGGCACTGGACTACAGCTGGAAAAGCCTACGCCATGGCTTTCGCATAGGACGCTGCCAATCCCTGCCGGACCGGCTCTTCCGACTCACGCGCCAACCCTCAATGCCTAATGAATAGACAACATGCCCTGCAAGGCCTCTACGCTATTACTGACAGTTCACTCTGCCCAGATAACAGCCTTGTGGATCAGGTGGCACAGGCACTCCACGGGGGATGCCGTATCATTCAATATCGGGACAAACGCCTTGATAAGGCAGAGAAACTCTCATTGGCGAAGCAACTGATGGATTTATGCAAGCACCATCAGGCTCTCCTGATCATCAACGATGATGTCAATCTGGCGCAGTCGGTAGGTGCCAATGGCGTCCACCTGGGACGTGAAGATGCAGATCTTTCTCATGCGAGAATACAGCTTGGAGAAGCGGCCATTATTGGCATCTCCTGCTATAACCGCCTGGATCTCGCCCACAATGCAGCCCAGGCAGGCGCCGATTATGTGGCTTTCGGCCGCTTCTTCCCTTCTTTAACCAAACCCCATGCGATTCAGGCAACACCTGAACTGCTGCGGCAAGCCAAGACCACCCTCAACCTGCCACTGGTTGCCATCGGTGGTATAACGCCGGAGAATGGCGCACCGTTAATAGAAGCAGGTGCCGATATGCTGGCAGTGGTCCACGGGATCTTCGGCCAACCGGATATCCGTGCGGCCTGCCAAAAGCTGACAACACTATTCGAGCCGAAGGAGAATTAAACATGAGCCGTTCCCAGGAACTCTTCACCCATGCCCAACAACACATCCCAGGTGGAGTCAATTCTCCAGTCAGGGCATTTCGTGGCGTCGGTGGTGATCCTGTCTTTGTTGACTGCGCTGCCGGTCCCTATATCTATGACCCTGACGGCAATCGCTATATCGACTATGTCGGCTCCTGGGGACCGATGATCCTGGGCCATGCCCACCATGATGTAATTGAAGCGGTTGCCTCCATCATCAACAAGGGACTCAGTTTCGGTGCTCCCACCGAGCTGGAGACCGAAATGGCCGACAAGGTCTGCGAGCTGGTACCGAGCATGGAGATGGTGCGCATGGTCAGCTCCGGCACAGAAGCCACCATGTCAGCCATCCGCCTCGCTCGCGGCTATACGGGACGTGACAAGATTGTAAAATTCGAGGGTTGCTACCACGGCCACTCCGACTCCCTGCTGGTGAAAGCCGGCTCCGGTATGCTGACCCTGGGTGAGCCCTCCTCCCCCGGCGTACCCGCCAGCCTGGCGGAACACACCCTGACGCTCAATTACAATGACAGCGAGCAGGTACGCGAAACCTTCAGTCGCCTCGGCGAACAGATCGCCTGCATCATCGTCGAACCGGTGGCGGGAAACATGAATTGTATCCCACCCCAACCCGGCTTTCTGGAGACCCTGCGGGAAGTCTGCAACCAGTACGGTACCGTACTGATTTTCGACGAAGTCATGACCGGTTTCCGCGTCGCTCTGGGCGGCGCCCAGGCCCACTACGGCATTCAACCTGACCTCACAACGTTGGGCAAGGTGATCGGTGGCGGCATGCCGGTAGGCGCTTTCGGCGGCAAGCTGGAAATTATGCAGCAGATCTCCCCGCTGGGACCGGTCTACCAGGCGGGTACTCTCTCCGGCAACCCTGTAGCCATGTCAGCCGGCCTGAGAACCCTGGAATTGATCTCCGAACCCGGTTTTTATGACAACCTATCGACAAAGGTCGAGACACTGGTCGACGGCATTATGCAGGCTGCACGCGACAACGGGATTCCGCTGGCCGAAAATCATGTGGGTGGCATGTTCGGCCTGTTTTTTACCAATCAGGCCCAGGTCACTGATTTTGCCGGTGCTACAGGGTGTGATCAGGAGAGATTCAAGGCCTTCTTCCATGGCATGTTGGATCAGGGGGTCTATCTCGCACCCTCTGCTTTCGAGGCCGGATTCGTCTCTGCCTCCCACAGCGAAAACGATATTCAGGCGACTATCACAGCAGCCGGTGAGGCCTTCTCCAGCCTGAAGTAATCGCCATGTATAAAAAAGCCATCACTCACGCACTGGTGATTTTGCTGCCACTGACGGCATGTAGTTGGGAGAGCGCCAAACGCTCGACCTATGAGACCGTGGAATCCATGCGTGTCCAACAGTGCCTCGACCGTCCCGACGATCCCGACTGCAGTACCCGGCGTCAACGATATGAAACCTATGAGGCCGAACATAAGCAGCAAACCGGCACCCTGGAGTAACAGCCAGGTGCCGTCTCTCTCGCCAAGCTATCATCACTAAGCGATTGCGGCATGAGTGAACTCTTTACCACCCTACTGACATGGATCGCTGACAACCCCTTCTGGGCAGGCGTGGCGGTCTTTCTGGTCGCTTTTTCCGAATCGGTAGCCGTGTTCGGTCTCCTGATACCCGGTGTTGTGATGATGTTCGGCTTTGGCGCCCTGATCGCCACGGGTACGCTCGAATTCTGGCCCGTCTTCTGGTGGGCAGTGGCCGGTGCGGTCGCAGGTGACGGATTGAGCTTCTGGCTCGGTCGCCACTTCCAGGATCACCTGCGGGAACTCTGGCCCTTCAACCGTCACCCGAAGGTCCTGCAACGGGGTATCGACTTCTTCGAAAAGTACGGTGGCAAGAGCGTGGCGATCGGCCGCTTCTTCGGGCCGGTGAGAGCAATCATCCCACTGGTTGCAGGCATGATGAACATGAAAGCCTGGCGCTTTCTGCTCGCCAATCTGCTCTCTGCTCTGGCCTGGGCACCGGCATACCTACTGCCAGGCATCGTCTTCGGTGCTTCTCTGGAGCTGGCCTCTGAGGTTGCCTTGCGGCTGGTCATTCTCATGTTGCTGCTGCTCGTCAGCGCCTGGCTGCTGTTTATTACAGTCAGGGGACTGTTTCGGTTGATACAGCCCCATGCGACTCAAATTGTCCAACGAGGCTTTGAATGGGGTCAGCTTCACCCTGGATTCCGTTCCATCTCCCGCGCCTTGGCAGACCCGAACCACCCGGAAGCGAAAGGCCTTGCCTTTCTGGCCACCCTGCTACTGATCACCACCCTGCTGTTTGTCCTGCTGACCGGCACCGTGCTGGGAAACACACCCACGCAGGGACTGGATCTCACGATATTCAACACCCTGCAGAGTCTGCGCAGTCCATGGGGAGATCACCTCATGACGGCCTTCAGCGTACCGGGAGATCTCTCATCCGTCCTCATTATCGCATCCGGACTTGCAGGCGTTCTTTGGCTGCGGGGGCAACGCAGAGCCAGTTACTACCTTATTGCGGCCACCCTGTTCGGCCTGCTGGTTCCCTTGCTGCTGAAATACACCCTGCGTATTCCACGCCCACCGGCAGCCGGCGACGGCCTGGGGCCCTGGTCATTTCCCAGCGCACATGTTCTACGTACCCTGACACTCTATGGCTTTTTCTCCATCATGGTCGCCCGTACCTTATTACGCGAATGGCGCTGGCTCCCTTATAGCCTGGCAGCACTTGTCATCGGCGCTGTGGCACTCTCCCGACTCTATCTGGGCGTGCACTGGCTGACTGACGTCTTGGGCAGCCTGATGCTTGGTACGGCTTGGACAGCCTTGCTGGGTATTGCCTATCACCGTCATGTAGAAGCTGTGAGTCAAAGAAGCCTGCTGATCGGCAGTCTGTTGCTTCTTGTCATACCGACGACCGCCCTCGCCATTTCGTTCCATGATGCAAGACTGACAAGCTATCAGCCACGTGGCGAAATCATTTCACTACCGCTTGAATCCTGGCAACTGGGGATAGAACAGCAACTACCTCAATACCGCTACGATATTCGTGGTGATAATGACCAACCACTGAACATCGTCCTCGCCGGACAGATTGGCTGTTTACACAAGCACCTCGAGCTGCAGGGATGGCAAGCTGCCGAGATGCTGCAATGGCAGAATCTGCTGCGTATGCTTTCCCCTCGCACACCCACGGAAAAGCTTCCCGTCCTCCCTCAGGTACACGCCGGCGAGCACGAAATCGATGTATTGAGTAAGGAGATGAATGATGGTTCCCGCTTGTTATTGCGGCTCTGGTCCACACATATCCGCCTTGATCCAGGCACCGTGCCTGTTTATGTCGGTACCATATCGAGACAGCGAGCCATTGCTCAGATGAACCTGCTGACGATTCCCCGTACAGACAAGAATTTCAACTTGTCATTACAAAAACTGCTTACCGATATCACGCCATTGAGCGTTGATTACACCATGAATAAGGCAAATCGGCTGTGGATAGACCTAACCCGTGAGGACACCTGCCACAAGCCGTAATCGAGATGATCAATAAGTGAAACTAAAGAGGCCGGAGAAATGGCCGAAAAACTGTAGACTAGCTGCTGAACTCTTTGTGTCAGTATTTCTGTAAAACAAACCGGCTCACGCGATCAAGAAATCAGATTGAAATTACACTTCATCACAAACCACATTATTGGCTGCATCCTCTTTTTAGCCCTATGTTGTCTGGCTGCCACTCATGCTGCTGCAGAGACAGATGAGGTACACATTGGCGTTTTAGCCAAGCGAGGCTACGAAAAAAGCCTAGAAAAATGGGGTGCCACAGCAGACTACCTAAATCGGAGCTTGCCAGGCCACCATTTTAAAATCGTTCCCATGAGATTTGACGATATTCAGGTCATCGTCAAAAACAAGATGGTCGATTTCATCATCGTCAACCCCGGAATTTATGTCGATCTGCATGCGAAATATGGTGTCAGACGTATTTTGACCCTGGTCAACGAGTTGTCTGATAAGGCGAGCATCACACAATTCGGTAGTGTGATATTCACCCTGAAGGCAAACCCCAACATCACACAGCTTAGTGATTTACAAGACAAGCGGCTCTCAGCAGTCCACCAAACGTCTTTAGGTGGCTGGATCATGGCGCTGCGCGAGATAGACAAAGCAGGGATTGAGAAATGGGATCTCGCATCACTCTCCTTTCTCAACACTCACGACGCAGTGGTCAATGCCGTTATCAACCAGGAAACCGATATTGGGATCGTCAGAACCGACACCCTCGAACGTATGTCCACGGAAGGCAAATTGGATATTGAGCAGATCCGCATCGTCAGTCCCATGAAATACGACGGCTTTCCTTACGCGACAAGCACACCACTCTACCCGGAGTGGCCATTCGCACAGCTGGCCCATACTTCCCAACAACTGGCGAAGGATGTCACCGTCGCCCTACTCAAACTACGGCCAGACCATAAAGCGGCTAAGCAGGCCCATATCAAAGGCTGGACGATTCCAGAAAACTACCAGCCCACACAAAATTTACTTAAACAACTGGAACTACCCCCCTTTGATAAATCCCTCAAACGGAGCCTGACTGAGTCGATCCATCAATATTGGCACCTCTATCTGCCGGTGATGCTGATGTTACTCTTTTTGACCGCTCTGAGTTTCAGGATTATCCGCCTCAATCGCTCACTCGGCGAACACAAAAGAACGCTCAAACAGAGCCAGGAAGCTCAAATAGCAACCTTCGAACAAGCCGCCGTTGGACTCGCGCATGTGTCTCCCTCCGGTCAACTGTTTAATATGAATCAGCGGCTTTGCGCCATCACCGGTTATACAAGCAATGCATTGCAGCATACCAACCTCATGGACCTTATTCTCAAGGATGACATTGCCCTGATAACGGAAACATTCGACCTACTCAGGCTCAAGAAACAGGATGATGTCGCCACCCAGTTCCGCATCCGATGTGAGGACGGATCCCTCAAATGGTGTCAACTGACACTCTCCTGCAATCATAGCTGTGACACTGATGAAAAATATCTCGTCGCAGTCATTGACGATATCGATCAATACAAAAAACTCGAAGAAGAGAAGCAGCAAGCAGAGCATCAGACTGCTCTTATTCTCAGAGTTGCCGGTGACGGCATCCTGGGATTAGACAGTGAGGGAAAACACACCTTCGTCAATCCGGCCGCTGCTGACATACTCGGTTATCAGATTGATGAAATGATACAAAAAAACAGCCATAGCTTATGGCATCATAGCCACACCGACGGCAGCAGCTATCCTGAAAGCGACTGTCCTATCATGAAAGTACTGCGTCATGGAGAAACCTGCCAAAGCTCTCATGATATTTTCTGGCACAAGGATGGGTCTGCCATCACGGTCGAATTTATCGGCACACCCATCTACATGGACGAGCAGATTACAGGGGCTGTGGTTGTATTCCGACCTACTGAGCAACAGTCAACAACCGTCTGAATAGCATGAATATCGTGCTTAATACCAGATTCATCAAGCACTACGGACTCACGCTGCTCCTGCTACTGGCGCTCTCCTCGCTGTTATTGTTTTTCATCCAGCACCAGTTGAAAGTCGGTCTGGAAACCAGGTTAAGACTCGAATCCAATATCCTGTTCAATCAACTCAGTAAGCAGATAGATCTGACTTTCGCCGAAATAAAATCGGACTTAAGGTTTCTCAGTGAGCAGGAGAGCCTGCATCATCTTAATGAGATCGACAACCGGGAACAGGTTATTCAGATCTTGCAACAGCTCTGGACCTCTTTTGCTCATCAGCGAGCAAGATATGATCAGGTCCGGTTTCTCGACAGCAATGGTATGGAGTTAATCCGCGTTAACTACAACAGCGGAAAGCCACAAGCGGTCGAAAACAAGTATTTACAGTCCAAGCACAAACGTTACTATTTTAGGGATGCCATCAACCTGGCGCCTGGGGAAATATATGTCTCTCCCATGGATCTGAATGTAGAGAAAGGGGAAATTGAAGTCCCTCTCAAACCTATGGTCCGCTTCGCCTCACCCGTAGTCGACGACAAAGGTAATAATGTCGGCGTCATGGTGCTCAACTACCTTGCAGAGAGCATGCTGGAAGAGTTCAGACGCAGCACCACCGGCTTTTTCGGCAAAGCATTGCTCATCAATTCGATCGGATATCCGCTTTCAAGTCCTGACAGTTCCTATAATTGGAACTTCATGTTTCCCGACAATCCCCACACAGGTATACATACCCGCTATCCTGAAATCTGGCAGCAGATCAATCAGGGACAGAGAGGACAGCGACTCACATCAGAAGGGCTCTTCACCTTTGACTCCTTCAACCCATCCGGACATGAAGTGTTATCAGAGTGCGCCAGCTGCCTGACTATACTACTGCACATTCCCGACACATTAATCCAAAACAAACTGTCTCGTGAACTCAAGGAGACTTTGCCACCACTGATATTCACTCTCATTGTGATCGGTCTCATACTCGGCGTGCTTTTATGGCATCGGGACAAACGCCATACGCAGGAGAAAGAGATCGCCTCATTGAATGAGAAGATTGCCTATGAGCGCGATCTCTTTGTCAGCGGCCCGGGCATTATCGTCAAGCTGCGCAATGAACTCGGCTGGCCTGTGGACTATATCTCTGCCAATGTCTATGAACTATTAGGCTATGAGCCTGAGACATTTCTGAATAAGACATTCAGCTACTCCAGCATCATCGAGCCCGCATATCTGCCGCAATATATCTCCGAATCTGAACAGGCGAAGCTGCAGAATCAAGATACTTTCAAGCGCTCACCCTATCGAATTCTGGACCGGCAGGGCCAAGGAAGATGGGTGCAGGACATCTGCCAGGCGATCCGTGATAAAGAAGGCAAAATCTCACATTACTACACGCATATCAGCGATATCACTGCACTCAAGGATATTGAGCAGAAACTAACTCTGTCACGGGACCATATACAGCGAGTGGTCGATACCATTCCCGACCCCACACTGGTTATCGATGTCAGCAACTACCGATTGCAGCTGGCCAATCAAGCAGCCAGAACACTCTACACCGGCAATCGTCCTATCAGTAAAGGCATGACCTGCTATCGGCTCTCACATAAACGTGATACACCCTGTACCGGCCTGAATGATCCCTGCCCGATACAAGAAGTCTTGCAGACAGGAAAACCGGCCTCAGTGAGGCATAAGCATTTTGATGAGAAAGGTAAAATGCTTTTTGTCGATGTGCGCGCCACCCCACTTTTTGATGAAACAGGCAAGAGAATCGTACAGGTTGTCGAATCTCACCGCGACGTTACGGAAGCGGTCGAATTGGAGAAGCAACTCCAACACATGGCCACCACTGACCGACTCACTCAGGTCTTCAATCGCTTGAAGTTCGACGAGGAGTTGAAAAACCAAATAGAGTGGGCGCAGTCGACCAAGAACTCACTCGGTCTGATCATGTTTGACCTTGACCATTTCAAAGCGGTTAACGATAACTTCGGACACGATATTGGTGATGAAGTCCTCAAGAGCACCGTGGAGCTGGTCATGCGCCATATTCGAAAAAGTGACACCCTGGCCCGCTGGGGGGGTGAGGAGTTCATGATCATCACCCCACTGACCGATGCATTTGAGCTAAAGACCATCGCGGAATCTTTACGAGAGCAGATCGAACAACTGGCTCACAAAACCGCTGGCACGATCACCGCCAGTTTCGGTGGCAGTGTATTGAAGCCCCGTGATACCTTTTCCACCCTCGTCAAGCGAGTCGATGCCGCCCTCTACCAATCGAAAAAGGACGGGCGAAATCGTTGTACTGTGATCGAGTAGCTTTGTCAGTCTGACCCAAACCGGGTTAACATTCGCCGGCCGCAGTATTCCCTTCGTTACACTGTCAGATCTCAGACACACTCAGTGTGACATCTGAATACTGCTGACATAGGGTCCGATAACCCTGATTGATGACGATAATCGCACCTTCTGACTCAGCAAAAAGTCACTGCCGGAGGCGATCAATCAAGGATCAACGGAACCGACACAATAAATTACCCATCTCGAGGTTTAAGATGAAGAAAACGACACCGTTAACCATATTGGCAATTTTATCCGTCAGCCTAAGCGGCTGCGGCGGCAACAATGACTTTAAAGCGACCGCAGGCATGCCGGTCAACGACCTGTTTGCTCAAGCCTGCGCCGGTTGTCACGGTGAAAACGGAGAAGGCAAATTCGGCATTCTCTTGAAGCTGGCCGGCAGCGATGATGCTACCGAAGAGTTGGTGGAGAAAATCCGCCATGGTGGCCATATCATGCCTGCCTTCCCCAATATCAGCGAAGCAGAAGCTATCTCGATTGCCACCTTCCTAAAAAGTCGTTGATCGGTATCGGTCCCTGCTGACTAAAGAATGAAAATCTCAACCGGCAAGCCATACAACAGTATGGCCGCGCTGGTGCGGCTTACTCCCCCCAGCGTGGAAGCAGATCATGCGCAACATCCAGCTGATCAAGAATACGGGAGACCATGAAGTCAACAATCTCCTCCAGACCCGAAGGCTTATGGTAGAAGCCGGGATTGGCAGGCATGATCACAGCTCCCATGCGACTCAGCTTAAGCATGTTTTCCAGATGAATCTCGGAAAAGGGTGTTTCACGCACTACCAGGATCAGCTTCCGCCGCTCTTTCAGGGTAACGTCAGCCGCCCGCTCAAGCAGGTCATTACTGGCGCCACAGGCAATCGAAGACAGCGTACCGGTGGTACAGGGACAGACCACCATCGCACGAGGGGGATTGGAACCACTGGCTACAGGCGCCATCCACTGCTGTCGCCCGAAAACCTGTAACTGCCCGGGGGCCGCCCCAAGGTGACTTGTCAGTATTTTTTCCACCGCCTGCGGTTGCGAGGGCAGATCCAGATCCGATTCCATTTTGAGAACGATCTGGCCTGCCTGACTAATCATCAAATGAATGTTTTCACCAGCCTGAACCAGGCATGACAGCAAGCGTAAAGCATAGGCACTACCTGAGGCCCCGGTAATACCCACAGCAATCGGTTGCTGCTTCATACCCACGATCTAGCCTCCAGCCCGTCGAGCAGTCGCTGATGAATGCCTTCGAATCCACCGTTACTCATCACCAGCAGATGATCACCCGGCACCGCCTGCTCCACCAGATGCTCAATCAATGCAGACGTATCCCGGTAATACTCGGTCCTTGATCTCATGGTCCCAAGGTATTCTGTCGGATCCCACTGCAGGTCCGACGGCAAATAGAGCATGACCTGGTCAGCCGCTTGCAGCGCATCGGCCAGCAGGTGTGCATGCACCCCCCGCTTCATAGTATTCGAACGAGGTTCCAGCACAGCAATAATTCTCTCCTGGCCCACCTGTTTTCGCAGCCCATCAAGAGTAGTTGCGATCGCTGTCGGATGGTGGGCGAAGTCATCGTAGACTTTCACATCGGAGACCGCACCACGTAACTCCATACGACGCTTCACGTTCTTGAATCTGCTCAGGGCGTCTATGGCAACTTTTGCCGGCACCCCGGCATGGCGAGCAGCCGCCAGGGCTGCCAGAGCATTCGCCATATTATGCTGACCGATCAGCGACCATTCGAGCCGCCCATGCTTCTCTCCCTGACAGATCACATCGAATGCATGGCCGTCTGTGGCTGTATTTTCCGCATGCCAGCCGGCCTCTATGGCGGGATCAAAATACTCAATCGGTGTCCAGCATCCCATATCAAGCACCTCTCCCAGATTACCGTCATAGAGTGGGGCGATGATCAAACCCTCGGATGGAACGATTCTCACCAGATGGTGGAACTGCCGTTGGATCATCGTCAGATCATCAAAAATATCCGCGTGATCGAACTCCAGATTATTCATCACCAGCGTACGGGGACGGTAGTGGACAAACTTTGAACGTTTATCAAAAAAGGCCGTGTCATACTCATCTGCCTCAACCACAAAAAAAGGGGAGGCACCAAGTCGAGCGGAGCAGCCAAAATTCTCCGGTACTCCACCGATAAGAAAACCAGGTTGCAATCCTGCATCCTCGAGTATCCAGGCCAGCATACTGGCAGTGGAAGTCTTGCCATGAGTACCCGCCACCGCCAGCACCCAGCGATCCTGCAGAACATGCTCGGCCAACCACTCAGGACCCGAGGTATAGGGCAGCCCTCGGTTCAGCATATATTCAACAGCAGGATTCCCACGAGACATGGCATTGCCCACCACCACCACATCAGGCGCCGGTTCCAGGTGCTCAGCCCTGTAGCCTTCCATCAGCTCGATACCGGCCTCTTCCAATTGAGTACTCATGGGAGGATAGACATTGGCGTCTGAGCCGCTGACTTGGTGGCCCATCGCCCGCGCGAGAAGCGCAATACCACCCATGAACGTACCGCAAATACCCAGGATATGAAGATGCATCAAAGAGCCACCGGAAATAAAAGCGCCGTAAGATTCCAAGATAACAGTGTATAGACCACAGCTGCAGCAACACCGATATTAAACGGCATTTCAAAAGTATGTCTCAGTATATGGCCCAGCACTACAATGCTCCAAAACAACAACACTAAAATCAACAGGCCAGACTCTGTCGACTGACTGCGTTGATTCCAGATCACCAGAGGGAGGACCATCAGGCCCAACAGTAATCCACTCAGCATCAAGGCCGTAGCCGTCTGATTGAAACGCGATAGTCTCTTGGTAATATTCAGTGCCAGATAGAGTGCGCCCAACATCAGTACGATCTGAAACAGAGTTTCCAAAAATGCTCGTGTAAGATCGGCCTGGAACCCAATCACCATCAACACGCCGACGATAAAATTCAGTACAAAACTGACCAGTAGCAGTGTCTGTGATGCGGGGACGTCCTGAGGACCCATCCGTAAAAGGCACAGGTCAACGGCAGTATTGATCAGCGATTTCAAGGTTTCTTCCGTTTCTAAATTCAGCCCACATCATAACACTATAAAGTGGGAGAACCGCCGCTTCAGTACGCCTTATATTCTGCCAATCCTTCACTGACTAACACATCATTGATATTAACCTCTCCCAGCCAGAGCTCTACCAGATAGCGTCCATACTTTCCCTTCGTATCCTGTATGGTCTCAATAACCAGTGGTTGATTAAGAATTTTTTGGCGTAACCAGTCCCTGGCAATCAAGCCTTGCTCTCGTTCCACACCCCTGATCTCAGGGGCATTGATCCGGTGCAACCGCAGCTTTTCAGCCTTGACCCAGACATGCAGCCCCAGATCAATATCTACGGTAACCGTATCACCATCGTAAACAGCCGTTACTAACGCATTGTAGAGGTACTGATTCTTGATCATCTTTGCCTCACTCAAGATATGCGTTGATCGGACCGAAAATAGAACTCATCACCTGCTTATTCTAACCCGGCACCTTATAAGCCATGAGATGACTGTAAGAAAGGCAGTTTTTTCCAGCGTTTTGGATTCAGCAGTGAGCATGCCGGAAGGGACACAAAAAAAGCATCCCTTGCGCAGACCTTTATTTAGGGTTTGATATAAGTGTAACCCTGTGCCTGTAGATGAGACAGCTCCGCCACACCACTTGGCACGACATCCCCAGACTCTACATCATAAAGATCGTTTTCCAGCTCCACTTTACGCCCTCTAACGGTGTTACCACAGACCTGGAAATTGACACCCTGACTCTTCAATCCGTCAATTTTTGCCGCCATCTCTTCACTGGCATTGGCCTGCTTGAACTTAGCTAACTTAGCCAGAGAGTCAGGATAGATAAGTAGGGATAGACCGTCACCATGCAGAACCACTTTGAGCTCGAGATTTTCAGCTCCGACCGCGTTGATGTGATTCTGAATATTTCGCAACGCAGACTTCTGCGTCTTCGGATCATCGTAATTGATATGATAAACAACCTTCTGCTTTCCATAGCCCTCTGCGCCCACGGCCTGCCCAGACAGCATCAATAAACCTGCAATGATGAGTACGGCACTCTTAGAGAATGAGTATTTCACTTGTGCGTCCTCCGCAATATACCCCTGATTTAGCATGCCAAATTGAGACTTCCAGGGGACCGCCTCTCACTAATCATAGTCAGAAAGCCGAGGGCTCGTTAACGAATATAACTGCATACATCTAGCGGGTTTTTTACCACAAGCGGAATCTCAGCAGCTTCGTTCCGGTCACACAGAGAGGGGTTTTTCTGTCTCTTGCTGAGACAAAAACTGACGATTAAATCTTTATCACATATGCGCACTATCCAAAGTTGATGAAAATAGGGCTAAAATCTGATTTGAACATAACCGGAATGGATCTCTATGATGCCGTTAAAAGTCATACTCTGCATACTGACGATTTTGCTGGCTTTCGAATCGGCTGCTGATATTTACACTTGGAAGGATGCCCAGGGACGAACCCACTTCGGTGACCGGCCACCCGCCCAGAGCGCACCAAAGGCACTCGACCTGCAGATCAACACCATCAGCCGTCCCGAAATCCAGCGCCTTGATATTAACGCCCTGACAAGCAGACAGCAGGTGGTGATTTACTCCACCACATGGTGTGGCGCTTGCCAAAAGGCCAAAAGTTATTTCAAGCAGAAAGGTATTCCCTACAAAGAGTATGACGTAGAAAAATCCGCCAAAGGCCGCAGAGACTATGCACGACTGAAAGGCAAAGGCGTACCCATCATCCTGGTCGGCAAACAACGAATGAATGGCTTTTCCGCCTCAGGCTTCGATTCCATCTATCAATCCCGGTAAACGGCGACGATGTCCGTACAGTTCCCCATCACGACTTGCTGTCTCCTGTCGCTTATTCTGCTCAACGCCTGTAACCGGGAAGTATCCGAATCGACTCTGAACAACTCATCGACATTTTCGAGTGATGAACAGGAGGTCATTCACCAACTGCAAGAGGTGATTCGATATGAGGATGCGCAGGAGTCCCTAAGACAACAACACATGCGGGCACTCTCACTTCCTTTGGATAGACCTGCAACGCCTGAATCGTAAATGGCCGCAAGGAAAAGCGACAATCAGCACAATTAACATGATGAGCAGAACAATAAGATTGCCGGTGTATGCAAAAGGTGTTGCACCGGTCATGGGACTGATTTCACCGGTCAAGACATCCAACTCCAGCAAGGGAGATTTCCCCAACAATTCACCTTTCGGACCCACGATTGCTGAGATTCCTGTATTGGTGGATCGCAGGAGGTAGCGGCCCGTCTCCAACGCACGCATGCGCGCGATCTGCAAATGTTGATGTGGTGCGAAAGATCTCCCGAACCACGCATCATTACTGGCATTGATCAGATAGGCCGCTTCCGGTAGCGCCTGAATCATTTCACTACCAAAGGCATCCTCATAGCAGATCGACATACCGACCAGGTGAGGTCCAACTCGCATCAATGGCTTGCCCTCCCCTACAGAAAAGTCGGACATGGGGATAGTAAAAAGGTCAACCAATGGCCATAGCAGGGACTTGAAAGGCAGATACTCTGTAAACGGCACCAGATGTTGCTTGAAGTAATCGTCACGCTGCGCATTACCCAAGGCCACCATGGCGTTGAAGTATTGTTCGCGCGCCTCGTCCATCTGCACCACACCGAAGACAAGATCTGCACCCTGGCGTTTCACCTCCGCTTCCAACGGCTGGATAAAAGCCTCGTCCACCTGAAACTGGAAGGCAGAAATTGCGGTCTCGGGCCAAACGATCAGGTCTCGGTCGAAATGCTTTTTCGTCTGCTCGGCATATAACACCAGGCTGGGAGTCAACTGCTCCGGGGCCCACTTCTCTGCCTGCGGGATATTGCCTTGCACCAGAGCCACACGTAGCGGCTCACCATTCGGCTCCGTCCAATTCATCTGCGTCAGCATCCAACCCGATAGCCACACCACACCCAGCAGGGTGATAGAAAACCATCGCATCCGTCCCTTTTCACCCAATAAAATCAAAGCCCCGGCAGTCGTTACAACAGCCCAGCTGACACCCAGTGTACCGAGAAGAGGTGCATAACCCGACAACGGTGAATCGATCTGGGAATAACCCAATTGCAACCAGGGAAAGCCGGTGAGAAACCAACCTCGAAACCATTCGATTAAAACCCACATGGCGGGAAAAACCAGCAACAGTCTTAAGCGATCTGATACCACAAAGTGGCCTACCAACCACCCGAACAGACCATAATAGAGGGCCGCGAGCATCACGAAGCCGAGGGTAATGACAAGCGGAAACAGCCAGCCCAGATCTCCGAACTGCGCAATGCTCACATACAGCCAGGAGACACCTCCCCCCATCAGACCCAGCCCATAGATAAACCCGGACTGAAAACAGGAAGCATCAGTACGCACCCAGATAAAAAACAGTACCGCAGGCATGAGTACCGCCAATATCCAGAACTGGAAGGGGGCAAATGCGAGTGCGGTAAACACACCGGCAATGAGGGCCAGCAGCCGAGGATATTCCAGCAATCGTGACATCTTTACCATTTCGATTCGTACCGGCTCCCGATAGACCCGGTCAGTTTTTCACATAGGACCTATCAAGACTGCTGGCACTAGGCACCAGGATCAACCCCATGGGTAATATATTTCGCCAGCCGAGTATCGACCTGCGTAGTATGCAGTGCAAACCACTCAAACAAAAAACCTACCACACCATCCAGATCGATATCCCCATCCTTGTATTGGTGTGACCGCTCATCCAACAAGGCGAGTAGCATGGCATGCTCCTGCCTGTGTTTCTTGAAATCCGGATAGGCAACGTCAAACATGATATTTTCTTCACTGGTGAAGTGAAAAAGGGCATATTTTTTCACCTCATCAAGATGTCGCATCACCCGCTCCCTTGAAGTGCCCATTTCAGGCAGAAGAGACGCTTCCCGAATGAGATTAAGAAAGATCTTGTGCTCGAAATCAATCCTCTCGTGACCCACCTCGAACTTCTTATTCCATGCAACCTTAATCATCTTTTTCCTCCCTGATAAGACACTCGAACCTTACATCTTAGGATGCACAACTAGGTGCCATTAACACTAACCTGATCATCATCCGGTGTGTCGTGTTCGTCCTCAATATCCCCTACGATCTGCTCCAGCAGATCCTCCAGCGTGACAAGACCGGCAGTCGAACCATACTCATCCACCACGATCGCCATATGGTTGCGGCTCAGTTTGAGCTTTTTCAACAACTGATTAAGCCGCATCGACTCCGGCACGAAAAGCGCTTCACGCATCATCTCCGACAATTTAAAAAAAGTGCGATTCTCTTGACGAAAACAGCACAGCAGATCTTTTGGTAACAGTACGCCCAGGACCTCATCCATATCCTCGCTGATCACGGGCAGTCGCGAGTGGGAGGATTCTATCGCCACCCCCAGGACTTCTTCTAGATCAGCGTCTTGGCTCACCACCTCCAGCTTGGAGCGCGGCGTCATCACATCCCGTGCCCGGCGTTCGGAGACCAGCAGGGCGCCTTCCATCATACTCAGTGCATCATCATCCAACAGGTGCCTTTCACTCGCTTCCTTCAATAGCTCATAGAGCTCTTCCTTGTCTTGCGGTTCGCTCCCGAACATCCGGCTGAGTCGCTCCAGCCATCGTCGGGAGGAACCGTTGGTCGATCGATCTTCGCTGTTCATCGGTCCTCTTCACTATAGGGATCAGAAAAATGCAATTGATGCAGAAGCTCTCGCTCCCTCTGTTCCATCAACTGCGCCTCTTCATCAGTCAGGTGGTCATAACCCAACAGATGCAAAACACCATGTATCACCATATGGGCCCAGTGCGCCGGCAGCGGCTTGCCCTGCACTATCGCCTCTCGTGACACGACCGGCACACAGATCGCCAGATCGCCCAGCAGGGCCGACGACACATGCTCAGGTACATCAAAGGGGAAGGAAAGAACATTAGTTGGGTTGTCCTTACCCCGATAGTCCCGGTTAAGCTGCCTACTCTCCGACTCATCCACCAGACGAATCACCATCTCGACAGGATCGTCTCCCTCGGGCAGAGCCGTCTCCACCCAACGGTGGAAATCCTCGTCCGTCGGCATTCCGGCCGACATTGGTGCGGCCCGCTGAATCTCCAACTCAAGGCGACTCAAGCTTTACTCTCGAAATCGTCATAGGCTCGTACCACCCGCTGCACCACCGGATGCCTTACCACATCCCGTGCGTTGAAGAAGGTGAAACTGATCCCCTCCACGTGGGCCAGTACCTCGCTGGCCTGACGCAGACCCGACAGCTGTCCCCGGGGCAGATCGATCTGGGTAATATCCCCGGTAATCACGGCGGTAGAGCCAAAGCCGATGCGGGTGAGAAACATCTTCATCTGCTCCGGGGTAGTGTTCTGCGCCTCGTCGAGGATCACGAATGATTCGTTGAGGGTACGCCCCCGCATATAGGCCAGGGGTGCAATCTCGATCACGTTGCGCTCTACCAGTTTGGCTACTTTCTCGAAACCAAGCATCTCATAGAGGGCATCATAAAGCGGGCGTAAATAGGGGTCGATCTTCTGCGCCAGATCACCGGGCAGAAAACCGAGACGCTCTCCCGCCTCCACCGCCGGACGCACCAGCAGGATACGCCGAACCTGATCACGCTCAAGGGCATCCACCGCACTGGCTACCGCCAGATAGGTCTTGCCGGTACCTGCAGGACCTACCCCGAAGTTAATATCATGGGTCAGCACCTTGTGCAGATACTCCTTCTGGTTGACCCCACGGGGACGAACCAACCCACGACGGGTCTTGATCACCGTTTCCGGTAGATTCGCATCGCCCGACTGTTCGAGCAGCTCGTCGACACCTGCCTCCTGCAAATAGAGATGGACCCGCTGGGGATTGAGCAACTCACTCTCTGCAGCGCGATAGAGATCCTGTAGCACCTGCTCCCCCGCATGTATCGCATGATGCTCACCAATCAGACGGAAGTGGTTGCCGCGATTATTGATTTCAATCCCCAGACGCCGCTCGATATGGCGCAGGTTTTCATCCAATTGGCCACAGACATTGGCCAACTGTTCATTGTTCACGGGCTCGAGTAGCAGGTCGATAGTTTCGGGATGTTCAGCCAAGGAGGGATTCCAGATTGTTAGAAGCGTTGAGGGTGTTCAGCCGTTGACGGCTTGATCTGCTGCCGGTGCAAGCCATTCGCCACGCAGAGAGTTGGGTAGGGCCTCGGTAATGCGCACATTGGCGAATCCGCCAATCAGCTCCGTAGGCCCATCGAAATTGACCACCCGATTGTTCTCGGTACGACCAGCCAGCTGGCGGGGATCCTTCTTCGCCGGACGCTCCACCAGGATACGCTGTACCGTACCCACCATTTGCCGGCTGATGCGCTGGGCCTGGGTATTAATCAACTGCTGGAGTCGCGCCAGACGTTGCTGTTTCACAGCCAGGGGCACATCATCAGGCAGGTCGGCGGCAGGGGTACCGGGACGACGACTGTAGATAAAACTGTATGAGTGATCGAAACCGACCTCCTCGATCAGCTTGAGTGTCTGCTCAAAATCAGCCTCCGTCTCACCGGGAAAACCCACGATGAAATCTGAAGAGACAGTGATATCGGGCCGAACCTCCCGCAAACGACGTATTTTAGCTTTGTATTCAATGGCCATATGGCCACGCTTCATCATCGAGAGCACCCGGTCGGATCCAGACTGCACCGGTAGGTGGAGAAAACTCACCAACTCAGGGACTTGGCCATAGACTTCGATCAGACTGTCGGTAAATTCAACTGGATGAGAGGTGGTAAAGCGAATTCGTTCGATCCCTTCAACCGCCGCCGCATATTCGATAAGCAGCGCCAGATCGGCCTCTCCGCCTTCATTCATATCACCCTGATAGGCGTTCACATTCTGACCGAGTAAATTAATCTCACGTACACCCTGGGCCGCCAATCCGGCTATCTCGGCGATCACATCATCGAAAGGACGACTGATCTCCTCGCCTCGCGTAAAGGGTACGACACAGTAGGTGCAATATTTAGAACACCCCTCCATTATCGAAACGTAAGCCGTGGGTCCGTCTGCGCGCGGCTCTGGTAAGCTGTCAAACTTCTCGATTTCGGGGAAGGAGACATCCACCACCGGGGCATGATCTCGACGCGCCTGGCGAATCATATCCGGCAGGCGATGCAGCGTCTGGGGACCGAACACCAGATCCACATAGGGTGCACGCTCACGAATGGCCTCCCCCTCCTGGCTGGCCACACAACCGCCAACGCCGATAATCAGCGCCGGGTTCTTCTCCTTCCAGGGCCGCCAGCGACCAAGCTGGGAGAACACCTTCTCCTGGGCCTTCTCGCGTATGGAGCAGGTGTTGAGCAGCAGCACGTCCGCCTCTTCCGGCACATCGGTCAACTCCAGCCCCTCGGCCACATTCAGCCCGTCCGCCATACGTGACGAGTCATACTCATTCATCTGGCAGCCGAAGGTTTTGATATAGAGTTTTTGGGCCATCTGTGGGTCCGGAGATTTAAAGGGGGCCTATTTTATAGCCAATAGAGAGAGAATTCACCCAAATCGAATGGGTATTAGGGCCTGTTAACACTAACCTGCCTGCAACAACCGACTCAGGGTCACAGCATGGCGGTCCGCCTGCTGTGACAGCTGTAATCGCTGACTGACGACAATGGCAGCCAATTCATCCAGCGCGAGATCAAAATCGTCGTTGATCACCAGATAATCGAACTCAGCATAGTGGGACATCTCACTGGCAGCCTGCTCCATTCTCCCCTGGATGACCGCTTCGCTGTCCTGGCCGCGATTGCCCAGCCGATCGTGCAGTGCCTCGGGGTTGGGCGGCAGGATAAAGATGGAGACCGCCTCGGGAAAACGGTGACGAACCTGCTGGGCGCCCTGCCAATCGATCTCCAGTACCGTGTCGTGCCCCGCCTCCAACTGATTGCGCACCGACGCTTCGTCTGTACCGTAATAGTTGCCGAAGACCTCAGCATGCTCCAGAAAGTCCCCATTCTCCACCTTGCTGAGAAATGTCGCCTGCTCGACAAAGTGGTAGTGAACACCATCCTCCTCACCGGGGCGCATCTTCCGGGTGGTATGGGAGATAGAGATGTGCAATTGGCCGTCACGCTCCCGCAGCGCCTTCAGCAGGCTGGTTTTTCCGGCACCCGAAGGGGCGGAGAGTATGTAAAGTGTCCCACTGCTCATAGTATTACCGTTATTCGGTGCTGTCCGAGTCCAGGTCATTGGTGCGGTGCGGTGCGGCCCTGCCGCACCATGTGTTAACAAAATGGCTTCAGAATTTGAAAGTCGGCCGTTCGCCCTTAGCCTGATAGTAGGGCATCATCTCATCCGCCAACTTGCCCAGGATAGACTCGCGGTTAGAGGGGCTGGGATGGGTACTGAGAAACTGTGGCACACGATTGCCCCCGACCTCTCCCATCTTGCGCCAGAGCGTGGCCGCGGCGCGCGGATCGTAGCCTGCCTTTGCCGCCAGTTCGATACCGATGCGGTCCGCTTCGCTCTCCGCACCACGGCTGTTGGGCAGTTCCACGCCGAGTTTCGCCGCCAGCGCTGCACCGGCCAGAGTGCCCTGGCTATCCGATGCCACAGCCACTGCCGCCACACCTAACTGTGTCGCCATGGAAACCGACATCTTCTCTGCGGTATGTTTTGCCAGTGCATGGGAGATCTCGTGTGCCAACACTTGGGCCAATTCGTCATCGGTGGGCTTAACCTTCTCTACCAGTCCGGTATAGAGCGCCATCTTACCGCCGGCCATGGCCCAGGCATTGACCGTTTCCGGGTCGTCCAGAATTTTCATGCTCCACTCCCAATTCCGGGTGTCGGGTCGCATGATGACCGCCTGGGCGATCAGCCGGCCAGTGATGCGGTCTACCCGGGCCTTGAGCACTGGGTCATTGTCCAGCTTACCCTCTTCCTCGAAGGGCTTGATCATCTCTACATAGGCTGTTTTGGAGGCGTTAATGGCCGACTCTTCAGAAACCAACATCAGCTGGCTGCGTCCTGTCGGACTGGTCGCGCAGGCGGTCAGAATCAACAGCACGGTCGATACCAAAAAAATTCTTACTGATAAATACATGTCAGCGTTCCCTCAACTTTAAGTCTCTCTATTTTACTCGATGTTCTGAATCTGCTCGCGCATCTGCTCGATCAGCACCTTCATCTCCACACCGGCGCGTGTCACTTCTACGTCATTGGACTTCGAAGAGAGGGTATTTGCTTCACGATTGAGCTCCTGCATTAGAAAATCAAGCCGACGACCGACAGGCTCATCGGATTTCAACACGCGCTCGACCTCTGCGAGATGGGTCTCCAAGCGATCCATCTCCTCGTCCACATCAAGACGCTGCGCAAGTAGAGCCATCTCTTGCTCCAACCTCGATTCATCCAACTCTTCCATCACTTCCGACAGACGTTCGCGAACCCGCAAGCGGATGTTCTCCAGCACTTCAGGCATCAGGCCACGAACCTGAATCACCTGGGCCTGCATGGCCTCACAGCGCTGGCTGACGATCTCAGCAAGCCTCTCACCTTCACGTAACCGATTGTCGATCAGGCTGTCGATGGCAGTCTCCAGCAGCACCATGGCCTGCTGTTTTACCGGGGTGAAGTCTTGCTCCTCTTCCTCCAGGACTCCCGGCCAGCGCAATAGGTCTAGCGGGCGCAAACGACTCTCCACACCGAGCAGATCCGACACTTCCTGTTCAGCATTCATCAACTGCTCCACCATGCGCTGGTTGATGCGCAGGCCAGACTCAGCGCTGACACCGGGCTTGAACTTGAGACTGACGTCGAGCTTGCCCCGACCAAGGCGGGTATTCAGCCGCTCTCGGACATTTGATTCAAGCACCCTAAGCTCCTCAGGTAAACGCAGGTACGCCTCCAGGTAGCGATGGTTGACTGAGCGGATCTCCCAACTCATGACACCCAGTTCGCCCCTGTACTCTTCTCTTGCGAAAGCGGTCATGCTACTGATCATATTTTTACCTGTTTCTATCCTGTGGGCTTGTTACAAAGGCTTGCCAAACCCGTGCATAATCGCACACCTTCCGCTTCTCATCATCTAGACTTTCATGGTGAAACGGCTGTTGGCGGATAAGATTGAGTTGTGTATCCCGCCATTCGAGCCAGCGCTACAGAATCACCAGCGGCCGCCGATACCAAGCATGGGACCATGCCGTCCGTGATGGATTCTGGCCTGTGTCAGTAAATTGGAATGTTTGATCAAGGTCACTATATTGGATATCAGCCACCGAAGAACGGCGATGCAGGCAGGGGCATTTCTCCAGGAACACCTTATAATCGAAGAGATGAATGCACTATTGACCTCCGGCAAGGATAATCTGCTCACTGCGTTATGGCGGATAAATCTACCAATCGCAGAGAGCCTGGTGCTGGCTGTGCCAAGCTGCACCTTACTCAAAAACCCTCACAATCTGCTGGTCAATCCGCATGGATAAGCTTCGCGACAGCCTGCCGGAAGGCACCGTCATCGACTGCTACCTGATCATGAAAGTGGTCGCCAGCGGCGGCTTCAGCCTGATCTATCTGGCGGAGGATGAAGATACCCAGGATGAGGTCATCATCAAGGAATTCCTACCCAAGAAGCTGGCCAAACGCGGCGAGAATAACCGGGTCGTGCCGATCGACGATAAACACCAGGACAATTTCAATCGCAGCCTTCGCCTCTTCTACCAGGAGGCCAAGGTACTCGCCTCCCTGCGCCATCCCAATATCGTCCAGGTCCGGGGCTTCTTTCTCGAAAATAACACCGGCTATCTGGTGATGGACCACGAGCGGGGAAAAAATCTCGCCAGTTATATCAAAAAGCGTAGTGGCAGCCTCAGTACACGCTTCATCATGACGGTCTTCCCGCCGATTCTCGATGCCCTGAATCAGATTCATTCCAACGATCTACTGCATCTGGACATCAAGCCCAGCAATATTCACTTGCGTACTGGCGGCAGCCCCCTGTTGCTTGACTTCGGCGCCGTACATGAACTGCAGAATGAGACCAACCGGGCTGGCCGTGTAGTCACCACCGGCTTCTCTCCCGTGGAGCAGTATTACCAGTCAGGTAAAGTCGGGCCCTGGAGCGATGTCTACGCCATCGGCGCCAGCATGCGTGCCTGTCTCGACGGCAAGGCGCCCCCATCCGCCATCGAGCGCCATGCCAAAGAGAAACTCAAGCCCGCAAGCAAAGCCTACCGGCGGCGCTATCCGGCCTATCTGCTGGAAGCCATCGACTGGGCAATGGAGATCGAATATGAAAAGCGTCCACAGAATGCCGGTGAGATGCTGGAAGCGCTGAGTGTTGGTATCGCCGATCTCGACACAGAGAGCGAGGCCTCTGAGTTCCTCGCACCGCAGAGGGCCTCTTCATGAAATATGAGACAGCCCAATGCTCCCTACTGGGAAACCGCTCCACCAACCAGGACCGCTGCCTGGTACTGGAGGCGCCGGACGCTATCCTGCTCTGTCTGGCTGACGGCATGGGCGGACACCCAAAGGGTGAGATGGCCGCACAGATTCTCATGGATAACGCCCGCCGGGCATTCCTCACCAGCCGCAAGCCAATCGCAAGTCCACACTTTTTTCTCAGCGGCCTGATGGATATGAGTCACAAACAGATTCTCGAATTCGGCCGCGAGCAGGAACCGCCAATCGAACCCCGCACCACTGGCGTACTTTGTCTGGTACAAGAGGACAACGCGTTCTGGGCGCACATTGGTGACAGTCGCCTCTACATCATGCGTGAAGGCGTCATTCACCTGCGCACGGACGACCACTCTTATGTGGAACACCTGAGACAGCAGGGCATCATCTCAGCAGCCCAGGTCCACACACACAAATTTCGCAACTATGTGACACGTTGCCTTGGCGGCACCAACAACCGGCCAGTGGCTGAACTCAGCGGCCCACACCCCCTTAAGGAAGGCGATGTGGTTTTGCTCTGTTCGGATGGTTTTTGGGGACCGCTCCCCGAACGCCCCTTGGTCGACTCCCTGTTCCAGACACCGGGATCGCTGCTCTCCAGCATCCAGGGCCTGTCGAATCAGGCTGAAGGCAACAGCAAACCGGAGAGTGACAACGTCACCGTCGTGGCGTTGCGCTGGAATGAGAGTGTTGGCAATCTGGCACCAGCCGATTTCAGCATGTCACTTTCCGAGCGCAAGAAAACCCGTCTTGAAGCCCCTGAGGAAGATGTTGATGTCAATCAAGCCATCGATGACCTGAAGAAGATCGTCGACGATTTGGAGTTCGACTGAACCGCCTACGCCAAGCTGCCAGTTTTAGTCGTCATTCTTTTTACTCTTTTTATCCTTCTTCTTGCCTTTATGTTCCTTGTCATTCTTTTTCTCTGACTTCTTCTTCATTTCTTCATGGCGTTCCTTGGCTGCCTCTCTTCTCGATTCCATCTCTGCTTTGCGTGATTCGCGTTCGGCCTCATGCCGTGCTTTCATCTCTTCCCTCTCTTTCTCATGACGCCGCTTCATCACCTCACGTTCTTCTTCATGAGTCCGTTTTCGCTCTTCGAATTCCTCATCACGCGCTTTCTGCCAAGCCTCGTTCTGCTTCTCTCGCTCTTCCATCATCTCTTTATAGCGATCCCGTTCTGATTCTTTATGGGAATCAGCGAAAACAACCGGCGTCGTTGCAAGCATAGTGAGTACCATAGCAACCATCATGGTCTTGGATGTTTTTATCATTTGAATTTCCTCAAAATTAAGCGCACTGAAAAGCCATCTACGTTCACTAATTCACAAACTCTCAAGCACTGTTTTTCTTGACTAGGCGATAAACAAAAAGCAACAGGAATGCGCCAGCTGTTGCGGTCAGAATACTCACGATACTCAGCTCACCAATACCACTAAAACCAAGCAGGGAAGACAGGTAGCCACCCACAAAGGCGCCCGCTACTCCCAGCAGAATCGTGATAATAAAACCGCCGTCATCCTTACCCGGCATGATCCACTTGGCCAGTGCGCCAGCAATCAATCCTAAAACTATCCAGGAAATAATACCCATCCGATCACCTCTATATATTGCATTATGTTTTATTAAAAAAGCGCTAGATATTCTTTGCAGAAAAAGTGTCGCAAGCCTTCAAGTCACCCTGCCGCAGACCAATCTTGAACCATTGGACCCGCTGCGCTGAACTGCCGTGGGTGAAAGAGTCCGGACTGACATAGCCTTGAGACTGTTTCTGCAAGCGGTCATCGCCAATCGCGCTGGCAGCCGTCAGACCTTCTTCGATATCGCCGGACTCCAACAGTTGCCGGGAACGGTCTGCATGATTTGCCCAGATCCCGGCGAAACAGTCCGCCTGCAGCTCTTGTCTCACAGACAGCTGGTTACCCTCGACTTCCGAAAGACCTCGCTTGGCCTTTTGCACTTTTTGTGAAATTCCCAGCAGCGTCTGTACATGATGACCCACTTCATGGGCGATCACATAGGCCTGGGCGAAATCACCCGGCGCCTTGAAACGGTTTTTCAGATCATTGTAAAAAGAGAGATCGATATAGACCTTCTGGTCACCCGGGCAGTAGAAGGGTCCCATCGCCGCTTGTCCAAATCCGCAGGCTGACTTTACCGCTCCCCGGAAGAGCACCAAATTCGGTTCCACGTATTTGCCGCCCTGTTGCTGAAAGATTGCTTGCCAGGTCTCTTCAGTATCGGCCAGAACCACGGAGACAAAATCGACCAGCTCCTGCTCAGCCGCACTCTGTTTCACGGGTGTGGATTGCTGTTCTGACAGTTGGTCAGTGGGACTGCCTCCACCCAGCATATTACCCAGGTTACCGCTGAAGAGACCGTAAGCACCGATGGCCAGCACCACCAGGATACCGCCCTTCATACCGAACAGTTTGAACACCGTAGGCAGCAGGTTGAGCATACCTCCACCTCTGCCGAATCCCCCCATGGCAGACGGAGCCCGCATTCCCCGCCGGTCCTCGACATTTTGACTTCTACGGCGATTCTGCCAACGCATGCTGTTCCCCTATTTTCCTTGTAGAACGCGACTGACCAGGGAAGTAACACCATCTCCACCCTGTGACTGAAGATAAGAGAGCACGATCGGTACAAACTTGCCGATCATGCCTGTATCAAGATCGAGCTTGCTGAAGCCACCCGCCAGTGAGGCCAGGTTACCCAGCTGATTCGCTCCCATCGCTGAAGCCACACCACCCAACAAACCACCCAGTCCACCACCGCTACTCGGTGCGCTATCGATAAGATTGTCGATACCCGGTACCGCCGAGGCCACTTGGGAGAAATCACCCGAGGAGAGCTTGTCCTTGACCAGACCGAACAGCAAACCCGCACCACCTTCCGCCTGTGATTGGCTGACACCAGCACCCGCTACCAATTGTTGTACCAGTTCCATCATGTTAAAACCCTCTTTGCGTTGCGGACCTGACGGCTTCCGCATTAGTTAACCGGCCTGTGAGTAACGTATTGTCAGTGAATGAAAGCCATACAATACTGGCTGCCGGTGACTGATGATAACTCCGCTGAGTCTAACCCAAGAGACGGACAGCACCAGCGCGAAACGTAAACCATTGTCAAAAGCCATAACCAATGAATGGCTTTAGGGGAGAGGGGAATGACAGACAACCACATCCTGCTCGGCGGAAACGGCGAAAGGCAGATCACACTCAACGCGGGCATGGCCAATCGTCACGGGTTGATTACCGGCGCCACCGGTACCGGTAAGACAGTCACCCTGCAGGTACTGGCGGAATCCTTCTCCCGCCTCGGCGTGCCGGTCTTCACCGCCGACGTGAAAGGAGATCTGTCAGGTCTGGCAGGCAGTGGCAAGGCCCATCCAAAAATTAGTGAACGGCTCGAATATATCCAGATCGGGGAACACACCTTTGAGCCATCTCCTGTTCTATTCTGGGATGTCTTCGGTAAACAAGGGCACCCGGTACGCACCACCGTCTCCGAGATGGGACCTACCCTATTGGCCAACCTGCTGGAACTCAACGAGACTCAGGAAGGCGTCCTGCAGATCGCCTTCAGCCTGGCCGATGACGAGGGACTGTTGCTGCTTGACCTCAAAGACCTGCGCGCCATGCTCAACTGGGTAGCGGACAACGCCAAAGAACTGGAGCGGGAGTACGGACGCGTCTCCCGACCCAGCGTCACCGCCATCCTGCGCCGGTTGTTGGTGCTGGAAGAGGCCGGTGGCGAGATCTTCTTCGGCGAACCGGCCATCCGCATCGAAGACCTGATGCAGAACGACTTCTCCGGCCGCGGCGTGATCAGCCTGCTAGACGCCACCACGCTTTATCATTCGCCCCGAATCTACGCCACCTTCCTGCTCTGGCTGCTGTCGGAACTGATGGAAGAACTGCCGGAACGTGGCGATGCCGACCTGCCCAAGCTGGTCTTCTTCTTCGACGAGGCCCACCTACTCTTCAGCAAAGCCCCCAAAGCACTGCTGGAAAAGATCACCCAGGTGGTACGACTGATCCGCTCCAAAGGTGTCGGCGTCTTCTTCATCACCCAATATCCCAACGATGTGCCCGACGAAGTGATCGGACAGCTCGGCAACCGCATCCAGCACGCCCTGCGCGCCTTCACACCCAAGGACAAAAAAGCGGTCAAGGCTGCCGCCGAAACCTTCCGCCCCAATCCGGCCTTCAACACCGTCGAGGTCATCGGTAACCTCGGTGTCGGTGAGGCACTGATCTCCACCCTGGATGAGAAAGGTGTCCCCAGCGTAGTGGAGCGCACCCTGATGGCCCCACCCAGCTCCCAGTTCGGCCCTGTCGATGAAAAAGAGAGAAAGCGGATCATCGAGCGATCGCCACTACGCTCAACCTATGAGCAGGAAGTCGACCGTGAGTCCGCCTACGAACTGCTGAAAAAGCGGGAAGAGGAACTGATCAAGCGCCGTGAGGCACAAGCGAAAAAGGAGGCCGCTGAAAAAGAAGAAAAACGATCCAGTCGCAGCAGTGGCGGTTCACGCCGTCAAGGTGTCGGTGAAGCCTTCATGAAATCTGTCGCCCGCGCCGTAGGCTCAAAACTGGGCAGACAGATTGTGCGAGGCATTCTGGGATCAATTATTGGCGGCAAGTGATAAGTCGCAGATAAAGGAGCAGGTTGGGCTGAGGAAAAAAGCCCGACATTTTTTCTAAAGCAAGTTGCATTGTCGGGCCTCGTTTCTTGACCCAACCCACAAAACTTTCACGACACAATTATTTCGTAACACCCTGCTCAAGGTCGACTGAAATTACTCGTTAGGTACGAAGCCTGGAACCGTAATCGTTCATCCAAGCTATATACCTACCCAAAGAATCCGGCGTGACTTCTTCCTCCAGGGAACGTATCAACTCCCCATCAAATTCGTACCTTGCTTCACCTTCTACCACGAGATCGGGAACCCCAGTACACTTGTATGTACAACGCCATTTCCTGGAGAGTTTGTTACCAACCACCGTAGGTTCTGAAAGCGCCTCCAATGTTCGGGAATCGAATTGACGATCGTTGTGCGAAACATCGTTTTTTAGGTAGTTGAGAATCTCCGAGCGGCCTTTGACCCTTGGGTCGGGACCCCCTATGTTCCAGTAAGTAGCATTCTCGACAAAATATACCTCAAGCCGATCCCATTGATCATCTGCAACACAGGCTTCGAAATCTGCAGCGAACGAGTTGAAACGATCGATGAGGCTCATATTGCTGTGCCTAACGCCATAAGGGGATCAACAGAGGACAGATTACGTAAGTCTTTCATGATCTCCGTCACTTTCATATTAAACCGCGTTCTCACCCAATTTATGTCTGCGGTCAAAATGAGAGCGTAGTGACGTTCCCCAAAAATAATTGACACATTAGCCATTCGTAAAACTACTACCCATTGTGTCCAGGCATTTCATTACTCTGATGGCTTCTCATGGAGATTACAACTATCCCTAATCTTTGTTCAGTCTCGACTCTACGATGCGCATCGGCAGCTTGGTCTATCGAATAGACTTGATCAACGATTGGTTTTATTTTACCCACCTCAATCATTTCCTTGAGTGCAAGCAGTTCTTCTGCCGTTTCACCAGCAAAAGCAAAAATAGCCATTTTGTCCGTAAAACTGGATGTTATGACAGATCTTAGCATGTCGGATAGTCGAGGATTTCCCATCAGATATCGCCCTTTGGGATTGAGCAATTTGATGCATGCTGAATAGGAGCTTTGGGCAACCATGTCAAAGATAACATCATAAGTTTGGCCACTTTTAGTGAAGTCCTCCGTGGTGTAATCGAAGAAATGATTGGCCCCGATTCGGCGTAGCATCTCCTCTTTGGCAGGGCTGTCAACAGCCGTGACCTCTGCCCCCATTGCTTTGGCAATCTGCACAGCAAAGGAGCCGATACTTCCCCCTGCACCGTTGATTAAAACTTGTTCCCCATTTTGAATGTTTGCTTTCCTTAAAAAGTGAAGCGCATTCAACCCCCCTAGCGGTACTGCTGCCGCCTCTTCAAAGGTCAAATTATCCGGCTTCGGAACAATCGTGTAGCTGGCGGGTAAGCACACATACTCGCCATAGGCACCCATACGAAGCTTGGCTGTCCCGAAAACCTCATCTCCCTTCTCAAAATTCGAAACGTCTTTGCCGATGGATTCGATTTTCCCCGCAAAATATCCCCCAAGCACATGATTCTTAGGCCTTGTAAGCCCCATCGCGATTCGCAACGGAAGCCAAAACCATTTCACTGCGAATTTAAAACTTCGTAGCTCACAATCAGCCTTTGTTGCTTCAGCAGTATGAATCCTTATAAGAACCTCATCATCCTTAGGTTTGGGTTTTTCCACCTCTTTGACTTGAAGAACGTCGGGCGCACCGTATTCTGTGTACACAATTGCCTTCATGGGATTTATCCGATTACTATGATTGCATAGTATGCATTATCGTTGACGGGGTCAGAGTAAAGTTACTCTGACCCCGCGCGTGCTTTAATTTTCAATAAATATGTGTTTGTTACAGAGTTTTCAAAATTCCCATTTACACTAAACAAAATTTCAGAATACCCATCATCCAATTGATTTATATGCTTAGTAGTAGCTTTATTTTTTCCATTATTTAAAGTCATAAGTACGCAGGGTTGCGATTCAGGACATTTTTGCAAAAGTAGAATTGAGTCTTGATCTGCATAACTTTGTTTTGAGAAAGCCAAAATACTTAAAACAAGTACAATTCCTATATTTTTCCGCATAACATCATCCTTTATGCATAACGCCTACAGCAGAGGCAAACCGGAGCGCAGCGTAGGTTTGTCCGGCTGGCTGTACTTGTTAGATTTTTACATGTTGCGAATTCGTTCTTCGCAATATCCACAGATATAGTCAACGTAAGGGGGATGATCATCATTCCAGATTGAGCATTCAGATTGACGGTAATCCTCTGTGCATACGGTGCATTCTACGATTGGATCTTCATCGCCGCATAATTTGCAGACATATTTTCCATCGATTTTTATCGCCGTTCCTTTGCTCCAGCATATTTCGCAGTCATACACCTCAGCATCTTCTGATTCCTCCTCAGCCTCTCTGCGCGCATTAGAAAGCGCTGCCTTGTGCTCATCTGCCAACTCCTCAAACACTTTAAATGTGTCCGCATCTATGTGTTCAAAAATATCTATCTCGGCATGGGTATCATTGAAATCTAATACCGATTGAGTCAGCCGGCCCAGAGCCCTCCTTGCTTCTGCAACGTCCATGGTGAATTTGAAATGTTCTATGTCATTGCGAAGCTTTTTTAGCCACTCCATGTCTTTAAAAAACTCTGGCTCTACCTCTTTTCCTTCATTTTTAAGGAACTGGATTGCCTCCCAAAGGCCAATGGTATTCTCCTTTTGTATCTTTTTACTGAAAGGATTTTTATAAATCAGTAACGGATGCGATTCACTAACATAGTACTTGAATAGCAACTCAATAAAATGCGCGTAATGGATGATCGCGAATTTATATGCTCTCAAATCGCCATTAAGCCCTTCTTTATATTTTCGGAGCGCTTCGTTGAGGCTATCAACCGCGTTCTCTAGAAGATCTAGCTCATGTTCTGTTGTCATGGTTAGGTACGTTCTATTAGTAAATCTAACGCCGCAATACACCGGAGGCAAAAAGCATAGTGAGGAACGAACGACGCTTTTTGACGTCCGTGTGAAATTGCCTTGCTATGCCTAATGTAGCCATTTGTAAAGCTCTTGTGACATAGTGCTCATAGTTATCCCCGCAGTTAGCCAGACCAAACCCACGAGAGAAGTTATTAAGTCGCTTGTATGCAAAGACTCCAATTCATCATGAATATTTTCTTCTATTTTTTTTGTTTTCTCTGCAATTAGTTTCTTATGCTCTTCATGACTATCTTTTAAATCATCTATTAGCTTGGCATGAGCGCCTTGTTCGATTCTGATTTTGTCTAAGTTGTTAATAATTTTTTCGATTCTTTCTTCAATTGGTAAACTAGGGTCATCCGGGCTCCATACTTCTACTCTAGCTTTCATTCCCGCCAGCCCCGCATGAGCAGTGCCAGCACCTATGACTACATTTCTTTTCCATTTAGGAAAACGCTTCAGCCAATTTATAAATAATTCTCTCAATAAAGGTTGCCCAAAATGAGCGCGAATACTTAGCAAGCCTCGTATGGCAAAGAGCATACCTATAAATTGCAGTACATATCCTGCGAATCTAATAGAAGTCTCACTGCTCCAAGTGACGAAGCCTAGCATTATTGCGGCTGTAATAACGAGAAGACACATAAAGGCTAATTTCGCTTCCACCAGCCAATGCCACACGCTTTTAATCCATAGTTTTAATTGTTGAAGGTTCAATTAATCTCCCTGGCATAACGTTGATTATGTGGACGTCACAAATATTGTGTTATGTGGAAGGCACGAATATTGTGATATGCGGAAAAAAGTTCTCATGTCTTGTCGCAAGCAGGTTTTGCCTTGTATTTCCGTAGAATTCATCGTTCATCGATCCATGCTTTTGATTTAATGAGAATTAATTCCCCTTTTAGAAACGATGCCATATCGATTCGTGGTTGTCTGTAGTCTATTTCCTACACGGGTGGTCCTGGGATTCTATTTTCTATTCATGTTTAGCGGTGTGGCCCATCCCGTCCTTTAGCCTGTCTGTCTTTCTGTCGGTGGCGGGATGGTGACTGAGCAGGCCACTAGTCTGTGCTTGATTTTCTCGCCTGTGACATAAACAGGGGACAGGCACGACATTCTTTCACGATCTCCGTCACTCTTTACTATTATCTTAAACCGTGGCCCCTATTGTTTAGCCGGTCATGCTTTAAATCCTCCGTGCAAGCCGACAACATCACCGAACGGTGAGCCTCATCTTCTACCCGATCCGGGAAATTATCCGGTTCATGTCTCTATTTTCCTCGTTGGCGGGCAAAATCTACTCGAAGTCGAGTCAAATAGTGTCGATGCCGGCCAAAAAAGACTCGATGGTGAGTAAATCAGTCTCGCTGATGACTAAATTTTACTCAGCGTTGACTAAATTTTAGTCAATCACGAGTCTCGGAGACTTGTCGCCGAGCAAAATCATCTAGGCACTGACTAATTTTTATTCAATGGCGAGTCTCAGAGACTCGATGTCGAGTCAAAACAACTCAACGCCCGGTTTCTAGTGTCATTGCTTGGCTTGCTGGTCTATTGAGGAAATTTTGCCCAGCAAATGGGTATTGTCGCCACTGGGTTTTACCGAAGAACAATGACCATGCCATGTCAGGCGCCAGTCCCGCCCAATGGCTGACATTAACGCCACATTCACCCATAATACCGCCCCCATGAAGCCATCAGCGTTTGCAGGAAGCAGACCCGATAATCACAAACGACCCAGGAGTTGCCCCATGAGACCATCCGGACGTCGGCCCGACGAACTGCGCGCCATTGAAATCACCCGCCGTTACACCAAGCATGCCGAAGGCTCAGTGCTGGTCTGCTTTGGCGACACTCAGGTGATCTGCACCGCCTCCGTACAGGAGCAGGTGCCCCGCTTTCTCAAAGGGGCTGGACAGGGTTGGGTCACGGCCGAGTACGGCATGCTGCCCCGTTCCACTACGGACCGCATGGGCCGCGAAGCAGCCCGCGGCAAACAGGGTGGTCGCACCCTGGAGATTCAGCGTCTGATCGGCCGCTCTCTGCGGGCAGCCGTGGATCTGAAAGCGCTGGGCGAGCGCACCATCACCCTCGACTGTGACGTGATCCAGGCCGACGGGGGTACCCGCACCGCCTCCATCACCGGTGCCTGCGTTGCACTGGCTGATGCCATCAACCATACCCGCGAACTGGGCCTGCTGGATAACGACCCCATGATCGGTATGGTGGCCTCGGTTTCTGTCGGCGTCTTCAACGGCACACCGGTACTCGATCTCGATTACGCGGAGGACTCCAACGCGGAGACCGATATGAACGTGGTCATGAACGATAAGGGCGGTTTTATCGAGGTGCAGGGCACTGCCGAAGGCGCAGCTTATTCTCGTGACGAACTGAATGCCATGCTCGATCTGGCGCATCAGGGTATCGACAGTATCGTGCAGATGCAGCGTGACGCGTTGCAGGGTTAATAGTAATAACGTTCAGAAAGAAGGCAGAGGATCCAATGACAGGACACCACACCGGCGAAAAGATTGTCCTCGCAAGCAACAATGCGGGAAAGGTCCGTGAGATCAACCAACTGTTGTCGACCGAACAGATAGAGGTCGTCCCGCAGAAGGCGTTCAATATTCCCGATGCGGTGGAAGACGGTTTGAGTTTCGTGGAGAACGCCATCAAAAAGGCGCGCCACGCATCCAGCCTCAGTGGTCTACCAGCGATTGCCGATGACTCCGGTATCGAGGTGGACGCACTCAACGGCGCACCTGGCATCTACTCTGCTCGCTTTGCGGGTGAGGGTGCGACAGATCTGGCAAATCTGCAAAAGTTGCTGGAGAGCATCAAGGAGGTACCCGAAGAGAAGCGTACCGCTCGCTTTCAATGCCTCATGGTCTATATGCGTCATGCGGAAGATCCGACCCCACTGATCTGCCAGGGCACCTGGGAAGGCCGCATCCTGAACGAACCGAGTGGAGACAACGGCTTTGGCTATGATCCGGTCTTCTACGTCCCCACTCACAAATGCAGTTCCGCAGAACTGTCGGCGGAAGTGAAGAACAGCCTGAGCCATCGCGGTCAGGCACTGCAGAAACTCCTGCAGGTGCTTTCACAGTAAGTCAGGGTCTGTTACGCAACAGCCTGCGTAAACTGACCGTCACTTTTTGGCATCTGCCTGTCATGTGCAGATGCCAAGACTATCCCTTCATTGATATGCCTCATCGCCCCTGTCGGTGGTTGGCAGGGTTTCAGTTAAAGGGGAAATCCAGCATGAAAAAAGTGCCTTGGCGGCCCTTGCGGGGCTGATCTCTCTTACCGCATTGAGCGGTTGAGCCAAAAACGAAGAGATGGCGATACTTACCGCCCGTCTCGACACCATGGAAGACAAAACCAATAAGGCCCTGCGCCAGTCCGCCACTGCAAAGGTGGACGCCGCAACTGCTCTGTTTATCTCTCAAGAGAAATATTTCGCGGTTGCTTTGCCCGGACTCAACCACCAATGATGGCTCAGACCTCTACACATAACAGCCTCTTCAGCCCGGCCTTCCTCTTCCCTCCTCTCAGTCTGCACGAACCCTTTTCAGATACTCGTAAAGTCCATCACATACCACGCGTGACTCACCGTCTCCCGAGGAACCACAGCCAGTTATCACTGTCGGAAATGGTGTCTTCCATCGTGACGTCGAATTAGGCGTACTACGCATTGAATCACTGCCGCTATGACTGGGGAGAAACAGTCTATTTTCTCGCACACCCATGATGTTTCTCCCAAGCCAAACAAGCAGAAACAGGAGCCTTCCATGAAACAACAAGCCCGAATGGCCATTTTTTTCCTGCTTATCGCCACCCCTTTCGCCAATGTGATGGCCGATGACTATCAGGACACGATCAAGGTATTCAAAGGTGCCGGTGAGAGTGGCCGGTTCTTCGACACCGCTTATGGTTATGCCCTGTTTCCCACTATCGGCAAAGCAGGCATCGGTTTGGGCGGCGCCTATGGCAAAGGCCGGGTCTTTGTCGCTGGACAACAGACCGGCGACACCAGCGTGACACAGGTAACCTTGGGATTTCAGCTTGGTGGTCAGGCCTACAGTCAGATCATCTTCTTTCAGGATCAAAGAGCTTATGAGGAGTTCACCGGCGGAAACTTTGAGTTCGGCGCGCAGGCGACAGCCGTTGCGATTACCGCAGGTGCATCAGCAGCTGCAACCACTACCGGTAGTTCCGCCGGCGCCAGCGGTGGCAAGCACGACGCGAATACTGTGGGCAACTACCACAAAGGTATGGCCGTATTCACTGTTGCAAAAGGCGGCCTGATGTATGAGGCCACTATCGGCGGACAGAAGTTCGAATTCACACCCAAGTAACGGTGTACTGATTTGAAGATCCGCTAACGAATCCGACAACGCCTTCAGTATTCTATTGAAGGCGTTGTCTTTTCTGAATGGCTATCAAGGCTGCTTCAGCACCCAAGTACAGGTTGCTTTGTCGGTATGCAGATAGCGGCTCTTGTGTTCGTTACAGAGATAGTTGTCTGACTTCACCACACTCCTGATGTGGATCGCATCACCATAGCGGATCTTGCTATCGCACTTCTTCTTTTTAACGATACAGCTTTTGAGAATCACCCAGTCCTGTTTCGCGCTGCGTTGGGGTTCATCGTAAAAAATACGCGATTTCGATGTCCAGGCACCGGGTTCGAACATTCTATTCAGTTTTCTGCCTTGCGCCTTCTTTTCCAGCGTGGCAAAACGGATCTGGCTACCGTGCTTCAGGTCATCCCCGTTACCGCGAAACTGCATGGTAATCGCTCGTTGTTGCAGCGTGGGATAGGGTCTCTTGGTGAATGAATCACCCGGTCTCATCCATTCTGCAATGGAGACATAGCGTCCGTCACCGGCATACTTCAGATGAAACTTGCCATTCTTTTTGACCACGGGTGTCGAGGCCAGATGGCAATCCCGCTCGGAGTAGTTAGTGGTCTCGGCGACAGCTGCCGGTTTACCTCTGGCAAGGGTATTCAAACGGTAGCTGATGGGGACAGCGGTACTCAGCGGCGCATCCTTTTCATCGAAGTAATCACTCAGTTTGGCCGAGTTGATGAGCTTGGCTGCGTTCTGCCAGGGACCACCATAGGGCACCACCCTGACTTGCGAGCTGTTGAGAATCTTTTCGTAATGCGCCTTGGTATTCACGTCGATATCCGCACCGCCCCGATAAGCATAGTCGAGTGCCGCCTTCATATCGGCATGGGTCGCCTTTGAAGTAAAAGTGAAATAGAGCAGTCGTCCGTAGGTCACGCTCTCTACATAAAGCGGCGGGTTCTCAGCACCCATTCGGCCCAATTGTTCCTGGTCGGTAATCTGCGACATGGTCAGGTCATCGAAAAAGGCACTGGGCGTGGTCGGCGGGGGTACTGACACGGTGAACATCTGCTGTGCGAAGAAGGCGGCGATGGTCCGGGTTTCGGCACGCTGTTGCCATTCGAGCGCAGCTTTCGCCTTCTGGCTGGCAAAGCTGGCGGAGAGCCCCAGGTCGAGGCTGAACTGCTCCACGGAGTAGGCCTCTCTGGCATTGTAGATGGCCTTGGCGCCGATATGCTTATCTTCCGAGATTGCACGATTCCTCAGGGTCTCAATAGCCTTGGCCATGCTGGCAGCAGAGGGCGACTCCACCACCACGCTGGGATCCGAGATTGGCAGGTCGCTGGTCAGGGTGAGGCTGGCGCGGGGCTGCAGCGGTAACTGTTCGATCTGGTACTTGATATAAGGACCGCCCTGCCAGAGTGCCCCAGGCCAAAGTGCGGCGGAATTGGCATCGAACAGTACTACCTCTTTCGGTGTCTTGGTCAGATCATAGTCCTGTACATCACAAATATATTTCCCCTCGCTCTCCTGGCGACTGCCTCCAATCTTCTTGGTTTCATCATTCTCTTTACGGGTCAGATCCGACCAGGATTTATAGGCGAGCAGATGCTCATCAATCGTACTCAGAGTCAACCCGGATGACAGGCTCGAGCCCTTATCTGCAGCAAGGACCATTTGAGCCGAACCAATAATGAGAGAAGAGAGGATTGCTGTGAATACAGCAGGAAGAATCCTTTTCATGGGGACACCTTTTTTGTTGGAGTTCCCCGAGAAGAATAGTTCTTACCGCACAAACTGCGAGAGACTATACCCGCGCAGTGTTATGGGTAATCATCGAATATCTGTTAAAAAAATCCTTACCCAATCGATGAATCCTCATGTGAAGAATTTTTGGGATCAGGCGTGATGCCACTTTCAGTTTTTCGTTAACACATCCGTACAGGTACCGGAACAGAACCCGACTATATCTTTATAGGTCGAGGTCTTTGATGCAGACATTGCACTCTCAAGTAAGAAGGTGCCGCTCTCGTTATAACTACCGGCCTCACCACCCGTATAACTGAAGCGATTCCCACACACAGTCCCTTCATACATGGCACCACTATCATCGATATAACTGGCATGAGACATATCTGTCGGGCTCTGTGTGATGGTGAGAGAAACGTTCCCGCTTTCCGGACAGACACCAGAACAAAAATAGGTTCCCTGCCACGAACCCGATATATCTTCAGGCGGTGTCGTGCATGCGTCCAGGTCAAACGAAACGCTATCGAGATCCACGGTGGCATCGATGACTGGCGTCACGATCATACAAATCACCAGTGAACCAGAGTTGATGATATCGATCGTTGGCTGACTGGCGGATAACGATGCCGGCTGAACATCACCGACCTGTGAATCCGTGTCATCAGTAAAGATACTAAACGGACCGTACAGCTCACCCGTTGAACAAACGGTATCTATATCCTCCTCTCTGGCGATACGGATATGCATCGTGGCACTGGGAGTAGTCAAGAGCTTTGCTGCTGTATTTGATACTGGTGCTGCTTTGGGTACCGCGGGTGTGACAGTGATCCAGGGGATATGTGCCGAAAGATCGACGCTCAATGCCTCATAGGGACCACCGAAATTCCCCACTGTGAAATTGAGTGTCTTGATAATCTGCTTCTGCACTCCGGTGTCCAGCACAATATTTTTTCCCGCCGCACCGGTGCCCACGGTCACCACACCGGTGCTGCTGATGCCTGTTGAACCGCCGCCACCACCGCCACAGCCTATTGGTGTGATCACCACCACGAGCAACAGAATGCTGATAATGAGCCCATAACGCGTAATACGACGGTACGACATGATGACTCTCCTCAGACTTCATTTTTATTGTCCGCCTACTTAAATCAATAGCACAGACCCGAGGAGTTTCAATCAATTAGTAGGGAAACGGAGGATATTGAGCGGGTACATGGGAGGCAAAAAATATCGCTAGCCAACTATGATGACTTCCCGTTTTTATGACTGTCCGATCGATTCCTGAGTTTGCCCATCAAATGACAATAGGTTGGGATATCGTTTCTAAAAGATTGAAGCCTAAACGTAATCAAAGTACTTTCAATAGCAGAGAGAATCACGCAGATAATTGCCAATTGGAACATCCAATGAATGCCTAAACCGAGCATCACCAGTAACGAAACAGCCATCAGGATTGCAGTTATTTTTGCCGCCCAGGTGTGATAACTCGCTAATTGCCTGAACTTCACAAACGCCAGGAGATGCGCGATCAGGTAGGCTGCCAAGCCCGCCAGGATAAAACCTCCCTCCTCAGCTATCACCTCCGGCCAGAGCAGATAGATACCTACCGGCAGCGTCACATAGACAACGAAATCACCCAGGCTGTCCAGTTTCGAACCGAAGCCGCTGACCTGATGGGTCAGGCGGGCAATCAGACCATCGAGCCAGTCACTGATCCAGGCCAGCGACAGCAAAGTGAGGAAAATTGTCTTCTCACCCTGCAAAGCGGACAAAAGCATCAGGGGTGCCAGCAGAATACGCAACAGGCTAAGCAGATTGGGAAACGAAATGAACTGCTTAACGTGCCAAATCATCCGTAGACAAGACCAGGCAACCAGGTCGCTAACTGCGGCCAGTAGGCGAGCAGTGCCAACATCACCAGTTGAATAACAATGAAAGGCGCAACACCCCGGTAGATGGCACCGGTAGTCACCTCTCTGGGTGCCACACCACGCAGGTAGAAGAGGGCAAAACCGAAGGGGGGTGTGAGAAACGATGTCTGCAGGTTGATGGCGATCATCACCCCGAGCCAGACCGGATCGAGTCCCATGGAGAGCAGCACAGGCCCCACGATAGGCACCACCACAAAGGTGATCTCGATAAAGTCGAGAATGAAACCGAGCAGGAACATCACCAGCATGACCACGATCATCGCACCCACCACGCCGCCGGGCAGGTCGGTCAACAGATCGGTCACCACTTCATCACCACCGAATCCCCTGAATACCAGCGAGAAGAGAGAAGCGCCGATAAAGATCATGAAGACCATGCTGGTGACCTTGGTGGTACCGGTCACCACAGCCTTCAAAGTCCTTAGGTTTAGTTGTCTCTGAGCCAGTGCCAGCAGCATGGCGCCGATGGCACCGACCGATGCCGCCTCGGTGGGTGTGGCCAGACCACCGAGAATGGAACCGAGTACGGCCACGATCAGCAACAGAGGCGGCACCAGCACCTTGAGTACACGGACCAACAATACGCGCCAATCCTGTTCCCGCTCTTCCAGGGGCATGGCAGGCACCGACGCCGGCCTGACAAATGCCACACCGACCTGATAGAGAAGATAGAGCAACACCAACAACAAACCGGGAAGGAGCGCCCCGACAAACAGGTCCCCCACCGAAACCGTATCAGGAGAGAAGATGCCCATGTCGAGCTGGGCCTGCTGATAAGCGGCGGAGAGCACATCACCCAACAGCACCAGAATAATCGAGGGCGGGATAATCTGCCCCAAGGTACCAGAGGCGCAAATGACGCCGGTGGAAAAACCGGGATCGTAATTACGCTTGAGCATGGTGGGCAGCGACAGCAGCCCCATGGTGACCACCGTGGCGCCGACAATGCCGGTACTCGCCGCCAGCAGCATCCCCACCAGAGTCACTGAAATACCCAATCCCCCACGCAGCGGACCGAACAGGCTTGCCATGGTGTCGAGCAGGTTCTCTGCCACTCGGGAGCGCTCCAGCATCACCCCCATGAAGACGAACAGGGGCACGGCAATCAGCGTCTCATTGGTCATGATGCCGTAGAGCCGGTTGGGCAGCGCCTGCAGAAAGGCGTCGTCGAAGTAGCCGGTCATGCCGCCGATCCAGGCGAAGGCCAGGGCGGTGCCACCAAGGGAGAATGCCACCGGATAGCCCAGCAAGAGCACCAGACAGACAACCAAAAACAGCAGCAGGGGGATAAATTCTACCATCAGGTCTCCGCCCCCTGCGTCTCACCGTCGGACAACCCCATAAGCTGCAGCAGGCAGCGGATGGCGATTGCCAGACCCTGTAGCACCAATAATCCTGCCATCATCAGGATCAGGCTCTTGAGTAGAAAAACCCCTTCCAGCCCTCCCGCCTCCCTGGACCCTTCATGCAACGACCAGGACTGAGCCACATAGTCCCAACTGATGACGAAGATAAAGAGGCAGACCGGTAGCAATAAAAGCAGGCTACCCAGCAGATCGACCCAGGCCTGTGCCCGGGGTGAAAAGCCCCGATAGAAGATATCGACCCGTACATGGCCCTCGTGCTTGAGGGTATAGGCGGCGCCGACGAGAAACAGGGCGGCATGCATGAAGGTGACCGATTCCTGCAACCAGATCCACCCCAGATCGAAGACATATCTGAGTATCACGACCGAGACACTGACCAGCACCATCAGCAGGCTGAGCCAGGAGACTGTACGGCCCAGCCATTCGTTGATCGCCTCGAAAAAACCGGCCAGGCGTTCAAGCAGTAACGCCAACCCCCTCATGCTGACAGCAGATCCATCACCAACGCATCAATATCCATTGCGGAACGGAGATACTGGTCGGATCGTTGGAGCGGGCATCGAACTCCCCGTCACCATCACGATCGACCATATAGTAAGCAGGTCCATTCACGGGCTGTACCTTCACCATATAGAGTTGCCCGTTGACCCGGTACTCGTAGATGGTGCCCTCCTCCTGCTTGATAATCTTGACCTCGGGCTCGATCACCTCGCCGTCCACAATCACATCGGGCAACGGCAGCTCGGGGGGCTCAGGCACTGCTTCCGGCTCAGCTGAGGCAATGCCCATTCCGAACAGCAGTCCCACCAGGGGAATAATCACAGGTTTACCAATCAACATCTCTCTTGGACTCCAGGGAACAGGCGAGCAAACTTATAGTTCAAGCAGGATCTCCTGCTCAGCCGGTGAAGGCTCGAAACGACGGGTCTCGTAGTGGGCAAAGATGGCATCCACCACCTCCTGAGGCTGATTACAGACCTGCACCAGATCGAGATCCTCAACATCGATGGTACCCGCCGGACATAGGCTATTCCGGAACCACTCCAGCAAACCCTGCCAGAAGTCGCTACCCACCAGGATAATCGGGATCTCCCGGGTCTTGCCGGTCTGCACCAGGGTCAGAATCTCCGCCAGTTCATCGAGGGTGCCGAAGCCGCCGGGCAGCACCACATAAGCAGAGGCGTGTTTGACGAACATCACCTTGCGGGCAAAGAAGTGGCGGAAGTTGAGAGAGATATCCTGATAAGGATTGCCCGACTGCTCCATGGGCAACTGAATATTGAGGCCGATGCTAGTCGACTTGCCCTCGAAAGCGCCCTTGTTGGCTGCTTCCATGATACCGGGGCCACCACCGCTGACCACGGAAAAGCCACTGTCTGAAAGCAACCGTGCGATCTCCTCCGCCAGTGCATAATACGGATGCTCTCGGGGGGTACGGGCGGAGCCGAAAAAGCTTACCGAAGGGCTGATCTGTGATAGTTGCTCGAAGCCCTCCACGAACTCCGCCATGATCTGAAAAACACGCCAGGACTCTCGGGTCAAATGCTTGTCTTTACCGGCTCTGGGTTGGTGACGCCTGTCTCTGGTCAATGCCATCGGGTCTCTACTCGTTCTCGTTATTGCGACACCCCTGGTAAGGCGTCCTGATTAACCGGAAGCCAATACAAGGCGTGTCGCTATATGCAGATGTGAAACCTCATCATAACAAGCTGGTCCGGTTTTCTCATCAGGCACAGATACCCAACCACGTTTTAACCGTATGCTGGGGGCGGCCCTGCCACACCTTTTGCGCAACCCCTTGATCGAACTGGACCTTCCTGAAAATCACCCTTTTCCATGGTTGAATTACGCTTCACCACTGCGTAACCTTCCGCCTCTTCAACCCCTCTTTCACAAGACTGACGCCTGCCATGTCCGACCTCAACCCCCATCAGCGCAAAGCCGTGCATAACATCGATGGCCCCTTGCTGGTGCTGGCCGGCGCAGGTAGTGGCAAGACTCGGGTGATCACCGCCAAGATTGGCTATCTGGTCAAACAGTGCGGCATCGACCCACAGCATATCTTCGCCGTCACTTTTACCAATAAGGCGGCCCGTGAGATGCAGTCCCGCGTATCTGCCGTGCTGGGTCAAAACAAGGGCGATGGTCCCAACATCTCTACCTTCCATAACCTGGGATTGAATATCCTGCGGCGGGAGCTGAAACGCTTGGGCTATAAAGCGGGCTTTTCGATCTTCGACCAACAGGACGGGGCTGCCCTGCTGAAGGATCTCTTGCGCAAACAGAACAGTGGTGATGAATCGGTCGTCAATACCGCTCAGTGGCAGATCTCCGCATGGAAGAATGACTTGATCACCCCCGAGCAAGCCCTGGCCGCGGCGGAGAACGATCTACAGACCCATAGCGCACTGCTGTATGCCGCCTATCAAAGAAGCCTCAAGGCCTACAATGCGGTGGATTTCGATGACTTGATCCTGCTGCCGGTCAACCTGCTGCGTGAACATCCCGATGCCCTGGAGCAGTGGCAGAACCGGGTCCGCTATCTGCTGGTAGACGAATATCAGGACACCAATCAGGCCCAGTATGAGCTGGTCAAGCTGATTGTCGGCGTGCGTGCCGCCTTTACCGTGGTGGGTGACGATGACCAGTCGATCTACGCCTGGCGCGGCGCCCGACCGGAAAATCTGGTGCGATTGAAGGATGATTTCCCCCGCCTACAGGTGATTAAACTTGAGCAAAACTACCGCTCCAGCGGGCGCATTCTCAAGGCCGCCAACCAACTGATCGGCAACAATCCGCATATCTTCGAGAAGCGACTCTGGAGCAAACTTGGCCCCGGCGCGGAATTGCGCGTACTGGCGTGTCGCAATGAGGAGCACGAAGCCGAGAAGGTGATCTCGGAGATCATCCATCTCAATTTCACCAACAAGGTCAGCCACGGTGACATGGCCATTCTCTACCGGGGCAATCATCAGGCAAGGATCTTTGAAAAGGCCCTGCGCACCCACAGCATCCCCTACTTCCTGAGTGGCGGCACCTCATTTTTCGCCCGCACCGAGGTTAAGGATGTGATGGCCTATCTGCGACTGCTGGCAAATCCTGACGATGACAGCGCCTTCCTGCGTATCGTCAATACGCCACGACGGGAGATCGGCCCCAACACCCTGGAAAAACTCGGCACCTATGCCCAGCAACGGGGTATCGGCCTGTTGAGCGCCTGTGAAGAGATGGGCCTTCAAGCGCAACTCAACACGCGTGCTCAAGGTCGCCTGCAGGCGTTTACACAGCTCATCCAACACTACACTCGCGAGGCTGACAGTGAACCGGCCATGTCGGTAAAACGACTCGTCGATGAGATCCTCTACCTGGATTGGTTAAGAGAGAATGCCAGCAGCGATGCCGTGGCTGACCGGCGCATGGAGAATGTCACCGATCTGATCGACTGGCTCAATGCACTGCAAAAGGGTGAACTGCAGGAAAAGACCCTGGCGGAAATGGTCAATCACCTGACCCTGATGGATCTGCTCGAACGTCAGAACGAAGAAGCGGAACAAGATCAGGTCCACCTGATGACCCTGCACGCGGCCAAAGGGCTTGAGTTCCACCACGTCTTTCTGGTCGGTATGGAGGAGGATCTCCTGCCTCATCGCAGCAGTATCGAAGAGGACAATATCGAAGAGGAGCGGCGACTGGCCTACGTTGGCATCACCCGTGCTCAGCGCAGCCTGACACTGACCTATGCGTCCAAGCGCAAAAGATTCGGTGAGATGTCTCCCTGTGAACCCAGCCGTTTTCTACAGGAACTGCCGGAGGAAGATCTCCGTTGGGAGGGTAGAGGTAGCGAACTGAGTTCTGAAGAGAAACAAGAACGTGGGTCGGCTCATCTGGCCAACCTGAAGTCGCTACTCTCGTAGCAGGCTACACGGTCCCATATGTTTGCAGGACAGCACAGGAATACTGAAAAACGCAAATGTTTGGGGGCCGGATAGATACTGCGTTCTGCACAAACCCAGTAGGGTTCGGCCTTACCGTATCACTGAGAAAGCCAGCCAGGGCGGAAGGAATAAGGTGCGGCAATGCCGCACCCTACAGAATTTCAGCTCATGTGAGATCGCTAGAAATATAGAAATTCTGGTTTAGAGCGTCAGTATCCACGCCACGACGGCACGGATATTCTCTTCAGGGACATGCAAATTCGGCGGCATCGGAATCTGCCCCCAGGTACCTACGCCACCACTCTTCACCTTCTCCACCAATGCGTCCACGGCGCCGGCATCACCTTTATACTTGGCAGCCACTTCCTTGTAAGCGGGACCGACAACCTTTACCTCAATCTGATGACAGGCCATACAACCCGAGGTGGTTGCCAAGGCCAGTTGATCACCACCAGCTGCCGCGGGAGCGGGGGCAGCGGCCGGTGCTGCAGCTTCTTCAACTGCAGGGGCAGCGGCCTCAGCTGATGCCATTGTCTCTTCAGCGGCCGGTGCCGTCTCTTCAGCCACAGGCGCAGCAACTGCCGGTGCAGCCTGACCTTCAACGGCCACCTTGCCGACAGGAGCGATTCTCTCCAGCACATCTGCCCGCTCTTCTGCTAACAACTGGGTACTTACCAGCAGACATGATGCGCCCAGCAGGGCCAGGCTACGTAACTTTGATATAGCAACAATCTTCACGGGCATCTTCCTCCGAAATTCAGCTCATATTCGCCCAAAGCACTGGGCAATCCTGCAAAACCCGGCGATTATACCCGCAGGCGCTAAAAAGATCGAACAGGGTTGGACGGCAACAACTGCGCCCGCTAAACTACGCCATCCTTCTACTGCGCCCGTAGCTCAGCTGGATAGAGTACCGCCCTCCGAAGGCGGGGGTCACAGGTTCAAATCCTGTCGGGCGCGCCATTTCCCTCTTCCCTCAAACACTGAAAGATTTCTCAGTACTTAAAGATAAAGTCCTGTTTTGAAAGAGGTACTTTCAGCGTCAATAAGCTGCTTTTGAGAATTGAAAAATGAAGATCTGGAGGGGAACCAGTGTCGACTGGCATGGCAAAATCAGGCTTGAGATCAAGCTGATTAGCAACATTCACCACAAAGAAATCTGCAAGAAAAGACAATCATTGCCACCTATTGAGCCGATAAGACAGGTGGCCACTGAGAACCTGCTTTTGCAGTGTATGAGGAGTAAGTTACCCCGGCATACACTGCGAAAAACAGATTTAGAGACTTGCCGTTTGGCAGTTGGAAGTATAGATCGCGGTCACTCTGTCTTTCGTCACCCGAATATTATCCACGGACAAATGAATCTTCTGAGCAACACCGGCGTCCCCAAGCTTGGCAGGATGAGGCGTACGGTTTTTATCCATCACATAGACAGTATCGTCTAGCACGGCATGAAGCTGTCGATAAGTGCCTTTCTCACGGATCGCCTTCCCATTTAAATCATGTACGGCCTGATCGATATTATCCAAGCGGTAAATACGCCCACTCTCTCCATCGTACAGGACCTGAGACCGACCCTGTTCGTCAATACCGATAATCTTCGTCACAACAACCAGACTGTCAGCACTTGCCTGCCCATTGTTTGGCGTTTCCGCAAATACAACCTGGTTAAGACAAAAAACCAGGAATAGCGTGCTGAGGGCACGCAAAAAGTTTGAATTCATCATCATTTCTCTCCAAATAGGCGCAACTCATAAGGAAAACTTAATCGCTAATGCCCATACTGCTGTTAGCTACAGACAAAGGCTAACAGAGAAAGGATGTTATTTTTGGGATATAATTCCCAATTTTTGATTAATAGGTCTTAATTCTTCTCCTATCATGTCGCATGTTTCGGCTGTACCTCACGCCCAATCCATACAGAATAATCACAAGCATAATCAAAGAGATAGGCGCCACAGACATCTCGACAAAGACAAAACAAGGGGTCTTTTTCGAAGATGGTGAGAAAAAAACAGCAAAAAGAGATTATCTCAACGTACCGCCATAGGTACGGTTACTTCACATAGAGCTTACTTCACTACAGATAATAAGCGTGGCACCCAGCGCCAGTTAGAACTGTATTGGCAGTGCGATATGCTGCCAAACAAGGAATCCGGGGTCGCAATCTCCATCAAAGATCCCTAGTGGGCCCTAGAATTGAGCCCATAGCTATCTACTGATATTGTCGGTACTAAAGGGCGACGTTCCTTTTAGGGGACTGGTTAATATGCATTCTAATTCCAACAAAGGCATTTCCATGAAGATAAAACTTCTGCTTACGGCATCCTTTCTCACCTCCCAAGCACTACTGTCAGGCTGTACGGGGATCGCAAATGTCTCCGGATCCGACAACCTAAGCGTCAAATCCAACCCTTCCGGTGCCCAAGTTTATGTCATGGATAAGCTGATTGGTGACACGCCCATCGAGATATCCCAAAGTACGCTTTACCCAATCACTTATGATCCTGACAAAGAGGCGCTTTACGGGGTCGTTGTGATAAAAAAAGAGGGGTGCAGGGATCACAGTCAGCGTATCGGATATCGTGAACTGATAAAAAGCATCAATGCTGACTTAACTTGTGGTTCTACGATAAGCAAAGCAATCGAAAAGAAGGAGCGTGCTGAGCTGGCACCCATCCCACAAAAAAGCCCGAGCACGCCTAAGCCACTTGAAACTGAAAATATCGCTCCGAGCAATACCATGAGCATAAACAAGAGCGCCAAGCGACGTCTTATTGAAATAAACCAATTAAAAGATGAAGGTCTGATATCCGAGGATGAGTTTCAGTCGATCCGGCAGCGCATTCTGCAAACACTGTAATTATTGAACGAAGCCGAATAACGGACATAAAAAACCGCCACCAATAATGGTGGCGGTGAAGACTACAGCTCTCGCTGTTGTTTTTCTTATTATTCGGTCATCTATAGTTTGAGAGTAAACGGATATAACTGACTACGCCCTCAATCTCTTCTTTTGAGAGCTTATCTTTCCAACCCGGCATCAGCGACTTACCAGGTGTTCCGTTCGTCACAACGTCGATCAGCTGACTGTTTGGATGCTTATTCATCGCCATACTGTTGGTGTGATCTGCCGCATTCATCTTCATGACAGTCGTTAAAATACCGTCACCCTTTCCCAATCGGCCATGACAGGCAACACATCTATCTATATAAACTTGCGCTCCCACTGTTGGATCACCGGGCAGAGCATGTTTTGAACGCTGTAAAAAGCGCACATAAGAAACGATAGAATCGATCTGCGGTCCCGCAAGCGCCAGACCCCATTGCGGCATTGTATCTCCCGAGCCATGCTTGATGGTCCCCTGGATCAGACGAAACAACCTCTGATCCGATGCATCCTTCATCATGCTGCCATCAGTCAGATCGGTAACGTCCGTATCGATCTTATTGGCCAAGGGGCCATCCCCTTTACCACTGTCTCCATGGCACAGATAACAGGTCTGGTTATAGAGCAGGTATCCTTCATAAGTATTACCCGCCTGCACATTCAATGAAATCACTGCCAGCAGAAAGAAGCTGACAATAAATTTCACACTATTGATTTCAAATGAGTTCATCTGATAACCCTCTTTATTCGATAGTACTGCAATCCATACAGGATCACTGCCTAATGATAATGAAAAACTTACCTAGGATTGCCAACTTGTTCAGTAACCCGCGAACAGTTGCAGCATCCATGTACTATCACGTTCATTGGTACGGGCATCAACACCAGAACCGCTCTCCTTTACATAAAAAAGCTCGAGTACCACATTCTGTGACAGCAGGTATTTACCGCCAACGGTTGTTGAGTCAAAATCAGACTCGGTAGCTGTTCCGACATCTTTTGCCCGATATGCGGCAAATATATTGGCTTTATTCGGCACAATACCCAGTTGGGCCAGGATACCGAAGGCCTTGGCATCATCAGTATTATTACAATCACCAAGATGATGATCAGGATCAGCTGTACACTCACCATAGCTGGCATAGAGACCTAGGGGCATACTGCCGACACTGCCTTGCATCTGTCCATCGATAATCCAACCATCTGTCACCAGTCGTGTCTCGCCACCTGCGCCGTCAGACACCTCCGCATCACCTGCCCACAATTGCACGCCAATTCCCGTATCCCAACTACCGATAAATGGCGTGTATGCAGCCCGAAAATAGTGTGCCAAACCGGATGGCTTCACATTCATATTGGTTCCGCCCCATCCCGGCACCCAAGGCGTGTAGTTAATGAAGTAGTTGTGACTGGATGCCACCAGCGCTATACCTGTCGCCTCACCGCTAGCCAGGCCGAGAGTTTGCGCAGCACTAAATCCCCTGCGATCCTCAATCGGTCTTTGCGAACGCTGCGCACCGGTATTCAACAGTTCAAAGCCGTATGCTGAACCCAGACCATCAGTGGAAAAGGGAATAACACTGAATTGGGTATTACCCGCTTTTGCCACATTGAAATGGACCTTAGTCGAGAGAAATGAGTTGCTCTCACCTGAACCTGTACCTGTCACTTCACCAGTCGTCAGGTCCGCAGTTCCCTCCACTTCAGTTTCAGCCGCTCCAAGTAATCCCAATTCCATCAGGAACCCGGCATTCTTCGACAACTTTCCACCAATCAGCAACGCCGCTTCATCCGGCCACTGGATCTCTCCGTAATCGGTGCCCTCGTTGGTATTACCATTCGACTTCGCATAACGAAGTTTCGTGATAACAGATGCGTTAAGCATCATCGGCAGGGAGATATCGTCCCCTTCGATCATCCCCTGCCCACCGGTCAGGGTATACCCACCGGACCTGAATGCACGGCCGAATGAGTTCAAGGTGGGAAAATTCTGAAAATGACAAGCTGTACAAGGCATGCTTGTCTGCCTGGCAAACGCAGGTACTGCTTGTGCTTCCATTGGGACCATCACGCTAACCAGAGACATCAGCATGCCCAACATCAAAAATCGCGTCATGAATCTTTGATTAATCATATGCCACTCCACTTTTATTAAAGATTTGTATGGCCTAATTGCTGTTGTTATTACGGCCTACAGACTTACAGTACAGATCCGTCTCATCCCGCCAATGGCGTACAGATCAGTTCGAAAGAGATGGAGTGAAAAGGTGAGGGAAACAGTTCGGTTAGCTCACGTATCCAAACACGCGATCAACCAATGATTAGAAACCCCTATACCTGAAGAAGATTCCCCTTTAGGTAAGCACACCCTTCATCCCCTTTAGTATTCATTCTTGTGCCCGATTCGATTTCCCGTGCCAACTCGATATGGAAAACGTAAAAAAACCGGTTTTTGTGATTTATTTCACAAAAATAATACCTTAATAAAGGTGTAACTTTTATGGGTTGATTACCCCAGTCGGGATAGGGATATCCCTTGGTTTCAGGCCATAATGGGTACAGATTGTCATGAGATTACCAATATCCGATAACACTAATGCGATTACCGCTCATGCAATTCGAGTTCAGTCAGTCCCCCTCTCATGATTACCCGTCAGCGGCACAAAAGACACATCAAGGATTTTGCGCTCACTCACCTCTCCCGTGTCATGCTTCTCCACCAGCACTAACTCCTGATAGCCAAATGACGGGCCAACAGGAACAACCATGCGAGCTCCTGATTTCAATTGACTGATCAATGGCGGGGGTATCTCCGGGCAGGCCGCCGTGACCAGGATACCGTCATACGGCGCATGCTCAGGCCAACCGAGATAACCATCACCGCAACGGCAATCCACATTCTCGTAGCCAAGACGGCTCAGGGTTTCCGATGCGCGTTGAGAAAGGGTCTCGATGATTTCGATGCTATAAACCTGCCTGACCACCCGCGATAACACAGCGGCCTGGTAGCCGGAACCCGTACCCACTTCCAACACCACGTCATTGGAATCCGCACAGAGCAGATCAGTCATCAGCGCCACAATGTAGGGTTGGGATATCGTCTGCCCGCAACCGATCGGCAAGGGACCATTATAATAGGCGCACCTTCGTTCACTGAGCGGCACGAAGGCGTCACGCGGCACCGCCAGCAAGGCGTCCATTACCTGCTGACTCAAGGCTGAACGACCAATCATATAGCGCGTGCTGTCCACCTCTCGTTCGATATCCTGCAGCATCTGTTTCTGGCTGGACATGCCTCTCACTCCCATTGATCTACAACAGCACTAACCACAAGTATGGCCCACACTACAGATTTTGAGGGTGCGTTAAACATGCACTGACAAACATAAAAGTTCACAATCCAACACTGCTCTCCAGTTCCGCCTGTGTGGACATTGCTCTAGACTTGAACCATCACCGGCGTCGTTTTGCTTTTATCCAATGACCACAAAACATGATCAACCTCCCCCTAATATCTACCCTGCTGAAATTTGCTGACAAACTGAGATTCCGTCAGTTGTTTCTCGTTACGGCGGGGCTCTTCGTCATCGACCTGTTGATTCCCGATGTGATCCCGTTTGTCGATGAGCTTCTGCTCGGATTGCTCACGTTGCTTCTTGCCGCCTGGCGTAAAGATAAGGCAGAGGATCCACAACTCGAGGATCAGACAAGAGATCAACCATGAGCAAAATCAAAGCAGATCCGTACAGCCAGTCCGGTTGTACCGTCCGACAGTGGCAGCAATGGCCAGCGGGACTCTTGTTTCGTTTAGCAATCGTCCTGGCCCTCAGCCTGACAATCGCTGCATGTGCTTCGCTGATGCCAAAAAGTGATCAGATAAAGGTCACAATGGTAGATGTCCGCCCGCTGGAGTCCACGCTTATGGAACAGCGTTTTCAGATCAAATTGAGGCTGCAGAACCGCTCGCGCCAGGCATTGGCATTCGATGGTATGAGCTTCGATTTGGAACTAAACGGTAAGGATTTCGCCTCCGGCGTCAGCAATACTGCAGTGACAATACCCGCCTTCGATGAAGCTGTGATCGAACTTAAAGTCAGCAGTTCTCTATTCGGTGTGATACGCCAGGTCCAGTCACTGCAGGAAATAGAAAACAAGCCCTTCCAGTATCAAATCAGCGGCAGTCTGAGTCGTGCTGACAGCCTCTTTAGCCTACCTTTTCAAGAAAGTGGTGAGATCGATCTCAAGCTCTCCCAATAACAGATCCGTCTCTATCAAGGCAGTAAATTTATCCTTAACGAATAGAGCACAATACCTGCTTCAGCACCCGAAAAGCCGTTTCTTTCTCACCTTTCATTCCGAACAAACTTGCTCTCCATCAACCAACACCAGTCTGCGAAAGCTATACTTTTAACTGAGATGGAAAAACACAGCCGACACCGATGCAATGGTCCAATTGGAGCCGGATGTTAAGGACAGGAGCAAGCAGTGTCCGAATCAGATCAGCGCCAAATCACTCTATCGGGTAATGCACTGACCAAGACATACCACACAGGAGCCGTAGATGTTCAGGCATTGCGTGGCGTTGGCATACAACTTTTTGAAGGTGAGCTGGTTGTTTTGCTCGGCCCTTCAGGCAGTGGCAAATCAACCCTGCTGAATATCCTCGGCGGTCTCGACACGCCGAGCAGCGGCCAAGTGTATTTTCATGAGTTAGAGATTACTGCAGGTGATGAGTCGGTCTTGACCCGCTATCGACGGGACCATGTGGGTTTCGTATTCCAGTTCTATAACCTGATCCCGAGTCTGACCGCGAGAGAGAACGTTGCCCTAGTCACCGAGATAGCCATGCAGCCGATGGACCCGGCAGAGGCATTATCAATGGTCGGCTTGGCTGATCGCCTTGATCACTTCCCGGCACAGCTCTCCGGTGGTGAACAACAGCGGGTAGCGATTGCTAGAGCGATTGCCAAACGCCCCGATATCCTGCTGTGTGATGAACCCACCGGCGCCCTTGATAGCCATACCGGCATTCTGGTACTCGAGGCCATCGAACGGGTGAATCAGGAGTTGGGTACAACCACGGCGGTGATCACCCACAATACGGTGATCGGCAACATGGCTGACCGGGTACTCCACTTTGGCGACGGCCAGGTGGTCGACAGTGTCAACAACACCAGCCGTCAACCGGCGAAGGAATTGAGCTGGTAGAAAAATGCGTGCACTGAATCTGAAACTGCTGCGTAATCTGTGGAAACTGCGAGGTCAGGTGTTGGCGATTGCAGTGGTGATCGCCTCCGGCGTTGCGGTGCTGGTCATGTCCCTATCAGCGCTCCAAGCATTGCAGGACACCGCCGCCGCCTATTACGAGCGCCAGCGTTTCGCTGATGTGTTCAGCAATGTCAAACGCGCGCCCTATCGGCTTGTCGAACCTATCAGCGCCATCCCCGGTGTACGCTCGGTAGATGCGCGCATCAAGCAGATCGCCACCCTGTCGATCGAGGGATTTGAAGAACCGGTGATCGGTCAATTGGTCTCCATACCGGAACAGGGAGAACCTAGCCTTAACCGGCTGGTACTACGCAGTGGACGCCTGGTGTCCCTTGGCCATCCCGATGAAGTGGTGTTGAGCGAATCTTTCGCCGAGGCCCACCGGTTGAAGCCGGGGGATCATCTGAAGGCGTTGATGAACGGTAATCAACGCACACTTACGGTGGTTGGCATTGCCCTTTCACCAGAGTTCATCTACGCCATCGGACCGGGTGCGCTGATCCCGGATGACCTGCGCTTCGGGGTGATGTGGATGGGTAACGAGGCACTGGCTGCGGCCTATGATCTGGAGGGTGCCTTCAATGACCTGAGCCTCGGGCTGCTGCACGGCACCAATCCAAAACTTGTCATCGAACATCTCGACCGCCTGTTAGAACGTTATGGCAGCAGTGGTGCGATCGCGCGCAAGGACCAGATCTCCAACTGGTTTCTGATGAATGAGATTGAGCAGCTGAAGACCATGTCTACGATCCTGCCAACCATTTTCCTGGCAGTAGCCGCCTTTCTCAGTAACATGGTTTTGAGTCGATTGATTGCCACGGACCGTAGCGAAATCGGCCTGATGAAAGCATTTGGCTACAGCAATTGGCAGGTGGGTTGGCACTACACCAAGCTGGTGATGGCAATGACCAGCGTGGGCATCCTGCTGGGATGGTTGCTCGGCGCCTGGCTGGGGCGGGTCAATACCGAAATTTATGCGGACCTCTTCCGCTTTCCACTACTGATATTCCGTCCCGACCCCGGGGTCTTCGCTATCGGGGCTTTGGTCAGTCTGATCGCCGCCCTGGCTGGTAGTCTGGGATCGGTAAGACGGGCTGCGACCCTACCACCTGCCGAAGCGATGCTGCCGCCTGCACCACCACTGTTCCGAAAGACAGGACTTTCCCAAAGCCGGCTGTCTCATTGGCTGGATCAACCGACCCGGATCATCCTGAGGCAGATCTTTCGCTCACCGCTACGCGCACTACTCACCAGTTTCGGCATTGCACTTTCGGTAGCAGTGATGATCATGGCCCTGCAGTGGATCGATTCTATCGAGAAGATCGTAGAGGTCTATTTTCACGATGCCCAACGACAGAACATGATGGTGGGTGTGGTAGAGACACAATCGGACGCAACGCTGGAGGCGTTCAAACGCATGCCTGGCGTATTGGCGGCGGAACCGATGCGTTTCGTCAGCGCCGAATTCCACGCCGGCAACCGCAATCATCGGGGGTCGATTGAGGGCATCCTGCCGAACCCTGAACTGCAACGCGTCTACGATGCCAGCGGGCGTGTGCTCGATGTGCCACCGGATGGGCTGATACTCTCCACCAAGCTAGCGAAGAAACTGGATGTTGGGACGGGTGACGCCCTCTGGGTCGAGGTGTTACAGGATCGGCGACCCCAGCGGGAAATTCCTGTGGTGGCGCTGTTCGAGACCTACATGGGTACGCCGGCGTATATGAACATCGATGCCTTGAACCAATTGATGGGGCAGCGCCCAAGTCTGGATGCAGTCAATCTGCTGGTCGATAAGCGCCAGCTTCCACGCCTCTATCAACGCCTGAAAACGATCCCCAAAGTCTCCGCGGTGGTACTCAAGGATGCCGCAGTGCAGGAGTTCAACGATACCATGGCTGAAACGCTGATGATCTATATCAGTTTCTTTGCCGCCTTCGCCTGCGCCCTGGGTTTTGGCGTGGTCTATAACAGTACCCGCATCGCACTCTCTGAGCGTGGGCGCGAACTTGCCACGTTACGGGTGTTGGGCTTCCATCGCGGAGAGATCTCCTACATCCTGCTGGGTGAGGCGGCGTTACTGATTCTGGTTGGCCTTCCATTGGGATGCTTTGTGGGACACGGTCTGGGTTGGCTGATGACCAGCGCCATGGACTCTGAGCTCTACCGTATCCCATTGGTAATCAAGGCCGCCACCGATGCCACGGCGGTACTGGTCACTTTAGGAGCCACCGCTTTCTCGGCCGCTGTGGTCAGGCGCCGACTCGATCACCTCGACCTGATTGCCGTACTTAAGACACGTGAGTAAATGTCATGAACGCACACTGGAAACGCATCCTACTCTGGACTCTACTGGGCCTGATCCTGTTGAGCACACTGGTGTGGGCCTTCATACCCAAACCAGTCCCGGTGGATCTGCTGACCCTGACACCTGGAGAACTGGTGGTGACTGTCGATGAAGAGGGAGAGACCCGGGTGCAGGATGTGTTTGTCTTATCGGCACCGATCAGCGGCAGAGCAATGCGCATCGATGCCGATGTCGGGGATGAGGTAGTCGCCAACGAGACATTGGTAGCAGAGATTGAACCGATTGATCCGACGCTGCTCGACCCCCGCAGTGAAGCCCAGGCGCGGGCGGATATCCGCGCCGCCGAGGCGAACCGTATACTTGCTGAAGCTACTGTCAAAGAAGCCAAGGTCGAACTGGAGTTTGCCCTCAGTGAATTAAGGCGTGCCCGCAGCCTGCGAAAAGAAGCCGTAATCTCAGCACGAGAACTTGAGTCGGCAGAGCGCACCCAACAGACCCGTCAGGCATCCCTGGAGACAGCCGTCGCCACCCGCCAGGCGCGTCAGGCCGAACTGGAAAGGGCACGAGCCGAGCTGATCTCGCCAACGGAATCCAGGAAGAAATCCGAAGACTGTCAGTGCGTACCGATCACATCCCCTGTCGATGGCCGTATCCTGATGATTCTGCACAAGAGTGAAGGTGTGGTGAGTGCCGGCGAACCCCTGGTGGAGATCGGTGATCCTCGCAAACTGGAGATCGTCGCCGACCTCCTCTCCACTGATGCCGTCAAGGTAGAGCCAGGCCAATCTGTCATCATCGAAAACTGGGGTGGTGAAGCGGCTTTGTCCGGCACTGTCCGACGGGTAGAGCCTTATGGTTTTACCAAGGTATCTGCCTTAGGAATCGAAGAGCAACGAGTCAATGTGATCATCGATTTCACGACCCCTAAAGCACAGTGGACTCGTATCGCCCATGGCTACCAGGTTGATGTGCGGATTATCCTCTGGCAAGGCAGCGATGTCCTGAAACTGCCTCTCACTGCTCTTTTCCGGGATGGAAAGAACTGGGCGGTATTCATTGAGCAACAGGGTATAGCCAGCCAACGTCGGGTAGAGATCGGCAGGCGCACCGGGTTGGAGGCGGAAATCCTTCATGGACTCTCAGCTGGAGAACGCATTGTGGTGCACCCCAGTGACAAAATCGCCGAGGGGATCGCTATCGAATCACGAGACCTGGAATAACTTGAAGCGCATTTGGGGGCCGTATTTCTGATTTCACAAGAACAGCCCGCTATTCTCGTGAACTTTAATACGTCGACGCTTATGGCCCGTACACGCTCTCTAAGCTAAAAAACAGTGATAAGGAGCTGATGAAAGAATCGCCAATGATTCTAAACCGGTCTCATCCGGCTATTGGGACTGCGAAACCCCCGCCCAGAGTATTGGCTCTCCCCCTACTCCGATACTGCGAGCCCGGCCATTGGTCTTTGCGGTATACATACGATGGTCTGCAAGCTCCACCATAGTCTTCCAGTCGTTGATTGTATCTACCTGGATTTCGGCCACACCAATACTGGCTGTCACTGGATCTCCATCAGGGCGTAGTCCCAAACCGAGCTTCATAATCCTGGCAACCACATCATTGGCCTCATCAGGGTCGGCAGTAGGGAGAATGACGATAAACTCCTCTCCACCCCAACGGATAACGCTATCACCCTTACGCACTGCCTTGCACATTTTTTCAGCGGATGACTTCAATACACCATCGCCCGCCTCATGGCCGAAAGTGTCATTGATGGCTTTAAAATTATCCAGGTCGAAATAGAGGATAGAGAGAGGCCCTTCTGTCATCATCGCAAGCCTGAACTGCAGATCAAGCATCTCGATGCCGGCACGACGTGTGAGAACACCCGTCAGTACATCATAACTTGCATGGCTTGCCTGGGAGAGCATGTATCGCAGCTGACTCAAGGAAGCGAACAGCGCCACGCCCAGGATCAGAACAAACAGCCAGATGGTCGAGACTGCTTGTGGAATCTCACCGTTAGATTCGGGATATGCGGTGAATACCGCCACCAATAGCATGGGGATAGCGTAGACAAGAAACTCCACCAGAGTCAGGGGGAACAGGGTCAAACCGGCAACCATGACGAATGGTAAGAGTGCGTAGAGTTCCGCCACCACAAGCTCGGTACCGTTCAACTCATAGGCGTGAATCCAGTGATCGGAAACGAGATAGAAAAGCGGTGTCACTGCCAACATACCCGCCAGCAACAAACGAGCGCGTTTAAGGTTGGGCTCCATACGTGCCTGCCAGGCAATCAGGACAAAAGCAGCAGCGGAAAGCAGACGAATGAATAGCAGCTCACCCCATAGCCCATTGGGCAGGAACAGCAAATCGATAACCGACCAAGTCGGTACAATCACGGCAAAAACCGCACAGAAGAAGAAGACCCGGCTCTGCATAATGGCAGACCGATGGCGGGTAATAGGCATACTGTGATGCCTGTTGGTAAGCAGCTCGTAAAGCTGATCGACCGTATAGATACCTAGTGATTCACTGAGTGTTACGTACATTTTGACCAAGTAGTTCATTCCCTTGCATCCGACACAGATCAGACTGCAACAATATAGCGCCTATCATCATGGTTTCTTCACAAAAAAATAGAACTCTACTGATACAGATCAAACATTCACATTGATCAACCTACTGTTGTGTCACACGTGAAAAGCTGACTGACGAGAAAGGCGATACAAGGAGATTAAGAGTATTTGTCTCAAAACACGAGAATGGGTATGTTATGCCACATTGAGGTACGATTTTAGCTGAATTCAGAAAATTCATCACTAAGATATAAGTACACGATTTCAAGGATCCGCTGGAGGCATTTTCATAGGGAGCAGCGCATGGATAGTCTGGCGCAGAATTTCACACAATACTTTCGCGTAGGCCTGGCATCGACTCGTCAGCAGAAGCGATATGCCTACGCCATCCGTTATCAGGTCTATGCTGAAGAACTGGCATGGGAGCCACTCAACGAATCGCGCCAGGAAATCGACACCTGCGACGATTACGCTATTCATTGTCTACTGGAGCATAAGCGCTCAGGAGAGATTGCCGGCTGTGTTCGTCTGGTAATCCCCCCCACAGACAAACCTGAGGCAAAACTGCCCTGCCAGTTACATGAAATACCCATGGATGAACAGCAGCAGCGCCAGATGGCGAAGGAGGCAGGGGAGATCTCGCGACTCGCAGTTCCCTCTAACTTTCGACGCCGGGCGAAAGAGGCCGGTAAGCCGTTCATTCTTGATGACAGCAACACCACCAGCATCTATACCGAAGAGGAGAAACGCAACTTCCCCAATATTTCCATTGGACTCTACCTCGCAGCCATCGCCATGGTTGACCTATGCGAACTGGATAGAGTGCTGGTTGTCATGGAGCCACGTCTGCAGCGATGCCTAAAACGCTATGGCCTGGTTTTCCACAAAATCAGTGAGACCTTCGACATGAAAGGCCAGCGCGCCTTGTTTGAACTACCTAGAGATGAATTGACGATCAACATGAATCTGCCGATTCTTGAACTCTATCGATACATCCGGCGCGACCTCGCCAGTCAGTGGCAGGATGGCCTCCTGGAAAATGTGGATACCCATGACGCCTTTTGACTATCGAGTTGCCTTCTCCCGTAACATCGGGTGGGTTACCGAGGAAGAACAAAATAAACTGCGTGGTTCCCGTGTCGCGATCGCCGGCATGGGGGGCGTTGGTGGCAGTCACCTCTTAACACTCACCCGCCTGGGCGTGGGCCGGTTCAATCTGGCCGATTTTGACAGTTTCGCCGTAGAGAACTTCAACCGCCAGGCAGGTGCCAATCTCAATACGGTGGACCGGCCAAAACTCGAAAGCCTGTCAGAGATGGCAAATTCAATCAATCCGGAATTGGAAATCCACGCCTTTCCCGATGGTGTATCACCTGAGCAGGCTGAAAGATTTCTCGAGGGTTGTGATATCTATCTAGACGGTCTGGATTTCTTCGCGCTAACTGCCAGGCGTGCCGTCTTTGCCGCGTGCGACCGGCTCGGTATTCCCGCTGTTACTGCGGCACCTCTGGGTATGGGATCGGCACTGCTCAGCTTTCTGCCGGGCAAACTCACATTTGAGGACTACTTTCAGCTGGAGGGGCATGGTGAATATCAACAGTATCTGCGCTTTCTCGTCGGCCTCGCACCATCCAGACTTCACTCAGGCTATCTGGTACTACCCGAGCGGATCGATCTGATTGGAAAAAAAGGGCCGTCGACCGCCATGGGCTGTGAATTATGCGCCGGATTCGCCGCTACCCAGGTACTCAAGCTGCTGCTCGGCAGAGGCAAAGTCCTGCCCGCTCCCTGGGGTCAGCAATTCGATGCGTATATGAATCGATTGCATCGCACCTGGCGACCGGGAGGCAATCGCCACCCCTTGCAACAACTGGCAATCCGTTTGGGTGAACGCGCCTTGGCAAAACAACTCAACACCCTGTAACCCGGGATTCATACTTCTTAAATAAGCGCGTAACAAATCAGGGATATCCTTCTCGGTATCAATTCTGTATCCGTCATACAGATACAGGTCATCCTGAACAACATCTCACATCAGCATTATCTTATGCCACCAACAAGCCAAGTACAGGCCCTCATCAACCCGCAAGTTTTTAATCGAATGACCCGGTTGCTGGTTGGCGGCTTAATTTTTTGCCTGGGACTATGGATCGCCGCTGGTGTCATTCACCTCGTCCACCTGCTCTATCTGGCATTGACGGGTGAGTGGAACCATGAAGCCGAAAAGATGATCGTCGATGCAGTCATCATCCTGGCAATCCTGGAACTGGTGCGTACCCTGCAATCCTATCTGGAATTAGGCCGGGTCAAAGTTACGTTGATTCTGGATGCGGCACTGGTCGTCTTAATTGGTGAACTGATCAGCCTTTGGTACCGGGAGTATACCGCCCTGGAGGTCTTGCTCAGTCTGGCAGTCATCGTGCTACTCACGCTTCTTCGCATCCTGACAGCCAGGTTCTCACCGGAGACACTTTCGGTGGAATAGATGCACTACAATACCCCATCGATTCAGTGACCCAGCGTGTGTATAAACTCTTCATAAGTGGTGCCTTTACTTTGCAGTAATTCGACCAACCAATTGACTGAGGCATTGGGAGCATCTCGCGCTCCTGCCTGTTGTTCAACGCGCATCATCTCCTGATAGACAGGAATAATTGCCGAAATCCCTTCCCGGCTGGGCTTGCGCCGTACAGAAAAATAACCAATGGGTTGATTATTGGTATCATAATCCACCGTCACATTGGCATAAACCCAGTAGTAATCCCCACTCTTTGCCATATTTTTCACATAGGCGAAACACTCCTGGCCCGACTCGATCACATTCCACAGCAGACGGAATACACCACGCGGCATATCAGGGTGACGGATAATATTATGCTGCACATTTAGCAGCTCTGACTCTGTATAGCCGGCCATCTGCATAAACACCCGGTTGGCATAGGTAATACGCCCCTTAAGGTCCGTCTTCGAGACAATGAAATCCTGATCCTTCATGAGAATCTCGCGATCAGTTGGTGTAATTCCAGTTTTCATCGTTTCACCTCCTACCCGTGCTTCTCATTAATCATGGCATCGATACGATCCATCACCCGGTCACTGGCATGCTCCATATCTTGGTAGGTCACCAATATCTTGCCCTGTAATTCAGTATCTTTTTGCCAATCTTCGCTGAGATAACCAAGCGCGGAATGACCTGCATTGTGGACCTCCATATGTGGTGTCTCCAGGTCTCTGAATGCCTGCGTATGACCAAAGGCCTCCTTACCGATACCTTCGTAATACCACTTACCGAGACGGCAGCTATGATGATCCACCTGGACAGCGTCGGCATCCGCATTCTGTGTGCCGGCATGAAAGGATTTATAAGCTTTCTGCTTATAGATCATGTGATCCACTTTGACCAAAGAGGCGTAACAGATATCGTGGGCGAAATCGACCGAGGTAAAGGTCATCTGTGCCTGATCGGCAAATACATTGAAACTACTATTCATATCCTCGACTGCGGTCTGCACACTGTTGGCCATCTCCAGCATCTCATTGGAGTTGGTCTGCATAGCGGTTGTCTCTCCCTGAAAGGTGGTGACTACCTCACGAATCTCATCCGTGGCTTTCTTGGTGCTCTCTGCCAGTTTCTTGACCTCATCCGCGACGACCGCAAACCCCCGGCCATGCTCGCCTGCTCTGGCCGCCTCGATCGAGGCATTCAGTGCAAGCAGATTGGTCTTATCGGCAATCTCGCTGATCATGCCGAGAATACCGGTAATCTCATCACTCATGGCATTCAATTGCGCCATGGTCTGGTGGCTCTGCTCGATCATCCCCAGTGTTTTCGTCTGTGCGCCAACCACCTGAGAAACAGCACCTTGGCTCTCCTGCGCTTTCTGCATATTGTCTGTCGCAATCTGGGAGACTTTCTGCATCTCGTTGGTGATGCGCGTTAAATCATCCTGACTCAGCAGCAGGTTACTCATAGTCTGGTTGGTGTTGAGCTCCTGCAATTTTGCCGCCATCTCATTCCTGTTGATGAAGATGGCATTGTCGGCCATGGCTTTCAGTGATTCATTGATTCGAGTGAGCGTTTTTTCCAGCTCCCCGTGAAGACCTGCGGGCAACGTACGACGATAGTATTGCCCTTGGGAGACACATTCGAAACTGGTCTTGACCTCTCGAAAGAAGGTCTCCAGCTGGTCCAGTGTCTCGTTCAAATTCCATGCAACATGACCCGCCTCCCCCATCCAAGGCACTTCCGTTATCCGTGAAGTGAACTGTCCCTGCAGCATCTCCTGCAGGACCTGATCGATCCGCCTCATGACAAGGAATGGCATCTTCATCCGGTAGGAGATAATCGCGGCTACCCCAATGGCCAGTATGGGAAACAGCCAAAACCAATGCCGATACCCATCGATTATCAATACAGAAAGGATACTGAATAGATTCAGCAGCACGAAGACCACCACATAGATCTGCAACCTTGTGGCCAGGTACAAACGTTTCATAGTTATCAAGCCTTAATCATGTGTGATAACGCACTCGAGCAACTCACGGGTGCCATCTCTACACCCCGGAGTTTTCACTGACAGTTCCGCTCTCGACAACACCTCGAGTAACATAAAAAGGCCACCCTCCTCCCTGCCTCGCTGATACATAGACGAGCGGCGACCGGCTGCGCTTCCTACAATAGTATCGCCAGCCCCAGAATAATCTTTAGGTTCCTGAGCGATATTAGGCCACCTGGAGTTGATGAGATCATGGCAGCTATTAAAGCCAATCTGACTGAGGTGTATTTCAGCTGCATCTGCCCAATAACCGACATTGACTGGGCTATACTTGCCGCCACCACAGATTTTCAGTGAAGATACCCGAATATAGCGTCACCTAAAGCGAATTAAGGAGTGCATTATGCACATTCAGTCCACCTGGAATCATTTTCTGCCCCTCATCTGCCTGCTCATATCATCAATGTCATTTGCGGAGGAGCAACCTGTTCGCTATGACCAGATCAATCTGAGCGCACAGGCCTCTATGGAGGTGGATAACGATACCCTCATCGCTGTCCTCTACGCTCAAAAAGAGGGCAGTGACCTGAGCGCACTGACCAATTTGGTCAATCAGGAGATAGCCAGCGCTCTAGACAAAGCAAAGGCGACCGAAGGCATCAAGGTACAGACACTCGGCTACCGGACTTCACCCATCTATCAGCAAAAGCGACTAACCGGCTGGCGCGTAAAACAGTCGATCAGGCTGGAGAGCCGACAAAGTGAAAGGTTAAGCCAGCTTTTAAGCCGGCTACAATCGTCTCTTGCTTTGGAATCAATCAGTTACGCAGTTTCAAACGAGCAGCGCCTGAGCGTGGAGGAGGCCCTGGTCAAACAGGCAATCAGTGCCTTCCAACAGCGGGCAAAGCTGGTATCGACCCAACTCGGTCACAAGACCTTTCGACTGATAGAGATGTCGATCAACACTTCGGGGCAACCGATTCAACCTATGCGTATGCGGGCCAGCATGATGGCCATGGAGGGTAAAGTTTCCGCGCCCAGCCTGGAAGCCGGTAGCCAGCGCTTACAGGTGAACATCAATGGACGAATCGAACTACAGATTCAATAGTGGGATATTACCGCCACCCACACAGCGCCGAAAGATGAACAAAGATCCTGAATAGGCACTTTCAGCCGGTTTTACACGGATACTGATCTTAAAAAGAGTGGTTACCTGCCGATAGACTTACTGCATCAGTCACAAGACTTGACCCCACCAGGCAATGTCCATGTTGTTACGCCGAACTGTTGCATGGATGCTAGTTTTCTTTTACTTAGGCCTCTGTCCGGCTGACGACGCAGTCGCAGATATCACGCAAGCCGGTCAGCGACCGGTCACCATCGGTGTGCTTGCAAAACGCGGCACACAAGTAGCCATCGACCGATGGTCCCCCACGGCAGACTATCTGAATCAGCAGATTCCAGACCTGCACTTCCACATCTTACCTCTCACTTTTGAGCAGATACCTCAGCAGATCCAATCACAAGGCATTGACTTGCTGCTTGCAAATTCAGCTATCTATATTCAGTCCGAGCACAATTTTCACGCATTCCGTATCGCTACGCTGATCAATCGCAGTGGCAATTTTCCCCTGGCGAGCTTTGGCGGCGTCATTTTCACCCGCCATGATCAACCTGACATCAGTACGCTCACGGATCTGAAGCAAAAACGCTTTGCAGCAGTCAATCCCACTTCACTTGGCGGATATCTGATGGCTTGGCGGGAACTAGAAGAAAGCGGCATCACTATCGATTCGTTGAATGTGGATTTTTACGGTACCCATGATGATGTCGTGCGAGCGGTACTTGATGGCGAAGTGGATGCAGGCACGGTACGTACAGACACGCTGGAGCGCATGGCTGCATCAGATCTTATCGACCTGCATCGGATCAGGCTCCTGAACCCCAAGCAGGCGGATGATTTTCCATTTCTGCTTAGTACCCGCCTCTATCCGGAATGGCCGATGGCCGCTCTGCCGCATACCCCAAACAAACTGGTCAAAAAGGTCACCCGGGCACTATTGAATATGCCTCATGATCATCCCGCCGCAGTCACCAGTCACAGTTTTGGCTGGACAGTACCCTCTAATTACCAACCGGTACATGTCCTGTTCGAAGTTCTCAATCTGCCTCCCCATAAGATCCCTCCGCCTACAATTATTGCTTGGGCAAAAACCAATCCGATAGCTGCGGCAACAACAACGGCATCCTTCCTCTTGATTGCAGTGTTCCTGCTCTATCTGGCAAAACTGAACCACCGGTTAAATCACTCACAAAAATGCCTGGCAGCTTCCATGGAGAAGCAACAGCATGTTACCGATCAATTGGCAGATAACCTGGCACGGCTGCGAGAGAGTGAGGAAAAATTCGCCAGCTTGGCAAAATCGGCTCTCGACGCAATCATCATGCTCAATCCGCAGGGTCGAGTCGAGTTCTGGAATCTGGCGGCCGAGAAAATTTTCGGTTACTCGGCCGTTCAAGCCATTGGGATGGAGATTTCTCAATGGTTGTTACCTGCACAGCAGAAGCCAAACGATCAGACCGATGACATATTGGCAAGCATTAATAAACCTGAGAGCTTCTTGAACGGTACAACTTTGGAGCTATCCTCAGTACGACTAAACGGTGAACTATTTCCTACCGAAATCGCACTATCATCCGTTTGTTTGAATGGCAGTTGGCATACCATCTGCATTCTGCGTGACATCACGCGTCGCAAGCAGATGGAGACAGAAAGACGGCAAATGGAAATCAAGCTGAGCCAAAACCACAAAATGGAAGCCCTATCCCAGATGGCCAGTGGTATCGCCCATGAAATCAATACGCCGATTCAAACCATCACCAACAATCTTCGCTTTCTACAGGAAGCCATCGATGACATGGAGAGCCTGTTTGAAACCTATGAACCACTGCTTACTGGTGCACAGGAGATCACCCACCTTGCCAGTCAGGTCGAGGAGTGTAAAAAGGCACAGGAAGAGCTGGATCCTGACTTCCTCAAGGAGGAGACAGGAAAAGCCATCGAACAATCTTTTGATGGCGCGGAACAGGTCACGCGCATAGTCCGCTCGATGCGGGTTTTCGCCCACCCGGAAAAGCCAACCGCTGAAAAGAGTGATCTGAACAAGCTGATACACGATGTCGTTGCCATTTCGCGTCACCGTTGGTCAGGTGCCGCAACCATTGAATTTGACCTGCATAAACCGACCCTTGAAGCTGACTGTTTTCCAGGTGACCTCTCACAGGCACTGCTAAACCTATTGGTCAATGCCGTTCAGGCAGTAGAGGAACGAAGTGACGAACTTCCCGGCGTGATTCACATTAGCAGTCGCAAACTACCGACATGTGTCGAGATTCGCGTGGGTGACAATGGCTTAGGCATCCCGTCCGAGGCAAGAGATCACATATTCAATCCCTTCTTCACCACACGGGACGTTGGACAAGGATCTGGACAGGGGCTCACACTGACCCATGATGTCATCGTACGCAAGCACCGTGGCAGCCTTTGCTTCGATACAGAAATGGAACGCGGCACCGTCTTCACCATCCGTTTGCCGATTCATGCAGATGAAGAAAGCCCATCACCTGCCGTAGACGCCGTATTGAGCTGATCTCCAGGAAGTTTGCTTGTCGTCAATCCGTGACAAAAAAGCACTTCATTTTCCCCGTAAAACATCTGCTGTGTCTTCTTCAATCCTTTTGCTGAAGCAACCACTGAATGGCCGTAAGCGTTTCACTCTTCTTCATCGGCTTGTGCAACAACATACCAATATTCAACGAGGCGATGAGGTCGTCACCCAGCGCATCGCCATAGCCACTACATAATATCACCGGCACTTCATTACCCAGATTCCTCAGTTGCTCCACCATTTCACTGCCACTCATGCCTGGCATCGACTGGTCGCAGATCACAAGATCGAACCCTTCCGTTGCCTTGATGAGGCGTCCCAGGGCCTGAAATCCATTGTCACAACAAACGACTTCAGCTTTGGAATCAGATAATAACGCCTCAAAATAAGCTTGAATCTGCGGTTCGTCATCCACAATCAGAATTGTTCTACCCGCCAAGTTGACGTCCGAGTCCAGTGCCGTTAAGTACTCGGCAGTTTTCCTCAAGGATACATCTGCGGGGGGTAACAATATTTCAAAACTGGCCCCCTCGCCTGGGTTGGAATTAACCAGCATATGGCCTGCATATGACCTGATAATACCACTCACAACCGCCAATCCCATGCCCGAGCCTTCACCTACTTCTTTACTCGTCACAAATGGCTGGAAGATATCTTCTTTTAGTCCCTCTGGAATACCCTGGCCGGTGTCCTCTACCCGGATACTGACCCAATCCCCCGTCGCCACCTCACCACAAATATCACAACTTGCCTGAGACAACTTGCGTGATGACACGCCGATTTTTACCAGGCCAGAACCGTCAATGGCATCCCTGGCATTGATGCAGAGATTCATCAACATTTGCTGAATATGTAGCGGATCCACCTTGACGCTCGGTGACTGCCGGGGTAATTCAGTATGAATCTCGACCGTTGCAGGCAACATAGGGATCAGCATCTTGACGATCTCTTTGATAAGAGGCACCAATGGCACTGGAACCGCTGATTTAATATTTTCACCGCGACTGAAGATCAGTAACTGCCGGATCAGATCCCGTGCTCTACCGCCGGCAATCTCTATCTGATAGAGATAATTCTGTAGTTTTTCATCATCCTTGCCAAAGCGCTCCTGCGCCAACTCTGTAAAGCCCAATATACTTCCGAGGATATTGTTAAAATCGTGTGCAACACCGCCTGTGAGTTGACCCACTGCCTCCATCTTTTGTGAAATAATCAACGCCTCCTGGAACTTGCGCGCTTCCGTATTGTCGCTGATCATTGCAATCGTACCCACAAAGTTACCCTGACTGTCCTGACGTGGAGCAGCGGAGACATAGGTCCAAAGATCACTGCCATCCCTACGCCTGAACCTGAATTCATACACCTCAGAATTACCCGAGCGACGTCTTTCGAGCTTCTCTTCAGCGACTCTCTGTCCTGCCTCGTCCATAAAATCAAAGAGTGACCTACCGATTATCTCAGCTTCTGAATAATCCAGCATACGAGCCATACTGGCGTTGACAAAAGTGGTAATTCCACCAGCATCAACGACCCACACACCTTCGAGTGCAGTCTCTACAATCTGTCGATACTGCTCTTCACTTTTTTTCAATGCAGTCTCTGCATCCTTACGTCTCGATATATCCTGGTGGGTGCCGATCATACGCAAGGGCTGGCCGTCCTCACTCCATTCCCGCGCCTGTCCACGCGCAAGGATCCACATATAGCTCCCATCCTTACGGCGAAATCTGGTTTCTACCAGATAGATATCTTTATCACCGCGAAAGTAACTCTGAAGTTCCTCATAGCAATCAGCAAGATCATCCGGGTGTACCCGTGACTCCCACTCATCGAAATCGTCACTTATCTCATCCTCTCTGTACCCCAACATCTCTATCCAGCGCTTTGAATAGAACACCTTGCCATTCTGAATATCCCAATCCCACACACCCTCACCGGCACCTTCCAAGGCGTATTGCCAACGCTCTTCGCTGACTTTCAAGGCCTTCTGAGCCTGCACGAAATGGCTGACATCCCGTTGTGAACTCATGTAGGCAATGATCTCGCCATGATCACCTTTCAACGGTGATATTCGATGCTGACAAACAAACAGACTGCCATCTTTTTTTCGATTCAGCATTTCTCGAAAAACCTGTTTTCCCTCCATCAATGCCCCGTAAATCTGGGGGTGCATCTCTTCCGCATTCGGCTCGCCATTGAGCAAATCCGGTTTCTTACCTTCAAGGTCCTGTAAGGAGTACCCATACAGTTGTTGGAAGGCTGCATTGATATAAGTGATGTGAAATGCCTGGTCGGTCAGCAGGATAGCATCGGTTGATTGCTCGACTATCTCAGATAGTCGTTGCTGTGCCTGAGCAGTCTCCATCTGATCCGTGATATCAACCATTACACCGACCAAATTAACAACACGACCCTCTTCAACGATCACACTGGTGGTATCGTGTAGCCAAACCTCTCGGCCGTCTGCTGCAATCATACGGTAATTAAAACTATGGTCTCGCTGATCACGTGTCGACTCAACACAATAGCCTGGCGCCCAATCACGATCATCTGGGTGTATGTGTGAAACCCAGAAATCAGCGTCATCCAACCAGCTGGAGAGTGGGTAGCCGAGAATCGACTCAGCCTCCTTACTGACAAAGGTAAATTTGAATGAATTCGGGTCTGCTGAAAAAAGAATAGCCGAGGTGGACTCGACAAGTGTTCGATATTGCTCCTCCTGAGATCTGACTAATGATTCGAGACGTTTTTGACGGGTGATATCGGTCACCGTGCCTATCAGTACTTCCCGTCCTTTCATCTCTACAGTTTTTGCACTAACCAGAACATTTATCATCGAGCCGTCTTTTTTTCGGTGCAATGATTCGAAGGTCACCCCCTCAGCATTCCTTACTCGCTCCCAATAGCTCAGGAAATTTTCTTGCGTAATGCCATCAATGATATCCCAGGGCGCCAGCCGCTCGATCTCGTCCAGTGTGTAACCGTATATCTTTAATGCAGCCTGATTGATATCTACAATCGAAGCATCCTGAGAATCGAGAATACCAACTCCAATTGGCGTGTCATCGAAGATGGCACGGAACTTCTCTTCGCTCTCTTTCAACGCTATGGTCGCATTACGAATTTCTGTTGCATCTCTCAGGCTGACAACGACCCCCTTAATCTCTCTCTGCTTATCCCAAAAGGGACTCCAGTTTGCCTCAATAAAACGGTATCCAACAGGTAAATGGAATACTTCAAGCTCACTATTGACGAACTCACCGGCAATACATTTTTCAAAAATCGATTTGATTTTTTCTGTGTAGAAAGCGGCACCGACAATCTCCTCCACCCGATGACCCTCGATCTCATTACTTTGTTTACCCCACAAGTCGCAGTAGGCTTGATTGACCGCGCTAAAGACACCATCACGACTGATATAGACAAGAGGATCTCCGCTATTGGAGACAATTTCTTTATAAAGTTGAAGTCGGTCTTGCTCTACAACCGCAGCAGTCACATCGCGACTGATACCCATGACTCTTTGTTTTCCCGCTTTTTCAACCAATTTGGCGGAAGCCTCCAAATGAACCAACTCACCATCTTTTCTATGGATGGCGTGTTGCCATTCGACAAAGGAACGGGAATGAGAAAACAGCGATTCAAAGATCTCAATGGTCCTGGATCGATCTGGCTCTGGAATAATCGCCATCCACTTGTAGAATGACCCCAAATCGTCAGTAGGACCATAATCGAGAAGCTGCCTAAGCGCCTTGTCCTCAATTATGTTTGCACCATCAACATCTATCTCCCAAAGCGCGAATGCGGCAAATTCAGCAGCCTCGTTGAGGCGTTGCTGGCTGTAGCGTAATGCCTGTTCAGCCAGATGGCTTTCAGTGACATCCTTAACCGTCAGTAAAACACCACATATCACACCGTGCTCGTCCCGATACGGATCATGTCTCGCCTCAGCATAGATGCTCTTTCCAGGGTAGTTGACAAGCGTTGCATCAAACCGCACAACATCACCGGCCAGACACTTTCTAAAATTTGGAGCAGAAACCGATTCATAAAATTCTTTGCCTACATTCATGGAAATATGTTTACCAATCAGCTCATAACGACTTTTTTTCCACAAAGACAGATAGGCATCATTGGCGACAAGATAGCGAAGCTCCTTATCCAACAGGACAAGTGCATCGCTGCTGGCAGAAACCATCTGTTCGTACTGTCGCAATTTTTCAAAGTCATCCAGCTGGTCAGTGACATCTTCTATCGCGGTCAAATAGCCTGTGAGTTGATGTTCATTATCATAGAGGGGAGAGACCTGAATACGCCCTTTAAATTCACGACCACTCTTCGCTATTAAATCAACTATCACAAGCTCGTCGGGTTGAGTTGAATAAATGGCTTCGCCAGCATGCCTGAATGCTTCATCACTGGGATAGACCATGCGGGTTGAGCTACCCACCATCTCATCCTGCTCATACTCAAAAAGATCCAATGCTGCGTCACTCATCTGGACGATATTTCTGTGCTTGTCAGAAACCCCCAAAGCGAAGGGAAGTTGACGAAATATCGAATTGAGCATTTCACTTTGTTCACGTAAATCACTCTCCAGACACATCTGTTCAGTGATATCTCTCGGCACCTCAATATAACCCAGCAACTCTCCATACCGATCACGTAGTGGACCCCCAACAGTCGCAGCGGAAAAAGGCTGCCCGTCTTTCCTGCGGTATCCGGTCACATAGGTTGTATAATCAGATATCTTGGTAGGGTTGTAGCGTAGCCTTCCCTGAAGATCGTAATCCTCATCTTTGGCATAGAGCATTTTGATATCACTACCGACCAGATCGGCTTCCTCATAGCCAAAGACTGCTTCTGCCCCCATACTGACTTTCAGAATATGTCTTTCAGGATCTACGAAAATTGCTGCATCAGGTATCCCGTGAAAGACAGCATCAAAAAGATCTTGTGCTTTCTCTGCATAGGTAAGCGCGTTTCGCTTTTGTGTGATATCACGAACAACCATCATATAGGCTGACGTTTTTCCACAAGCATGCGGACATCGACGAACTGTAAGATCGATCCAATAAGGATCGCCGTCACGCATCAAACAGAGTTCCTGTTCAAAACGCGGTTGTGAAACGTTTTCCCGAAATCGATCGAACGAGGTCATGAATTCACGGCAAGGGGAGTCCCAGAGCATGGACACCGGCCCACCCACTGTCGCCGTGTTTGGCAATTGCATGAGTCGACCGCAACTTTCACTCAATGACGTGATACGCCCTTCAGCACTCCAAGTGACCAATCCGACATCCTGCATTTCGCCCAACAAAGCATTGAGTAAAACCTCTGCATCCAGATCAGGAAACAGACTGTCAGGCATTAGAGATCCCTATTCGTATACATGAGGATAAGCACACTATATGAGGGTTCATAATAGGTCCGGCTGTTGGAATAGTAGCACTTAATACAGGGGCCAGTTGCTTATATAATTCGCTTCGTTTCTTCTGATTACTATCAAGTCATCCATAACTCGGGGACAAGATTTACTCAGAATAGTAACCTGACAACAGTTGGGGTACCAGAAATCTATAAATCAGGATTTGGATTCCTCAATGAACTGCACCCGATCCAGGTTATACAAGCAGGTGTACAATGCACTTAACAGATCATCCAGTACCACTGGTTTATCAAGATAATAATCTATACCACGTTCCGCAGCATTGTCAGCAGTAACATCTGCACTGTAGCCCGTACAAAGCATCACTGGCATTTCCGGTCTGATTTCATGTATCCGCTCAATCAATTTGATGCCAGTTATTGCCGGCATTGCCTGGTCCGTTATTAAAAGATCGAATGAGGCAGGTGCCTGAATGAAATGTTGTAGCGCTTTTTCACTATCGGTAAATGCCTCAACACGCAAACCTTTTAACTCAAGATACTCCTGCATGAACAGGGTAACGGATGCTTCATCATCTACTAGCAGGACACGCTGTGAATTGAACGGCTGATCAGGCATAGCTGTGTGTTGAGTGTCACTTTGCAAGCTTTCCTCGTCTACCTCATGCTTAAGAAATAGACGAAAACGAGAACCCTTATCAGGCTCAGATTCCACTGACACATGACCTCCGTAATTTTTCAGCAGACCCTGCAAGGCAACTAAACCCATACGACTCTTCTTGATATCAGCTCTCTTCGTTGTATAAAACGGATCAAACAGCTTACCGAGCTGCTCTTTCAGCATCCCCTTGCCACTGTCAACAACACATAATTCAACATAATCACCATAAACTTCTGATCCACAAGCAGTGCAGGTCACATTTGGATTCTGCACCTTGCTAATGCAGATTCTGATTTCGCCATTATTTCCAATAGCATCTCTAGCATTGACGCATAGATTAACCACCATTAGATCAAGGTGCACTGGGTTAATCATAACTCTAGGTATTTTTTGCTCGCATTCTACAGAGATATGAATGCCAGGAGGCAAGGTCGCATGCAGCATATTTACCGTCTTTTCAATCAACGGAGGCAGATCCTGTGCTTTCGCCTGAACGACAGATTCATCGCGGCTCATGGACATTAGATGAGCTATCAAGTTCCGTCCCCGGACTGCCGACTCACTGATATGCTGTAAATAAACCTGTAGTTTTTCATGTGAGATGTTATCTGATCGGCGTGCCATCTCAGAAAAACCAAGAATTGGTGCAAGAATATTATTCAGGTCCCTTACAACACCTCCGGTCAATTCACCAATCGCTTCAAACTTTTGGGCTTTACGCACCGCTTCCCAGGCACGATTACGTTCTTCTTCAGCAACTTTTTGCGCAGTGATATCCTGTAGCGTTCCCATCATTCCAAATGCCTGAACACTGTCTTTACTGGCACGACCCCGGGTTATTAAGTGACGTATCTCTCCATCCGGTAGAACAATCCTATGTTCCTGTAGGAACTCATCGATCTTGCCTGCCATTAGCGCCTTGAATCGCTCTTTTATCTGCTTCCTGTCTTCTGGCAGACAGCGTTGCAAATAATGCTTAAAATGCGGCGTAATCTTGTCTTGATTAAAACCAAGAATTGTATAGACCATCTCTGACAGATGCGTCTGTCCTGTATTTGGATCATAGGCCCATGAACCGAGATTCGAAAGACGCTCTGCATTCTGTAGTCGCTCAAGGGTTTGCTGCTGTAGTTGCCCAGCCTGAAATTCAGCTGTTATATCACGTCCCACACCAATCAGTCCCATCACTTTGCCGTCTGCGCCGCGATATGGGCTTTTTACGATATCCATTAGGACCCTGCGGCCGTCTGGATACTCCATCCAATCCGAACTTCGTTCGGCAAGACCAGATTGAAGTATTTGCTTGTCTTGCTCATGGAATTCACGTGCAAGATGCTCTGGCAATACATCCTGATCCATGCCACCTACCACTTTAACTTCAGGCATAGCAACAAGTTTCTCGAAAGCCCGATTGCATCCCAGGTAGGTCTGAACACTATCTTTAAAGAAAATCATATCCGGAATGGTATCAATCAGCGTCCTAAGCAAAGCACGGTCTCCCGCCAGTCTTTGTTCTACCTGCCGACGAGCAGCCTCCTCATCAAGACCATCAAGAGCGTAACCGAGATCGGCCACTATCTCCCTCAACAATTGCATACCAGTCTCATCGAGCAGAGTATGATCATCTAACATTGCGACCAGACCACCAATTTTCTTACCTCCCCTAGAGAGAGGTAAGGCTGCGCCTGCGGTAAAGCCGTTCAATTTAGCTTCTGCATGCCAATGGGTGGCATTGGTATTGTCTGCATCGATATTGATGATCCTTTCCTTACCTTGTTTAATTGACATGGAAAGTGGATCTTTATCTAATCCAATATGCTTTCGCACCGTACCGAGCCAGTCTGTGTCGTCTCCAGAAACGTATGCAATCCTTAAGCTGTCAGCACGCCCATCCAAATAGCCTATCCAAACCAACTTAATCCCTGCTTTCACTACTGCACGACAGACACCCTGAAAAAGTGCATCTTCATCATGAGCATAAAGGATTGTCTGATTGGTTTCGCTTAACGCCCGATAGAACATTTTCTGACGATTCAAGGCATGGTAACGGTTGTTAATTTCCCGATCCATTTCGTTAAATGCACGAGCAAGAAGGGAGATCTCAAAGCTACCCCCTTCCTGTATCACACCTTTACAGTCACCGTTCGCCAATGCCTTCACAGCATCTGTTAGCACTGACAATGGATTTGTCAGATTACGCGTCAACCACCACCACAGCAGTATAGCGAAAAGCAGCACAACAAATGACGCGGTAATAATATGCCTGGCTACAGACTGAGCATGCTCTGACAAGACTTGACTCAGGTCGAGCTCGAGATAGAGCCAGCCAACTCGATCAATATCCACAACATCATCCTGAGAATTAATAGTAATCGGATGAAAAGCCTCCATTGTCGAATTTCTTTCCTTAAACCTTACTAATGCTTGACTTCTGTCCGGCCAGGTTGATGCAAGCATTGGATCAACATCCTGCAGCGATTGTCCGACCAATACATTGCGCGATGAAAGAAAGATTATCTGCTTATCATTAACACCGACCACACGGGAAAAACATGTGTAGTCAGCCAGGCTTACTACTGCATGGTCAAGCAACTCATGTTGCTCCAGAATCAATCCATTTTCGACAAATCGATGAAAACTCACCATAGCGATTTCTGCTTGCTTTTGATAACGCGCCAGAAGTGCTTCACGTCCAATCTGAAAATGCCAATAAGAGAGTAAGATCATTGGCGGAATAATGAACACCACAAGCGCCATAGGAAGCATTCTACGAAGAGGAAGTCTACCGACCATGTATTCCAGCCTCTACAGGGAGCGGGCTTTTATCAGAAAAATCGTTACAAAACTGAATAAAACCATCAACTGTCAATGGGCGACTGTAAAGATATCCCTGAATATGACTGCAACCCCTATCCATCAACCATGTTTTCTCCTCAATCTGCTCAACACCTTCTGCAGTAACAGCTAACTGTTGAATTTTCGCCATTGCAAGAATCGTTTCAACGATTGCTGCATTGTGTGTATCTGTATTCACATCAGTAATAAACGAACGATCAATCTTCAAACGTCCTACCGGCAAGCGTTTTAAATATGCTAATGATGAGAAACCCGTGCCAAAATCATCAATGGCAAAGCGAACACCCAATGCTTTGACCGCATCCATCTTAACAACTGCCTCTTCGACGTCCTCTAACAACAGATTCTCAGTAATCTCCAACTCGATCCTATGAGCAGGCATATTGAACTCCTGCATCAACGCCTTCAGTCGACTTAAGAAAAGGGGACTACGAAAATGACGCGGACTGATATTGATAGCAAGACTCTCCAGACCAGGGCAGGGTCGCTCTTTGAGCAATCGTTGGAGAATTGAAAATCCTTCACGCAAGGTCCATTCACCAATCTCACCAATCAAACCCAATTCTTCTGCGTGAGAAATAAATGCCGCGGGCGCAAGCAACCCTCGCACAGGATGATTCCATCGAATCAATGCCTCCGCGCCGACAATACACGCAAATTCCACATCAACCTGGGGTTGCAGATATAGCTCTAACTCTCCTCGCTCAATTGCCTGACGCAACTCTTTACCAACCCTGAGCCGGTCATTTACCTCCGCCTGCATACTCGGGTGAAAAAATCGGATGGTATTCCGTCCAGATGCCTTTGCCCGATACATGGCCGTATCGGCCTGCCTTAGCAGATCATCGGCATTCGTTCCTTCTGAAGGTAACAACACGACACCAATACTTGGCGTAATGACATATTCATGGCCATCCAGTAAAACAGGCTGATTGAGTGCCTGACGTAGTTTTTCTGCAACATCACGCGCCGTCACTGAAGCCTGATTCTGGTCTTCGTCAAGCATCGGCAGAACCACGACAAATTCATCTCCACCGAGACGGGAAACCACATCTTCACTTCGCAGGGAGTTGGTCAAGCGTTCAGCTACGCGGCACAATAAGATATCCCCTGTAAGGTGCCCCATTGAATCATTGATATTTTTAAAATTATCAAGATCCATGAAAAGCAAAGCGCCATACGTTTTGCGCCGCTGGGACAGTGTTATGAGGGATTCTAGCTTAGTGCGCAGTAAAATACGGTTCGGCAGATTAGTCAGATCATCAAACAACACCTTGCGATGAATCTGTTCTTCTGTCGCCTTGCGATCTGAAATATCTCGCGCAATAGCAAAAAGCTGACGCCGCCCATTCACTATGGTTTCGGTTAATGACAGCTCCAACGGGAACCACTCATCATTAAAACGCTTGGCATTGAATTCACGACGAAGATTCAACACTGCCCCGGCTGGAGTACTCAGCTGCTTTTGTAACAGTTGATCCAGCTCATCCTCTCCATCTGGAATCAAATCCTGCAGACGTGACATGCTAAAGGTCCTTGCATCGCAAGCAAACATCCTCAGTGTTGCCATATTGTAGGAGTTAACCAACCCATCGCTATCAAATGAGAGAATCGCATCCGACGCCGTATCCATAACGGCCTTGAGTCTCGCCTTCAGGTCGATAGCATCATATTGATATCTCTGATTTGACTGTACGACCTTGACAAAGAACGGAAGAAAAAATAGCAGCAACAAACTGATACCAAAACCAATAATCAAGGCGACTTGTTGAGCGCTTTTCATGTCTTGCGCCACCTCCAGTCGTGGTATAATCCACAAAAAGATTATCTCTCGATCAACACCAAACTTAATGCCATTTCTACTCTTGCTGGGTAATTGTATTTTTCGAAAGGCGTGGCCTCTACCCTTTTCATATACAAAACCTGTCTTAGATTGACTGATGCCAGACCAAGTCGTGGGATAGTAATTCGCAAAGCGCTTAACTTTGTCCGTACCCGTATAAACCAAGCCATTCCCCTGATTCGTATCAGTGCCATACAAGTAGCTGCCTTCTTTACTCAGTACTTGAATACTGCCCAAATCCCGCTCTAATTTTCTCTTAAACGAAGAAAACAAATAATTTGCAGACAAACCAAGAACAACCATCCCCCTTTTTTTTCCATTAAAAAAGAATGGTGTGGCCATATGAATAGCTGGCTTATCAGAGGTCTCAACTGGGAAGCTTTCTTTACTCAGACTTAAAGGAGAAAGATAAATCTCCCCCTGGTTCATCTTCATACTCTCACTGAAATAGCTTCGGTGAGATACCGATTGCAGCGCCGCTTTAGAGACAATAGTGGTGTGATCCTCATCGTGATTTATTAGGGAACGCTCCATGCCCTCGGCATCGGTGAATCTCACTTGATCATAGATACGCTTACTCTCTGAAAAGTAGTACATCGCACTATTCAAATCAGAAGATGTCTTTTCATCCCCCTCTCTTAACCAATTCTGTAATGCTTGGTGATCTGCCAGAATCTGAAGGTCTTTTGCACTCTCATCCAACAAAATCAACCAATCAGCTTCTACGTCCAACAGTTGTTTTACACTCTGCATGCCAAAACGGGTTTCTACATCACCCTGTTCCAACCACAGTACAACCATAACGCCCAGCCAGAAAATCAACATAACGGGAAGATAAACACGCAGCAAAAACCGGGCGATCAATGTAATGAATGCATCTGGGACATGATGACTCTTATTCGCTGATCGCTGACGAGACCAGAGCCGGACACTCATGACGAGAACGCCTGGCTTTGTTGTGTGTTTCTTTGCCAGCAGTCAAGAGTCATACACCACTTCATTTGTTGCGCCTCTTGTACGCTGAGCCTGATGACGGTACACCCTCGACATCAGCCAAATTGAGCGCATCGAACAACTGTGATGTCGTGAAAGGTTTTTCCAGGCAGGCCTCCGCTCCGGCCTGCAGAATACGGTCTACATTCTCTTTGGTGTAGTAACCGGTCATGGCGATGACCCTGATTTGGCGGGTCTCAGGATCAGTATGGAGCTGCTGGCAGACAGTAAAGCCGTCAATACCGGGTAGCATAATGTCGAGGAGAACGATCTGAGGAAGGGACTTTTGCAATTGCCTGCCCGCCTCAAAGCCATCATTTGCAACGATCACCTCAAGATCGAAGCCATCTCCAGACAGTGCTTCATTGAGGAAATCAGAAAACTGCTTGTCATCCTCCACGATAAGGATACGCAGGGGGGCATCTAACTCAAGAAACAAGGTCATGCCTCGATCACGGGCGAACCGCTGAATCTCCCTATAGGTAAAACGCCGGTGGCCACCCTGTGTGACATGCGCATGAAGCAGACCTTTGCGGGCCCATTTACTCACGGTGACGGGCGAGACCCCTAGTAATCCTGCCACAGCCGCAGGTGTCAATAACTTCACATTTGGCATGATATCGGCCCAGAACATCTACAGTGGAATGGAACGACTGGAACAATTAGAACGATTAGAACAGTTTCATTCTAGACGCTGCCTGGACATATTTCCTTATTATTTACTGGGTTTTAACAAAATCTAACATTGGTAAGACAATGACGCTCAATCTCACGCTCTTCTCAATAATTCATCCTGCAGAGAAGTGGTGATTCTTTGTCAAAACATACCCCATCGAGCTGATGTTTTTTCTCTTCTTATTCAAACAGATAACCGTACACCCTCAAGCCAACAACCACTTCTTTAACAACAGGCACATTAAACCCAAGTACGTTTTTTAGAGATGGCTCAATAATCTATATGCCATGCCGCTAACTATTGTTAGTAATACAGAAATTACTGTTTTTTTTACCCTCTACAATCTGAGGACAGACCCAAGATGTTCCAACTCACCAATAATAAGCACCTCAAGCAATGTGAGGAAAAGGCAGCCCAGCAGGAGGCAAGAATTACTGAAATGGAACGGGAGCTAACCTCACTACGCAATGAAAACGATCAACTCCGTCAACAGCTGGATGGACGCCAGGCCGCAGATCAGGGACAACAGGCGTTGTTCAAGAATTTTGAATCTCTGGGGGATTCGTTCAGTGAACTACAACAATCCCTCATGCACACAGCCAACGCCATGAAGGCAGAAAAACAGAGTGCGATTCGCAGCTCGGAGATTTCGACCCAGGCAATCGCCAGCGTGGAAACCATGACCCGTGGCATCGATCATGTCAGCGGTATCTCCAAAGAGAGCTCAGACAGTGTTGTCAGGCTGGCCTCCATTGCAGACAAAATCGGTGATTTCGTCTCCATCATTCAGGGCATCTCGGAGCAGACCAACCTGCTCGCGCTGAATGCCGCCATTGAGGCTGCCCGTGCGGGTGAGACTGGCCGTGGATTTGCCGTAGTCGCTGATGAAGTTCGCAATCTCGCGGGGAGAACCCGTGAGGCCACAGCCGAAATCGCAAGCCTGGTTGAGACGATCACGCAAGAAACCAAAAAGTCGACGGACACCATGTCTGCCGTGATGGATGCCACGTCGGGTTTTCAGGGACAGATTTCCACTTCTATCGATATGATCAGCCAACAACTTGACAACTCAAAATCGATGGAAGCGGCAATCTCATCAACCGCTCTGCGCAGTTTTGTCGAACTCGCCAAACTCGATCACTTGATCTACAAATTCGGTATCTATAAGGCCTTCATGGGACTCACCACGACCAAACCAGAGTCACTTCCTGATCACAGGCATTGCCGTCTCGGGGATTGGTACTACCAAGGTGAGGGACAGGCCTGTTTCTCTCAACTGCCCGGGTATCGAGAGATTGAGGCGCCCCATAAACAAGTGCACGAACAAGGCATGCTTGCACTCACGCTACACAGCAAGGGTGACTGGGGAGCGGGTGTACAGGCCATCTCTGCGATGGAGAACGCAAGTATGGAAGTACTCTCACACCTGGAAGGGCTGGCCAGGGCCGGAGAGGCTGACTCTCAGATTCTCTGTACAGATGAAATGCACTAGGGTCTGATAAAGCTCAACTGACTTGCTGGTACGACGGTAGTGCTGAGGCTCTTTCTAGCATCTTCTCGACAATCGCATAGATACCGACATGCCGATTCGGGCTGAGATGCTCTTCAAGATGCAGACGCTTGAAGAGACTGTCCACATCGATACTGCGTATCTCTTCCAGGGAACGGTAAGAGAGCAGATCGATCAGCAACGCCAGCACACCTTTAATAATCGCCGTGTCGCAATCACCCACGAAGCGGATTAACGACGGGTCTTCAGGTACTTGCTGAGCAGCCACATGGACCGTACTCATACAAGGCTTGACCCAGTTTTCGTTCGTTTTCAGGGTCTCGTCCATAGCGGGCAGATCCTCACCGATTGCAATCAAATACTCATAGCGGGCATCCCAGTCTTCGAGAAATTCGAAAGCATCCACGATTTCATCGATCTCGCTCATATGAATCTCCGAACCGGTTCGGTAAGTATCAAACGCTGAAAGACTCTCCACAGCCACACATCTCCTTGATATTGGGATTGATGAACTCGAAACCCTCATTGAGGATATTGGTCCTGACGAAATCGATGGTCATACCGTCGAGCATGGGCAGGCTCGCGATATCAACCACGACCTTCACACCCATGGATTCGAATACCTGATCATCGTCTTCAATCGTATCGGCGTAATCGACCCGATAAGCGAAGCCGGTACAACCGCTCTTTTTCGTACTCAACCTTAACCCCACACCTTGTGGTCTCTGGGTAAGCATTTTTTCAACATGCCTGGCGGCACTCTCTGTGAGTTGAATCGCCATAATAACTACCTCCTATGACCCGTTTAGCCTCAGGTGAGACGACTGCTGTTTTCCAAGCCATGTTCAGACCTGATCTTCAATACGAAACGCAACCCTGCTTACTGCTTCTCTAAAGCATGCCGAGCTGAAGCAACGCCTCCTCGCTCATTCGCTCCTGCGACCATGGAGGGTCCCAAACCAGTCTGACCGTGGCATCTTTGACACCCGGCACGCCATCGATGACCCGCCCCACTTCATGAGGCAGGGTACCTGCCACCGGACAGGCAGGCGCCGTCAGTGTCATATCCACTTCCACCACACCCGATTCGTCAACCTCGATTCGGTAGATCAAACCCAGATCATAGATATTGACCGGGATCTCCGGATCGTAGACCGTACGCAGTGCCTCAATAATTTGCGTTTGATTCAGCATTACCCCCACCACACTAACTCTGCAACTGTTGTCGTATGACGTCAGCCAGTTGAAGTCTCAGGGTTTCGTTTTCAAATCGGTCGATCACCTCACTCGCAAACCCAAGGGACAACAGATGGCGCGCCCTTTGCTCGTCAAGCCCCCGGGAACGTAAATAAAAGACCGCCTGAGGATCGAGTTGCCCCACCGTCGTGCCATGACTGCACTGCACGTCATCAGCCAGAATCACCAACTGCGGCTTGGTGTCGATCTCCGCATGACGCGACAGCATCAGATTGGCATTGTACAGATGCGCATTACTCTTCTGAGCCTGTTCACGCACCTGGATCAACCCGTCAAATACCGCCTTGCCGGCACCATGCAATATACCTCTGAAATTTTCACGGCTGTCACAATGGGGCACTGCATGATCCACATCGAGATGAAAGTCTGTCAGCTGTCCATCACCTGCCAGATAGAGGCCATCCAGTTCACAGTTGGCGCCCTGAGCCGTAAAACGGTTATGAATAAGCGTGCGCGACCAGGCAGCACCGACCGCGGCGTTGATGCCGTGATAGTAAGCATCTGCCTGCAGGCCGAGATGGATATCACTCAAATGATAGGCTCGGGGGCTCTCAAGCTGAACCCGCTGATGGGTCAATTTCGCCCCTGCTGCCAGGGAGATTTCACAGACCAGGTTGTTGAAATAAGCCGCATCATCCAGCGCCACATAGCGTTCGATCAGATTGGCCGAGGCGCCAGTCTCCAACATGATCAGGTGACGGCTCCTTAAGGCCTGCCCCTCGGCACTTTTAGTCGCCACATGCAGCAACTCAATGGGCTGCTCCAGACAAGTCTCTGATGTAACACGAATGACGGCGCCATCATGCACTGTGGCAAGATTCAGTGCGGCGAATCCATGATCACCCATGCCTGAGAGGCTACCGATGACTTCCAGTACCGCACGATCGGATGCGGCCATCGCAGATCGCAGATTTCCAACAGTAATCCCCGCCGTATCGCAGGTAGAGAGGTCTGCTTGATAGACACCATCGACAAATACCAGGCGCCCAGCTACGGGCTCCTCAAGAAACTGACGCAGCACTGCATGTTCAGGAAATTCAGGCAATTTGTCAGTTGTCTCAAAACCCTGCTTGAGCAGTCCTTCAATGCCGGTATATTTCCATGCCTCAATTTTGGCGTTAGGAAAGCCGATTTCGGTAAACCGCTCTGCTGCTGACGATCTCTGTGCAACAAGCCAGTCACCGCCATCTTTCGGCAGGTTTTCGATATATTGTGAAACCGCCTGGCTGTAATCATTGAGCTGCTGGTTCATGCGGCAGCCTCCTCCAACAGCCAGCCATAACCTCTGGCTTCCAGTTCCAATGCCAATTCCTTACCGCCTGAACGAATGATGCGGCCATCCGACAGCACATGCACATGATCCGGTTCGATATATTCCAACAATCGCTGGTAGTGGGTTACCACGATCATCGAGCGCTCCGGAGAACGTAGCAGATTGACCCCATCGGACACCGTGCGCAGGGCATCGATATCGAGTCCAGAATCGGTCTCATCGAGAATTGCCAGATAGGGTTCCAGCATGACCATCTGCAGGATCTCGTTGCGCTTCTTCTCACCACCGGAGAAACCCGCATTGACGGAGCGCTTCAACAGTTTCTGATCAAGCTTCACCGAATCGGCCTTCTCACGCACCAGCTTCATAAAGGAGACCGCATCAATCTCCTCCTCACCGCGCGATCTGCGGATGGCATTCATCGACTCACGCAGGAACGTCATGTTGTTCACACCCGGCAGTTCAACCGGGTATTGCATGGCCAGAAATATGCCTTGTTGCGCCCGCTCTTCTGTCTCCAACGACAACAGATCCTGTCCTTTATAGTGAATCTCACCACCCGTTACCTCATACCCATCGCGTCCCGACAGGATGTGCGCCAGGGTGCTCTTACCTGAACCATTGGGTCCCATGATGGCGTGGACTTCGCCAGCTTTTATGTCCAGGTTGATACCTTTGAGGATCTCTTTTCCATCCACATTGGCAGTCAAATTCTTGATCGATAACATCATTACAACCTCATTCAAATCATTCGTGTCCAGGATCTAACCCACTGCACCTTCAAGACTGACAGCAAGTAACTTCTGTGCCTCCACGGCAAACTCCATGGGTAATTCGTTGAACACCTCTTTACAGAAACCATTGATGATCATTGATACCGCATCCTCTTCCGACAAACCCCGTTGGCGGCAATAAAAAAGCTGATCTTCACTCACTTTTGAAGTCGTTGCTTCATGCTCTACCTGGGCTGTCGGATTCTTCACTTCTATATAGGGAAATGTGTGGGCGGCACAACGATCACCGATCAACAAGGAATCACACTGAGTATGATTGCGGGCATTCTCCGCCTTGGCTGCCACCCGTACTAATCCACGATAAGCGTTACTGCCATGCATGGCTGAGATACCCTTGGAGACAATCGTGCTACGACTGTTCTCACCGATATGAATCATCTTGGTACCGGTATCCGCCTGTTGCATCCCCTTTGTTACTGCCACTGAGTAAAACTCACCCACCGTATCTTTACCGCGCAGGATGCAACTGGGATATTTCCAGGTAACTGCTGAACCAGTCTCCACCTGAGTCCAAGAGATATGGGATCGATCACCTCGGCAGTCACCCCGCTTGGTGACAAAATTGTAGATACCGCCGCGTCCCTCGTTATCTCCCGGATACCAGTTTTGAACCGTGGAATACTTTATCCTGGCATCTTCTAACGCCACCAATTCGACCACGGCTGCATGCAGTTGATTCTCATCGCGCATGGGTGCAGTACAGCCCTCCAGATAGCTCACATGGCTGCGTTCCTCTGCAATTATCAAAGTGCGTTCAAACTGGCCGGTGTTCGCCTCATTGATACGAAAGTAGGTCGATAATTCCATCGGACATTTGACGTCTTTTGGAATATAGACAAAGGTTCCATCACTGAACACTGCACTGTTTAGCGCGGCAAAAAAATTATCCTTATGGGGCACCACACTACCCAGGTACTGTTTTACCAACTCTGGATATTCACGAATCGCCTCAGACATGGAGCAGAAGATGACACCCGCCTCGGCCAGACTCTCACGAAAGGTCGTTGCCACCGAAACACTATCAAACACTGCATCAACTGCCACACCTGCCAGGGCTTTCTGCTCGTCGATGGGAATGCCCAGTTTTTCGTAAGTTGCCAATAACTCAGGATCTACCTGATCAAGGTTATCCAGCAGCGGCTTCTTTTTGGGTGATGAGTAGTAAGAAATCGTTTGAAAATCAATCGGCGGATGCCTTACTTCGGCCCAGCTGGGTTCCCGCATGGTTAACCAATGGCGATAAGCAGTCAGTCGCTTTTCGAGCATCCAAGGCGGCTCACCCTTGCGTTCAGAGATAGTACGAATAACCGCCTCATCAAGCCCCGGGGGCAAAGTGTCGGATTCGATCTCGGTGACAAAACCCTGTGCGTATTCACTCTCGACGAAATCTTCCATTTCTGTGTTGGGTAAGCCCATGTAAAACTCCGGTAATTTGCTACATTATTGACTGTGCTATTGAGTCAAGCTTTTAGTTTTAACTAATTAATCGTATAAGCGTCGACAGCGGCTGATGCCGAGATAGAGACACAGTACTTCCGCGAATAAACCCGTTGAGAAAAAGACCAGCCCCAGCACACTGGCTTGATAAGAGTTCTGAGTACCACATCATGAATACTTCCCCGGCACTGACCGGCCGCTACAAATCTAATAACATAGTAATATAGTCAGGTATTATCTTTTGCAAGCGTTAAACCCAATCGAAAATCAGGGAAAATCCAGCGGAAAAAAAGAAGAATAAATAATAGGTTATGGAATCAGTCAGTTAGCAGACATCCATCCAATTGCGCCTGCTCAATACCGCTTATCCCACAGGGACATGAGGCCGTGCCTCATTGAACTGAAAGAGACGACCTCAGACTGAGAAAAAAAAACCGAAAAGCCCTTAATATGCGCTGAGCTTCTTTAGACCTTAGATCGACTGTTGAGATATCTCACACCTTCGGAGATAAGTCTTTCGAAAACGAATTTACTTTTGCCTTCGGTAGATATCCCCAGACTACCCAACATATCGAACAACTCATCGATGAAAGAGTCGGACAGGTGATGCCACTCTTTCGTATAATCCACACCCTTTTGCTTGGCGAGTAAACAGGAGAGCGCACCCACTGTGCGAAGCAGTTCCTCCTCTCTCTCCAGCTTTTTTGAATGCGGAACTGATTCTGTCTCGGCACCTGCAGGACTGAGACCAAACCTGTCACAGATCTTCACCAGATCTGATTCTCGGAAGTAGATACTGGATGGGTAGTCCAGGTCGTTATCAGAAGAACTCTTACTACCAACACCGATGGTCAGCTCATCATCAAAAACAATGAATTTTTCCAGCAGCTCTTTGGTAAAGCTGCCGTTAATCGACATAAAGCCATTGACCAGTGCACTGTTACAGCCCACAGGCATGTTACTTCTCAGATCTTTGACATCTGCTGGATAGAGCCGCAGGAAACCGTTGACGTGCACCCGATCATAGGACTTTTCGCCCATCTCTACGGAAGCAAACCCGTTGTATTGGAAATAGAGCTCATCGGTTTCATTCAGAACACCCTCGTCCCCTACATAGCGGCAGGCCTCACCCCAGGTTAAAAAGCGTTCATTCCTGACCATCTCAGACATGGCAAATCTTCCCTAGTAATCCTTCGTCACGAATGCACATGATTCAATCATGTTGCTTAATAGTAATTCTAAACAAATTAACACGCAGGGAGAATAGGTGGATATACCCATTCAGTTATTCCTGGAATTTCCAGCATGCAACTCAGCGCATGGATACTAAGAAAGCAAATAATCCATAATTTTTGCCGTCCTGTTAACACCGCTCCCTGCTCGCAGTCATCTATCAATATCTGCACCTTCATCCCTCTATGCAATGAAACTTGTGCCCACCCTTCTCATCAACAAAGCTCTTCAAACTGCGATCAAGGCTTTTTAAACTGCCCCACTCAATCCTGTCTTTACCCCTATCCTTTGCCAAGTAGAGTGCATCATCGGCGCATCTAAACAGAGCTTCCACATCCATAGAAACACCATGTTCGTATGCCATCATTCCAACACTTACCGTGATTCGCTCACCCCCGGCATTGTTAAGCACCAAATCTGAAACACATAATCTCAATCTATCAATGAGATCGGAGGCATCGTCAGTAGATGTCTGAGGCAAAATCAGCAGAAACTCTTCACCACCATATCGTCCAGCGATGTCATAGGTTCTCAGACTACCACTCAGGGTATTGGCAATCGCAACCAACACCTCATCCCCTACCTGATGGCCAAACCGATCATTGATCTGCTTGAAGTTATCCACATCAACAATGGCGATGCAGAGCGATTGCCCATGCCTCTCAGATGCATTGATAACACCCTCCAACGCACGCAGCACTGCATGATGATTCAGTAAAAGCGTTAAACTGTCATGGGTGGCTAGCTCCTGTAGGCGTTGATTACTCGTCTCTAGCTCTGATGTTCGCTCTTTCACCAAAGACTCAAGCTTTTCGTTCAACAGGGTCAAATAGCCCCTTGCCTGCCGATCGGCATGCTCTTTCTCCCTGTTTAATAACGCCACCCGTTTAGCCAGTGCCACTCCCAACATCGTGACTTCGAAGACTGAGCCTAATTGTAATGCGTAGGCAGTAACAAAATTATGCGGTAAAACGCCCCAATAGTAGAGGCCGGAGATAAAAACAAAAACCAGAAATACGCCCCAGGCAATCAGAAAGTAGCGCGCAGCGAGATTACCACCACGATAGGCGATGACAGCTGCCAACATGACAATAGGAACAAGCACCAGACCTGAGAATGAGCTGACCCGCTTGGCAAATCCCGTGTAACCCGTGAGAGATAAGAAAATACCAATAGCCGCCAGCACAGCGGTTAACCAAAAAAGATGATAGAAAGTGCGACTATATTGTGCAATATCGAGCAACTTGCTCGAGAAAATCATGGCGGTTATCACCACAACACCAACAAAGAAACTAGGCGCCATGTCCTGCCACAAGGGAAACCCCGGCCAGACGAACTGAAAACCCAACCCTGTCAATGTGAAGTTGAGTAACCCATAGAAGGTCAAGTACAAGGCATACCAGAAAAAAAGCGGTGATTTAAGAAATAGCAAACCGCCTATTGCAGATGCCACCAATAACACGATAGCGCCAAAATAGAGTCCAAGCCAAAGCTGTGACTGTGCCACATATTCGGCAAACGCAATCTGATTCCAGAGTCGAACCGGCAATTGAATTGCACCATTCGTCGTCAACCGCATATAGAAAGTCTTGATTTCACCCGGCGCAAGATCAATGGTGAAAACATTCGTGCGAAACTGCACATCACGTGCAGAAAACAAAAATGCATCACCCCCAAGGCGCTTTCTGAAACTTGCCTGACCAGAGGGTTCGTAGAGCTCGATTTGATCCATGAGCGGATAGTCAAGCTCGAGTAAAAAGGTCTGTGTGGAAGACAGATGGGAAGCCAGAGTGAAACGCGTCCATACAGCAGCATCGGTAAACCCGATTTTTCCGCCGTTAGAAACATCCTGGTATTGTGAATGTTGTGTTGCTGCACTGGCGCTACCGATATCCAGCTGGCGCTCAGGGTCGAGCAGAACCTGCATCACCCCAGTCAATGCGGCAAAACGGAAATCATCACCGACATCGGTCGAGTCGGGGTGTGCTTGACCGAATACTGGAGAGCTCAGAATAATCAAAAGCAGGAAGATCGCTGGAAGAACTCGCGATAACCAGTGACTGAACATCACCCACCCCAGAGCAAATCTGTGTAAATTGTGTCCCTCTCTCTATAAATTGCCTCCTTTCGCTAAGCCGAGCCACTGAAAATAGTGCGCACAAGCCTATTATGTGCCGATATCAGGGTATTTACTATGTCCACGCGGGAATACACTTCCGCAACACTACATATGAAACTTTTCTTATCTGAACTGGATCAACACTCCACGAGATTCACCGCTAGCCCACCTCTTGAGGTTTCCTTATATTTTGTCTGCATGTCGGCCCCTGTCTCCCGCATGGTCTTGATCACTTTGTCCAGGGAAACGAAATGTGAGCCATCCCCCCTTAGGGCCATACGTGATGCATTGATTGCCTTCACTGCTCCCATGGCGTTTCGTTCGATACAGGGTACCTGCACCAGTCCACCTACCGGGTCACAGGTCAATCCCAGATTATGTTCCATACCGATCTCAGCGGCATTCTCAACCTGTTCCGGTGTACCACCCAGCACCTCGGTGAGGGCGCCGGCCGCCATGGAGCAGGCTGCTCCCACCTCCCCCTGACAACCGACTTCAGCGCCAGAGATCGAGGCATTTTCTTTGTAGAGAATACCGATGGCGCCGGCACAAAGCAGGAAACGCACGACACCCTCTTCGCTCGCACCAGGTGAATAGCGCCAGTAGTAGTGCAACACTGACGGAATAACACCAGCGGCACCGTTGGTCGGTGCAGTCACTACACGTCCACCAGCAGCATTCTCCTCATTGACGGCCAAGGCAAACAGATTGACCCAATCCATAGTACCCAGCGGTACATTGTTCATCTCCGCTTCGCTGCTTAACTGACGAAACAGACGCGGCGCCCGGCGCTTCACTTTGAGACCGCCGGGCAGAACACCCTCAGTGGCACATCCCCGCTCAACACACTGCTGCATGACACGCCAGATCTTCAGCAGCTGATCCCTGATTTCAGTTTCATCCCGCCAGGCTTTCTCGTTTTCCAGCATCAGCTGGCTGATCGACAGGCCGTGCTCCTCACACAGGGCGAGCAGCCCATCCCCGCTGCTGAATGGGTATCTCAGTGGAGTTTGGTCCTCAATGACGACAGGTTCTCCCTGTGCATTCTCCTGTACAACAAAGCCACCTCCCACCGAGTAAAAGCGACTCTGTCGCAGTTGCCGCTCACTGTTATCCCAGGCAGTGAAGCACATGCCATTCGCATGGAAGTCCAATTGCCGTTCTCTGTGAAAATACAGATCCTGTTCCGGATCGAAAGATAGGACCATCTCGGGGGTAATTGTAATTTCCCGACACTGATGGATTGACGCTATCCGCTCGGGTATCGATGTCACATCCACCGACTCCGGCGTTTCCCCCATCAGCCCGAGCATCAATGCCTTATCGGTACCGTGACCCTTGCCTGTCGCACCAAGAGAACCATAGAGCTCTACCTTGATACGGGCCACTCCACTGAGATCTCCAGCGTCACTCAACTGACCAATGAACCGACCGGCTGCCAGCATCGGTCCCACAGTATGGGAGCTGGAGGGCCCTATGCCTACCTTGAATAGATCAAACACGCTGATGGCCATGTCACACACCTCTAGCCTAAACGATTTACAGGCTTGTTCAGAGCTTCCTTAATGCCACTGTCTCATAAATGACCGCATTCAATAACCCATACACTACAGTGTTTACTGCCACCAATTGGTATCTTGTCTAGGCATCATTGAAATTACGCCCCAACTCTAGAAATTTAAGCAGATAGGCCAACTCAGCATCTTCTGTACGAAATGCTGCGTAGAGCGACCGTTGAACACCCGCTTCACCAAGGTGCAGAAGTTTCAGCGGCAGATTCTGACTGACCCTCTCCGCCAGCCACAACGGCAATGCGCAAACCCCGCGCTCGAACGCAACCAGTTGCAGCATAATTTCAATGGACTCGATCTGCTTCTGTGATACCGATCGTACTCCGCCCGGCCAGAGAAACCGGGTCAACACATCCAGTCGCTCCGGGGCCACCGGAAAGGTAATCAGGGTCTCTTCCCGTAGTTGTTCCGGCACCACCCGGGACAGACCAGCCAAATGATGGGACTCCGCCACCAACAGGACAAGCTCGTAATCGAACAGAACCTCAAACGTCAGGCCAGGTTGATCGACACTGTCCGGGGTCACCAGCAGATCGACATGTCGATTTAAAAGTCCCTCGAGCCCGGCAAACTGAAACTGGTGGACGATATCCACATCCACATCCGGCGCCTCCTTCAGATAGGTGGCGATGACTCCGGTGAGCCATTCATAACAGGGATAACACTCCACACCGATACGTAACTGTCCTTGTCTGCCCTCGGCCAGAGCTTTTAAGGTTAGCTCCGTCTTCTCAAACAACGGCAGGATGTGTGTCGATGCATCAAGCAGACATCTACCCGCCCGGGTTAATCTCAGCCTGCGGCCCTCCTTTTCCCAGATAGTGATACCCAACTTCTTTTCCAGATATCTGATCTGGTGGGAGAGCGCCGACTGACTCAGGCAGAGGGCATTGGATGCAGCGGTGAGCGTGCCATGGCGCTCCAGGGAGGCCACGATCTTGAGGTGTGACAGCTCTATCATCTATTATATTTTCTCATAGTTTAGTAAATAATCGTCATTATATTTTCATATATACACTCCATACAATCCCTGCTTTTGATTCACTAGACAGGGTAAGCAGATGGCCACCACACACCTCTTGGGATTTCCCCGCATCGGTAGCGACCGCCAGTTGAAATTTGCATTGGAAGCCTATTGGAAGGGTGAAACCGGCCAGGACAAGCTGGAGAAGACCGCACAAACACTACGCAGCGAGAACCTGCAATGTCAGCGGCATCTCGATTGGCAGACCGTCGGCGACTTCTCTCTCTACGATCAGGTACTGGACACCAGCTTCCTGCTTGGCAACCTGCCGCCCCGCTTTCGGCATACGGACGGGATCACCCACCTGGATAACTATTTTCGCGTGGCACGCGGGCGTTCCACCAAAGAGACACCACCTGTGGCAGCGGGTGAGATGACTAAATGGTTCGATACCAACTATCACTACATCGTGCCTGAATTCGACCGGGACACACGCTTCCAGCTGAATCCGGAAAACCTGCTGACCCAAATCCAGCAGGCTAAAACCGATGGACACAATGTAAAACCTGTCATCCTAGGTCCTGTGACCTATCTCTGGCTGGGCAAGCATAAGGATGGTGGAAGCCGTCTGGAACTGCTGGATCAACTGCTCCCTGTCTATGGTGAACTTTTATCCCAGTTGTCAGCGGCCGGCTGCGAATGGGTGCAAATCGATGAACCTATCCTGGTAACGGAACTTTCCTCCGATTGGCAACACGCCCTGCGAAAGGCCTACTTCCATCTCCAAAGCCGTGAAATAAAGCTCTTACTGACCACCTATTTCGGCCAACTGGAGGAGAACCTGCAGCTGGCCTGTGAACTGCCGGTAGCAGGCATTCATATCGATGTCAGCCGACACAGGGAAGAGACGGCTCAAGTCATAGACTGGCTGCCGAAACACAAAATACTCTCTCTCGGCATCATCGATGGGCGCAATATCTGGAAAGCCAACCTCAACGACCTGCTGGATTGGCTGGAACCCATCCATGGCAGACTCGGTGATCGTCTCTGGCTGGCCCCCTCCTGTTCACTGCTCCACGTACCCGTCGACCTGGAGAGTGAAACCGAGCTCGATCCGGAGATCAAATCATGGCTCAGTTTTGCCCGGCAGAAGGTATTTGAATTGGAGGTCCTGGCCACCGCACTTGTACAGGGGCGCGAAACCGTGGCGCCTCTGCTGGCGGAAAACGCCACAGCCCTGACAGCTCGTGAGCACTCTCAGCGTGTCCATAATGATGATGTCCATCAACGTCAGGCGCAGGTCACCCAGTCGATGACTCAACGACAGAGCGACTACCCGACGCGCAGCCGTCAACAGAAGGCTCTGGCGTTACCGTTGTTCCCCACTACCACCATCGGCTCATTTCCACAGACAACTGAGATTCGTCAATGCCGATTCCGCTATCGCAACGGCAGTCTCACAGAGGGCGAATACCGAGATGCCATGCAACATGAAATCCGCCACTGCATCGATCAGCAGGAGTCCATTGGGCTCGATGTCCTGGTGCATGGAGAGCCGGAACGCAACGACATGGTGGAGTACTTCGGTGAGCAGCTCGGTGGCTATGCCATTACCCGTGCGGGCTGGGTGCAGTCCTATGGATCACGTTGCGTCAAACCGCCAATCATCTACGGCGATATCACGCGTCCGGCCCCAATGACAATTGACTGGATCAGCTATGCACAATCACTCACAGAGAAACCGGTAAAAGGCATGCTGACGGGCCCTGTGACCATGCTCAACTGGTCCTTCGTGCGTGATGATCAGCCACGCGCCAACACCTGCCAACAGTTGGCGCTCGCCCTGCGGGATGAGGTCCTGGAGCTGGAAGACATCGGTATTCAAATCATCCAGATCGATGAGGCCGCCCTGCGCGAGGGACTGCCCCTGCGACGCCGAGAATGGCAGGCCTACCTAGACTGGGCTATCGCCTCATTCCGACTCATGGCCAATGGCGTGAAAGACCACACCCAGATCCATACCCACATGTGCTATTCGGAATTCAATGACATCATCGAGGCGATCGCAGATATGGATGCCGATGTCATCACCATCGAAACCTCACGCTCGGACATGGAACTGCTGGATGTCTTCGAGGCATATGCCTATCCCAACGGGATCGGTCCCGGTGTCTATGACATCCACACACCCAACATCCCTGCTACAACGGAGATGGTCTCTTTGATGAAACGGGCAATGAAACGCATACCGCCGGAGCGTCTCTGGGTAAATCCCGACTGTGGTCTCAAGACCCGTCAGTGGGAAGAGGTGGTGCCGGCGCTCACCCGCATGGTCGAGGCGGCAGAAAGGCTACGCCTGGAATTGCAAACACGACCGGCACCCGCTGAACAAGCAACTACCTCGTCTGATCACTCCCGCAATTAGTATTAACCCGGCAACAAAGTATGTCGTATTAACAATGGGTCTTAGGAAGCAAATTGCATGCTAATATGCATTTGCGCCCATGTATTACAGTAAAAACAGGTACTATAAATATTCTAAAATCAG
>JAHXIQ010000002.1 GCA_025655555.1 Candidatus Thiodiazotropha sp. (ex Myrtea sp. 'scaly one' KF741663)
ATTCAATCATCGAAAGGCTGATATCTATAAACTTCTACTTAGCATGCTAAGAAAACACCCAATTTAGGTAAATCTGCTTCCTAAGACCCTAACAATATAGAAAAAGTCGATGAAGACCTGGTATATATGTCCACGACAGTGGCCATATATACCAGGTTCACCATTAATGGATCGAATGGTGAGATACCGGGGATGGCTGCCGGGAAGCCGAAGTCAGCCTCGTTGCCAGTTCCTTTTCTGTGTGTCGCCGGCAATATTCCGCGAACTCCCTGTCACTGTTGAGTACATGATCGATCTGCCAATGCTTGAGGGCGATCAGTGTCTGCATGGTGAATTCCCGTGTGCCCTCTTCGATATGGCGAATCAGGTCCTGCAATTCCGCCAGCAGTAGCGCATGTTCACGATGGTGGTCACCCAGGCCAGGGTAGCCCTGGTCACGCATGACATGCTCCTCATCACGGAAGTGTTCCCGCGTCATCTCCGCAAGATCCAAAAGACGCCGATAGGCATCCGAACTGAATCCGGATTCAGTCCCTCCGGCACTCAAAGAATCATGGATACCATTCAGCAACTCTGCCAATGCCAGATGCTGCGCATCCAACTCATCCAGTCCAAGAAGCCAATCATCACGCCAACGTAGAAATGGTTTCATTTCGTCAATCTCCCTATGAGCAAACAGAACACCAGTGACGACACTTTGTAGAAAACCGAAAGATGGAATCCACCATTTCCATTGCCTGTGAATTCCAATATCTACGGACTGCAAAACACATATGAGTCAGGGTTATCTAATCTGGCCGCACTGGTTTTGTTGACCACCGGTCATGGCTCAGCCTATTGCAGGCTGGGAAATAAACTATAGTGCAGAATCCCCGATACTGAGGTGCCGTGACGCGCAAAATCAGCCGAAGATCACGACCAAGAGATGAAAGCGTGCCCTGGGTCACTTTTTCCCCCACACCAGCGTTTTACCTGAATGTCATGGTTTAGGGCCTGCTAACGCCCATTTGATCACCTGCTATAGTTGTATCGAGCTAACTTTTTTGACACCGCATGTACACACGGAAAATTCGACACAAACCGATCAAACAACCGGCAACCTGGCTAATCCTGGGCATTCTTATACAAGGTGGTCTGGTGGGGTGTAGCAGTACACCCACCGTCAGCTCCCAAACTCAGCCCACAATTCAAAATGCACCTGGCGTACGACTCGCGAATCCATCACAAGCCGGGCATCCTGCTGTGGAGCTTGCCCTCGGCCAGCTGGATAAACCCTATCGGTATGGCGGATATACGCCCAAAGGATTCGACTGCAGCGGTTTGGTCTACTTCGCATTCTCACGTAGCGGTATCTCCATCCCCCGCACATCTCACGAACAGTACCGCCATTCACAACCCATCGCCGCCGACCGGATTCAGCCAGGAGACCTTCTCTTTTTCCGTATAGAGAGAAAGCAACCTTCCCATGTGGGGCTCTATATCGGCAGCGGTCAATTCATTCATGCCTCGACCAGCGAGAAAGCTGTCACCCTATCTCAGCTGGAGAATCCCTACTGGAAAAAACGGCTGATCAGCGCAGGGCGCTACTAGCGCCTTATCACACATTGTCCTTATCTGGTCTGGCTATTCTTGATCAGTTAACATAGGGTGCTTGACACTGCATCGGTAGCACTCACACTTGCGATGCAACGTGTAGCCCTGAGCCTTGATATCACTGCACCCGATACCTTCGCCAGGCCCCCACATCATATATGCCACGAGGAACCCCAACGTGTTTCGTAAAGAGCTCAAAGTCCTGGACTGTACCATTCGTGATGGCGGACTGATCAACAACTACCACTTCACCGACGATTTCGTGAAGGCCGTCTATCGCGCAGGCTGCGACGCCAACGTAGATATCATCGAACTGGGTAAAAAACTGGCAGTCAGCGAAGAGTATACCCGGGACAAATATGGCAAATGGAACTTCTGCGACGACGACGACTTGAAAATGGTCATCGACTCCCACGAGAGTGAGAATCGGCCCCTGGTGGCGGTCATGTTCGACATCGGGCGGGTAGACGTCGACAATCTCAAACCACGGGATCAGAGCCCGTTCGACATGGCCCGTGTCGCCTGTTATGTCTCCGATATCGATAAGGGCCTCGATCTGGTCAAGCGTTCCAAAGATCTGGGTTACGAAACAACCATCAATATCATGGCCTGTTCCGCCGCCATCCGGACCGATTTGATTGAAGCGCTGAATCAAGTGGAAGAAACAGCGGAGCTCGACTACCTATACCTGGTGGACAGTTACGGTGCGTTCTATTCCGAGCAGGTCACCGACTATCTGAATCTTTACAAAAAGTATGCTCCCAGCAAGGAGCTGGGCTTCCATGCCCACAACAATCAACAGCTTGCTTTTTCCAATACCCAGCAAGCCATTATTGACGGCGTCAATCTGCTGGACGCTACGGTCAACGGCATCGGCCGGGGCGCCGGCAACTGCAACCTGGAACTGTTGCTCAACTTTCTCAAGAATCCCAAGTTCGATGTGCGTCCGATCTACAAGGTCATCCAGGAGCAGTTCGTACCGCTACGCAAAGAGATTGAGTGGGGATTCAATGATATCTACGGTATCGGCGGTCACTTCAACCAGCACCCGCGTGCCGCCATGAAGGTGCGTGGTGACGAGCAACTGCGTGATCTCTGTTACGACTTTCTGCTCGAGTCATCCCGGCTCGACGACGGTACTATATCCTGATCCTTTCCAATTGAGGGTCTGAGTTGATCAGGCCCTCAGTAAGTTCAAACGCTCACTCACGCGTAAAATTCTGTTGCTCGCTCAATTCATGCTCCAGTGTCCGGGTGAGCTGCTTGGGCGAACCGGTATATCTCGCCAACAGATGATAGGCCACAGGTACGATATAGAGTGTGAAAATAGTGGCCGCGATTACGCCGGATAGAATTACGGTACCGATCACCGCCCGGGTCTCGGCGCCTGCACCGGAAGAGAGCAACAGTGGAGTCGACCCGGCAGCGGTGGTAATGCCGGTCATGAGAATGGGACGAAAGCGAACGTGTGCTGCCTCCAGAAGTGCTTCGCTGAATTCCTTGCCTGCGTCCCTGAGCTGGTTGGCAAACTCCACAATCAGGATGCCGTTCTTGGCCGCCAATCCCACCAGCATGATAAGACCTATCTGGCTGTAGATGTTCAGGGTCTGATCAGTCACATAGAGACCCAGCAATGCACCGGCCATGGCCAGCGGCACCGTCAGCATGATCACGAACGGATGTACCCAGCTTTCGAACTGGGCAGCCAGCACCAGATAGACCACCACCACACCCAACAGCAGGACGAACACAACGGAACCACCGGCTATTTTGTAATCACGCGACTGCCCCTTGTAATCGATGATCACCCGCTCGGGCAGATGCTGGTCCACCAAATCTTCCAGGTAGTTGAGCGCGTCACCCAAGGCCAGTCCATCCTTCAAGTTTGCCTCAATCGTGATGGCGCGCACCCGGTTGTAACGGTTCAGGGTAATGGAATCGGCTGCCTCATGCAGATTGACCAGGTTAGAGAGCTGTATCAACTGCCCGCTGGTATCTGACCGTACATAGAGATGACTCAGATCGGACGGCGTCTGTTGGTCAGAACGCTCACCTTCAAGAATGACGTCATACTCCTCGCCCGCCTCAATGTAGGTGGTGACCCTGCGTGACCCGAACATAGTCTCCAGGGTACGGCCGATGTTCTCCACGGTGACGCCCAATTCCGCTGCGCGGTCATAGTCGATATCCACTTTGAGTTGCGGTTTGGTCTCCTTGTAATCCCAATTGATGCCCTGCAGCCCCGGGTTGTTCTCATTGATCTTATCCAGCAGGATATCCCGCCACTCAGCCAACTCCTCATAGGTGCCGCCTCCAAGCACAAACTGGATTGGCTTCTGAATGCGCCTTCCAAAACCTTGGCGCATCACCGGAAACGCCTTGATGCCAGGCAGGTCAGATAACTTCTTCTTCAGCTCTTTCATGATCACCCAGGCGGAGCGCCGGGAGTCCCAATCGCTGAGTACATTGATCACAATACCGCCGTTGAAAATGGCGAAATTACCGAAGGTCCTCGGTGCACGCACCAGCAGCCGTGAGATCTCACCGGACTCCACATAGGGCATCATGCGCCGCTCGATCTCATCCATGTAGGTCTTCATGTAATCGTATGAAGCACCCTCTGGCCCACTCACAATCAGATAGAAGGCGCCCCGGTCCTCCTTGGGTGCATACTCGTCAGGAATCTGCTCAAACAACCACCAGGCTGCAACCAGGATGCCGAAAAAGACCAGTAACATCAGCCAGTAGTGGCGAATCGCGCCGTGCAGGGTCTTGATGTAGAAATCACGCACATGACCAAGTAACCAGTCCACACCGCGACTGAGACTGACTCTGCGTGTACTCTGATCCGGTAGAATCTGGGATGCCAGCATCGGAGAGAGAGAGAGCGCCACCAGACTGGAAAATGTCACGGCGGCGGCCATGGTCAGAGAGAATTCCGCAAACAGCTTGCCGATATCTCCACCCAGGAAGGCAATGGGTGCAAATACAGAGACCAGCACCACAGTGGTGGAAATCACAGCAAAGGCCACCTGTCGCGCACCTCTAAACGAAGCCACCAGACGGGATTCACCGTAAACCTCCATACGACGGTGGATGTTCTCCAGCATGACAATAGCGTCATCGACCACCAGACCGATGGCCAGCACCAATGCCAGCAGCGTCAGAATGTTGATGGTAAAGCCGAGGACCAACAACACCAGGAAGGTGGCGATCAGCGAGACCGGCACCGCCACTGCAGGTACAAACATGGCTCGTACGCTGCCGAGAAAGAGAAAGATCACCGTCACCACCATGGCGATAGCGATGAAGAGCGTTTTGTAGACCTCGTCGATAGCCCCATCGATAAAGACAGAACTGTCGAAGCTCTGCTTGATCTCCATACCCTCGGGCAAGCCGGCATTGATGCGCACCATCTCCGCCTTGGCAGCCGCTGCCACTTCCAGCGTATTGGCGGTGGAAACCTTCACAACACCGATGCCAACCATCGGCACACCGTTGCCGCGGAAGAAGGTACGGGTCTCCTCCGCCCCCTTCTCCACCCGTGCCACCTCACCGAGCCGGACCAGATAGCCATCCTCGCCCCGTGCCAGCACCAGACGGGAAAAGTCCTCCGCCGAGTGGAAGCTGCGATCCACCCTGACGGTAAAGATCCGCTCATCGGAATCGATGCTGCCGGCTGGCAGTTCCAGATTACCGGCACGTAGCGCCTGCTCCACATCGGTAACTGTCAATCCCCTTGCTGCCAGGGCCTGGCGGTCGATCCAAACCCGCATGGCGAAAGTCTGCCCCCCACCCACGCGCACACGGGCAACACCGTTGATCACTGAGAAGCGATCAACCAGATTTCGCCTGGCATAATCCGACAATTCCGGCACTGTCATGCGGTCACTTACCAGATTGAGCCACATGATCACATCTTCGTTGTCGTCGACCTTCCTGATCTCCGGCGGCTCCGCTTCCACAGGCAGGTTGCCGAGGATGGCGGAGACCCGATCACGTACATCGTTGGCAGCACCGTCAATGTCACGCTCCACATTGAACTCGATAGTCACTACCGAGCGACCATCCTCACTCTTCGAAGAGATGAATCGGATACCTTCAACACCAGAGATCCGGTCCTCAATGAGCTGGGTGATGCGTGTCTCCACCACATTGGCAGCCGCACCAGGGTAGATGGTCCTGACAGAAACTACCGGGGAATCGATATTGGGATATTCACGCAGGGGTAGTTGATCAAACGCGACCAATCCAAAGGCGATCAGCAGCAGAGATATGACAGAGGCGAAGACCGGCCGCCTGACCGAAATATCTGAGAGAATCATGTACCACCCTGCAGCGCTTTCTCGTCAGCCGGTTTAAGCAATTCTGAAATCGGTGCTCCGCTGTCCTCTATGCCTTTGATACGAACCGGCTTACCCGCTCTCGCCTTCTCGGTGCCATGGGTGATGACCCACTCGCCAGCCTCTAGCCCCTGGGTCACTTCGACCTCACCAGGTCGACGGGAGCCAATAATCACTTGACGCTTGTCCACCAGATGCTGCTCCCCCGACACTCGCATGACGAACTGCTCGCTACCCTTGGGCATCAAGGCCGACTCGGGGATCAACAAAGCCTTGCGTGGGTCACGCAGCAACTCCACAGTCATCAACATACCCGGTTTAAGCATACGCTGTGGATTGGCAATCACCGCGCGCACGACTACCGACCGGTTGATGGGATCAACACGGCTGTCCACCACTTTCACCTCGCCATCAAAGCGCTGTTCCCGATAAGCACGTGTGTGCGCCCGAATCGACAGGCCGGGACGCAGACTGGTCAGATAGGTAGAGGGCACTGCGAACTCCAGCTTCATGACACTGTCATCGTCCAGCGTGGTGATGGTATCGCCCGTCTCTACCAGAGCGCCAACACTGGTATTGCGTAGTCCCAATACACCGGAAAAAGGCGCCTTGATCAAACGGTCGGCCAATCTCGATTCGATGGCAGACAACCTTGCGCGGGCGGTATCCACTTCACGACGACGCTGATCCAACAGCGATTGCGCCTCAATACCTTGAGACTCCAGCCGTTTGACCCGCTTGAACTGGCGCTTTGCTTCGTCGAGATTGGCCCGCGCCTCCCTTAGTAAGGCATGCTCCTCGCGGTTGGTCATCTCAACCAGCGTCGCGCCCTTCTCGACCCGCTCGCCATCGTCGAAATGAATGGCTGTAACGGTTTCTGTCACATTCACCGTCAGCGCTACAGACTCATTCGCCTTGAGTGTACCCAGCGCCTCAATACGGTCAACGAAATCCGCCTCACGCACTTCTGCAACAATGACCTGGGGGGCCGGCTTCTTCTCAGCCAAGGCATCAGAAGCCATCCACAACATCAACAGGAGTAGAGAAAAACTGAGACTGCTGCTTCTGTTCATGTCCATGGGCTCTTAAATGTCACAAGAATTCAATCCAGACTGATGCTAATGCAAACAGATTGTTAAACCTACGTTTTTTTCACAATAAAATCATCTGCCACATGAGGGTTAGAGCAGGTCATCGAATAACCGTTCCAGGATTTCATGCCACCCTGGCAGTTATTAATCCGGTGCCTTAACAGGTCATGTTCACAACTTAGCTTCGTTCACTTTTTCCATCAGACAGGTATCCTATAGCAGCATCTGTAGGCAGACGATGATTGAATTGAGTTGTAATCATGACAAAAGGCTGGGCTGTATTCACCAATCTCGACGGCACACTGCTGGATGACAAAACTTACGACCACACACCCGCGCTGCCTGCACTGAAACGCCTGCGCGGCTTGGGGATACCCGTGATCCCGGTCTCAAGCAAAACCCTAGAGGAACTCAAGCACATCAGAGAACAGCTTAAGCTCAAGGGTCCGGCGGTTGCAGAGAATGGAGCAGTGATTGCCTACCCTGGGGAAAAAACACAAATCGCACCGCCGGGATACTACCTGTTGCGGGACTTTCTCATCGACCATCGCGCCAATCCCGCTTTTGCCACCTTGGGCTTCGGTGATATGAGCCTGGAAGAGGTCATGGAGAATACCGGACTCAGCCGCGACGATGCCAAACGCGCCACTAAGCGTCTCGCTTCCGAACCTTTCCTCTGGCAGGGTGACTCGGCCGGGTTGAGAACCTTCCGACGAGAAGTGCAAGCGGCGAAGTTGCGGCTTCTACAGGGCGGCCGTTTCATGCACCTGCTGGCAGATACAGACAAAGGCGTTGCCGTCAGGCATGTAGTTAACCACCTGAGGAGTAAAGGTAAATCGGTCACCCGGACTATCGCACTCGGCGGCAGTGATAACGACAGAGATATGCTGCTCACGGTGGACAACCCGGTTATCATCCGAAAACATGATGACTCACACCTATCGCTGGCGGAACGCCCCGATGCGATCATCACCGATCAACCCGGCCCAGCAGGCTGGAACCAGGCAATCAATCAACTACTGGACCAATACGCTGATCAAGATTCCGTGACCCATCTTTAGAAGGCATCGCCATGACTGCCTTCTTTCAGGACAGCAACTCAACGGATCGTGCCTCTCCATAGAATAGCGGCAAGTGTCGTCGCAGCCTTTCTTGCTGATCAGCATCTGGTCATCGCAGCACCTCGCAACACCCAACCTCTTGTTTTAACTCAATCAAAAGACCAAGATTCACAATCAGCAGCATCCTTTAACCATGTGGATTAAAGAAAATGATGACGCAGAAAAAACAAACTTATATCTTTTAGCTCATAAGGCCTGACTATATTCAATACCTCTTAAGTATAGAAGTGTTGACGCAGATCAACGCCTACCCAGAAAGCGTAAAAAAATCCCTGCTACTTTTAAAAGTACAATAATTAAAAAACCTTAATAAAACCATTCTGACTACCAAAGGAGCGTTTAATGAGACTTGAATACCAAGACACCCGAAATTCGCCCGGCGCATTGGAAGCTACCCGCACAATGGATGTGGCAGGGAAACTGATTGAACTCGACCCCAAAGGCTATCTTTTAAATCTATCCGACTGGAGTCCTGCTGTCGCTGAGCAGATGGCTGAAGAGGATAGCGTGGCACTGACCGATGATCACTGGCTACTGATCAGCTTTCTGCATCGCTTTTACAAGGAGTACGAGATCGCACCTGAGATTCCGATCCTCTCCCGTAATCTCTGCAAAGATCAACATGACTGCCGTTGGACTAAGCGTTACATAGAGAAGATTTTCCCCAACGGTGCAAAATCGGCTTGCCGTTACGCCGGCCTGCCAGCCCCAGTTGGTAGAAGCTGCCTGTAGAACTATTTCCAGGGTTAGCTCAGCGCAGCATCCGTTCTAACCCCTTTTTCCCCAACCTTCATAATTTCTCTTGGCCCGCACTGGCCTGTAAAGCTTCCAGCGAGTTCACTTCGCTTGACGAAGCCAGTACAGTCAGATTTCGCGTATTATGCGCTTGTCGAAATTCAGAAACCTACCGTAGCCATGATAAGAAGACTGCCAGTAATTTTGCTCCTTACCCTGTTCAGCCAGACCCTACCAGCAGACCGGCTGGGGGAAGTCAGCACCAAATTCCGCATGCTCGGACCTAATGACAAGGTCGTCATCGAAGCCTTCGACGATCCGGCAGTACCCGGCGTCACCTGTTATCTTAGCCGGGCCAAGACAGGGGGTATGTCAGGTGCAGTGGGGCTTGCTGAGGATACCTCGGATGCCTCCATCGCTTGCCGGCAGACAGGGGCTGTCACGTTGAGCCCCGATATCAAAAACAATTCCCGCGACGGTGAAGAGGTCTTCAAACAGCGTACCTCCATACTCTTTAAGACCATGCAAGTGGTACGTTTCTATGACGCAGGGCGGAACACCCTCATCTATTTGACATATAGCGATAAACTGGTAGATGGCTCACCCAAAAACAGCATCACAGCCGTCCCGCTATATCAACCGGCGCCGGTGGTGCCTGCTGCAAGCGTTCCAGCAACACAATGAGCCAGCGCCTGCATACCGGCCGATTGGTACTGACGCCGAAAGATCCCAGCTACCTGCCCAACGATCTTGCCGCCATTCTTGAGAAGCTCCAATCCATCGGACTCATCAATGGCGAAGTCCCTGGAGAAGCATCTCGATATTTGCCGGGTGATCGGTTCATGCAGCTGGTGACCTTTATGGGATGCTCCCCTTCGATTCAACTCGAACCCAGTGAGGCAGATGAACCCTACTGTTATCTGACCATTGCTGGCCCTTATGAGAGCCCCCGCTTGATATATGGCAAAAACACCACACCACCCCGTTGTGAGTCCTGCCGCAAACGTATAACGGATTGGCGGACAGCCATCAAAACCTGGCGCAATTCAATGCCGAGCTGTCTTGCCACCTGTCCACATTGCGGACATCAACAGAACCCCACCAGTTACGATTGGCGTCAATCCGCAGGCAGCGGACGCCTGTTTCTCCTCATCGAACATATTTTCCCACAGGAGGCCATCCCTGCGCCGGCACTCATAGACCAGCTCTGCAAGGCAACTGACGACCAACCCTGGCACTATTTTTATCAACAGGAGGATTGCCAAATGTTTCCCTCAAGTGAGACTGAGTCAGAAAATATGAATACCTGACATGGCGGCTACCCCTGGCAGGGTAAGTCAGGACTTAGAGGGCAGCAGCCATCTCACTCAGATGGCTTCTGTTTTTACCCGCCTTCTTTGCTGCATAAAGCGCCTTGTCTGCACGCGAGAATACCTTATCCACAGTATCTTCCGATTGAAAGCAGGCGATACCACAGGAGATGGTCACACGTACCGGCTTGCCGGCAGAGTGAAACCCGTTGTCTTCCACGGACTTTCTCATCTCTTCTGCAACACTTAACGCCTTTTCTCCTTCAGCACCACAGAGCAGACAGACAAACTCTTCGCCTCCGAAGCGGGCAATAAAATCGGTTTCCCTTAGTCGGGCACTGAGACTCTGCGCAATCACCCGTAGCGCCTTGTCACCCGCCTGATGACCAAAACGGTCATTGATGGACTTGAAATCGTCAACATCCCACACCAGCATCGAGAGCGGCTCTTTAAACCGTTTCCAGCGAGCGTACTCCTGTTCCATCCGCTCCTCATAGGCCAGGCGGTTAGGCAGTCCCGTCACAGTATCCTGCAGTGCCAGATGGTGTGCCTCCAGCATGCGCGAACGCAGATCGTAGGACTCTTTCTCAAGCTTCTCCAAGCGATCACGCAAAGCAGCCTCGCTTTCATCCGCCTGTTTATGCCACTCGAGTTCCTCCTGCAGATATTCGTCAATGCTCCCTTTGATCAGGCTCAGACGTTCAGTGATAGCACCTTTCAGTTGATGCAGATCGGTAGCCTGCTCAACCTTATCCCCAAGATCACCGACATGATCATTGACTTGCTCACTCAGATTTCGGCCATGCTCAACCAGCACGTCACGACCATCGTGAGCCGTCTGTAAATGGAAGCCCAAGTTCTGCAACTGCTGGGTAAGCTCGTCAAGAAAACTCTCAGCTTCTTTGATCTCCGATTGGATCTCATCATAAGACTTCGCAGAGAGTTCCAGCAGCTCCCGTAAAACAGACGTCCAGGCATCTTTTGGCGCATCACCACTCAACTGCTGCTTAAAACCATTGACCCGCTCTTCCCAATGACCAGGCCATGTTGCCTGTTCCAGCAGATTCAAAAGAATGTCATTCGGCTTCAGGGCGCCATTGCCCTCAGCACGCCCTCCACCCAACAATCTATCGAACAAGCCGCTCTTCTTCTCTCTGGGCAGTCCATGGCCCAACAGGTCGAGGAGATGCGTGAACTTATCTGGACCGAAGGAGACCGGATCCTCACCCAGTGACTGCAACAGCCTCTCGGCCTCATTGAGCTCCTTCTTCGAAAGTTTGAGTGGCGATAAAAGATGAAGGTACTCATCCCGCGCTGCTTTATCGGCGGCATCGGGCGTCGCATCGGCAAAATGTAGCAGGTCATCAGAGAGGGCATTGAGCCGATCTTTCAGACGATGGTCAACGCCATTTCGAATGGCATCGCGAACACCCTTGAGATGGGGATCGAGACGATTATCAAAACCACCGGCCGCAAGGGTCAAGCGAACGATGGTCCGACTGAGAAGTTCTTCCAGCTCCCTGCCGGCCGCCTCTTCACTCTCGTGCTTTTGCAGCAGGTCATCGTATAGGTGTTTCCAGTCTTTATCGTTCATTGTTTACTAGCGTTGATCTACCCATGATACAAACAGCCAAGCACAATTCCCTTCACCCCCCTCCTAGCAATAGCTTGATTTTTCAAGCAGCAGCTGGAAAAACCACATCTTTTGGTAGCTCAATCTCCAGGCTGATCGGTAAATGATCGGAGTGTGCGTAGTTCAGCACCTCTGACTTGGCCACCTTAAGACTCGGTGACGCCAGAATATGGTCAAGCTTGCGGCTCGGCCGCCAGCTGGGGAATGTCATCATGTCGCACTGGGCACCCTGTAAATTGGTGCGCTCGATCAGATAACGAAACTCATGCGAGCTGCAGCCGCAGTTGAAATCCCCCATCAACACCAGATGGGAGTAGTGGGATACCAGATCACTGACATAGGAGAGCTGCCTGAGACGCGCGCGACGGCCCAGGGCCAGATGCATCATACAGATGCCAAGAGGCTTCTCGCTGGTCTGAAACTCCATCAGTACGGCGCCCCGACCCGGCAGGCCAGGTAAACGGTGCTCTGTGACCATACTCGGCTGTACCCGGCTCAACACGCCGTTGCTGTGTTGCGCCAGTTTACCCAGCTTACGATTGACCTGGCGGTACCAATAGGGGAACCCTGCACGCTTGGCAAGATAGGCTGTCTGATCGACGAAACCACTGCGAAAACTACCGGAATCCACTTCCTGAAGGCCGACCACATCATAGTCTTTGAGTAAATGTGCGATATGGTCCAGCGTGTCGCGCTGCTCCCTGTGCGGCAGCATCTGTTTCCAGCTATGGGTGACATACTCGCGATAACGGCGGGTATCCGCACCGGCCTGAATGTTATAGCTCAGGAGTCGCAGCCGATGTGTACCATCAAGGTAGGACTGATTTTGGCAGAATTGGGTCGTCATTTTTTTATCGATCTATTCTCTGTTGCCTCTCAAGTTTACGGCAATGTGGCCAGAAAACTTGAGCGCGACAGCACAAGTTTTTAACTTAAAGCCTCAGATCAATGCCGGCATGCTGCCCCATTTAATCTTCAATACCCACATAAATCATAGTCCGTGGTTAGCCAACCATCTGACTGAATTTGCACTGTTTCAGCTTCGCATCCCCTCCCTGAGCACAAAAAAAGGCGGCATTTAGCCGCCTTTCTCCATCTGGCTTAAGGTGTGAGTATTATTTACTGAGACCCTGAATATACTGGGCTACAGCCGCAACCTCTTCATCAGTCATCCGCTCGACCACACCCTGCATCATTTTGTTCATATCATTGGTACGGGCGCCCGAGCGGAAATCCTTCAGTGCTTTCTCTGTATAGGCAGCATTTTGCCCGGCAAGCGCAGGAAATCCAGCCTCCGGAATACCGAAACCTGCCGGTCCATGACAAGCCATGCAGGCCGCCACACCAGTCTCCGCGTTACCTGCACGGTAGAGGGCTTCTCCCGCTGCCACTACATCGGCTGAAGCGGTACCCGTGGTTCTTGTCTGGCTGGAGAAATAGGCCGCCAGGTCAGCCATATCCTGCTCGGAGAGCGGCATCGCCATGGGAGCCATCAGCGGATCGTTACGCTTACTGACCTTAGGATCGGTACTCGTACTGGCCTTAAATGCCTTGAGCTGTTTTTCAATGTACCCCGGATGCTGACCGGCAATCTTGGGCCAGAGCGGATTGAGACCGCTATTACCATCAGCGGCGTGACAGCCCGCGCAAACAGCGGATTTAGTCTTCCCCTCGTCTGCGTTACCCGCAGCCTGGGCGCCAGTGACGGCGAATGTGAGGGCGATAGATGCAATTACGAGCCATTTATTCATGATCAATCCTGCTCTATATTTTTGCTGGATACTTGAAAAACAGGCCTCACAAAGATGCTGCCGCAGTAGCGCCGGCGCAGCCTGAAGACCCTGAAAAAGCTGCAGAACTATACCAGAAGTCTCTAATAAAGGTCAAAATAGCAAGATCTGAAAATTCAACCACTGTGGGTCGTCGCGGATTCAGTTAACATACCAAGCCGACAACCAAACATACCGCGATGCAAGACGACCCAGACAGCACCATAGTCAAGACCTGCTACGCAGTCATCTACACACCCAGCCGCCGTCGCAAACGCTTTCCGGAGAACTGTGTCACTCCGGTAGAAAGTGCCGAGCTGGCGATAGCGCAGGCTGCAGAGAAGAATGACTCCCATCCCGCTAAAGTGATGGGGCCTTCCCGCTCCTCAGAGGGTTTCCGGCTCTACTACCTGCTTGAATGGCTTGATGGCAGCTGACAAGTTCTGCCCGGATTCATCACAGCGAGTTTACTCAGCTCGGTTCCCACTGCCTCATCATCCAGACTATCGAAGTCTTTGTGCCGGAATGCCGTAAAACAACCGGCCAGTTCATACCAGGCCAAGCCATTGCTCCAGGTGGCATGAGAGAAATTCCCCTGTGGTTTACGTGGCAGGCAGTAGAGACGACCCGGCAGGTAGATTAGATTGTAAGGGATCTGCTGGGCATGCAGCATCTCAAGCCGCTCCCAGGCCGCCTCATGTCCCGTGAAGGTCTCGCAGGCCAGCGGGTAGGCCCGATTCCCACCATTGTGCTGCCAGTGGTCTTCAGCAACCGGTAACGGCTGCTGACGAATAAAGGATTGAAAATGAAGATGATTGACCGATGCCGAAGCACCAAAGCTATTGTAGCCGACCCCCCAGCCGGGCAACTGTTCAGTCAGGCGCTCACTCAATGACCAGATAAACTCATGGTAGCGCCGACTCAGCAGCTGTGGATGCCTGGCTTCGCGATCGGGCACCAATAAACCATGCAGCGGCACGAAGGGGAATTTGTTATAGAGCAACTCCACCGAAACCCCCAATATCTCACCAGCCCAGAAGACCTCCTTGCGCAGGAAGGGCTTGTTAAAGTGAAATTCCTGCTCATTGAACGGCAGACTGATACCGGTCACTTCCTGCTCACTCATGCGAGCGGGACGAAAAGAGCGAATATGGTTGAACTGAAGCTCCCAATCCTGCAGACGGCGGAACTCCGTGGTATGCAACCCCTCGAATCCGATAGCCATGAGTTTGAGAAAGACCATCTGGTCGTCGGTGGAGCCACCCATACCGAAACCATGGAGCAGCGCATCACGGCAGCGATCAGCCAGTAGATTAAAACTCTCCCGGAGCACCGGACGCAATGACGCATAAATCTGCTCATCAAAGATGGCATTGGCATGCGTCAGGATATGGCTTCCCAGGTCGGGATCCCGCAGAAGACCGGACAATCCGTTGAGAAAGGCGGCCCGAAACTGGTCCGGTGAATGAAACGGGCGATCGAACATGAGATAGGGTGACCTGTCTGACCTTACGGGCAGATGAGTCTACCTCAGTTTTGTCTCTGTTTTGAGAGTGGCGTTTGCCTGACCGTGACAGCTCGACACATCTGCCAGGCTGTCACAGTCCTAGCATAAATGGGATCAGTGACCCATATGGTTATGATCCATCTTCATTTTTTTCATCTTCATCTGCAGCTTGCGTATGGGCGCATCGACAGTGACTTCTGAGCCATCTTCGAACTGCAGTGTCAGTGAAACATCCTCTCCCGGCATCAGCTTCTGCTTCAGACCGATCAGCATGACATGCAGGCCACCCGGCTTAAGACTCACGCTTTCGCCCGCAGGGAGATCGATTTTCTCAACCTGGCGCATCCGCATCATTCCGTCCTCCATGGTGTGAGTATGCAACTCAACCACTTCTGCAGCAGGACTGCTGCCACCAACCAATGCATGATCAGCACTACCTGTATTCTTTACCGTCATGAAAGAGGCGGAATTGGGTTGTCCCGGCGGAACAGCCCTGACATAGGCGTCAGCGACAGAGACCCCATCGGCTGCTGACTGCGCCAAAGCCACGCCACTCAGGCTCATCAAACAGAACGCCATCAGGCAGTAAATGTAGTGCGTTTTCATACAGATCTTCCTCAATTGACTTCAAGTTTATGCAACCCTCCTGCTAACCAGGAAACTTGCTGTTAAATAATGACCGCATTCAGCGGAAAAAAATTCATGCCTAGTCCGCTCTAGTGGGCCATGCTGCTGAGGCTTGTGGGTCCAGCTGATCGTTACCTTATTTACCGCATGGCCCACTAGGACCGTTCAGACGCTGAAGAATGGCACCAACAGTGCATGATTGGCAATCAATAATCGGGACTTATCTTTATTTTTCCTATCGTTATCGCCAAATCACACAGTCAGTCATGGCATTTGGCCCAGTCCAGTGTCATAACATCATCAAATCAAGACGCTAAAAATATCCATATCAATCCCATAGTCAATAACTACAGGGTGACACAAACAAAAACGCCTGCCGGATGGCAGGCGTTTTCAAGACCTTTCAGGGATTCGATCAGAGGGTCAGAATCCAAGCAACGATAGCCTTGATGTCTTCATCGCTGACATGTGCGTTAGGCGGCATGGGAACCGGACCCCAAGTGTCCTTGCCACCAGCTTTCACTTTAGCGGACAACATATCAACGGCGCCATCCTGACCCTTATATTTTGCGGCAACCTCTTTATAAGCCGGGCCGACTACCTTGGTATCAAGCTGATGGCAGGCCATGCAACCACGCTGGGTCGCCAGCGCCTGGTCAGCAGACGCACTAGTCACAGCGCCAAGGGACAGGATTGCTGTGCTGGCAGCCAGCACGAATACTTTCATCTTTTTCATCAGGAACTTTCCTCTAAATTTATCAGCTGAATAAACTGTTGTACCTGCAGGGATGAGTTAGGCCCGTCCCATGTTAGGCGGCGATTGTAAAGTAATTGGCATCGATTTGCCTATCAAAGACATTTATCAATCACACAAATTTACAATATACCGCCGCCTGGCCACCCAAATCAGCATACTGCAGTGCTTGAAAATAATCACAGTCAGGTTTGACCGCAGAAAAAAACAGATGACTCCCGCAATCACAATCTGATGCACCAAACCTGTGCACAGGTGAGCTCAGCCCCATGCCCGACGCCAAACAACCGGCCCAATGGTGCTCGCGGTGGACCAGGTCGTGGGTAAACCAGATCTCACGCAACGCCAAGGCAGCACGCAAATAGTCGATATGCCAATGTGGGCGCACACTGATCCGGCAGTGATGGTTACAACGAGCAGCTACCCCACCCGGACCGAAGGCGCTTCCCACATAGAGGTACCACCCAGGTAAAAACGGAAATTCCCCTAATTTTCCTATGCGTATACGCTGCTGCTGTTTGCAACGTAAAAGCAGGATATAGGTACCCGGCGAATTGCCAGGCTCGATCTTTGGCAATTGCGTCAGTGGCCTGGGCTCTTATCCGCCAGATGCGCCAGATAGAGCGCCAGTCCCAGCAGGGCAATGCCACCGGCAAACTGCAGTAGATCCAGTGGCGTTTTGAAATGCATACTGAGTGCGTATTCAAAATAACGCACCACCAGAATCATCATCACCACCTTCGCCAGACGACTCTTGAGATCGTCCAGACTGGTGATCGTAAGTACATTCGAGGCGCTCTCTGAGCCCTCTGCCTGATCGATTTTGCTGATGAACAGCTCGTAGAGACCGAGAGAAAAAATCAACAACACGGTCGCCAGCAGGTAGCCATCCACAATCTCGACCACATGTGTCACCGTGGTAGCACGCAGATCAACCCGCTCCACTGCCGACAGGGCCGGAGAGGCATAGTGAGCCAGATGTGAGATCATGTAGACCGCATCCACAGAAGCCATGTAAAACATCGCAATGGCCGCCAGAAGACTGGCTACCACTGCCGCCAACACCACAAGACGGCTATTCCAGAGTATTTTTTCGAAAGTCTTTTCCACAGATGATCTCTCCCCTTCTAGAGACGCTTATTATTCCCAGCCGGCCGTGAGACACAACCCATAATTATCTTTTTATCCCAGCACCGTAGGGCAATCAATCTGGATCGCCACCGCACAACCGACTATCATCGGCATCTTTTTTCCGGAAGCCGCCGATGCCACCCTTCACTCCTGGTCAACGCTGGATTAGTGATACCGAGTCAGAACTGGGCCTCGGTAGGATAGTGTCCTGCGAGGGACGCAGAGTCACGCTGCATTATCCCGCCGTAGATGAGCAACGGGTCTACGCCCTGCAGGGTGCGCCGTTGACCCGCGTTGTTTTTGCCATCGGTGACCGGATTAAAAGCCGGGAGGGCTGGCACCTTCAAGTTGAAAAGGTAGAGGAGACCGACGGCCTGATCACCTATGAAGGTCAGAGAGAGGACGGTTCCAAAGATCACTTACCTGAGGAAGCGCTGAGCGACGCCATGCGCATCAGCCAACCCAAGGAGAGATTGCTCGCGGGCCAGATCGACCCGCCACACTGGTTCAACCTGCGCTACCGGACACTCAATGCCCTGGCGCAGCAACAGCAATCATCCGTACTGGGTCTGGGCGGCCCACGCATCGACTTAATCCCCCATCAACTCTATATCGCTCACGAAGTGGCAAACCGACCGGCGCCACGTGTCCTGTTGGCAGATGAGGTGGGGCTGGGCAAGACCATCGAGGCCTGCCTGATCCTGCACCACCAGTTAATTACCGGTCGCGTCTCCAGGGCACTGATTCTGGTCCCCGACCCCCTGGTACACCAGTGGTTGGTCGAGCTGTTACGGCGTTTCAATCTCAGGTTTCGCATCCTGGATGAAGAGACCTGTGAGGCCATCCAGGCTTCGGGCCAGGGCGACAACCCATTTCATTCAGAACAACTGGTCTTGTGCAGCCTCGATCTGTTCCATCACAACCCGGCCCGACTGAGTCAGGCCCTTGATGGTGCCTGGGATCTATTGATCGTTGATGAGGCGCACCATCTGACCTGGTCCGCGGACGACCCAAGTGCTGAATATTTGTTGGTGGAATCACTGGCACTGACCACACCCGGCGTCCTGCTGCTGACAGCAACCCCGGAACAGCTTGGTCAGGCCGGGCATTTTGCCCGCCTGCGCCTGCTCGACCCCGACCGCTACTATGACCTCGAGACATTTCTGCGGGAGGAGCAGCACTATCAACCCATCGCAGAGGCGGCTGAATACTTGCTGAAGCATGAGCCCCTCCCCGAAGCAGCGACCCGCCAGTTGCTGAGCACACTGGATGAGGGAGAGAGCGCAAACTTGATCGCCAAGGTCGATGACCCCAGTGCGGAAACAGCAGAAAAAGAGGCCGCTAGAGAGGGCCTGATCCGACTACTGCTCGACCGTCACGGTACAGGTCGCGTTATGTTTCGCAACACCCGGGCACGTATCAGTGGTTTTCCGCAGCGTGTGCTTCATACCTATCCCCTACCTCGGCCGGAGGCCTATGAAACCTTCCAACCCGAGGCTAACCAGTTTGATGCGGCACTCTGTCTCACGCCAGAACGGCGCTATTCCGCACACCACCATCCAGACTGGTGGCAGATCGACCCGCGCTTACCCTGGCTGGTCGACTTTCTGCGACAACAAGCTGACACTAAATTATTACTCATCTGTGCTCATGCAGAGACCGCTATCGAACTCCAAGAGGCACTCCGGGTGCAAACCGGCATCCCTGCTGGTCTGTTTCATGAAGGTATGAGTATCATCGAACGGGATCGCGCTGCCGCCTGGTTCGCCGACCCAGAGGGTGCACGGCTGTTGATCTGCTCCGAGATTGGCAGTGAAGGTCGCAATTTTCAGTTCGCCCACCATCTGGTGCTATTCGACCTTCCGGCCGATCCCGACCTGCTCGAGCAGCGCATCGGAAGACTCGACCGAATCGGACAACGGGAACAGGTACAGCTCCATGTCCCCTACCTGGAACCCGGACCTCAATCTGTCATGTTGCGCTGGTACCGGGACGGACTTAATGCCTTCAGTCGACAGGTTCAGGGCGCTCAAGAGATCTGTGAATCCCTCTCCGACAAACTTTGGGAAACACTGGAGGATAACGCGAGCAGCACCGATATCGATGACCTGGTTTTACAGACACAACACCTGAGACAAGAGACGGAACACCGTTTACAGCAGGGGCGCGATCACCTGCTCGAATTAGGTGCCTGCCGTCAACCTGACGCAGACAACCTGGTTGAATATCTGAGGAAACAGGACCGCGACGCTGAATTACACAGCTATCTGTACGCCCTCTTCGATAGCTACAACATAGAGACGGAAACTATCGGTGAGGCAGGACTGATTCTACGCCCCGGTGAGCAGGTGATTGCCGGTCAACTGCCGGGACTGCCAGCAGAGGGGCTCACAACGACGTTGGACCGCAGTGATGCGTTGAGCCATGAGGACCGACACTTCCTCACTTGGGAACATCCACTGGTGACTGGCGCCATGGAACAGGTCATCAACCAACAGACCGGTAACAGTACCGCCATCGGAGTACGCCATCCCCAGTTAAAGGCTGGGCAACTGATGTTCGAAACGCTATTCGTTGTGGAGTGCTTGGCGCCAGCTCATCTTCACGTAGGTCGCTTCCTGCCACCGACGCTGATCCGCATCCTGATAACCCTCAAGGGTACTCGATTGGATTCTGTCCTAGATTGCAGCGCACTATTGGACACCGCCCAGCCGCTGGAGCCGCAACAGGTGGTGTCTGTCATAAACAGTTACCGAAAGCCGATCCTGCAAATGTTGGAAATATCTGAAAACCACGCGCAAGGAGACCTGCCCGGCATTACCAAACGCGCCGTGGGGAATATGATGTCCACCTATACCGAAGAGATTGAGCGCATGACCGCCCTGAAACGACACAATCCCAGTGTCAGGGGGGAGGAGATACGTCTGCTGCAACAACAGGGAACCGATCTACATCAGCATCTGCAGGCTGCCCGATTACGCCTGGATGCTGTGCGACTGATCGTTACGCTGTAGGCTATATTTTTACAGCCCAGCACAGCGTCAGCGCGTAAGAATTCTTTCAGGCACTTTCCTTGAGCATGTCGTCTAGTGGAAATGGGTGGCGGATACCATAACCCTGCGCGTAATCGACCCCCATGCCGACCAATCGACCCAGTATCTCTTCATTCTCCACACATTCAGCGATGGTCTCGAGCCCCATGATGTGGCCAATACGATTGATGGCATCCACCATTGACTCGTCGATCCTGTCATCGATCATATCTTTAACAAAGCTACCGTCGATCTTCAGATACTCCACCGGCATGTGTTTTAAATAACCGAAGGAGGAGAGGCCACTGCCAAAATCGTCCAGTGCGAACTCGCAGCCGAACCGCTTAAGGGTTTGCATGAAATGCTTGGCTGAGGAGAGATTGGATATCGCTGCGGTTTCAGTCACCTCGAAACAGAGCAGGCCATCCGGCAGATCGTATTGACGGATTTTGTCGAGAATCGTCTGTAACGTCTGCTCATCGCACAGCGATTGTCCCGACAGGTTCACGAACATACGTCGCTGATCTCCAGCACAACAGCCATTTTCGATGATTCGGTCGATAAGATGACCGACCACCCAGCGATCGATCGCAGGCATCAAATCATAGCGCTCCGCCGCAGGAATGAAAGCGCCAGGCGGGATCAATCCCCCCGACTCATCGATCATTCTAATCAGCACTTCATAGTGCTGCAGGCCCTTACGCTTTCCGTTCAACCCACGAATCGGCTGAACATAGAGGATAAACCGGTCCTCTTCCAGTGCGCTGCGGATACGAGTCACCCATTGCGCTTCACCATGACGAACCGCAGCCACACTCTTGTCTGGGTGATAGACGTGAATCTGGTCCCGACCTGCCTCCTTAGCCGCATAGCAAGCCGTATCGGCGAAGCTCAGCACCTGTTGCAGCCCTTCACTTGCATTGTCGATGGACACCAGTCCGATACTCACGCTCTGAGAGAACGTCTTGTCCTGCCAGGCGAAACGGTAACGTTGGAACTCCAACCTGATGGCATCGGCTATCCGCTGCGCCACATCCAGCGCGCAGTTACTTAGAAGGATCGCAAACTCATCTCCACCCACACGCGCCAACAGATCACTGCTGCGAATGGCCTGTTTGATCACCGAACCGACCTGACGCAACAACTCATCCCCTGCCACATGACCACAGGTATCGTTTACCACTTTAAAGCGGTCGATATCGAGATAGAGCAAACAGTGCTTGGTACCCTCGACCTCCGCCTCTTCCAACAGTTGGGATAGCCTGCGGTCAAACTCGGTGCGATTGTAGAGCCGGGTAATAGGATCGTGGCTTGACTGCCAATTCAACTGTGCCGCCAGTTTTCTTGACTGGCTGACATCCTTGAAAACCAACACCACACCCTCATCCACGCCCTGCTCATTTTTCAGGTGAGAAATCGACTGCTCTATCGGAAAGGTGAGTCCTTCCCGGTGCATCATCAACAAGATTCGATTGTCGACACAGACAATCTCTTCATAGGATAACCGGGCACGTGCGTTACCGGATTCATCAAACACCTGATAAATATCAGACAGAGGCTTGCCGGCAATCTCCCGGTTTTGATACCCGGTCATACCCTCTGCCGCCAGGTTGACGAATTCAATGCATCCCTCTGCGTCGAGGAGAATTACCGCATCTTCCACAGAAGAGAGCATGGCAAGAGACCTTTGTTCCGCAATACTGGAGCTTCTGGCTTGCTCCTGTATCGCTGTCTCTGCGTCCACATCGGAGATTTGAATCAGACAACAGCCAGGATGCATGACCAGCGGCCTGACACTGACTCGCTTGAACTGATCATCATCCTTGAAGAACTGGCGTGTTCTATTGGGACCCGGGGTAACGGATATCAAGCTGTCAGCATCGTCAACCGGCTGAGCCACTTCACGAATAAGGGTGACAAACTGAGGAGAACCCAACTGCGGTAAAACGCAATCTATCGGCTGCCCCATCACCTCTCCGCTCGCCTTGCCGGTGAGTTCGGAAAGACAGCGATTCCAGGCCAGGATCCGCATTTCCTGATCGAGCATGCAAAGCCCCACATCACAGGCCTCGATGACCTCCAACAGCTGCGCATAATCCGATTTGGAAAACTGGTCAGGATGAAAGGTATCCGCTGGAGTCATCCCCTGCGTCATTGAGCTCCCCTTGCGCCCCACCAGAACCGGCGGGGGAAAAATCTAAAATACTGCTTGTTTGAGCATTACCGGTATCTCCTGGAACGACATCCATTGTGATCTCTTGAATAGATCGATCTCATGACCGACATTGGATCATCCGGTTTTTACAGCGCATTCTACTACCAGCTAACGCCATCGCAGTATGCATTAAGCTTGTCATCGGCTGATAGATGACAGAACTTTAATCTTAGTTTTTTCACACAAGGGCATGAGTAGATTAGAAAAATGCAACTTCGTCTGCCGACAGGGAGCGGTACTCACCGGCAGCCAGATCAGGATCGAGCGAGAGCGCACCGATTGACTCACGATGCAGCCGGATCACTCTATTGCCCAAGGCAGCAAACATCCGCTTAACCTGGTGATAACGACCTTCGGAGATCGTCAAGCGAAACTCTCTGGATGATAGACGCTCAATCTCTGCTGGCCGGGTTGGCTGTTTCTCTCCCTGAAGGGTTATCCCCTTGGCAAGCCGCCCAGCTTCTTGTTCATCTAATGGGTCTGCCAGCCAGACGCGATAGGTCTTGGCACAACGGCTGACTGGAGAAACGATACGGTGGGACCAGTGTCCATCGTCAGTGATCAGCACCAAACCCGTCGCATCGATATCCAGCCGACCAGCAAAATGCAGGCCCGCCGGGTTCGGCAGATCAAGCAGATCGATTGCTGTCCGATGGGTAGGATCCTCCGCAGCACAGACTACACCGACCGGCTTATGCAGCATCAGATAACGGGGTAGCGGTGCAGCTACCGGGACTTCATCGAGAAAGACCTGAGCAGAAAGCTCAATGCTGATAGAGGCCTGCTTGACCACAACACTGTCTACAATCACTCTTCCGGCGCGAACAGCCCGCTGTGCTTGCGAGCGGCTCAACGCTGTGGCGTTACTGAGAAAACGGTCGAGCCTGATCATGTTCCTTAATTTTGAATGTTAAATGTTGAATTGCGAATTGATGAGCTCGCATTTGCCTCTATATAGGACGTGCGCCAGCACGCACCATTAATTGAAAATTCAACATTCAAAATTCATAATTTTTTGTAGAGTTCCGCCCCTTGCCGTTTAAACTCCACAGCCTTCTCTTCCATTCCTTGCTGTAGCGCTTCACCTTCACTGACCCCTTGGGTCCGGGCGTACTCACGCACATCCTGTGTAATCTTCATGGAGCAGAAGTGGGGACCGCACATGGAGCAGAAGTGGGCCACCTTATGCGCCTGATGGGGCAGGGTCTCGTCATGGAACTCCTTGGCGCGCTCCGGATCGAGGCTGAGGGCAAACTGATCATCCCAGCGGAATTCAAAACGGGCTTTGGACATCGCATTGTCCTGTACCTGGACACCTGGAAACCCCTTGGCAAGATCAGCCGCGTGGGCAGCAATTTTGTAGGTAATGATACCTTCCCGGACATCGGCCTTATTGGGCAATCCAAGGTGTTCTTTGGGCGTCACGTAGCAGAGCATGGCGGTACCGTACCAGCCGATCTGAGCTGCACCAATACCTGAACTAAAGTGGTCATAGCCAGGGGAGATGTCGGTAACCAATGGCCCGAGGGTATAGAAAGGCGCTTCGAAACAGTCCTCCAGCTCCTTGTCCATGTTCTCTTTGATCATCTGCATCGGCACATGACCCGGACCTTCGATCATTACCTGTACGTCATGCTCCCAGGCGATCTTGGTCAGCTCACCCAGGGTCTCAAGCTCACCGAACTGTGCTGCATCATTGGCATCGGCGAGACAGCCGGGACGCAGACCATCACCCAGGGAGAAGGCCACATCGTAAGCCTTCATAATCTCGCAGATCTCGTCGAAGTGGGTGTAGAGAAAATTCTCCTGGTGGTGAGCCAGGCACCATTTGGCAAGAATCGAGCCGCCACGGGAGACGATACCTGTCACCCGCTCCGCCGTCAGTGGTACGTAACGTAAGCGCACACCGGCGTGGATGGTGAAGTAATCAACACCCTGCTCAGCCTGTTCGATCAGGGTATCGCGCATGATCTCCCAGCTCAGATCCTCTGCCTTGCCATTGACCTTCTCCAATGCCTGGTAGATGGGTACGGTGCCAATGGGCATAGGAGCGTTTCGCAGAATCCACTCACGGGTCTCATGGATATTATTACCCGTGGAGAGATCCATCAGGGTATCGCCGCCCCAGCGGGCAGACCAGGCCATCTTCTCCACCTCCTCTTCGATGGAAGAGGTGATCGCGCTGTTGCCGATGTTGGTGTTGATCTTCACCCGGAAGTTGCGGCCGATGATCATCGGCTCCAGTTCCGGGTGGTTGATATTGGCGGGAATGATGGCGCGACCGGCAGCCAGTTCCGAACGTACGAATTCGGGGGTGATCTCATCCGGTATACGGGCGCCAAAGGCCTGCCCGGCATGTTGCCTGAGCAGCTTGGAATATCGTGAGTCTTCCCGCAGAGCCTGCAGGTGGCAGTTTTCGCGGATAGCGACGTACTCCATCTCCGGCGTGATGATACCCTGGCGGGCATAGTGCATCTGGGTGACATTGCTGCCCGGTCTGGCGCGACGGGGAGCATGAATATGCTCGAAGCGTAGATTCGCTAAGGTCGGATCTGACTGTCGTGCAGTTCCAAATTCTGAAGTCGGCCCTTCTAATTGTTCAGTGTCGCCACGCTCCGAAATCCAACCTGAGCGCAGATCCGGCATCCCCTGCATCAGGTCAATTTTCTGCTCGGGATCCGTAAACGGACCTGAGGTATCGTAAACCGGTATCGGCGGATTCTCCTCCTCGCCAAAACTGGCCGAGGTCGGCTCCTGACTGATCTCCCGCATCGGTACACGGATATCGGGACGGGAACCCTCAACATAGATCTTGCGGGAATTATAGAAAGGACGCGTCACCTCTTCCGAAAGGCTGGCTGTCTTCTGGATAAAATCGTCTGGAATAGCGCTCATGAGAACCTCGCTGTCGACGGGGAAACGCAGACCCAGCGGGGCTCCAGCTTCCCTACGCCGGTATGAACCGGATCAGGTGATAAGGGTCTCTCTCAGCCCGCAAACAAAAATCGCAGCGGGCACCCCCAGCACTTGGAATCCCGACAGTATAAATCAGGATCTAGCCATTGCAATTGCTCTCGTGTGATTGAAACTCATACGGCGACAGGGGTAATGCATTTATCGACCGTCTGCACCCCGAAATCTTGCCCACAGAGGATAAAAACCGTAGTCTAGTCGTCTGCCACCTTAAAACCATAAGATTAACCAGGATATTCCTCATGATGGCACAGAGTGTTGAACAGGCCCGCTTCAATATGGTGAACCAGCAGATTCGCCCCTGGGAAGTGATTGATTCTCGCGTTCTCTCCCTGATGGAGACCCTGCCGCGGGATGCCTTCGTGCCGGAAACCTATCAGGACCTGGCCTATGCAGATATCGAGATCCCTCTGGGTGATAACTGCCAGATGATGTTTCCCCGCATCGAGGCGAGATTGATGCAGGCCTTGGATCTGCAACCCAGCGATCAGGTTCTGGAAGTGGGCACCGGCTGCGGCTACCTGACCGCCTGTCTGGCACAGCTCTCCCAACGGGTTGTCAGCATTGAAATCAACCCAGACTTCTCTGAGAGTGCGGCACAAAGACTTGATCAGCAAAGTATCAGTAACGTCCTGCTCAAACAGGGGGATGCACTTGCCTCACCCCTGGATGAGGGTCCGTTTGACGCCATCGCCGTCACCGGTTCGGTAGCAACTTCCGAGCAGGCTGAGATCTTCCGCCAGCAACTCAAGATTGGTGGGAGACTATTCATCGTCATCGGCACTCCGCCAGTCATGCAGGCCATGCTTATCACCAGACACCAGGAACGTATTTTCAGTGAAGAGGCATTATTCGAAACCGATCTCGCGGCGCTCACCAATGCCGACGCCCCCAGGAGATTTGAATTCTGATCGCTGAGGCTGCCACCTGATCGACCGTACAGCACAGCGAAAGATAACCGCCACGGAGGAAGATCATGAGCAACAGCAAAAACAGCCTGCCGCTGAGTCATGCAAAAGGCAGCCAGTTACTGATTATCAATATCCAGGAGAAACTGGCGCGAGCTATGCCCAAGCCGGATCGGGACTTGATGGTCTCCAACATCACCCGTTTGAGTCAGGCAGCAAGTCTGCTGGATATCCCCATCGTCCTCTCTGAGCACTACGGTAAAGGGCTGGGCAAGACACTGCCCGAAATCGCCCAACACCTGCCGAAGCACACCAAGGCCAAAGACAAACTCACCTTCTCCTGCTGCACAGCTCCCGGCTTCGAGGAAGAGCTGGGGCAACATGAACAACGCAAGCAGATCATCATCGTCGGACTGGAAGCCCATATCTGTGTCCTGCAGACTGCTGCCGGGCTGCAACAGTGGGGCTATCAGGTCTTCGTGGTCGAGGATGCCATCGCCTCACGCCACGCCTTACATTGCAAGAATGCACTTCATCGTATGCGTCAGGGAGGGGTGCAGATCACTAACAGCGAATCGGTTGTCTTTGAATGGATGGGAGATGCCGGTCAGCCCAATTTCAAGCAGGTTTCACAACTGTTTCGATAACTATTTTTTTAGGGCCTTTTAACACTAATTCACTAGGTCCTGCTGAGGCGAATGGATTAGCTCGCAGGTTGGGCCGACAAAAGAGGCCCAACCTGCGGCTTGTTCAATACTTCCCTAATCTGATTCCTACTGCCAACAATAGTTACCTGACGTCAGTTAGCCAGAATCAGGACTTGGGCTATGGGCTGAAAAGAAGCAATCTCATCTGCAATTAACAACCTCCACCTCCGCCAGAAAAAAATCACTCGCAAACAAATAGTTGCAGGCTGCAATCGCAATCAGCAGGCAAATCTATTTGGTATTCCGGGCTTTCCAACGACTACACTCCTTAATACTCAAAAACGCTTCGCAAGAATAAAATTAGAAAAATATTTCCCAAAGTGTCGACACATTGAGAGTATTGGTCTATAAATAATCCATCTTCTGCAGTATTACACAAATATTGTCGACACTTCGGCAGCCAACAAGCAGACTCGACCAAAGGAGCTCAACCATGCCAAGCTATGCGGAGATCTATCAACACTCCCTTGATAACCCTGAAGATTTCTGGGGAGGTGTCGCCCAAGGACTACACTGGGACAAACCTTGGGACAAGGTGCTGGACAACGACGCCAAACCCTCCCCCCGCTGGTTTGCCGGTGGGCAACTCAATACTTGTTTCAATGCACTGGATAGGCATATTGAGGCCGGGCACGGCGATCGTCTTGCACTGATCTACGACAGTCCGGTGACGGATCAAAAACAGCGCTACACCTATCTGGAATTACGTGACACCGTAGCCAAGCTGGCTGGTGTCATCGCTGCAAATGGCGTCGGTAAAGGGGACCGGGTCATCGTCTATATGCCGATGATTCCGGAAGCGGCAATTGCGATGCTTGCCTGTGCCCGCCTCGGCGCGATTCACTCTGTGGTGTTCGGCGGATTCGCAGCCAAAGAACTGGCCACGCGCATCGACGACTGCCAACCGAAGATGGTGCTCTCCGCCTCCTGCGGTATCGAACCCAACCGGCTGGTGGCATACAAACCATTACTGGATGAAGCCATTGAGCTCTCCCAACACAAACCCACCTGCTGCGTCATAAAGCAGCGTCCCCAACTGGCCGCTGATCTACAGGCTGGACGTGATCTGAACTGGGACGACGCCGTAGCGCAAGCAGAGCCGGCCGATTGTGTACCCGTTGAGGCCACCGATCCCCTCTATATCCTCTATACCTCCGGCACCACGGGCCAACCCAAGGGGGTCGTACGTGATAATGGCGGACACGCCGCTGCCCTGCTCTGGTCCATGAAGAACATCTACAACGTTGAACCCGGTGATGTCTATTGGGCAGCCTCCGATGTGGGCTGGGTGGTAGGTCATAGCTATATCGTTTACGGTCCACTGCTGGCTGGCTGTACGACCATGATTTATGAAGGTAAACCCGTCGGCACGCCGGATCCTGGCGCCTTTTGGCGGGTGATCAGCGAATACAACGTAAAGGTCTTGTTTACCGCACCCACTGCGTTTCGCGCCATCAAGAAAGAGGACCCACAGGGTGCCTACATGTCGAAATATGACCTCAGCTGCATGGATACCCTGTATCTGGCGGGTGAACGATGTGATCCGGACACCCTGCATTGGGCTGAAACCATGTTGGAAAAACCGGTTATCGACCACTGGTGGCAGACGGAAACCGGCTGGGCTATTGCCGCCAATCCCATGGGGATAGAGCAACTGCCGGTGAAGGCTGGATCGCCAACAGTCTCTATGGTCGGTTTTGATGTCCAGGTTCTGGATGACCAGGGAAATGAAAAAGAGGCTGGAGAGATGGGTGACATTGTCATCAAGCAACCACTGCCACCTGCCTGCCTGCCTACACTGTGGAATAACGAACAGCGTTTTGTCGACGCCTATCTGCGTGCCTATCCCGGTTACTATTTAACGGGCGATGCGGGCTACAAGGACGAGGATGGTTATCTCTGGATCATGAGCCGCACCGATGATGTCATCAATGTTGCCGGACATCGCCTATCAACCGGACAGATGGAAGAGGTACTGGCCAGCCATTCGGATGTGGCCGAGTGTGCTGTTATTGGTGTCGCAGACGCCCTCAAAGGTCAGTTGCCTCTCGGCTTGGTAGTGCTCAAGACCGGTGTCGACCGCCCCATCGATGAACTCTGTTCCGAACTGGTGAAACTGGTGCGTAATCAGATCGGTCCGGTGGCAGCCTTCAAGCACATCGCCATTGTCAAACGTCTGCCGAAGACCCGCTCCGGCAAAATCCTTCGCGGCACCATGGTGAAAATCGCAGACGGTGATGAGTGGAATATGCCGGCCACCATTGATGACCCGGCTATTCTGGATGAAATCTCATCCTCCTTGCATCAGATGGGTTATGCCCCAAATAGCTGAGCAGTGAAGCGAGAATGGCGATTCGAAGCCATTCTCGCTCATTTGCTCGACATACCGGTCCTCAAAAAACCTGACAAAAGTGTCGACACTTTGAGGATTATAGTCTATAAATTACCCATATTTTGCTTTTTACAGGCAAATATTGTCGACACTTAATGGATATTATGCGAAATCTACCGGCAACAAATTCAACCAAATCGGTCAGCATTACCCTGACGGATCGCCTCTTTGACACCCTGCAAAAGGCCATCGTCGAAGGGGAGATACCCTCAGGCAGCAAGATCAGCGAACCGGAACTCGCTCGCCAGCACAGTGTCAGCCGCGGCTCTCTGCGGGAAGCCATTGGCCGGCTCGAAGCGAGAAAACTGGTGGAACGCAAACCCAACCTGGGCGCTCGCGTGGTCACCCTCTCCTACGAACAACTGATTGAGATATATCAGGTACGGGAGGCGCTTGAAGGTATGGCCGCAAGACTGGCGGCGCAGAATATGAGTGAGACAGAAATAGAAGAGCTTCAGGCCCTGCTGGAGAAGCACGGACATGAGATCGAAGAACAGCATGGCCAAGCCTATTTCCAAAAACAGGGGGATCTGGATTTTCATTACCGCATCGTGCAGGGCAGTAAAAACCAGCAACTGATCGGTCTTCTGTGTAACGACCTTTACCACCTGCTACGCATGTATCGCTTTCAGTTTGGTATGCGCAGCAAACGTTCACAACAAGCTTATGACGAACACCATTATCTACTCAATGCCATCGTCTCCCGAGACCCCGAGATGGCTGAGCTTTTGATGCGCCAGCATATCCGCTCCTCACGTCGCAACGTAGAGCGAATGCTGCTGGAAAACTAATTTTGAACAGCGAATGTTGAATAAAGCCGTGAGCAGGATCAGCAGATCGATTCAAAACTCAACATTCAAAATTTCTTAACCTCGAGGTGAAAGAATGACGACCAAGACAAACCCCGGCGCACGCTTCCGTGAGGCGATCGTGACCGAAAAGCCCCTGCAGTGTGTAGGTGCCATCAACGCCTATCATGCCAGACTGGCCGAAGCATCCGGTTACCGTTCACTCTATATCTCCGGCGGAGGCGTTGCCGCCGGTTCCTGCGGCATCCCAGACCTGGGCATCACCACCATGGAAGACGTGCTGACCGACCTACGGCGCATTACCGACGTAACCGACCTCCCCGTACTTGTGGACGTGGACACCGGTTGGGGCGGCGCCTTCAACATCTCCCGCACCATCCGCAATATGAACAAGTTCGGCGCCGCTGCCGTGCATATCGAAGACCAGGTACAGCAGAAACGCTGTGGACATCGTCCCAACAAGGCCATCGTGCCCCAGGCTGAAATGGTCGACCGCATCAAAGCCGCGGTAGATGCCAAACTGGACGATGATTTCGTTGTCATGGCCCGTACCGACGCCCTTGCAGTGGAAGGTATGCAATCTGCCATAGACCGGGCTTGCGCTTGCGTGGAGGCAGGGGCTGACATGATCTTCCCTGAAGCCATGACCGAACTCGACCAGTATCGGGAGTTTGTCGCAGCGGTGAAGGTGCCGGTCCTGGCCAATATCACCGAGTTCGGCTCCACCCCGCTCTACACCACCGAGCAGCTGGCCTCCGCCGGCGTCAGTATCGCTCTTTATCCATTGAGCGCCTTCCGCGCCGCCAACGCCGCCGCGCTCAACGTCTACCAAAGATTACGTGCCGATGGTACCCAGCAAGGCGTCGTCGACACCATGCAGAGCCGGGCTGATCTCTATGATTATCTCGGCTATCACGACTATGAACAAAAACTGGATCAACTTTTCGTATCTGAGGAGGTTTCCCAATGAGCGAGTCCAATCAAGTCCTGCCCAAGGCGAAGAAATCAGTCGCCCTCTCCGGCACCGCAGCCGGTAACACTGCGATCTGCACCGTCGGTCGCACCGGTAACGATCTGCACTACCGGGGTTACGATATCCTCGATTTCTCTGAAATCGCCGAGTTCGAGGAGATCGCCTACCTGCTGATTCACGGTCATTTGCCCACACCGGCCGAGCTGACCGCCTACAAGGCCAAACTGAAATCTATGCGTGGCCTGCCGCTGGCGGTCAAACAAGCCCTGGAGGCGATCCCGGCCTCGGCACACCCGATGGACGTGATGCGTACCGCCTGCTCCGTGATGGGAAGCTGTGTCCCCGAGAAGGAAGACCATCCAGCATCGGAAGCGCGGGATATCATTGACCGGCTGATGGCCAACTTCGGTTCCGCCCTGCTCTACTGGTACCACTACGCCATGAACGGTAAACGCATCGAAGTGGAGACCGATGATGACTCCATCGGCGGTCACTTCCTGCACCTGCTACATGGGGAGAAGCCAAAGGCGTCCTGGGTACGCGCCATGCATACTTCCCTGGTACTCTATGCCGAGCACGAGTTCAACGCCTCCACCTTTACTGCCCGCGTGGTGGCCGGCACCAATTCCGATATGTACTCAGCCATCACAGCCGCCATCGGCGCTCTGCGCGGTCCCAAGCATGGCGGTGCCAATGAAGAGGCCTTCCGCATTCAGAGCCGCTACCACTCCGCCGACGAGGCCGAGGCCGATATCCGCGAGCGTGTAGGTCGTAAAGAGATCGTTATCGGTTTCGGTCATCCGGTCTATACCGTAGGCGATCCGCGTAACGAGGTGATCAAACGGGTGGCCAAGGGACTCTCCGAAGAGGCCGGCAATATGACCATGTTCAGCGTAGCTGACCGGCTGGAATCGGTCATGTGGGAGGCCAAGAAGATGTTCCCCAACCTCGACTGGTTCTCCGCCGTCTCCTACAACCAACTCGGCGTGCCGACCGATATGTTCACCCCGCTCTTCGTCATCTCCCGTGTCTCGGGCTGGGGCGCCCACGTGATTGAGCAGCGCGAAGACGGCAAGATCATTCGTCCTTCGGCGAACTATACCGGCCCCGAAAACCGGGAATACGTTCCGATCGACAAGCGTTGATTTGTAAGCGGCCAGCGGTCAGCCACCCGCCGATGCTGGAGGCTGGCAACTGGCCGCCAAGAGAAAACATTGATGAACACTAACTACCGCAAACCTTTACCGGGCAGCGACCTGGACTACTTCGACACCCGCGAAGCGGTCGAGGCGATCCAGCCCGGTGCCTATGACAGACTGCCCTACACTTCGCGCGTGCTGGCGGAACAGTTGGTACGCCGCTGCGACCCAGCAATGCTGGAAGATTCCCTAAAGCAGATCATCGGGCGCAAGCGCGACCTGGACTTTCCCTGGTATCCGGCGCGGGTGGTCTGCCACGACATCCTCGGTCAGACCGCACTGGTCGACCTGGCCGGCCTGCGCGACGCTATCGCCGATAAAGGCGGCGATCCCGCCAAGGTCAACCCGGTAGTACCGACCCAACTCATCGTCGACCACTCGCTTGCGGTGGAACACGCCGGATTCGATCCGGAGGCATTCGAGAAGAACCGCGCCATCGAGGACCGTCGTAACGAAGACCGTTTCCACTTCATCGAGTGGTGCAAGACCGCCTTTGACAATGTGGACGTGATCCCTGCCGGTAACGGCATCATGCACCAGATCAATCTGGAGAAGATGTCGCCGGTGATCCAGGCGCGGGACAGCGTCGCATTCCCGGACACCTGCGTGGGCACAGACAGCCACACCCCGCATATCGATGCACTGGGCGTCATCGCCATCGGTGTGGGTGGTCTTGAGGCTGAGACCGTGATGCTGGGCCGCCCCTCCATGATGCGACTGCCGGATATCATCGGTGTGAAGCTGACCGGCAAGCGCCAGCCCGGCATCACCGCCACCGATATCGTGCTGGCCATCACCGAGTTCCTGCGCAAGGAGCGCGTTGTCTCCTCTTACCTCGAGTTCTTTGGTGAGGGTGCGATTAATCTGACTATCGGTGACCGCGCCACCATCTCCAACATGACGCCGGAATTCGGCGCCTCGGCCGGACTGTTCTATATCGATGGGCAGACCCTCGATTACCTGAAGCTGACCGGACGCGATGCCGAACAGGTGGCATTGGTCGAGAACTACGCCAAGACAAGCGGCCTGTGGGCGGACAGCCTCGCAGAGGCCGAGTACGAGCGCGTGCTGGAGTTTGACCTGTCGACCGTGTGCCGCAACATGGCCGGTCCATCCAACCCGCATCGTCGCTTGCCGACTTCCGACCTCGCTGAACGTGGCATCGCAGGCAAGTGGGAAGAGAAGGCCGGTGAAATGCCCGACGGCGCTGTCATCATTGCGGCCATCACCAGCTGCACCAACACCTCCAACCCGCGTAACGTGGTGGCCGCCGGGCTGGTCGCCCGCAAGGCCAATGAGCTGGGTCTGCTGCGCAAGCCTTGGGTCAAGTCTTCGTTCGCACCGGGTTCCAAGGTAGCCAGGCTGTACCTGGAAGAGGCTGGCCTGCTGCCTGAACTGGAGAAGCTCGGATTCGGTATCGTAGCCTATGCCTGTACCACCTGTAACGGAATGAGCGGCGCACTGGATCCGAAGATCCAGCAGGAGATCATCGACCGTGATCTCTATGCCACCGCGGTACTCTCCGGCAACCGTAACTTTGACGGCCGTATCCATCCCTATGCCAAACAGGCCTTCCTCGCCTCGCCGCCGCTGGTGGTGGCCTACGCCATCGCCGGTACCGTGCGTTTTGATATCGAGAAGGATACGCTGGGTCAGGATAATGACGGCAACCCGATCACCCTGAAGGATATCTGGCCGAGTGATGAAGAGATAGATGCCATCGTTGCCGAGCACGTGAAGCCGGAGCAGTTCAACCAGATCTACAATCCGATGTTCGATCTGGGCACAGTCGAAGCGGCAAAGAGCCCGCTCTACGACTGGCGTCAGCAGAGCACCTATATCCGTCGCCCGCCCTATTGGGAGGGCGCACTGGCCGGTGAGCGCACACTGAAAGGCATGCGTCCGCTGGCTGTATTGGGCGACAACATCACCACCGATCACCTCTCCCCCTCAAATGCGATCATGCTGAACAGTGCCGCCGGCGCCTATCTGGACAAGATGGGCCTGCCGGAAGAGGACTTCAACTCCTACGCCACCCATCGCGGCGACCACCTGACGGCTCAGCGCGCCACCTTCGCCAACCCGAAGCTGCTCAACGAGATGTGCCGGGACGAGAACGGTGAGGTGATCCAGGGATCCTTGGCCCGCATCGAGCCGGAAGGCGAGCAGAGCCGCATGTGGGAAGCCATCGAAACCTACATGGGGCGTAAACAGCCGCTGATCATCGTGGCTGGCGCCGATTATGGACAGGGCTCTTCCCGCGACTGGGCGGCCAAGGGTGTCCGTCTGGCGGGTGTGGAAGCCATCGTGGCAGAAGGCTTTGAACGTATCCACCGTACCAACCTGGTCGGAATGGGTGTGCTGCCCCTGGAGTTCAAGGCGGGTGAGACGCGTGGGACTTACGCCATCGACGGCACTGAGACTTTCGATGTGATCGGTGAACCTACCCCGCGTGCCGATCTGACGGTGATCATGCATCGTAAGAGTGGTGAGCGTGTGGAGATCCCGGTCACCTGCCGTCTGGATACCGCAGAAGAAGTCTCCGTCTACGGGGCAGGCGGTGTGCTACAGCGCTTCGCCCAGGACTTCCTCGCCAGCGCTTGAGTAGATTGTCGGGTGGGCCAAGCTGAAGGCAAGGCTCACCCGACTGTTTGAAATGGTGGGCCGCGCTCCGCTTGGCCCACCCTACCTAATTTATCAGGACATAGCGTTATGCCCCACGTACCGCAAATTAAAATCCCCGCCACCTACATGCGTGGTGGTACCAGCAAAGGCGTCTTCTTTAAGCTCACCGACCTGCCCGAGGCGGCACAGGTGCCAGGCGAGGCGCGTGACAAACTTCTTCTCCGTATGATCGGCAGCCCCGACCCCTACGGAAAACAGACCGACGGTATGGGGGGCGCCACCTCCAGCACCAGCAAGACGGTGATCCTGGCCAAGAGTGATAAGCCGGATCACGACGTGGACTACCTCTTCGGCCAGGTCTCCATCGACAAGCCCTTCGTCGACTGGAGCGGCAACTGCGGTAACCTCACCGCCGCAGTCGGTTCCTTTGCTATCAGTAGTGGCCTGGTTGATGCTGAACGCACCCCCGATAACGGGACCGCTGTAGTGCGAATCTGGCAGAAGAATATCGAGAAGACCATCGTCGCCCATGTGCCTATCACCAATGGCGAGGTGCAAGAGACCGGCGACTTCGAACTCGACGGCGTCACCTTCCCGGCGGCGGAAGTGGAGATCGAGTTCATGAGCCCGGTGGATCCCTCCGAAGCCATGTTCCCCACGGGCAACCTGGTGGACGATCTGGAGGTTCCCGGTGTCGGTACCCTGAAGGCCACCATGATCAATGCGGGCATCCCCACCATCTTTCTCAATGCCGAGGAGATCGGCTACACCGGCACTGAACTGCAGGAGGCAATCAACGGCGACGACAAGGCCCTGGCCATGTTCGAAACCATCCGTGCCCATGGCGCGGTGCGCATGGGCCTGATTGAAACGATTGAAGAGGCCACCGGACGCCAACACACACCCAAGGTCGCCTTCGTTGCCAAACCCCAGGACTATGTCGCCTCCAGTGGCAAGCCGATCCAGGCGGCGGATATCGATCTCAATGTCCGCGCCCTGTCGATGGGCAAGCTGCACCACGCCATGATGGGCACGGCTGCCGTTGCCATCGGTACCGCCGCGGCAATCCCCGGCACACTGGTCAACCTGGCCGCCGGTGGCGGCGACCGCGAAGCCGTCACCTTCGGTCACCCCTCGGGTACCCTGAGGGTGGGCGCTGCCGCCAGTAAACAGGAAGGCAACTGGATCGTCGAAAAAGTGGTGATGAGCCGTAGCGCCCGCATATTGATGGAAGGCCGGGTGCGTGTACCAGGGGATGTATTTTAATCGATACAACTGATCGACAAGGTCAATTCTTGCACGACAGAACTCCACAGAATTCAGATCTGTGCAACACTCCATTGACCCTACAAATCCAACTAAATATCAATTTTCAATTCGACCACCAGGAAAATTGACTACCAACCATAAATAGCAGGCCCTCCTGCGAGGGCACCCATTATTCTGGGTATATTCGTGTCACAGTGATTTGAAACGCACAGGCCTCAGGGTACAGCTGCTGAATTTCGTAGCATCTTCGGCAGCAAGTAACCGGGCTGTATCGTTTCAGTCATGAAAAAAGTTAGAATGGCCACGAACATCTGGTCCGCTAACCTTGTCGCTGACCAACCAATGGAAAAATTACAAAAAGAAAATGGACCGAGTTACAACCATATTCCCCATCTTCTGTTGTGCGGGATTCGCCCTCATATTTCCCGTAACTTCCTTAGCTTTTGAAGGCCATGTTGAATTGGGTTTTGGACATACTTGCAGTAAACCCGACATCGAAAACGCATCTTATGGAATCATCGATGACTCGTCTCTAGATAAAACGGGAGATGCCGTCCATATATTATTCGGAACACCAATAACAAAGGACCTGATGGTGGAGATTGCTTATCGGGACTTTGGTACAACGCTAAGCGATGTAGACAATTTTTGGCTAAAACAAGAAACGCAGACTTACGACCTCCAATTGAAGTACCGCTTTTTCAATAAGGGAAAAATATCTCTGCATGTAGCGGCGGGCATCACCAACTGGCACTCCAAGCTGGAACAGCAGTTTTGGTTCACTAGCACATTAGACCCTCTCTGGCGCTGGGGCGCCAAGACAGTGGAGAAAACGTCAGGCTACACACCGAAAATAGGGCTGGGTCTGAGATATATGATTACCGATAGAGTAAGCATCGGTGTGCAGTACGATTACTATCGGCGCCTTGGAGACGGCGAAAAAGTCATTAACCGAGAGAAAATTCCATATGGCGATTTGGTTGGAGCTCTGACCGGGCATCAGCCCCTGAAATTCAGTTTGGAGACCTACAATTTGACGTTTGGTTATCGGTTCTGAGTCATGCATATCCTAAACAGCCACATTAAATCATTCATCAAAAAGCGAGTCATCTAACCGACCCTATATCACTGCCGGGCGCTCAGCTATCCGCAAGTAAGCATACGACGCATACTTACGTATTCCAGAATCATCCAACGACCTCTTTGCTATGCTTGTTTTCAAGCTTCCCATTTCTGATGGTATCCCCCATGGAATCGAAAGCACACCACAATTCCATCAAGCAGGTCATTCAGCACCTGCCGATAATCGCTGTCATTTGCTTGTTTGGGCTCTTTAGCAAGGACGCGAAAGCACCCCCCTTCTGGGATCCACCGGTGATGCTGACCCCTGCCAACTCTTGGACCGCCAATTTAACCCGCCAACCCACACTGATATATGCCGACCCACAGGGACAGGCCTCGACCCTGACTTGGTCCGCTCACGGAAACACTTGGCGCTGGGACGGTACCCAATGGCACTACCAAGGACTTTCCGGTTCCCTGAACATCAATAGCTTTACCATCATTGGTATGGTTCCCACATCCTCCATCATGTACTACGACGCGATCCTGGTACCTGTTACAGCCTGTGTAGCGACAACCTGTCTGTCACAAGGGCGGAATTGCGGTTCCATTCCCGACGGTTGTGGCGGCACCCTTTTCTGCGGAACCTGCGGTGCCGGTTTGAGCTGCGGCGGCGGCGGATTGCCAGGCGTATGCGGTAGTCCGGCATCAGCCTGCACACCAGGCAGCTGGACGCTTTCCACTGTGGATTCCGCTGGTGACGTAGGTCAGCGTTCCACCATTGTGGTGGAGTCCGGGGGGAGGATTCATATGGTCTATTACGATGTGGATAACCATCGGCTGAAACATGCTGCGAAAGATCCCGCCGGTAACTGGACCATTGAGATCGTGGAAGTTGCAGCCAATTTTGAAGACTACGCAGAAACCGCCTTGGCAATAGATAATGCCGGAGGATTGCACTTGAGTTACCAGCGACGATTCATCACCGGTGGTGAGGAGCTGCGCTATGCCTATCGTTCACCGGCGACGGGATGGGGAACACCCGTAACGGTGGAGGCCGGTGGACGAACTGGATTCGGTACCGACTTACTGATCGACAACGGCGGCGGCCTGCATCTGAGCTACCATCGCATGAACCCGGACGAGATCCGTTATCGCTACCGACCCCCGGGTGGCGGTTGGCAAACTCCGGAGATTGTTGGCTGGGGTTACGGTGACACTGCCCTGGATCGGGATCCCGGTGGCGGCTTGCACTTCAGTTATAGCAACAGCAGCGGACTCTACTACCGTTTTCGTGAGCCTGGCGGCAACTGGCGCAGCGAGGAACTGGTAAGCAATGCGGGTCAGCCGATCAACAGGGATCTGACGTTGGACAGTCAGGATGGCGTGCATTTGGCGTATCAGGGTTTCAGCGGCCAGACCCTGGACCATGCCTATCGCACACCGGGCACGCCCCCCACTGGCGGCCTGTGGAGCCGTCGTAACCTGGATAACAGTGGTAGTTTGGGCTCCTACATTTCCATGGATCTGGACAGTGCCGATCGGGTGCATATCGCCTATCGGGATCACGTCAATGATGATCTCAAATATATCGGATCCACATTGCAAGGGACTTGGAACGCACCCGTAGTGGTGGATGCTCAAGGGCAGGTGGCTAATTACGGCATTGGCCTGGATTATTCAGCGGGGCAGGTTTATGTCAGCTATTTCGATTGGACCCATGGAGACCTGAAAATCGCCATCGGTTGCCCATGAACTGAAGAAGCAAGTATCGCGAGCCATCTCTCACTCTATTGTTGTGATCAACTTTCCTGAGACGCTCTTGGTACTTATCGAATAGAAACCCATTTCCACTGAGTCTCATTCACCAATCTGTGCTGACCAGACAAAGCCAGACGATAAACGCTTAACCCGCCGCCTGCACTTTCGGTGGTTCGACAGGTGGAAACCGTTCATTCAATGCAACTGAAGGTCCATCCGCAGTGACGATTCTGGCATGGTGGCGTCTGAGTTCCCGTGGGGACTTCACGCCGCATGAGTGGGCGATGACCCCCACTTCATGGACCAGATGACCGACATAGTTGGCCACTCTTACCGCCTTCACCTCAGGCACCAACCCTTTCTGCAATTTGGGGTCGTGGGTGGTGATGCCTGTAGGGCAACTATTCTTATTACACTGCAGGGCCTGAATACAACCCAAAGCAAACATGAACCCCCGGGCGGAGGTGACAAAATCGGCGCCCACACAGAGCGCCCAGGCCACATCGGCCGGGGTAATTAATTTTCCCGAGGCGATGACCTTAACCCGATCACGCAAGCCGTGCGCGTTGAGCCGGTCAACCAGAATATATAGGCTCTCACGCAGAGAGAGTCCTACGGCATCGATCAATGGCATGGGAGCCGCACCGGTCCCACCATCACTGCCATCAAGGGTGATAAAGTCCGGCGCGGAGGAAATACCGCGCCGCTTGATCTCGGTAAAGAGGCTGTCGAGCCATTGCGGCCCGCCGATCACGGTCTTAAAACCAACGGGTTTGCCTGTGATACTGCGCACCCGCTGAATCATATCCAACAGGTCTTCATTGCATCGAATATCAGGATGGCGATTTGGGCTGATGGCATCCTTACCAACTTCAATGCCTCGTATATCGGCAATTTCGTCGGTAACTTTTTTAGCGGGAAGAATGCCGCCTTTACCTGGCTTGGCGCCCTGACTCATTTTGATTTCGAACATCTTCACCTGCGGGAGAGTGGCGACCGCCTTCAATTTATCATCACTGAGGTTGCCAGCCAGGTCACGAACTCCGTTCTTTGCCGTGCCGATCTGAAAAACGATATCCGCCCCCCCTTCAAGATGATAGGGCGAGACCCCACCCTCTCCGGTATTAATCCAGCATCCTGACTCTTTGGCGCCCATGGAGAGTGCCTGTACGGCCGGCTTGGATAACGCCCCAAAACTCATGCCGGAGATATTGAACAATGAATCGGTGGTATAGGGAGACCTGCAGTTCTCTCCAATCGTAATCGGCCCGGGTGGTACGGCATCCTCACCCAGTGTTGGGAAAGGGCAATTGACGAAGAGGATCGACCCGGGACGACGAATATCCCTGGTTGAGCCAAAGGCGACTGTGTTCGGTAGATCTTTCCCCGCACGATAGACCCAAGCCCGCTGGGCACGATTAAATGGTAGCTCCTCCCGGTCCATAGCAAAGAAATACTGACGAAAGAACTCACCCAGGTGCTCTAAAAAATAGCGAAAATGACCAATTACCGGATAGTTTCGGCGGATGGCCGTCTTGGTCTGTGTGATGTCGAAGATGTAGGTAACAATGACTGCAACAACCAGCGCACCGAGGACAAAAACCAGGAAAATGGAGAAAACCTCCAAGGCACCCAGGAGAAATGTCTGCATGCTGAAGCCTGAATCACTCATTTCAACCTCCCCAGATTAACAACCATCACCGCGACACTCGCGGTCATGTGTTGAACGGTATCGGATGAAACTACAGCCTACGGGGGCCTAATCAGACAATCTCAGGAAACTGCATTCACCCATGGGCAAACGGGGCTCGACCTGGATCCGGTGAGAAATCCCTCTCAGACCGGCCCGAAGTTTCTCTCAGTATATCGGCTGTGCCTGATGGAACTTGATCCAGGGACTGTTATCCAGCGTAAGTCAGCGGGGAATCACTTTGTCAAAGTAGGAAACTGGCAGTTGAATCAGATATTCATACCAGCTTCGAATCGAGCAACCGTTCCGCCAGCCGGGTCAACCGTTCCAACGCACCACGGTTCTTATCCACAAGTTCCCTGCCCACTTCTCCAATGCGGCTGCGTTCACTGGCATCACTAAGCCACTGGCTAACCTGTGCAGAGAGCGTTGATGTTGAATCAACCTGCACCGCTGCCTGCTGTCGAAGAAAAAGCTCACTAATATCAGCGAAGTTGAACATATGAGGGCCAAACACAACCGCAACTCCCTGGGCTGCCGCCTCGAGAATATTATGGCCGCCGTGAGGGACAAGACTGCCACCGATAAACGCCACATCAGACGCCCCCATGAAAAGCGTCAACTCGCCCATGGAGTCTCCAAGAAAGACGGCTGTTTCAATATCACAGGCATGCTGCTCGCTCCGTCTCACCATTGAGAATCCTGCCTCCTCGACCTGCTGCGCCACACGATCAAATCTCTCCGGGTGGCGAGGTACCAGTACCAGCAAGGTATCCGGAAGTTGCCGGCGTATCTCTGTATGCGCTTGCAGAACTATCTCATCCTCTCCCTCATGAGTACTGGCAGCCAACCACACCGGTCGCTGCCCTCCCCAATCCCGACGCATGACATCGGCACGCTCACGCAGACTACCGGGAAGATGGATATCGTATTTGATGCTACCGGTCACCTCGATCTGGTTGGGGCGGGCACCCAGGGTGAGAAAACGTTCGGCATCCGTCTCAGCCTGCGGCGCGATGATAGTGATGTTACGTAACGCTTCCTGGGTCAGGCTGGCGACACGACGATAACGCTGGGCGGACCGCCCGGAGAGACGGGCATTGGCCAATAGGGTCGGCACACCCGCCTGCTTTGCGTAGCAGATAAGATTGGGCCAGATCTCAGTCTCTACCAGCACTAGCAGACAGGGACGAAAAGTCCGTAAAAACCGCCTGACCACCCAAGGCAGATCGATGGGTGCATAACGATGCTCAACTTCATCCCCGAACAACGCTTGAACCCGCTCTGCACCTGTGGGCGTTGCGGTGGTAATCAGAATCGGCAGATCGGGAAACCGCTCCATCAATTGTCTCACCAACTGAGCAATTGCCAGCACCTCCCCTACCGACACGGCATGTACCCATATCCCACGCTGGCTCGACTGCCCCTCAAAAAAACCAAAGCGTTCCTTCCATCTCCCTCGATAGGCCGGCGCCTTGAATCCACGCCAGTAGAGCCTCAGCAGGTAGGCGGGAATCAAAAGGGTAAACAGTGCCGTGTAGAGGTAACGCATTGACTGGATACAGTCCAAGTGTGGTTGAGTAGATCCCTAGTGTACCTCGACATCGGCTCTGTAACATTTCTGCTCAACGGCGAGGGTCTTTCCTCTGCAATTAACCGTTGTCAAAAGCAAACCGGGTCGCCTTGTCAGGTATATCGGCTTATACTTCATGGCCAGTCGATTGTATGTTCTAAACCAAATCAAGCTTTTCTCTCAGTGTCATCCAAGCCCACAAGCTCACACTATGCACCTCGTTACTGGCCAACCCATATAGGTCTGGCGATGCTTTGGCTGATCTGCCGCTGGTTCCCCTATTCAGCCATTGTCTGGTTGGGCCGTCGATTGGGACGACTTGTACTGCGATTGGGAGAACGACGCCGGCATATTGCCGAAGTCAATTTGGCCCTTTGCTTTCCAGAACATGGAGAGCGGGAGCGCGCAACCCTCCTGAAAGACCATTTTGAGGCACTCGGTATAGGCCTGCTGACCACGGGCATGGCCTGGTGGAGCAGCGACAGCAGACTCCGCCCGCTGGTGGAGATCGAGGGGCTGGAGTATCTGCAAGCGGCTATCAAGGATGGCAAGGGAGCGATTCTCCTGAGTGCCCACTTCGCCGACCTGGAGATGAGTGGCCGTCTGCTAAGTCTGTTTCACCCTTTCGCAGTCATGTACCGCCCCCATGAAAACCCAGTCATAGAGGCCGCTTTCCGGCGTAACCGGGAACTGCGTTTTGACGCCGCGATATCCCGAGGTGATGTGAGACAGATGATCAAGACCCTGAAACAGAACCAGGCTGTCTGGTACGCGCCGGATCAGAGTTATAGCGATCCTAACAGTACGTTGGTTCCCTTTTTCGGCGTGCCTGCATCGACCAACCTCGGCACTTCCCGGCTGGCTAAAGTCAGTGGTGCTCCAGTACTGCCCTTTTTTGGTTACCGATTGCCGGGGAAACAGGGTTATCGGCTGGTCATCCACCCACCGGTTGGATCATTTCCGACAGATGATACTGATAGCGACACGGCTTGTATCAATCAAATCATCGAAGCTGCAGTCAGAGAAGCGCCTGAGCAGTATTTTTGGGTCCATCGACGCTTCAAGAATCGTCCCGGGCTGCCCGATCCCTATTGAGTTAACTGGATATATTAGGGCCCGTTAACACTAATCCAATGCGCCCTGTTGAGCCTGAAAAAGCGCCAACCAAGGCGTGAGGAGAGAAGTTTGGTTGTTCCAAATGAGCGACGAGCAACGCCGAGTGGCGCTTTTTCAGGCGCAACCCGAAGGGCTGGGGCTGTTTTTGCACCCAGCGGCGTTATCATTCGCTCATGTAGCCGGGCTACACCATGCTCATTCTGTCTTGCTGGGTACAAAAACAGCTCCAGCAGGGCGCATTGGATTAGTGTTAACAGGCCCTAAGCACCGCATCCATCAGCTTCACATTCGAGGCCAGATGATCCGGGTTGATTGTACCCACGATCATGCTGCTGACGCCAGGTTGAGAAAAGATGAATTCCATTGAACGCCGCACGCCCTCTTCTCCCCGAACATGACCACTCATCAATCCTTTTTTCACGAGAACGCCTTTCCCCTCTCTCTCTGCTGCCTGCAGTACCGGCAGTTCATCATTGTAATCGAGATTACAGGTGGCCATGACCAGATCGCACGTCTCAGCAACCCGTAAGCCGCCATCAACCGTCTTGCTGGACATGCCGATGGCGCGCACCAGTCCCTTGCGTTGTAAATCACGCAGGGTCTCCAGCACAGGCTCATGTTCAAGGATCTGCATATCATCACCATGAGAATGAATCAGCACAACATCAAGATAGTCCGTCCGCAGACGCCGCAGGCTTTGCTCCACCGACAGACGGGTATGCGGGTCTGAAAAATCGAAGCGTGACTGGCCCTGTTCGAAAATTTCTCCCACCTTAGTGACGATGACCCAATCCTGGCGATTGCCGGGCAGTAACCGACCGAGCCGCTCCTCACTGGTACCGTAAGCTGGCGCAGTATCGATCAGGTTGATGCCGAGATCCCTTGCCATGGACAACAGCCGACCCACGGCAGCATCGTCAGGGATCTCGAAACCGGCAGGATATTTTACCTGCTCATTGCGGCCGAACTTGACTGATCCCAGCCCCAAGGGACTGACTTCGATACCTGTCTTGCCAAGGAGTCTCAGATCCATAGATGTTCCTTTTCCCAAGGTGGTATTGCGGCTTGCGCAAGGGCGATGCTCAATGAAACATTTGTCGACTCTGAGGTTGGAGGTATGCCTGCCTCCGACAGCCCTGCGATGACCTGCTCGGCAAGCCGTGGTGCAAAAGCAAGCTTGGTTGGCCAGGCCACGATCAGGCCATCATGTGCCTGTAAAAAACTACTCTCAGGTCGCTGGCCATCTGACTGGCGGGGCTCCGCCCGGTCGACATTCAGCGTACCCCATGCCACTTTCTGTAAATCCACCCAGGGCAGCAGCTGATTGAGTTCCCGCTTTGCGGCTGCTATCTGTTCCTCTTGGTTACGCCCTACACCCTGCTCGGCCACATCTCCGCCCAAATACCAGAGGGTCTTGTCGCCGGCGAGGGGATAACTGGTCACCGTCAGTCGCGGATTGGCGCTGGCACCCAGACAATGCGCATAGAGTGGCGGCAAGTCTCCTTTGAGCATCACCATCTGAAGCGGGCGCTTTTGCATGGTTGGCTTATCCCGACCCAGACATTTGAGTAGCGCCTCATTACCTGCGCCTGCCGTGAAGACGGTCTGCTTTGTCTCCAGCGTCTGCCAGGCACCATCTGGACCAAGCAGACTGAAGCGGCGGGCATGGTCAAAGCGCAGGCCATCCGGCCAATTCAGTTTGTAGGCGCTATCACCAAACTGGCGGGACAACTCACTGACCAGGGAAGCCACATCGAGAACCGGCTCATCCAGCCGGTAGACCGTCCCTTTGAAGCCAGGATTGCGGAAGGCCGCGGGACGGTCATTCTCCTTCACTTCACGCACCCGGCTCTCCATTACCTTGCCGGCAAAGAATCCGGCCATGCGTGAAATCAATCCCGATGTGGACCAGAGAAACTGATGATCAGAGAGCGTGCGTACCCGGCTCAGATCCAGTTCACCCTCTCCTGCCAGGCAGTCTCGCCAGATTCCCGGCATAGCCTTGATGGCCTGAGACGAGCCGGTCAGCTTACCGGTCAGCGCATACTTCGTACCACCATGAATGATGCCCTGAGAGGCGAGCGTCTGTACCCCTCCGAGCCCGTTGGGCTCCAGCAGGATAGCGCTGTATCCGGCTTGACGCAGACGAGCCAGCAGCCACAATCCAGCGATGCCGCCACCGAAGATAGCCACATCCACTTGAGTTGATACCGGGGAGGCTGAAACGGAACCCACGATGATTATTGATCCCTGGCGCGAATTTCCCTGATCAGGCCGGTGGTGGAGACATCATCGACATACTCCATCACCATCACCTTGCCGCCGCTCTCGCGCACACATTTTGCACCGGGAATCTTGTCAGGATCATTGTCTCCGCCCTTGATGAGAAAATCGGGCTTGAGCCGGCAGATCAGACGCTCAGGGGTCTCCTCGCTGAACGGCACCACCCAGTCGACACAGGCCAATGCGGCAAGTACCGCCATACGTCTTTGCAAAACATTGACTGGCCGGTCATCGCCTTTCAACTGGCGCACCGTCTCATCCACATTCACTGCCACCACCAGGCGGTCACCGACACGGCTGGCCTGCTCCAGATAGGTCACATGACCGGCGTGTAGAATATCAAAACAACCGTTGGTAAAGACCAGGCTCTCACCCTGCAGACGGGCAATCTGAGCAAGACGCACCAGTTCGTCTTCCCCGACCACGCCACGGTGAGTCACATGCTGTTCCATCAGTGCCGCCTTGAGCTCATCCATACTGACAGAAGCTGTGCCCAATTTACCCACTACGACACCGGCTGCCACATTAGCCAGATGGGTAGCGGCATCCATTGGCAGACCGACAGCCATCGCTGCAGCAAGTACAGAAATCACGGTATCGCCGGCACCGGTCACATCGTAGACTTCCCTTGCATGGGTCGGCATGTGGCGGGGCGCCTGATCTCGCTGTATCAAGGTCATACCCTGCTCGCCCCGGGTGACCAGCAATGCCTCAATCTCATACTTGGCCATAACCTCCTCACCCCGCTGAACAAGCTCGTCCTGATCGCGACATTCGCCAGCCATCGATTCGAACTCCGCCAGATTGGGCGTGATCAGGGTTGCACCGCGATAGCGCTCAAAGTCCCTGACCTTGGGATCGACCAGCACCGGCTTGCCCTGCTGGCGTGCAATCTCGATGAATGCCTGGGTACTGTGAAGCGTTCCCTTGTTGTAGTCTGACAGCACAACCAGATCACAATCGTTCAATAACACCTTATAGCGTTCCGTCAGAGATTCACTACTGACATTCGGAAATCCATCTTCAAAATCGAGTCTGATCAGCTGCTGATTCCTACTGATGACCCGAAGTTTTGTAATAGTAGGAAAACCTTCCAGCCTATCGAAGGCACAAGTCACGCCGGCTGCGTCAAGAATGCGCTCGAGGGTTTCGCCGGAATCATCATCACCCACGATACCGGCAAGCATGGCACCACCACCAAGCGCGGCAATATTCAGCGCGACGTTACCCGCACCACCCGGACGTTGCTCATCATCGCTCACTCGCACCACGGGTACCGGTGCCTCGGGCGAGATTCTGCCAGTATCGCCGTGCCAGTAGCGGTCGAGCATGATATCGCCGACAACGAGGATTCGCGCCTGCTCGAAGGAAGGTAAATCGATGGACATGGTGAAGGACATCCGGCTTGTAAAAAGAGTTGTATATTAACACTTCCCGTCACATTCTGGCGATTGGGCGCGGTCATGCGTAAAATCACCAAAGCCCGATTCACCAGCAATCACGTATCGCAAGCAGGCCAATTAACACTCATGACCAGTAAACAGCTCTATCTCCGCCTGCTCGGTTACGTTCGCCCCTATCGAAAGACATTTACACTCTCGATCCTCTTTACCGTACTTCTGGCTTTGACTGAGTGGGTGCTACCGGCACTCTTCAAACCTCTGCTTGACGGCAGCTTTGTCGAGAAAGACATGCAGACCATCCGCCTGATGCCCCTTGCCCTGATCGGCATCTTCATTCTTCGTGGCATCGCTTCCTATACCAGCACCATGGCCATCCAATGGGTGGCCAACAAGGTTGTCATGGATCTGCGCAACGAGATGTTCCAGCGCCTGATGACGTTGCCCAATCGCTACTACGACGACAATCCCACCGGCACCGTTCTCTCCAAGATCACCTTCAACGTGCAGCAGGTGGCATCTGCTTCTACCGAGGTGCTCATCGTGCTGGTACGCGATTCGGTCGCCGTTCTCGGACTTTTGGGCTGGATGCTCTACCTGGACTGGCGCCTGACCCTATCCATTTTAATCATTGGCCCACTCATTGGCCTGCTGGTCAACTCCATCAGCAGACGACTGCGCCAATTGAGCGAATCAATCCAGAGTTCCATGGGCGATATGACCCACGTGCTGGAAGAGGGCATCCAGGGCAACAAGGTAGTCAAACTTTTTGGTGGCCAGGAGTACGAAACAAAACGCTTTGCTCATGTGACCAACTGGGTGCGCCGCTACCACATGAAGCGTGTCGCGGCAGCTGCACTCGCCTCACCGGCAGGTCAGCTGATCATGGTGCTGGGCCTGGCAGGTGTAGTCTATTATGCCTCACTACAATCATTGGAAAACAAATTTACTGTGGGCGCCTTCGTCTCTTTTATCGGCGCGCTGGCGATGATGATGTCACCGATAAAGAAGCTGATCCGTATTAACGAACAGCTTCAACCCGGGTTGGCGGCCGCACAAAGTGTGTTTGAACTTGTCGACCAACTGCCGGAGAAAGACGAGGGTGATCATCAAGTTGAGCGCCTGCAAGGGCAGATCAAGTTTGACCAGGTCTGCTTCAGTTATCCGGGTTCCGCAAAGCCGGCGGTAGATTCGCTATCCCTAACGATTAAACCCGGTGAACGCATTGCCTTGGTAGGTCCATCAGGGGGAGGCAAAACCACAATCGCCAACCTGATTCCTCGCTTCTACAATCTAGACCAAGGCAGCATTCTAATTGACGGCATCGACATCCAATCGATGCCCCTCTCAAGCTTGCGTAAGAACATTGCACTGGTCAGCCAAGAAGTCATCCTTTTCAATGACAGCGTGGAGGCCAACATCGCCTATGGAGAGATGCGGGACACCCCAAGATCACAGGTAATCGATGCTGCAAATGCAGCCTATGCCATGGATTTCATCGAGAAGATGCCCGAGGGGCTTGATACGCTGATTGGAGAAAAAGGCGTCAGACTCTCCGGTGGACAGAGACAACGACTGGCGATTGCGAGAGCCCTACTAAAAGACGCGCCCATCCTAATTCTGGATGAAGCCACCTCAGCCCTCGACAATGAATCTGAGCGCTACATCCAGCAGGCGCTGGAAGCTCTCACAAAAGACCGCACGACGATAATCATCGCGCATCGACTCACAACCATCGAAAATGCCGATCGCATTGTCGTTATTGCTAATGGACACATTGAGGAAATCGGCACGCACCAAGAATTGATGACAAAAAAGGGATTTTACAGCACCCTATATGAGAATCTGAATTGATTCTCACTAATAATGCTTGTTCTTAGATTTATGCAACTTGAATCAAAATCGGTAGATCACGCCCGAGGCATGTAATGTTCCGTCAAATCAAAACTTATCTTCCCACTGTAGGCTTGCGTGGCTCGCTCTATGCTTTATGGGGCAGCATAAAAAATAAGACATTTGATCTTAAGATCGAAGAGCCCGGCATTCGTCACCCGTTCTACTTAAGGCTACCCTCATCAGATGCGCCAACATACAAACAAGTATTCATGAAACATGAATATGATTTCGAGGTTGATGCAGATCCGAAAATCATTGTCGATGCAGGTGCCAATATAGGGCTCGCCTCGATCTATTTCGCTAACAGATATCCGCGAGCCACCATTTATGCTGTCGAACCTGAGCAGAGCAATTTCAACGCCCTACAGAAAAATACTGCCGGTTATGAAAACATCGTAGCGATTCACGCCGCACTATGGCATGAAAAGCGCAAAATAAACCTGGTCGATCCCGGCCTGGGTAATTGGGGATTCATGACACAGGAAACCGAAACAAGCGAACAGATCGGAGAAGAACGACATCTGGTTCAGGCAATTACCGTTGACAACATTCTCAGTGACTATGACATTAATCGTATTGATATCCTGAAAATCGACATCGAGGGTGCCGAGCGGGAGGTTTTCTCAAACACCTCCTCCTGGCTGGATAAAGTCGACATGATCATTATTGAACTACACGAAAGGATGAAACAGGGCTGCAACCGAAGCTTCTACAATGGATCAAACGGCTTTGCTTACGAATGGTCACAGGGTGAAAATGTCTACCTTTCTAGGCAGCAGAAAAAATAGAGATCAGACAGCCCCATATATATTCACACCACTGATTCAGGGTTTACCCGCTTTATCTGGCGAACCATCAACCTTAGACGCCATTTGAAGTGACATCGCCCCCATCATTCCCATCCAGAGCAAAATAAATCGTCCCTCACTGAAAGTAGAGAAGTGCGAGCTAAATAGGCTTGTGGCACACCATGCAAGCAGCACACCCCCTCCTATCATTTTCCACGGCCCATCGACTTTCTGCATAAAAAATGATGCGATGAAACCAATAAACACAATAAGTCCGACAACCCCATGCTCAACAATAATTTTTAAAAACTGATTATGCGGGTCTCCGGTTGAGAATTTTCGCCAACCCGTTTCATCATCTATCTGCTTGCTGTATGCGCGTTCGAAACCACCCGTACCAAAACCGAAGATCGGCCTTTCAAGTACCATGTGTTTCGTATTCTCCAACATCACCATTCGCGCACCAAGGGAATTATAGACTTCGGATGACTTATAACTTAAAGCCTCATCAATTGCTTGATTAATTCTTTGATTGGCAACAGGCGAAACCATCAAAAGCGATATCGCCAAAGCAGGTACTGCAACTATGAGCAGCCATTTTTTCCAACCTTTGAAGAGATGGAACACGGCAACCGCAAGCAGCACGAGAAATGCCAGATATCCGCTTCTGCCTGGCGTAATAACAATTACGTTGGTAACCAGTATCAAACTACTGACTAGCAAGGTGTATCGACGTATCGATGACTCATAGACATTAAACATAAGCAGCATCACAGCAACGAAAGCTGCAACTGAAAAAAACATCCCTTGGGTTGCATGGTTTCGAAGAATAATACCAGGTGGATACTTGTAAACACCCACATCCGTGAAAAATGTAGCGTAGGAGGCAATCCCACAGATCGCCACGACCAAAACCAACAACCAAGCCGATCTTTGCTTCCACACCAACTCATCGAATACCGCCAAGGCCATCATCACCATTAGCAGCTTTCTCCAACCCCACAAAAACCTCCCGCTAACCGAGAAGGTTTCAATTGAATAAAAGACTCCAGCGACTAATACCAAGCCAAAGCCGATTGACATTATCATCAATGGCTGGCTGAGGGTCAGCCTCAGTCGCGCTCTTAACTCACTTGAGGACACAAAAGCGACATATAGCAGCAGTTCCGCCAACACAGCAAGAGGCGGCGAGAACATGATCGCCACCAACTCAAACAGAAGCAAATATCTGGCGAAAGACAATGCAGAAAAGCGTTGTGTATATTCCTGTAGAACTGACACGACCTATACTTCCCCTTAGGCTATTTTCATCCCAAGAAATACTTTTAGTTTAACCAACCACCGCCTCAGTTTTCTACGCTGGAACCTATTCCATCGATAACGTAAAACATTGTATAGGCGGCCATGCTTGCTTCGGCTCGAATCAAGTTCAGTATCAAAGTAACCAAACACACTTCCCTGCTCGACCAGCGGCTCTCTAAACCAATACTGTCGAATATCGATCAGGCCATCAATGCTTCTGACCAGGTGATCCGCAGGCAATGTGACTTTATTCTTATCAAGCCAATCAAGACGTTTATTAATCGCTGCCAGATCAGTAATGTATCCTTCCGTTGTCGCAATTGGCTGAGGCACAAGCATCTCATCACTCAAAAAGAATGAGTCCGTTACCTTAGTATCAGATCCACCAAGGTACACAAGATACCCCTCATCCAGCTTATCAATAAGCGGTGCACCAGCACATAGCTTTTGCGTAAAATCTCGACACAAAAATACGTCATCCTCAAATATAAGAATTCGTTTGTATGACTGCTCCCTAGCCACTTGCCAAGCCTTGATATGCTTTAGCACGAGAGATTGATGCGGCAGTCTCATTGGACTTTCCGCAAATACAGTATCCAGTAATTGCTGATCGATCTCAGGGGGGTCGTAATCAAAAATAAAGTTGAAAGCTATACCATGATCCTGGAACTGCTTTTTGACATGCTCAATGCGCTGAGTAAAAGATGCAACGCTTAAAACAAAAACGGCATCCACGCAGTCACTGACCTTATTCAATACTTCACTCATCAGAACACCTCAAAGCAAATCCTCGCTACTCGCCGGCCTCTCTTGCAGAGATCTCTTAATTTCCTCAATCACAACACTGACACCAAGACCATCAAGACATTTACTGCGACTCTGCCTGTGTCTCTCGCAGCCCTCCTCTCGGCATGGCACACAATTATCAGGCAAGTAAGCCCCCTGTACCAGACAAACATTACCCACCCTTTGCGGCGTCGAGGAGTACATTTGAAAAGGCGACACAGTGTCATTGAAGCCTTTTGGCCAAGGCCCCCACTTTACGGGATTACTGGGACCGTAAATAGCGACAACAGGCACCCCTGTCGATGCGGCAAGGTGAGTAACTGAGGTATCCGGCCCGATAAAGACAGCAGATGAAGACACGACATTCGTAATCTCACCGAAACTTAACTTACCCGCCAAGTTATTAACATCGGCCTCGAAACCAGCGGTCAATTCCTCGCAGAAAGCCTGCTCTACTTTGTCTGGTCCACCGGTTAAAATGACAGCCATTCCTCGCCCGACTATCCAGGCGATCAACTCCCTCCAAGCTTTCGTTGTCCACTGTTTGTAGGGCCATTTCGGAAAGGGGTGTATTACAGCATAGGGCTTCTCACTTCGATCGTGACCTAGAATCCTGTTTTTTTCTTTGCCGGACATATTAGCGTATGGAGGCACCACATCGCGCACAGGCTCAATATTTAACACCCTTGCGAGAGCAAGATTCTGCTCTACGGTATGGGTATTGATATCATCCAGCATTGCCCATCCCTGATTCATCCTTCGCTTTAATGCGTAGTTACTGTCTTGATCTGAAATCAGACTAATTCTCTTCGCAGATGCCAAAAATGCATAAATGTTTGGCCGATCACCGGCCAGTGATGAGACTGCCAGATTATAGCGACGATAGATTTGACGTAGCAGCTTTACGTTATGCTTAAACCCTGACTTCGTCTCAACTTCTATTAGTTTCGCTATATCCTGATTGCCTTCCAGGATCGCTCCAGTATTCCGAAATACCAGAACATCGATTATTGATTCTGGCCACGCCTGCTTCAGACTATGTATCAGTGGCGTTACCAACAGTACGTCACCAATCCTTCTTGTCGCAATCACCAGCACCCGCTCAGGACCGTTCGCGACAGGATACCCAAAGGACTTGATGGCAACCGGCTCAGTCATTGAAGCCATTTTCTCCAACATGATTTGAGACACCACTATGTGCTACAAGATCCCGCTTTCCCTCCAGTGCATCATTGAGTCGTTTTAGATTATCCGGTTCGAGATTGCGATTGTTTTCTCTATGCCACAAATGCAAAACAGGCACTGAAAAATGGCCATCTTTCCGGGTAACACCATTTCCCATGAGGCGAACTACCAGGTCGGCATCCTCATGTCCCCAGCCGGAAAATTCTTCATCAAAACCGTTAACAGCAAAAAAATCCCGCCTCCAGATTCCCAGGTTACAGCTCTGGGCACCGGACCACTTATATGCCCTTTTCTTTCGCCAGGCGCCATCTCCCAGACGAATCAGTGGAAGCAACCGATTGACCTCACCCATCAATCTGCCTCTAATCCATCGAGGCAAACTCCAACAAAAGGGTTTCTCTCTTCCTTCCAGTACCAATCGACTCAATGCCTCACTCATCAGTATTCGGTTTCCCACCACTTGGCAGTTGTTCTCTGCCAATGCCAGATGGCGCTTAATGAAATCGGGAAATACCAGGCAGTCCCCATCAAGAAACACCAGGTAGTCACCTTGTGACGCAGCCACACCACGATTTCTCGCTTGGCCGGCACGAAACCCCTTATCTTCTTGCCAGAGAAATTTAAGATTACAGGCAATTTTTCCCTGCCAGGCATCAACAACCGAACGAGTTTCCGGAGCAGAACCATCATCGGTCACAATAATTTCCAACGGCATAACCGTTTGTAATGACATTGCCTCAAGCACACGATCCAGCGCCCTTGGCCACTCGTAGGTAACAATGATGACACTGACTCTCATCGCACCACTCATGTCATCTCTTTTCATCAAGATAGAGTAGCTTGAGGTACTTATAGTAGACGCCTTCGGCATTCGATACCGCCAACAAAAAACCCTCACGCCCATCGAGAAATCCCGCCTTCAAAACATAGGTTCTGAAGAAAGCCCAGAGGCCACGAAACACTGCCGTGGGTAAACTGCTTTTTTTCTGCTGGCTGAATAACTTTTCGGCACTCGCACTGGAGTAGCGATTCACCTTATCCAATACCTGCTCCAAAGAATCGAAGCTTCGATGCAGGATGGAGTGATGCAACTGCCCAGGCTTACTTTCAAAAACAAGTCTTTCGTGAACCACATCGTCACTGAAAGCGGCACTGCTACGGCGAAACAGCCTTGCCACATAATCGGGTCGCCAGCCACTATGCAGAATTTCTCTACCGCAATAGGATGAAAGCCTGGGAATCTCATAGACATCTGCAGACTTGGCATCTGTGATAACCGCCTCAATCTCTGCTCGAAGATCCGGCGGTATGCGTTCATCGGCATCGAGTGAGAGCACCCACTCTCCACTGGCATGAGACAGTGCTCGATTCTTTTGCACACCGAATCCCTGCCAGTCCCGATCCACAAAAACATGGCTGGTATATTCTCGACAAATACTCAGCGTGTCGTCTTCGCTGCCCGAATCAAGCACAATGATCTCATCCGTCCAGGCGACACTACTCAGACAGTCCCTGATTCTTGATGCCTCATTCTGCGTAATAATACAGACGCTTAGACGGGCCATATCGATACTGTTTTATTCATAATTAGGTTCGCAGAAGGTTATGCAGCGACACTTTTCTCAAAGCTCTTTCATACAAACACGAAGCGTATCAAAGATCAGCCTGGGGAGCAGAGTTTCGAAACAGACCGGGTCGCCATTACTTGCAAGCCTGTGATCACAGACTCTTTTCAAACAAGGCATACACTTATACTCGGTTGATATATTTCTCTGGCCTTTACCAACAACACCTGTCAGTACAGGATCGGTAGGGCCAACCAGTACGACTACCGGCACCGTCAATGCGCTGGCCAGATGCGCCAGACCGGTATCCACCGCCACCACACCGTCAGCCCCGGCAATGATTCCTGCCAATTGACTGATCCCCATTCTCGGTAACAATGCTATTGCAGACGCATCTTGGCTAATACGCTCCCCCCGCAACCGCTCCTCATCATTTCCCCAAGGAAGCAACACCCGATATCCCTCTGACACAGCAACATGAGCCAGCTCCCGCCAATGTTTTTCCGGGTAGTGCTTGCTCTGCCAGGTCGTACCATGCAAAAAAACCAAATACGGCGTCTCTGGCCGTTCAGGGTTCAGTCGCTTCAGATCGATACCATAATCCACTGTCGAAAGCGTTACATCGTAACCCAATACCTGGGCAAAAAGCTGACGCACCCGATCGATAGCGTGTCCACCTTTAGCAACTTTCATTGGATGACGATAGGCCAGCGATGCCAGCGATTCACGGGCCGATTGCCGGTCAAGCCCAAAACTTGGTCCGTGGCTCATGGTCGTTATCAGCGCACTTTTCAGCAAACCCTGAGCATCGATAACCACATCGTAGACAGATTGTTTCAATGCCTGACGGAATGTCTTCCATTCGCTACTGCGCCAAGCTTCCCATGGAGATTTTCGCCAACGACGCAGGGCGACAGGAATCACTCGATCAACGGCAGGATGCCAGGCAGGAATTTCGGCAAAGGCTTCTTCGACCACCCAATCGAAACGTATACCGGGAATTGCCGCCATAGCATCGGTCAATGCAGGCAGTGTGTGAATCACATCTCCCAACGAAGAGGTCTTGATGACCAATACTCTCATGCCAGTAGCCTATCCAGGTTTTCGATTACCTGCGCCGCAGATAGCTGTTTTAGGCAGTTGAGATGCTCCAGTGGGCACTCTCGCTTGAAACAGGGGCTGCATTCGAGTCCAAGCCGGACAATGCTCGCATTACTGTTAAGCGGTGGCGTGAAGCCTGGATCGGTGGAACCATATACCGCTATCAGGGGACGCTGCAAAGCGGCTGCCACATGCATAAGCCCTGAGTCATTGCTCACCACCGCATCCGCTAAAGAGAGTAAGGCAACAGCTTGCTCCAGTGAGGTCTGCCCACTCAAGTCGACACACTTTGATTCGGACTGAGTATTGATTTCAGCACAGACCTCGGCATCCTTATCCGAACCGAACAGCCACACTTGCCAGCCTTGATCAAGATAGTACCGTGCCACTTCAGCATAGGCTGATTCGGGCCAGCGCTTTGCCGGACCAAACTCGGCGCCAGGACAAAGTGCCAATATCGGGCTATCATTTTTCGTCAGCCCCAATGCCGAAACCGCCTCGTCCGCCTCTCCTAATTCAACTATCAGGCTGGGAGGTTCGATCTCCGGTAGTGCTTTCTCATCTGACGGCAACGCCAGCGCAACGAAACGTTGAACCATCATGGGCAATCGATGCTTGTCGAGCCGACGGATATCATTCAGCAACCCATAGCGCATCTCACCAACCCAACCGGTACGCTTTGGAATGCCGGCAAAGACAGGGATCAGTGCAGACTTAAGGGAATTTGGCAGAAGAATGGCCTGATCATAGCCTCCTGCACGCAACGTTCGACCTACCCGCCAACGCTGAGACAATCCCAACCTGCCATGCCCCAGCGGCATATCGATCACACCCCGGACCTCCGGCATATGCTTCAGCAGGGGACGGCTCCAGGCCGGTGCCAACACATCGATCTCGGCATCCGGCTGACGGCTCTTGATTGCTTTAAATAGTGTCTGGGCCATCACCATATCGCCAGCCCAGGAGGGGCCGACGATCAGGATGCGCATTGCACTGCTCACTCAGTCGCGTGATCAGTCAGTGAGCTGGTAACGGGCACCGCAATAGGGACAGGTTGCCGTGCCGCTCTTCTCGATAGGCAGGTAGACACGAGGATGCAGATCAGCCACGGCGTCACCGGGACGCGGGCAACTCAATGGGAGATCGTTGCGCGTCACCTTGAGAATCTCCTGTTGTGGAGTTTGGGTCTCTGCCTGTGCCATTTTTGCTTCTCCTGAATTCAGACCAGCGCCAGCCATTCCTGGTGGGCATCGAGGCGCCCATGAACCAGATCAAAATAGGTCTTCTGCAACCGTTCTGTGATCGGGCCGCGGCTACCGCTGCCGATGGCCCTGTTATCTACCTCGCGGATCGGCGTCACTTCCGCTGCCGTACCCGTAAAAAAGGCTTCATCGGCAATATAGACCTCATCACGGGTGATGCGTTTCTCGATAACCTGGTAACCCATCTCCTCAGCAAGTGCGATGACAGTCTTGCGGGTAATACCATCCAGTGCGGAGGTTAAATCGGGTGTATAGATGATACCGTCGCGAATGATGAAGACATTCTCGCCAGAGCCTTCCATGACGTAACCCTCGGCATCCAGTAACAGCGCCTCGTCATAGCCGTCGTGCAGCGCCTCCTGCAAGGCCATCATCGAGTTCATGTAGTTGCCGTTGGCCTTGGCCCGGCACATGGTGATGTTGACATGGTGGCGGGTGAAAGAAGAGACGCGGATACGAATCCCCCTCTCCATATTCTCGGCACCCAGATAGGCGCCCCACTCCCAGGCTGCCACCATGCAGTGGACCCTGAGATTATCGGCTCTGATACCCATACCCTCGGAACCGTAGAAACACATGGGCCGGATATAGGCAGAGTCGAGATTGTTCTCCCGTACAGCCGCCTTCTGTGCCGCAACCAGGGTATCGGAATCATAGGGCATCGGCATATTGAGGATATGCGCGGAGCGGAACAACCGGTCCGTATGTTCCTGCAGGCGAAAAATGGCTGTGCCTTGCTCGGCATGGTAGGCCCGCACGCCTTCGAATACACCCATGCCATAGTGCAAGGTATGGGTCAGCACGTGGGTCTTCGCCTCGCGCCAGGGGACCATTTCGCCATCCAGCCAGATGACTCCGTCGCGGTCAGCCATTGTCGACATCATGGGAACATCTCTCGTTCAATTTTCTTGTTTTGCATTAACCAGGACCAAATATCCTGCACCAGCGCCGCCTCTTCAGCGAGTTTCTGACTATCCACCAGCGCCTCTTGATCCTGTAGCGCAGTGCGATGATAGGCCGCACGCAGCACCTTGTAGACCCCCATCAGCCTGTCCGCGGCGTGATCACTCAGCAGCCCGAGCCTGGAGAGGGTCTCCAGCAAGCGGATATTGTCGCTCCAGACCAAAAGGTCTGGATAATCATGCGCCCACCGAAGGACCGTGTATTGAACCATAAATTCTATATCGACGATACCGCCTACACCCTGCTTGAGATCAAACCTTTCCGACGTACTCTTGTCCAGACTGGCGCGCATTTTTTCGCGCATCTCAACCACTTCTTTTTGTAGCTTATCCGCATCCCTGGATTGGCCGAGGATCTCATGCCGGATTGAGTCGAAACGCTCTTTGATGCTTTTGTCTCCTGCCACCACCCGCGTACGGATCAGGGCTTGGTGCTCCCAAGTCCATGCGCTGTTCAGCTGGTAGGTTTCAAACATATCGAGAGAGCTGACCATCATGCCGGAATTCCCGTTGGGACGCAGTCGCATATCGACTTCATAGAGGATGCCCGAGGGTGTCCGGGTGGTCATAAGATGAATAATACGCTGAGCCATGCGGGCGTAGAAGACGTCCACAGATACAGGCTTCGCACCGTCTGTCATGGCATTTCTATTTGGACAACCATGCAGGAAGACCATATCCAGATCGGAGCTATAACCCAGCTCTATACCCCCCAGCTTGCCATACCCTACGACGGCAAAACCTGTCTCATCCGGTGCCAAACCCGGAGGGTGGCCATGCCGCCTGGCCATCTCACGATAGGCCAGCCGGATCACCTGCTCCACCACGCTCTCCGCAATCCAGGTGAGGTAATCGCTCACCACCATCAGGGGTATCTGCCCGGTAATATCCGCCGCTGCCACCCGCAACATATTGCTCTGGGAAAATTGACGCAAACGCTCCATCTGGTTCTCCAGATCATCCTCGTCGATGCGAGAAAGCTGATCGGCCAGATCAGAGACCAGTCCATCCCGTTTGAGTGGCGAGTAGAGCCGACGCGGATCGAGTAGTTCATCAAGCAATATGGGATGGCGTGACAGCAGATTGGCAATCCAGGGACTGACGCCCATCAGCTTCACCAACTGGGAGAGCACCATCGGGTTCTCCACCAGTAGCGCAATGTAGGCAGTACGCTGGACGACCGCCTCCAGCAGATCCAGCACACGCTGCAGCGTAATGTCCGATCTTTCCGATCGACCTACCGCATCCAGCAATAACGGCATCAATTGGCCAAGCCGCTCATGCCCTTTTGTACTGAGGCGGCGACAGGCATGGCAACGCCGAAATATCTCCAGGCGCCGCAAGACAGCATCGGGGTCATGAAAACCCGCTGCCTGTAACTCTGCTGTGGCATGCCCCGCATCCGAGATGCCTTGCCATACACCAGTAAGCGGTTGGGTCTCCTCCTCTGCCTCAGCCTGAGGCGCGGCAAAGACCATATCGAAATGACCCTGTACCCGCTTGCGATGCGCCTCAAGTATGGGCACAAAGGTATCCCATGAGCCGAAACCCATGGCCCTGGCCAGGCGCAATTTATTCGGTTCGTCGGCTGGCAACAGGTGTGTCTGCCTGTCCTGCCAGGCCTGTACACGATTTTCCACCAGACGCAGAAAAGAGTAGGCCTCAGTCAACTCACGCACGACATATTCCGGCATCAACTCCCGGGTTTTCAGGACCTGCAATACCGAGAGAATAGGCCGTATCTGTAAATCCTTGTCCCGGCCACCCCGGATCAGCTGAAACGCCTGACCGATAAACTCGATCTCACGAATACCGCCGGGGCCGAGCTTGATGTTTGCTTCCATGCCTTTTTTATGAAGCTCGCTGCTGATCATCTGCTTCATATCGCGTAGCGACTCGATGGCGCTGAAATCGAGATAGCGGCGATAGACAAATGGGCGAAGCATGGCCATCAGCACTTTGCCTGACTCCGGGTCTCCCGCCACCACCCGCGCCTTGATCATGGCGTAACGCTCCCATTCCCGCGCCTGGGAACCGTAGTAGCTCTCCATGGCAGCGAAACTCATCGCCAGGGGCCCCACGCTACCGAACGGGCGCAACCGGGTATCGACGCGAAACACGAACCCTTCCGCCGTATGGTTGTCCAGCGCTGGTACCAACCGCTGACAAAGACGGATAAAAAATTGCTCGTTTGTGAGCCGGCGGGGACCGTCTGTCTGACCCGATTCAGGATAGGCGAAGATGAGATCGATATCAGATGAGAGGTTGAGTTCCCGCGCCCCCAGTTTCCCCATGCCAAGCACTACCAGAGGCTGCGCCTCCCCTTCCGCATTGCGGGGCGTTCCCATATCCCGACAGGTCCACTCGTAGAGCAGCGCAAGCGGCTGGTCGATACAGGTGTCAGCCAGCGCGGAAAGGTCCTCCAGTGTCTCATCGAGGGGCGCCAATCCGCCGATATCCCGCCAGATGATGCGCACCATCTGCTCGCGCCTGAACTGTCGCAAGCAGACAGACAGCGCCGCTTCATCGGCAACGCTCTCCAGTTGCAACGCAAGCTTTGTACTGAGTTCATTCTCTGCATATTTTCTGTCGAGTTCACCCGCCTGGTAGAGGGTGAGCAGTAGCGAGGGGTACCTTAAGCAGGCCTGTGCCACATAGTCACTCGCCTCCCATACCCGCATCAGTGCCTGCTGAAAGACCTCACTCTCAGGCAAATCAAGCCCGGCGTCAGTCAGCTTTTCACCCCACTGCTGCCACTGTTTTTCTGTTTCGTTTTGCAGATCCAATGCTCTTCTCATTATCCGGTTTCACACACTGACATCGCGCCCTACAACAGAGAGGCAGGTGCTGTGTCTACTACACTTCTCGCATAGGGCGTTTGGTTATTCAGTGCCAGGTCGTTTCTAAATACACCAGTCTATCAGCAATTAACTCATCTAAAGCAACCGGTAGCGTCAGGGGCATCACCATATTGGACGGATTACCTCGAAGCAGGCATTTTCTCTGCACGTGTTGCAGTTCGCTGAGAATCTAACTGCCACAATGACTCGTATCAACTTAAGACAGCAGTGACTTAATATAATGGGTATACAAGAATGGATTGGCTGAGTTTTTTTTCGATGCAGGGTGCGGCACTTTTCTCTGCACTGTTTATCCTTTTGATTGGTATCGGTGTACTGCTCGTCATCTCACTCTTCATCATCGATCTTTCACAGACTAAGGATGCCATTCGCCATAACTTTCCGGTTATCGGACGATTTCGCACACTGTTCAGCCGTCTCGGCGAGTTTTTCCGCCAATACTTTTTTGCCATGGACCGGGAGGAGATGCCCTTCAACCGTGCAGAACGGGAGTGGGTCTATCACTCCGCTGCCGGGGTCGACAATACCATCGCCTTCGGCTCTACCAAGCCACTCAGCGCACCCGGCACCGTGCTCTTCATCAATACACCGTTCCCCACACTGGATGAAGACGCTTTCCATACCCCGCCGATATTGATCGGGCCAGGTTGCCGAGAACCCTATGAGGCCACTTCACTGATTCATATCTCCGGCATGAGTTATGGCGCGATTTCTATTCCGGCTGTGCGCGCCCTCTCCCGGGGCGCCAAGCTCTCGGGGTGCTGGCTGAATACTGGCGAAGGGGGACTATCGCCCTACCATCTGGAGGGGGGATGTGATCTGGTGTTCCAAATCGGTACCGCCAAGTATGGCGTCAGAAATCCTGACGGTAGCCTCAGTGATGAGCGGCTCAGAGAGATTGCCGCCGTACCCCAAATAAAGATGTTCGAGATCAAGTTGAGTCAGGGTGCGAAGCCGGGTAAAGGCGGCATACTACCCGGCAAAAAAGTCACCGAAGAGATCGCCGAAATCAGAGGCATACCGAAGGGTGAAGACTCTATCTCTCCCAATCGTCATCCCGAGATATCCAACTTCTCTGAGCTGCTGTCGTTTATCAATCGCATACGCGATATCACCGGCAAGCCTGTCGGCTTCAAGATTGCGGTTGGCGCGCATGGCTGGCTGGAGGAGATGTGCGACATGATCCACCAATGCGGCACCGCCTGTGCACCTGACTTCATCACCATTGATGGGGGTGACGGCGGCACTGGCGCTGCACCCATGCCATTAATGGACAGCGTGGGTCTACCAATTAAAGCCGCCCTGCCGAAAGTGGTGGACATCCTGCAGCAACACGGCCTGAGAAACCGCATCAAGGTGATCGCCTCAGGCAAACTGATCAATCCCTCCGAGACTGCCTGGGCATTCTGCGCCGGGGCTGATTTTGTCACCTCCGCACGTGGCTTTATGCTCGCCATGGGCTGTATCCAGGCTTTGAAATGCAACAAAAACACCTGCCCAACCGGAATCACCACACACAACAAGCGATTGCAGCAGGGCCTCAACCCCATAGAAAAGGCTGAACGGATCAAAAACTTTGTGCATAAAATCCACTATGGCAGCGGTCTGATTGCACATGCCTGCGGCGTACCCCATCCACGCGCGCTACGCCGTAGTCACTGTCAGATCGTACAGGCCAATACGCAGCCTGTTCCGCTCGATGAACTCTACCCTTACCAGGAAACGCTAGCGGAATATCGGCCATCAGCATCACAAAAAACGCCTCAACAAGAAACAGAGTTGGATCTGTAATACACACACAGAAAATGACGGCAGATACTGACGCAATGAAAACGGCGCCCGAAGGCGCCGTCTCGTATCATCCCTAGCTATCAAAAATAAGATCAGGTGCTTATCTTGGCTTGAATCGCCTGAATCAAGCGAACAATCTCTTCTGACAGAGGACCAACACGCTGATACTCTTTTTCAGCCGCTACCATATCACCCTGCTTTTTCAGTTCAGCAATCCGTTTAATCAGCTCGTGAAGTTCCCGGTGTGGCTTCTCGATCTGCTTTATCTCACTGAGGTGTGAGAACTCTTTTTGACCGACACTCTCATACCACTTACCGAACCCACACGCATGGTGGTTGAAGGCAACCTGCTCATCCAAAGAACCTTTGCCGTCAAGGAAGCCGCGGATCTTGGTCTTCCAACTCAAATGCGCCGTCATCGCATGCTGCAATTGCTGGCAATTGGCATCTCCGGTATTGAATTGGCCCAGCAGCTTGCCCAACTCATCGATCTCCCGGGACATCTGCTCACTGTTCTCATAACTGCGGGATGAGTCGCGGGCAGTCTCTTCCGCGACATGGGTGATCTCCACGATATTGCGATTGATATCCTCAGCGACTGCACTCTGCTCCTCAGCAGCCGTTGCGATCTGTGCGCTCATTTGAGAGATACTGTCGACCACCTGAGTGATCTCTTCTAAAGACTGATGCGCCCGGCCGGCCTGCTCAACACTTTCCGCTGCCTGTTCCTGACTGGTCTCCATCACGGTGACTGTCTGCCGCACACCGGCCTGCAGACTCTCGATCATCTCCTGAATCTCCTCGGTGGAGTCCTGCGTACGTTTGGCCAGGGTCCGCACCTCATCCGCCACAACCGCAAAACCACGCCCCTGTTCACCGGCTCGTGCTGCCTCTATCGCTGCGTTCAAGGCCAACAGATTGGTCTGATCGGCAATACCCCGAATGACATCCAGCACGGAACCGATACGCTCACTATCCTGTGCCACATGGCGTACGGTTTCCACGGCATGACCCACTTCACTGGCAAGGGTGTCAATACTGCGGGTGACCGCGTTCACCACGTCACGACCCGCATTCGCCTGGGAGTCGGCCTGCCTCGCCGCCTCTGCCGTCTGGGTCGTATTCTGTGCCACTTCATGCACTGTGGCTGACATCTCCGTCATCGCCGTCGCCACTTGGGTAGTCTGCTCATGCTGTTTGTTGATGCCATCATTGGTATGTTCCGCCAACATGGCAAATTCACCGATCCTCATACTCAAATTACCGGCTGCCTTGGAGACACTGCCTATCATCCCTTCGGTTTTGTCCGCGAAACGGTTATATGCCCGAGCGAGACGCGACACTTCATCTTTGCCTGACTCGTCCATACGCACTGTCAGGTCACCTTCAGCCGAGGCAATACCTTCCATGGCGACAGCTGCCTGACAAATGGGCCGTACCACACCGAGACTGATGAGCCAGACAAGCCCACCAATCACCAGTACCGAAACCAAGCCCAGTCCCAGCAGCAATAAGGATATATTTGAGATCGAGGAGGCAAAGGCCGAGCGGTCCTTGGCCAGAACCAACACACCAAAGGGCTCACCAGCATAATTATTCACTTTTCCCGCATAGTATGAGACAGGCTTGCCGGCCAGCTCACCGGCACTATAAAAGTGCTCACCCTTCAGGATTCCCTTTAGCTCATCGCTCGAGAGCAGGTTGTTCCCCTCCATCGTGGAAGCAAAGCGCTCCATGCTTCCCTTTCGATCAATATAGAGCTCCAGGTCCACATCATGACTACGGGAGAAATCATCAAAAAACGCCTGCCCGAAAGACATGCCGAATTCCACCGTACCCACATGCTGTCCAGCATGGGTAACCGGCATCAAACCACGTATGCCCAAACCGGCTACGCCGACTTCCAGGCCATGAATGGGTTTCTTGCTACTGTTGCCTTCCACCACTGTGTGGCGAAACGACGATAGATCATCACCGAATTTAGCTGGCTTGTGCACCCTCAGGAAGGAGGTAGCCGGTGGCTCGTGAAACTGAAACTGTCTCACGCCATACTCTTTTTTCAATACCTGGAAACCCGGCACAAACAGGGCATTCAAGGCATCACGATCACGACCGGCAAAGCGCTCTTGAACGACAGGTATCCCCGCTACCAGTGCGCTCATGGCCTTTGCCCGACGCCCTTCCGACTCTACACCTTCAACCACGCTCTTGAAGATCTCACCCATCTCCTCCTTTTCAGCATCCTGCAGAATGGCGCCCATGAAATGGAAGGTGGTGAAAAGCGTAATTGCAAGTACTGCAGAAACCGCTGAAACGGTCGCGATCACGAAACGTAGAGAGATACCGATATTTCTGAACATGAGAATGAGCCTCTGTAAATCCACCAATTCCCTTTGTCAAAATAGCTCCAACCAGTATTGATAACGGCATCCGGGGCGAAAAGTTTAAGCCATATAAAGAAAAAACCCGCACCTTTGCAGGTGCGGGTTTTCCAGGCTCAAATTGGCTGAAAGGCGTGATTACATCATGCCGCCCATACCACCCATACCACCCATGCCACCCATGTCGCCCATCGGTGGTGCTGCGGCTTCATCCTTAGGCTCATCAGCCACCATGCACTCGGTAGTGATCATCAGACCCGCCACAGAGGAGGCGTTCTGCAGCGCGGAGCGGGTGACCTTGGTGGGATCCAGTATACCCATCTCCATCATGTCGCCATACTCGTCATTGCTGGCGTTGAAGCCAAAATTACCTTTGCCGTTACGCACTTTGTCGAGCACAACGGACGGCTCACCGCCGGCATTGGCAACGATCTGGCGCAAAGGCTCTTCCATGGCGCGGCAGGCGATGGCGATACCTACGTCCTGGTCATGATTATCGCCTTTGGTTCCCTTGATGGACTCAAGGGCACGGACCAGGGCAACACCACCACCAGGGACTATGCCCTCTTCAACAGCTGCGCGGGTTGCATGTAATGCATCTTCCACTCGCGCCTTCTTCTCTTTCATCTCGACCTCGGTTGCAGCACCGACCTTGATCACGGCCACACCACCGGCCAGCTTGGCGACACGCTCCTGCAGCTTTTCACGATCGTAATCGGAAGAAGTCTCCTCGATCTGTGCGCGAACCTGCTCCACACGTGCCTTGATGTCACCTTCTACGCCGGCACCATCGATGACGGTGGTCTCCTCTTTAGAGATAGTCACCTTCTTAGCACTACCCAGATCATCCAGCGTGGCCTTCTCGAGAGACAGGCCAACTTCTTCAGAGATGACAGTACCGCCGGTTAGGATGGCAATATCCTGCAACATGGCCTTGCGACGATCACCAAAACCAGGTGCCTTCACAGCGGTAACTTTAACGATACCACGCAGATTGTTGACCACCAGGGTAGCCAGCGCTTCGCCTTCAACGTCTTCGGCAATAATCAACAGCGGTTTACCTGCCTTCGCCACACCTTCCAGCACAGGCAGCAACTCACGAATATTTGAGACCTTCTTGTCGTGCAGCAAAATGTAGGGGTCTTCCAGTTCGGCAGACTGATTCTGTTGATTGGTCACAAAGTAGGGAGAGAGATAACCGCGATCGAACTGCATACCTTCAACCACATCCAACTCATTCTGCAGTGCCGTACCCTCTTCCACAGTGATAACGCCCTCTTTGCCAACCTTCTGCATCGCCTCGGCGATAATGTCTCCAATGTTGGTATCGGAGTTAGCGGAGATGGCACCGACCTGGGCGATCTCCTTGTCATCAGAACAGGGGCGAGAGACGGACTTCAGCTCTTCAACGGCAGCCATGACGGCCTTATCAATACCACGCTTGAGGTCCATCGGGTTCATGCCGGCAGCAACAGCCTTCAGGCCTTCGCGCACCATGGCCTGAGCCAGTACGGTCGCGGTGGTGGTACCGTCACCGGCCACGTCGGAAGTCTGGGAAGAGACCTCTTTCACCATCTGGGCACCCATGTTTTCCAGCTTGTCGGCGAGCTCGATCTCCTTGGCTACCGAGACACCGTCTTTGGTCACGGTGGGGGCGCCAAAGCTCTTTTCCAGCACAACATTACGGCCCTTGGGGCCGAGGGTCACTTTGACCGCATTGGCCAGAACGTTGACGCCTTTCATCATGCGCTGACGGGCGTCGTCACCAAATTTCACTTCTTTTGCACTCATTATCTTGATTCCTTGGGAATTATTGAGATTCGTCTACAGGTTAAGTCTGCTTTAGGCGCGGGAGGCTTAACCCTCGATGACGCCCATGATGTCCTCTTCACGCATGACGAGAACTTCATCACCACCAACTTTCACTTCAGTACCGGAGTACTTGCCGAAAAGCACTTTGTCCCCAACCTTGACGTCGAGCGGACGGACCTCACCACTCTCGGTGATTTTGCCATTACCGACAGCCATCACCTCACCCTGAATTGGCTTCTCGGTGGCAGCATCAGGCAGCACAATGCCGCCGGGGCTAGTGCGCTCTTCTTCCATACGACGAACGACCACACGATCGTGCAACGGACGAATATTCATCTAATCTATTCTCCTTAAAGGAAATTTTGACGGGTAATCTCTAGTTATTAATCAGGGCGGCATTATTAGCACTCGCCCGAATTGAGTGCTAATAATAGAGGCAAAAATCGGTTAGTCAAGACTCCATAAAGAGATTTTCCCATTAAAAACATGATCTAGACGGACTCTGCCGCCAGTCTGTGTGATAATTGGCGTTTATCTAATAATCCTCATCAAAATTAAGGGGCTCATCATGAGGCAAGTCCAAGAGGGCGACACCGTCCGTATCCACTACACCGGCACACTGGATAACGGCACACAGTTCGATTCATCAGCGGGTCAGGATCCCATTAAATTCACCCTCGGCAATAAAGATGTCATCCCCGGCTTCGAAGACGGTGTCAAGGGTATGCAGGTCGGCGATCAGAAAAAGATCCACATTCCGGCAGAAGAGGCCTATGGAGAGCGTAACGACTCGCTGGTGGAGCAGGTCCCTCTCCAAAACTTTCCCGACGACCTGGAGCTGCAGGTTGGCATGCAACTACAGGCTCAGAGCCCTAATGGTGAGAATTTCAATGTGATAGTCACAGCGCTGAGTGGGGAAGCCGCCACGATCGACGGCAATCACCCGCTGGCAGGTGAGGCGCTCAATTTTGAACTCGAACTGGTGGAGATCGTTTGAAGCAAAAATAATGATCAGCCGTTTTCCTTAACCACAATCACTTTAACTCCAGGAGGCAGTCGTGGCGGAAGTGAAGAAGCAGAAAAGCAAAAAACCAAAGAAAATCGACAACAAGGTCTATGAGAAGGAGCTATTCAAACTCCAACTCGAGCTGGTCAAGCTGCAGGAGTGGATTAAACACAAGGGACTCAAGGTGGTTGTCATTTTTGAAGGCCGTGATGCGGCCGGCAAGGGTGGCGTCATCAAACGCATCAACCAACACCTCAATCCTCGTATCTGCCGGGTGGTTGCATTGCCCGCACCCACCGAGCGTGAGCAGACCCAGTGGTACTTCCAACGTTATGTACCCCATCTTCCCGCTGCCGGTGAGATGGTGCTGCTCGACCGCAGTTGGTATAACCGGGCCGGCGTGGAAAAGGTCATGGGGTTTTGTACCGACGAGGAGTACCAGGAGTTCATGCGCTCATGTCCCGAATTCGAGCGCATGCTGGTGCGATCGGGCATCATCCTCATCAAATATTGGTTTTCCGTCTCTGATGAGGAGCAGGAGAGACGTTTCCAGAGCCGCTTGGAAGAGCCGCACAAACGCTGGAAGCTGAGCCCGATGGATCTTGAGTCACGCTCCCGCTGGGTGGAATATTCCAGAGCCAAGGATGAGATGTTCGCTCACACCGATATCAAACAGGCGCCCTGGTATGTGGTGCACTCCGACATCAAAAAGCATGCGCGACTCAACTGCATTGCACACTTATTAAGCTTGATCCCCTATAAGGATCTGACCCCGGAGCCCATCGAACTACCCCATCGCACCGACAGCACGGGCTATGTGCGCCCACCTATCACCGATCAGACCTTCATACCGGATACGTATCCCTGATCGGGTCTGTTCTTGAGAGAGAGGTTAGCGGGGAGAGGTATCATCCTCTTCCCGCTGAAACTCTCCCTCGATCACATCCTGTTTGTGCTCTGCGCCTGGCGGTTCCGGATGCAACGGCCGAAGAATACCGCTACCCTGCAGGCTGACTGTCAGCAACCAGCGTCTGATAGGCGGCACCAGAAAAATAAACCCAACCACATCAGTGATAAAGCCAGGTAGCAGCAACAGTATGCCGCATACCAGCAACACTGCCCCTTCCATCACCTCAATGGCAGGCGCCTCGCCCCGATCCATCATCTCCCGCACCCGCATCAGAGTGGAGAAACCCTGAGCGCGCACCATCATGCCGCCCACCAGGGCAGTGAAAATCGTCAGAAAAATGGTTGGAAAGGCGCCAATCTGAGAGCCAACCTTTATCAGAAAATAGAGTTCGGTAAGCGGAATGCCGACGAACAGCAATAGAAAAATCAGTAAGGGCTTCATCACAAAAGCTTACGCCCAGCCCGCAAACAGAACAAGGGAATAGCCAGATCCATACGATTTTGCCTCAAGGCGGTCGATAGTGTATTTTCCCCCGATGTCGACACCGCTTCTCTTGATCCTCTCAACCGCACCGGACAGAGAGACGGCAGCCCAACTCGCCAGCTCGCTGGTGAAGCAGAAGCTCGCCGCCTGCGTCAACCTTCTGCCCCAGATGACATCCTTCTATGAGTGGGAGGGAAAACTGCAGGAATCCGCTGAGGTCTTACTGCTGATCAAGAGCACAAAACACAACTATCCCGCGGTGGAGTCGGCGCTCCGGGCACAACATCCTTATGAACTTCCGGAAATCCTTGCAGTCCCTGTTGAACAGGGGCTACAAGGCTACCTCGACTGGGTGGAGAGATGCACAAATACCGATACTTCCTGACTTTATTCCTCATGCTGCTGGGCCTGACTGGCCAAACTCAAGGTGCCTGGCAGGAGGAAGACCTGCTGATGCCCGACCAGGCCTTCCATATCTCCGGCCGCGCCAACAACGATGATCAACTGATCGTCGAGTGGCGGGTAGCGGATGGTTACTACATGTACCGCGACAAGATCCATTTCGAGACCGACTCCATCGGCATCGAACTGGGACAACCGACGCTGCCTGAAGCAAAGATCAAACACGACGAATTCTTCGGCGATGTCGCCATCTATCGAAACAAGGTAACGGCAGCACTCCCCCTCAAGCGCATAAAAGGCTCCACTGATACCGTCTTGCTCAAGGCCCGCTCCCAGGGCTGCGCTGATCAGGGCATCTGTTTCCCGCCCCATGTGCAGGAGATAAGGCTGGCACTGGCCCCCATCCAGGCCCAGGCAGAACCATTGGATTCCCCTCAAACCGGCCAGAATATTTTGTCTGGTGAGATCTTTTCCAACGATTCGGACGAAGATGAACTGCTCGATCCTGAGGAGGCCTATATCCTGGCCGCCAGCGTAGAGGACGGCACTCACCTACGTCTCAACTGGCGGATTGCCGAGGGTACCTACCTCTATCAGGATAAGATCCAATTATCGTTGCCTGAGAATCCGGATGTCATCATAGGCAGCTACCAGCTACCCGAGCCTGAGATCAAAGAGGACTCCATCCGACCTGACGGCACTATCGGCGATGTCCCCGTCTACCACGATGCGATCGATCTCAGCGTGCCGCTGGTACGCAGCGGCACCGATCCCCAGACCATCGAGCTGGAGGCAAAATACCAGGGCTGTGCCGAGATCGGCGTCTGTTATCCGCCGATCACCAAGCAGTTCACTCTTTCCCTGCCCGGCATTTCCCAGGCAGAGGCGAGCGAGATCACCAACTCAACACCAAGCGGTTCTAACGACGAGCCAATTTCCGAACTGGATCAGATCGCCAACACCCTCAAGGGGGGATCAACGCTCTTGATTATCGGTGCCTTCTTCCTACTCGGGCTGGGCCTCGCTTTTACGCCATGCATTTTCCCGATGATCCCCATCCTCTCCGGTATTATTGCCGGCCATGGGGACAAGATCACTACCCAAAAGGCCTTTACTCTCTCCCTTGTATACGTCCTCGCCATGGCCCTGACCTATACCGGCGCCGGAGTTCTGGCCGGACTGTTTGGTGAAAATTTACAAGCTTACTTCCAAAACCCTTGGATTCTCAGCACGTTCGCATTGATCTTCGTTCTACTCGCCTTTTCCATGTTCGGCTTTTACGACCTGCAGCTGCCCAGCAGCCTGCAGAGCAGACTCACTGAAGTCAGCAATAAACAGGAAGGTGGTTCGTTGGCGGGAGTTGCCGTGATGGGCTTTCTCTCAGCCCTGATTGTGGGACCTTGCGTAGCGCCTCCACTGGCTGGCGCGCTGATCTATATCGGCCAGACCGGCGACGCCATGTTGGGTGGTCTGGCGCTGTTCGCACTCAGCATGGGTATGGGCGCCCCGCTGATTGCCATAGGCACTTCTGCAGGTAAATTCCTCCCCCGTGCAGGCAGTTGGATGGACGCTGTCAAAGCTGTCTTCGGCGTTGCCCTGCTCGGCGTGGCCATCATCATGCTGGAACGCATCATTCCACCCGATATTGCGATGCTGCTGTGGGGTATCCTGCTGATCTCCTCTGCCATCTACATGGGCGCACTGAGACACCTGGAAATTGAGGCCAGCGGCTGGCAAAAGCTCTGGAAGGGCCTCGGCGTGGTCTTCCTGGTCTATGGCTCGTTGATGCTGGTCGGGGCCGCTGCCGGCGGCAAAGACACCTTACAACCCCTGCGGGGCATCGCCTTCTCTGGCGGCGGTGGAGGGGCGGCACACAATGAACTGGCCTTCAGCCGCATCAAGAGTGTCGAAGACCTGAACCGGGAGGTGGCGGCAGCCAGCGCCCAGGGGCAGTCGGTCATGCTCGACTTTTATGCTGACTGGTGTGTCTCCTGTAAAGAGATGGAGAAATATACCTTCTCAGATCCCGGGGTCATCAAAGCACTTGAAAACACGCGTCTGTTACAGGCTGACGTCACAGCCAACGACGATATTGACCAGGCTTTGCTGCAGGGCCACTTTGGCCTGCCCGGTCCACCGGCAATCATCTTCTATGGGGCCGACGGCCAGGAGCGCAAAAACTACCGGGTGGTTGGATTCGTCCCTGCGGATGAGTTTACCGAACATATCAATAGAGCAATCCGCTAATCTTCAATGGGGCACCGTACAACCATTACAGGGATCGCCCCATATGCACCTGACCCGTGCGCAAGCAGCGGACAATTGCTTCTCACCACTGAGAAACACCGGTAAAACTGCTACGATCTTGACATGTTTTGCATTGAAACTAGACAAAATGAACGTGATCTTGCAGAATTTACATACTTTCCGACAGTTAATACCATTTGTGGCAAATACGTCTTCGAGGCATGGCTGTGACAGCCTGTCGGGTCTAAACACACTTCTGGAATTCGATACATGGCGACCCTGCTGGTACTCAATGGCCCGAACCTGAATCTACTCGGTACCCGAGAGCCATCCCATTACGGCCAGGAAACACTGGAGACCATTGAAAAGCAGCTGCAGACACAAGCAGAAGTCTCAGGACACAAGATTGCCTTTCGACAAAGCAATGCTGAACACGAGATGGTCGACTGGGTGCATGAAGCCGCCTCAAACGGTACTGCATTCATCATCATCAATCCCGCTGCCTTCACCCATACCAGTGTTGCGTTACGGGATGCTCTGCTTGCCACCAAAATCCCTTTCATTGAGGTACATCTGTCGAATGTCCATGCGCGGGAACCGTTCCGCGCACACTCATATTTTTCCGATAAGGCCGTGGGCACCATCACCGGCCTGGGTGCGCAAGGCTATGACCTGGCTTTGCAGGCCGCCATTGCGCGGCTCAACAAATAACAGCATAAGAGACCGAACAACATGGATATACGTAAAGTAAAAAAACTGATTGAGTTGCTGGAGGAGTCGGATGTCGCCGAAATCGAAATCCACGAGGGTGAAGAGTCGGTAAGAATCAGTCGCCACGGCACCATGCCCGCTCCCGCAGCCATGCCCGCCATGATGCAGCAGGCACCTGCCGCTGCACCTCAAGCACCAGCGGCCGCGCCTGCTCCTTCTGCCGGCAGCGAAGAAGCCGACAATCAACTCGAGGGACACGCAGTAAGATCCCCCATGGTCGGCACCTTCTACAAATCCCCTTCACCAGGCAGCAAAGCTTTCGTAGAGGTGGGCCAACAGGTTGCCGTCGGCGATACACTCTGCATCATCGAAGCGATGAAGATTCTCAACCAGATCGAGTCGGACAAATCCGGCACTGTGAAGCAGATTCTGGTCGATAACGGTGAACCCGTCGAGTACAACGAACCTCTCTTCATTATTGACTGAGTGAACCCATGATAGAAAAGATCGTCATCGCCAACCGAGGCGAGATAGCACTGCGCATCCTGCGTGCCTGTAAAGAGCTTGGTATAAAAACCGTTGCGGTTCACTCTGAAGCCGACCGGGATCTGAAGCATGTCTTATTGGCAGACGAATCGGTCTGCATCGGACCGGCGCCATCCAGCGAGAGCTATCTGAACGTCCCCGCCATCATCAGTGCTGCGGAAGTCACAGATTCAGTCGCCATCCATCCGGGCTATGGCTTTCTGTCAGAGAATGCCGATTTTGCAGAGCGTGTGGAGAACAGCGGCTTCATCTTCATCGGCCCGAAGGCAGATACCATCCGCGTCATGGGTGACAAGGTCGCCGCCATCGAAGCCATGCAACAAGCTGGCGTGCCAACCGTACCGGGTTCAGACGGACCGCTCGACGGTAACGGCAAACGCACCAGGGAGATGGGAGCAAAAATAGGCTACCCGGTGATTATCAAGGCTGCAGGTGGAGGCGGCGGACGTGGCATGCGTGTAGTCCACAGCGAGGCCACCCTGCTCAATGCCGTGGCGATGACCAAGGCAGAAGCGGAAGCTTCCTTTGGCAACGCCATGGTCTATATGGAGAAATACCTCGAAAACCCACGTCATGTGGAGTTTCAGATTCTCTCCGACACCCATGGCAATGCCATCCACTTGGGTGAGCGCGACTGCTCTATGCAACGCCGCCACCAGAAAGTTGTGGAGGAGGCCCCGGCCCCAGGCATCACAGAACAGCAGCGGAGTGATATCGGCATTCGCTGTGCCGAGGCCTGCCGACAGATCGGCTATCGCGGCGCTGGCACCTTCGAGTTTCTCTATGAGAACGGCGAATTCTATTTTATCGAGATGAATACCCGCGTCCAGGTAGAGCATCCGGTGACAGAATTGATCACCGGTGTTGATATCGTGAAGGAGCAAATTCTTATCGCTTCGGGTGAACCGCTAAGTTACAAGCAGGAAGAGATCACGCTGCGCGGACATGCAGTCGAGTGCCGCATCAATGCAGAAGATCCGGAAAATTTTCTTCCCAGCCCCGGCAACATTAATCAGTTGCACACCCCCGGCGGTCCCGGCGTCAGAGTCGACACACATATCTATAGCGGTTACAGAGTACCGCCTTACTACGACTCAATGATCGGCAAGCTGATCACCCATGGAGAGACTCGTGAATCTGCCATTGCCCGTATGCGAATAGCACTGCAGGAGATGGTCATCAGCGGCATCAAAACCAATATCCCGCTACATATCGATATCATGCGTGACAGTGCCTTCAAGGCCGGCGGTGCAAATATTCACTACCTGGAAAAGAAACTGGGACTCTAAACTAAAGAGTTTTGAGTGTTGAATTAAGAAATCCACACGTTTTTCAACTCACTCGTCACTAAAAGCTCAAAAGGCTTCGAATGTCCTGGCTACAATTATCCATCGATACCAGCGAAGCCGAGGCGCCATTACTCGAACTGGTATTCGAACGCCTTGGCGCACTCTCTGTCACCCTCGGGGATGCCGGTGATCAACCGCTGCTGGAGCTACCGCCGGATAGCCAGCAGCTCTGGAACCAAACCCGGGTCACTGCGCTTTTTGAGGGTGATAAAGATCCCAAAAGGCTACAACATGCAATGACTGAGGCCCTCGATACAACGATTGCCAGCCGATGCTGTTGGGAGCGTATTGAGGACAGAATCTGGGAGCGAGTGTGGCTTGAACATTTCAAGCCCATGCAGTTCGGGCAACGCCTTTGGATCTGCCCCGAAGGCCAGACAGTGACACAAAAGCATGGCGTGGTCATACAGCTTGACCCCGGATTGGCATTCGGTACCGGCACGCACCCCACCACAGCGCTCTGTCTGGAGTGGCTTGACGGCCTTGACCTGAACGGTAAAACAATCATCGACTACGGTTGCGGTTCGGGCATCCTTGCCATCGCTGCGCTTAAACTCGGTGCGGAATCCGCCATTGCTATCGATCACGACCCACAAGCCCTGCAGGCCAGCCAGGATAACGCCGCAAAAAACGGTGTATCTGAGCGGATAACCACATTGCTGCCAGATGAGATGCCAACAATGACAGCGCACATCCTGGTGGCAAACATTCTCGCCGGCCCACTGATACAACTCGCTCCAAAACTGGACGCTCTAATCCAGCCAGGCGGTGCATTCGCCCTCTCTGGCATACTTACTGAGCAGCACGCAGAGGTCGCCGCTTCATATCAGTCATTTGCTCACCTGTCACAGCCGCGGCAGCGCGATGAGTGGATACTCATCCCAGGTCTCAAACATCTCTGACGCTATTCTCAAGCCCACATGCATGAAAGGTGTTGCCTGTCCGGCCGCTTCCGTCTAACTTAGAGGTCCCGAAAGACGTCTTCACCTGAACCATGCTTACTCAGTGCCCACACTGCCAGACCCTGTTCCGTATCGGACCGGAGCAACTCAAGGTCGCCGATGGCAAGGTACGCTGCAATCAATGCAGCCAGATCTTCAATGCCCTGCATCGCCTGCACGATTCCCCCGCCCCATTCCTTCAGCTAGATGATGAAGAATCAGAGGTTGCCTGGCCGCAAACAGAAGCAGAGCAGACACCCGATAAGCAGGAGGAAGAGGAGCCCACCTGGGAGGAAAGCTTTTCAACGCAGGATGACACATCGCAAATCCAAGATGATGAGATAGCCGATGGAGAAATACTCAATTCAAACGACAGTAAGCCAGACGAGGACAGTGACACCCTTCTGACAGTCGATGACACCACCAAGGAGTCGGATACCGATAGCGACCTAGAGTATGTCGTCGAACAGAATGACGGACTCGAGATCGAGCCGGACTATCTCGCTGCCGATAGCGAATCCCAGATGTCAGAACTACTGGACCAAGATTCCGTCTCTACACACCTGCAGACAAACGACACAGATAAAGATACCGCTGAGGTGATTGACCTCAACATCCATGAAGAGCCGGCTGTCGAGGCAGAAGAGAATGAGACGCCACCAGGTTATGACTTCGGCGACAGTATCCTAAAAGACGAGGTGATTGATGTCCTGGATGGCAGGCCGGATTACGATTCCATACCCGCATTTCACTCCAACATCGACGAGCCCTCAGGTACCTCTCTCCCGCCTGTGGATGAAAAAGTCCTCGCCTTTGAAGCTGTGGAGGCCCATGAGAAAGGTAAGAAAGGCCATGCCCTCTGGTTTTTTGGTTCTCTCTTGCTTGTCGTTTTACTCACCAGTCAGCTTGCTTGGCAGTTTCGTTATGACCTGATCCACTATGATGTCGGCCGCCAGGTATTGAACGTCATTTGCAAGATTACCCGATGTGAAGTACCGAATCGCCGGGACACCAATAAGATCCTTATAGAGGGACGTAACCTGAGTACCGACCCGAGTGAGCCGGATGTCCTCTTTATGAGACTCTATATGGTTAATGCCGCTGCCTTCGATCAACCCTTTCCCAAACTGCAACTGAGCCTCTATGACGACAACGGAAAACTCGTTGCCCGCCGCACCTTTTTACCGGACCAATACCTGCCAGAAAGTGAACGCAACAAAAGCATGATGCCGAGAGCACAGCAAATCCTTGCTGAAATGAAGGTAATCGATCCCGGCAAAGAGGTCACGGGCTTCACTTTCGATTTTCTGTAGTTTTTTATAATTACCATTCTCATCTTAGTGAGTGTTGGAATCCTTTACAGTCATATAAATATCTTTTTTTAAAGATATTTAATAGTTTACTTAGATGCCTTAGAGCCACTTCGCATCTATGCACTTTATTGGTACCGCATCCAGATCAATTGAACGTGATTTTATTTTTGATTCCGCACCATAATGGCGGTAGTATCCCAACCCCTCCTCAATCACCAACAGCCCCCCGTAAGAAGGGCAGATTGAATGCAAATCGGACCCTATAAATTAGATAACAATCTGCTGCTTGCACCCATGGCGGGTGTTACCGACAGACCCTTTCGACAACTTTGCAGAAAGTTGGGTGCGGGCTTGGCTGTGTCAGAAATGATATCCGCCGACGCCGCACTCTGGGGTACACGCAAGAGCGTAAAGCGATTGGATCATCGAGGGGAAGATGGCCCGATTGCCGTACAGATACTGGGATCGGATCCGGCGATGATGGCCGATGCCGCAAAAGCCAACGTAGCCTTTGGGGCACAGATTATCGATATTAATATGGGCTGCCCTGCAAAAAAAGTATGCCGAAAGGCTGCAGGTTCGGCACTACTTAAGAACGAGCCTTTGGTGGCCGAGATACTGCGAGCAGTCGTGGACGCCGTTGATATACCGGTAACATTGAAGATCCGCACAGGACAGGACAAGTCAGAAAGGAATGGAATACGTATTGCGAAGATTGCCGAGGATTCTGGCATTCAGGCCCTATCGGTCCATGGCCGAACACGTGCCTGCAAGTTTGCCGGTGAAGCGGAGTACGAAACCATTAGCCAGATAAAACAGCAGATCGACATACCGGTCATTGCCAATGGAGACATCAACTCTCCTGAGAAGGCAAAGCAGGTACTTGAGCAGACCGGTGCAGATGGCCTCATGATCGGCCGCGCCGCACAGGGCAGACCCTGGATCTTTCGTGAAATCGATCACTTTCTGCAGACAGGCGACCTGTTGCCAGCGCCAGACACTCAATGGGTTGCAGACATCTTATTGGAACACCTGTCTCAGCTTTACGAATTCTATGGGGAAACGATGGGCACCCGGATCGCCCGCAAACACATTGCCTGGTACAGTAAACGACACCCCGGCGGGGCGCGTTTCAGGGAAAAAATCAACCGAACGGAATCAGCCAGCCAGCAACTGCAATACGCACGTGCATATTTTGCGTGTCAAAAAGAGAAAGGGGAACTGGCGGCATGAACATCGACGCAAGTCTGTTCAATAAAGAAGATGACAGCAGACTGACTGTCACGCATAGCAAAAAATCGGAACCGCTGCGTCAGTGTGTCAGCGACGCAATGCAGCGTTACTTCCAAAACCTCAATGGCCATGGCGCAAATAATCTCTATCGCCTGGTTATGAACGAGGTGGAAGCACCATTGCTTGAAAGCGTTATGAAACACACCGGCGGCAATCAGACATTAGCCGCCTCTATCCTAGGCATCAGCCGCAGTACATTACGCAAGAAGCTCTCCCAGTACGACCTGGACTGAGCCGTAGGATACATACCCATGCACACGGGCAGCTGTCCAATGCGAACATCATAAAACGCATTCGGCAACTGCCCGATTTACGTTCAACAAGATAGGGGAAACCCACCCATGGCATCTATTAAACGCGCCCTGATCAGCGTCTCAGAAAAAACCGGCATCGTCGACTTTGCTCGCAACCTCGTTGATAAACAGATCGAGATTCTCTCTACCGGCGGCACAGCCAAGCTGCTGACAGCAAGTGATGTACCTGTAACCGAGGTCTCCGAATACACCGGCTACCCTGAGATGATGGATGGGCGGGTCAAGACGCTTCATCCCAAAATTCATGGCGGCATTCTTGGCAGGCGCGGTACCGACGATGGCGTGATGAAAGAGAACGGCATCGGTGCTATCGACCTTATCGTAGTCAATCTCTACCCCTTCGAAGAGACTGTCGCCAAACCTGATTGCGACCTGCCCACCGCCATCGAAAATATCGACATCGGCGGTCCCACCATGCTGCGCGCTGCGGCTAAGAATCATAAGGATGTTACCGTCGTGGTCGATGCCGCTGACTACGATCGGGTTCTGCAGGAGATGGCGAATAACGATAATGCCGTGACCGACGCCACCCGTTTCGATCTGGCCGTGAAGACCTTCGAACACACCGCCCGTTACGACAGCGCCATCGCCAACTACCTCGGGGCGCGACTGGGCGATGAGGTGAGCGACTTTCCCCGTACGCTTTCCATGCAGTTCAAACAGACCCAGACCATGCGCTACGGTGAGAATCCCCACCAGAAAGCCGCCTTCTTCGTGGAGAATCTTATCGAAGAAGCCAGTGTGGCTACTGCCACTCAATTACAGGGCAAGGAACTCTCTTATAACAATATTGCTGATACCGATGCCGCGCTGGAGTGCGTTAAAAGTTTTGACGAGGGTCCCGCCTGCGTCATTGTCAAACACGCCAACCCCTGTGGTGTCGCCTATGGTGCCAGCCTGCTGGAAGCCTATGACCGCGCCTACAGCACTGATCCGGAGTCAGCCTTCGGCGGCATTATCGCCTTCAACGGCGAATTGGATGGAGAGACCGCCAAGGCCATCGTCGAGCGCCAGTTTGTCGAGGTGATTATCGCCCCCAAAGTCTCTGCTGCCGCAGTTGAAGAAGTCAGCAGTAAGAAAAACGTACGACTCTTATCTTGTGGAGAGTGGACCAGTGAAGCCATCCACCGTACGGAGTACAAGCGTGTTAACGGTGGTCTGCTGGTACAGGATGCCGACCTGCAACTGACCAAAGAGATCAAGGTCGTCAGCCAACGCCAGCCTACCGAGCAGGAGATGCGTGACCTGCTCTTTACCTGGCGTGTGGCCAAATACGTCAAGTCCAATGCCATCGTCTATGGTCGCGACGGTATGACCATTGGTGTTGGCGCCGGGCAGATGAGCCGCATAAACTCTGCCCGGATAGCCGGCATAAAAGCTGAACACGCAGGATTGACGGTTAAAGGATCGGTCATGGCGTCGGATGCCTTTTTCCCCTTCCGCGATGGTATCGACAATGCCGCCGAGGCAGGTATTGCCGCCGTTATTCAGCCAGGCGGATCGATGCGTGACGACGAGGCCATTGCCGCCGCCAATGAACATGGCATGGCCATGGTATTCACAGGCATGCGCCATTTCCGTCATTGAGTTTGCTGCCGGGGCAATTAATTATCCCCCCACTAAGGGGGATTTTATAACGCAGTGCTCGCTAAGAATCGCAGAGAGCGCAAAGGGTTTTCATTAGTTACGTTTCTTTGCGAGCTTTGCGTTATATTTCACCGATCCCAGGTCGAGACTCAATCAATCCAACTCGCAGTCAGGTACAACCAGTAAAAAAATCATGAATATACTCGTCATTGGCGCGGGCGGCCGCGAACACGCCCTGGCCTGGAAGGCCGCACAATCCCCTCTGGCCGATAAGGTCTATGTTGCACCAGGCAATGCCGGTACCGCATTGGAGGCACGATTGGAAAATGTACAGATCGATGTCAATGCGATTGATGAGCTGATCGATTTCGCCAAAACCAATGATATCGGCCTCACCATCGTGGGACCTGAGGCGCCGCTGGTCATAGGCATTGTCGACGCTTTTACAGCAGCCGGTCTACGCTGCTTTGGACCCGGTCGAGAAGCAGCACAGCTGGAAGGCTCCAAGTCCTTTACCAAGGATTTCCTCGCCCGCCATCATATTCCTACCGCCGACTACCAGACCTTTACCGATACGGATTCTGCCCTCGCCTATCTGCAGGAGACCGGCGCACCCATCGTGATCAAGGCCGATGGTCTGGCCGCAGGCAAAGGGGTCATCGTCGCCATGGATCTGGAGACAGCTGAACAGACCGTCAGAGACATGCTGGCCGGCAATGCCTTCGGTGAAGCCGGTCACCAAGTGGTCATCGAGGAGTATCTGGAAGGAGAAGAGGCAAGCTTCATCGTCATGGCAGATGGCGAGCATGTCCTACCCATGGCTACCAGCCAGGACCACAAACGGATGGGAGACGGCGATACCGGTCTCAACACCGGTGGTATGGGTGCATACTCTCCCGCGCCTGTGGTGACAGACGAGATTCACCAGCGCATCATGGAGCAAGTGATCCTGCCCACAGTCAAGGGCATGGCTGATGAGGGCCGCCCCTATACCGGCTTTCTCTATGCCGGCCTCATGATCACCGCAGATGGCACACCGAAAGTCATCGAATACAACTGCCGTTTCGGTGATCCCGAGACCCAACCGATCATGCTACGCATGCGTTCTGATCTGGTGGCTCACTGCCTTGCTGCGCTGGAACAGCGACTCGACAGAGAGACCACCGAATGGGACCCCCGAGCTTCAGTAGGCGTTGTTCTGGCCGCAGGCGGCTATCCAGGCCCCTATCAAAAAGATCTGCCAATCAGCGGCCTGCCAGAGCCGGAGAGTGATGATGCCAAGGTATTTCATGCCGGCACAGCGCTGCTCAACGACCAAATCGTCACTGCCGGTGGTCGTGTTCTCTGCGCAACAGCACTGGGCGACACGGTGACCCAGGCCCAGCAGCGCGCTTACGAGTTGACCCGTTCCATCCATTGGGAAAAGGTTTATTTCCGTTCCGATATTGCATATCGCGCTATTGCCAGGGAACAGCAGCACTGAACCCCACACAACCAGCCCTGAACGGCACACCCCATAGCGGTCGTTTTAGGGCTGCCTTTGCCCTGACACTGGTGTTGGTCGGTTATCTCTCGTTCGGTCAGCTTGAAGAGACACCGGTCGCAGACATTAACGACAAATTCGGACATGCGGCTGCATTTCTCTGCCTGGCCTTTCTACTCGATTTTGCCTGGCCAAGGCACCATTGGGGACTGCAGAAATTATTACCACTACTGGCTTATGGCCTGTTCATAGAATTGGTCCAATACTATCTTCCCTACCGCAATTTCTCATTGTGGGATCTGGCCGCCGATGGCCTGGGCCTATTTTTATATCCTCTCTCCTTTCCTATATTGAAACGAATACCTATCTTGGCAGTGCGCTGGAATAGTGCTACCAATTAAAGGGGAAGCCACCTGAATATCCAGGCTACCCGACATTGACATTCGACGCTGAAAAGATGAAGCATGCTTATGAGTACAGACCCGCAGAGTGCATTTAAGTACGACTACCTAGGCTCAGACACCAAGGCCATTCAGCGCTCTGTATCCAACCATCTGGTTTATACCATCGGTAAAGACCCCCTGACTGCCACAGAACACGACTGGATGATGGCCTTCAGCCATGTGGTGAGGGATCGCCTGATCGAGCGCTGGATGGAGACCCAGCGCAGCTACTATAAACATGATGCCAAGCGGGTCTACTACCTGTCGATGGAATTCCTTATCGGTCGTAGCCTGGTTAACAGTCTGCTCAACATGGATATCTACGACGCCTGCACCGAAGCACTGCACAAACTCGGTATCGAACTGGAACGGCTACGCAGTCTTGAACACGATGCCGCCTTGGGCAATGGCGGCCTCGGCAGACTCGCCGCCTGCTTTCTCGATTCCATGGCGACACTCAATATTCCCGGCTACGGTTATGGCATTCGCTTCGAATACGGCATGTTCCGGCAGAAGATCGAAGATGGACAGCAGGTGGAGCTCCCTGAAAACTGGCTGGCCCACGGTAATCCCTGGGAGTTTCCCCGCCCGGAGGTCTCCTACCGTATTCGTTTTGGCGGCCGTGTCATGGAGTATCAGGACCAGACAGGACGCCGCCACTTCGACTGGATCGAGGGAGATGTGGTCATGGCGCAGGCCTACGACACCCCCATTCCCGGCTTTCACAACGACACCGTCAACAACCTTCGGCTGTGGAGCGCAAAGGCCTACGAGGACTTCGACCTCAACTGCTTCAACCTGGGTGAATATACAGAGGCCGTGGTTGGCAAAACGCATTCAGAAAATATCTCCAAGGTGCTCTATCCCAACGACACCTCGACCATGAACAAACTGTTGCGTCTGAAGCAGCAGTATTTCTTTGTCAGCGCTTCTCTGAAAGATATCCTGCGACGCTTTTTTATCGATCATGACGACTTGAGGGAGCTACCGGAAAAAGTTGCCATCCAGCTCAACGACACCCATCCGGCGATCGCCATCCCTGAACTGATGCGGCTGTTGATGGACAAGCACCACCTCGAGTGGCAACCCGCCTGGGATATCACCACCCGGGTCTTCTCCTACACTAACCACACCCTGTTGCCTGAGGCGCTTGAGACCTGGCCTGTCCATATTCTCGAACAGCTGCTACCCCGTCATCTACAACTGATCTACGAAATCAATCGCCGCTTTTTGTTGATGCTGGGCCATCTAAACCCAGGAGACATGGATCTCTTACATCGCCTCTCGATCATTGATGATGGGGGAGAACGACGAATCCGCATGGCCCACCTGGCTATTGTCGGCAGTCATCGTGTGAACGGCGTCTCGGCACTACACAGCGAATTGCTGCGCAAATACACCTTCAAGGATTTCAACCGTTACTACCCGAACAAGATCGTGAACGTCACCAACGGCATTACACCACGCCGTTGGCTCTATCTCTCGAACAAAGGACTCTCTAAGTTAATCTGCGACGCCATTGGATCAGACTGGATTAAAGACCTGGATCAACTCAAACAGCTGGAGCCGCTGGCAGACGATGCGCTTTTCAGAGAACGCTTTGCTGCCATCAAACTGGCTAACAAAAAAAAGCTCGCCACACAGATAAACTACTACCTCAAGCGAGAGATCGACCCTCATACTTTGTTCGATGTTCAGGTAAAACGCATCCATGAATACAAACGCCAATTGCTCAACCTGTTACGTACCATTGCGCTCTACAATCGTCTGACTGATACCGATGCAAAAAAATTCGTACCTCGCACAATCATCTTTGGTGGTAAAGCGGCACCGGGTTACGCACTCGCCAAACAAATCATTCGACTGATCAACGACGTGGCAGACGTTATCGATAACGACCCGGCGGTCAGCGACCGACTGAAAATCATCTTCATCCCTAATTACGATGTGACCACCGCTTCGGATATCATCCCAGCCGCTGAACTGTCGCAACAGATCTCGACTGCGGGTATGGAAGCGTCAGGCACTGGGAATATGAAACTGGCGCTGAACGGTGCGCTCACCATGGGGACTATGGACGGTGCGAATGTGGAGATGCAGCAGCATATTGGTAGCGATAATATCTTTATCTTCGGACACACAACCAAAGACATCGAGAGACTCAACACCCAAGGCTACAACCCTCGCAACCATTATGAGACAAACGCCTGTCTGCGACGGGTCATCGACATGATCGCCAACGGCTACTTCTCACCGGAGGAGCCGGATCGTTATCGCACAATTACTGACAATCTGCTCAATGCCGATCACTTTAAAGTACTGGCCGATTTCCAATCCTATCTGGACATCAGCGACCAGGCGGATAAAGCATACCGGACACCCGACGAATGGAACCGCATGGCCGTCCTCAACACAGCCCGTATGGGCTATTTTTCCAGTGATCGTACGATTCAGGAATATGCACAGAAGGTGTGGAACGTTGCACCGGTGCCGAGATGACTGAGGGAGTTTTGAGTTTTGAGTTTTGAGTTTTGAGTTTTGAGTTTTGAGTTTTGAGTTTTGAGTTTTGAGTTTTGAGTTTTGAGTTTTGAGTTTTGAGTAACTCAGTGTATTTCCTGCCGACTTAATCGCAAGTTCTTTCTTTCCAGCCATTTCCTGCTATACGGGAATTTTTTCTCTAGTTTAGAATTCGGCGTTTCTCACAAAAACTCTCAACATCCTCCGACAAGAACAAACATTGGATAACAAAAAACCCGCACTAGGCGGGCTCGATGTTCTGTTGGCTGGGGATGGAGGATTATTCGGCCCTCCGGGCCTCACCCCTGCGGGGCCGGCATGTTGCCGTTCGCCGTCGCTACGCGCCGTCGTCGAACCTCGGTGGAGATTCTCACCTCCATCCCTTTGACTCCTTATCAAGCCCAACAAAAAACCCGCACTAGGCGGGCTCGATGTTCTGTTGGCTGGGGATGGAGGATTCGAACCTCCACATACGGAGTCAGAGTCCGCTGTCCTGCCGTTAGACGAATCCCCAGTTGCAGGCCTGGCGCAATGCGCCGGGTCAGTCTTAACGCTTGGAGAACTGGGGACGCTTGCGGGCTTTGTGCAGGCCGACTTTCTTACGCTCGACGGCACGGGCGTCGCGAGTCAGATAGCCTGCCTTACGCAGGGTGCTATGCAGACCATTGTCAAAAGCGTCCAGCGCACGAGCGATACCGTGACGAATGGCGCCTGCCTGTCCGGTTGTACCGCCACCGTTCACGGTCACCTTAACGTCGACCTTGTCACCCATTTCGGTGACATCCAGTGCCTGACGCACGACCATACGCGCAGTCTCGCGGCCGAAATATTCGTCCAGTGGCTTATTGTTCACCACGATGTTACCGCTACCTGCTGTGAGGAAGACGCGCGCAGTTGAACTTTTGCGGCGACCGGTTGTGTTGTGCATATCTGCCATGATCTTAACCTGGTTTGTTCTATCAGATGTCCAGCGGCTCTGGCTGCTGAGCTTGATGGGTGTGTTCGTTACCGGCGAAGACGCGCAGTTTCTTAAACATGGCGCGTCCCAGCGAATTCTTCGGCATCATCCCCTTGACTGCATGCTGGATTGCCCGTTCTGGCGCCTTCTGCAGCAGTTTACCTAAATTAATGGACTTCAGGTTACCGATGTAGCCAGTATGGTGATGGTACATCTTGTCTGCCAATTTATTACCCGTGACACGGATCTTTTCGGCATTCACAACAACGATGTAGTCCCCGGTATCCACATGGGGAGTGTATTCCGGCTTGTGCTTGCCGCGCAGGCGACGAGCGATTTCAGTGGACAGACGACCCAAGGTCTTATCTGTGGCGTCCACGAGGTACCAATTACGGCGTACCTCTGCCGGTTTTGCACTTACAGTAGTCATTTAATGCCGCTCCGATGGGGAACTGTCATGTCTCGAAAAAGACGGCGGATCTTACATGATCCTTAGTTTAGACACAAGGCCCCATCAAATCGCAGACAAAAAAAAGCGCAGCCGGGGGGGCCGCGCTTAAGATAACCACCAAAGGAGGAATACTGTTACGATTAACGAATCAGTATTTTTGTATACTCTAATATTCTGATGGTTTTGTCAACCCTACATCTGTCACTCAATCTGATATTATCCTCCTGCCTATAATCTGCTGCTGGTGGAAATAGAAATAATACAGGCGCTGAATCGTATCTTCGGCTCCCGTCAGACAGGCAGATCAAGATTAACCACCCAGATACTCAATAGTTGTTGTTCCGATGTTACTAAACAGCCTTGCCATTCTTGTTGGACTCGCCGTGCTGGTCTGGGGTGCAGACCGATTTATCAGCGGTGCCGCCGCCCTGGCCAACAACCTGGGCGTCTCACCCATGATGATCGGCCTGACAATCGTTGGCCTGGGCACATCCGCACCGGAGATCCTCGTCTCAAGCATTGCCTCCTACAACGGTAACCCAGGCCTGGCAATCGGTAACGCGCTTGGCTCCAATATCGCCAATATCGGTTTGATTCTCGGTTTTACCGCGATGGTCACTCCCCTTTCAGTCCATTCCGGCGTATTAAAAAGAGAATATCCGTTGCTGTTGGCCATCACCCTCATCAGCCTGGCCCTGATGTGGGATGGGGTACTGGACCAACTCGATGGCGCGATTCTATTGTTACTGCTAGTCGGCATCCTCAGCTGGATGGTCCACTCGGCTAGAACCGCCCAGTCTGATCCCATCGCCGGTGAATTTGACGCAGAAATTCCCCATGACATCCCCACAGGCAAGGCAATCTTATGGTTGCTGCTGGGGCTGGTTGCACTGCTCGCCAGTTCACGCACATTGGTCTGGGGCGCCACGAACATAGCCACTGCCCTGGGTATCAGCGATGTTGTCATCGGCCTGACTATCGTGGCTATCGGTACCAGTCTGCCAGAACTGGCGGCCAGTATTGCGAGCGCAATGAAGGGAGAGCATGACATCGCCATCGGCAATGTCATCGGTTCGAATCTCTACAACTTATTAGCGGTATTGAGTCTTCCCGGTCTCATTGCACCTGGTCCGTTCTTACCCGAGGTACTTACCCGGGACCAGCCCACCATGATTGCTTTGACTGTCGCACTTTTTCTAATGGGGTATGGTTTCGGTAGACAGGGTCGTATCAACCGATTCGAGGGACTGCTCCTGCTTTGTGCATTTATCGGCTACCAGTCTCTGTTATTCTTTTCCCTGGTTCGAACCTAAGATAATTACCTTCTTCAAGAAAAACATGGCATCGGCATCATGACACACAAAGCAGAAGTCAACGCGCTGGAAATCTCGCAGATGACCGATCTGGGGCGGGCAGTTATTGAAACAGAGGCCACCGCCATCTCGGCGCTACTCGATCGCCTGGATGAGCGTTTTGCCCAGGCATGCCGTTATCTATTGGATTGCCAGGGCAGAATTGTCGTGATCGGTATGGGTAAATCAGGCCATATCGGGAATAAGATTGCAGCCACCCTGGCGAGCACCGGCAGTCCCGCATTCTTTGTACATCCGGGAGAAGCCAGCCACGGAGACCTGGGTATGATAACTGCGCAGGATGCAGTGCTGGCCCTCTCCAACTCCGGGGAGACCAACGAACTGCTGACTATTCTGCCGCTACTCAAGCGTTTAGGTGCGCCACTCATCGCCATGACTGGCAAGCCTCAGTCAACTTTAGCCAGAGAGTCAGAAGTCCACATTGATGTCAGTGTCGAAAAAGAGGCCTGTCCACTGGGTCTGGCACCGACCAGTAGCACCACTGCTGCTCTGGTGATGGGAGATGCACTCGCAGTGGCCTTATTGCAGGCCCGTGGTTTTACCGCCAAGGACTTCGCCCTCTCCCACCCGGGCGGCAGCCTGGGCAGGCGTCTGTTACTGCATGTCAGCGACATCATGCATACCGGGGATGCTCTGCCTGTGGTCGATACCAATGCCACATTACATGACGCTCTGGAAATGATGTCTGCAAAAGGACTCGGCATGACTGCTGTCGTTGACGCTGAAGGGCGTGTGGCCGGCCTCTATACCGATGGCGACCTTCGGCGTACGCTTAATAATCCCGTTGACATTCATACCCTCGGGGTATGCGAGGTAATGACAAAGAACTGCAAGACCGCGCCACCCAACATGCTCGCCGCGGAAGCCTTGCAGATGATGGATAAAAAAAAGATAAACGGCCTGCTGGTGGTAGATGAGGAGCAGCAACTGGTCGGCGCATTCAACATGCATGACCTGTTGAGAGCCGGCGTGATGTAGGAGGTTCAAGTGCAAGATATTCAAGACAAGGCGCAAGAGATCAAGCTGGTGGTGTTCGATGTGGATGGTGTACTGACAGACGGCAGTCTCTATCTCGGAGATGATGGCCAGGAGTACAAGGCCTTTAACTCCCGCGACGGACACGGTATGAAAATGCTGCAGCACAGTGGCGTCATCATCGGCATCATCACGGGCCGTACATCTGAGGTAGTGCGTATTCGTATGGAGAGCCTGGGTGTAGAACATGTCTACCAGGGCAAACTGGAGAAACTACCCGCTTTTAAAGCGTTATGTAACAAGCTTGACTTACAGGCTTCACAAGTCGCCTATGTGGGAGACGACGTTGTCGATCTGCCGATTATGCGCCGTGTCGGCCTGGCGATAGCAGTCAACGATGCGCACCCACTGGTGAAACAACATGCTCATTGGCTGACACCCAATGCCGGCGGACGAGGTGCTGGACGGGATGTCTGTGAAATGATCATGGAGGCCCAGGGCAACCTCAAGTCTGCCCTGGAACACTATCTTTGAAGCGGCAACTGCTCGGCATCAGTCTGACACTGGCCGCTCTGCTGAGTCTTTTCTGGTGGATGCAGAAACTGCTTGCACCGCCAGAGGAAACCCGTGTAGCCGGCGTCGAAACGCCAGACTACTATGCTGAGCAGCTGAAGGTACATACTTTCGGCCCCGGTGGGCGTCTTCAGCAGACCCTGGAAACCCCGCATATGGAACACTTCGAGTCTACCGCTACCGCAGAGCTCAACAGCCCCGTCCTCTGGCGTTACGATGCCGAAACACCTCCCTGGCGGATACAGGCCGAAAAAGCGCTGGCCAACAGCGATAAAGACATTATCTTTATGCCAGGTGAAGTCATCATCGACCGGGAAGGCGGGGGGAAGCACGCGCCCTATCATATAGTGACACGGGATCTGACAGTCGCGACCAGAGATGCTCATACCACCACCGATGCCCCGATACGCATCGAGAGTGGCCAACAATGGATCACGGGTGTTGGCATGGAGGGCTGGCTGAAGGCGCCGATGCGTCTCAATCTCCTCAGTCAGGTAAGAGGTCGTTATGAATTTAAATAAATCGCTACTGTATCCGATACTTCTGATCGGGTTACTGTTTCCTCTGACACTACAGGCGCTCAGCGGAGACAGGGATCAGCCTATGCATTTGGAGGCTGATAGCGTCTCCATCGACGAGGGCACTGGTATCAGCCTCTATCAGGGCAATGTTGTGATCACCCAGGGCAGCCTAAAGCTGTGGGCGGATCGACTCTGGATCCACCGGCGCGACGGTAAAACCGACAAGCTGATCAGCGAGGGACAACCGACCCGGTTCCAACAAACAACAGATGAACAGGAGGAGGTTCGCGGGCGCGCCCTGCGGGCCGAATTCTATGTCGATAGGGACGAGCTGCTGCTGTTCGATGACGCCCTCCTCGAGCAGGGTCCTGATCAATTCCGCAGCGACCGTATTATCTACAACCGCACCTCATCACAAGTCAAAGCCGGTACCAGTGCGGATGGAAAACAGCGAGTGCAGGTCATCATAGAACCACGGAAGAAAACGGCCCCATGAGCCTGCTACAAGCCGAAGGACTCAAAAAACAGTATCACAAGCGCAGCGTGGTCGATGGTGTTTCGCTATCGGTCAGTAGCGGTGAAGTGGTCGGCCTGCTGGGACCCAACGGCGCAGGAAAAACCACCAGCTTTTACATGATCGTTGGCCTGATCCGGGCAGACCAGGGGCAAGTCTTGCTCGATGGCCAAGACCTGACCGATCTACCCATGCACCAGCGGGCACGACTCGGTATCGGCTACCTGGCCCAGGAAGCCTCGGTATTTCGTCGACTCAGTGTAGAAAACAACATCCTCGCCATACTGGAAACCCGCCGGGAACTGGATAAAGCGACAAGACAGGAACGCTGTGATCGGCTGTTGGAAGAATTTGGTATTGCGCATCTGCGGGAGAGCCAGGCCATGAGCCTATCCGGTGGTGAGCGACGCCGTCTGGAGATTGCCCGCGCCCTCTCCATTCAACCACGATTTGTTCTACTGGACGAACCCTTCGCCGGCGTCGATCCCATTGCGGTTATCGACATCAAAAAAATCATCCAGCACCTGAAGTCGCTGGAGATAGGCGTCCTGATTACCGACCACAATGTCCGGGAAACCCTGGATATCTGTGATCGCGCCTACATCATCAGTACTGGATCAGTACTTGCTGAAGGGCCAACAGCGGACATCCTTGCCGATCCACAGGTTCGCTCTGTCTACCTGGGAGAAAATTTTACCATGTAAATTAGCAGGATAGTCCTAACTGCCGACATTTGAGCCACTTATTTAGAGGGATTAATGGTCGGCAAACCCAATCAGGAAATGTATTTGGCGAAAAAGAATCTATTACCCCACCGTGTTTTTTTAGCTAGAATGAGATTAAAGACATACAAATAACATACCAGGTTTAATAGACACATCTGCAATGAAGCAGACTCTCCAGCTCCGTCTCGGACAACATCTCACTATGACGCCCCAGTTGCAGCAGGCGATTCGCCTACTGCAGCTCTCCGCGCTCGATCTCAGCCAAGAGATACAGGAGGCGCTGGAGACCAATCCTCTACTGGATACAGACGAGGAACACAGGCACAACAATCATAAAGAAAACGATGGTGCCGATAGTAAACCCCAAGAAGATCGCACTAAAGAGGGCCAGGACGGTAACGACATCAACAATGAGAGGGAAATACAGACCGACGCCTCCCAAGTCACAGAAGATCTTCCTGTCGATAGTGAATGGGCCGATGTCTACGACAGCTACCTACCCAGCAACAGCGGCAGTGGAGAGGCAACCGACAACGATTACCTTGCACAGCGCAGTGGCGCCCCCACCCTGCATGAGCACCTCACCTGGCAGATGAACCTGACACCCTTCACACCCCATGACCATCTGATTGCCACCAATCTTATCGACAGCATCAGTGACGACGGCTACTTTACCGGTAAGCTGGAGGAGATCCTGCTCTCTCTGGATGTACAGGATGATGAAATCACCCTTGAGGATGTTGAAGCGGTACTACACAGAATCCAGGCCTTCGACCCGCCCGGCATCGGCGCTCGCGGCCCCCAGGAGTGCCTGCTGATCCAACTGGGGCAACTACCGGCATCAACGCCTCATATCGACCAGGCGATTCATCTCTGCCGCGACCATTTCAACCACCTGGCGAACCAGGACCAGAACCAGATCAAACGACGCCTGAAGATTGGGGATGATGAACTCAGCGAAATCATGCAGCTGATTCGATCACTTAATCCCCACCCCGGCACCCTCATTGCCCAAAGTGAGCCGGAGTATGTGATTCCCGATGTCTTCGTCAGCAAACACAAGGGCCGCTGGCTGGTGGAACTAAACGGCGAGTCCACACCCAAATTACGGGTCAACAGCGAATATGCCAGTCTGATACGGCGCGCCGATCAGAGTGAAGACAACACCTTTCTTAAAAATCATCTGCAGGAGGCGCGCTGGTTCATCAAGAGTCTGATGAGCCGCAACGAGACCATTCTGCGGGTGGCGACTAAAATTGTTGAATATCAGCGTGGTTTCTTCGAACATGGAGAAGAGGCGATGAAACCACTGGTACTCAGAGATATCGCAGAGGCGCTCGAGATGCACGAATCGACGATATCCCGGGTTACCACTCAGAAATATATGCACACCCCCAGGGGTACTTTGGAGTTTAAGTACTTTTTTTCCAGCCATGTCAGTACCAGCGCAGGTGGCGAGTGTTCCTCCACTGCCATTCGCGCACTGATTAAAAAATTGGTTGCCGCTGAGTTGCCGAACAAGCCACTCAGCGACAATAAGATCGCCACCATTTTGTCGGACCAGGGTATAGAAGTGGCCCGGCGTACGGTGGCCAAGTACCGTGAGTCGATGAGCATTCCGCCATCGAACGAGCGAAAGCGCCTGATTTAAAGTGTCTGGCCATGCGGCTTTGCCCATAGTCGACCCAACGACCGAATGCGGATGCAAGCATGCACAAGGCATATCGCGTCGAAGAAGCGACGTCTGCAACGCAGACCAGCCGCTGAGATCAGGCAGGGTGATGAGTTGTCTCATCTAAGCACAGGAGATAATTATGCAAATTAGCCTGACCGGTCATCATGTAGACGTTACTGATGCCTTGAAGAACTATGTGGACAACAAGTTCGAGCGTCTCGAACGCCATTTCGATAACGTGACCAATGTTCACGTCATTCTGAGTGTCGAAAAAATGAGACAGAAGGCAGAAGCCACCATGCACGTCAACGGCGCCAATGTGTTTGCCGATTCCGTGCATGAAGACATGTACGCTGCTATCGATGTTCTGACCGATAAATTGGACAGGCAAGTGATTAAACACAAGGAAAAAATGAAGAGCCACCGCGCCGGCAGCGGCGTCAAGTATGCTACGGAATAGCTGCGACTCTGTTAACTGGCGAGGTCTTAATGTTTCCCGAAGGTTTTCTGCAGGAGAAACGCATCGGCTGCAACCTTGAGGCGGCCAGTAAAAAACGCGTCCTGGAACAACTCGGCCAGCGACTGGCCGAGTCGATTCCAGACCTGACCCAGGACCTGGTATTCGATGCCCTGCTGGAACGTGAGCGGCTCGGCAGCACGGGTCTCGGAAAAGGGATAGCGTTACCCCATGCCCGTATGCCTGAGGTTTCTCAGGCGATGGGGGCTTTCATAAAACTACCCAAAGGTATCGATTTTGATGCGCTTGACGGCGACCCCGTCGATCTGGCATTCGCCATGTTGGTACCGGAAGAGGCCACCGACGAGCATCTTCAACTACTCTCTAAACTGGCGAGCATGTTCAGTGACAGCGCTTTTTGTGCTGCACTGCGCGAGGCGGAAACAGATCAGGACCTGTATCAGCTCATCCGGCAGCGGGAAGCCGCTATCGCCAGCAAATGAAATCAATACGCACCGTTCAGGAGCTCATCGACGCCCTAAGTATCGAACTCGACTTAGAATGGGATGGCTGGTGCGGTGACAATTCCATTCTCGATGACAGGCATGACCAAGAGATTGGGGCACCGGCAGGACCACTCAATCTCATACGCCCAAACCAGATTCAGATTATCGGCCCACCGGAGCAAGCACATCTGCTCAGCGGTGATCCGGAGAACTACCAACACTGTCTGAAGCAGCTATTTTCTCCCCCACCGGCTGCTCTGCTGTTTACCAATGGACTGGAGCCTACCCCCGAATGCACGACTCGCGCACAGAGCTGCAAAACCGCCATCATTACCACCAATCGCTCTGACCACCTGGTCATTGATCGCCTGTTTGAGCGGTTTTCTCAGTCCACCGGCGAGACACTGTTGGTGCATGGTGTCTTCATGGAGGTCCTGGGCAAGGGCGTACTACTCAGTGGTGACCCGGCTATTGGTAAAAGCGAACTGGCCCTTGCCCTTATTTCACGCGGTCACCGTTTAATTGCGGATGATGCCGCCGAGCTCTACAAGACACATAGCCACACAATCATGGGGCGTTGCCCAAAGGTACTGCAGGATTTTCTCGAGGTCAGGGGCCTGGGTCTGATCAACATTCGCGCCATGTTCGGAAATAGTGCGATTAAACCGGATAAGCGGCTCCACCTGATCATTGATCTGGTTCATTTTGACGACGAGAAACTGAACAACATGGACCGCTTGGAAGGGAGCCACTCTCTGCGTACGCTGCTGGATGTGGAGATTCCCCAGACCAGCCTTCCCGTGGCAGCCGGCAGGAACCTGGCAATCCTGGTGGAAACAGCCGTGCGTCAGCATATGTTGTCGATCGATGGCTATAACGCAGCCAGGGATTTTATTCAGCGCCAGCAGAACCACATCGACCAACATCCCAAAAAAAGCAGCAACTGACCTAGGGCCCGATTAGGCTAACCGACAAAAAGCCTTTTTGTTACAAATATTCGCCGTACAGAAATTAAGTATCCAGCAAAACAACATTATGAATTCTGGCATCAAACTACAAATTGTTACTGGTCTATCCGGCTCCGGCAAGACGATTGCACTGCATACCTTGGAAGACATGGGTTACTACTGCATAGACAACCTGCCGGTCTCACTGCTTGAGGCGGTTGCCCTGCACCTGACCAGTGAACCCGAACCGATTTTCTGTAAAACGGCGGTCGGCATCGATGCGCGCAGCCAACCCAGCCAAATACCCCGCTTACCGGCACTGGTAGATAATATGCGAAAACAGGGCATCGAGTGCACCATGCTCTTTCTCGATGCCCAGCCCGACACGCTGATAAAGAGATTCAGCGAGACCCGCCGCAAACACCCATTAACTGATGGGAAACAATCTCTCGACGAAGCTATCCTGCATGAGCGTGAACTATTACAACCCCTGAACAACACCGCCGATCTGCGCATCGACACCTCACATACCAACCAGCACGAGTTGCGTGATTTGATACGCAGCCGTATCAGCGGAGCGGATGACAATGCCTCTATTCTATTCGAATCATTTGGTTTTAAGCACGGGGTACCCAGAGATGCGGACTTTGTTTTTGACGTCCGATGCCTGCCCAACCCTCACTGGCAGTCCGAACTCAGGCATCTCAGCGGTCGCGACAAACCCGTTGCGGATTTCCTTGACGCACAAGATGAAACACACCAGATGATGGCTGATCTGAAGGGCTTCTTTGACCGATGGATTCCCACCTTCGAGGCGGACGGGCGCAGCTATCTGACCATTGCGATTGGTTGCACCGGCGGACAGCACCGTTCTGTCTACCTGGTAGAACAATTGACCCAGCATTTTAAAGACCAAGGCATGCAGGTCGTCAGTCGCCATAGAGAGCTATCATGACAATCTGGGATAGTTGCAGGGGTGAATCACAGCCGAGAAGCTTCATCTGCGCGAGATAACAACGTCCATATTAAAAGCATGCTTAATCAAGAGATAGAGATCATCAATAAACTGGGGCTGCATGCCCGGGCGGCAGCCAAATTAGTCAGCTGTGCCAGCATTTACCGTAGCGATGTCTACCTGCTGCGTAATGGCCAAAGGGTGAACGGCAAGAGCATCATGGGCGTCATGATGTTGGCGGCCAATCAGGGCACCCTGCTGCAGCTTGAAGTAGACGGCGATGATGAGAATCAGGCCTTAGAGGCGCTGATTGAGCTGATAAACGACCGCTTCGGAGAAGAGCAGTGACGCTCTCCTGTCAAGGCATCGGGATTAATACCAGCCGTGAAGTCGCCATCGGTGAAGCCTACCTGCTGAATCATGGTGTGGCTGAAATCAGTATGCGGGAGATCACAGAAGACCAGATTCAAGGTGAAATCGAGCGTTTCCAGGATGCTGTGAAAACCACCACCAACCACCTGCGTGAGGTGCGCGATCAGATTCCGGGTGACACAGCACTTGATATCTCGGAGTTCATCGATACCCATTTGCTGATGCTGGAAGACGTCGCCATCAGCCAAGCTGCCATCGGTCTGATACGAGAGAATCGTTATAGTGCGGAGTGGGCATTACAGGTCCGCCGCGATGAGTTGGTCAGAGTCTTCGATGAGATGGATGACCCCTACTTGCGCACCCGCAAGGATGATGTCGACCATGTAGTCGGACAAATTCAGTTCGTCCTTGCCGGCGGACAGCCGACAAATCACGACAATCTCAAGGGGCGTGTGATAGTCGCCCGGGATCTGACGCCCGCTGAGACCATCATGATGAAAAACCAGGGGGTGGCGGCCTTCGTTACCGAGTTCGGTGGCCCCCTCTCTCATACTGCTATTCTGGCCAGAAGCCTCGGTATCCCAGCTGTGGTCGGCATCCATCAGGCCACAACGCTCTTCCGCCAGGGAGAGACCTTGATAGTCGACGGCGCACAGGGTGTGGTACTGGCAGACCCGACCGAGCGCATTCTGCATCACTATCGCGAACGTATTACGGCCAGACAGAAGCGGGAAGCTGACCTTCGACGCCAGGTTGATCTGCCGACAATGACCATGGATGGCTTCCATATCTATTTGCATGCCAACATCGAACTGCCGGAAGACATCGAGATCACCCTTGAAAATCGTGCAGACGGTGTTGGCCTCTTCCGCACAGAATTTCTCTACATGAATCGCCCAGACCCTCCTTCAGAAGAGGAACAACTGGAAGTCTACCTGGCAGCGGTCAAAGGACTCAAAGGCATCCCCATTACGATCAGAACCCTGGACCTGGGTGTTGATAAAACCACCGGTAGTATGAGTGATTCAGGTTGTATGCCCGCAGTCAATCCTGCGCTGGGACTTCGCGCCATACGCCTCTGCCTGAAGGAACCCGAACTCTTTCTACCTCAATTGCGTGCCATCCTGCGGGCATCTGCCGAAGGACCGGTGCGTTTGATGATTCCGATGCTATCCGGTCTGCAGGAGCTGCAGCAGGTGTTCAATCTCATAGAGCGCACCAAATCTGAACTGAGCCGTCAGCATCTGCAATACGATCACCTGATCCCGATTGGCGGCATGATCGAGATCCCTGCTGCCGCCATTGCGGCCAAAGCCTTCGCCAAACAGCTCGATTTCCTCTCCATCGGCACCAATGACCTGATCCAGTACACCCTTGCGGTCGACCGCATGGATGAGGAGGTCAATTTTCTTTTCGACCCCCTGCACCCAGCGGTCCTTTACCTGATCCAGAACACAATCAATGCTGCGGATCAAGCGGGTATACCCGTCAGTATGTGTGGCGAGATGGCGGGTGACCCGCGATATACCCGCCTGCTCATCGGCATGGGATTACGGGAAATGAGTATGCATCCCAGTGCATTGCTGGAGACCAGAGAGGTTATTCGCCACTGCCATCTGACCGATCTGCAGGTACGAACCGAAACCTATTTCCGGCAGCTTGAGAGCCATACAGATTCAAACGCACTGTTCGAAGAACTCTTCAACCCCCATTAAAGCTTCAACTTAAACTCTCTTTTTTCTACGAAAAGACTGCGTCTATCCTATCTGGTTATCTTCACGCCCCATCGGCCCCCTGCTACACTGCCTGTCAATCACACACGGGGTACCTACATGCCAAGCAGCCTGCAGAACAATTCGGATGACAACCGACTGCAGGCGGTCACAGAGCTATTGGAAGGCGGCACGCTGACACAAGCCACACGCATGCTCAATGCCTTGCGGCCGGCGGAAATCGCCCATCTCCTGGAATCTCTGCCCCTCACCCAACGTAAGGTCGTTTGGGATTTATTGGATGAACAAGCCGCCGGTGTGGTCCTGCTCGATGTTACCGACGAAGTCCGCGAAAGCCTCTTACAAGAGATGGATCTGGCGGATATCGTCTCCGCCACCGAGGGCCTTGAAATCGATGACCTGGCCGACTTGGTCAAAGAGCTGCCCCGCCATATCACCTGGGAGGTCATCGACTCCCTCGATCAGCAGAATCGTGAGCGACTCGAGGCCGTTCTGCACTATCCCGAGGATAGCGCCGGCGGCCTGATGAATCTCGACACGGTGACCGTGCGCGCCGAGGTAACCATCGACATGGTAATGCGCTACCTGCGCAGGCTCGGAGACAAAGTGCCGAGAGACACCGACAAGCTCTTCGTGGTCAATCGCGACGGCTTTTATCTTGGCGCCATCTCTCTCAGCCGGATACTGACCAACGATCTGGATGACAGTGTGGCCGAGGTCATGTCACTGGATATCCAACCCATCCCTGCCGACTGGAACGAACGTGAGGTCGCCAACCGTTTCGAGCAGCACGATCTCCTGTCCGCACCGGTGGTGGATGAAGAAGGGCGACTACTTGGTCGAATCACCATCGATGACGTGGTCGATGTCATTCGTGAAGAGGGCGAACATCAATTCATGGGTCATGCCGGATTGAGCGAGGATGAAGATATGTTCGCCCCGGTGTTGGTCAGCGCCCAACGACGCGCGCTCTGGCTTGGCATCAACCTGCTGACTGCATTCCTCGCCTCTTGGGTGATCCGTCAGTTCGAATCGACCATCGATCAGATCGTCGCACTGGCGGTGCTGATGCCCATCGTTGCCAGCATGGGTGGCATAGCGGGTACGCAGACACTGACCCTGGCTATCCGGGGTATCGCCTTGGGCCAGCTGACAGCCAAAAACTCCCGCTGGTTGATGGTCAAGGAGCTGGCTGTGGGAGGTATCAACAGCATCATTTGGGCTGTCGTGGTAGGCGTCATTGCCGGCATCTGGTTTCAGGACACCAGCATCGCCTTGCTGATCGCAGCCGCCATCACCATTAACCTGATTTTTGCTGCCCTGGCTGGTGCCGCATTACCGCTGTTACTGGAGAAAATGGGTATAGACCCGGCGCTGGCGGGGGGCGTACTGCTTACGACCGTCACAGATGTGGTCGGTTTTCTCGCTTTCCTTGGGCTCGCCACATTGTTCTTGCTCTAACTGGTACTCCTGCATGGGAATAAATTTGGGGCTCTCCCACTGGCTGGCTGCTCCCTGATTTATTACCTTGAGGGAGTACTGGCTTCGTACTCAGCGACCGGTGGATGGTAGATAATCTGCACCACCGTTCCATCCGGGTCGTAGCAATAGAAACTTCTGGCACCATCCCGATGGGTTCGTGGTGCATTACGCATCTGCACACCCATGCTGCTGAGAAATTCGTACCACTCATCCACTAACTCGGCTGTCGCGAGAAAAAAACCGACGTGGTCGAGCCTCTGTCCCACCTCATCAAGCTCACCGGCAGGCGCCTTGTGCAGCGCCAGATTGTCTGGTCCTGATGTGAGGTAGAGATTATCGGGATCGGGCCGCCACTCAACCCTCAGGCCCAGCAGCTCCACATAAAAGCGCTCGCTGGCGGGCAAATCTCTAACATTGAGCGCCACATGCCGCAAACCCAGATGAGTATCGGGTCGCTTCACTTTAATACCTCTGCAATCATCTCCTCCCAGATCTCTTGACCAAAAGCCCGCTGCACAACCAGGGGCAACGCAACCGCGCCGTGGGCAAGTAGTCCCTCATGAAAATCCATTAGGGTGATTTCAGGTTTCTGTTGCAACAGCCGAGAGCCCAGGTGCTCAATCAGATCTGCCCCCAGGAGGGCCATAAAAGCATCACTGGGTCGACGGGAGATAGCAGTCAGACTCACTTCTGCCCAGCAGGGGATATCGGATAAGGCCTTTAGTCGCTCCAAGGCCTGTCGACTATTGATTTCACCGGCATGAAATTCCAGATCGACCACCGCCTGTTCCGCCAGCGCCAGTCGTCGTTGATTGAGCATGATGCGATCAACCTCACTAAAATACCCTCTCGCTTCCAGCACTCGGCTCATGTAGTGTGCCCAGCCCCTTTTGAAGGCTGCTGACGGGTTGATCTGACGTATTAAGCTATGAGCAGACACGCCACCTGCCCACGCCAGGTAGTGGCGTCCGGCCCAACCGCCATAGAGGGAACGCATGCGAATGGCAGAGAGGGTTTCCCCACCACCCACTTGCTGATCGTGGGGCACCAGAAAGATGCCACCCTGTTCACTACGCAGGTAACTGCCGCAATCCGGTTGTCGGAAGCAGCTGTCGGTAACCTTAAACTCCATGGGCTGTTCAATGAGTGGCAGCAGGGATTGTTCTTGCAGAAAACCCCGCATTTTATCCGCTTCTTCATGATAGGCCTGGAGACGCGCATCTCCTGATAGCTTCTCGCCATCCATGCCCTTCAGGGCCTGCAGAGTCAGTCCTTGCTTCTCTAAATCTGTATAGCACTGCTGCAGCCTTTTCTGAGCATAGACAAGAGCATCCCCGGTAGTGAGGCTAAGCTGATCCCGGTGCTTGAGTAACCAGTCGAGCAGCTCCGCACCACAGTCTGCCGTACCACTGGCGGTCGGCGTCAGGTCTTTAATCAGTTTGACCTTATAGTCCTCGATTGCCTCGGCGGCCTGACTGCTCAGCGTCTGCAGTCTCCCCTGATCGGCACAGCATTCCTTGGTTTGTGGCAAATCCCTCCCCAGCCGTTTGAGCCAGGGCACCCCTTTTTCGGCCATCTCAAGTGCATCGGCCAACCAGAGGGTGGAAACCAGACCAGGAAGTTCAGACAGACGGCCACGTGCATCCCGCATATAGTTCGGCGTTTTCTCCAGGATTCCCATGAGAGCTTCGCAGAGCCTTTCCGGTTGCCGTACGACCAGTTCCTGTAACAGTCTCAAGGGGAGATACTTGGCAGGATCCCGGTGACGCCAGTCATGCTCCAACAGGACCCGATGTTCGATCATCACCGCACCATAGATCAATTGCAGGTCGAGCTGCCGATCCGGGTCCAATGCTGCGTAATCAAGCTCTTTAAGGCTCACCAGGAGATTGCTCAGCAGATGAGACAGGGCGCCGACATCATCATCCCCGTCGGGTTCCAGCCGCCCTTCGTAGCCTGCCACACCTGCATAGATAGCTGCCACGGGATGGAATCTGAACCAGACCCGGTAGAAGTCACTGACCAACGCATCAAAGTTTGCCGCCTCAGTCATTGTGAATCTCGTAGTCGTGTGTAATTTCCGCGCTCTTGCCCAGCATGATGGAGGCAGAACAGTATTTTTCTGCGCTAAGTGAGATTGCACGTGCTACGTGTTTCTCGCTCAGCTCCCGTCCACGCACCACAAAATGGGCATGGATTCGGGTAAAGATTTTGGGATTTGCTTCCGACCGTTCAGCTTCCAGCTCCACAACACAGCTGGTTACCTGCTGGCGGGACTTCTTCAGGATTGAGAGTACATCGAATTCGGTACATCCACCCATACCCAGCAACAGCATTTCCATGGGCCTGACACCCAGATTTCTTCCTCCATGCTCCGGCGGTCCATCCATCACGACCGCATGACCGCTGCCAGCTTCCCCCAACATGGTGGCCTCCTCCACCCATTTCACCCGTGCTTTCATCCGCTACTCCGCTTTATCGCTTTATAATGTGTCTGCGACGCAGTTCAAATCATCGCAAACAATGACCGCTGATTATTGCTGAGCCAAATCCCCCAGACCCGCTTTATTTGTTACACTATACGCAAAAGTACGCTATAGATAGTCGAAAATTCGACAAGTTGAAAAGGGTTGCTAAACTTATGCTTGAACTCTTTTCAACGCTTTTATAATAACTTAACCAAGAGGACTGGTGGTGGCGACAGCGGTATTTTTCAGGGAAACATTTCAGCTGTATTACAGCTGCACCTACCGCCACCATCCCACACTCTGCATCACAAGAGTCATAGGATCATGTCGATCATAAAACCGCCGCCGCAGGAACCTGAGTATCTTCAAAGATTTCTCTCGTATTGCCATCGCCGACGCTATCCCAAGAATACTGAGATCATACATATCGGTGATCCGGCGGATATTCTATATTACCTGACCGAAGGGTCTGTCGCTGTCTATATCGAGGACGAGGATGGACGGGAAATCATCCTCACCTATCTCAATAAAGGGCAGTTCATTGGTGAGATGGGCATCTTTATGCCCGAGCCGAAACGCAGCGTCATGGTGCGCACCCGCACCCCCTGCCAGATTGCCGAGATCAGCTATCAGCGCCTTGAGCAGCTGTTTGACCACGATCTGAAAGAGCATACCAAGGAGATCCTATACGCCATGGGTGCTCAGCTCTCCCATCGGCTCTCCCAGACCAGCAGCAAGGTGGGACACCTGGCCTTTTTCGACGTCACCGGCCGCATTGCCCGTACCCTGCTCGACCTGTGCAAGGAACCGGACGCCATGACCCATCCCGACGGTATGCAGATCCGCATCACCCGTCAGGAGATTGGTCGTATTGTCGGTTGTTCCCGCGAGATGGCAGGCAGGGTTTTGAAGAACCTGGAAGAACAGGGACTGATCAGCGTTAAGGGCAAGACCATCGTGGTATTTGGCACCCGTTGATGATCCACCCAGCCGTCACTGGCTGTCGGCAGGTTATCCTTTGTGTGAATTATGGTGATTGCCCATCTCGGCGGTGGCTTGATTACTGCAGAATTTCAGTGGGTACGAGTAAGACCAGGACTCACTCAGGTAAACAGTTCCGCTAACTTGTCCCCTGGCTCCTCCGCTCGCATAAATGCCTCACCTACCAGGAAGGCATGGACCTGCTCAGTGCGCATCAAATCCACATCACCACGTGTCAGGATACCGCTTTCGGTGACCACAATGCGGTCTGAAGGAATCAGCGGAAGCATTTCCAAGGTCGTGTTCAGGCTTACCTCAAAGGTACGAAGGTTTCGGTTGTTGATACCGATCAGCCGGTTTTCTACCTGCAGCGCACGCTCCAACTCTCCGCTATCATGCACCTCGATCAGCACATCCATACCCAGATGATGCGCCAGATCGTTGAGTGTTTTCAGTTGCCGGTCATCCAGACAGGCGACAATCAACAGGATACAGTCAGCCCCCATGGCCCGTGCTTCGTAGACCTGATAGGGATCAATAATGAAATCCTTGCGAATCACCGGCAAATCACAGGCGGCCCGCGCTTGTCGCAAATAGGCGTCACTGCCCTGAAAGAAATCGATATCGGTCAACACCGAAAGGCAGGCCGCACCTCCATTCGCGTAACTGCGGGCTATCTCAGCCGGTTTGAAGTGCTCCCGCAGGATACCCTTACTGGGCGAGGCCCGCTTAATTTCTGCTATGACGCCCGCCTGGCCTGCCTTGATCCTGTTGGCAATAGCATCGGCGAAACCACGTGGCGGCGAAGCCCCCTCCAGTTCTTTCTCTAGTCTGTCGAGCGGTTTCTCCTGCAGACGCTGGGCAATCTCCTCCAGCTTGCGGTGGACGATTTTTTTCAGGATATCCGGCGTATCGTTCATTGTCAGTCGAAACTCTGTGTCAGCACTACCAAACGGTCGAGCCGGTTGCGGGCTTCACCGCTGGCAATGGCCTCATCGGCCTTTGCCACTCCGGCTTTCAGGTTGGGCGCAATACCCGCAGTGTAGATCGCAGCCCCTGCGTTGAGCACTACGATATCCCTTGCCGGTCCCGGCGTATCTTCCAGCACACCACGAATCATTGAGAGACTCTCTGTGGCGTCATTCACCTTGATGGCACCCAGAGAAGCGCGCTTGAGGCCGAAATCCTCAGGCTGTAAGAGAAAGCGCCGGATCTGACCATCCTTGAGTTCAGCCGCATCAGTCACATCCCCGATACTGATCTCATCCAAACCATCACGAGAGTGGACCACTATGACATGATGGCTACCGAGCCGCTGAAGCACTTCCGCCAGGGGCTCCAGCAGGTCACTGCTGAAAACACCCAGTAACTGATTGGGTACACCTGCCGGATTGGTGAGTGGGCCCAGGACATTGAAAATCGTTCGTGCCCCCATCTCCTTACGTGGACCAATGGCATGTTTCATCGCACTATGGTGGCCAGGCGCGAACATGAAGCCCACACCCACCTCGCGCACGCACTGCTCTACTTGCTGCGGCGTCAGGTCGAGCCGTACACCGGCCGCTTCAAGCGCGTCAGCACTACCCGACTTCGATGAGACAGAGCGATTGCCATGTTTGGCCACATGACAACCCGCTGCCGCTGCCACAAACATACTCGCAGTTGAGACATTGAAGGTACCGGACGCATCTCCCCCAGTACCGACAATATCCACTGTGTTGTCCAGATCGGCGACGGAGACGCCGGAGGCAAGTTCCCGCATGACCGAAGCAGCGGCGGTGATCTCAGCTACTGTCTCTTCCTTCATCCGAAGGCCGATAAGAAAACCACCGATCTGTGCCGGCGTGGCCCCACCAGTCATGATGGTACGCATGACCCCGGTCATCTCATCGGCTGTCAGATCCTGCCTCGCCAGCACCTTATTAATGGCTTGCTGCATTTCCACGAGCGCTTCTCCCCTTATCGATATATTTATGTATTCAGTACACGAATAAATACAAATATTTTTTGGCTATACATACAGCATTCGCAACTCAACACATGTTTGCGCTTTCTCTCGTTCGTTTGATGATAAACAAATCAAACACCTTCGACGAAATTGCGCAGCATGTCATGACCGTGCCGGGTCAAAATCGACTCTGGATGAAACTGTACGCCCTGTATTGCTAACGTTTTATGGCGCACACCCATGATCTCATCCATGCCGCCATCCCGTTTGGTCCAGGCCGTGACCTCAAGGCAATCCGGCAGGCTCTCTTTCTCGATCACCAGCGAATGATAACGGGTGGCCTCAAAAGGATTCTCCAGCCCGCTGAAGACACCGGTATCCGCATGGTGGATCGGTGAGGTCTTGCCGTGCATCACTTCCCGGGCGTGTACGATCCGGCCACCAAAAGCCTGGCCGATGGACTGGTGACCCAAGCAGACACCGAGGATCGGGATACGTCCGGCATAGGCACGAATGGTCTCCACCGAGACTCCCGCCTCATTGGGCGTACAGGGTCCCGGGGAGATCACAATCTGGTCGGGACGCATGGCCTCGATATCCGAAACCCCAATCTCATCATTGCGCACCACTTTGACAGTCACACCCAACTCACCCAGATACTGCACCAGGTTATAGGTAAAAGAGTCGTAGTTATCGATCATCAAGAGCATGATTCCGTCTCCCCATCACAGGCATGACGATCAAGCCCCGCCTCGGCCAAAGCCACCGCCCGAAACACGGCACGCCCCTTATTCATGGTCTCCTTCCACTCGAGTTCGGGTATGGAGTCGGCAACCACGCCGGCCCCGGCCTGGATATGCAGCACTTTATCCTTGATGACAGCCGTACGAATGGCAATGGCGGTATCCATATTACCGTTCCAGGAGAGGTACCCCACGGCCCCGGAATAGACACCTCGTTTCACCGGCTCCAACTCATCGATGATCTCCATGGCGCGAATCTTCGGTGCACCGCTGACAGTACCGGCGGGGAATGTGGCACGCAGGAGATCAATGGCAGTCATGCCGTCACACAACTCGCCGGTCACGTTAGAGACGATGTGCATCACATGGGAGTAGCGCTCAACCACCATCGTGTCGGTCAACTCCACACTGCCTATCTTGGCCACCCGGCCGGTATCGTTGCGGCCGAGATCGATCAGCATCAGATGTTCAGCCAACTCTTTGGGGTCGGCTAGCAGCTCCTCTTCCAGGGCTCGATCCTCCTCTTCCGTATACCCCCGCCGCCGGGTGCCGGCAATGGGACGCACCGTGACCACACCATCCTCCAGCCGGGTCAATATCTCCGGTGATGAGCCGACAATTTGGAAATCATCCAGATCGAGAAAATACATGTAAGGCGACGGATTCAGTCCCCGTAGCGCGCGATAGAGATCGAGTGGCGGTGCTTCAAAAGGGATGGACAGGCGCTGTGAGATCACCACCTGCATACAGTCACCTTCGAGGATGTAGTCTTTGATTCTCTCCACAGCCTGCTTGAAACCGGCCTCGGTAAAACCGGAGACAAAGTCGGATTCACTGACCTCTCTTTCCGGACCATTGGGGATACGCGGCACAGGCTGCCGCATGGCGTGGATCAGCTCGCGGATGCGTTGCTCGGCTGTGGCCAGCGTACCGCCCTGGGAGGGATCCACATGCACGATCACATACATGCGCCCGCTCAGGTTATCGAACACCACCACCTCATCGGAGATCATCAGCAGGATATCCGGTGTGCCGAGGAGGTCGGGATTGGGACAGTTCGCCAGCTTCGGTTCGATATAGCGAATGATGTCATAACCGAAATAGCCGACCAGGCCACCATTGAATCGTGGCATGCCCTCTATTTCTGCCGCTTTGTACTGTGAGCGGAACGCCTCTACCCAGGCCAATGGGTCTTCCACAGTGAAAGTCTCGGTGATCTTGTCATCAGTGCGGATCTCGACCTGATGACCGCTGATCCTTACATGACTGCGGCAAGGCAGACCGATGATAGAGTAGCGGCCCCATTTCTCGCCTCCCTGCACTGACTCGAAAAGATAAGAGTAAGGCCCATGGGCCAACTTCAGGTAGACACTGAGGGGGGTATCGAGGTCGGCCAGGACCTCACAGACGATAGGTATACGATTGTAGCCCTGTTGCGCCAGGGCGTCGAAAGATTGAGGGGTCATTGTCCTCTCCACACAAAAGACCAAAAAACGGGGTTTGCTGGGTCGGTATTCACCAACGCCATCGCGTGCCGTTTTTCAGCGTCCTGATGTGTGAAAGCGGGGTCATTGTCTATTTTTCTGATTCGGTTACTGGCGTTTACCTTAATCGAAAACCCTGTCTGGGCTCAAGCCGCTTCTTCCAGCAGGCTGCGGATCTCGGTGAGTGTATCGATCACTGCATCAGGATTGTAGTTGCGGATATCCTCACCATGGTTGTATCCGTAACTCATGCAGACAATCTGAAAACCGGCAGCACGGGCAGCCTTCACATCGCTCTGTGAGTCTCCGATCATCAGGGCATCAGCAGGGACCACGCCCAACTGTTCAGCCGCATGCAGCAGCGGCAACGGATCGGGTTTTTTCTTTGGCAGGGTATCGCCGGCGATGACGATCTCGAAGTCATCATGCACGCCCAGATCCTTTAACAGGGGAAGCGTGAACTGTGCCGCTTTATTGGTCACGCAGCCCAGTCGGTAGCCCTTCAGCTTGAGGTAGTCGAGTCCATCGCGGATACCGGGATAGAGTGCAGAACGCTGGCTGGTATTCACTGCATAGAGGTCTAGAAAGATCGGATAAGCACGCTCAAAGTCAGCTTCATCCGGCTCGCCATTGAGTTGCCCGATCAAGGCTCGGCGCACCAAACGCTCCACCCCATTACCGACCCAATCCCGCACTTTCGTTTCGCCGTGGGCGGGACGTCCTAACTGCTTCATCATCTCATCTACGCAATAGGCCAGGTCGGGCACACTATCCACCAGGGTACCGTCGACATCGATGAGGATCATTTTAGGATTCTTAATCATTTCTTTATTTGTATAACGCAAAGATCGCTAAGAAGCGCAAAGGACGCAATGTATTCAGAGATTATTTACAACTCTATGCATTCCCTGCTTTAACAACTTAGCACTGAAATTAAAAATTAGCCCTAGTTTCAGGCCGCTCCACTTTAAGTAGGTCAACAACTGTGCCCTATGTACAGGCAAAATATTATCCACTGTCTTCAGCTCTACAATGAGCTGATGATTAATAAGGAAATCCGCACGATATGCCGATTTCACATTCAGCCCTTTATATTCTACAGCGATTACCGCTTCTGTTTGAAATGGCAATCCGATTAAACCCAACTCACGAGCTAAACACGCCTGGTATGCCGACTCCAACAAACCAGGACCGAGCGTTCGGTGAACTTCGAGAGCAGCCCCAATTACACTTTGTGCAGTAGCGTTTTCATCCATGAAATCCTTTGCATCCTTTGCGCTTCTTAGCGTTCTTTGCGTTATGAGGTCAAACTTTAGCCAGTTCCGCTTTCATCTTGCCGACGATGGTGTCATAGACGTTGGCATCATTCGCTTCCGGGAAACCGAAGATACCGGAACCCGCGACGAAAGTATCAGCACCTGCGGCCTTGATCTCGGCGATGTTGTCGACTTTGACGCCTCCATCGATCTCCAGACGGATATCCAGTCCGGAGTCATCGATCAACTTGCGGCATGCACGCAGTTTGTCCATGGTGGCGGGAATAAAGCTCTGCCCACCAAAACCGGGGTTGACCGACATCAGCAGAATCATATCGACTTTATCGAGCACGTAGTCAAGATGTGACAGCGGGGTTGCGGGGTTGAACACCAGACCCGACTTACAGCCCTCATTGCGAATCAGCTGCAGGCTGCGATCGACATGCTCGGACGCCTCAGGATGGAAGGTGATATAAGTAGCACCCGCCTTGGCAAAATCAGGAATAATACGGTCCACCGGCTTAACCATCATGTGGACATCAATATCTGCAGTCACGCCATGCTTGCGCAGCGCCTCACAGACCAGTGGGCCAATGGTCAGATTAGGTACATAGTGATTGTCCATCACGTCAAAATGGACGATCTCCGCACCCGAGGCGAGTACGTTATCAACCTCTTCACCAAGTTTGGCAAAATCTGCCGACAGGATGGAGGGAGCGATCTTATCGGATTGACGAGCCATGATGTTGTCTCCTACTGTTTCTGCCCAGTTCTTATTTCACTGATGGGCCTGACGGGAAAGGGTTTCCGCGTCTCTAATTATTAAAATGGGCCGCCACTTTACCCCAAAGCGTGGGATTTTTCAGCCACATACTGAGTGTTGAACAGGCGCACCCGGTCGATTTTGTAAAAGGAGCCTAAGCTATGGCTATGAAATATCGATTTTCTCGAGCTGCTACAGGTTGTATCGGCCTGTTTCTCCTTCTGCTCTTCTTCAGTGGTAACGTGCTGGCAGCCAACCTAACCCTGGAGCGGAAAATCTCCCAACAGCTCGACAACCCGGCGCTTATCGGAGAATCCGTATGGCTAGAGACAGGGAATATTCGCTTTTTCGCCATACTAAACGAGTCACTCGCCAGCGAGCTTATCGGCGGCGTCATACTGCTACACGATACAGGGCAGCATGCCGACTGGCATGAGATCATCGCGCCACTCAGACATCACCTGTCGGAAAAGGGTTGGGACACACTCTCAATACAGTTACCGGTCACCAGCAAGCTAGATCTGGCATCCAATAGCCTATTGAGTGATGCATCACTCCGCATTCAGGCCGCTGTTGATTACTTTTCAGCCAGGGAGAACACCAATCTGGTTCTCATCGGTCATGGTCTGGGGGCACATATGGCCTTGACCTATCTGGCGGAAGCGCCTTCTGTGTCAGTACGCGCGCTCGTCGCCCTCAGTCTCTCCGCAGAGAGCGGAAAAACCGAGAGTACTGTCATCTCTTCTATCAGCAGCCTTAAGGTACCCATGTTCGACCTCTATGGCAGCCTGGACCGGCCGAATGTGACAGACAGCGCCAAAGCGCGTCGAGCCGCAGGCAAGAAGCATCTCAAAGAGAAATACCGGCAGAGTGAAATCATGGGTGCAAACCATGACTATACGGGCCTGCAGGAGAGTCTCCAACGACGTATTGAGGCTTGGCTAAAACGTGTTGCACTGGGCATGGAGAAGCCCCGCTAGTCCAGACAGAGAGCAGAGGAGATGATTAATCCGCCTGCATCAAACGACGGATACGTTTGACGTAGAAACGCGTCTCTCCCGGCGCATGAGGGGCCACCTGCTCCCAAGTTTTCACATCACCGACCTTTTGTGCCCGTCTGAAGGCCCGAAGCACATTGCGGTAACCGGCATTGTAGCTTGCCATGGCGAAGGCCAGACGCTCTTCGGTGGGCAAGCCTTTTTTCCATTTCCGGTAGAGCATGCGATCATAGTAAATCCCCGCAGCAATATTCCAGCGGGGTTCATCGATATTGGTAAAATGGGGGTTCTTGTCCCGAATATCCTCATAGGTTGCGGGCAGGATCTGCATGATGCCCTTGGCGCCTGCAGAACTGGACGCATCGGGTTGCAATCCCGACTCGGCAATACCCTGAGCCTTGAACCATCGCCAATCGACGTGTGGACCGAAGTAGTGCTTGGTATATTTACGGAAGTGGCCGTCGTAAGTATCGCTCCAGTAACTGTCACCCACATGGCGCACCAGACTGGCATAGGCCAGACCCGGCAACAACACCAGCAGAAGGAACCAGCGCAGCGTCAGCATGCAGACAATTGATCCTCAGTTGAGACCAAGGCCGATAACCAGTCCGAGGGCGGTACCGATACCGATAAAAATACCCATGATCATAATGCCAACTGCGATATTTCCCTTCTGCAATTCATCCGGAATACTGAAATTGACGATATGGCTAAAGACCTTGCAGCCGAACCACATGAAAAAGATCGTCAGTGCGCCACCAAAAATGACATAGACGAAATTGAGCAGGACGGGGTCCATCGAGTCGGTCATATTTGCCCTCCGGAGGCATTGATCATGGTTTCACTGCATGTTGTACGGATCATGCAATGCCCTGAAGAAAAACATAGCTATTGGTAGAAAGCAACGCTTGGTCAGGTTAGCCATCAACCTTGAAATTTCATTAAATCATGAAAGCAGGGATTACGAGATGCAAATTGAATCGCTCTCCTCGACTCACATCTCCCTAGCCTCTTTTACACGCTCATAGGCTTTTTTGATCTCGTCCGTTTTCTTGGCCGCCATTTTCATCATCTCTTCCGGCAAGCCCTTGGAGACAAGTTTATCCGGGTGGTGCTGACTGATCAGCCGTCGATAGGCCCGTTTAACCTCTTTATCGGTGGCGTTGGCAGATACGTTGAGAATGTCATAGGCATCTTCCAGGGAAAGAGACCTTGGCTGTGCACGACCACCAGCGCCAGTACCCGCATAGTGGGCCTCCGCCCGCACCCGCTGGACCAGCAAACGGAAAGTAAACTCGGAGACATGCAATAAGCGGCAAATATGCAGCAACACAGACTCTTCCTGCTTGTCCATCTGCCCATCGGCGAATGCAGCCTGAATCTGGATTTCCATGAACATCTGAATCAGAGTCTGTCTGCGATGACATTCCTGCCGGAATTGTTCGATGACATCATCCAAGGGAAAACCGGTGGATTTGCCTTCATTGAACAGCTTGATAGCGGTCTGTCGCATCTCATCGGAGAGCGACATCTGGGACATCACTGCTTGAGCCAGTCTTATCTCATCCTGCGAGACCCGTCCATCGGCCTTTGCCAGATGCCCCATGACGGAAAATGTGGTGGTAAAAAAGGCGGTTTGAACCCGCTCCTGATCGCCCGGCCCCCAAGCCACACGGTCCTCCGGCAGACCCTGCAACCCCTTATCGAAACGATGCCCCAATGCAGCGCCCAGGACAGCTCCTAGAGGACCGCCCAACATATAACCGAACGCACCACCAACCAACTTACCCCACCAACTCAACGGCTCACCTCTTTGCTAAATGATTCGAATCACAGCGATACCATACCAGTTGGTACTCATCCTAGTCACTTTCCATGGATATACTGCTCGTCGCTAAAACTGTGTACCCAGGCAGGATAGAAGGCCACCAGCATGGTGATAATCCAACCATTCACCAGCGCCTCGGGGAAAAACATCAGCGGGAAAAAGGGCATTATCGTAAGGCTCAACTCAGCCATGGTGTAAGTGCCGCTCAGCACCAGCAGATACATGGCAAGATAGCCGCTGGCGTAACCCACTATCCAGGCAGTCAAGAAACCATTACCCAGGACATAGACGAAAAAATGCTTCGGTAGCCAGGAACGCACCAGCACCAGTGAAACCTGTGACAAAGTAATCGGTACCAATACCACCGTAAGAAAACTGATGAGGTATCCCTGCCAACCGTACCCGGCATTCACACTGACTGCGACAAGCGCAAGGCTGGCCGCGATGATGGCCATAGACCAACCAAACATTAGCGTGATCACCGTAACGCCCAATAGATGAAAAGAGAGCCCGGGCTGAATCTGTCCTCGCATATGCCAAAGCACGATAAGTGCCACGACAGCCCCTAAAAAGACATTCAGCTGCCCCCCATTGGCCAAACGACGCCAAGGCGCCATTCGGATGGCCAGGCCCAACACGACGACAAACAACCCGGCCAACCAGCCGAGCAACGTGTCTGAAAAGAGACCACCATCAATTTCCATTGCATTCTATTCCTGTCGTAGCCGCCATCATCGGCTATTCTGTTATGGCATCTATTTCCCGCAACCCATCACTGAAAGGACCGCAATGCTTTACCGTCCCTTGGGCCTCACCGGTATCGATGTCAGCGCGCTATGTCTTGGCACCATGACCTTTGGTGAGCAGAACAACGAATCCGAAGCGCATGCCCAGCTTGATCGTGCAGTGGCTGCCGGTATTAACTTTATCGACACGGCAGAGATGTATCCGGTTCCGCCCAAAGCTGAGACCCAGGGTCTGACTGAACGCTATATCGGTAGCTGGCTGGCCGCTCATGGCCACCGGGAGGATCTGATCATCGCCAGTAAAGTCGCTGGTCCGGCAGACTGGCTCACCTACCTGCGGGATGGCAACATCCGGCTCGACAGACTTAATATCGAGGCTGCGCTGGACAGCAGTCTGCAGCGCCTGCAGACGGATTACATTGATATCTATCAGCTGCATTGGCCCGACCGGGAGACCAATTTTTTTGGTAAATTGGGTTATTCGCATCCCAGGCAGGAACAGAGCATCCCCATAGAAGAGACGCTTGAAGTTCTGCTGGATCTTGTCGAAAGTGGCAAAATCCGCCATATCGGCGTCTCCAATGAGACGCCCTGGGGTCTCATGAAGTACCTTCAGTTGGCAGAAACGCAGGACCTGCCCCGCCCGGTCAGTATCCAGAACCCCTACAATCTGCTCAACCGCAGTTTCGAGATCGGATTGGCAGAGATCGCACATCGCGAGTCCTGCGGTCTACTGGCCTATTCACCCATGGCATTTGGAGTGCTCTCCGGTAAATATTTCAATCAACAACGGCCTGCCGGCGCCAGACTGACACTGTTCGATCGATTTGACCGCTACTCAAACCCCCAAACCGAGTGGGCAGCACAACGCTATGTGACCCTGGCGCAGGAACATGGCCTGGAGCCTGCACAGATGGCACTGGCCTGGGTCACAAGCCGTCCCTTTGTCACCAGTAACATCATTGGCGCCACCACCCTCAAGCAACTCGAGCAAAACCTGCAAAGTCTGTCCATCAACCTGACACCTGAGGTTATTGAAGGCATTGAGCAGATTCAGCGTCAGCAGCCTAATCCCAGCCCATAAGATCAACCCGGCACACAAATACAACTCATGCGAAAAAAGTGACCTTTCGCAATAGCCTTCGCCATTTTCAATGCCATAATTCAAGATGTAATGAGTACTTACATCGTCCGGAGAAGAAGAGATTATGAGTTCACCGAGAATCCGTATAGGCGAATGGTTCAAAACCGTCGATGGAGACAATCTGGAAATTGTGGCCCATGACCCTGAAGAGGGCGTCGTGGAGGTCCAGTTCTACGATGGTACTGTCGAAGAGTACGACCTGGAGGATTGGGCCGCACTCCAAGTCAAACCGATTGCACCGCCGGAGGACTGGTCTGGTTCCTATGACCTGACCCGCGATGATTACGGCGTTGATCTCGACCGCCCTGCCGGGGACAACCACATCAACCCGCTGGACCACCTGGACGAAGAGGATTAACTCCCATTTATTTAATCAAGTGTTAAAAGCCCAAGAAACCCCAAAGATCAGGCGTTGATTGGCTGATCTTTATCCCGCAAATTGGCATCTGAGCCCATTGTTTGGGCGTATCTTCCATGAAGCGTTCATTCAGTCGTCCTAAAGTTAAGCACTACCGGGCCGCTAAATTGATCAACGACGACACACACAGATGCTATGCAGGAGGTGCGTCATGAAAACAGTCTACGATATGAGTACAGGCCGGATGCTGGCATCCGATTTGTCGGCCGAGCGCCCGCAACGGCTGGTTTCAGAGACCAACACCCCCGAATTGCAGCTGCAGTTAGTGGTACCCGAATCCATCCCGGAGAGGACACTTCCCCCTGAGCTGGCCCTGGCGGACCTAAACGCCTTTTTCGACAAAATGAGCTGAGCAGGAAACCCTCTCCGGACACCCTCTAGCCGGGCCTTGCGCCCGGCTTACTATATCTCCACGAACACCTTTCCCGATTCAATCCGCAAAGGAATCGAACTCAGACTTTGCCCGGCACAGGGCCCTTTTAAGCAATAGCCATCCTCAACACGAAACAACGCGCCATGAGTGGCACACTGTATATATCGATTCGTCAAATCGAGAAACCGGTGTGGCTGCCACTCCAGATTTACTCCTGTATGTGGACAACGATTACAATAGGCAAAAAGATGGCCGCCCTTTCGCAGCAAGATGATTTCCACTGTTCGGTCAGGTAGTTCCATCGCAATCCCATAACTGCCCGGATCGGGAAGGTCATCAATATCTGGGAGGGGGAGCCACTCAGGCATAATCGCCCCCCAAGCCATCAAAACCGATTTGCCCGCACTTTTTTCCTGCCAACTCAATGGCCTGGTGTAATGCCCGGTGCGGACTTTTGCCTGACAACAGGCCGTGGATCACACCGGCATTGAATACATCTCCCGCACCCAGCGTGTCACGTACCGCATCAGGGTGATAGGCCGGCAGATACTGAGCACCTCCCTCACCAGAGAAACACCAGCCCCCGACATCCCCCCATGCAGCAAACAGTAACGCCGCCGGATTATCCCGCCTCACTGCTGTAAACAGTTCCAAAGGATCATGCCAGCCCATGGCCTCCGCATAGGTACGGGAAAACAGCAGTACATCGGCTAAGGGAAAAAGTTGTTCAATGCCATCCCGGGGCTGCTCCACTTCCAGGGAGATTCTGGCGTGACCGGCCCGCCGGCGAGACAATGTCAGCATGTGCTGACAGTCACTGACATTTCTTCCCTCAAAGTGGAGCCAGTCAAAATTACCCAGGTCAATGGAAGAGAAAGCCTCGATATCGAATTCCGGCAAATCCCGATAGTGGATAATGGTTCGCGAGGCATGCTCCCGGCTCAGGAGGATGTAGGAGGTGGGTGTCACACCCTCCCGAAGGGTCTTCGCCCAGCGGATATCGATATGATGATGTTCGAAATCCCCGACAATCTGCCGGGCTGACGCATCATCAGCTAAAACACCCGCCCAATTGCACTGATGGCCCAGCTGACTCAACACAACGAGGGTATTGGCTGCGTTACCCCCTCGACTCAATCGACGTGAGGCTGCGCGTTGCTTCGAATCTTCGGTAGGGTAACTCGCCACAGTATCGATGATGTCGAGCGTGGCAACACCAACGCCAAGTACCTGCATCCGGCGGACCTCTGGAAAGAATACGTATGGAGAGCTACTGAAGCTCTGAACAAGTCTGGGAGAGTCAGATTATTTTTTGCGGAACAGACGTCCAAGCCCTGACTTTCTCGAATCGGTGTCGCCACTCAACCCGTCTTCACGCATGCGGCTTGATGCCGAACGGGACCCAAGTTGCATGGAAGGCTCATCCAGTCCACCCGTCTTGCGTAGCAGCAGTTCCAGTTTGCGCTTCAGCTGGTCAACCTCTTTATCTCGATCCTCTACGGCATCTTCCAGCGAACGACACTGATTCTGCGACATACGAAGCAGATGATCCTTCTCGGAAAGCGACTGCTGTATAGAGACCATCTCCTGGCGAATGGCCTGCTGGTCGGCGACATCATCCACATCTCGGCTATCAGCATCGCTCAGTTTTGAGGTTGCATCCTGCAGTTGGAGTCGCATCTGCTCCAAATCTTCGTGCGCCTGTCGACGCACCATATCAAGCTCGGTCTTCAGGGCTGCGAGCTGCTCATCATTACCGAAGGACTGAACATCCTGGATCTGCTCCACATAGGTTTCAATCACACTGCGCAGCTCACCGACTTCACGCCGCATCCGCTTCGCTTCAGCCTTGGCCTCATCCCGCTCCTGCTCATAATTATCCGCCTTGATCCGCAGCTCCTCCATTTGTACGAGCAGATCGTCGGCCAAATTGGAATCTGTGGCATGCTCACGAAAACCACTCATTTCAGAGTGGAGGTGATCATTCTCGTTCACCAGGTCGGTGTACTGCCCTCGAATCTCACTAAGCTGGCTGGCTAGCCTGTCGCGCTCTTCGGCCAGCAATTTCTGCTCCCGTGCCAGCGTCTCCTTCTCCAGCACCAAGGCATCCATGTCTTCACCAAGCATCTCGATGGCGGTCTCCTGCACCTGACGCTCGCGCCTGAGCACATCAGTCTGCTGCGCCTGCTTCTCCACCTTTTTACGCTTGGCTTCTGCCACTTCCAATGCTTTGCGCAGCTCACTGATTTCCGTATCTGTGTCATCTGTCAGCTGGCTCTCCATCTCCAACTGGACTTCACGCAGACCGGAGATTTCCCGCTTCAAGGTCGTAATCCGTTCTTCAGCCTTGAGCAGTGCCTGTTGGGCGCTCTCGAGTTCTCCCTTATCCGCACGTTCCTGACTGTCCGCTTTTGCTGCATCCAACTCAGCACGTAAAGCCTCAATCTGTCGTTGATCCTCTTCGATCCGGCTTGTCAGATCCGTCTCTTTCTCTTGCGCTGCAGCTTCCAATTTACCGACGGTCTCTTCGAGTTCGGACTTTGCCGTCTGCAACGTTTGCTTTTCACTTTCTAACGCGGCCTGTGCAGTCTTGGATGTCTGTACCGCTGACTCACTCTCGGAGAGTGACTGCTGAAGCGCCTCCACCTCCTTGATTCGCTGATTCAGGGCAGCATCTTGATTCTCTTGCCGATGTTCAAGCTGTGCCTGCAGATTGGCCACCTCCTGTTCCAACTCCGCCTTGAGAGAAGCAAGCTCCTGCTTGGCCAGCTGTAGTTCTGCATCGGATTCAGAGGCCTGCTTCCAGGCATCCTGACCGGCGGTGATTTCCTGCTGTAGTTGTTCCGTCAGCTGGCTTGTCTCACTTTGCGCCTGCTCCAGGGCCTGTTGCAGATCAGCCACTTTGCCTTCCACTGCTTGCAAAGATTTACGTGACTCATCAAGGCCTTGTTCGGAAATCTCAACCGCCTCTTCCGCGGTCTTCAACGAGCGCTGCAGAAAAGCGGCCGTCTGGTGCTCCTGCTCCAGCAGCGCCTCAGTCTCCACCCGCTTCTCCTGCTGACTACTGATCTCGGCTTGCGCTACCTCTAACTGTGCATTGAGCCCCTGGACGGCAACATCAACGGCTGACTGAGCGTCGCTTGCGAGCTGCTTCTCAGCCTCCAGCGCCTCTCTTAGCTCTCCCAGCTGTCCATCCGACTCTTCCTGAAGCTGCTGCAATGACGCTTCCAACTGCTGGCGGGAGTTCCTGAGTTCTTCGACAGTCTGGTGGGACTGCTCCAGGTCACTCCTCAACGAGTTCATTGCGTTGTTATATTGGGCCTCAGCATCCGAGCCAGCCTCCTGGATAGCCTCCAGTTCCTTCTCCAGGCTTGCACGGCGTTCATTCAGGGATTGTGATTCGTTGCTGAGCTCGGCCACACGGGCAGTTTCCGCGCGTAACCGATCTTCCAGCCCCGCCTTCTCCTGCTGCAGGGTTTGCTGCGCCGATTCCTGTGCCCCAACCTGGGACTGGAGTGACTCGGCCTGTTGCTGCAACTCGGCAATCTCGGCTTTTGATTGTTCAAGCGACTCATTGGCAGTCTGATTTGCCGCTTCGATCTCTGTCTGCAGTGCCGATTCTTTCTGTTGATATTCGGCCTGTACCTGTTCCAGCTGTTGACAGGTTTCACTCAGTGACTGCTCAAGTGCAGCTTTGGCTTGTTGCAGATCAGAGATATCGTTGCCCGAGGCCTCTGTGATTTGGTCAACTTTACCGTTAGTCTCATCGAGCGCAGTCTGCAGCTCTGCAACTTTTTGCTGATGTGAGGATTGTGCCTGATTGAGGGCTTCCTGAGCCTCTGTTAAAGCACTTCGAAGCGTCTCGATCTCCTGCAGTTGAGAAGACTGTGCGGTATCACGCTCTTCTTCGAGCTTTTGTAGAGAACACTCCAGATCGAACCGCTCACCCGAGAGCCGAGCAAGATCATCAGCAGATTGCTTGCGGAATGTTTCACTACTCTCCTGCAGTTCTGCAAGCTCAGCGGCCACCCGCTCAAACTCGTCCTGCTTCTGTTGTGTTTGAAGTTGATCGCCCTGCTGCTGCTCCCTCGCTGTCTCAAGCTGCAACTGAAGTTCTGTGATCTCTTCTTTAAGCCGCCCTTGTTGAGTTTCGTGCCGAGACTGTAGCTCCTTTAGCTGTGTCTGCAGATCCACATCCTGCTGGCGGAATTCATCGCTTAGCTTACGCGTGCTTTCCAGCTCCCCCTGGACGGCTGAAAGGCGTTCCTCAAGTCCTTTATAGCGCTCCAAGTCAGATCTGATGGTGTCAACCTCAGCAGCAGCCGCCTCAGCAGTTGCCAGTGAAGTACGCAGGGCCTCGATCTCATGCTGAAGCTCTTCCTGCGTCGCATGTGAACCCTCTTCATCACTCTCCTGCCGTTGCTTGGCTACAGCCAAGGCCTGCTTCAAGAGCTTGATCTCGGTCTGTCTCTGCTTCAGCTCTTCTTCAAACTGCTGCTCAGTCTCAAGCAGCATCTTTTTGAGCTTATCGATTTCCACCTGTTGGGCATTGGAGAGAGCGGCAGACTCCTCGCTGTCCCGATTGAAATCAATCACATTATTTGACGGTGGCTCATCTTCTTGCTGTTCGATTCCCATCTGCACAGCAAGCTCCGCCCAACCCGTATCAAGCACGAAAACTTCCGCCCCGCGCTCAGTCAGCAGATACGCTGCTGTCGCTGACTGCCCGACTTCAGCCCCATAAACCATATAAGGGCGATCCATGGTGAGACTGGATGCCTGGAAACGAAGAGAGAAAAAGGGCAGATTGATTGCCCCGGGCAGATGCCCGGCCTCATACTCCTCAGGGGTTCGGACGTCGAGCCATAGGGCGCCATCCTCTACATTTGCACACGCCTTCTCGTAAGTGACCGTATGTGACAGGGGCTGTTTAACCAGATCGATGAAATCCCTTTTACTGAGACGCACCAAAACCCCGTCGGTCAGCATGGTTACGGTACTGCTTCTCGGCTTGTCAGAGATCAGCGCCTCTTCACCAAAACCCTTACCTACCCGCAGTTTGGCCAGCTCAACCGGTGCATGACCGGCCTCTGGAGTGCGCGTCACGCTGCACTCGCCCTTGCTGATCAGATAGAAAAAATCGCCCTCATCGCCTTGATTGATAACGACATCCCCGGCTTTGACCCCAACCTCTTCCATACGCATCATGACGCGCTGCAAATTGGCGGGTGGGATCTGCTGAAAGACCGAAGATTGCAGTAACAGACTCATCCAGTCGCCACCGGAAGGCTCTTCGATATCGTTCACCTCGTAACTGGCGCTGTGGCTGCGGGCCAGCATGTCGCTGAGCATACGGCTGTCGATACGCACGTAGGTGACCGCTGTCTTGGCCTGGGCGGAGTGTTTACGGGGGAGTTGGTGAGCCAGGGCGAAGCGCGCTGTTTGTGTACCGCTGCTGACGAGATCCATCTCTTTCTGCCCTGACAAGAGCGCAATGGTGCCTGAGAGCAGATAAATATTCTGGTGGTCGGTATCGCCCTCTCTGAAGAGGTATTGCCCTTTTTTTACCTTTTCGACCACAACACGGCTGAGCAGATTACCCAACTGCTCGTCCGACAGGGTATTCAGCGGCACCAGGTTTTTTAACAGGGCATCATCAGTTTTGCTATTCGGCACGGCCATTCTTAACATTGCTCGGGAATCTTGATCCTTAAAAGGTCTCTATCACCTATTATTTAGCGGCACCCCGTCTGAAAGCTGAAAGAGATTTTCCTCTCTCAGTGACTACAGAACCATGAACAAGGTTGCATTTTTACTGCAGGGGCGAAAACCATATATTAAGCCACAATCATTTTACACTGATTAAAATCAACCAAATCAGCGAATGAGTTCACCATCCATGATGAAAAAAAGAGGCATTGTCGCGGCAGGACATGATGAAACAGCCCATACAGCGAGTGAAATACTACTCGCCGGCGGTAATGCATTTGACGCCGCCCTGGCCGCCATGCTGACCGCATGTGTGGCAGAACCTGTCCTGGCATCACCGGGTGGCGGTGGCTTCCTGACCGCCATGCCAGCTGACTCAGCCCCCATAGTCTACGATTTCTTCGCCCAAACCCCCAGGCAGAAGCAGCCTGAAGAATCGATAGACTTCCACCCTATTGTGGCCGATTTTGGCACTGCCAGCCAAGTATTCCATATCGGCATGGCCTCAATCGCCACACCGGGCTTCATCCGGGGTCTTTTCACAATCCACCGGGAGCTCTGCCGACTCCCGCTCGAGATGATAGCGGAACCCGCAATCCAGCTTGCTCGCGAAGGTCTTCTTATCAACCCCTTTCAGGATCTAATTGCCAGAATCGTCGCACCCATACTGCAGGCATCACCGGACAGCCTCGCAATCCATGCCTCACCGACAGATCCAACACACTTGATCCAAAAGGGGGAGGTCCATGTCCAACCATTACTGGCAGACTTTTTTGCCGCATTGCAACATGAAGGGGAAACGCTCTTTTACGAGGGTGAAGTCGGAAAGCAGCTGATAGAAGACTGCCGCATGATGGGCGGACACCTCAGGTCGAAGGATCTACAGGCGTACCAAGTCGTCAAGCGACACCCCCTGCAGCATCGCTACCGCGGCACCAGACTAATCACCAACCCCCTGCCTTCCCTCGGCGGCACATTGATTGCCTTTTCACTCGGCCTACTGGAGACAGAGCAGGTGGGCATTTTCCAGCCAGGGAGTGAACCGCATTTAAGACACCTGTCTCATGTCATGCGACTGACCCAGGAAATACGCCGGGATCAGCAGCCATCGATGGATAGTATTCTCTCAACTGAAGTGAGCCGTCACTACCGCTCATTGCTGCAGGATGGCGCCATTACAAAAAGAGGCACAACGCAGATCAGCATTGCAGACAGTCAAGGTAACCTGGCCAGTATGACCCTCTCTAACGGGGAAGGCAGCGGTTATGTCATTCCCGGCACCGGCATCATGATGAACAACATGCTGGGCGAAGAGGACCTTAACCCCAACGGCTTCCATTGCTGGCCGGAAAATCAGCGGCTCTCCTCTATGATGGCGCCGAGTCTTTTACTGACAAAAACGGGAGATACCATTGTCACCGGCTCCGGTGGTTCCAATCGCATCAGGAGCGCCATCCTCCAGGTCATATCCAACCTACTCGATTTTGACATGCCGTTGGAGCAGGCCATCTCTCAACCTCGCATTCACTATGAAGCAAACCTGCTAAGCCTCGAATCCGGCATCCTACAGTCAGTCGCAGATGCCCTAAGCGATGAGTTTCCACAACAGCAGCAATGGGGCGCCAAGAACCTTTTCTTCGGTGGAGCACATACCGTCATACGACAGCATGGCGGCAGGCTCACTGGCATGGGAGATGAGCGCCGGGGTGGCGTAGCCCTTCTTGTATAAAAAACAGCGGTCAGTTCATGGCCAGCTTGTGGTTGGACGCAATCTCCAGACTCGCGAACAAAATGCCATCCTGACAACCCGCTGATTTCCCTTACCTCATTCCCCAAGTAATGCTTTTTTCAGACCACGGGTAACGGGGGCGCTCCCCAACCAGATTTTCATCAGCGCACGATTAAAATCATGGCCGGGTATTACACCTCTCTCTTGCTCCTTTATAGTAACCCGCGTGCCCTGGCCAGGTAGATAGTCGAGTTGAATGCGCTCACCCTCGACCAGGGTCTCAAACATGGCATTGAACTGCTCTATACGATCACGCAAAGGCATCAGCTCATCTTCTGCATGATTGGCTGCAAACCCTTCATTCCACCCATCGATAAACTTCTCTTTCTCCACCTTCGAATAGAGCATGTCCATCTGCATACGTTTTGGCTCATCCGCATCGATGATCTGCTGCGGATCCGATAGACGCTGAGGAAGATAGAGGGAACCCAGATAGACTTTAAAGAAAAGCTTCTTCCTGAGCCCGGCGCCATTTAAAACAAGCGGTGCCTGTACACCGTTCAGCTTTACCTCCTCCTGAAGCTCAATACCTGCCATTTCATAGGCGTGAGCAATGGGAAAACAGAGTAACAATACCAGAATGAGAGTCATGCGTTTCATAGTTAGTCCTTCCTCAGTTATTTAGATATTCATTTATCAATAAACAGTTCAATCAAAAATCTTTTACTGTTCGCCAGCAAAAAATGGCTTCTAAAGTTGGCATCAAAACAGCCGCTGTAAATGCCGTCTTTTGCTTGAATTTATGACTATCAGCCATAAGGACATCTCATAAAACACCGAGAGGTGCATGAATATGTAATCCTGAATGCACTGATATTCAGACCTTCCATCTTTTTTAAGGGTTCAATCAACTGCACAAGCACCCGTTAAATTGCGCTACAGCATCTGAAACTGTAAAAAACAAGGAATAATGTGTTTTTTATCCTTTAACTATTCGGATTATGTGTTATTTTTAGCCCGCATATCAAACCCCCATGTAAGGAGCATACTGTATGGCCGTTAAGAAAAAGACCGCTAAAAAGACTGCAAAAAAAGCAGCAAAGAAAAAGGTAGTCGCCAAGAAGGCAACGACAACCCGTCGCCAGCCCGCTATTACTACCAAGCAGACAAAGACTCAGATCCTCACCGCCATTGCGGAAGACACCGGCTTGCCGCGTAAAGATGTCGCAGCCGTTTTCACCTCCATGAGCGAACTCATCACGCGCCATGTACAGCGTCGTGGCTCTGGTGAATTCAGTGTTCCAGACTGTGGCATTAAAATACGCCGTGTCATCAAACCCCGCACCAAGGCACGTATGGGTCGCAACCCCGCCACTGGTGAGGCCATCAAAATCTCGGCAAAACCAGCAAAAACCGTTGTTAAAGTGACCGCACTAAAGGCACTGAAAGACAAGATTGGCTGATAGCGCCCTTTGTCACTGCCGGTTTATCCGGCAGTGACAATCAAACCTCGCTTAACCGCCCTAGGGCACCGCCAAACTCAGAGTATCCCCTTGCTGTTCCAGCTTCAGGTGCTTGAGGAAGCTCATCCCCAACAGCACTTCATTTCCCTGCATGGCCGGTATGATCGTCGCCCGCACATCACGCATGACGATGGGACCCAACCTGACTTCTGCAATTTCACTCAACCAGCTCGGCACAATACCATTGGCTGTTTGGCTTTGGATTCTGGCCAACCGGTTTAAACCTGCTCTATCTGCAACCGACTGAGGAACAGCCACATAGGTAGCCCCCGTATCGAGCAGAAAATTCACATCAACACCATTAATTACGCCCGGCGCAAGGTAGTGACCAGCACGATTGCGCTTTAAAACCACCTCTTCCACCCCATCCTGCACGACCAGCTTTGCTAATTGCCGATTCGGATTATTCTGACGATCTAACCATTGTGAAAAAAGCAATGTGAGAAGTGCTAACAGTAACAACCATGCGCCGTAGATCATCCAGCGACCGATACCGTGATAACCACGCCGGTCCGATAAATCACTGGAGCGCTTACTGCTGGGCATTTTATTGGGCCTCTTTGATTCATGAAACTACACGCTGACTCAAACCAGGCCACCCCGTGTGTAGACGGGATTAACGCCGGTAGGCACGCTGTCTTTTTTGAGACCCCATTTGCCGCGCAAAGTGCTGCCGATAGAAAGTCAGTGCACTGCTACCGTTGGCGGAGACATCGAAGACCTTCCAGCCACCAGCGCTGCGGTAGAAACGAAAATCAATATTTGCCGGGTAACCGCCCGCTTGAAGAATACCAACTCTGACTTTAACCTCATTTTCTCCCGCGCGCCGGGGATGATAAAAACGCACATCCTGATTCTCGTAACCAACCAGTCTTTTTGTCAGCGTACTCAACAGCATTTGCTTCACTGAATTTGTCATTTCTGCGCGCTGCTGATCGGTCATGTGACGATTCATGGGTCCTGCCACCCAGTTAGTCATATAGTCAAAATCAAAATATGGCGCGATTTCCCGCTCGACAAAACCAGCAATCATCTGCTGATTAGGCCTCTCCTGCTGACGCATAAATCTCAATAACTTTGTCATACCCTCACGCAACAACTTGTCGGGGCCTGCCTGTTCTGTTTGAGGTGTGCGTGCTGGGGACTGGCCATAGCCATAGTAAGGCGATGCCTGCAGGCTGGCACTTGTCACGAGTACCAATAATATAATGGCTGACAGGATCTTTTTCATAACTCCTCCGGTAATTGTTAAGCGCCGTCTTCGCGGCGTCAAAGGCAGGTTGCCAATGCATTGCATTAAAATCAAGCTCGATAAGAGAGGGCTTATTCAGGATGCCCGGCATCTCATGTCGTAATTTTTTTGTAGATATCAGAGACCTTGAGCGGCAGCTTCTCCACCTCACTGATGACAGTGTAGTTGGCGCCACCATACATATGTGGCAAATAGTCATGACCCGCTTCATCGATAGTGATACAAAAAGGGTGTATACCACTGCGCCGCGCTTCGAAAAGAGATTGACGCGTATCCTCGATACCGTACTCACTGCGGTAGTCGTCCTGGTAGTCGTCCGGTTTTCCGTCCGATAGGGTGATCAGCAGCTTGGTCCGCGCTTCAACCTCATTCAGCCGAAAACTCAAGTGGCGAATCGCAGCCCCCATGCGGGTATAATCACCGGCCTGGATACCACTAATACGCGCCTTGACGGCTTCGTCATAGGGCTGATCGAATTGTTTAACCGGAAACACTTCACAACGCTTTCTGGTTGTCCCGGTAAAACCATAGATCGCATATTGATCCCCCAAAGCTTCCAACGATTCTGCTAACAGAACCAAAGCCTCTCTCTCAGCCTCATTGACCCATCCCTGGGTCGAACCGGACATATCCACCATGAACATCACAGCAATATTGCGCTCTTCACGATGCATGCGGGTGAAGAGTCGTTCAGACATCTCCAAACCGGTATGCACATCAGCCCAGGTCTCAACGAAAGCATCAATGTCGACACCGTCGCCATATACCTGGCGCTTGAGCAAGCGATCCTCATCCCGCATGGCTTCAAACGTCTTTCGCAGATGACTCAATAACCGACGGTATTTCACTGTGACCCTGTCAGCAAAACCGTCATGGACCGGCTTGACTGTCATTTCACGCATCACACACCATTTCTTTCGGTAGTGCTTGCGGCGATAGTCCCACTCATTATAGAAAAAAGCACCCTCTTCATGATAAGTGCCACCCCATACTTCTTCCGGATTCAGTAAACGTCCCTGACCTGTCTCGAAGTCATACTCGCCCGGGCCTGCCGGTACCAGATACTCTGGTGGCACATCGCCCAAATCCTGGATGATCGAAGTCACGGTTCCTCTGACATCGTCCGGCATAGGTATGGATTTGCCATTAATTAGCAACTCAATACTCATATCCTCCAATTGAGATGCAGCATCCTTTGATCGAATCTGAAAACGACCAGGTTCTTCTCGTTCACCTTTCGACTCGCCTTTCAACTCATCGGCCATTGCCTTCAGCGCTACCCTCAGTGCAACCTTTTCTCGCTCAATCCGCTGCTTCATCACCTCGAACGCCAATGCCGGATTCAACTGGCCCTGGAAACAGGTCGTCGCCGGTAAAGGCTGTCCCAGTATCGATTCCGTCATTTTTATACAATCCATCACGGAAGCATTCTGTTTGCGCAACTCGGCCACCTGTTCCAACCAACCGTCAGGAACGTTTCTGCCAGTCAATTTATCTGTCAGTACTGACATCTCTCGATAGAGTCCCGGCAGCTCCCGTTCAAGACAGGCATTGAGACGTTCTGTTTCCAATGCATGAAATGTTCCCAACGCCAGATCAGGTGTTTTATGATGGGTCAGATAGCGCAGGAGTGACTGATGAAAAGTACCGAATCGCACTTGTGCCCAATGATAAGCCACAGCCACTTTATAGAGCAGGAAGTTATCCCGCTTATCAGGCAGGTGTGCCATGACTGCCGGTAAGTAGATGGTTTCTGTATCGGTAAACAGATCATCTCCCTGTTGCAGTTTCAACTTTCTTCCTGAAAGACCCTGCACAAAAGGCATCAGCACACCCACCTGCTCTTCAAATAGCGCACCGGATGCCCGCTCCCGGCCCTGCCTGACAAATCGGTCGATCTCACTGATCACCTTCAGCGCGGCATGCAAACCGATTCGGTCATAGACGTCCATCGCCTGCAGCACCCAGGCCTCGATCATTGACTCGTCCATCATGTGCAAGGCGCGAGAAGCCTGCGAGGTAAACTGATAAGCAATCTCAATGTGAGTACTGGCAATGCGTCTCACCCAATCAAGTACAAATGCTTGTTCGTCAGACTTAAGCTGCGCCAAAGCCAGACTCAAATCCGCTGTGTTTCGAAAACTGAACTCAACCTCGAAGTAGTCATCGAGTAATACCTGTATTTGATCTTTCTCGAGTCTTACTTTCATTTCTCAACACCGGACTCAACCATTTGCATCAGAATGTAAACACCTTTTTGTCTCTAGAAAAGTGAGGCGCTCAATTCGTTGACCGCCACCAACATATCCACGTCATCCGTTAAAGCCTGCGCGATACTGGACCGGCAGGCCACAACTGGGTCAACACCGCTGGTAATCAGCTTGGCCGCGTGTACGAGCAATCGGGTTGAAGCGCCCTCATCCAGACCACTGCCTTTAAGGTTTCTTGTCATATGTGCAAACTTCACCAGCCTGGCCGCCATCTCCGCATCGACAGACGCCTCGTTCTCAATGATCTTCTGCTCCAGCACAGGCTCAGGATAGTCAAACTCCAATGCCACAAATCGCTGTCTTGTACTCTGCTTCAGATCCTTGAGTACGCTCTGATAGCCTGGATTAAAAGAAATGGCGAGGCAGAAGTCCGGTGTTGCTTCCAACAACTCACCCACCTTCTCCATCGGCAGCACGCGTCGATCATCTGCAAGGGGATGGATGACCACCGTCGTGTCCTTTCGCGCTTCAACCACTTCATCCAGATAGCAGATTCCACCCACCCGAACAGCGGCAGCCAGTGGACCGTCCACCCAGATCGTCTCGCCGCCTTTCACCAGGAACCGCCCGACCAGGTCTGAAGCCGTCAGATCATCATGGCAAGAGACGGTAATCAATGGACGTTTCAAGCGCCACGCCATATTCTCCATGAAGCGGGTCTTACCACAGCCTGTTGGCCCTTTCAGCAGTACGGGCAACTGATTCCGATAGGCCGCTTCAAATACGCTGATCTCGTCTCCCACCGGCTGATAGTAAGGTTCATTTTCGACATAATATGCTTCTGGTTTAAGTATTCTGGCTTGCAAAACCTGGCCCTCGCCTAACTAAAAATTAATAAAACGGGCCCCATTCAAAACATTTCACAAGCTGGGCGCCCAATGACTTGATAGGTGTTTTTTTCCTAGTAAACACCCCGTTATTCTGTGTGGGCCACTAAAAACGAGACCCACACCCCACCATTAAGTTATTCATAATAATTGCTGTCTACACCTCATAACTAATCTGGTTATACTTTCCGATAGGACAGAATGCATTTAAAAATGAGACCCTTTTCGTATCCAGGTTATCGGATATCCCTATATTGATCGTGGATTCCGGATATGGGTTGACCGGATAGCCAAATCACTACCAGATTAGAGAGAGTGACAGGGAAACGTAATGCCAGGACCACTGCGAATTCTCTTTATTGAGGATTCCGAAAGCGAGTATCAATTCCTGCAGCGGACGCTACATCGTGGCGAACTCGAGGTGCGCCCGCACCGGGTGGCCACCTATGCAGGCATGCAACAAGCTTTGAATACTGAGCACTGGGACCTAATCCTTTCCAATACACATTTGACGCACTTCACGCCTCAAAAAGCCTTGGAGTTACTACAGTCGATCCCCTTGGACATCCCCTTCATCCTCGTATCTGACCACATCGGAGAGGAAAAGGTTGTCTCACTGCTGAAATCGGGTGCAAACGATTTCGTCAATTTCAATAATCTGTCACGTTTGGTCCCTGCCATTGAGCGCGAACTCAAGGAAGCCAATACTCGACGCGAAGCGGAGAAGACAAAACTCGCCTTGCGCCGGAGTGAGAATCGCTATCGCCAACTGGTAGATGATTCACCCATCCCTATATTACTGCTGCAACATCACCGAGTCGTTTTTCTCAATGAAGCAGCGAAGCAAGCCTTGTCTGTGAAGGACGAAAAGATCTTGATCGATCAGCCCGCCAGCGCTCTTTTTCTTCAGGCCTCAGAGGACCTGCTGAATGCAAAACTCCAAGCCATGGAGAATCATGGCAACCAACCATTCGAGGCATTTTTTAAAAGAGCAGATGATGCTGTGATTCAAGTTGAGGTCTTCCTCAGCGCCGTCGAGCACGAAGGGACACCGGCAACCCAGCTGGTATTTACCGATATCACCCAAAGAAAAGAGTCTGAAGCGAAACTGCAGCAAGCCGTGCAGATTATCGAACACACCATGGAGGGGATCATTATTGCCGACAGCCGGGGCCTGATTACCTCGGTCAATCCCGCTTTTTGCGAGATCACCGGTTACTCATCAAGCGAGGTGCTCGGCCAGCATCCGGAGATGCTCAAGTCGGATCGTCATCCCGCCGAATTTTTTGATGAGCTATGGCAGATCATCCGTGAGACCGGCTCCTGGCGTGGCGAAATCTGGAGCCAAAGAGAAAACGGAGAGATCTACCCCGCCTGGGTAACCATCAGCACCGTGCGTGACGAATCAGACAACGTCATGCACTACGTGGGGGTTTTCTCCGACATCACCAGCATCAAACAATCACAATCCCAGCTGGAACATTTGGCCCACCACGACTCCCTGACGAATCTGCCCAACCGATTACTGTTCGAGGATCGTCTGCAACATGCCATCTCCCAGTCTAAACGCCAACGCCGTCAACTGGCCGTACTCTTCCTGGATCTCGATCGCTTCAAGAACATCAATGACACCCTGGGACATGCCATGGGTGATGAGCTACTCAAGGAGGTCGCCAAACGCTTGCAGGGCATTCTGCGTGACGGCGATACGGCAGCGCGCCTCGGCGGTGATGAGTTCACCGTTTTAGTTGAGAGCCTGGATGATCCCAGCCAGGCTGCCGTAGTCGCCTCCAAGATCCAGGAGAATTTCAAGACCCCCTACAAAATTGCTGGCCGTGAGTTACATGTCACCACCAGCATAGGTATCAGCATCTATCCCGAAGATGGCCTGACAGTAGCCGACCTGACCAAGAATGCCGACGCCGCCATGTATCAGGCCAAGGAGCAGGGACGTAATAACTATCGCTACTACACTTCCGAACTCACCCGCACTGCATTCGAACGCCTGTTGCTGGAGACTGAACTCCGTAGTGCGCTGAAAAAAGATCAGCTGTTGCTCTACTATCAGCCGCAGATCTCACTCAAGAATGGGGAGATGACAGGTGCGGAAGCCGTATTGCGCTGGCACCATCCGCGTCTCGGCATCATCCCCCCCGCCCGCTTTATCCCCCTGGCTGAAGAGACGGGTCTGATTCATGAAATCGGCCATTGGGTGCTCAAAGAGGCCTGCGAGCAGACCCACTACCTGCAACGCCAGGGGCTCTTTCAGGGGCGTATGGCGATCAATCTCTCAGTCCGTCAGATCATGCAGACAGACCTGATTCTACGCTTCGAGCAGATCATTGCCGATTCCGGCTGCCCGCCCGACCTACTGCAGCTCGAGGTGACCGAGGGTATTTTTATGGGGCAAATGCAGCAATCCGTACCCGTTCTTGATGTCTTCAAGCAACTCGGCGTCACGATTGCCATCGATGATTTCGGCACGGGATACTCTTCACTCTCTTACTTGAAGCAGCTACCCATCGACAAACTCAAAATTGACCGCTCCTTTATTCGCGATCTACCCAACGACAGCGATGCCATCGCCATCACCCAGGCCATCATCTCACTGGGCAAGAACCTGGGACTCCACATTATCGCGGAAGGTGTTGAAACCCTGGCGCAGCAGACCCTGCTTCAGAAAATGGGATGCGGTGAAGGCCAGGGATACCTCTATAGTCCACCAGTACCCGCCAATGCGTTCGAGGAGATGCTGCTGGAAGGCAGCCGCACCTTCCGGCATCACTTTTCAAACTACGGGTTTTAAAGTCAGACAGCACGTATCGCACGTCAGTCAGGGCTCCTTCCATTAGCAATAGCTAATAATTCATAACCCTTTTCTATTAACTCATTTGAAAATTCGATGGATTATTCCCTGCTGGGATATAGAAGGACCACGTGAAGACGCGTATGGTAACGGGTCCGGAATCCTGGGTGCGGATGTGCGCCCAAGATCATGAAATAACCAGGTGGATAAGTCAACAATTGTACGCCGCCGGTTAGCCATTTTTTATAAAGCCATTCCGCAACGGAGGACAATCCATGACGGAAGTAATCGCAACCAATGAGACTATTCTCGTGGTCGGTGGCGGCATCAGCGGCATGACCGCTGCGCTGGAAGCTGCCGAAACGGGTAAGCAGGTCGTCCTGGTTGAAAAGCGCCCCTATGTCGGCGGTCGCGTCACCCAACTGTACAAGTACTTCCCCAAGCTCTGCTTCCCAACCTGTGGGTTGGAGATCAATCAGCGCCGGGCGAAGATGAATCCCAACCTCAACATCATTTCGATGGCCGAGGTGACCGATATCAAGGGTGAGGCCGGCAATTACACCGCCACGGTCAAGATCAGCCCCCGTTACGTGAACGATAAATGCACCGCTTGCGGCGATTGCGCCAAGGCTGTCGAAGCAGAGTTCGACGACGAGTACAACTACGGCCTGGGTAAGCGCAAGGGTGCCTACCTGCCTCACCGCATGGCCCATCCCGAACGCTATGTCCTCGACCCCGCCATCATCGGTACCGATGATGCACAAAAAGCGAAGGATGCCTGCAAGGTCAACGCCATCGATCTGGATATGCAGGAAGAGGTGATCGAATTCAAGGCCGGGGCTGTCGTCTGGGCAACCGGTTGGAAGCCCTACGATGCCAACAAGATCCAGCCCTACGGCTACGATCGCATCGCCAACGTCATCACCAGTGTTGAGTTTGAGCGGATGGCCGATCCTAACGGCCCGACCGGCGGCAAGCTGACACGCCCTTCCGATGGCAAAGAGGCCAAATCGGTCGCCTTCATCCAATGCGCCGGCTCCCGCGACAAGAACCACCTGCTGCACTGCTCTCGAATCTGCTGTATGGCTTCTCTCAAGCAGGCCACCTACCCGGCTGATGATGTGCCGATCACCATCTACTACATCGACATCCGCGCCATCGACCGCTTCGAGGACTTCTACCAGAAGGTCAAAGCGAAAGAGAACGTCAAGTTCATCAAGTCCAAGGTTGCCTCCATCGTAGAGAATAAAGAGAACGGTAATCCAACCCTGCATGGCGTCGACACCGAAGGTTACAACCGCTACGCCGATGAACACGACCTGGTGGTCCTGGCCGTCGGCATGGAGCCCAGCGTCGACAAGGCCAGCTTCCCGGTGGAGATCGTTATCAACGAAGAGGGTTTCATCGAGCCTGCGCCTGAAAACGGCGGTGTCTTCGCTGCCGGGTGCTCATCCGACGCGCTGGATGTCAACCGAGCCGTTCAACACGCCACCGGCGCCGCAATGCGCGCCATCCAAGTGGTCAATCGCGTAGCAGCGACGGAGGGTTAAGAGAGTGGCTGACGATAAGAAATTTGCTGGATATGTCTGTACCGGCTGTGGTTTGGGCGAACGCCTGGATGCCGGTCAGCTGGAAACCACCGCCACCCGTGACGGCAAGATGCAGAGCTGCAAACAGCACGAGATGCTCTGCTCTGCAGAAGGCGTGCAGATGATCAAAGACGACATCGCCAACGACGATATCACCCATGTCATGATCGCCGCCTGCTCCCGCCGCGCCAAGGTGGAGGCCTTCAATTTTACCGATGTGGCCCTGACCCGCGCCAACCTGCGTGAGGGTGTCATCTGGGTGCGTCCCGACACGGACGAGAACAAAGAGACCACTCAGGAGATGGCGGACGACTACATCCGTATGGCTTGTGCCGAGCTGAAGTCGATGACCAAGCCCAGCGCATCCGGTGAGCAGTCGGTGAACAAGAACATCCTCGTGGTGGGTGGCGGTATCACCGGTATGACCGCAGCCATTGAGGCAGCAGCGGCCGGCTACCCGGTCCACCTGGTGGAAAAAAGCGGTGCTTTGGGCGGCGCAGTGGGCAGTTACTACAAAGTAATCCCCACTCGCTCACCTTACGATGCACCGGCTGAGAACCCGGTACCTGCACTGAGTGAAGCCATTGAAGCAGACGGTAACATTACCGTTCATCTCAATAGCACCCTCACCAAAACCGATGGCGCGCCAGGCCGTTTCAGTGTCGATATCGCCACCGAATCAGGCACTACTGAAACCGTCTCCATTGGCGCCATCATTCAGGCCTCCGGCTGGAAGCCTTACGATGCCAACCAACTGCCGGAATTCGCTTATGGAAAGAGCCAGGACGTGGTCACCAACCATGAGCTGGAAGCGCTGGCTGTGGCAGCCAACGGCGGCCCCATCAAGCGCCCCTCTGATGGTAAAGAAGTGCAATCGGTCTGCTTCATCCAGAATGCGGGTCAATGCTCGGATAAGGATGGACACCTGACCTACTTCGCGGGCGTTACCGACCTGGTCTCCATCAAGCAGGCGATGTATTTCAAAGAGTTGAACGGTGAGTGCGATACCACTATTCTTTTCGACAACCTGCGTACCCCAGGTGCGGGCGGTGAAGACTTCTACCGTGCCGGCCAGAATGCCATGGTCACCTTCTCCAAGGGTATCGCTTCTGAAGTGGTCCCCGGCGACAACCTCACCGTCAAGTTTGAGGACAAGATCCTCAATGAGCAGACCGAAATGGCCTGTGACTTGGTGGTACTGGCAACCGGCATGGAGCCCAACTCCGGCCCCGATCCTTACGCCCAGTTGACTGTCGACATGGCCGAGGATGAGGAAGAGAAAGCCAAAGCTCAGGCAATTCTGGAGAATGCCCCGCCGTCGATACTCAACCTGCAGTATCGTCAGGGTACCGATCTGCCGCATCTGAAGAACGGTTTCACCGATTCACACTTTATCTGCTTCCCCTACGAGACGCGTCGTACAGGCATCTACTCCGCCGGCCCCGTGCGTCGTCCGATGGACATACAGCAGGCCCGTGACGATGCCACCGGCGCCGCCCTGAAGGCTATTCAGGCCGCTGAGAATGCCGGCCTCGGCCGGGCGGCACATCCGCGTTCCGGCGACCTCTCCTTCCCCAGCTTCCGTAAGGAAGGCTGTACACAATGTAAGCGCTGTACGGTTGAGTGCCCCTTCGGCGCCATCAATGAGGATGAGGAAGGCTACCCGATGTACAACGAGTCCCGTTGTCGTCGTTGCGGCACCTGCATGGGTGCCTGTCCGGTTCGTGTTATCTCGTTCGAGAACTACTCGGTTGAGACCGTCAACCAGCAGATCAAGAATGTTGATATCCCTGAAGAGTGGGATGAGAAACCTCGTATCCTGGTCCTGGCTTGTGAGAACGACGCCTATCCGGCTCTCGATCAAGCCGCCCAGGCGGGCGTTGAGATCAACCCATGGGCCCGTGTCATACCGGTCCGCTGTTTGGGTTCTGTGAGCCTGTCCTGGGTAACCGATGCACTGAACAACGGTTATGACGGCATCGTCATGATGGGCTGTCGTCGTGATGACGACTACCAGTGTCACTTTGTACGCGGTTCGGCCATGGCGGCAGAACGCATGAGCAAGGTGGGTGACACCCTCGATACGCTGAATCTGGAACCGGAGCGTGTGATCCTGCACGAGGTTGCCATCACCGACGTCGAGCGTGCGCCTCAGTTGATCAACGACATGGCGGAAACCGTGGAGAAGATCGGCCTGAGCCCATTCAAGTTCTGATAACTGGCACTACGGGGCCTGATAAAACAGGCCCCGCAGCTGATTGACGGCCTGAACAACTTTACTTTTTGTAGGGTGGCCCTGGCCAACCGCCCTAAGCACCCTACAAAGGGGAGTAAAAATGAGTGATTTAAACACCGCAATGATTGAGAAATACCGCAGCAGCTTCCTCAAGGAAGTTGAGGCGAATGTGGAGGAGGGCGAATGGGTCAAGATGTGCATGCAGTGCGGCGTGTGCTCCGGCTCCTGCCCACTCGGTAAACACTGGGAGCATCCACCCCAGGAGATCTTCATGATGATCCGCGCCGGCAAGCGCGAAGACGTCCTGAGCTCCGACTCCATGTGGATGTGTACCTCCTGCTACAACTGTATCGCACGCTGCCCGCGCGGCCTGCCGATCACCCACATCATGCACGGTCTGGCGGTCTACTCCAAACGCCTCGGCCTGACCCCGCAGAAGCAGCCTACGGCTGAATTCTCGCAGATCTTCTGGGACAACCTGATGAAGAAGGGTCGCGTCAACGAGCTGAAGCTGGGTCTCTCCATGTATTTCAAAGACGGCTTTGGACAGGGCATCAAAAATGCCATGGCCAACCAGAAGCTTGGCCAGAATATGATGAAGGCCAAACGCATGAACGCCATGGAGTTCTTTGGTGGACACAGCGTAAAAGATCTCTCCGGCTTCCAAAAGATCATCAAGAAAGCCCAGGAGATCGAAGAAGGCAACATCAAGGACTTCAAGTGAGGAAAGACCGACATGGCTAAGATAGAACTTTCATTCTACCCGGGTTGCTCCTCACAGAAAGGCGCAACCTCTTCAAACTACCTGGTCTCCGCGCAGACCATGTGCGAGGAGCTGGACATTCAGCTCAACGAGATCCCGGACTGGAACTGCTGCGGCGCTTCCATCGGTTACGGCGGCGGCGGCGAGCTGCCTCGTCTGACCCTGTCAGCACGCAATATCGCCCTCTCCGAGGAGCACAACAGCGGACAGGAGATCGTCGCCACCTGCGCGGCCTGCTGGCTCTCCACACGCGAAGCAAAAGAGCGTCTTCACGAAGACGAGCAGATGTTCAAGGATGCCAATGCGGCACTCTCCGAGGCTGGCCTTAAATACGAAGGTGAGTCCAACGTCCGCCACATGGTGGAAGTGCTGGTTGAGGACATCGGTTTCGATGGCATCAAATCGAAGGTCAAGAAGCCCCTCGAGGGCCTCAAGATTGCCGGTTATGTAGGCTGTCAGACCAACCGTCCTTTCGGCATCGCCGGTGAGTCCTTCGAAAACCCGCAATACCTGGACAAAATCGTGGAGAGCGTTGGCGCCGATTCGATTCCCACCTACGAGAAAAAAGTCCAGTGCTGCGGTGGCGCCCTCGCCTTCTCCGAACCGGAGAAGTCACAGGAAATGATCAAAGGCATCATCGAAGCGGCCTACGACAATGGCGCAGATATGATCGTTACCCCCTGCCCCCTGTGTCAGGCCAACGTGGAGATCTATCAGGACAACATCAATGAGACCTACGGCACCAAGTTCAACATGCCGGTGGTCTACTACTCCACATTGATGAGCGTTGCCTTTGGTCGCAGTGCCGCGGATGCCGCGCTGAACGGTCAGGTCATCCCGGCCAAGCAACTGGAGGAGATTGCCAACAAATAATAAGGCGATCCATCTTCGGTCTTGAAAGCCCGCTTATGCGGGCTTTTTTTATGTCCTCAAGCTTGATCTATCAACTTGATCCAAAATCAGATACTGAGGTATTCCTGGAGTGCCGGTTCCCGCTCTTCTTGTCATGTACAATGCTCTATGATGGTACAAGCTTGCCAATTTCTGACACGTAAACCATGGTCTGTCTCATTGGACCATCCTAGAGAGTGGAGCGAAAGGGTTTTACGCCTTGTTAGAGACAATCATTTATCCGCGCACTTGATACATTGAGTGTAAGTAGGATCCACCTCTAGTCTGCGGATGTTTATCTCTTCCCCACACGTGAGACAAACGCCAAAATCACCAGCGGTGATTCGGCGCAATGCACCCTCAATTTTTAAGAGCTGATCTTCTCGCCGCCCTTTTGTTTCAATTGCCATTCCTTGTGCACGCATCGCATCCATTCGACTGAGCCTGCCAACCGCTGACTGATCTAGCTCCACAGGCTTTGCTGCGTCGTCAGACGTGCCGCTTAGATTTATGAGTTCTGACCGCAGCTCGAGTAACTGCTGTTTGAAGCTATCTAATTGAATTTTATCCATCTACTTATGCGCTCTGTTCAATTGCCTCTAACGAGGCTGAAGAAAAATACAAAAATGAAGCGGGGCTTTTTCATAGACAAGCTTCTTTGATAACATATTTAAGTATCCTTCCAATATTTGCACTACTTCGTTAAACAAGGCTATTTATTGCTGATTGGATTCATTACGCCGCTATCTTTCCATAATTCATGATCTTTTCGATATTATGGACTATACAATATAGTTGCCATTGCCCCTGGACTTTACGCCTGCCCCTTAGGCTGAATCGGTTGAGTCGCTTATTCGTTCCGATGTTACCGAAGACTGGCTCGACCGTCGACATCCTGTGACTATAGATCTGTTTGCCTGCTTCGCTATCAATGCGCTGTTTCATCCAGTCAGTGTAACTCGGCTTTACATTCTTATTTAATACAAACGATACTTGGCGTCCATTACCTTTACGGTGATCTGCTGACTGTGGATTCTTCATGCAACGGTGCTTGATGTCACAGTGACGGCATTGCAATAGCTTTCCTTCAAAGAAGGCTTTGTGGTTACCTAGCTTATCTTCGCCTTCATGACGGAAGCTCAGTTCCTGGCCTGCCGGGCACACACAGGTCATACTGGTTTCTACGAAATTAAACTCACTGGCAGGGATCAGGTGATGCGCTTTCTTTTTACCCGCCTGTTGACGCTTGCCATATTTCTCTTTCTGTTCGTTGAATTTGGGATCACGGCTTCTGAATTTGTTATCAGGAATATAGGCGTTTATTTTATTATCATGCAGATATTGCATATTGCTTTCGTTGGCAAAGCCGGTATCTGCTGTGACTATAATATTGCTTTCGAAGATGGCTTGATTGATCTTTAGGCGATGATAGCGTTGCTCAACGGCTTCGAGGATCGGTTGTAATGTGTGGTGTTCCTGGCCCTCACCAAAGGCCTGTGCATCGATGATAACCTGGTGTTTCTTATCAACGGCAGCCAGTCCATTGTAGCCCTGGATTGTGCCTTTTGAGGTCGTCATCTTGGCACTTTCGTTGTCTGTGATATTACTCTTTACTTCCTTTTTTATTTTACCTTGGCCCATCCTTGGGCTTTCTGACTTTAAAAAGTGATCTATCCTATCAAACGCTTGGTTTAGTGTTTCAATGGCGTTCTTTCGTTGTTTATCACGCTCATCATCACGACTCTGGTACTTGTCTTGTTTCTTGTGCTGATCCAGGTGGTAACGAATCTGGCGCTTAATCTTGTCACGCTTTTGCTCCAACTCCTTGAAGCTGCCAGACCATTCCTTCGAGGCATTCGAGGGGATCTTGCAACCGTCAATAGCAAAGAGCTCGTGACCGAGCAATCCTTGTTCATCACATATCAACAGTACCTGTTCGAATAGTGATGCTATTTCGCTACTCCGACTGCTGATGAAGTCAGCAATAGTTGTAAAGTGAGGAACTCTGTCGCAGCACAAGGCCTTAAATATAATGTTATGACGGCACTGCCACTCAAGATCACGGCTGGAGGTGATACCACGCGAATAACCGAACAAAATAATCTTTAATAGAATTGCTGGATCATAGGCCGGACGGCCTATATCGTCATTCTTGAACTTTGGATAAAACGTTGATAGATCAAGCTTGGTATCGATCAGGTGATGTATTGCGTATTCAAAGCTACCTGGCACCAATTGATCTTGGTAATTGATCACAATCATGCTGTTTTGGTTGTAATCGTAAGGAATGAACTTTGCCATTGAGTAACTCCCTCTCCTTTGCCTCAATTCTATCATTCCTTGAGCGATAATTTAGGGTTTTTCTACAGCTTCAACGCCTACATAACCGGCCGAGCATAAGCGAGGTCCGGCGACCGTAGGGAGCAAAGTTAATGTGATTGTTAGGAGTTATTCTCATGATACTCTTTGAAAATTTGATGGTTTGGGTGCGTCTTAAGCCTCAGGGCATGGTCCATCGCTGATACCCCGCTATTATTCTTTGAGTATGGATCGCATCCATTTGAAATTAAGATATCTATTAGCGCTATATTTTTTTCAGTATTGCCGAATGCTCTAAAAAGTGGTGTGTTTCCCCATTGGTCTTTAAGGTTAACATTCGCTCCGTTGTCTATTAATAACTCCGCTATTTCGGGTTGCTTTTCTTGTGCGCAAAAATGAAGGGCTGAAAACCCTGCATTGTCTTGTGCGTTAGTGTTTGCACCGCAATTTATAAGCAACGACACCAATTCAATACTTATATTACTACCCGACACCGAATTTAATAGCGGCGTTCTTCCATCTCTATCCTTTTCTTCGATATCACTACCGCTTTCGAGACGTTCTTTAACTTCCTCTATATTTTTTAAGTACGCGGACCAGCAAATTCCCTCGTTCATAGCTATCTGTTTTTACTCCTAACAGGTCATTATGTGGACGTCACAAATATTGTGTTATGTGGAATGCACGAATATTGTGATATGTGGAAAAAAGTTCTCATGTCTTGTCGCAAGCAGGTTTTGCCTTGTGTTTGAGCAGGATTCATGACTTGGCGAGCCACGCTTTTGATTTTGATAAGAATTAATTCCCCTTTTATTTCAAAGATGCCATATCGAATCATGGTTGTCTGTAGGCTTTTTCCTACACGGGTGGGTCTGGGGCGCTGTTTTCCACTTTGGCTTGGCGATGTTGCTATCGGTTGATGTCTTCGGGGCTTCATTGCATGCCGAACGGTGAGCGGGATGTGACCCATCCTGTCTGCTTTTCTGTCGGTGACAGGCTGGTGACCGATCTGGCAGGTGGTCTGTACTTGAATTGCCCGCCAGTGACTGTCATTGGGTTACCCGTGCGATTTTGGTCCGGGTGGGTGGCACGGTTTGGCCAGCGGGCTGATGGTTGCTGTCGGGTTTTGTGTTTTTCTGTTTCTCGCTTGCAACGTTTGTGCTGCCATACCTTGCTTTTGTGGTGTGGAGGCTGAGCCTCCTTTCAACCACAGGGGAGTCCTTATTGTGTCAGTGATCGGTTGATTTAGCGGATCGTTGACGTCTTTATCGTCAACATCAGGAGGTTTTGAATCGCGACTGATGCATTTTTTAACATCACCGGGTTGTCTCGACTCATTGGCAACGTTTATTCAGTCGTCACCGGTATCTTTTGATTGAGTGTCGGGCGCCCTGATTTATCTGTTAGGTTCATTGCTGTCCCACAAACGCCCTCTCCCTTCATCGGGAGGGGACGTTTAAACGACTATGCCAGTGTGATCATTGCGTACCCAGATGCGCGATACGGTCTAGGCCTCCTGCGCACCTGGCAGTGTGTAGATGGTTTGCGTCGGGAAGGCGAACTCCAGACCCTTTTCATTGAAGGCACGCAGGATGGCCATATTCATCTCTGTCTGCACGCTGAGGATATCGGCACCCTTGCGAATGTAGTAGATAAAGAGAATGTTGAGGGAGAAATCCCCAAAACCGTTGAAGCCCAGGGAGACTTTATCTTCTGCACCCGGGTTGTCTTCATGAATTTCACGCAGCAGGTCCAGGGCCTGCTGCATCTGCTCCGATGTGGTGTCGTAGGTCAGCCCCAGGTTCAGCACTACCTTGCGTGAGGGCTCACGTGTAACGTTCTCCACCGGGGCATCGGCGAACTTGGCATTAGGGATGGTGACCTCACGCCCCTCCAGGGTGCGCAGGCGGGTGCTGCGTACACCTATCTCGCTCACGGTGCCATCGTAACCGGCCACCTTGACACGGTCGTTTATTTTGAACGGCTGATCGGAGAAGATAGTAAAACCACCGAAGATATTCGATACCGTATCCTTCGCCGCCATCGCCAAGGCCAAGCCACCGATACCCAGGCCGGCGATCAGGGCACCCACGTTATAACCGGCGTTATTCAGGCCGATGATGACCGCCATGGCCCAGATGATCATCTTCACGCCTTTGCTCAGCACAGGCAGCAGTTGATCGTCCAGGTCATTCTCCGTCTTCGACGCCCAGGGCACGAGGTATTCCTGGTAGATGGCATCGAACAGGCGGCTCAACATCCAGCCGATCAAGAGGGCGAAGATGACGTGGTAGGCATTACCGATGGAGACTTCCATGATCTCCGGCAGCGTCAGTTGACTCAGGCCAAACCAGATGCCGAAGGTGATCAGCAGAAAGACCACCGGCTCTTCGACCATATCGACAATGATATCGTCCAGCTTGCTCTTGGTACGGCTGGTCACACCGCGCACGATCCTGGAAAACACCCAATACACCACTTTGCCGAGCAACGCGGACAAGACGATGATGCCAAGCGCGATCAGCCAGGTTTGCAGGGTATTGCCGTAGTAGGTCTGCTCTAGCAATTCGGTCATTTTTTATTCCTTCAGGCTCCTATATCAGGGTTGAGCCCGGTAATTCTGGTTGAACGGAGTGACGCCACAAATGCATCAGGGACGGAATTTTGCCATTTTTCCTCAGGACTGTCCCGTTAACTCCCTCTCCCTCAGGGAGATGGGACGTTTAGCCTTAGCTTTGAAATCTGTGCGAGTCGGATTGCGCGGTAAATACATTCGCATCTGAGGCAGATGGATGAGTGAAAAGGTAGTCTCGGATAACGGAGGTGATGTCGAACAAGCGCTGGCAGAAGCGCTTGTACTGACTGATGGGCCTAAGCTGAAGCAGTTGAGAAAACAAAAGCCCTATCCCTGTGAAACTGCGGCAAAGTTGTTTGGGCAAACGCTCCCCAGCCCCAAGCATCCCTTATACAACGCTCACTGTCCGTTATAGAGATTGACCTGTATCCGCTGATTCTGTCCGGCAACCCGGTTCCACTCACCTGCAGTCTTAGCCTCATATCGTTCGGGATAGGGGTATTGCGGATTATTGAGACCACTGTTGAAGAGCAGTATCTCCACTTCACCACCACTCCTGGCAATCTCCACATTCAGATAGTTGGCGAAGGCGACAGACTGCTCGTTGCGCCACTGATCCCGCTCCTCCAGGTCAGCCTTGAACTGACACTGACTGAGTTCGAGACCAGGGTCTGCCAACTGAAGGCTGCCGGCTGCATCCTTGGTCAGGCAGAAGTTACCGTAGCTTGCACGCAACTCTATGGAACCCTGGAAACCGGCAGTCTTGAGCTGCTCGACCAATTCGGAGAGCCATAGCGCTCGGGTATCATTGAATGGCATTTCACCGTAGTTAAAATGCGTTCCCTGGTTCGCCGCCCATTCGATCAGCCCCAGTGGCAGATTCTGCGAACGCTCACCGCTGCTGTCTGCAACCCCCTCATAGACTGCCGTGGTTATCAGATCGATCTTTTCATCCTGTGCAATGAGTCGCTCCAGCATCACTTCGCTGAGTTCACTCTCTGATACTGCCGCTTTATCCGTTTGCATCATCGGGTTGTATTGAAATAGCGCAAACAGGAAACCCGCTGCCAAGAGAATCAACGTCGACACGGAGAGAATCGCAACTCTGCGCACCTGCTGATTGTTCTCTTCGAGGTGAGCCTCCAACTCGAAAAAATCACCATGAAAATCTGCGTACTGTTTTTCCAGCTGATCCTTCAGCCGCTCCTCGACCTGGCCCTGCTCTCTGCGCATGAATTTTTTTAGGTTCTCGTCAACCGGTACGGCTCCTTGCAGATCCCCCATCGGCAGCGTGACCGGCTCTACCGGCATTGCACCTCGCCGGCCGGCTTCTCCAATCGGATGAACATTCTCCGAATGGGGTACGCGTCTGAGACTCCTCAGTTCATCATCGGGTAAACCGCGCGCCAGTGAATCCTGCTCTGGCATCAGGTGCAACGAATGGAGGACGCCTTCAAGATCCTGTGGCTCAAGCTTTTTTGGCAAGACACCCACAGCACCCAGCGCTCTGGCCTGGCTCATGGCCAGCCCACCGGCTTTGGAGGTGTACATCATGACCGGGATCACAGCGGTATGGGGATTGGACTTGATGACCTTCAGCGCCTGAAATCCGTCCATACCGGGCATCTCATAGTCCATGAATATGGCATCCGGGGCATTGTCGTAGAGGTAGTCGATTGCTGCAGCTGCGGATTCGCGGGTATCCACATCGATACCGTATTGCAGCAATTTATTCGACAGCACCAGTCGTGCTGTCTTCGAATCGTCGACAATAAGTGCCCGTTTCGTCATACCTTGATTTCCCAAACTCGCCTATACCCTACGGTTTGCATGTATGCAGGGAGGGATGAATATCTGATAATTCCATTCATATCACTATATCTGACTCAATTCACGAGAGGAAACAATCCTATGCTAGCGCTGACCGAAGAAAAGTGTGAAGCCTGTCGCGCAGATGCCCCCAAAGTCAGTGATGAGGAGCTTGCTGAGTTGATACGAGCCATACCTGACTGGAATATCGAGGTACGCAACGGCGTCATGCAGCTGGAAAAGACCTTCACCTTCAAGAACTTCCCGGATGCTCTCGCATTCACCAACAAAGTTGGGGCGTTGGCTGAGAGTGAGGGACATCACCCTTCACTATTGACCGAGTGGGGTAAGACCACGGTCACTTGGTGGTCGCACAAAATCAAGGGACTGCACCGAAATGACTTCATCATGTCGGCCAAGACAGATGGACTTTATGGAAGTTGAGCCGCATATAAACCCATAAAAAACGCCGCGCCAGATAACTGGGCGGCGTTTCAGATAGGATATCGCTGATCTCAGATCAGGACAGGGCGTCCTTCATCTCCTGTTCCTTCTTCTGTTTGTGGATCTCTATCTCTGCTTGTCGACGCAGCTCGAGTACCTCTTTACGCTCTTCGATGCGTTTGTCGATGGCATTCTCTTTGACCGGAATCGTCACATCGCCAAACAGTACCTGCTTGAGTAGCCGGGTGCCGAATTGCATCAGCGCCAGGTCTTCTTTCTCGACCGTCTCATAAAATTTGTCGTCCATCTCGTAGGATGCCTTAAACGAGTCGTTTAAAACAAAGCGACGCAAGCGATCCACATCGTAGGAGCACATGAAGAAGAACTGAAGACTGGTGTCTGAGGGTCGACCGATTGAGGGCCCGGCCGATTTCTTTTTCAGCATCAGCTGCAGCCAATCCCGATTGATCTGGTCGTAGATCTCGACCTCCTGTTCCCGGCGGTAGTCATCAACAGAGATCTCGCGGTCCTCTTTGTGGCCTTTGCAGTGATCCTCTTTGATCAGAAAATAACGGGCTTCATCTTCAGTTGAGCCCGCCTCTTTCATCGCCATATGTCCGACAGGATAGTAGCGGCAGGCGGTTGGCCGATCTTTATAAACACTGCAACCCTCTTCAGTTACAAAGAGGCAGGCGCCATCGTTGTCGGTGCGCAACTTTATGCCTGGAATCCCATCCTTATCCATCTCGAATGGCACCGTATGATTCTTTAAAAACTCCGTCCCGGTGACACCCAGATGATCCTTCAGACGAAGAATATCGTAAGGCGTCAGTTGGATATCCGCATGCTTGCAGCAAGCATTGAAGCAGGAGATACCCTTGTGACAGTTGAATTTCAATTGACTGCCCGGTTCCATCACCGTGGGCACAAAATTGCTCTTGTTAGGAATGTCGAATTTTTCACTCATCGTTTGCCTCCGATATCGAAATCGGCTGGTTTGCGTATCAATTCTCAAAGGAACGTAACCGGTAATTATACATTCAAGGCCCTATGTCAGGCCGCTTCAATACCAATCACGTTCCTGTGGAAACTGGGTAATTTCCTCAGCGTAAAGACGGAAAAAGTCCGGGCGCCTTTCGGCACCCGGACTTCCCCTAGTCACTAACTGTCAAAAAATTACTTGAACAGCTTGGACTTATCGACCAAATCGACGTGGGCGCGCTTGAAGCAGGTCCAGGTCTTGCTCTCTTTGTCGTAGATGGAGTTCACGAAGCAGTGCCAGTTCTCCTCGTCCACGAAGTTCTTATCCATGCGGTAGTAGAAACCAGGATAACGAGACTCTTGACGGAACTGGATGTGCTTCATGTGAGCTTCAGCAGTCAGGATGCGGTGGTAGTTTTCCCACGCACGCAGCAGCTCGTGAAGGTCTTTGGCACGCATTTTCAGCGAGTCTTCCTTCAGGGCAGCCAGCTTCTGCTCAGCCTGCTCCAGCATGTGCTCATTGGTGGTGTAGTAGGTAGCAACACCGGCAACGTACTCATCCATGATTTTCTGCAGACGGAACTGCAGCATACGCGGTGTGATGTAGTTAGGATTCACATCAATCGCGGTGGAGTAGTCCTTGTGCTCCAGGTAGTTGCGGACCGGACGGTAGATCTCTTCGATCAGCTCGTCAGAGGTGGTGTCCAGCTCAGGTTTGTAGTCCTTGTTATCCATGACGAATTTGACCATGGACTTGGCACACATACGGCCTTCAGCGTGAGAGCCGGAGGAGAATTTGTGGCCGGAAGCGCCTACGCCGTCAGCGGCGGTGAACAAACCCTGAATGGTGGTCATACCACGGTAGCCCCAGTTCCAACCAGCAGGCAGATGCTCGGGTACACCGGCTTCTGTCTCTTCAGTCGGCGCGCCGACATCGTCAGGACCGGATACCCAGATGCCGCAGCAACCGGAGTGAGAGCCCAGCAGGTAGGGTTCGGTAGGCATCAGCTCAGAGTTTTTCTTCTCAGGCTCGATGTTCTCACCCGCCCAGATACCGCACTGGCCGATACACATGTCGAGGAAATCTTCCCAGGCTTCTGCTTCCAGATGCTTAACCTCACGAGGAGACAGGGTCTCACGCAGGTTTGCGAGGGCAGTCACGGTGTCCATCCAGATAGGACCGCGGCCTTCACGCATCTCTTTCAGCATCAGATGGTTACGCAGACAAGAAGCGGGAACGGCGGCCTGACCATATGGAGGATAGTCGTCCAGCATCTCTTTGTTGCGGTCCATGTAGACTTCACCGAAGGCGTTGGTAGCCTTGGATTTAAAGAGCAGGAACCATGCGCCAACAGGACCGTAACCGTCTTTGAAGCGGGTCGGTACGAAGCGGTTTTCCATCAGGGTCAACTCTGCACCGGCTTCAGCAGCCATGGCGTAGGTAGAACCGGCATTCCAGACGGGGTACCAGGCACGGCCCTGACCCTCACCCACGGAACGGGGACGGAAGATGTTTACACAACCACCGGCAACCAGCAGGCAAGCCTTGAACTTGTAAACAAACAGCTTGTGCTCACGAACAGAGAAACCGACAGCACCGGCAACGCGGTTCTTGTCGTTCTTGTCGTTAACCAGCTTAACGATGAAGATACGCTCCTGGATGTTATCCATACCCAGCGCTTTCTTGGCAGCCTCAGCGACGATCCACTTGTAGGACTCACCGTTGATCATGATCTGCCACTTACCGGAACGTACGGGTTTGCCGCCGTCAGCCAGAGGCGTCATGCCTTTAGAACCGTCGTGACGCTCACCGTTCTCGTCGGTCTTCCAGATTGGCAGACCCCACTCTTCGAACAGATGCACAGACTCATCCACGTGACGGCCCAGGTCATAAGCCAGATCGTCGCGGGTGATACCCATCAGGTCGTTGGAGACCATGCGGGCGTAGTCAGCAGGATCCTGCTCGGAACCGATATAAGTGTTAATGGCGGACAGACCCTGTGCCACGGCGCCGGAGCGGTCCATAGCGGCCTTGTCGACCAGTTTCACGTTGATGTTGCCACCTGCAGCTTCCACCCAGGGACCAATCTCGTATGCAGCACCACAGGCGCCCATACCGCCACCGATGATGAGGATGTCTACCTCTTCTTCGACGACTTCGGGATTTCCAAATTCAGCCATGTTCAAATACCTCGATATCTATCTTTATATATGTTCAGCTTCGAGAACCGCTTACTTGCGGATCAGCTCGCTGGGATCGCCGGCACGGTAACCGTTGCACTGCACGAAGAAGCCGCTGTCGTTGATCTTGGAGATCTCAGCTGCAGGCTTGTTGCCATAAGGATCGATAGAACCTTCTGGTGTGGTGCGGATCGGGAATTTGAAACGTTTCATGGTGCCGTTGCGGAACTTGATGGTCCACATGATGGAATCAGTACCGCGCAGAGGCTGTACGGAAGCACCCAGGGGCACGATGTCGGCGTAAGGACGCGCTTCGATAGCCTGCTGAGGGCAGATCTTGATGCAGGAGTAACACTCCCAGCACTGCTCAGGCTCCTGGTTGAATGACTTCATGGCATGTCCGGTCTCAGAGCCGTCTTTATCCAGTTTCATCAGGTCATGAGGACAGATGTACATGCAAGCTGTCCTGTCCTGGCCTTTACAGCCATCGCACTTCTCAGTACGCACAAATGTTGGCATGGTGTATTTCTCCTAGGTTTCACTGCAGTGATTCAGCCGCCGCGATTCGCCGCGACCTTGAAGCACGTCCGGGCACTCGCCCAGTTGTATTTCATTTTTTCTATCCTGACGCCGGCCTGTATAACTCACAGCGTTTAGCGTCAAGTCATTCCAGTACGCGCACGCACGCCTGGAGTCAGGGCGACAAACATTAATGGGTTGCGCAACCTTTAGCCAAACAATTTTTTAATGAGGGCACATAAAATCCGCTTATTGACTTAGCCTGTTGAAATACCAAGTAATTTAGTCGGATTACTAACACCCTATTTATACGAAGAAAATTACCAATTTAGTTGACATGGTCTTTCCAAAATCCTGAGGCTTCACGACTACTTGAGCCACAAATCTATCCCAAGGGAGATAGACCAAACGCCTCGCCATCCCCCGCAGAGCCCTAAAATCAGACAAAAAGTCCGGCTTTTGGCGCTTGCACACCGATCCCCATCAGTTAAAGTGGCGGCTTTTCGAGTACCGTACATGAGACAGAGACAAGCCCCTGACGCCCTACTCCTGCTGGCAACCGGTTGTGCCCACTGCCCTGCCGTACTGGAGGGCTTGAGCCAGCTATTGAAGCAAGGCAGCATAGGCCGCCTCGAAGTGATCAACATCGTGGAGCATCCGGAGGCTGCACAGGCAATTGGCACCCGCAGCGTTCCCTGGACCCGCATCGGGTCATTCGAGCTGGCGGGTTCCCTATCGCCCGCTGAACTCGCCCGCTGGGTTGAGCTGGCTACAAGCGACCAAGGGTTCACCGCTTACTACAACCACCTGTTGGAGACCCAACGACCTCATCAGGTAACCTCGTCGTTAGAAAAGAGACCAGAAACCCTGCCACAGCTCATCACGCTGTTGGCATCCAGTGATACGCCGATGACAGCACGGATCGGCATCGGCGTGGTACTGGAGGAGCTGGAAGGCAGTCCGCTGATAAAACAAGCACTGCCGGATTTTACCGACCTGGCCCATTCAGAACACCCCAACATCCGTGCCGATGCCGCCCATTTCCTGGGATTGACACACCTGCCGGCGGCCTCTGCCATACTGCAGGAACTGTCGAAAGACGCAAATCCCGATGTCCGTGAAATTGCAGCCGACTCACTAAAGATGCTACACAACGAGGAGAAGTGATGGATAGAGAGGCCCAGATACTTGCTGTACACGCAGTCTTTATCAATCAAGTCGTCACCATCGGCCCACAGGCCGATCGGCAGGATGAATTCGAGAATCTGCTGAAGCTCGCATCCGATAGCGGCTGGAGCAGCCTGGTGGCTGCCATTCGTCAGATCATCCACAAAGGACGCCGGGATCTTGAAGTGCTGAACAGCCTGGATGAGGAGGACCGCGTCATCGCAGAGTCGATCCTGCGGGGCCTGCAGGACCCCTCCACCCTGCCCGACCCCAATGCCAAGCCCGATCCTGCGATGGCTGCTCCGGGACTGGCCTCCATGATCCATGCAGCGGGAAGCGGCAACGCACAGGCCCTGCAGATTATCGCCGACATGGCAGATCAGATGAGCAAGGTCGGCGGACCAATGGGCAAACTGGCTGCTGTCATCCGCCCCATGATCAATGGTGAACGGGATCCGGACAGGCTCTGTAAACAGATGGACAGCAATACCGAAGCGATGGTGATGGGCATACTCGAAGAGTTGAAACAGCTCGAAACGGATAATCGCTGATGGGCAGAACCTTCCTCTTCATCGCCGCTATCAGCGGCCTGCTGGTGGTGGCGCTTGGCGCCTTTGGCGCTCACGCCCTTGAAACACGCGTACCAGCCAGCCATCTCATCTGGTGGCAAAAGGCGGTCGACTACCAAGGGCTGCACACGCTTGCCCTGCTGGGCAGTGGCCTGCTTGCCCTGCATCATTCCAGCCGGCCACTGCTATTCGCCGGCTGGCTGTTTCTGATCGGCATTCTGCTCTTCTCGGGCAGCCTCTACCTCCTCACGCTGACCGGTCAGCGTGGACTTGGCATGGTCACACCCTTCGGTGGGATGGCATTCCTCGCTGGTTGGTTTGCCCTGGCATTGGCCGCTTGGCGCTTACCCCACAGAGGCGACACATAAGTCTCAGATGGAACTGACCGCTTTTACCAACCGACTGCGCAAAAACCAGCGCCACTGGAGCAAGTGGGCACGGCGCCGCGGTGTCTCCTGTTATCGTCTCTATGACAGGGACATTCCAGAGTTTCCCCTTGCGGTAGATTGGTACGCCGGACAAGCGCACGCTCAAATCTTTGCCCGCAAGGGTCTCGAACCCCTCGATGAGCAGGCAGAGCAACAGATCGGTGATGCCATCTGCCAGGTACTGGAGATTTCAACCGAAGCTCTGGCGTTCAAGACCCGCCAAAGACAGCGGGGGCTGGCCCAATATGAGAAGACCGGCGAAACCAGTCGCCCAATGACAGTCGACGAGAACGGACTACAGTTCGAAGTTGACCTCCACAGTTATCTCGATACCGGTCTGTTCCTGGATCATCGCAACACCCGCACCATGGTGCGCGAACGGGCCGTGGGAAAGCGTATGCTCAACCTGTTTGCTTACACGGGCAGCTTCTCAGTCTATGCCGCTGCTGGCGGCGCAATCGCAACCACCAGTGTCGACCTCTCAAATACTTACCAAGCCTGGACCGGCCGCAATCTGGCACTCAACGGTTTCAGCGGGCCAGACCATGAACTGGTGAGAGAAGATGTTTTCGCCTATCTGGAAAGGGCTGTCCGGGAAAGACGGCTGTTCGGACTCATCGTGCTTGATCCACCCAGCTTCTCCAATTCCAAGAAGATGCTAGAAACCCTCGATGTGCAACGGGACCACGTTCGACTGATTGAGGCCTGTAAAAAACTACTGACGCCCACGGGAGAACTGATCTTTTCCACCAATCGACGCCGATTCAAACTCGATCCGAAGCTGGCCGAACCGCCCGGTTGCCAGGAGATCACCCAGCAGACAGTACCCGACGATTTCAAACGCCACCCTGCACACAAATGCTGGACTTTTCGTCGCTCTTAAATCTTTCCGGTGGACCCTTAGGGCTCTTCATCGGCAGCTTCCTCGCATCCACCCTGCTGCCGGGTGGCTCAGAGGCTATGTTGTTATGGGAACTGCAACAGACACCCGAACAGGCTGGACTGCTCTGGCTGGTGGCCACCCTCGGCAACACCTTGGGCGGACTCAGCAGCTGGCTGCTGGGCTGGTGGCTGGCCCGGCGGTTTCCCGGTCGTGGCCTGAGCAACGAGCGCCAACGTCGGGCGCTCCAGCGTGTGGGTCGCTATGGCAGTCCAGCGCTACTCTTCTCATGGCTGCCGTTGATTGGGGACCCACTCTGTCTGGCGGCTGGCTGGAGTGGCGTCAGACTCTTTCCCGCAACACTGTTTATAGGCATTGGCAAGGCAATCCGCTATGCCGTGCTCATTGGGGTTTCGGAGGTATTCATTAGCGGCTGGTAAGCCTCACAACCCAGCCTCGGCCTGGGTTACCCGCTCCTGCCCAATGCCCGCCAACTCCGCCAGACCCTGCCGGTTGGCATGTATCTCCTTTACCGCCTTTTTGTAGAAACCCCGTAGATGCTTTTTCAAGTGTCTGCTCACTGTTGCGTTCGGGATCTCTTTCAATACCGCAAAGAGTGCCAGCGCATAGGTCGCCTCATACTCGCTGAGCGCGGCCTGACGCACCGCATTTGGGTTGTAGCAACTGCCGCATCCACCCTTGAAGGTGAAGGCGCTGTTGGCAAACATCAGGCCAAAGCCCATAAAGATAGCCAACAGCTCTGTGATTTCCGGCCAATGATCAGCACCGCCGGGAGGCGGCTCCTGACTCATCTGTCCCAGATAGTAGGCAAGGATGTGCGCAAAGCTTGCGATCATCCCTTCAGGGTTATTGATCTGTTGAGGGTTATAGGGAATCGGCAGGCGTTGCGACGGCTCTTTCACAACGGCCCCCTTTACATCCTTGCCTCTGATAGCGCCTTGCGGCAGTAACGCTGTCTGATCCATCAGTGGACACTGGTTTTGATCGATAACCAAGGTCGGCCAATGCCCGACCCCAGCAAAGTGTTTAACCCGCTCGAAGATCAGCTTCGCCATACCTTCCGTACTATCCACCACACCTGGAAAGTGCTCGTTGGTCGGCAACACCAGTTGGGTATCCGAATAAAAATAATCAGCGTTGAAGTTTATTAATGACCAGCCAAAAGCCTCATGCAACCAATCCGTGGAAGCCTGATTCAGCAGCGGTTTATTTTTGATCAGACCAAACATTTTTCAGAACCACTACCCTCATTCAATCACTATAATCCAACCCATGACGCCCGAATTCTGCACCGTAGAAAAACGGGAACATGGTTGAGCAGCATGAACACCCTCTTTAAAAGTCCCATCAGTATCCCAATGTCATCAGACAACCGTCAACTTACCCAACGACACGGCGCGAACATGAATACCACCTCCCGAATCTGTGAACCGGTCATTGATCGGCGGGGTTTTCCGGTCATTTCCAGTGAAATAGAGCAGCTGCTGCCCTGGGCAACTTCTCCTTGTATTGCTCACCTGATAACCTCTCTTTCAGTCGAACAAGCCTGCCTGCGATATTACCCGAGACAGCGGATTGGCCTTGCTTAGCCAGCAGTGATCAGGGGTGGCAGGATTGTCGATTTGAAGTCGTCTCACAATCCGTTGTCATGCCGGACTGCTGTGATAACACCGACCCGCCACGAATCCTCTCAGTGAAGGCGGCGATTTTGTCACCCATCGCCTCACCCACGAAACGCCGGGGGTCTGAGGCTTGGCGTTTCTCCCGTTTTTCCTTCTCCGCCACCCAGGTCGCCGCCAGATCGAAAGCCTGGATGAAGTTGGATTGTTGCGACAGGGCGTGTTTGAAATAGGCGGTACCGAAGTCGGTAAATTCACTCTCCGCACCACAGCCGAAGGATTTTCGGTCTGGTGCCGCGGCAGTGATGACCATGGTCTGGGGATCTTTCAGTGCATCGATAAAGCCACCGGAGTAACAACTGGAGATAACGATTACCCGCCAACGTACATCAGCCTCGTCGAGGGCTTGGCGAACTTGTATGGGTGTCAGATCATCCAGCGGCACGGGGCCGAAGTTGAGGGAGAAGCGGTGGTCCTTGCCGCCGTGGGAGGTCATAAAGAGGAACAACACATCCTCATCCCTATCCATACGTTCGCCGATGGCCCGTAGGGCTGTCGAGAGGTTATGGCGATTTGCCATCGGGTATTGCGCGACCGTGGCTTGATTGTTGACCAGCACGAGGGATCTCTCCCGGGTATCGAATTGCTCGTCGAAGAGATCACTCACATAGGTCACTTCGTTAAGAAAGACTTTCTCCAGGCCATAGCCGCCAAAAGCGAGCAGATAGAGATCAGTGACACCGGGCCGCTGTGGTGCCAAGGGTTCTATTACGTTGTCGAGCAGTCCTTGCTGGTCGTAGAAAAGGTCTTCCACACTCAGCTTGTAGAGCTCAGCATAGGGGTTCTCCCCGGTGTCGGGGTCGTCTTCATACCAGAGTTCGCTATAGGGTAGAAACCACAGGCTCGAAAAGCTGATGGCGAGGTAGAAAGTAGCCAGTCGGAGTGCTTTGCCGAAACGGGTCTCGAGCAATAAGTACAGCATACGAATCAGGATATAGCTCTGCCAGGTGAAGGGGAGCAGCCAGAAAAACCAGGCCATGAGCCAGCTGTCGCCTGATGTCTGATCGCTGAGTTGGATGAGATAGATCGAGGCGATGAGGGGCGGTGAGGTTGCCAGGTAGACAATTAACAGACGTCCCGCATCCGCCATGTCGGCACCCGCCAGACGGCTGATCAGAAGCAACAGTGTCAGATCGAACAGGTAAATTGCACCGAGGTAGTTGAGGCCGTAACTATAGAAGCTGGCTGGCTTGTCAGCGCCCAGGTAGCTGGAGACGAATTCCAGGCATATCACTAAGACCAGCAGCCACAAGCCCTGATCCAGGTTGTAGACGAAGTCGTCTTTTGAGATCCGTCGTCCCGTGGCCAGGCGAAACCCGGCCAGCAGGTTGCTATGCAGATCTTTCAGGAGTCGATTCGATTGGCTTCCATCCATTGCGCTTTCCTCGCTTCCTTGGGTATCAGACTATCCTATCGGCTGCTGGTGCCTGGTCTGAAGAGACGGGCAGCACAGCCCTTAGCCCTAATCGCCTTTGTGAACCGTGCCTGAATATGAGCTTGTAGGAGACGGCACCTTCACTACTGAAAATCACTTACGCCAGAAAGCAGGGGTCAACAGCACCAACAGGGTAAAGATTTCCAACCGTCCCAATAACATGGCGAAACAGAGAATCCACTTGGCAGGATCGTTGAGCGTGGCATAGTGCAACCCCACATCCCCCAGGCCCGGCCCCAGATTATTGATACTCGCCGCCACAGCCGAGAAGGAGGTCATCAGATCGAGGCCGGTGGAAGCCAACGCCAGATACATCACGCCGAAACTCGCCACATAGAGGGCGAAGAAACCCCACACAGCCTCTACCACCCGCCAGGGAATGGTCTTGCCGCCGATGCGGATCGGGATCTCCGCATTGGGGTGGATCAGCCGGTTGATCTCCCGCACACCCTGCTTGATCAACAGCAGAAACCGGATCACCTTGATGCCGCCACCGGTCGATCCGGCACATCCACCCACGAAACTGCTGAAGAGCAACAGAATCGAGATAAACCCAGGCCAGAGAGAATAATCCGCCGTGGTGAAACCGGTTGTCGTACCGATGGATACCGCCTGAAACAGGCCACGCATGATCGACTCGTCCCAGGTGCTGTAGACCCCCATTAGATAAAGCGCTGTCGAAACCAGCAGGAAAACAATCCCTAAAGTCACGATATAGCCGCGAAATTCAGCATCCTCGAAATAGATCCTCAGGGACCGCCTTCTTACCGCCAGAAAATGGAGTGCGAAATTGGCCCCTGAAAGTAACATGAAGACCACCGCGATCATCTCGATCACACGACTGTCGTAATAACCGATACTCTCGTCATGGGTGGAGAAACCACCGATTGCCACCGTGGAGAAGGCATGGCCCAAGGCATCGAACAGCTCCATACCCCCAAGCCAATAGGCCAGCGTGCAGCTGATCGTCAATCCCAGATAGATATACCAGAGCGCCTTGGCTGTCTCGGTGATGCGGGGGGTCAGCTTATTGTCTTTAACCGGCCCCGGTGTCTCGGCACGATATAACTGCATGCCGCCGATACCCAGCATCGGTAACACAGCTACCGCCAGTACGATAATACCCATGCCGCCCAGCCACTGTAGTTGCTGACGATAGTAGAGAATAGAGGTAGGCAACTCATCGATACCAACAATCACCGTCGCCCCGGTTGTCGTCAGGCCAGAGACCGACTCAAAAACCGCATCGGTGATCCCCATGTTGGAGTTTTCCGCCAGCAGGAACGGGAGCGAACCGGTCAAACCCAGCACGGTCCAGAACATCACCACCACCAGGAAACCATCCCTGACACGCAGATCCTGTCGCCGATAACGCACCGGCAACCAGATACCCAGGCCAAGCCCGAAGGTCAGAATAAAAGCATCGGTGAATCCGACCAATGCACCATCATCCACCCACAGGGATAAAAGCAGTGGCGGAAGCATAGTCAGGCTGAAGAGCATCAGCAGGACACCTAAAATGCGTTGTACCGTGGAGAGATGCATACTGTTTCAGATCAGACCGGCAGCAACGGGGTAAACGTCCTTAACCAACCACGAGCCCACTCGTTCCCACCGGCCCATCACAGAAAGGTCACCCCAACCTGGAACAGTTTCTCGACCTCACGGATGCGCCGCTTGTCGACCACGAACAGAATGACATGATCCTCACTCTCTATCATGGTGTCGTGATGAGCGATCAGCACCTGGTCGCCTCGCACCACCGCACCAATAGTGGTGCCCTTTGGCAGTTTGATCTCCTCGACCGCACGACCGACGACTTTTGACGAACTGCGGTCACCGTGCGCCACCGCCTCGATGGCCTCGGCTGCACCACGACGCAAGGAGTGGACCTGTACCACATCACCTCGCCGAACACGGGTCAGCAGGGTACCGATGGTCGCCTGCTGAGGTGAGATGGCGATATCGATGGTCCCGCTCTGCACCAAGTCCACATAAGCCGTCCGGTTGATCAGCGACATCACCCTGGCCGCACCCAGGCGCTTGGCCAGCATGGCGGACAGGATGTTGGCCTCATCATCATTGGTCACGGCACAGAAGACGTCGGTATTCTCGATATTCTCCTCCAGCAAAAGATCCTCATCCGCCGAATCACCATGCAGCACGATGGTTGAGTCGAGACGCTCGGCAATCTCTCTTGCCCGTGTCGGATCCTGTTCGATCAGCTTGACCCGGTATTTCTGCTCCAATGCTGAAGCCAGACGACGACCGATATTCCCCGCCCCGGCAAAAATGAGCCGTTTATAGGGATTCTCCAATTTACGCAGTTCACTCATCACCGAGCGGATATTCTCCGAGGCAGCGAGGAAAAAGACCTCATCCTCAGCGTTGATCACGGTATCGCCATGGGGCTGGATAACCTCACCCTCCCGATATATCGCCGCGACCCGGGCCTCTACTTCAGGTATATGTTCGTAGAGCGTACTCAGTGCATGGCCCACAAGCGGACCGCCATGATAAGCCTTGACTGCCACCAGGCGCACTCTGCCACCGGCAAAGTCGAGCACCTGCAGGGCGCCCGGGAATTCGATCAGCTTAATGATGTAGTCGGTAACCAGCTGTTCCGGACTGATCAGCACATCCACGGGAAAGGCATCCGACTCGAAAAGCCGGGGATAGTCGAGGTAACCCTGGGCTCTTACCCGGGCGATCTTGGTAGGCGTATGGAACAGGGTGTAGGCAACCTGACAGGCCACCATATTGGTCTCGTCACTGTTGGTCACCGCCAGGATCATATCCGCATCCTCGGCACCCGCTCTACGCAGGATATCGGGCTGGCCGGCATGGCCCTTTACCGTACTCAGATCGAGCCGGTTCTGCAGCTCCTGCAGCAACACATCGTTCTGATCCACCACGGTGATGTCATTGGCCTCGCTGACCAGTGCATTGGCCACCGAACGACCGACCTGTCCTGCACCCAGGATGATTATTTTCATTCTTTCACGCTTGGCATAGAAAAACCCATCCTACTTGAGAATTCCGCTTGCTGTCATGCCCAGGAACTATCAAGGGTTATTCTGACGGAAAATACCATAGTTGGGCACCACCAATCCCTCTTTTCCTTCTTCACTCACCATATGATCTTCTGATGAATCCTCTTAGACCTGAAAGAAAATGGAAAAATAACTGTCACGCCTGTGACACTCAATAGCAACACCCTCCCCATAAACTTCCTGCGCAGTTTTAATTTATGGGGAATCTCTCAATGATCGCTAATAAAAAGTCATTTCGCCTATCCACGCTCTCTATAGGTATAACAACCGTCATCCTTGGTGCCTCCATCCTCCTCACGGGTTGCGAAGGGGATGATGGTAAATCCGGTGTGGATGGCCAGGATCTTACCACCCGTCCATTCACTATCTCATTCACTGAACTGGGGACGCCAGACACAGCAGCGGAACAGGCAGCATCCCGTTCCAGTGCCGATACGACTGTGGATGGCACCACCTACGCCATTAACGCCAACACGATAATCAGCACCAACGACACTTTGCCTTTGCTCGGCGGCACCGGCAATACCGTCTATGGCACATGGAAGAAGAGTGATGGAAGCGATTTCACTGACGGCGCCAACCCCGTCGTCTGCACCAACGGCAGCGGCCCTGACTACACCTCGCTAATCGAATATAAGAAACTGGGTGACGAGGCTCTCTTCGCCGTCACCAACATGGAGTGCAGTGTCGGTGGTGCCTGGATCACCAAGCTTCATCAGGACCCGGCCTCCGGTCTGCTGACCGCAGTCAGCGCACGTCCGGTCGACTTTTCCGCCGTTTACGGCACCTACGTCAACTGTGCCGGCATGACCACACCCTGGGGTACCCATCTGGGCTCAGAAGAGTATGAGCCGCCCATGGCCGCTTTCGACGCCGCTGCCAGCGCCTATGCCACCAGTCCTCTGTGGGCAGCGCAGGACAACATGCAGTGGTTCGGTAGCGAGACCTGGCATGATCAACACATGCTGGCAATCGCCGAATACAACGGCCTCACCAACGATGCCGCCAGTGCCGCCAATTTCGGTTACTACTACGGCTGGGTACCGGAGATCGCCATCACCTCTGTTGATGGTGATCACGAGGTAAAGAAACACTTCGCAATGGGCCGCTTCGCCCATGAACTCTCCTACGTCATGCCCGACAACCGTACGGTTTACCAATCGGATGACGGCGCCAACACCGGTCTGTTTATGTTTGTCGCCGACAACGAGAAGGAACTCAGTGCAGGCCAACTCTATGCAGCAAAATGGGAGCAGATCAGTGGCGCCGGCGCTGGTGAAGCCTTCATCTCCTGGGTCAATCTGGGCCACTCGGATAACACCACCATCAAGGCCGCCATCGATGCGGGCATCACCTTCAGTGATATGTTTACTCAAGAGACACCTAACGCGGACGGCACCTGTCCCACTACAGGATTCCAGTCAGTCAACGCATACGACCACCGCAATGTCTGTGTTCAGCTGAATGTCGGCAACTTCAACGGAACGCCTGTCGCAGAGCTTGCCTCACGCTTGGAGACTCGCCTCTATGCCGGTTACAGGGGAGCAACCACAGAGTTCCGTAAAGAAGAGGGCATCACCTTCAATCCGGATGACAACATCCTCTACGTTGCCATGAGCGAACTGGAGCGGGGCATGATGGATAACGACCCCACTTATGATCTGGGCGGCCCCAATCACATTCGTCTGGCTGGACCGACGGATAATGAGTGCGGTGCGGTCTACGGGATGGATGTGGCAGCCGGTTCGGCTTATGACGATGCCGGCAACCTGATCGACAGCAACTATGTGGTCGAGACCATGTACGGCGTGGTGGTCGGTGAAGAGATCGTGGAAAACGGTTGTACCCCGGACAACATCTCCAACCCGGACAACATCACCTACCTGCCGCAGTATGGCCAACTGGTGATCGGCGAGGATTCCGGCGCCAGTGGTGACGGCTCCAACGCCGGTTACTTCGATCGCGACCTGGGTAACTTCATCTGGGCCTTCGACGTCAAGAGTGAAACACTGACCCGTATCGCCACCGCACCGGCCGGTGCGGAGACCACCTCTCCCTACTGGAACGCCAACATCAACGGCTGGGGCTATCTGATGATGGTCAACCAGCATCCCGATGGCGCCGAGTCCGAAGTGGGTTATGTCGGTCCCTTCCCGCAGCTCGACTGACTTAGCCATTCCACGGCTGGATTGAAGCGAGCAGGCGTGCTCCCACCTGAGGGAGCACGCTTTTTTGTAGCGATTCATTCAGAGTTTCCTCAGGATATTGAACACAACCATTTCTTACCCAACCATTAAAGAATATTTGGTCCATCCCTGACAATTAAGACTTGGGGTCAATCAGGAAAGTGTTTGAATCCGTTTGATGAGACGCCTCGTATAAATGTTTGAAAGCAGCCTTTTTACTGCTTCTAAACTTTCAAACAACTCGAGGAAACTCAAAATGAAAATACTATTAGCCACAGCAACAATGCTTCTGTCTGCCAACCTGTATGCCACCAGCTATGACAGCCTGAACGGCGTTATCGATAACAACCATGATTTTTATATCGGTTCGACCAGCTCAGTAACGCTGCCCACAGCTATGCAACCAGGAATCGGCGATCAATACGGCAGTTCTTTTCTCTATTCTGACGGTTTCTCAAATGCGGCTCATACTGCACAGCGCGGTTACATCGACGCATATGGAAGCAGCCTGATTGATGTCGGCGCATCGGTAAACTGGTAATGCAGGTACCAGCATGAGCGGGGCAATCAGCCCCGCTCATGGTTTCCCGTAGTTCGCAGTTAATCCAACCATTCCACATGAGCTTGCCGCAGAATCGGAAGAATGTGGCACGGCATAGCCTGATGTGTAAAAGCTAATTTATTGATAATAATAATATAAAGCATCTGAATCCGGCGAAGGGACTCTGGATATCGTTAAAATATATCCGGTCAGAACAACATTTGAATGACTTTAAACAAAAAAAATGAATCTATGACGATTGATTGAATCCAAACAGTGATACCCCACGTACTAATCAGATAGATGCGAATAATCTCTTGAGACTAGGGATAGACACAGTTGATAGGACTTCCCCTTCAATTTTCATTGATTGAGGTATGTCGTGCCGCCAAACCTATTGTCATTACTAGGGCTTATCACGCTACTGGTACTCACGTCATGCGCGTCCCTAGACAACCAGGTCAGCCCGTATCGCGTATTGCCGGGAGACGATATGTCTGCGGTACGTCACGAGTCGATAAAATTGATCGATCGGCTGCTGGAGGAGGAGCTGGTACCCGGACTGAGTGTCGCACTGGTGGACAGTCATGGACCAATTTGGGTTGAAGGATTTGGTGTCGCCAATAGCAGAACAGGCACAAAGGTCGATCCGGAAACCCTGTTTCGCATAGGATCATTAACCAAACCGGTTACTGCGATAGCAGTGATGCAACTTGTTGCGGACGGTAAAATTGATCTGGATGCACCATTGAAGGATCAACTCGCAGGCTTCTCCATACGTCGGCACGATGACAATTCACCACCGGTAACACCGCGTCAACTTCTCAGTCATCGTAGCGGTCTACCCAGTGACTTACGCAAGGGGATGTACACGGATACGCCCTTTACCAAGGTGACGACCCTGCTACACAATGAGTATGCCGCTTACCATCCCGACATGGTCTACAGCTACTCAAACATCGGCTATGACCTTCTTGGCCATCTGGTTCAACAGCGATCAGGCATGACTTTTGCCGATTATACCGAACAGATACTCCTTGCACCTTTGGCAATGAACAGTAGCGGCTTTAACCTCTCAGCGGAGATGTCGGAAAAATTATCTGCCGGACATCTCGATGGACAGGCCAGACCTCAACCACCGCTTAGAGATACGCCCGCGCTCGGCCTCTATTCCACCGCATACGATCTTGGCCGGCTGATGTCTGCACTGCTTCAACAGCAAGTCCCCGGTGTACCCGTAACACTGTTGAAACAGATGTGGGAGCCTCAAACCGTCGATGGCCAGGTTTCGCGTGACGTGTCTCCCGGCATGGGATGGTTTATTGAGCGTCATCCTGTTGCCGGAGAAACCGTTCGCCATGGCGGCAGTACCCTGTTGTTTGGCGCAGAGATGGCAATATTACCGAAACAGGGACTGGGTGTTGCTGTGCTGGCCAATGGTGCAGACAGTAATCGGGTGGCAAAACAGCTGGCAGGCACCATTCTAAGCATCGCGGCCTCTTTGCGCGGCGGCGCCCCCAAAGCGTTACAGACTCAGATAGCAGAGGCAGAGCAGACCGGTTATTCCACACCATCGGGGGGTTACGCCACTGATCTTGGTCTGTTAATGGTCGATGCCGAACGACCCAGGCTCTGCGCCTGCATTATTGAGCGTATTCTGGACCTGGTTCAGTTTGAAGACGGTAGTTTAGGACTCACCCAGGAAAGCATAAATCAACTGCCGGATGGTTACCGGGTATTGGGAGAGTTGCGGTTACGTTCGCGCGATATCAATGACATGGATGTCTTGGTGGCTGATCGGAACGGTAAAGAGATCATGCTGGGAAACAGGATTGAATCCGGCCCATGGGAATCCGTCTGGAAAAAGCGCCTGGGCAGCTACCGGACCATCAATCCTGATGGGGACTTCTCTATTCAGGATCTCAAATTAAGTGAACAGGACGGCGTACTCTGTCTGCACTATCGGGCTCCACACTTGAGCGAGAATTTAATCAGAGTGCCGCTGCAACCCATTTCCGCCACAGAGGCCGTGATACAGGGATTCGGTCGTGGCGGAGGTGAGACCGTGCAGATCGTTGAAGTCGATGGCAAACAGTGCCTGAAATTTTCCGGTTATATGGGAGAACCTCACTCAAAATAAAATCCCTCTGACCCATTTGATTCTTCTCCTTCACCCACAAATTTGGCCATGACGGTTTCAGTAGGGCTGGCATCTCTGGAGTCAGAAAGGCGTGCGCGTATTCCCGAACCCATTCGCCATGATGGGAAGTTTGAGTACACGCACCATCTCACTCAAAATTGTGCCGAATTTCGTGGTAATGAAGAGGTCATGTCGGGATTCTTCAATCCTGACAGCTGTCTGGTAACCATAGAAATCGATACCCCGCACGATGGTATCTCACTGTTATTTCCATCCAGTGCATTCAATCTACGACTCTTAGATAAGACCTATTAGTAACAAAAGAAAAAACAGGCCTACTGCGGCTAGAAGAAACCAATTGCCTAACTGCCTAATACCCTGAATTTCATTTTTCTTTTTTTGAAGTAATGCTTCTAACCCTCTTTCATCAAGGTCGCCGCAGTGAGGACATTTTTCTTTTTTTACAGGGTCGTACATCAGGCCGCAACGTTTACATGGCTTTTTCTTCATCTGCTCCTTAAGCAAGGCAGCCTTTCCAACTAACCCACCAAAATTCATTTAATAGCTTTCCTGATGCACATAACGACCGGACTCAGCTGACGCCAAGGGAGGCTCAGTAGCGACCGTAGCGGTCTGATGTAGCAAATTGTTAATTTTTTACTTTTCAAGTTGTTCAAGCTTACTCATCAGCATGCTTTGAGCGAGACTCATGATCTCTTGGAAATACACCGCTTTGTTTTGGCGAAACTTGGCGAGTATAGGATCTTTGAGAATTTCGGCGAGTCGGTTGCACTCCGCTTCAGAGAAAATATTCGCGATAATCTTGCTGTATTCTTTTTTGTACTCATCTGAGGACATAACTTCGAGAACAACATCTGCTACTTTTTTCTGTTCAGGACCGGAGTCGGCTGGAACAAGTATTTGTGCGTACTGGATAGCCTGTGCCTCACCAATATCCCCGATAGCAACTTCGTATATCTGCATCGCAGCGTCTAGATGTGCTTTTTCGTAATCACTTGCAAGGCAATAGCCTGACAAGACCAGAAAAATTGCTCCAATACTAACCAGCCTCATGACCACCTCTTTTAAACCAACAGCGACTTCTACAGCTCAAATACCAGGTGACAGACTACTGTTGCCTTTACACAACCGCGAAAAAACGTAGTCTCTAAGTCTGCCCCTGATTTTTTCCTACTGCACTAAAAACTGTTTAGGTAGAATTTTTTCAGGCTCTGTTTGGAAAAACATAGATGTGGCTCCAACACCCATTGAACCACTATAATAATTTGCAACGGCAAAAGCAGGTCCGTTTTTATATTCCAATATGCCTATTATGTAGCACGACTTTGATCCCAGTTCCATTACGCTTAGAATTGATGCACCTTCTATAGGCCCGAAAAATTGTTCAATTTGATTAAGTGTTTGCGCCTGACTTAAGGATCTAGTGTCTTTTTCCAAAGGACCATTCTTTAACACTCTCGCCATGAATGCAGATCCACCTTGTTTTTTATATACGCTAACTGCTTCATCAAATTCGTTTGATGCCTTTTCACATACGTTACCTGCCAAACAGTTACTACCTGACAGCACTAGACACAAGATTACAACACTTCTTAACATTTCAATTTCCTTTTATTTCAATGGCAATTGCTTCTGAATTTTGAATGGCTTATATAGCTGGAGCGAATATTGGAATTTGTTGCGAAAAATTGAGCATCCCTAGCATTCCTTATCTCTCGATTATTTATGGTTATCTTTCCTATCTGACAATGATGCCAGACTGGGTTTATCGTGCCTATAGCCTTCTCCCTAAACAGAGACCTCTCCTACAGAACCTGGCATCTTAAATAATAGGCCTTACGACGCTCTTTTCTGACATCACGAGATATCACCTTATTGTCCGAAGATGCTCACATTGAGTAAGACACAGTTCCTTTTTATAGTTGATCGCTGTGGTCTGTGATGGTGGGGCTTGGCCACACCCTACGTACAGCAGTTTGCTTTTTTCCAAAGTATAATTCAGTTCACTTACCGCTTATCCTTGAACTCGATCTCCAGGGACTTGAGTTTGCGGTAGAGATGGGTCCGCTCCATACCCACCGCCTTTGCCATACGCGAAATATTGCCTTCGTGCTGATGCAGCTGGTATTCAAGATAGACCTTCTCGAATGCCTCTCTGGCCTGACGCAGCGGTTGGTCGAAGGAGATCATCGAATCCAATCCCCCTGCGGATGCTCTTACATCCGGTGAGCCCAGAGTCGCCTCGATCTCTTCCTGAACAATTTCCGGACCTGCCTCAAGGATCAGCAGGCGCTGTACCAGATTCTTCAATTCCCGCACATTGCCAAGCCATGGATGGTTACGCAGCTTATTTTGTGCCCCCACTGCAAAGTGCCGATAGGGTAATTTCTCATGGGTCACGAACCAGTCGACATAGAAGTTGAGTAGCTCCGGCACATCCTCAGCATGGTCGCGTAGGGGCGGTACGTGCAGAGGCACCACATTCAGGTGATAGAAGAGATCTTCGCGAAACTTTCCCTCCCGTACAGCCTCCTCAAGATTGTGTTTTGTGGCCGCGATGATGCGCACATCAATACTGACCGGATCGCTACCACCCACCCGCAGGAAACTGCCGGTATCCAGGGCGCCGACCAGTTGTGCCTGGGCCTCCAGGTCCATATCGGCCACCTCGTCGAGAAACAGGGTACCGCCCATGGCCTGCTCAAGCCTGCCGTAATGGATGCGTCCGTCAACCTCTGTACCGAAAAGCTCCTGCGCCGCATTGGCCTTGACGATGGCACTGACGTTAACCTCGACAAAGGGACGTTCACGACGCACGCTCTGGGCGTGCAGATACCGCGCCAGGGTCTCCCTGCCGCTACCCGGCTCACCGGTCACCAACACCCAGGTATCATGTTGGGCGATGCGCTTGACCTGTTCCCGCAGCCGTTGCATCACCGGGCTCTTACCGGTGGGTTCATGGATAACGTGATTGTGTCGTTTGAGACCGACATTCTCCTGCTTCAATTGCTCCGCTTCGAGAGAACGTTCGACAGTGAGTAGCAACTTGGCGAGTGAAAGGGGCTTTTCGAGAAAATCATAGGCGCCGAGGCGGGTTGCCTCCACGGCGGTCTCCACCGTGCCGTGACCCGACATCATGATCACCGGACAGGGCAGTCCCTCCTCCTCACCCCACTCCTTCAGCAAGGTGATCCCATCCACATCGGGCATCCAGATATCCAGCAGAATCAGTTCCGGACGACGGTCGCGCAGCGCCTTGCGCGCCGACTGACCATCGGCGGCCATCGCCACTTCGTAGCCCTCATCCTCAAGGATCTCTTTGACTAGATTGCGTATTTCCGGCTCGTCATCGACCACCAGAATATAGGCGCCACTCATACTTCACTCTCCTCTTCGAGATCCAGCAACATCGGCAGATGCATCACCATACAGGCACCCTTATCACAGTTTTCCGCCCAGATAATACCGGCATGCTCCTCGACGATCTTCTTGACTATGGCCAGGCCAAGCCCTGTCCCCTTGGGTTTTGAGGTCACGTAGGGCTCGAACAGGTGCTGCACCATGGTCTCGTTGAATCCCGGGCCGTTGTCCTGCACTCTCATTTCGTAGTAGGGATGATCATCACGCTGCAATACCTTGGTGATCACTGAGAGTTCTGCCGCTTTCTGACCCTCCATGGCCTCAATGGCATTCTTCATCAGATTATGTACGACCTGACGAACCCGTAGTGAGTCCGCCTCCACACGGGCGGCGCCTGCCGTCAGCTCTATGTTGAACTTAATCTCCTTGTTAGCGCGATACAGGTCAACCACTTCCGCGATCAGCTTGTCTAGCTGCAGAGGCTTGACCTCCATCTGCGGTGGCCGGGCGTACTCGGAAAAGTCGTTGACCATGGACTTCATCGCTTCCACTTGCTGCACGATGGTGTGGGTTGCGCGTTCAAGCAATTCGGCATCTTTCTCCGGCATGCGATTGAGGAATTTATGCCGTAATCGTTCTGCCGAAAGCTGGATCGGGGTTAACGGATTCTTGATCTCATGGGCCAACCGCCGCGCCACCTCACCCCAGGCCGCATCTCGTTGCGCACGAATCAATGCCGTGACATCGTCGAACAGCACAATGTGCCCCTTGGGGCCGTCGAGCTGGGAGAATGGGGTACTGCGGCAGATCAGTACCTTGCGCCCCTCGCCACCGAACAGGGTCAACTCACCGCGCCACTCTTCCTCGAACTCCAGCAACGGGTCCTGCAACCCCTCCACAAACTGCCGTAACACCGGCGAGACGAGGGCCAAAGACTGAACTGGAGAACCAATAACCCGCTGTAGATTGATGCCAAGAATCTTCTCCGCCGCCGGATTGGTCGTCCGCAGCCGATGCTCCTCATCAAAGGTCAACACACCGGATGAGAGCCGCCCCAACACCGTTTCCAGATAGGCGCGCTGCCCTTCCACCTCACGCTGGCTGCGAGAGGCCTGATCCCGCGCCTGGCCGATACGCCGCGTCATGGCATTGAATGAGGTAACCAGAAAAGCCAACTCATCCTTGGCTCTTGGTACCGGTAACTGCCGATCGTAATTACCCTCGGCCACGGCACGGGTACCAGCCGCAATGTTGGTGATCGGCGCCACCATGCGCCGCGCCGAGAAGAACGCGGCCCATACCGCAGACAAAATGGCGAACATGAGGACCATGAAGAGGGTCAGCGAGAAGTTGCGCTTCAACGACTGACGGAGAAAAGAGAGCTCCTTGTACCGGTTATAGGCAAGCTCCAGCTTCTCGGATAGGGCACTTACCCGCTCTGAAGCGGGATAGAGGCCCTGGATGATATAGGGCCGGCCCAGTGGGTCCGCCACCGCCACCCGGATCATCAACTCATCCTTCTCTCTCACCAGCCCCACATAACTGCTGCTTTCACGCAACTGCTGCATGATGAAGTCGTCAGGCTTGGCCGGCGCCAACTCCGAGGCCACGGCATTGGAATAAGCAATGATCTGGCCGAATGGGTCACTCAGTGACAGCTCCAGCGCACCGGACTGCTGACGCAACTCAGCAATGGAGAGAGAGAGGGCCGATTCAGAGGCATCTGTGATACTCAAGAGTTGCTGCTCTGTGTATTTCAACCAGAGCCGCTTGTTCAGATCCAGCGAGGCTTGACCCAACTCCCGGGCATCTTCCATTGCCTGATCGATCCGCACATCGAACCAACTGTCGATACCACCCTGCAGAAAACTGAATGAGTAGTAGTAGACGACCCCCACGGGGGTGAGTGAGATAACAATGAAGATCAGTAACATCCGCAGGGTAAGCCGGGAACCAGCACTGTGACGCAGATACTGCCGAATAAGCCGAATAGAGTTATAGGTGATCATCCCGATGAGGATCACCATGCCGGCCAGGTTAATGACTAAAAGCGGCACAAAATAGCGGCTAAGCTCTGCAGAGTTCTGCACGGCGCTGCTCATTAAGTGCAGGGTCACCAACAGAAGGATCAGCAGCAGTGCGACGGAAAATCCGCCAATACGCAGGCGACTCAGGGTTGAAGTGGCCATCGTGTCCACCCGGTAGTCAGTCTCCAGCCCCGACCCAGATAGGCCAATGGCTGTAGGGGCAGCGGTAACGACTCGATCTCAAGGTCGGCCCGCAGATTAAGTTGGTAGGGTTCACCCGGTATTAACGCCGAGCGTGACACCAGTAACATGTCACCGATCTCGCCCAAGGCATAGAGTGCGGCGTGCTGGGTCACGAAGCTCTGTTCCTCCCCTGTCTGCATATCCACCACCCGATAGAGTTCCGTCAGTGCATGATAGCGGATCTGGAATCTGAGCGTACGTGAAAGCGGGTTTGGCTCCCAGAAACTGCGCCAAATCTTCCCCACTACCAACTCCACCCGCAGGGTAAGCGGCACCCCATTACTAAGTGCTTCCTGTACCTCTTCCGTCAGCCGGTAGTCGATGCGGGCATTGAGCCGATAGGCCTCATTCTGTTCTGTGATCGACACATCATTCACCATGAATGTTGCGGCCGATGCACTGCCCATCCAAAGCAACAGTATCAGCAGACTGAGGATCCGGTATCTCATTCGGTGCTTTTCTCCACCAGCGCATAATAGAAGCCATCGAGCCCATCCTCACCGGGAGGGATCTGTCGACCGACGGCCCTCGCTTCTCCCCACTCTGCCTCGATAGGCTTTTCTTGTGCGTCCGTGTGTTGCGAGAGAAATGGCCTGAGCTGTACTTCGTTTTCCTTCTCCAGTATCGAGCAGGTGGCGTACAGCATCAAACCACCCGGCTTAAGCAGTGGCCAGATGGCTTCGAGAATACGCTGTTGCAGTTCCACCAGGGCACCGATATCCGATTCACGACGTAAATACTTGATGTCGGGGTGGCGCCGAATCACACCCGTGGCTGAGCAGGGCACATCGAGCAGGATCCTGTCGTAACCACGCTCCGCCCAGGGACCCTTGGGCTTGGTTGCATCGCCTTGCTGCAGATCTGCCTGCAACTTCAGCCGGACAAGATTCTCCGTCACCCGCTGTAAGCGCGCTTCATCGACATCCATAGCCGTTAATTGAATCCCGGGCTCAGTCTCTAGCAGATGACTTGTCTTGCCTCCCGGTGCCGCACAGGCATCCAGGACATGCTGACCGGGAGAGAGATCCAGCAATCCAGCTGCCAACTGGGCCGCCCCATCCTGTACCGACACCATCCCTGTGGCAAACCCCGGCAGAAGCTCCACGTCCACCGGCCGTTCAAGATCCACGCCCATGGGTACAGTAGTGTTTGCTTTGGCTTGAATCCCCTCGGCATCCAGCAGTTTGAGATAGGTCTCTCGTGTTGTCTGAAGTCGGTTGACTCGCAGTGTCATGGGCGGGCGCTCATTCAATGCGGACGCTCGCTGCTCCCAATTGTCAGGCCAACGGGACTGCAGTTCGCCCAACAGCCAACCCGGCATGGCGTGGCGCGCCTCTTGATCAGATTCCAATCCGGCCAGCAGCTGCTCCTGCTCTCGCTGCAGTCGGCGCAACACACCGTTTATCAGGCCAACCGCCCATCGTTTCCCCAGCTTTTTTGCCGCACCCGCCGTCTCATTCACCGCAGCATGGTCGGCCACACGCAGATAGATCAGTTGATATGCACCGATCAGTAACAGTGCTTCGATATCCCCATCCTTTGTTTTTAGCGGTTTTTGCAGCAGGCGACCGATCAGGGCATGCAATCGTGGGTAGTAACGCAGGCTGCCGTAACTCAACTCCTGCGCCAAGCTACGATTTCGCACATCATCGATGCCGGAGAGATGCTGCGGTATCAAATCAGACAGAGAGCGACCGGAGAACACACCATTCACTACCCGGGCAGCGGCGACCCTGGGATCAGGGCTCTGACGACTCATCAGCTCAGCACCACGCCGTTCACGCTATGTGCATTGAGAAAATCAGCGGCCGACATGGCGCGTTTTCCCGGCATCTGCAGTTGCGTGATACGAAGCAAACCCGAGCCTGTCGCCACATCGATACCTGACTTACCCGCGCTCACCACTACGCCCGGCACCAGATCGACCGGCGCTTGCTCCTGTAGCGGTATCGCCTGCCAGATACGCATAATTTTGTCCTCAAAACGGCATTGAGCCACCGGCCAGGGGTTGAAGGCCCTGACTTGCCGACTTATCGCTTCAGCCGGCTGCGACCAGTCGATCAGGCTCTCCTGCTTATCGAGCTTTTTGGCATAGTTCGCCAGATTGTCATCCTGCGCCACTGGATGCAGGCTCCCGTCAGCAATCCCCGGCAGGCTCTCCAGCAGTGCCCGAGCACCCATTTCGGCAAGCCGATCGTGCAGGCTGCCGCCGGTATCTTCAGGGCCGATAGGTGTACTCAGCGTATGCAGCATGGGGCCGGTATCCAGACCTGCCTCCATCTGCATGATGGTCACACCGCTCTCCTTATCCCCTGCCAGCACAGCACGCTGTATGGGTGCCGCCCCACGCCATCGGGGCAACAGGGAGGCATGGATATTGATGCAACCCAGACGCGGTGCATCGAGCACGGCCTGGGGCAGCAGCAGCCCATAGGCCACTACGACCATGAGATCAGCCTTCAGGTCAGCCAGCGCCGACTGATCCGCCGGATCTTTAAGTTTCTCCGGCTGGTGTACCTCAATCCCATGTGTCAGTGCCAACTGTTTTACCGGGCTGGGTTGCAGTTTTCGCCCCCGTCCCGCTGGCCGGTCGGGTTGTGTGTAGACCGCCACCACCCGGTGCTCGGTAGTGAGTAGGGCGGATAATGCGGACGCGGCAAAGTCCGGGGTGCCGGCAAAGATGATCCTCAGGGGAGCTGTCATGAATCAATTTCCTGAAAATGGCTGTTCTTGTAAGAGTTGTCCGGAGTGGGAACCGTGTCTCAGAATCCTGCTGCCGCTGAGAAGAAGATGCAGGCAAGAGACTCAAATACAGTTCGTCATGATGCGCTGTATTCAGATGACCTGATGTGTGCCTGTTGCCGCTTCGGTCTGCTGACGGTTCTCTTTTTCCAGTTTTTTCCGTATACGCTGACGCTTGAGGCTGGAGAGATAATCAACAAATAACTTACCCTCCAGGTGATCCAGTTCATGCTGAATGCAGACAGCCAGCAGATCTTCAGCCTCCATCTCAAAGGGATGGCCATCCCGATCAAGAGCCCGCACTCGGATATGGTTGGCCCGCGTCACCTTTTCATAGATACCGGGCACAGAGAGACAGCCCTCTTCCATCTGCTCGATGCCGTCCTTCTCAATGATCTCCGGATTGATCAGGCAAAGCGGCTCATTTTTGTCTTCGGAAAGATCAATCACCACCAGCCGTTTGGCCACATTCACCTGGGTTGCTGCGAGACCAATGCCCGGCGCCTCATACATGGTCTCAAGCATATCGTCTATCAGCCGACGTATAGAGTCATCGACTTCTGCCACAGGCTTCGCTTTGTTGCGCAGTCGTGGATCGGGAAAATGAAGTATGTCAAGAATCGCCATCGGTTTTTCCAAAAATCTATAGTACAAATGCAAGAAATTACGCTAACATTATGATCATACTGGAATCTGGGGACAATTTCCGGCGTTCATCTTTAGCTTAGCCGAAGACAAAACCAGCTTCGTATCCAAGGGAATCGTTATGCCATATCTTAACAACAAACTCATCGGATTCATCCTCGGCCTGCTGCTCACCTGCTGGGTGATAGCTGCCGAACCGGTTGCACTCAATCCATCGCATCCTGAGCGCTATACCGTGGTCAAGGGTGACACCCTGTGGGATATCTCCGCTCTATTCCTACGTGATCCCTGGCTCTGGCCGGAAGTCTGGTTCGTCAATCCGCAGATCGAGAATCCCCATTTGATCTATCCCGGTGACGAGATCGTCCTCACTTATCGTGACGGTCAACCCATCTTGACACTCAATCGGAAAAACAAACTCTCGCCCCAGATCCGGGCGACCCCGTTGGATGACGCAATCCCGACTATCCCGGTCGATGCTATCGCCCAATTCCTCACACGACCCTATGTCATGGAAGAGAACGAACTGGAGCAGGCGCCCTATATCGTTCACTTCCTTGATGACCATATCATCGGTGGCGCTGGCATCTCTTTCTACGCCCGTAGCGTGATGGAGGATCAACCGGCCCGCCATACCATTGTCAGACCCGGCAAGCCATACAAAGATCCTGACACGGATGAGATTCTCGGTTATGAAGCCGCCTTTATCGGTGATGCCGACCTGAAACGCACCGGCGACCCGGCCAAGCTGCTAATCGTCAGCTCTGAGTTGGAAGCCATCATCGGCGATCGCCTGATCAAGGCCGAGGATCAGGAGCCCCTGACAAACTTCCAACCCCGCGCACCAGAAGGCGATATTGAGGGCCGTATCATATCCGTACTCAATGGCGTCTCACAGATCGGCCAATATAACGTTGTGGTGCTCAACAAAGGCGCCAACGACGGCCTGGAACCCGGCCATGTGCTGGAGATCCTGCAAGGCGGTAATGAGATCCGCGACATCATCAAGGGCCGCGGCGAAACCGTCACCCTGCCGCTGGAAGAAGCCGGCGTGCTGATGGTCTTTCGCACTTTCGATCGGGTCAGTTTCGCGCTTATCATGCGTGCCACCAAACCCCTGCACGTGCTTGATTGGGTACGACCCCCAAAAAGCTGAATCCAACCCAAAAAATATTGAGGGCCCGTTCATGGAAGAGCCGTCCCCTTCTCTCCCCACCGACCTGGAGGCCTGGCTGCTTGTCAGCCAGACCTCCGGTATCGGCAGTCGCTACTTTCAGCGCCTGATCGACCGCTTCGGCAGACCGGAGAAGATACTCCAGGCCTCACGCACCGAGCTGTCTGACCTGGGTCTCCCCCAGCGCACCATCGGTCAACTCGAACGGCGCCAATTATCGGATATCGAACCAACGCTCACCTGGCTACGTGAGCCTGATCATCAGCTGATCACTCAAGCAGACGATGACTATCCCCCACTTTTAAGAGAGATCGATGCACCCCCGCCACTGCTCTATCTGATCGGTGATGCAACCCTCCTCAGTCAACCTCAAATCGCCATTGTCGGCAGCCGCAATCCAACTCCTACAGGGATCAACAACGCAAAGAAATTCGCTCATTCCCTGGCAACTGCAGGTCTTTGCGTGACCAGCGGCATGGCCATCGGTATCGATGGCGCGGCACATACGGGCGCCCTGAAAGCCGGACGCACGATTGCTGTGATGGGCACGGGACTGGATAGGATCTACCCCGCAAGCCACCATGACCTGGCCCACCGGATTGCCGACATGGGCCTGTTGGTCAGTGAATTCCCACCAGGCACGCCGGCAAAAGCGGAGAACTTCCCCCGCCGGAATCGCATCATCAGCGGTTTGAGCCTCGGCACCCTGGTCATTGAGGCCGCTGTACAAAGCGGCTCCCTGATTACCGCGCGTCTGGCCTCTGAGCAAGGCCGTGAGGTCTTCGCTATTCCCGGCTCCATCCACAATCCCCAGGCCCGCGGCTGCCATGCATTGATTCGCCAGGGAGCCAAACTTGTTGAATCGGCACAGGATATTGTCGAGGAGCTCGGCGCACTACTCGGCACATTGGCGCCATTGAGTGAGCATTACCTCAGTGAAAAAAAGTCACCAAGCGATCAGACTGACGATCCCGAGTACACTCGCTTAACCGAGGCCCTCGGCTATGACCCTGTCTCAGTTGACGAATTAATCGCCCGAACGTGTTTGACCGCCGAGGCAGTTTCGTCCATGCTGCTGGTGCTTGAGCTGGATGGTCATGTATCATCAGCTCCAGGCGGCCTCTACTGCCGCACTGACACCCTGGCATCCCGCTCCAGCGGGAGAGAGAGCAAATGAACGAAAACGTGGTCGATATCCTGATCTACCTCTATGAAAATTACATGGACGGTGAGCAAGCCCCACCCTCTGATCAAAACGATCTCCGCGATGAACTGATCCAAGCCGGCTTTATCAGCGGTGAGATAGACAAAGCTTTCGACTGGCTCGATGAGCTGGCAGACAACGTCCATACTCAGCAAGGTGAGGCGCACCAGCCCCACTCCCTGCGTATCTTCACCGAAGAGGAGAGTGCTCGCCTCGATGTGGATTCCCGCGGACTGCTGCTGTTTCTCGAGCAGAACGACATATTGACGCAGACCGCCCGGGAGCTGGTTATCGAACGCTCTCTGGCCCTAGATACACCGGTTATCACGGAAGAGGAACTGAAGTGGATCATCCTGTTGGTATTGATGAATCAACCCGGCCAGGAAGCGGCTTTTGCCCGCATGGAAGACATGGTCTACAACGAAGCGCCTGAATATCTGCACTAATTTAGGACTTGATTTCTTCAGCGCGGGGCGTTTCACTGTCCCGCGTTTTTCATTGAATCCGATCTAAATTACATGAATCTGGTAATCGTCGAATCACCGGCCAAGGCCAAAACCATCAAGAAATACTTAGGAGGCGGCTTTGAAGTCCTTGCCTCCTACGGCCATGTGCGCGACCTGGTGCCAAAAGAGGGTGCGGTAGATCCGGATAACGGTTTTGCCATGAAGTACCAGATCATTGAGCGCAACGACCGCCATGTGCAGGCGATTGCCAAAGCATTGAAAAACTCAGATGCCCTCTACCTCGCCACTGATCCGGACCGCGAGGGTGAAGCAATCTCCTGGCATCTCTCCGAGCTGCTCAGGGAAAAGGGTAAGTTGAAGAAAAAGCCCGTCTACCGGGTGGTGTTCAACGAGATCACCAAAAAGGCGGTGAACGATGCCATCGCCAACCCCAGAGAGCTCTCCCATGCCCTGATCGATGCCCAACAGGCCAGGCGCGCCCTCGACTATCTGGTCGGCTTCAACCTTTCACCTCTGTTGTGGAAGAAGGTTCGCCGTGGCCTCTCTGCCGGACGTGTGCAGAGCCCCGCCCTGCGCATGATCGTCGAACGGGAGATGGAGATCGAGGCCTTCAAGGCCGAAGAGTTCTGGACCATCGAGGCCGATTCCAAAAAAGAGAACCAGGCCTTCTCCGCCAAGCTCACTCACTACCAGGGTGAGAAACTGGAGAAATTCAGTATTACCAACGAGGCGGATGCCTCAGCTGCCGAACAGACCCTGGTAGCGGCCGGCAGTCAGGGCCTGCTGGTCACCAAGGTCGAAAAGAAACAGCGCAAACGCAACCCGGCGCCCCCTTTCACGACCTCGACCTTGCAACAAGAAGCCTCGCGCAAGCTCGGCTTCACCACCCAGCGCACCATGCGTACCGCGCAACAGCTCTATGAAGGCATGGATGTGGGTCAGGGTACTGTGGGTCTGATCACCTATATGCGTACCGATTCGGTCAACCTGGCAGACGAAGCAATCGGAGAGATCCGCGATTTCATTACCGACAAATACGGTAATGACCAGATACCTCCGGAAGTGCGCCGCTTCAAGACCAAGGCGAAGAATGCCCAGGAGGCCCATGAGGCCATTCGTCCCACCTCGGTCCTGCGAACACCTGACGAGATCAAACAGCATTTATCCAAGGATCAGGCCAGGCTCTACGAGCTGATTTGGAAGCGTGCCGTCGCCTGCCAGATGATCCACGCCACCATCCATACCGTGGCAGCCGATCTCCAGTGCGGAGAAGGCAACCAGTTTCGCGCCAACGGTTCGGTCATCGCCAAGCCGGGCTTTATCGCGGTCTACCAGGAGGGTCTGGACGATGCCGCCAAAAGCGACAGCGATGAAAAATTACTGCCACCACTGGTAGAGGGGGAAACCCTGCCCCTGAAAGGCATACGCCCGGAACAACACTTCACTGAACCACCACCCCGCTACAGCGAGGCAAGTCTGGTCAAGGCCCTGGAAGAGTACGGCATCGGCCGCCCCTCTACCTACGCTTCGATTATCTCGACCCTGCAGGACCGTGAATATGTGGTCCTGGACAAGAAGCGCTTCATGCCCACCGATGTGGGGCGCGTGGTGAACAAATTCCTCACCGAGTATTTCACCCGTTATGTGGACTACGATTTCACCGCCAAACTCGAAGACGAGCTGGATGCCGTCTCCCGCGGCGAAGAGGCCTGGGTACCCCTGCTGAGTAAGTTCTGGGGACCGTTCAAGGAACGCATCGACCACACCCAGGAAAACGTCAAGCGCAGCGATGTTACCCATGAGGCACTGGATGAGGCCTGCCCCAAATGCGGCAAGCAGCTCTCCATCCGCCTCGGCCGACACGGCCGCTTCATCGGTTGCACCAACTATCCTGAGTGCGACTACACACGGGATCTCAACGCAGACTCAAGCGAGAAAGAAGAACCCGAAGTGGTCGAGGGGCGCACCTGCCCTGAATGTAACTCGGAGCTGGTCGTGAAGCGTGGCCGATATGGCAAATTCATCGGCTGCTCAAGCTATCCCGACTGCCGCTTTATTGAACCACTGGAGAAACCTGAAGATACCGGCGTCTCATGCCCCAAGTGTCAGAAAGGCACCATATTCAAGCGCAAGTCACGCCGCGGCAAGATCTTCTACTCCTGCTCCACCTACCCCGACTGCGACTATGCCGTGTGGAACGAACCCATCGCCGAGCCCTGCCCCAGTTGCGGCTGGCCGGTGCTGACCATCAAAACCACCAAGCGTAAAGGGACAGAGAAAGTCTGCCCGCAGAAGGACTGCTCCTTTAGCGAGCCCTATGAGGCCGATTAACTGTAGATTTAACCATCTATTTTTACTCTGCAGCGTAACCGGCTACCCATTCGTTATCTAAATTAAAATCTATGGATAGAAACAGGCAGGCCACGGGCAGGCAATCGCTAACCCTTGTATTGCTTCCCGGATTAGATGGCACCGGAAAACTGTTTCAGCCTTTCCTTTCCCTGCTACCGACAGACCTACCCACACAAGTCATCACATATCCCACTGCCAACCCCTTGGATTTGTCTGAGTTGGCAGCATACGTCAGGGACCAGCTTCCTGAGGGTCCATTGATTCTCTTGGCAGAGTCTTTTTCAGGCCTCGTTGCGCTCGAACTTCTGAGATCCAACAAACTATCGCCGAAAGCCGTTGTGTTTTGTGCATCCTTCGCTGTGCCACCCCGACCCAGGCTGCTTTGGTTGATTCAACGCATTCCCTTCATCGATCAATTGACACACAGCGTACCGGATTCCATCCTGAAACATTTCTGTATGGGTGGGCATGCGACTCAAGAGCAGTTAGATAGTCTGAGAGAGGTGCTTACAGGTATTCCACCCAGAATTATCAAACACAGACTTAGCTTGATTGCACGTTTTCAAGCCGATGATAAAAGCCGCTTTGAGATCCCTTGCTACTATCTACAGGCGATGGGGGATCGTCTCGTACCCGCCAGTGCCAACAATTGGTTCCAAGGACATTTCATCCCTTTTCATTTACGACAGATCGAAGGCCCGCATTTCCTCTTGCAGTCACAGCCGGAAGCCTGTGCCGAACAAATCGCTTCCTTAGTCAACCAAGTTACTGAGACTGAAACCTAATAACGCTGCAACGGACTCATGATGACTCCAGTTTCTCATGTAGCAGACCAATGATCTCCAGCGTCTCATCCATATGCTCGAAGGTGTGGCTGCCTCCCTCGAAGAGATGAATATCTGCCCTACCCCGATAGCTCTCTTCCGCTTCGCGGTAATCGATCAGTTCGTCTCCCTTGTCCAGCAGCAGGGTAACCGGTACGCCTACTTCTGTTGGCAGGGTTTCATATACCCGTGTCGCAGCTACCATCTCGGGTGAGAGATAGTAGCGCTCATCCTTGGCTTCGTTGTATTGCCAGCCCTCTACCTGTTGCAACAAGGCCCAGGGCTTGAGAGCGGGATTGATCATAACCAGGTGATGCGCTTTCACACGATGCGCCAACCAGGCACCGTAGAACCCGCCCATTGAACTACCCACAAAAATCCTCGGCTCGTTGTGTTGCAACAGAGGTTCCAACTCACTGCTCAGAATCTTCACAGCCTCCGCCGCCGACTGCGCCGGATAGGTGGGACTGACTACCTCTATGGGAGCCAGTTGCCGGCGAAGCACTGCCGCCTTGCCTGAAGTGCCTGCGCTATTTAGGCCATGCAGATAGATGATCATCAATAAGAAATTCCAATCGAACCTTTAAAGTGAACAGAGCCGCCGTAGGTTGGGCCGACAAAGGAGGCCCAACAAACCACACCCTTGTACCGACGCCTGTTGGAATGTCTCGACCCTGATGTTGGGCCTCCTTTGTCGGCCCAACCTACATGACATAGCCTGATCAGACATTCTCAACAATCTTTGCCATTGAAATCACGGCAGTATAACCCAAGCAAAATTCACATCTCATGCCATCAATAAGCAGCCCCTCCGGCTTGACCCCCAAAGGTAATGGCTGTAGTTTTCCGCCTGCCGCAGGTGCCCGGAGTCATCCGGGTTAAACGGGAAGCAGGTGAGATGCCTGCACTGCCCCCGCAACGGTAAGCAGACAAGATGCCGCGACAGGCCACTGTGGATTCAAACCATGGGAAGGCGCTGCATCGGGTGATACCAGTCTGTGAGTCCGGATACCGGCCTGGGTAAAACACTGTGTTGCGGTGGGCGACATAGAGGCACAGCTGTCTCTTTCAGACCTCGCCATGCCTCCTCTCCCATTGAACACACCCTAACCCAACCATCGACGCGGGTGTGCGTCACCGGGAGTCAAACGTGAAACTTTCCATAAAAGGCCGGTGGTTAACAACCAGCCTATTGCTACTGACAAACCTGCCACTACAGGCGGCATTTCATCTACCCACCATTGTCATCAGCGCCTCGCGCACAGAACAGAAAAGCATCGAAACCCCTGCCAGCATTACCGTGATCGAACAGGATGAGATCGAGAACAGCGGCGCACAAAACCTGCAACAACTGCTGCAGACCCGCAGCGGCATCCAGATCAACAGTCTCTACGGCGACGGAAGCCAGGCCACCATCGACATGCGGGGGTTCGGCCCCACGGCGGGATCCAACACCCTGATCCTGGTGGACGGACGGCGACTGAACAACCCCAGCGACATCGCCGCACCAGACCTCAACGCCATCGACCTGCGCCGGGTGGAGCGGATTGAAATCGTCCAGGGCAGCGCCGGCACCCTCTACGGCAACCAGGCAGTGGGCGGCGTGGTGAACATCATCACCCGTGAACCTGAGGCTTTCTCCGCCAACATCGCTGCCGCCGCCGGCAGCTACCAGGGACGCGAAGGCTATGCCGACATCAGCAACCGCCTGGACAACGGACTGGCCTATCGCTTCTCAGCAAAACAGCGCAAGAGCGACAACTACCGTGACAACAATGAGACCGACCGAAAGGATTTCAACCTGCGGCTCGACTACGAATATCAGAACGGCGGTGTCTTCTTCGAGCAACAGCGAACCGATCATTTTCAACAGCTGCCGGGCTCGCTCTTTGCCGATGAGATGGCACAGAATCGTAGACAGTCGGTCGCAGCCTATGCCGGAGACTTCAGCGATACGGAATCAAACATCAGCCGATTGGGACTGCAACAGGCCCTGGGGGCTCACTGGACCTTCGAGGGTGAGTTGACTCACCGTGATAATGACCGGGAGTTCCAGACCAGTTTCCGCGCTTTCCCCGGTACACTCGCGACACAGGATAGAACGGTCAAAGGTTTCAATCCCCGATTTGTGGGCGTTTACCCGCTATCCACCGGCGAAGTACATGTGACCGCAGGTGCCGACCTGGAGCGGACTGACTATACCCTGCGCACCAGCTTCGGCCCACAACTGCTCGATCAATCCGTGGATGCCTTCTATCTGCAACTTACTGTGCCCGCCACCGACCGCATCTCCGTAACCACAGGCATTCGCCGTACTTCGGTTGATAACCGCATCGAGACCAGCACAACAGATGATCAGTTGGACGACAGCTTCAACGCCGGCTCTCTGGGTATCAGTCTGAGACAGAACGAAAACCTGCGTCTGTTCGTACGAGTCGATGAGAACTTCCGCTTCGCCACCGTGGACGAACACACCAATCCTGTCTTCGGCCAGCCGGTGGGTCTGGAGAATCAGACCGGCATCTCCCATGAGGCGGGCGCCGAGTGGAGCCGTCCCGGACTGAGCGCCAAGCTGGTGATCTACCGGCTCGATCTTGAAAACGAGATCAGCTTCGACACCTCCGGCTTCAGTAATATCAACCTGGACGAGACGCAACGCGAAGGCGCCACCCTGGAAGGCAGGTGGCAAATACACCCGGATATCACCCTGGGAGGCAGTCTGACCTACACCGACCCCCGCATCACCGACGGCCCCTTCGACGGCAACCGCATACCGCTGGTGGCGGCGCGAACCGGCCAGGTCTCTGCAGACTGGCGCCTGTCCGCCAGGTGGAACCTCTTCGCCGAAGGTCTCATCAGCAGTCAACGGGTACTGGGAGGCGATTTCAGCAACAGCTTTGAAAAGCTACCCGGTTATGGCGTCCTCAATCTCGGCTCTCAATACATCACCGGCCCCTGGCGTCTTGGCCTGCGGATCGATAACCTGCTGGATAAACAGTACTCGAATGCCGGCGCTGTCGGATTCGATGCCAGTTTCACAAGAAGCGCCTCCTTCTTCCCGGCACCGGAGCGAAACCTTTGGCTGACCCTGAACTATCGCATCGAATAGGCTATGCAGATTAAAGCGATCGCCACACTGCTGATGCTCATCTCAGGCATGGCTATCGCCGCCGAGTCACCCCAACGGGTGGTCTCGGTGAATCTCTGCAGCGATCAGTTGCTCCTGATGCTGGCCGACCCACAACAGGTGGCGTCGGTCAGCTATCTCTCCCGGGATCCCGACAGCTCCTTCGTGGCGGATGAGGCCGCGGCCTTTCCCCTCAACCATGCCCGGGCCGAGGAGATCATCCGTCTCAAACCCGATCTGATACTGGTCACCCCCCACACCAATCCACGTCTGCGCACCACCCTCAAGCAGCTGGGCTACCCGCTGCACCAACTCTCCCTCAGTCATCGCTTCGACGATATCGTTGCGGATATTCGCAAACTGGCCACCCGGCTGGGCCAGGGGTCGCGGGGCGAATCGCTGATACAACAGATGCAGCAACGCTTGCAGCCCAAAACAGCAAAAGCCGCTCACCCGCCGACCGCGATCTTCCTGCAACCCCGCGGTTATACCAGCGGCAGCGACACCCTGCAGGACGAAGCCCTGCGACTCGCGGGCTGGCACAACCTGGCAGCACAGCAGGGCGTCAAAGGCTATACCCCGGTGCCGCTGGAAAAGGTCCTGCACTGGCAACCCGAGACCATCTTCACCTCTGCCTATACCGGCTCGGGGGATTCGCTGGCGGAGAGACAACTGCACCACCCCGCCCTGCAACGCCTGTTGGCGAACAACCCCATGGTGGAGATCCCCTACAAGTACTGGATCTGCCCTGGGCCGATGCTGGCCGATGCGGTGGCGCTGTTGCAGCAGGCCAGAGTGAGGGAGAGAGATCGATGATCGCCGCCATCAGGCAACACCGGCTGATGCTCTCCCTCGGCGGCGCCATCGTCATCACCGCCCTGCTCTCCCTTACCATCGGCAGCCAACCGCTACCGCTGATGCAGGCATTGCAGGAGAGCTTCGGCGAAAAGCCCGGCGTCTACAGCCTGATCCTCACCGAGCTGCGCATCCCTAGAACCCTGGTCGCCCTGCTGGCCGGGGCCTCCCTCGGCCTTTGCGGCGCAGTGATGCAATCCCTGCTGCGCAATCCCCTGGCAAGTCCCGGCCTGGTCGGCAGCGCCAGCGGCGCGGCCCTGGGTGCCGTGATCACCCTCTACTTCGGCGTCGCCGGTCTCTTCGCCTTCGCGCTGCCATTAGGGGGCATGGTGGGTGCCCTGCTGGCGACCCTGACGGTCTACCTCCTGGCCGGACGCGACGGGGGCACCCTCACCCTGATCCTGGCGGGCGTTGCAGTCAACGCCTTCGCCCTGGCCCTGGTCTCCCTGCTGCTCAACCTCGCCCCCAGCCCCTACGCGGTGCAGGAGATCGCCCTCTGGATGCTCGGCTCCCTGTCCAACATCAGCCGCAACGAGCTGTGGATTCTCCTTCCCGGCACCCTGCTGGGCTGGCTGCTGATCTGGCACCAGGGCCGCCCCCTCGATCTCCTCACCCTGGGGGAAGAGACCGCCAGCTCCATGGGCGCCGACCTGCCCAATCTGAGAAGACGCCTCTTTCTCGCCGTCGCCCTGGCGGTGGGATCGGCCATCTCGGTCACCGGCGCCATCGGCTTCATCGGCCTGGTGGTGCCCCATCTGCTGCGCCCCCTGGTGGGCTACCAGCCCAGCCGGCTGCTGATCCCCAGCGCCATGGGCGGCGCACTGCTGCTGATGCTCGCCGACATGGGGGTACGCCTGCTGCCGGTGCAGGGCGAGATCAAGGTCGGCGTGGTCACCTCCCTAATCGGCGCCCCCTTCTTTCTCTGGCTGATCCTGCACCACAGAAGGAGGAGCGTATGAGTCTGTTGAACGGCAAGGCGCTCTCCCTCAGCCGTGGACAGCGGCCGATCCTGAAGGGTGTGGACATGACACTGCAACCGGGGGAGATGCTGGGCCTGATCGGTCCCAACGGCGCGGGCAAGAGCACCCTGCTGCGCATCCTCGCCGGTGTGATCGAGCCAGACACCGGCGAGCTCACCCTCGATGGTCAAAGGGCAGAATCCCTCCCCCACCAAGCGCGGGCCAGGCGTATCGCCTACCTCCCGCAACTGAGCGAGATCACCTGGCCAATGAGCGTGGAGCGGATCATCGAACTCGGCCGTACCCCCCACCTGGAGCCCTGGCAATCCGTGGGAGAAACGGACAGGGAGATCATCGACAGGGTCATCCAGCAGACCGATCTGCTGGCGTTCAGAGATCGCACTTTTAACACACTCTCCGGCGGCGAACAGGCCCGCGTCCTCCTCGCCCGCGCCCTGGTCACCGAGCCCGATATCCTGCTCGCGGACGAACCCGTCTCCGCCCTCGATCCCGCCCATCAGCTCGATGTGATGAATCTGCTGAGACAACACTGCGAAAGCGGCCACTCGGTCATTGTCGTTCTGCACGACCTGAGTCTCGCTGCTCACTACTGCCATCGACTCCAGCTACTGTACCAAGGCGCAACCCTCGCAGAAGGATCGGCGGAAGCGGTACTCAACGAAAAGAACCTGGCCGATGCGTATGACATTGCATTGACCAAAGCCAATGGGAACGCGTTAAAACCCACCAGCCTGCCTTGGCGGCGGCTTCATAAAGACGATTAAAGAAGACTCCACCAGATTCATTTCCTCCTTGAGCAACCTACAGACAGCTGAACAGGAACCAGCTTCCTGACTATTTAGCTTTAACGGCGACTTCTGATAACCTAAAGATAACTAAGGGAATCCTCTCTGGCAGGATGCTATTTTCCACCAAATCAAACCGACAACTGCCAGTTATCTCTCGATTCCCAGACAAGGAGAGAGATGAGAACTTTTTTCCACATATCACAATATTCGTGCCGTCCACATAAGCACCAGTTGGGTGTCTAGAAAAGGATGATCTATTAGTGAGCGCGCTTCCTTCTTCAGATATGCCTGGTCATGCAAGGCTTCACCGGCGAGTCTGGGAAAGTCTGGATCGGTGCCAAGAGAGCCAAAGTGTTGATTTTAAGGAATCCGCACCGTGGAACAGTCTAAAGTGGCATATCACGCGCACATCAATGGCAATGGCAAACCTTCGAGATGGTGGAATTATTATCGTAGGTGTTTCTGAACGGGGGGAATCATGGGAATTGACTGGTATAGCCGATGACCATATTGGCTCCTATGATTTTGATGTTATATCAGATTTTGTGGCTAAGTACGCCTCTATTCCATTAGAACTAGATGTCGTTGTCGTTAGGTATAGAGATGAGAAATCTTACTTGGCGATTCAAGTTTCAGAGTTTTCACATCTTCCATGCATTTGTAGACGAAATTCATCAAACGAATCAAAAGCTTTTTCCAAGAGCGACGTTCTTATTAGGCCACCAGGAAAGCCACAAACAAAGAAGGTGGAAGATTCAAATGAAATCAGAGATTTGATAGAGCTTGCAGCAGAAAAACGTGCAAGAAACATCATTGAAGCGGCGAGTCGCATTGGTCTGTCTGGGGTACATAATGATACGCCTGATGAAGCCTTCGATCAGGAGTTGCAAGGATTATGAATGGCTCAATTGAGCTCCCTGTACCTTTTGAAGGCATTCCACATTGGAGAGTGAATTTTCGGCCAACCAGCTATGAGCCAGAACGAATTGCGTCACTAGGTGAGTGTCAGGCAATTATTGAACGCCACCAAGTCAGAATGCGAGGCTGGTATTATCCTCACATAAGCCACCAGCCTGGCCAATCTGGGGCGGGTTCTAACTGGATTGGAAACTGGTCAGGCGGCGGTGGTAGGCACACGGAGTATTGGCGCTTCTATCAAAGCGCCCAATTTATTCATCTTTTCAGTGTAAATGAAGCGGTAGACAAAGACTGGCACCAGAAACTACTGACAGATACGAAAGGGCACCTGAGCCATTATCGCGATTTGGATTTGGACTCAGTCCCAGGCTTCATGTCGACAGTCAATATTCTTTACACCATGTCGGAAATTGTTGAGTTTGCAACGAGGCTAACGGTGGCGGGTGTATATGAGGGTGACTTTGTTGTTGATGTTTCATTAGATGGCGTAAAAGGCTTTGTTCTCACAACGGACTGGAACCGAGCTTGGCATGAATATTACTCAGTCGCAGAATCAACAATCAGGAGAAGGAAAGTAATTAATATAGAAGAACTAATCTCCTCTCCTGCGTCTGTCACTCAAGATTGGACTGAGTGGATATATCAATGTTTCGGTTGGTTAAACCCATCCGCGGAAGCAATTAAAAAAGACATTGAGGAATACCGTGCAGGTAAGTATTGACGACACCAAATTGAATGGGGGCAGAGTAAACTTACTCTGCACCCTGTGTCTCTAACATAACGTTAGACTTCGTTACTGGATACATACAATGACAGATCCGGATAAGATATATAAAAGCAATGCTCTAGTAGACATACTTGCATTATTTGTTGTAATTGGATCAGCGATCCTAGCCTATGTTGCAAATGACCAAAATTGGTTTGGTGTAGGCGCAGGGCTTCTAGCTATTTTTGCTCTATTTTCTTTATTTTTTGATTATTTTTACCCCCCAAAAACTGGTGATGTTATCCATGCACCAAATAAGTTCGCTCGAATATCCGCCGGTACGACAGGTCTCGGCTCAGGAATCTACTGGGTCCTTAGCTCGTGGCCAGGGTTATTGTAAATGCCTAACAGAACATTAGTGGACAGACCACGTTTTGATACAAACTAGTACGGAAAAAGAGAATAAATGGGGTCTGTCCCCAAATACAGACACAATACCAGGTTTCGCAATAAATAGTGGACTAGGTGTAACTGAATCAAGCATCGGTGGGACGTTTGGTGGAGCAGTTAAAAATATTGGAACAAAAGTGAATAAGGTATATGGCGCATACAATCTAGGCGTTTGTATGGAAGACTGCAAGAAAGTATGTAATAAAGATACCTGTGATCAGGATATATAGAGATTTATGTTAGATCTTACCAATCAACAGCTTGTAAGTATCGCATTGATAGTGTTTCCAGGCATTTTCATCTCGCTTATGGCGCTATTTCTTAGAAAAAGAATAGGATTTGACCTAATAAAATTTGGTTTATTTTTGGTGGTCGTTGGTCTCGTGTTGTTGGTGATAGATGATGGGACTGTACTGGAGTTAATCACTCTTAAGAGCTTAGAAGCTAGTGGGCGCGCATATTTAGCGGGTTGTATGTTTGTATTTTCAGGTGTTCTTTCAGAGCTGTTGTATGGTCTAGCGCAATTGCTGGGTATAAAGTTTACAAGTGGAAGGGCAGATAAAAATGACCCGTAAGAGCATATGAAGATGAGAGTTTGTTGGAGACCAAGGGGTCAGAGTTGTTGAAATAGGGATGTGATACCCTACTGTTCCTGCTTTACAATTATAAGGTGAGCTATGGCAAGGATGCCAAGAGTAACCTGTCCGGGATTGCCGCATCATATTATTCAGAGAATAATAGGGGACAGACCACGGTTTTGCACACCTACCCACCGTCACCAAACAGGTTGCCCGACTCAGGCTCATCCCGCCTGCGTGGTCTTCCTGACTTCCCAGGAACAACCCTCCGACCTAAAGCCCTAGCAATCTGCGCCTGAAACCGCGGACTCCCCAAAACATAGTTACCGTTGGTTGCCATCCGAATCTCATCAATCATCCCAGGATCCAGCTCGTAACGAAACAACTCTCGGTAGGCTGAGTGTCTATCTGTTTCATCCATAGAGAGAGAAGTGTAAAGCGGGTGCGCCGCCAGTACACCGCTTTTCTCACCCTGCGCATTGGAGCGGTAACTCGACCATGGGTAATCGGCTGGGTGATTCACCATACCGGCTCGGACCGGGTTAAGCTCAATATAACGATAGCAAGACAAGACATAATCTTCTTCCTGAGTCAGACAGGAACGGAAGCGGCCCTCCCAAAGTGTACCGCTTCTGCGGTAGGTGCGGTTGATGTACTGAACATAGTGCTGGCCGAGTCGCTTCATCAATACGCCCGCAGCCTTAGCGGTACCAGGCGTCATGAGAAGGTGAACGTGGTTGGTCATCAACACATATGCATGTATTGAACAACTGCTCTCTTCCGCGTACTTACGCAACCAGTCTAAATAACAATGGTAATCGTCATCAGAGAAAAAACAGGCTTGTCGATTGTTACCTCGCTGGATGAGGTGGAGCGGCACACCAGGATATATTAGGCGCGGTCGTCTTGGCATAGGGTTCTCTTCCATGAGAAGGCCTTAGGGGAAGTCCATCTTACATCAAAACCGTGGTCTGTCCCCTATTACTTTCCAAACCGTGGTCTGTCCCCTATTATTACAAGTTGACCGTCAATCCAGCGTACAGCGTTATCAATTACCTCAATACGACGCGATGCAAGATCAGTTTCCTGATTCAAATGGAACTCAAGCATCTGACGAGAAAGGAATGGCCTAGTCCATAACTCCTTCGCTGTATAACGGGAAAAAGGTTCAGGACGAACTGAAATATCATGAATCAAATCATACATAATAGAAATCCCTTGAAGCCCTTAGGCTTGCAAATAAAATATTAGGTCTTGGAATTTCGCAGGATCGATGTGACACCACCGTTCATCCTCTCCCGGTAGGAATAGGAAAAACATGGTGCAGTCCTGCTGATGTAGATTAGATATTCATGACGGGCGAATTGTAGTAGCTAAACGCACCCGTATCAACATTCAAATAGATGGCATGGCCGCTCCCTGGCTACTTTGAAGTAATAGGGGACAGGATCAACCTCCTTCTTGTAGCACAGCCGTATGCTTTATTCTCATCTGTTTTTTTATCTATACTCATTGAACCAGACAAATCTGGCTCCCTGAGCATATTTAGATTACAAAAAACTTAGGGGAATATCACTCAGGAGGATTCATGCATGAAAACAATAAAGCTCATACTCACTTTACTCTCTCTGTTCCTGTTTTTCTCCCAATCCACTTTCGCAGCCAAGAAGATAAAAACCGATCATCCATTGGTAACGCCCTACACAGGGTCGAAAATCTATAGCAAAAAAGTCACCCAATTCGACGAGTATTCTGTATTCAAAGGCTGGGATAAGACAAACAAGCAATACAACACCCAGGAGCTGGAAGGAAAAATCACCAAAATACTCTATAAAAATCCGCCTGAGCGATCGATTCTCGAGCTCTACAGAAACTACCAAAGCGCACTTGAAAAGGACGGCGTCACCCTCCTCTATGAATGCAATCAGAAAAAGAAGACGTGTGTGGACGGTTATGTCGGCGCTCACCTGAGACAGCAATTCGGCATTCACGCCATCGGCAATAAGGATGGGCGTTATATGTTTGCCAGACTTCAACAAGAAGGACAGGTTGCTTATATCGTCCTGGCCGTGGGCAATCAAAGCACCGACGTGCATGTGATTGAAATGAAGCAGATGGAGACTGGCCAGGTCGCGCTCAATGTCTCCGCACTCACCGAGGATCTCGACAGACAAGGCTATGTCGTGGTTGAGGGTATCTATTTCGATACCAATAAGACAGATCTCAAAGCGGAGTCCAAACCCGCAATCGATCAAGTGGTCAAACTGCTCAACAAACGACCAGGCCTAAAGCTCTATGTGGTAGGACATACGGATATGCAAGGCAGCCTGGGCCACAATATCAGCCTTTCAGAAGGACGTGCCAAATCAGTCGTTGAGACTTTGGTTAAGCAGCATGCCGTTTCTGCGGAACGACTGGAAGGCAAAGGCGTGGGACCACTGGCACCCGTTGCCAGCAATAGCCAGGATAGCGGTCGCTCAAAGAACCGGCGGGTGGTATTGGTACAACGTTAGATTCACAAACCTAACAACGAATAAACCTACACACTTTAGAACTGACAATTACAATTCAATCAAGTCTGCATTGATAAAGCGAGCTTGTTCACGATCAACCCGGCCCATCAATACTGATGGGCCGGTTCTAGGTAACAGCGTAGGGCGACTGAATAGAAGGGATCTCTTCGATTGCGGAGTCTCCGGTTCTCAGACACAATCCGGTGCCTACCCGTTCGTATTCTTCTTCATGGAGTCATTGCGTATGGATCCGTTCACTCAGATATTGCTCGGTGCGGCCGTCGGTCACGCGACGCTAGGTGCACGTGTCGGCCGCAAGGCGCTCTTCTGGGGGGCAGTATTCGGTGGGATGCCCGATCTTGACGTGCTCATACCCCATGCGGACGAGGTGGCGGCCATCACCAACCACCGTGGCTTCAGCCACTCCCTGGTCACGCACACCATCGTTGCGCCGGTTCTGGGTGCGGGACTCGCACGCCTGCATGCGAGAGAAGGTGCGTCAATCACTCGCTGGACCCTGCTCGTGTGGCTCGCGCTTGCAACACACGCCTTGCTCGATGCGACCACCATCTACGGTACACAGCTCTTCTGGCCGAGCGCGGGGCCGCCGGTCGGGCTCGGCAGCATCTTTATTATCGACCCCCTGTATACGCTGCCACTGCTCATCGGGGTGCTTTGGGCTGCGTTCGCCAGGCGCAAGTTGATTTTCGGACGACGCGCGAACAGGGTTGGCCTGGGCCTGAGTACTGCCTATCTCGCAGGTGCCATCTTCATCCAGGCGCAGGTTCGTGACATCGCTGAGAGTGAACTGACCCGCCAGGGCGTTACGTACGATCGGCTGATAACGACGCCGACACCATTCAATCTGTTGCTCTGGCGCGTGGTCGCGATGGTGCCGCATGGCTACCGGGAAGGTTACTATTCGCTGCTCGACCCGTTACCCGAGATCCGGTTCGTACAGTATCCAAGCAACGAAAGCCTGCTCTCGTCGGTCGATGATGCGCCCGCAGTGACGCGGCTGCGCTGGTTCACCCGGGGCTTCTATCGCGTGCGTGAGATCGATGGTCGATTGGAGATCACCGATTTGCGCATGGGCTTCGAACCGCGCTACGCGTTCTCCTTCGTTGTCGGTCACCGACAGGATGGAGTCATAGGCCCGTTGATCCCACCCGAACGCGCCCCCGCCGAATACCCCGATGCCGAGGCTTTGCGGTGGGTGTGGCTGCGAATGCTTGGCGAGACAGATGCGAACTTAGAATAAATGTGTGACATCAGAAGTAAAAAGCGGTCGATGACAAATGATGAGCTATCGTATTTTAAATCTCAGACCCCTTTTTCTTTCCCAAACTAACAAAGCATTTCAGTCGTCAGACAAACCAAGGGCACTTTACTTAATCACTCAATGTAGCTTCAGAACACCAAGTTAGATGCAATAAGGAGAGCCCATGCCTCACCTGCAATTTGAAATCAACCAAAAGATTGAAACCAAGATTAAAGATCGATTTGTGAATGATATTCGAGACTGCTATTCACAAGTCATGGATACCGATACCGGCCATATTGCAATCTCAATAAGAGAATATGACAAATACAACCTGACAATAGGACGGGCCGAACCGGAAGAGAACATCTGCTTAATGAACTTAGATATACGTGATGGCCGCACCATAGAACAACGAAGGGATTTGGCGCTCAAATATATGGATATCGTTAATACACACTTCAATGTTGACACCAAGAATCAATATATTACTTTCACCCAACATCCCGGTGAGGATTTTCATCTGGTTGAAAAGTATCTAGCAGGATGGGAAGCAAACGAAAACCCATTTGTATAGAGACTTGCCATTGCTAAAGGGTGATTGAGCGCAAAAATGGGTCAGACCCTTTTTTCTGTGCCACAATCTAAATTTTATTAATTCATTAAGTGATATTCATGAAAATCATATATCGCCCAGCGACTACTGATGACAGTCGCTTTATTGCCAGCATGATCGATATCGCATCAGATGGAATAGCAACTTTAGAATGGCAGGAGACATGTAATGAACAGGCAGGCCAAACAGCATTAGATGTGGGCAGTGAATGGTATGAACGTGATGAAGGTGAATATAGTTATCGCAATTGTTTAATTGCAGAAACCGACCGTCCGATTGGCATGATCCTGTCATTTCCAATTACTAAAGACAATTTCAGCGAAGACGGCAAGCCACCACCATATGAGGCCAACGATATCTATGCCCCGTATAAATATCTGGAAGCGCTAAACAGCTGGTACATATGTGGTGTTGCCGTATTGCCTGAATTTCGTAAGCAGGGTATTGGTGAACAGTTAATAACGCTATCAATAGAAGAAGGTAAGCGACAGGGATTTAGAAATGTTAGCTTAATTGCAGTCTATGATAAAAAGGGATTAATTTCATACTATGAATCACTGGGGTTTAAAGTCACCCGCAAAGCTCCGATTGTTGAACACCCTGGCATTCGCGTAAAGGGAGAAGTTGTGCTGATGGAAACCTGTCCGCAGATGTCTGAATAATTCTGAATTCCAAGTACTGCGTTAAAGACATAAGGGGAGACAGAACGCTATCGCACTGTCCTACAAACGCTGATCCTAGTCTGTTCGGATATGCCGCATACACGACTTTTGAGGAATAGCGGGGAATTATTGATTCGCACTAAATCTAAACTCAGCCCAATGAGGTAAACTTCTCAACTTTTTTAAGAATCTAATAATGGAATGCCAAGTCAATCTATCGCTAGGCCTATGAATCAATCTTCACTACAACTCCGTCCCGCCGCACCCATCTTCGAAGAGGGCTTGGCGTTCGCCCGCTATCTCGACATTGCCGCCGAGGGATTTTTCCGACTTATGCTCGGACGGAACGCTGCAGAAATCATCGCCAGGGCGTACAGTCGACCCGACCACGATCTCTCCTACCAGTACGTCACCTTTGCCGAGCGCGACAAGATCATTGTTGGCATGGTATCGGGTTATTCGGCAGCACAACACCGCCTCTCATCAGACGCTCCTTTGAAGCAAGCTGCAGGCGGGCAGTATCTGCGCATGGCGGTCGTAACGACGGTGTTTGCCAGGCTCCTTCAAGTTCTCGACACGATCAAGGATAAAGATTTTTACATTCAGGCCATTGCAGTCGATAACACACTTCGCGGTGAAGGCATCGGTTCCATCCTTTTCGATTTCATTGAGAATCAGGCGGTCATCAGTGGATCAGACCACCTGTCGTTAGATGTTTCCGCCGGTAACGTTAGTGCGCAAAAATTCTATAAAAAACACGGCATGCACGTTGAGTCGAGCTGGCCTAAGCATTGGGTTATTCCCGGATTCAGGCTCTACCGATTCACCAAACACCTCTGACGGAAAGAACCCCAATATGCTTGCGTAAATAGATGACTTTATCTGAGGAACCGATAGAAAACATAACCAAGGACTTGGCGAAATTTAAAGGGGCAAAGTCCCTAACCCATCCATTTCACAGACCTAGAAAAGAGATGAATGGCCTGCCGAGCACTCGCACTGATTTAAGAGAGGCAGTTTGCCATCGTTATCTATGAGCATGTCGATTCGGCCCGGCCCATCTGAAATGATGGGCCGGATATCAGGCAGATGTCTCACTCACTCGCACGAATGAACTCGATCCGGTTGCGCATCGCGGCATAGTAGACCACTGGAATGACCACCAACGTCAACACTGTCGAAACGAACAAACCAAAGATTAATGAAACCGCCAGGCCGCTGAAGATGGGATCATCGAGAATGAAGAAGCCACCCGCCATGGCCGCTACCGCTGTGAGGGCGATCGGCTTGGCACGCACTGCGGCAGAATTGATCACCGCCTTCTCCAACGCCATACCTTCACGTACCTGCTGATTGACGAAGTCTACAAGCAGGATCGAGTTACGCACGATGATACCGGCCAGGGCAATCATGCCGATCATGGAAGTGGCGGTGAACTGGGTTGATCCCGTCAACCAGTGCAGCAGGGCATGACCGGGAAGGATACCGATCAGGGTCAGGGGAATGGGCGCCATGATCACCAGCGGCACCAAGTAGGAGCGGAACTGGGCCACCACCAACAGGTAGATCATCAACAACCCCACTGAATAGGCGATACCCATATCGCGGAAGGTTTCGTAGGTGATCTGCCACTCGCCGTCCCACTTCAGGCTGTAGGCATAGGGGTTCTCAGGCTGCTGCAGAAACCACTGCTCGATACTCCCTTCGGAGAGCTGGCCGGAGATATCGAACAGGCCGTATAGCGGACTGTCGGTCTCCCCTGCCATGTCACCAGTGACATAGACCACCGGCAGCAGATCCTTGTGGTGAATGGAGTACTCCCGTACACGCGGGATCACCTGCACGATCTCCGACAAGGGTACCAGTTCCCCTGTCTGTGAGCGCACCCGCAGGGAGAGGACCTGATCCAGATCGGCCTTGTCGGCCTCTGAATATTCGATTCGAATCGGCACCGCGTACTTCAGATTCTCTCCGTGCAGGAAGCTGGCATCCTCTCCACCCAGTACGGTAGAAAGTGCCTCGGCCACCGCGCTTTGTGCCACGCCGAGCCGTGACGCCTTGGCCCGGTCCACCCAGACCACGAACTTGGCCGAGGGGTACTCCACGCTGTCGTCTACATCGATGATGTCGGGGGTGTTCTCAAACACACTGCGGATCTCCCACGCGGCTTCCGTCTGGCCCTCGTAGTCGAGACCATAGACCTCTGCAACCAGGGGCGACATCACTGGCGGACCCGGCGGCACCTCCACCACTTTCACATTACCGTTGTACTCTTTGGCGATGACCTGCAACGGTTCCCGTACCGCAAGAGCGACCTCGTGACTCTTGCGATCCCGATGGTGTTTGTCCACCAGATTGACCTGGATATCGCCCAGGTGGGCGCCTTCACGCAGATAGTACTGGCGCACCAGCCCGTTGAAACCGATGGGTGAAGCGGTACCGGCATACACCTGGTAATCGGTCACCTCATCGACCCGGCCCAGGTAGTCCCCCAGCTCGTCCAGCACCCGCGTGGTCTGTTCCAGGCTGGTGCCTTCCGGCATGTCGAGCACCACCTGAAACTCCGACTTGTTGTCGAACGGCAACATCTTCAGCACCACTGATTTGGTTGCTACCAGGGAGATCGAAGCGGCAATCAGCAGCATGATCGATCCCAGCAATATCCAGCGCATCCGATTACCGCGACTGCCCACCAGGAAAGGTGTCATCACCCGGGTGAAGAATCGGCTCAGCTTCGTCTCCGCCTGTTCATCAAGGGCATGAGACGCAATATGCTCTGCCTGACTGGCGAGTATCCGGTTGGTCAACCATGGGGTGAAGACAAAGGCCACCACCAGGGAGATCATCATGCCGGTACTGGCATTGATCGGGATCGGGCTCATATAGGGCCCCATCAGGCCGGTAACAAAGGCCATCGGCAGCAGGGCCGCGATGACGGTAAAGGTGGCCAGGATGGTCGGGCCACCCACTTCGTCCACTGCTTTCGGAATGGCTTCACGCAGGTTAGTGGCGCCCAACTGCAGATGCCGGTGGATGTTCTCCACAACCACGATGGCATCGTCCACCAGGATGCCGATGGAGAAGATCAGGGCAAACAGGGAGACCCGGTTGAGGGTAAAGCCCCAGGCCCAGGAGGCAAACAGGGTGATGGCCAGGGTCACCACCACTGCGGCACCCACGATAAAAGCTTCACGCCAACCGATGGTCAGCAGGACCAACACCACCACCGAGAGGGTGGCGAAAGCGAGCTTGGTGATCAGCTTGTTGGCCTTGGCCTCAGCCGTCTGGCCGTAATTACGGGTGATGGTGGCCTGCACCCCCTCAGGGATGAAGACACCTTCAAGCTGGCGGAAGCGGTCGATCACCGCCTTGGAGATATCCACCGCATTGGTGCCCGCCTTTTTGGCCACAGCGATAGTCACCGCCGGAAACTTTCCGCCCCGGGGAAGATCTTTAATGTCGCCCTGGGGACCCACACCCATCCAGACATACTGCTGCGGCAGATCGGCCTTGTGCGTCACTTCGGCTACATCCCGCAGATAGACAGCCTTACCCTCACGCACACCGATCACCAGCGCCTCGATCTCCTCGGGAGAGGTGAGGAAGGTGCCTGCCTGCACCAGCAGTTCCCGGTTGTCTGCAGTGACGGTGATATTGTCACGGATATGGTTGCCTGCCTGCAGGGCGGTTCTGAGATCGCTCAGATCAATCCCGTGACCTGCCAGCGCCTGGGGGTCGAGCAGCACGTGAACCACCCGGTCGGGATTACCGATGGTGTAGATATCCCGGGTGCCCGGCACCCGTTTCAGCTCGGATTCGATGGCATGAGCCACCTGTCCCAGCTCGAAGGCGCCCACTGCCGGATCCTCCGACCAGAGGGTCGCCGTGACGATAGGCACATCGTCGATGCCCTTTGGCTTGATGATTGGTTGTCCCACACCGAGACCCTGGGGCAGCCAGTCCTGATTCGCATAGACCTTGGCGAACAGACGCACGATGGCGTCCTCACGATCTTCACCCACCACATACTGTACGGTCAGCACCGCCATGCCGGGGCGGGAGACAGAGTAGACATGTTTGATGCCGTCGATCTCCGACAGCACCTGCTCAGCCGGGGTGGCGACCAGATTCTCAATCTCCTCTGCCGTCGCACCCGGGAACGGGATGAAGACATTAGCGAAGGTGACGTTGATCTGCGGCTCCTCCTCCCTGGGTGTCACCATGACAGCGAACACCCCAAGCAGGAGACCCACCAAAGCCAGCAGCGGGGTGATCTCTGTGATCAGGAATTGCTTGGCAATCCCACCCGAGATGCCCAATTTACTCATGGTGGCCCTCCGCCAGCTGCTGCTTTAGCAAGGCGGCCGCCGCCACAGGGTCTGTCGCCACCGACTCACCGGGGGAGAGACCTGCAATCACCGAAAGCATCTCCCCGCCCACCGGCTGCCCGGCTCGGATATGGCGGAAGCTGACTTTTCCGTCTTTCTTGACCACATAGACGGCGGTCACCTCCGAGCGATAGACCACCGCCTCGCGGGGCACTACCAGCTCCTGTTTTACGCCGGTAACGAAAGCAGTCTTGACGAACATACCGGGGAAGAGATCCTTCACGCCATCCGGCAGGTCAACCCGCACCTTGAAGGTATTACTGCTCTGGTCGGCAAAGGGGAAGATAGTGAGCCCGACCCCCTCGATCGTCTCACCCGAGGGCAGTAGTACACGGGCCTTTCCCTGCTCACGGATCACGGGGATCAGGCTTTGCGGCATATCCACGGTGACCCGAAGCTGGTCCAGGGAGATTCCGCTCATGAGCTTTTGTCCGGGTGAGGCAACCTCGCCCACTTCCACATGGCGCTGGGTCACGATACCACTGTAGGGGGCTTTCACCCGGGTGTATTCGAGCTGCTCGGTTACCTGCGCCAGACGGGCATCGGCGGCATCCTTACGGGCTCGGGCCGATTTCAGTCCTGCAGTGGATTTGTCCAGTTGGGCTTGGGAGGTGAGCTTGCGGGAGAAGAGATCCTTGGTGCGCTTGAAGTCGTCCTGCGCCTCTTTGAGTCGTGCAGCGGCCTCCTTGCGATCGGCCTTGGCCTGGTTCAGGCCCGCCTGTTGCTCGGTATCTTTCAGACGGATGACAACCTTGCCCGCTTCGACGAAATCGTCCACATCGAAGAGTATCTCTTCCACCTGGCCCTGGGTCTGGGCGGAAAGCGTGGTCCGGTTGATCGCCTCCACATCCCCGTCGAGCCAGAACTCTCTCGCGGTCTCCCGCTTGTTTGCCGTTGCCGTTTCGAGTTCCGCCGCCGCTGTCGATATAAAACCCGACAGCAGAGCGAGGCTGAAAAGCAGTTGTCCCAAAAAGCGCATCATGGATCGGCTCCGATTAGTATATTAGATTTTCCTTATATTAGTCTTTTACTCGGATATTTCAACCAAATATCTCAATCGTCTAGAGAAATGTGATCGATGCCCATCGCTTGACCCTGTCCCCCCCTCTGGTAATGTCGGGATCAAATCATCAAAAATAGCCATCGCCATGAAGTACAAAGATCTCCGCGACTTTCTCCAACAGCTCGAGGCTCGTGGCGAACTCAAGCGTATCCACACCGAGGTCGACCCCAATCTCGAGATCACCGAGATCTGCGACCGGACACTGCGCCGGGGTGGCCCCGCACTGCTGTTCGAGAAGGTCAAAGGCTCCCGCTATCCCCTGCTGGGCAATCTCTTTGGTACCGCACAACGTGTTGCCATGGGCATGGGGGAAGAGGATGTAGAGGCCTTGCGCGAAGTGGGACGGCTACTCGCCTTTCTCAAGGAACCCGATCCCCCCAAGGGGATGAAGGATGCCTGGGAAAAACTGCCGGTGTTCCGCAAGGTGCTCGACATGGCGCCCAAGGAACTGCGCAATGCCCCTTGTCAGGCCATGGTCCAGGAGGGAGACGATGTCGACCTGACCCAGCTGCCGATACAGACCTGCTGGCCGGAAGACGCCGCGCCGTTGATCACCTGGGGTCTTGTCATTACTAAAGGCCCGAGTAAATCCCGGCAAAATCTGGGTATCTACCGTATGCAGCGCCTCGGTCCCAACCGGGTCATCATGCGCTGGCTCGCCCATCGGGGTGGTGCACTCGATTTTCGCGACTGGCAGGCGGCTCACCCGGGAGAGCCCTTTCCCATAGCCGTGGCCCTGGGTGCAGATCCCGCCACTATCCTGGGGGCGGTCACCCCGGTTCCCGATAATTTGTCCGAGTACGCTTTTGCAGGATTGTTGCGAGGCAGCCGTACCGAGGTTGTGAAATGCATCGGCTCCGAACTGCAGGTGCCTGCCTCTGCTGAGTTCGTCCTTGAAGGGCACATCCATCCAGACGATATGGCTCCCGAAGGGCCTTACGGTGATCATACTGGCTACTATAACGAGGTGGAGAATTTCCCCGTCTTCACCATCGACCGCATCACCCATCGCGAGGACCCGATCTATCACAGCACCTATACAGGCCGACCGCCGGACGAGCCGGCGATTCTCGGCGTGGCACTGAATGAGGTCTTTGTACCGATCCTGCAGAAACAGTTTCCCGAGATCGTCGATTTCTATCTGCCGCCGGAGGGGTGCTCCTATCGACTCGCCGTGGTAAGCATGAAGAAGCAGTACCCCGGTCACGCCAAGCGGGTAATGATGGGGGTCTGGTCCTTCCTGCGCCAGTTCATGTACACCAAGTTCGTTATCGTGGTGGACGATGACGTTAACACGCGGGAGTGGCAGGATGTGATCTGGGCCATGACCACCCGCATGGATCCGGCGAGGGACACCACCATCATCGAACAGACACCTATCGACTATCTCGATTTCGCCTCACCGGTTTCGGGCCTTGGCTCGAAGATAGGCTTCGACGCCACCAACAAGTGGCCGGGGGAGACCCAACGTGAATGGGGCCGACCCATCTCCATGAGTACTGAGATCAAACAAAGGGTCGATGAGATTTGGGATCAGCTGGGGATCGACTAAACTAGTTGAAAAATAATGCGGAGTTAAAAGGGATAGAGTTATGCGCACGATCATGTTGATGAACGCCAAAGGCGGCTGCGGCAAGACGACCCTGGCCACCAATCTGGCAACCTGGTACGCCGACGAGGGGATGAAGGTGGCGCTGGCGGACTTCGATCCGCAAATGTCGACGCTCGACTGGCTGGAAGCCAGAAAAGCGTACGAAGGCATACCCGACATTGAGGCTATCGATGCGGTATCAGGACCGGTCAGACCCGCCAGGGGGACCGATCTGCTGATCATGGACGCACCTGCCGGTATTCACGGCAAGGCGATTAATAAAATGCTGCTGCGGGTCGACACACTGATCCTGCCGGTACTTCCCTCACCGATCGATATGCGTGCCTGTAACCGTTATCTCAGCGAGTTGTTGGCCAGCGGCCGGGTCTCGAAACATCAGACCCGTATCGGTATCGTCGCCAATCGGGTTAAAGAACAGACACGGGTCTACCATGATCTGGAAGCGTACCTGGGGCATCTCAAGATTCCCTTCATCACCCACCTGCGTGAGAGCCAGAACTACATCCGCTCTGCCGAGAAGGGGTTGGCCATCTTTGAATTGGCGCCGTCCCAGGTTTACAAAGATGTGATCCTGTGGGATCCGTTGTTGGAGTGGTTGAAGATCTGACCTGTTAGTAGATGGTGCGGCAAAGCCACACGCTAATTTCGAGCCATAGTCTGTAGGTTGGGCCGACGCTGGAGGCCCAACAATCCTTTTTACAACACTCATCCACGCCGCGAATGCCTGGTTAATTGTGTTGGGCCTCCTGCGTCGGCCCAACCTACAGCGCCAATCTCTTCCTTTAGAGACAAGCCGGTAAGCCGGTTTCCAATGTGGGGTACTTCAGGATCACCCCCAACTCTTCAACCAGTTTACGATTACTCAAACGCCGCGACTCTCCCAGATAGGAGAGCATGCCCGGTGTCAGGGTTTGCTCCGCCTCCGCCAGACTGATCACCGGCGGCCTGGGCAGATCGAAAAAATCGGCCACCGCATTGAAATAACCGGTCATGGTACCGGGATGACCATCACAAACGTTGTAGACCTCCCCTGAAACACCCCGCTCCATCGCTGCCAGACAGATCTCCACCAGGTCGTGGGTGTGGATGTGATTGGTGATGGGAGAGTCCACCTCGGCCACCATCGGCCTGCCTTGTCGCAGCCTTTCCAGTGGTAATTTGCCCGGCCCGTAGATACCGGCCACACGCAGGATCACCAGCTCACCGCCGGTCTTTCGGCTCCATTCACGCCATCGGTTCTCCGCATCGAGCCGACGAAATGCCCGATCCACCGAAGGTGCAGGTGCGCGTGTCTCGTCCACCCATTCACCACCACTATCGCCATAGACACCGGACGTGCTCAGATAGACCACTTTACGAGGCTGACCAACCTCAGATAACTGGTCAATCAAATGAGCCACCCGGCTGTCCTCCTTTCCTTTTGCCGGTGGGGGAACAAAGTAGAAGAGGTCGTGATCTTCCACCGACGGCAAACCCAACATGCGTGGGTCGAGATCGACTTTCAGGGTCGGGATACGCTGTTCCCGCAGTGCCATGACTCTGTCGTCACTGCGCACCCAACCTGTGCAAAGATCACCTTTTGCCAAACAGGCCTCAGCCACCCTGCCACCGATATCTCCGCACCCGACGATAGTCACTTTGGTTCTCATTCTACCCACCTCAAGGGGTCTGTTTTACCCGATACCAGGGCCACAATTCCTAAAACATATCCCACCAGAAAATTCACTTGAATCATAACCCAAGGGACTCCCGGTTTAATTCCTGAGTAAAATAGGAGAGAATTCTGAGCCAGTTTATATGGCGCGCGGTTTGGGGAATCCTCACACACAGCCAGAATTGTAACCAGACTCTAGCAGCAAGGTACCCTATGAGTTTTAAAGTGCAGGTTGAACCCAGTGGTCATGAATTCACGGTCGAGACGGAGGAGAACCTCCTTGAAGCCGCCATTCGACAGGGGATCAACCTCCCTTATGGCTGTCGAAACGGCTTTTGCGGGGACTGCCGTTCCGTCCTGATCGAGGGTGATATTCACTATCCCGAGGGTGAGCCGCCGGCGCTCGAGGGGCAGGACGAGGGACTCTGTCTCACCTGTCAGGCAATTCCCCGCAGCGACCTGACCATCCATGTACATGAGATTGAGCAGGCGCAGGATCTCAAACCCCGCATTCTGCCATCCAAGGTGGACCGCATAGAGCGGCTCAACGATGATGTCATCCGCCTCTATCTCAAGTTGCCCGAGGGAGAACGCCTGCAGTTTCTCGCCGGCCAGTACCTGAACTTCATCCTGCCGGACGGCAGCAAGCGGGCCTTCTCCATCGCCAATGCGCCCCATGATGACGAATTTATCGAGCTGCATATCCGCCATGTCTCCGGGGGGACATTTACCGATGTGCTCTTCAACGGCATGGAGGAGAAGACAATATTAAGAATCGAAGCACCGCTCGGCAGCTACTTCCTGCGTGAGGAGTCCGAGCGACCGATTATTTTAATGGGCGGTGGCACCGGCTTCGCTCCACTGAAAGGTATCATCGAACACGCCTTCGAGATCGGTATCAAGCGGCCGATGCACCTCTTCTGGGGTGTACGTTCCCGTGAGGACCTCTATCTGCCTGCCTTGCCGGAGGCCTGGTCAACCGAACATCCCAATTTCACCTATACGCCGGTACTTTCCGAACCGGACAGCGACTGGCAGGGGGAGAGCGGCTGGGTCCACGAGGCTGTAGTTGAACAACACCCCGACCTGAGTGGCCATGAGGTCTACATGAGCGGGCCGCCGCCAATGATCGATGCAGGCAAGTCAGCCTTTCTTGCTCATGGTCTGAGTGGCGAAGACCTCTACTCTGACTCGTTTGAATACGGCGCTGCCACCACCAAGCAGAAAAAAGCCTCCCAAGCCTGAAAGATCCCTACCGGCGCTCCACCGGCATTTGTTTAAATCTTTTACAACCCCGGGCAACATCCATTAGGATGTTCCATTCAGGCGGCCGCTGCGTCCGGTATTAAGATTCGGACAAGGGTGTAATAGAACACCCGTCAATGACGGGGAATAAACCTGCCGCACCTGATAGACGAAGTTCCTGCATTAAGCCACATGGGGTGGTGCGCAGGCACAGGGAATGACTGTCAGGAGAAACAACATGGAATTGCAACGCCCGTTGGCGGACGAGCTCGGTCTCATGGCGGACCACATACGCTTACTCGCCGCTTTAATGCTGAAACGGACCGGCCTTCAGGAATCTGAGCGCCTTAATTTCAGCCTGGTACTACAGGACCTTGCCGGTCGGCTAGAGCGCATGGCAGTGGCCACGCCCTACAACAAGAACTGCCGGCTATGCGCGGAAAGGGAGAGCCGGCATTGATGGAATATAGCTACAAGGACACAAGGGGTCCCTCTGCCTGGTACAAAATGAAAACCCGCCCCAAGCATCTCCCCCCACAAAAACTGCAATATCTCGATGAGATCGTTGCCGCCATCCGGCAACGCCCCGGTGTGGAAATGATCATCCTCTTTGGCTCCCACGCCAGAGGCGATTGGGTTGAGGATGAGTATGAAGAGGATCACGTCACCTACGAATACCGGTCTGATTTCGACATTCTCATCGTCACCGCCGATAAATCGGCTGAACGCAACATCACCTACGACACCGATCTGAAACACCAGCTTGAACCCGGTGGCCGAGGCAGCCGGGTAAGCTACATCGCCCACACCATCCACCACGTTAACCAGATGCTGGCGGAACGGCGTTTCTTCTTCATGGATATCCTCAAGGAGGGATATCTGCTCTTCGACTCCAAGCGCTACAAGCTGGCCCGCCCGCCCAAAGCATTGCCGGCAGCGATACGACTGCGTCATGCAAAGGACTACTTTGAAGAGTGGATGGGCAGTGCCGACGGTTTTCTGAAGATGGCGCGTAACGCCATGGGCGAGTCGGAGTGGAAGATTGCCGCCTTTCTGCTGCACCAAGCCACTGAGCGCTACATTACCTGCCTGCTCCTGGTGCATACCGGCTACCGACCCAAAGAGCACGACATGGAAAAGCTCATCCACCAAGCGGCCGGTTTCGACCCTCGCTTCCAGGAGGTCTTCCCGCAACAGGACGAAAACGATAAACGTCTGTTCGATCTGCTGCGCCGAGCTTACGTGGATGCCCGATACAGCAAAAGCTACCGCATCAGCGAATCTGAGCTTCACGCCATCAACACACAGATCGTGGCATTAAAAACCATCACCGGCGAAGTTTGCCAAACCAGGATCGCCCAACTGGCATCGCCGGATCAACATGAAGAAGCGTGATGCAGTATCACATCAGTTGAAGCATTCTGCTCCAGCAGGGTGTATTGGATCAGTGTTAACAGGCCCTGGATCGAGAGAGGCGTTGTAGGGCGTGCAAATTACTTTACTCAGACATGGCAAACCTGCATTTCAATTATCCGGTCTTGTTCGTGCAGAGGCGCTGCCCCAGATTGCCGACGCCTACGCGGTATCGGGCATCATCGACGAACCGCCAGAAGACACCAAAACACTTGCACAGGGACACGACTTCGTTATCTCCAGTGATTTACCACGTGCAGTGGAATCGGCCCATGCCCTGGGTTTAAAACATATCCACCACAAAGATCCATTATTTCGTGAAACCCCCATACCTCACTTAAACAGCGGCAGAATGACACTCCCCATCGGCATCTGGGTCGTTGTGTTGAGAATACTCTGGCTATTTGGCTTTTCCCGCAATGGGGAGTCGTTCAGGAATGCCAGACGACGAGCAAGACAGGCAGCCGAGAGATTGGCTCAACTCGCCAACGAGCACGGCAATATCATCCTGGTGGGTCACGGTTTCATCAACCACTTCATCGCAAAGGAACTCAAGACCATGGGTTGGTCGGGGCCTGGTTCGCCAGGCAAAGGCTACTGGGACTTCGCTTCATTTCATTCACGCTCTACTTAGGGCCTGTTAAAACGAATTTGATGATCAACTCTCATCTCTATGCGACGATGCACATTGACCCAACACAATGACTGTATTGACCGTGAGACGCGCCCACTATCTACAACACGTTCCCTTCGAAGGCCTGGGCAGTATCGAGACCTGGCTGAAAGATGCTGATTTCCAGATTTCATCTTCTCCCCTCTTCGAATCCCCTGAGCTACCAAACCCCAACCAGGTAGACTTTCTCATCATCATGGGCGGCCCCATGAGTGTGAATGATGAGCGAGACTATCCCTGGCTGGTTGCTGAAAAGCGGTTTATCCGTGAATTTATCGCTACAGGCAAACCGATGCTCGGTATCTGCCTTGGGGCACAGTTAATTGCATGCGCCCTTGGCGCGAGGGTTTACCGAAATCACGAGAAGGAGATCGGTTGGTTTCCTGTTCAAGGTCTCGCTATGCCTGATAGCAACACTTTCCGCTTCCCCGGATCGACCGAGGTGTTCCACTGGCACGGCGAGACCTTCGATCTGCCCAAGGGCGCGTCCTGCATTGCGGAGAGCGCTGTCTGTCGCCACCAGGCATTCCAGATCGGCCGTGCCGTGATCGGATTTCAGTTCCACCTGGAGACCACCCCGGAATCGGCCCAGGCCATCGTCTCAAACTGCCGTGATGAACTGATACCTGCTGCCTATATCCAGACCGAAGTGGATATTCTCTCCGCCTCCAATGCTCAATACCGCACCATCAATGGGCTGATGAGCGAAGTGCTTGAATTCCTTCATACCGGTTCATCAATCTCACATCACTGCTAAAGTTACTCAGACAACCCTAAGACAGGAACACCATGAAAGCGGTATTCAAGGCCGTCACTCTCTCTTTTCTTATTGCTGCCAATTTCCAGATACTGGCCAGCACTTTTGCCTATCTTGATATCTATCTGTTGAATAATTGGGACCAGGCGCTCGGGCAGGCGGTCTCTTTCAAGCTCTCGGTAGCCGCACTAAGCCTGCATGCCTCGCTACTCTGCATTCTCGTGCTGATCGCTTCGGCCTTCGCCAAAAAACAGATTCAAGTCCTGGACAGTCGGTCTATGGTTATCACTGCGTTGTGGGTTTCGGCGCCTCTGGCCATAGTGAGCCAGTTGTCCGGTTATCTCGAGTCAAGCATCGCCTGGTCACCCTACCTTCTCCTGATCTTCACGCTGGGCTGGGCGACTTTCGGTCTCTATTACGTGCTCTGGCAGATCACTGCCCAATCGACCTCTTAAGCCATCCGCTGAATCTTTTTCTCGCTTTAGATACCTTCCACCAGATCGGGTGATGGTGTCGGTGCTTCCGGCTGGGCCAGTGCAGGACGATGCCCAATCGGCGGCAGCGCTTTCTGCGGCTCACTTGAAGTCAGACCCAAACCGGCACGAAAGCACTCCATCGCCTTTTCCTGTTCGCCCAGGCGATCAAGCAAAAGACCCAACTGCTGATAGGATTCAGGGGTCGGCTCAATGGAGATGCTCGCCTCCAGATAGCTCCTCGCCTTACCCCAGAGCTTGTTTTGCAGGGAGAGTCTTGCCAGGGTAAACAACAATGTCGGATCTTCTGGATTCTGTTTGAGCCAGCCTTCGGCCTCAGCCAGCTGACGGGAGGGGTCGTTCAACTCGATTTGTCCATAGAGCATCACCAGCTCGGTATGCCACTTTTTCTGTAGGGCAGCAGCAATCAGCGGCTCCGCCCGACCACCGGCATCAAGCTTCATCAGCATACGGCAGTAGTCGATCAGCATCTCATCTGCCTGACGCAACGCCTTTGGCATCGTCTGCCAATACTGCACCAGTGTGTCGACGTTGCCGGACTCCTGCTTCAGCCTCTCCTGGCAAACCTTGTGCTCAAGGGATTGAAACTCCTTGTCTCCGATCACATGGCGCCGTTTCAAGTCCGGCAGTATCTCTTCCAGGTTCTGCCACTCGCCCAGATTTTCATAAAGCTTCTTCAACAGCTTGAGTACGTAGTTGTGCTTGGGTGAGAGGGCGCGCACATGCATCAGCGTTGCCAGCGCCTGCTCATACTGCTGATGGGCCAGTTGTAGCTCCGCTTGGGTCAGACCGACAGCCACATCGGCTGACGGCATACTCTCGTGGGCCAGATGAAGATAGTCGTCCCGGCGGCCATGTTCATCCTGCAGCTGGGCAGCTCGAGCGGCTGCCAGATAGTTGAGCAGCGGTGTCTCCGACTGTTCTGCATGACGCGTCAGATGCCGCTCCGCCACCTTCCAGCGACCCTCCGCCAACTCTACCAGACCCCGAGTAAGGGAACGCCTGGCCCGCTGATTGCGGCGTTTCTGACGCCACTCTGCAACCCTTTCTGGCATTCGCCAAAGACGGGAAAGCATCCGTATCGCCACATGCAGTAACAAGAATAGCGCCATCACCGCCAGTGTAAAGAGCGCCAGGCTACCTTCAATGGTCCACTGGCCATAACCGATCAACACATAACCGTTATCCTGCTTAACCCAGAGCGTGACTACCACAGCGGTCAGCAGAGCGAGAAAGGCAGCGATCAGCATCCTCACCGGCCGCCCTCCTCAGTGATGCTCCGACGTCGTGCCTGCAATGCCCGCAGGGAGGCAGATATATCGGGTAGAACCGGGGCAATCTCCTGCTTCGAGAGACCCTCCAGCTGTTCACGAAAACCAACCACGGCCGGATCGCTAGATTCAAAATAGATGCCGATCCACTCTGCGGCAGACTGCAGATTGTCTGCATAGAGCGCCTGGTTGCGTCCCATCAGGGCCGCCTTGGCCGCTTCCAGCTTGAGACGTAGGTTCTGCAACAGAAAGTAGCGCTGCTCAGGTGGCAGCATGGCGCTGATCGGCCGGTCATGGTGACGGATCACCATCATCGATTTGAAGCCCTGCCAGAAATCATCAAGTACCTGTTGCAGACTGAAGTTATCATCGGCGGCGAGCTCAGGGACTTCACCCGATCCAGCCTGGGCCGTCACCATGGAAACGCCCTCATCCCGCAGGGGTAACTTTTCAACCTGGGAGGAGAGCGCCGCCAGTTGGGCACTGATACCAGCCACATCGACTCGCGAAAGCGCGGTCAACTGGGTGATCTCCTGAGCAACGAGCTCGCGCACCGGCGCCCAACCGGGATCGCCGGTAGCACCGAGCCGCTCATCTGCCGATTTGAGTGCTTCCAGCGCTGTGGATGGGTCTGTCATCAAACTCAAGCGATGATTTGCCACCCTGAGCAGGTACTCCGCCTCGGCCACGCGCCACTGGCTCTCTTTTCCTCCGAGACGGGTCTGAATTTCGCTCAGGGACCGGTAAAATTGATCACCGGCCTGCTTTGATGCCGCCTTAGCCTCCAGCAGTTTCTGATGTTGATCCGCCAGCGCTTCACCCTGCTCGACAATCTGCTTCTTCTGCTCTGCGGCATCATGCTGAGCCTGTTGTAGCTGCTGCGCCAAATCAATCTGTTCCCGGTTTGCTTGCTGCAGTGCCGTGTCGAGATCAACCAGGGTGTTTTTCATCTCGGTCCAATAGCGGTAACCGAACAACAGTGTTGCAATAACCGCCACTAACGCCACCACGGCAAGAATCAAAGGGAGGTGCTGGGAAGTTTTGCGTCTATCGGCATCCGTGATGACCTCGACTTCTCCCTCAATGGCATCCTCGAAATCTGCCGATCTGTCATCGACATCCTGTCCGTTATGTTCTTTTTCGCTCATTGGATCTGCGTTTTCACTCTCAAGTTTTTCAACAGTCTAACCCCTGCTCCCCCAACAGTGGAGATAGGCCACCCTGTTATCTTCCGTTGTCTTCACTAACCCATTCACAGATCGAAGCAAATATCGATGCATCATCGGCACCGTCGGCCTGCAAAATGGTCTCAAAACCCCTTTGTCGGGCTGCTTCTCTCATACGCGCACTAATCACCAGTAGTGGTGTCAGCCGTAACAGTGGCCAGCCCTTGCTGCCGAGCATATCCACCAGGTTCTCGAGTACCTCGGCACTGGTGGTTGTCACCAGATCAATCTTCGTAGGCCAATCCCGCAGCAGTGGCGCACTGTCCACCTCCGGCTTGAGCCGCCGATAGACCTCAGCATAACCTACTTTTGCACCTCTCGCGCGCAGGGTATCAGCCAGCAGAGTCCGCCCGCCTTCACCCCTTACGATCAGCACCTGTCGACCCGCCATCTGTTGTAAAGCGGGGAGCGCCAGCAGGCCTTCGCTATCGTAGCGATCATCGGGGATCAGATCGATGGAGTACCCCGCTTCCGTCAGTCTCTCGGCAGTTGCCCTGCCGACTGCACAGAACTGCTTTGCGCTGATACGTTCACCTGACAAGAGATCAGACGCGTAGCGAACGGCATTGGGACTGATGAAAATCACCAGATCATAAACTTGAAGTAGTGCGCTACGAGCCGTATCGCTATCCCGGCTCGGCTTAATCTCCAGTGCCGGGAATTGCTCTGCCCGGCCACCATGAGATTCGATCAAACGGCAGAGTCCAGCCGACTGCGTACTCGTCCGAGTGACCAGAATGCCCTTACCCTCCAGGTCGCAGGCTGCCATGCTCTAGGTGTCCTAAAGGGAACTCAATGTGTCTCGTAGAGGGCTTTGAGGATCTCATCCGCACCCCACTCCAGCAGGCGCTCGGCCAGACCTATGCCCATCGCCTCCGCTTCTTCGGTTGCACCTTCCACCTCGCCGCGAATGATGTCACTGCCGTCGGGCTCACCAACCAGCCCACGCAACCAGAGGTTGCCTGATTCGAGCATGGCGTAACCGGCAATGGGCACCTGACAGCCCCCGTTGAGACGCTGATTCATCGCCCGCTCGGCCTGCACGCAAACGGCTGTGTCGCCATGATGCAGGGGAGAGATAAGGGCATTGGTCTGTGCATCGTCGGCTCGACACTCAATACCGACAGCCCCCTGACCGATGGCTGGGAGACTCTGCTCAGGCCCGATCAGTGCCGTGATGCGCGCCTCGAAACCCAACCGCTTGAGGCCGGCAGCGGCCAAGATGATGGCGTCGTACTCTCCCTCGTCGAGCTTGCGCAGACGGGTGTTCACATTGCCACGCAGGGATTTTATCTTGAGATCAGGGCGCCGCTCGGCTATTTGACTCTGGCGACGCAGGCTGGATGTACCGACACAGGCACCCTGCGGGAGCTCATCCAGATCCTTATAGTTATTGGAGACAAAGGCATCACGTGGATCTTCCCGCTGCATGATCACCGGCAGGTGAAGCCCCTCGGGCAACTCCACCGGTACATCCTTCATGGAGTGCACGGCAATATCGGCCTCATCACTCAGCAGTCCCTGTTCCAGCTCTTTTATAAACAGTCCCTTGCCCCCGATCTTCGCCAGCGGTGTATCGAGAATTTTATCTCCCTGAGTCGTCATACCCAACAACTCCACTTCGATACCCGGATGGGCCTTCTTCAGTTCAGCCGCCACATGTTCTGCCTGCCACATGGCAAGGGGTGATTTTCGGGTGGCGATTCGGATGGTCTGGGACATGGAGGGCCTCGGGTTACGGGTCAAAGTCTGCTGGAAACCGTTTCAACAGCGGGGGAATACAAAGAAGGCATGGGAAGTCCGCACAGCATTCTTTTCTTCAAGGCGCCTATGCTAATGGCTGCGGGCAAATCAGGCAATTTTCACCTTTCAGTCATTCACTGGATTTGCTTTTCGGCCTCGCACTGCCATAGTAATGAACCAACGCATCCAGACCCTGTTCTCCATGACGCCGCACCAACCGGGTTAACGCGCCTGACATCTCTTCATCGGCCTGGCTGACCCCCAGCAGATAGTCCTGCAAGGTCCAGCGCAGATAGTCCATCCAGCGTCCGTTGAGTACCGGACTACCCGGTTCCGGTGCACGATTCAGATCACCGTGACACTGGCGGCAGTAGAGGCGGTGAAGCTGTTTTCCTTTAAAGGCCTGATCCCAATCCACACTCTGTTTGTGTCGTTTGAAGGTTTGCCGGCTGAAATAGTCTGCCAACTGCGCCACCTGCTCATCGCTATAAGCTTGTGCCAGACGTCCCATGACAGTGCTGAAACGCCCACCGTGTCGATAGTCACCCATAACCTCACGCAGATAGTCCCTAGGCAGACCGGCAATTGAGGGAATAGCGCTGGAAAGACTGTTACCTGCGGGGCCATGGCAGCCTGTACAGGTCTGTATAGTCAGAGAGGGTACCATCGGACTTGCTGGTTGCGGTATTTCATCATCAGCCATCAACATCGATGCACAGAAAAACAGGAGCGGATAGAGCTGAGCGGTAATACGCACTAATTGTCACAGTATCGGTTGAGTGTCATGCAGATAGATCCTTAGCAGAGATGATCAAAATAGTGTTAACAGGCCCTAAGTCTCACCTTTTAGCAGCCTTCGAACATCGGGCAGATGTCGCCGACTTATCTCCAGTGTCTCACTACAACCTCTCAGCACCACCCTCGGCGTACCCTGGGCATCCTTTTCCAGACCGGCCAGACAGCGTCGGGATACCAGCGCGTTGCGGTGGATACGTAGTAGCCATTCCGCGTACTTGGCCTGCAGGGATTTCAGGCTCTCTTCCAGCAATAACTCGCCATCCGCATGACGCGCTACCACATATTTGGCCTCGGCCCTTAGATAAATGACTTCATCCAAGGGTAGTGTCTTTACACCGCCCCGATAACTGGCACTCAATTGGGGAACCGGCTGCTCTCCGGTAGCTGCTGACACATTGAGCTGGCTACGGGTAAGTCGTTGGCACCGCTGCAGCGCGGACAGGAGGCGCTCACGCCGGACCGGTTTCAATAGATAGTCCTGTGCCGCCGTCTCAAAAGCCTCCAGGGCATGTTCCTCATAGGCTGTCGTGAAGATCACAGCCGGTGGCCGCTCGCTGCCTGACATCTGTCGGGCAGCTTCCAGACCATCCATCCCCGGCATGCGAATATCCATCAAGACCAGATCAGCCCCCTGTTGCCTGAAGTGTTGCAAGGCTTCCTCACCATTCGCGGCCTCCCCCGACAGCTCATAGGGTGCACCCAACTCTTCTATGAGTGACATGAGCCGCTGACGCGCCAGGGTCTCGTCATCCACCACCAGTATCTTCATCTCGTCTCACCCGTCAGCATATTCATGTCCGCCAGGGGTGTGGGAATACCAGGCGGACCTGATGCTCCCCGTCCACATGGGATTCGGTCAGGCTTGCTTCCATGTCGAAAACCCCGGCCAGCCGTGCTCGGATATTATCCATAGCCAACTGATTGCCCTGCCGATGGCTCACCTCGTCAGCAGAGGGCAGGCTATTGCGGATGCTGAGATTGATGCGTCGACGTCGGTAACAGCCGGTAATGGATATGGTACCCCCCTCCGCACTGGGCTCGATGCCATGGTAGACCGCATTTTCCAGCAACGGCTGCAGGATCATTGGTGGGATCATGGCCTGCTCCGGCAATTCTTTCAGATCCCACTCGGCCTGCAACCTGTCACCCAGGCGCACCTCCTCGATACTCAGGTATTGACGCGCAAGCTCCAACTCACGCCCCAGGTTTGAAGGACGGGATGCATCCCCCAGCGAGACCCGGAAGAGATCGGCCAAATCTTCCACCACACGCTCAGCCAGTTCGGGGTCACTGCGAGTCAAACTGGCGATGGTATTCATGCTGTTAAAGAGAAAATGGGGCCGGATACGGGAGTGCAGGGCCTGCAACCGCGCACTGTTCTCCGCCTCGACCTGGCGTCGCCAGAGGAACTGCAGATAGAGATAGTGCAGCACCAGCAAGCCCACGATGGCGCTGATCCCCATGGCGCGCAACAGCAGCTCCTGTTCCGGTTTGAATAGTTCCAGCCCCTGGGCTTGATCGATCCAGCCAGTCATCAGACAAATCAGGGCCGTCATCATCATGAGGAGCAGAAAGGCTGTCAGGCCCGCCATCTGATTGCCCAATCGAAGCAGCCAGCCGCGCATTAGGCAAAGCAACCCCGCCGTGGACAGCCCGATCCACTGAACCAGCAGGGATATCAAACTGAGCTGTTTGAGAAAATCTCCCATTTCCTCGACCGAGGCAAGGGTGAAAAGTATCGCCAGCAACTCTCCGGTCACCACCACGGCAAAGACACTGCGGATTGCACAAAAACTGGGCAAAAAGATGGCCGGCCCCGCTTCCACAGAGGCCTCACGCTGCTTAGATTGTCGACTGCCCTGCTTCATCGCTCCATCGCCTGTTATAATCCGGCCAGTTTTCTATCACACCAATCAGGACATGCCCTCATGAGCGACAGCCCCGCGCCCGAGAAACTCTGGTCCGGCCGCTTCAACGAGCCAACCGACGCCTTTGTCGAGGCCTTCACCGCTTCGGTGGAGTTCGACCAGAGACTCTACCAGTATGACATCCAGGGCTCCATCGCCCACGCCACCATGCTGGCGAGCCAGGGAATTCTGACTGAAGCCGAGCGGGATGCCATCATCCAGGGCCTGGAACAAATTCGGTCACGCATCGAGGCTGGCGACTTCAACTGGTCGGTGGCCCTGGAAGACGTCCACATGAACATCGAGTCGGCCCTTACCGAGGCTATCGGCGACGCCGGCAAAAAACTTCACACCGGGCGTTCCCGTAACGACCAGGTAGCTACCGATATCCGCCTCTGGCTGCGGGATGAGCTCGAAACCCTGCGCGATGCCATTCTACGCCTGCAGACCTCCCTGCTGGATAAAGCGGCGCAGGAAGCTGAGACCATCCTGCCCGGCTTCACCCATCTGCAGACCGCACAGCCCGTCACCTTCGGTCACCATCTGATGGCCTGGTTCGAGATGCTGGAGCGGGACCGGGAAAGACTGGCCGACTGCCACCGCCGGGTCAACGTCATGCCGCTAGGCGCCGCCGCCCTGGCCGGCACCACCTACCCCATCGACCGCCACTTGACGGCTGAACTGCTGGGATTCGAACGTCCCGCCGAGAACTCACTGGATGCGGTCTCCGATCGGGACTTCGCCATTGAGTTTAGCGCTGCCGCCAGCATCCTGATGATGCATCTGTCGCGTTTCTCGGAAGAGCTGATCATCTGGTCATCTGCCCAATTCGGCTTCATCGAGCTCTCCGACAGCTTCTGTACCGGCTCCTCTATCATGCCGCAGAAGAAAAACCCGGATGTACCGGAACTGATCCGCGGCAAGACCGGCCGCATCTTCGGCCATCTCATCGGCCTGCTGACACTGATGAAAAGCCAGCCACTGGCCTACAACAAGGACAATCAAGAGGACAAGGAACCCCTGTTCGACACGGTGGACAACCTCAAGGGCTCACTCAAGGTTTTCGCCGAGATGATCCCAGCCATTACCTGCCGCAAAGAGGCCATGCGCGAGGCGGCAATGCGGGGTTTCGCCACTGCCACTGATCTGGCCGACTACCTGGTGCGCAAAGGCATGCCCTTCCGTGATGCACACGAGGTGGTGGGCAAGGCCGTCGCCTTCGGTGTCGCCGAGGGACGCGATCTTTCCGAGATGAGCCTGCAGGAGCTCAAGGGCTTCTCCGATACCATCAGCGAAGATGTCTTTCAGGTCCTTACCCTGGAGGGCTCAGTCTCTGCCCGTAACCACATCGGCGGCACATCACCCGATCAAGTGCATGCCGCCATCGCCCGTGCCAAAGTGAGACTCGGCCTGGAATGATCCGGCTTCACCACGTCAGTCTGCTGGTTGCCGACACACAGCGCTCGATTGATTTCTACTGCGGCATTCTGGGGCTGGCTGTGGATGATTCACGCCCCGACCTGGGTTTCCCCGGCGCCTGGCTGAATGTAGGCGACAGACAGATCCATCTGTTGGAACTGCCCAATCCCGATCCTGTCGATGATCGCCCGGCCCACGGGGGTCGGGACTGGCATACTGCCTTCCTGATCGATGATTTTACCGCCGTTAGAGCGCGGCTCGAGGAGACTGGCATACCCTACACGCTCAGCCGTTCCGGTCGCCAGGCACTTTTCTGCCGGGACCCGGATGGGAATGCTGTCGAATTGATCAGTGCCTAAGGTTATTGAGAAGAAGGTGCAGCAAGGGCACACTAAATCCTGCAGGCATTAAATATTGCAACTATCGGATACCGTCCCCACTCATATAGGTGAGATGCCAGCCTATCTGCAACACAAAACTCGCAACACTCTGCAATCATTACTGATGATCGCTGCCATGTCCGGGCTTTGCGGGACCATCGCCTGGCTTTTAGGCGGTCCATCGCTTGCCATCTACAGCATGGCGATCATCCTCATCATCTACCGGCTTAACCCCGCCGCTTCTCCCGAATTGGCAATGCGACTGTTTCGTGCCCGCCCACTCTCCGAACATGAGGCCCCCATGCTCATTGAACGGGTCGAAGAGCTCGGACAAAGGGTCGGACTTGTGAAACCACCAAAACTCTACTATCTCCCATCCGATGTGATGAATGCCTTTACCATCGGTGCTGGAAATGAGGCAGCAATTGCCCTCTCCGATGGCCTGCTCAGACGTCTGGAGTGGCGCGAGCTAAATGGTGTGTTGGCTCACGAGATGATGCATATCGTCAATCAGGACACCCGTCTGATGGCCTTTGCTGATCTGGCCGGCAGACTCACAGGCTTTCTCTCCATCACTGGACAGATTCTGCTCCTGATCAACCTGCCATTGATGGTCCTGGGGCAGGCCACCATACCCTGGCTGCCGATTTTGCTGCTCCTGCTCGCCCCCATGCTCAGCACCTTATTACAGCTGGGACTTTCCCGCAGCCGCGAATACGAAGCCGATCTTGGGGCGGTCGAGTTGACCGGTGACCCGCTCGGACTGGCATCCGCCCTGAACAAGCTGGAAATGCCCAGGCATGGCCTGCTGGAGCGCATTTTTCATCCAGGCCCACGTATCCCTGATCCGTCTATACTGCGCTCCCACCCACCCACCAACGAGCGTGTGCGGCGACTGCTGGAGATCGCCCGTAACCGGCCAGAGCAGATAGACCCGGTCATCGATGGATTCGATCTGGGTCACCTGCTGGCTAACCAGCCCTATAGACCACGTTGGCATCGTAACGGCATGTGGTACTGATTTGACCACATGAGAGATCAATCCCGAAAGGAATAGCAGAACTGTGAGTTTCGCCCAAGGCACGTTAGTCTAGTGCGATCTTCCAAACTAGAGATAACCCCTATGTCTAAAGACAGTCTGGATAACCTCAACACTCGCCTTAAGGCCTTTGCTCAAACCCGTAATTGGGAGCAGTTCCACTCACCCAAAAATCTCACCATGGCCCTGATTGCCGAATGTGCTGAGCTTGTGGAGCACTTTCAATGGCTGACAGAAGAACAAAGTATGAATCTGGCTGATGAGAAACGGGAGGAAGTCGCCCTGGAGATGGCAGACATTCTTATCTATCTGATTCGTACTGCTGAGCGCCTCGATATTGATCTGGTGGAAGCCGCAGAACGTAAGATCGCCATCAATGAAGCCCGCTACCCGATTGATAAAGTCTATGGCGATGCCCGTCGCGCCTCGGAATATGACTAGTGGGCCATGCGGTAAATAAGGTAATGATCAGAGCCCAGCTCATGAGCCAAGGCAAGGCGTACTCCGCAGGGAATGGCAAGCCCTTTCCAAGGAGTACAACGCAGCATTGGCTCATGAGCTGGGCTCCCTTCGGGCCGGCCCACAAGCCTCAGCAGCGGCGTTGCACTCACTTGAATTGGCCTGCCAGTCCTACGTTCGCGCGCCTTGCTGCTGAGGCTTGTGGGTCCGGCTGATCGTTACCTTATTTACCGCATGGCCCACTAGGGCCTTTTTACATTGCCATTGACCTCATGATTTATATGGCTTAACCACCATCGTCACCCCTCTTTCCCCAATCTTTATAGGGTGGAGCCTATGGGCCAGTAAGGCTATCTTTGCTGTTGAAAAGACCATTGCAGCAAGATAGTTATGCCACGGGAGTCGAGATGAAGAAGTTTCAATGCATCGTTTGCGGGTTTGTTTACGACGAGGCCGAGGGTCTCGCTGATGAGGGCATTGCTCCCGGAACCCGCTGGGCGGACATCCCCGATGATTGGGAGTGTCCTGAATGTGGCGTTAGCAAATCCGACTTTGAAATGGTGGAAATGGTTGCCTGAATGCAGGCCTATCCAGTATCGCCTTCAAGACATGCAGCCAATCGCTGTTGCATCGCACTGAGGCCCAGCTCCCGCAACAAGGCGACATTTCGCTCTGGTATCCCCTCAGGGTCTGGGTAGTGTTCCAGCGCCCGTGCCAATGGCGCCTCCCGAATCAGGTGAAACATCGGATAGGGAGAGCGATTGGTATAGTTTGCCGGGTCATCCGGCAATGCCCCCTCGAAACAGTAGTCCGGATGAAAGCTGGCTAGCTGCAGAATTCCGTCTAAACCCGCCTCGGGGATCACCGCTTCAGCCGTTGCAAACAGATCCAGATACTCTACGAACTCTGCCAGTCCACGAGGAACTACGAAGAGACTCGTTTCCGCGATCGTCTCAGGCATGCCAACAAGCAATTCCATCTCTTCCAACAGTTCGCGGTAGATGCCTTCAGGGTTCTCAGCCTGACAAAGCCGATAGCGGATCCTATCGCCTTTCATGGGAGCCGCCGCGAAGGGGCAGAGATTCAGACCGACAACTGTTTTCCCAACCCAGCAACGAACAGCATCAAGTTCCGGTGAATCACTCATATCGCTGCAGTACCTCTAGCGGCATGCCGACTGACAATTCGCCAGTATGGTCATGCAATAAATTCTGGCCGAAAAAAACCTGCTTCCCCTGGCGCCGGTAACCGGCCAGGGTTTTCAAAGGCTCATCGCCGCTCTCCCCTGTGCGGGGATCGACCGTAGTGATCTTACAGCGGGAACAGGGTTTTACCACCCTGAACGTCAAATCACCAATCCGGATCAGACGCCAGCTATCCTCCTCATAGGGCTCACAGCCTGCTACCACCAGGTTCGGCCGGAATCGAATCATCGGCATCGGCTGATCCAAACGCTCATTGAGGTCATCCAGCGATGCCTGGGAGATTAGCAGCAGGGGAAAACCATCCGCGAATGCGGTACGGTCAGCAGCTGCTGCAAAACGTTGATCGACCTGGCGTATTGACTCATCAGGCATGTAGACCAATTGGCAATCTTGCCCCAGAAAATCACTCAACCAGTGATGGGCCTTGTCCTCGCAAAGCTGAGCCTGACAGCTGTCGTTCCAAATATTCACGCTCACCTGCCTGATACTCCGCAGTGGACGTTCAAGCGTGATTGAAGGCATGCCGGGAGCCTCTAGAGTCAATCCTGCCCCTGTTACCTGCGTTGAGACAAGCGTCATCTCCGGCAACTCGCGCTGCGTGAGGAAGCTCCCATCCCTGTCCACCACCATCCAACGCCGATCGTCTTCAAGGCCGAATCTGTCGACCCGGGTATGGGCCAGTTGCTGGCCCGCAAGAGATTTTACCGGGTAGCGATGGAGTGCAGATAGCCGAACCTCCGTCATGTCGTAACCTGTCTGGTCATAGGGGTCTCCATTCTGGCAATTTTCACTTCATTCTCGGGAAAGATGGCCGATAGCCTATGGCAGACCATAAATAATTGCTTTTGTGTTGCTGGACATGGCAGCACATCTGGAGGAACTTGCATGGATATTGTGCCTTATCTGAAACTGATGGTTCAAAAGAACGGTTCTGATGTCTTCTTCAGTACCGGCGCCGCGCCTCACCTTAAAGCTGAAGGTGAGACCCGCCCTATCGGCGCCTCACCGCTACAACCTGGCCAAGTGAGAAAGCTGGCCTACGGCATTATGAGCGATGAGCAGATCAAGGAGTTCGAGGCCACCTACGAATGCAATCTGGCTATCTCGATCAACAACCTGGGCCGTTTCCGTGTCAATGTCTTCAAACAGCGTGGCGATGCCGCCATGGTCATCCGCTATATCAAGGGGGTGATACCTCCGGTTGAGAAACTGAATCTACCCGTGATTCTTAAAGACCTGATCATGGAGCCCCGCGGTCTGATTCTGGTGGTCGGCGCTACCGGCTCAGGCAAGTCCACCACCCTGGCCTCCATGATAGAGTACCGCAATCAGAACCGTGCCGGGCATATTCTGACCATCGAAGACCCGATCGAGTACCTCTACACACACAAAAAATCGGTAGTGGATCAGCGGGAAGTCGGCATCGATACCCTGTCGTATGAAAATGCCTTGAAGAACGCCATGCGTGAAGCGCCAGATGTCATCCAGATCGGTGAGATCCGCGAAATGTTCACCATGCAACACTCCATTGCGTATGCCGAGACCGGGCACTTGTGCCTCTCGACACTACATGCCAATAACGCCAACCAGGCCCTCGATCGCATCATCAACTTTTTCCCTGACAGCGCCCATCAACAGCTATACATGGACCTGTCACTGAACCTCAGGGCTGTTATCTCCCAGCGTCTGGTCAAAGGTAAGGATGGGCAGCGTATACCGGCAGTAGAGATCATGCTGTTAAGTACCTACATCTCAGAACTGATTCAGAAAGGCGACATCCATGCGATTAAAGAGGTCATGGAGCAAGGTACAGAACGCGGCATGCAGACCTTCGACCAATCCCTCTATGGCCTCTATCAGGAGGGCAGAATCACACTGGAAGAGGCGCTGGCTCACGCTGACTCCCGCAACAACCTATCGTTGAAGATTCGCTTGTCTGATACCGGCGGTGTTGAAGCACCTGGCGGACTGGGAATGGCAGAAAACGAATTCTGACAGGCAAGTTCCCAGAGACCTTCAAGGACTAATAAAAACACTCCTGCTGGCAATCGATAGCTGACCGTCGGCATAATAGGGGTTTTTCCCCTGTTGCAACGGGCTGCCAAAATGCCAGATATTGAGAAGAAACCCTCGCAGAATGACTCTGATGCCTGTCGTTCGCTAATGAATCTGCCCCCCCTTGGTATGGATGAGGAGGCGATCTCCTACGACTTTCGGCGCTATTTCGCCCATACCTTGGGCCGGGACAACCACTGCACCTCCAGCCACTATCCCTATAAGGCACTGGCATTCGCGATCCGTGACCGCCTGGTGGAGCGCTGGAAACTGACCCGTGCTTCCTATGAGGATAGCGACTGCAGGCGTACTTTCTACCTCTCCCTGGAGTTCCTCATGGGCCGCGCCCTGAGTAACGCCATACTGAATCTGGATGTGGACGAGCCCGTCAAAGAGGCATTCCTGAATCTCGGCGTCAATCTGGAAGATATTCGCGAGAGTGAGCCCGATGCGGGCCTGGGGAACGGTGGCCTGGGTCGTCTGGCTGCTTGCTTCCTCGACAGCTGCGCTACTCTGCAACTGCCGGTGCGCGGTTATGGTTTACGCTACGAATACGGCATGTTCCGCCAACATATCGCCAATGGCCAGCAGGTCGAGGATCCAGACCACTGGTTGCGAGACGGCAATCCCTGGGAGCTGGAACGTCCTGAATACACCCAGCGCATCAAATTTGGCGGCCACACAGAACACCTCAACGGCAGAGTACGCTGGGTCGACACGCAGGATGTACTTGCCGTCCCATACGATCTGCCCATTCCGGGCTATCGTAACGACACGGTGAACACACTGAGGCTCTGGAAGGCAGCCGCCACAGACGAGTTCAATCTCGACGAGTTCAACGCCGGCAGTTACACCGAATCTGTCGAGGCCAAGAATGATGCCGAGCACATCACCATGGTGCTCTACCCCAATGACGCCAGCGAAAACGGAAAAGAGTTACGCCTGCGTCAGCAATATTTTCTGGCATCCGCAAGCCTGCGGGACGTGATTCGGGAATGGCTGGGAGGGCACAGCGAATTCGAGACATTCGCCGACAAGCACTGCTTCCAGCTCAACGATACTCATCCGAGCATCTCCGTCGCCGAGCTGATGCGTCAATTGATGGATGAGCACGGCCTCTCCTGGGACAAGGCCTGGGAGATCTCCAGCAGCACCATGGCCTATACCAATCACACGCTACTGCCGGAGGCGCTGGAACGCTGGCCGGTAAAGCTCTTTCAATGCCTGCTGCCGAGATTGCTGGAGATCATCTACGAGATCAACGCACGTTTTCTCAGCGAAGTCGCCCTGCGCTGGCCCGGCGATACGGACCGTCTGCGCCGTATGTCACTAATCGAGGAAGGACACGAACCCATGGTGCGCATGGCCTATCTGGCCATTGTCGGCAGTTTCTCTATTAATGGCGTCGCCGCGCTCCATACCGAGCTGTTGAAGAAAGGACTCTTCCACGACTTCTACGAGCTCTGGCCAACGCGTTTTAACAACAAAACCAATGGAGTCACACCACGCCGTTGGCTGGCAGCCTGTAATTCAGCGTTACGTCAGCTACTCGACGAGACCATTGGCAATGGTTGGATCTCAGACCTGCCCGCACTGACGAAGATGGAAAAAATTGCCGACGACGCCAACTTTCAGCGCAAATGGCAAAAGATGAAACTGACGAACAAGCAGCGGCTGGCAAAGATGGTCAAGCTGGAGTGCAACGTCGAATTCGATACCGATGCGCTGTTCGATGTACAGGTCAAACGTATTCACGAATACAAGCGCCAGTTACTGAACATTCTCCATGTCATTCATCTCTACAACCGCATCAAACGTGGAGAGACTGACAATTGGACCAAACGCTGCGTGCTAATTGGCGGCAAGGCCGCTCCCGGGTACCACATGGCCAAACTGATCATCAAGTTGATCAACAATGTGGCTCGCGTGGTCAATAAGGATCAACAGGTTGGCAACTTGCTCAAGGTTGCCTTCGTACCCAACTATCGTGTTTCGGCCATGGAGATCATCGCACCTGGCACCGATTTGTCGGAGCAGATATCCACCGCAGGCAAGGAAGCCTCAGGTACCGGTAATATGAAATTCATGATGAATGGCGCCGTCACCATCGGCACACTGGATGGTGCCAACATCGAGATACTGGAAGAAGTGGGGGAAGCAAATTTCTTTCTCTTCGGACTGACCACGGAGGAGGTGGAGGCGATGCGAAGCCACTACACGCCGAATGCGATGATCGAGCAGGACAACGACCTGAAGCAGGTCATGCAACTGCTGGAGAGCGGTCACTTCAACCAATTCGAACCGGGCATCTTCGATCCCATCATCGAATCGGTTCGCAGCCCCTACGACCCCTGGCTGACGGCAGCGGACTTCCGCAACTATGTGGATGCCCAAGAACAGGCGGCAGAGGCATTTCAGGACAAAAAACGCTGGACCCGCATGAGTATCATCAACAGCGCAAAGAGCGGTCGCTTTTCTACTGACCGGACCATGGAAGAGTATAATCGTGATATCTGGCACCTGGAGAAAGTGGCTCCATCCACTTAGACAGAAAGCATGACCGCCACAAAGGAAATACCCTGTTGGATCTACCGCAGCCCGCGCAAGGAAGAGATGTATCTCTACCTGCGGGCTGAGGATGACTTTACCTGCCTGCCTGACGCACTGTTAGGCAATTTCGGCAAACCGGTAAAAGTGATGGAACTGACGCTCACAACACAGCGCAATCTGGCCAGGGAAGATGTCACGAAGGTGATGGAAAACCTGCTTGCTCAAGGTTTCCATCTGCAGATGCCACCAAAAATGGCCGTCGATCTTTACGAAGAGGGTTTAGGCATACTGCCAGCCCCTGACTAAGGAGCCCACCTCAGAGCCGGATAACTCCGGTTTTATGGCCCTATCCTGAGCCCAATCAGGTCAATAGTGCGGCGGGGGCGGTTCCTCATCTCCACCATGCAGCGGTGACGGGGAAAACGCCTGTATGCGTTTCTGCAGACTTTCCAGCGCCTGCGACAGAGATTCAATACGACTCTGCTGGGTGGCAACTGTCTCGTTCAGGCTGTGAATAGCGTCCTCCTGAAAGGCCAGACGGGTCTCCAGTTCGACGACTCGATCTTCCATCTAGGCCTTCGGATAGCGATCATCGAGATTGGCTGGGCAAAGTACGTTGCGCATGATCCCGATCAGATCCAGCAATTGGTGGTTGCGGATACGGTAGTAGATACGGTTGGCCTCTTTCCGGGAGACTACGATATTTTTATTGCGCAGCTGCTCCAGGTGTTGAGAGATATTGCTCTGGGAGGTACCGGTCCGTTCCACAATCTCGCCTACCGAGAGTTCACTCTCTCCCAGGGAGCAGAGGATCTTCCAGCGCAGCGGATGCGCCATCGCCTTGAGTGCATTAGCTGTCAGTGAGGTGTCTTCTTCTCCAGACATCATGGGATCGGTTGGCTCATTCATTGTTTAACTCCTCTGGAGACGCTGTTTACCGGCTCCATATCGCGGATATAGCCCGTCATATCCTTAGCGATACAAATAATATGGCTGATATTTCCATCTTTGTCTTTGACCGCGGTTCGAGAAAAAAGAATCGGTACGCGGCGCCCGTTCTTGGCGATAAAACATGCCTCGATGCGGCTCAGAGCGCCGGTACGGATCAACGCCTCAAGCCAGGTGCCGAAAAAGGCGCCGGCCTGCTCCTCCTCCTCCTCTTCGAAGACATCACCGATGGAAAGGGCCAAGAGGTCGGATTCACTGTAGTGAAGCATTGAACAGGCTGCCGGATTCGCCGATTCGATACGCCCTTCCGGATCGAGTACCAGCAGCGCTTCGCCCATGTGTGTGATGATGTTTTCCAGGTGCTGTTTCGCCGCCGCAAGTTCGGCGGTACGCTCAGCTACTTTCTGTTCGAGTAACTTGTTGAGTTCGCGCTCTTTCTCGATCAGACGGAAGTAGGTGCTGATCTTGTTCAGCAGTTGATTGTCATCAATAGGCTTAAGCAGATAGTCGACACCACCCACTTCATAGCCCTTCTGCTGGAACTCTTCCGTCTTGAAGGCCGCAGTGAGAAAGATGATCGGAATATCCTGAGTCTTCTTGCGGATCTTGAGCATCGATGCGGTCTGAAAACCATCCATCTCCGGCATCTGGACATCCAGAATGATCAGATCGATACCCGGCTCTTTGACAGCAATATCCAACGCCTGCTGACCTGAGGTCGCCTCGAAAATCTCCACATCCATGTAGCGTTCGATGAGAGTGCGCAGGGTAAACAGATTGTGCTCATGATCATCGACGATCAGAAGCTTGAAGCCGGCATATCGTTTCATACGTCTTGTTCGAACCGCCCCAGTCAAAAAAAGTTCAGCTTTGTTCCGTTTGGCTGCAAGCAGGTCACTTCCCGATAGTTTTTTCGATGTCCTGCTTTAGCGCCTCAATATCCAGAGGATCCTCAAGGCATCCATCCGCACCCATCTGCTTGCATCGTAAGCCATCCTCTGTCGAGTCTCCGACACCCATCGCAAGGATGGTCAGTGCAGTCAACTGCATCTTCTCACGGATCTCTTTGATCGTATCATAGCCGTCCCGTTCCGGCATCATGAGGTCCATCAACACCAGAGAAAAGGCATGGTCCTCTTTCAGCGTTTCTATCGCCTCATCTCCATCTCCCGCAGCCACAACCTGAAAACCCCAGGCTTCCAGTTGTGGCGTGAGTAACAGGAGGTTGCTTAAATCGTCATCCACCAATAAGACCCGATGTCCACTGTAGGGTCCTATCACCTCTCCTGATTCACTTTGTGTCACCCGGGGTCTTTTCAGCAATTCATCCTCATGTGCCGGATATGTCTCCAACTCATCAAGCTCCACCTGCTGCGAAGATAGCGCCGAGTGATCAAATTCTATTGGCAGACATAGGATAAATACGGCGCCCTCACCCTCATCACTGACCAACGTAATCTCACCGCCCAGTAAATGCGCTAACTCCCGGCTGATACTCAAACCCAGGCCAGTACCGCCATAACGACGGCTGGTGGAGCCGTCCGCCTGCTTAAATGCCTCGAAAATCAATTCGTGTTTATCTTTGTGGATACCGACACCCGTATCCTGCACGGCAAAGCAAAGTGGGTGCTGTGGTGATTCGGGCTGATGATAGAGCCTGAGTGTCACGCCGCCCTGGTGGGTGAACTTGAGGGCGTTGGAAAGGAAGTTTTTCAGAATCTGTCTGACTTTCTCCTGGTCTGAAAAAAACTGCTCGGGCAAGGTCTCATCATAAATGAGATCCAGACTCAGGCCCTGTGCGTCAAACTGAGGCTTGACCAGCTCGATCAGATCGGCCGCCAGTTGACGTAAATGTATTTTCTGCAGACTGAAACTGGCCTTGCCGGCCTCAATCCTGGAGAGATCGAGAATATTATCGATCAACGCCCGCAGATCGCTGCCCGCATCATGGATTACCTGCAACTGTCTATGCTGTTGTGAACTTAACTTTTCACCCCCCTCATTGAGCATTTTCGACAGTAACAGGATGGAGTTTAGCGGTGTGCGCAGTTCATGGCTGACGTTGGTAAGAAATTCTGACTTGTAGCGATTAGACTCCTCCAACTGACGGGCATGTTGCCGTTCAGCTTCCGCCTGCTGGGCATGGGTCTCCGCCAGGGCGGTAAGCTGTTCTCCCAGTGCTTTGAACTCCACAGGGCCCCGCCAGTTGAAACGCACTGGAGCGTCATCCCTCAACACCTTACCGACACCATCACGCAGCTTCTTGCCAAACTGCTCGGCCCGCAGGGCGATCCACCGAGCAACCAGTAACAGCACAATCAGGGAGATCACCACAATCGTTACTACCCGGCTGATCAGCACATTGCGGAACTGATCCAGTGGCGAGGGATCGACTTGCCGCCCGACCCAGAGCGGACCCGACCCCTCGGTAGAAAACAGGGGCACCCAGATAATCTGTTGTCCGTGCCCCTCCCAAAGTGCCAGTTTCCCTGCGGCGAAGATCTCAGCCAGACCAGCAAAGTCACTGAATGCCTTGGCTTCACTCGAACCGGCCAGGCGGTTTTCCAGATAGACACCATCACTGGTCACCCAGAGGGTATTGCGATAGGCGCGGGCCATACCACCCACATCGATGTTAATAACCACGGCGCCTAATGGCCCGACCCGGTCATCCAGATCCTGTCCAATAATGGGGCTGATCATACGCAGGGTCATGAAGCGGCGCGGGTCCATCAATGCTGCACCGGGGTTGAGGCTGATCTTGCTCACCGCCACCCGTCCAAACTCCTGGCGCACACTGCTATGGAAGAATGCCGTCCTTGGCATATCGGGTTTTTTGATCGTAGGCTCCCACTGTCGATTACGTGGATTCAGCTCGAGCCAGAAACGCGGCTTACCCTGCATGTCGAGAAACAGGATCTGAAAAATATCCGGGTGATCCCGCAAAATTCGGTTGATCCACTCCGAATAGCGCACCCTGGCCTTATCGACCTCTTCCTGTTGAGCCTCCCCTTCCAAACCCAGAATCATGCCTGGCTCGGGTAATTTGGCCAGCAAACGCAGCATCTCATGGCGACTGGCCAGATGTTCATCCAGATCACGGAAATCGGCACGCAAATTCTGCAAGTGTGCCTTATGATAGAAAAACTCCAGACGGTCCAATACGAAAGGCAGGTTACTCAGAACCATGGCGGTCAACGGCGCAAAGCCGAACAGAAACAGCAGTATCAGTATCTGGGTGCGGAGTTTCACAGGGATCAGCCAGCGCCTCTAATGCGGTGTAACGGACAAATGGTACACCACACTAAACCATGTCATGAATCACTCAAGCGATAGTATACATCCAGACATGGCGCGGACTCGTATTCGGGGCGGGAAAGCCTGTCGGTTGTCACCTCAGGCAATCTTTTTAACCATTTCGAGCACCTGAGCTGCGTGTCCCTTGGGTTTGACATCGTAGATCGTCTCTCTGACGACACCGGACTTGTCGATAACAAATGTTGAACGCAGAATCCCCATCCGTTTCTCACCGTTCTTCTCCTTCTCCCGCCATACGTCATAGGCTGAACAGACCTCGCCGTCGGTATCCGCCAACAGCGTTACTGTCAGCCCGTGTTTATCGCGGAAAGCGGCATGGCTGATGCAATTATCGCGACTGATGCCGATCACTTGCGTCTCAAGACTGGCGAACTCCTCCATCAGATCGGAGAGCTCCACCGCTTCGATGGTGCAACCCGTCGTATCATCCTTGGGGTAGAAGTAAATCACCAGATGGCTTTTGCCCAGGTATCCGTCCGAACTGATCATATGCATATCGGCGTCCGGTAGTGCAAATACAGGGGCCTTGTCTCCAGGCTTGAGCATGTTATCACCTCAATTTTCTAATTATCGTCTTGGGTCGTTTGAAGACTGGAAGATAGTTGACAGTGTCCGAGCAGGTCAACCTCCGGTTTTTACCCTAGGCCCGCTAAACCCTACCGAAAAGCGCTCAAGCAGGCCAAGGTAGGCAGACCCAAATAGAAGATGCATAATAGGGGATACGTTGGTCGGAATTTCATAGACTTCCGACACTTAAATTATATTGACCGCCGCAATCGCGGCGGTTGTCGTCTCAAAGGGCGGCAGTTGCAGGACTATGCAACCACGTGAAGGCAGATCAACATGTATGATGACTTCTACAAGCTCAATGGAAAACCGTTTCAGCTAACACCTGATCACAAGTTTTTCTTCAACAGCAAAGGCCACAATCGTGCCATGGCTTATTTGCGTTATGGCCTGGAGCAGGGTGAAGGTTTCATCGTCATCACCGGCGGCGTGGGTACCGGAAAGACCACACTGGTACGCAATCTGTTTGATGAGCTCAGCGGCATGAATGTCATGGCCGCCCAATTGGTCACCACCCAGGTCGACCCGGATGACATGCTACGTATGGTATGCGCCTCATTCGGCCTGGCTCACGAAGGTCTCAACAAGGCAACCCTGTTGCACAATCTCGAGGCGATTGCACGGGCGCGTCACGCCGAAAGCAAACAGATGTTGTTGGTGGTGGATGAGGCACAGAATCTACCCGCCAGGTCCGTCGAAGAGTTACGCATGCTGTCCAATTTTCAGGTGGATAACCGGGCACTGGTACAGACCTTTCTGCTGGGCCAGGAGGAGTTCAAACGTACCCTGCAGAGCCCGGGCATGGAGCAGGTACGTCAGCGCATCATCGCTTCCTACCACTTGGAGCCCCTGAGTCCGGACGAGACAGAAAAATATATTCTGCATCGTCTGCAATTAGTCGGCTGGCAGGAAGATCCCACTTTTGACGAAGGGGTCTTCCGCATGATTTTTGAGTTCACCGGTGGTGTGCCACGCCGTATCAACGCCATGTGCGACCGCCTGATGCTATACGGCTGCCTGGAAGAGCTGCACCATCTGGAAAAGGATGCGGTGCTCTCAGTCATGCAGGAACTGGAACAAGAAGTCAGCTTCGACCCACCGCCCGGTGAGGCCGATACGCAGCCGTCACCTGCCACACCGGAAGCCCCCCTGGCATCGGTCTCTCCCTTACACCCCAGTGGGAACAGCACTGGCACCGGACAAACAGCAACCGCACCACGTCCATCTTCAGAGCCCATGCCCCATGCAGATGAGTTGATCTATCGGATTCAGGAGCTGGAGAAGGAACTGGACGGGCTCAAGCAGACCATGAGAAACGAACAGAAGCTCCTCCGCAAAGCCATTTTACTGCAGATGGATCTGGACGAGTTCGAAGACTTCAAGTAGACAACTTGAGGTGAGGTACGATCAGTCCAGCGCTGGGCCGATGATGGCCTCAAGCGGCTCGAATCCTCTCGCCTCCAAGGCCTCGGCTATATCTTCCCAACGGCAATCCTCGTTGCACTCTTCCGCTTGGGCGATGATGCCGGTAGCGAAACGATAGGCCTCGTTGCGATCCAGGTCATAGGGGATCTTAAGCAGGCGAATCCGTTCGAATTTTGCACTTGGCAAGACCATCAACTGATCGTTCATAACTTCTCCAGTCACATACTGACTCGTGGCTTACATCGAATATATCGTTCCATGATAGACGAAAACACCCCCATTCAGAGGTATGCGACTCAATACACTGGTAAATCACTGCTTCCCATCAGGTATTGATCCACAGCACGGGCGCATTGCCTGCCTTCACGGATGGCCCAGACCACAAGCGACTGACCTCGGCGCATATCTCCTGCGCTATAGACGCCATCGATAGAGGTCTTATAAGCATTTGCACCTTCAGTGGCGGCCTTCACGTTACCGCGACCATCCAGCTCAATACCGAGCTCTTCCACCATGCCTTCATGCACCGGATGGACAAAACCCATCGCCAGCGTCACCAGTTCAGCCTTGAGCTGGAACTCGGAACCGGTCACCTCCGACATCTGCCAGCCGCCTTTTTCATCCTTATTCCACTCGACCTTGATGCAGTTCACGCCGGTCACATTACCCTGTCCATCGTCCACAAAAGACTTGGTGGCCACTTGCCACATCCTCTCACACCCCTCTTCCTGAGAGCTGGAGGTTCGCATACGGTTCGGCCAGTTAGGCCAGGTAAGGGCCTTATCCTCGTTCTCCGGCGGTTTCGGCAGGATCTCTAGCTGAGTCACAGAGGCCGCACCATGTCGATTCGAGGTACCGATACAGTCGGAGCCGGTATCACCGCCACCAATGACCACAACATGCTTGCCTTCTGCGGAGATAAAGTCCTCCACCTTGTCGCCCTGAACGCGATGGCTGTTTTTACGGAGAAAATCCATCGCAAAGTGAACGCCGTTTAGCTCACGGCCCGGTATCGGCAGGTCACGGGGTTTTTCCGCTCCCCCTGTCAACACCACCGCATCAAACTCCTCAAGCAACTGCTTGACTGGAAAGTCGACGCCAATATGTGTATTCGTCTTGAATTCGACACCCTCGGTACGCATCTGGGCCATACGTCGGTCGATAATCTTTTTATCCAGCTTGAAGTCAGGTATGCCATAACGCAGCAGGCCGCCAATGCGGTTCTGCTTTTCGTACAACACCACCGCATGACCGGCACGAGCCAACTGCTGCGCTGCTGCCATACCTGCAGGGCCTGAACCGACCACCGCCACCCGCTTGCCACTCTTGTGTTCAGCGATCTGCGGTTTCACCCAGCCCTCCTGCCAGGCCTTCTCGATAATGCTGTACTCAATCGTTTTGATGGTGACTGGTACATCTTCCAGATTCAGCGTACAGGAAGCCTCACAGGGGGCAGGACAGATACGCCCCGTAAACTCCGGGAAGTTGTTGGTGGTATGTAAAACATCGATTGCAGCACGCCAGTCACCACGATAGACCAGGTCGTTCCAGTCGGGAATGATATTGTTGACCGGACAACCCTGGTGGCAGAATGGAATACCGCAGTCCATACAGCGGGCACCTTGCTGGCTGACACCTTCATCCGACATGGGAATGACGAACTCACTGTAGTGCGAGATCCTGTCCGCAGCCGGTGCGTAGGTTCTATCCTGACGAGCAATATCTTTGAAACCTGTTGGCTTACCCATAATTAGCGGCTCCCCTTACTGACTGCTGAAGCGGCACTCTGTTGTGCCTGCATCTCTTTCAAGGCACGTCGGTACTCTACCGGCATGACCTTGACGAATTTCGGCAGATACGCCTCCCAATTTTCGAGGATTCGCTTAGCCACTTCTGAGTTGGTGTAGTGAAGATGTTTTTCTACCAGCTGCTTGAGCCTGAGGGCATCGTAGCGGGTCATGTCATTGCTGAGATCCACCAGGCCATGGCTTTCGAGATCACCACCCTGATGATCCAGCACTTCCAGCGCAATGTCTTCGTCTTCGATGGGTTCCAACTCTACCTGAGCCAGATTGCAGCGATCGGAGAAATCTCCCTGTTCATCCAGCACGTAGGCAATACCGCCTGACATGCCAGCGGCAAAGTTACGTCCGGTAGGTCCGAGACAAACCACAATGCCTCCGGTCATGTACTCACAGCCATGATCCCCTACGCCTTCGATAACAGCCGTAGCACCTGAGTTACGCACACAGAAACGCTCACCCCCAACGCCTCGGAAGTAACATTCGCCATTGATGGCGCCATAGAGCACCGTGTTACCCACGATGATGTTCTCTTCCGCCTTACCGATTTTCGACGCGGCCGGCGGGTAGATCACCAGCCGTCCACCGGACAACCCCTTGCCGACATAGTCATTACCTTCGCCTGACAGCTCCAACGTGATGCCTTTGGCTACCCAGGCGCCGAAAGACTGACCTGCTGTACCATTGACCTTGATATAGATGGTGTCATCAGGCAGGCCCGCATGGCCATACTTCTCAGCCACTCGGCCGGAGAGCATGGTGCCGAACGTTCTGTTGTAGTTATGAATGTCGATGTCGATCTTTACCGGCTCACCTTTCTCGATAGCCGGCTGTGCCCGCTCGATAAGGACCTTATCCAGTGCCTTGTCGAGACCGTGGTCCTGGACCTCACAATTGTAGATAGCAACGCTGTCTGCCGCCTGTGGTTTGCGAAGCAGCCGACTGTAATCCAGTCCCTTTGCCTTCCAGTGGTTGATGGCTTTGCGCATGTCGAGCCGATCCATCTGCCCGACCATCTCATTCCAACTACGATAGCCAAGCTTCGCCATCAACTGACGGGCTTCTTCTGCCACAAAGAAAAAGAAGTTGATCACATGTTCCGGCTCACCGGTGAAGCGCTTGCGCAATTCCGGATCCTGCGTCGCAATACCCACTGGGCAGGTATTAAGATGACACTTACGCATCATCAGGCAACCCTCGGCAATTAGCGGGGCGGTGGCGAAGCCGATCTCATCCGCGCCCAAGAGGGCGGCAATAATCACATCCCTGCCGGTACGCATGCCCCCGTCAGCCTGCACGGCAATACGTCCACGCAACTGGTTCAGCACCAGTGTCTGATGGGTCTCGGCCAGGCCGATCTCCCAGGGCGAACCGGCATGCTTGATCGAGGTCAGCGGGCTGGCACCCGTACCACCATCGTAACCGGAGATAGTCACGTGATCCGCATGGGCTTTGGAGACGCCTGCGGCAACAGTGCCCACGCCCACTTCAGACACCAGCTTGACTGAGATCCGCGCCTTGGGATTGGTATTTTTCAGATCGTGGATCAGCTGGGCCAGATCCTCGATGGAATAGATGTCGTGGTGAGGTGGCGGTGAAATCAACCCGACGCCAGGCGTGGAGTGACGCACCCGGGCAATCTGCTGGTTGACCTTATGACCCGGCAGCTGACCACCCTCGCCTGGCTTGGCGCCTTGAGCCATCTTGATTTGGATGTCATCGGCATTCACCAGATACTCGGTGGTCACACCAAACCTACCCGAAGCAACCTGCTTGATGGCAGAGCGTTCAGGATTGCTAGAACCATCTGTCAGCGGGTTGAAACGCTCCGGCTCTTCACCACCCTCGCCCGTATTGGACTTACCACCAATCGCGTTCATCGCCTTGGCAAGGGTTGAATGTGCTTCATAGGAGATTGAGCCAAAAGACATGGCGCCAGTAGCGAACCGTTTGACGATTTCGCTGGCCGGTTCCACTTCATCCAAAGGAATCGGCTGCTCTGCCCACTTGAACTCGAACAGGCCACGCAGTGTCAGCAGAATCTCATTCTGCTCATTAATCGCCTTGGCGTAATCTTGATAAGTATTCCAGTCATTACTGCGCACCGAATGCTGTAACTTGGCAATGGTCTCAGGCGTCCAGTTATGATCTTCGCCACGCAGACGATAGGCATAGTCACCACCCACATCCAGATGACGCTTATAGATCTGCTGATCGCCATACGCCTTGTCATGCCACTTCAAGGCTTCTGCTGCGATCTCACTGAGACCGGCACCCTCTATCGTTGTGGTGGTACCGGTAAAATAGGCATCGATAAATGTACTTGAGAGCCCCACCGCATCGAAAATCTGTGCGCCACAGTAGGATTGATAAGTTGAGATGCCCATCTTCGACATCACTTTCTTCAATCCCTTACCAACTGCTTTGATATAGCGTTTCTGGGCCTCTGCAAATGTCAGCTCTTCCGTCAGTGACGGTAATTCGCTCTGAATGGTGTCGAATGCGAGATAGGGATTGACCGCCTCGGCACCGTATCCTGCGAGAGTGGCGAAATGGTGTATTTCGAGGGCAGCACCGGTCTCCAGCACCAGACCGGACTCGGTCCTCAAGCCCTTGCGAATCAGGTGATGGTGCACAGCAGATGTTGCTAACAGCGCCGGAATGGCAATATTGTCAGCATCCACCCTGCGATCGGAAAGGATCAGAATATTATAGCCCTCGCGCACCTTCTGCTCCGCCAGCTCACAGAGCGCATCCAGTGCCGCTTTCATTCCCGATGCGCCATCGGCTACGGGGTAAGTGATATAGAGGGTCCTGGTCCGGAAAGCACCGGCCGTGTTGTCTTCGATATGGCGTATGCGCTCCAGATCTTCATTGGTCAATACCGGCTGACTGACCTCCAGGCGCATATGGGCACCTGCATCGGCCAGGTTCAACAGGTTGGGACGTGGTCCGATTAAACTGACCAGCGACATGACCAACTCCTCTCGGATCGGGTCAATCGGAGGGTTGGTCACCTGGGCAAAATTCTGCTTGAAATAGGTGGAGAGGTGCTTGGCCCTGAGAGAGAGCACCGACGGTGGATTGTCCGCTCCCATCGAACCCGTTCCTTCCTGACCGGTCAGCACCATCGGGGTCAGCAGAAATTTGAGATCTTCCTGGCTGTAGCCGAACGCCTGCTGGGCATCCAACAAGTCATCTTCATCCGGTGCCATAGGCGCAACATCGGAGGGCAGCTCGTCCAAGTGGATCTGGGTCTGATCCAGCCAGTCTTGGTAGGGTCTTGCTTTGGCCAGATGGGATTTGATCTCTTCATCGTCGATGATGCGGCCCTGTTCCATATCGATCAGGAACATCTTGCCAGGCTGCAAACGCCACTTTTTGACAATCTTCTCCTCTGGGATATCCAGCACACCCATTTCTGAGCTCATCACCACCAGATCGTCATCGGTGATCAGATAGCGTGCCGGGCGAAGACCGTTCCGGTCCAGGGTAGCGCCGATCTGACTACCGTCAGTGAAGGCAACCGCTGCGGGGCCATCCCAGGGTTCCATCAGTGCGGCATGATATTCATAAAATGCACGCCGTTCTTGATCCATCAGCTTGTTGCCGCCCCAGGCTTCGGGAATCAGCATCATCATGGCTTGTGCCAGGGAATAACCGCCGGCCACCAGAAGTTCCAGTGCATTATCGAAACAGGCAGAATCCGACTGACCCTCAGGAATCAGTGGCCAGATCTTATCCAGATCCTCACCGAGTATCTCGGAGGCCATGGAGTTTTTTCGGGCGCGCATCCAGTTCACATTGCCACGCAGGGTATTGATCTCGCCATTGTGGGCAATCATGCGGAATGGGTGAGCCAGATCCCAGGTGGGAAAGGTATTGGTTGAAAAGCGTTGATGCACTAACGCCAAGGCGGTAACCATGCGCTCATCACTCAGATCGAGAAAGTAGTCGCCTACCTGATCAGCCAGCAGCATACCCTTGTAGACGATGGTCTGTGATGAGAAAGAGGTAAAATAGAAGGAACCTCCTCCCTCTAACTCCGCCTGGCGTATCTGATTTTCAATCTGCTTGCGAATCACAAAGAGCTTACGTTCAAAAGCACCCTGATCGACACAATTAGCACCTCGAGATACAAAAACCTGCCTTACGACGGGCTCGGTAGGCTTGACGCTATATCCCAGTTCTTCATTGTTGACCGGCACGTCGCGCCAGCCGATGACTGTTTGACCTTCGGCTTTAACCAGATCTTCAATAGATTTTTCACAAACATCCCGGCTCGCTTCATTCTGCGGCAGGAAGATCATACCAATGGCGTAATCCCCCTCTGCAGGAAGTTCGAAATCTGTCACCGAGCGGAAAAATAGATCCGGCGTTTGAAACAGGATGCCAGCCCCGTCACCGGCCTTTGGGTCGGCACCCACTGCACCGCGATGGGTCAGTCTCTCAAGAATCTCCAGGCCTTGCTGGATAATCTCATGGCTCTTGGCCCCCTTGATATTGGCTACAAAACCAACACCGCAGGCATCGTGTTCATTCGCGGGATCGTATAATCCCTGTTTCGGTGGTAAAGCACCCTGGCTCATTACGCAAACCTCATTTTGCCCGTCCCAACCTGACTGAAGTCATGCCGGAAATCTTGAGCATTCGCTGAAGAAGGAGTTATCGGCGACGATTCAGCCGCCCGCATACATCTTTAAGAGACGCAGAACATCGTAGGATACTTGAGAATTTCATCCTAGACCAGTACACCGGGGATTTCCCTGACAGTTCGATAACAATTTCCAGGAAAACTACCCCAAATCACACCACTTGGGCAAGCCCCTATGTATTTGAATAGGGGTTTTATTCCCGCAACGAGGCGAACGACCTCGCCCAGGCGCCACCTGTTTGGACGGCAGGCGGAAGCCGCTTGATCCCATCAAGCGCGGAAGCCCTGTCCGGGAAGGTACCCCATAGCAGGGGGTACCACGGCTTACCTTTACGCTGGGTTTGCATAGTAAATGCTTCTCCTGACAGCCCGTGCTGATCAATAAACCTTTGAATTGAATCAATATTTCCTGCAGCAAGGAGTTGCACTGTATAATTTCCGGCAGGCTGGGAGAGCATCCACTCTTTACCCCTCAATGCGGAAGCTTCAGTTAGTCCCTCTATCTGATTCGGTGCCGCTGCTGCTGAATCTGTCTCAGGCAAGTGCTCTGTACTCGCTGCCACTGGCGGCGACTGATCTGTCTCAACTTCAACACTATCTTGAGCAGGCCCCGGATCTGCCTCCATCTTCCCTGCTGCCAGGGTTAATTGTGAAACTTGCTCATCGACAGGCTCTTTGACCGCATCACCCGCATCAATTTGCTCGGCACTTCCGAGCAAATCTTTCTCCTCGGGGACCTTCCTTGGTACAGGCTCGAGAGGTGGATCTACATCAACCGGATCATGAATTGACTCTTTTGCCACCACAGCTTCGTCTTCGATTGGTTTGGTGTCTTGATGCGATGGAGTTTGCGGCGACATCTGGGACAGCGATTCGCTGCTATCACTTTGCGTGATGGATGCAGACGGCAGGACCCGCTCACCCTTGTCTATCTCCTTTTCGACCCTTTTCTCAGCCGCTTCGGGAATCTTAATATCGATAACCTGCGGTGCTTCACCCTCTGCGACGCTCTCATCAGACTCAAACATCCGATTGATCGGGCCCTGAAACACCAATAACACGAGCGCAATAATTGCCACCGGAATTACGCGATAGATCAGCGGTTTTTTCTCCTCCCAAAATGAGACTGCAGTCGACTCTCCTTCACCACCAACCGCATTGAGTATGGCTGAAGCCAATAGCCCGGGAACCCCTCCAGTCTCACGATAGAGTCGAGTTAATTTGGAATCATCGAGTAAGTACCTCTTGTCAAGACCTTCACTATTAAACAGGTAATTCATAAAAGCATCCGCCTCCTCTCTTGTGAGAAGAGGCAGATCAATCACCTGTACGGCCTGAGGCGACATGATCTGAAGTTGAGGCGTGGATAACAACTTATCAATTTCTTCATTGGCAAACAGCACCAGACTGACCAATGGCGCACCGTCTATTTGGCGCTCATAAAGCCGCAAGAGTGTAATCAAGCTGGTTGGGGGTAGGGATTGTGCGTCATCAACCAGTAGAACTGGCACGCTGCCATGCTTTCTAAGCAGCTCAAAGCGCTCATTTAATCGGGCAAGATTGTCCCCCTGGGCATCGGGTAATCCACTGCAACGGGCAATATGAGCCAATAACCGCTCTGGCTGCATCATGGCGTCTGCTGAGAAATGACAAACTACCCAATTCTCTGGCGCCAGCGATTGTAACCGCGATGCCAGCAGTGTTTTACCACTACCTGAAGGCCCTCTGACAAGGGGTACGAGCTCACTGTTTTCGATCAAGTGCCGAATCAGGTCAAGCCGTGCAACAGCCTCTGGTGTGGAGAAGAACTCTTCTGTCTCAGCCAAGGTGTTTTCTCACTCTAATATTATTTAACGACCATATTCAGATAGTGTTTCGTTTAATTTCTTCATGTCGAAATCATCTGTCACCAATGCTGTACCAATGGCAGTCATAAGTACCAGCCGCAGTTTCCCATCCAAAACCTTCTTATCCACGGACATGAGTGAAATAAACCTCTCTTTAGACATCTGCGCTGGCGGGTCGGTCGGCAGCCCCGCACGGGCAATCAGTGCTTTTGTCCGCTCCAGCTCTTGCTCCGACAACCAGCCCAACCTACAGGAAAGATTCGCTGCCATACACATCCCAGCTGCCACAGCCTCTCCGTGTAGCCATTCTCCGTACCCCATGCCAGTTTCAATAGCATGGCCGAATGTGTGACCTAAATTAAGCAAAGCCCGCTGACCGGCCTCCTTTTCATCTGCAGCAACCACAGCTGCCTTGCATCGACAGGAGCGTTCAATGGCAGTAGCCAACTTCACCTGGTTACGAGAAAGCAGACCGTCCATTTCCTGTTCGAGCCAATCAAAAAAATCTGCATCTGCAATCAGCCCATACTTAATCACCTCAGCCAAGCCTGCTGCAAGCTGGCGGTCATCCAGTGTATTGAGGGTTGAAGTATCTGCCAATACAGCCAACGGTTGGTGAAAAGCACCAATCATATTCTTTCCGAGCGCATGATTCACACCAGTTTTGCCTCCAACCGAGGAGTCAACTTGAGACAACAATGTTGTGGGCACCTGAATGAAAGAGACGCCGCGCTGATAGCAGGCCGCTGCAAAGCCAGTCATATCACCAATCACACCACCGCCCAATGCCACAAGGGTGCATTTTCTGGTGAACCGATTTTCCAGGAGAGCCGTGAATACGGTATTCAGTACATCCAGTGTCTTGTAAATCTCACCATCCGGCAGTATGACTGTTGCGACTTCAAAATCACCCAACGCTTCTAATGTTTTTTCAAGATATAGGGGGGCAACAGTCTCATTGGTAACCACCATCACCTGACTACCCGGCACATGACGCCTGTAGTACTCGGCATCTGCGTATAGTCCTTCTCCGATATAGATGGGATAGCTGCGCTCACCCAAATCAACGGTCAGTTTCTGCTTACTCTTGCTCACAAATGGATCCGCCAAATTACTCTTCAGTCTAATGAATCAATTTTTTTTACGATTTCACGTACGACCGACTGTGTATTTCGTCCTTCAGTGATTATTACTAAATCTGCAATTTGCCGATAGAGTGGTTCACGCATCTCCATCAGCGTACGCAGTCTCTCCAGTGGATCGTCCGTTTGCAACAATGGTCGGTTTCGATCTCTATAGGTACGTTCATACTGCTGATCAGGCGTACAGTGTAAATAGATCACAAATCCACGGGATGAGAGATGCTGTCGATTCGCTTCACGTAATACAGCCCCGCCACCAGTGGCAACTATTACGCCGTCTCTTAATGTCAGCTCATCAATCACATTTTGTTCACGACTTCTAAAGCCCTCTTCACCCTCAAACTCGAAAATTGTCGGGATATCAACACCAGTTCTACGCTGAATCTCATGGTCGGAATCGATAAACTCAAGACGCAACAAATCGGATAGTTGCCGACCGACTGTCGTTTTTCCCGCACCCATGGGTCCGATCAGAAATAGGTTTTTTATCTGCATCATCCGCTTAGAATCTATCGATTTACGTATATCATATATGGAGTTCTTGTCTGCGATGTCCCTAATTTGTATTAAATAGTATCTGTCTTTTCTACGCCACAAACAAAAAGGGCGTGCTTCTCAGCACGCCCTTTCAGCCTGAAGGTAGGATACTACCTCACGCGAAGTGTCTCTTTAAGGATTTTGGGAGTAACAAAGATCAACAGCTCACTGTTTTGATCTCGAACCTCATTTCTACGGAAAAGCACTCCTGCGTATGGGATATCACCGAAGAAGGGCACTTTTTCAGTATCTTTAGTTTTTGTGCGTTCAAAAACGCCACCCAGTACCACGGTTTCTCCATTATCGACAAGAACCGTAGTCTCAATCTTGCGCGTATCTAGTGGAGGCACACCTAAAACAGAACGTGAAAAGTCCGGACTGTCCTTATTGATAACAAGATCCATCCTCACTCGATCATCAGGTGTTATCTGTGGAGTCACATCCAGTTTCAATACCGCTTCTTTAAAACTTACCGTAGTGGCACCACTAGAACTTGCTTCTTGGTAGGGTATTTCTACACCCTGTTTGATGGTGGCTTGATTCTGATCGGAAGTGATCACCCGCGGACTTGAAACAACCTCACCACGGCCTTCTGTTTGCATAGCAGTCAGTTCTAGCTGGAGAAGGTAGGATCCCATTTTGCCGACAAGAAAGTTCACGCCACCTGACGGGGATGTGACTGGCAGGTTAACCATTAAAGACTCGTTAGTGGAACCGGCAGGAATCTCTATACCAGGCTGATTGAAAAGCCCTAATGTATTTCCAAGATGGCCCGGTTGTGAACCGCCAACAATATATCCATTGTTTCCACTGTTAAAACTGTTACCAAAACTAGCACCGAACCTCACACCAAGATCTTTTGCGAAATCATTGTTCGCAACAACAACACGCGACTCTATCAAAACCTGCCTCACCGGAACATCTAGCTTTTTGAGGAGTCGACGGATGTCGCCCAACTTAGAAGCAGTGTCTTGAATTAAAAGGGTGTTTGTTCTTACATCGACAGTGACATTGCCTCGCTCAGACAAAAGGCGATTCTCATCCGACTTTAATAGTGCTGCCAGTTCCTCTGCCTTCGCATAATTTACCTGAACAAAATCTGATCTCAGTGGTGCAAGCTCTTCAATTTTCTGCTGGGACTCCAATTCCAACTGCTCTCTGGCTGCAATCTCTTCCGTCGGCGCAACCATGATGACATTATCGATCTGGCGTTTTGATAAACCTTTAGACTTTAGAATGATATCCAGTGCCTGGTCCCAGGGTACATTTTTCAGGCGCAGTGTGATTCTGCCGTCAACGGTGTCACTAGTAACCAGATTTAGCTCCGTGAAATCCGCTAAAAGCTGGAGAACTGACCGGACCTCAATGTCTTGAAAATTAAGCGACAATCTTTCACCTGTAAAGATCATGCGCTCTTTTTGTAGTGCTTCTTTTTCGTCTTTGGTTAATGAGCGCACCTCAACGGCAAACGTCTCATTTGCCTGGTAGGCCAGATAGTCAAATTCACCAACAGGAGAAACTTCGATAACCACACTACTACCAACTTTTCTTGTCTCAACCTTGGTGACTGGGGTCGCAAAATCCATGACATCCAAAGACTGCAGCAGAGAAGCGTCAACTGAGGCATCAAAAAACTCAAGAATGATCTGGCCAGCCTCTTCTCTCACATCAACAGGAATCGCCGGATCTGCAAGCGTCACCAGAACACGTCCCTCACCAGCCTCTCCGCGACGAAAATCAATATTCTTAATGTCAGAGCTTGCCATCATAGAAGGTGCTTGTGTGTTAGCTGGCGCCATCGATACAACTGAAGATGGGCCCTTTACCGGCGGCCTCTGCTTAGCTTTACCACTGACATCCAAAGTCACTATGACATTATTACCCTGCAGCTCGGTCTTGTAACCAAGTGAATGAGTTAGGTTGATCACCAGTCGAGTACGGTTACCCGCTTCAAGTGCAGTCACACTATGCACAGGACCAACGCCAATAAGCTTAGTCTTGTACCCAAGCTCACTATTCACGCCTACGAAATCGAGGGAGATACGAGCTGGGTTATCAGTGATAAAACCTGCAGGCTCACTAGCCGTCCCGCTCAACCCTAAAGTCAGCTGGACCCGATCTCCCGGCAGAGCCGAAAAATCGACAGACTTAAGTGCATTCCCTCCCATCACCGCAAAAGGAAACGTGCAGAGCACCATCAGAGCGGCAAACGCATGAATTACTCGAATGCGATTGGACTCGCTTGATGATCTATTCCAAAACTGTCTGAGTGCCATTGGCAAACCTCTCATCTCGAATTCCCCTTGACTATTCCGCCAATGCTAGCGAAGCCTGACGCTCACTGTAACTACCTGTGCCATCCTGCACGATTTCGGTCAATTCAATCTTATCTTCTGTAACCTGAATAATCCGACCGTGGTTCTGCCCCATGTAATTACCCGTCTTGACCCGATGGATGGTGCCTTCCTTGGTTTTAACCAGGCCCCAGGTGATACCTGATTGCTCCAGGATTCCAACCATCCGGATGGCATCCAGTGTAAATCCTTCAAGCTCTTCCCGCCGACGATTAAAATCTGGCGATATGCCATTCTCTACCAATCTCGCTTCGTCCGGCCGCTCTTCCCCCGTGGGCGCAAAGGGGTTCCGCCGCCCCTGTGGCTCATACAAAAAGGTCGTCACCTGCTTGATTTCCGGCAGTGGTTCGATACGTCCCGACGGCAGTGCCTTTTTTTCGTTGACATACTGCCGCAACTCATCAAGATTCGGATTGGCGCAACCAGTTAAAGTACTTAACAATAATGACAACATCAAGGCTGAACCGACTGTTCTGACTGAATGACCGATCATTGCGATTCCTCTTCATCCAGGTAGCGATAGGTTTTTGCTGTCGCCTCTAACATCAGGCTTGACTTATCAGCCTTGCCCCCCTTTTTAACCTGCTCAGTTATTTTCACATCGTGAATGGTGACGATACGCGGCAAGGCAGCTAACCCACTGATAAAACTACCAAATTCATGGTAATCGCCCGCCACCTTGAGTTGAATCGGGAGTTCGGCATAGAACTCCCTGGGTACTTCGGCCTGGGGCTTAAAGAGTTCAAATTCCAGACCGGATGCCAAACCGGTTTGTGAGACATCCACGAGCAGCTCTGCGACCTCGGTCTTGTTGGGCAGCTGCCTCAACATAGTCCCGAAAGACTGCTTCATTTCTTCCAGTTGCTTACGGTACGAATCGAGATTAGCAGCCTTTGCCTGCTTCAGTTCGAAATCCTCGCGTAGCGTCATCTCTTTCTTTTCAACATTTTCCAGACGCTTAAGCTGACTTTCAGTGTCGAGATAGTAGCCAGCAATTGCAACCAGTACACAGGCAATCAATACCAGCACAATTTTGACCGGCATCGGCCATATACCGATGTTACTGAAATCAAGTTCGTTGAGATCCTGTAGATTCACTTTTTCTCCTCCCCAGCCTGCGTAATCTGGCTTGCCGTGAGTTTAAAGTGACTGTACCCCGTGCCGGTTTTTTCCTTGCTCTCGATAAAATCCAACTGCGGGTTGCCTATCCACTCGGAGTCGTCGATGTTACGCATCATGGATGACACGCGGGCATTCGACTGCGCCCGCCCCTCAAAGGCAACCTTGCTACCTTTCTGGCTCACCACATTAAGGTAAACCCCATCCGGCAGCGCCGTTACAATCTCATCAAACAAGTGCACAATCTGCGGTCGACTGCTTTGCAGTTCCTGAATAACATTCATTCTGGCCAGCAGATTTTGTTTGGTTTTGTCTAACTCCTCTATCTCCCGGATCTGGCTCTCAACCATGGAGATCTCTTTCTCTAAATAACCGTTACGCTGGTTCTGTGCAGTAATCTGACTCTCAAACATCATATGAATACCAAAGACCGCCAACCCTGTGAGGGCGATGCCGGCCAGTACCATGAAGCCAAACTCTTGTTGACGCTTTTTTCGTTCCGCTTCGCGCCAAGGGAGTAGATTAATCCTTGCCATCAGTCAAAACTCCTCAAGGCCAAGCCACATGCAATCATCAAGGCCGGAGCGTCAGCACTCAGCGCCTGATGCTTCACCTTGGATGAGACCGACATATTGGCAAACGGATTGGCTACCGATGCTGGCGTACCCAGTTTTTCTTCAATTAAATCGTCGATGCCGACAATGGACGAGCTGCCACCGGCCAGAATAATATGATCAACACTATTGTAAGCGCTGGAGGAAAAGAAAAATTGCAATGACCTGCTAACCTGTTGGGCCATGGCCTCCTTGAAAGGATCGAGCACCTCAGGGATATAGTTGTCTGGCAACCCCCCTTGTCGCTTGGCCATGCCAGCCTCTTCCAATGATAGTCCGTAACGCCGCTGGATCTCTTCCGTTAGCTGGCGCCCACCAAAATTCTGCTCTCTGGTATAGATGATCTTATTGTTGTGCAGCACATTCAGGGTCGTGGTTGTTGCCCCAATATCAGCGATGGCGATGGTCTGATCCTCACCATGCTCGGGCAATTGATCCATCAACTGAGAACAGGCGTTCTCCATGGCATAAGCTTCCACGTCCACAATGTTTGCTGTCAGCCCGGCTATTTCCAGCGCCGCCACGCGATCATCAACATTCTCGCTGCGTGATGCCGCCAGCAGGACATCCACCAAATCGGGATTTTTCTCAGATGGTCCGACCACCTCGAAGTCGAGATTCACCTCTTCCAGCGGATAGGGAATATATTGGTCCGCCTCCAGCTGAATCTGGCTTTCCAACTCCTGGTCGGACAGGGCGGCCGGCATTGAGATGACCTTGGTGATGACCGCTGAACCAGAAACTGCCACCGCCGCGTGCTTGGCACGGGAGCTCGAGCGTCTGATTGCGGCCCGGATGGCCTCTCCGACTGCGTCTACTTCTGCGATGTTTTTTTCCACCACGGCATTGGCTGGCAGGGGTTCAACCCCGTAAGCCTCAACCCTATACATCGCCCCATTGCGACCGGCGCTTTTGGACAATTCAAGCAGCTTAACAGTCGTTGAGCTGATATCTATGCCTAAAAGAGGCGGATTCTTTCTTCCGAACAGTGACATGCGGTTTTTTACCTAAACAATCCTTAATGCCGCAGAACTTGGCGAGGAATCTCTTTAACTTGAGTAAGTAACTATATAGCAGCAAATGATTTTTTTGTGAAGCAATTTTTTGGCGATTAAGTCAAAAAAGCGCTCAAGTTATTTGCTAAACTATCCCTTTTTCACACGGACCATTCTGGTCTCTAAGGCACACTCAATTCTGTGAACCAGCGCATGAAGTCGTTCTACAGACTCTTAAAGTACCTCATTTTATTCCTATTCGGCACCTCTATCATCGGTGCCGGCGGTCTATATGGTCTTTACCTTTACCTTGAACCCAAACTGCCATCCATCGAAACACTCAAGGATGTACAGCTCCAGGTTCCCCTGCGTATCTACAGCAGCGATCATCTGCTGATTGCCGAATTCGGTGAAAAACGCCGCGAGCCTCTTCGATACGACGAGATTCCCCAGCAGATGATCCAGGCCTTTCTTGCCGCTGAGGATGATCGCTTCTTCGAGCACCCGGGTGTTGACTACCAGGGGCTGATCCGTGCCGCGATCCAACTCCTGCTCACTGGAGAGAGAAGACAGGGCGGAAGCACCATCACCATGCAAGTGGCGAGAAACTTTTTCCTCAGCAGCAAAAAAACCTACACTCGCAAGCTCAATGAGATATTCCTCGCTTTGAAAATAGAAAGGATGCTCACAAAACAAGAGATCCTCGAACTCTATCTCAATAAGATCTATCTTGGCCACCGCGCTTATGGTGTGGGTGCCGCTGCTTTAGTCTATTACGGCCGGCCGGTGGATAAACTTGAGCTTTCCGAGATCGCAATGATCGCTGGATTGCCAAAAGCCCCATCAAGTCACAATCCTGTGACAAATCCCGCTAAGGCTCTGGTACGCAGAAACTATGTTTTGGGACGCATGCTTGATCTGGAGCAAATCAGCCAAACCGAGTACGAAGCAGCAAAAAGCACGGGTATCTCTGCCAAGCTGCACAGAGCACCCAGTGAAATAGAAGCACCCTATGTTGCGGAAATGGCCCGTACCGAAGCGGTCAATCGCTTCGGACTTGATGCATACACTAAGGGCTACACCATTACCACAACCATCGAAAGTCATCTGCAGACAGCCGCCAATCAGGCACTACGATCAGCCATGCAGGCCTACGATAAGCGGCATGGGTATAAGGGCGCGACAGCCCACCTGGAGATCACCGAAGACACCAGCGAAGAATCACTGATCGAATTTCTCAGCCAGCAGCCCGATGGCGCAGACCTTCTAAAAGCTGCTGTCACCTCAGTCGACACACAAAGCATTCAAGTCACCACAGATCAGGGAGAGCCACTCACACTGGCCTGGAACGCCCTTGAGTGGGCCAGCAGCTTCATCAATCATGAGGTCAAAGAGGCCCCGCCAAAGCTAGCAGAGGAGGTCGTCTCACCTGGCGATATGATCTATCTCTTCAAGGAAATACCAAGCGAAGGCGACCCCTACTGGCGACTGGCACAAATCCCTGAAGTGGCTGGCGCCTTGGTCGCCATTGCACCCGACAACGGTGCAATAAAGTCGCTGGTCGGTGGCTACGATTTTTATCAGAGCAAATTCAACCGCGTCATTCAGGCCAAACGTCAGCCAGGCTCGGGCTTTAAGCCCTTTGTCTACTCGGCAGCCCTGGAATCTGGCTTTACACCCGCTTCCATCTTTAATGATGCGCCGGTCGTGTTTCAGGATGACACCATGGAGGCAGTCTGGCGCCCGGAAAACTACAGCGGGAAATTTTTTGGCCCTACGCGCTTACGCTATGCTCTGACACATTCCCGGAATCTGGTTTCAATCCGATTGTTGCGCAAGATTGGCATTGGTTTCACCATCCAATACGCAAGTCGTTTTGGTTTCGATACCCGCGAGCTTCCCCGGGATCTCTCTCTAGCACTGGGTAGCGGTGCCGTTTCCCCGCTACAGATGGGCACCGGATTCACTGTGCTGGCCAATGGAGGCTACTACGTCCCGCCCTATATCATCGATTCTATACGCGATAACAAGGGAGAGACGCTCTACCAGGCCAACCCGGTTCAGGTCTGTGACGAAGATATGCTGAAAGCAGCTTCCCTCGATCAGAAACAGACACCAGATACTAAATCTGCAGTCGAAACGGATTCTCCCAACACCCCCGAACCGCCTGAAGCCACAGAAGAGATAATCCCCCAATGTGCGAAACGCGCCATTTCAGAACAAAATCACTATCTGATGCACTCCATGCTGCGTGATGTCATTCAGCATGGTACTGCCCGCAAGGCACGTGCGCTTGGACGAAAAGATATCGCCGGCAAAACCGGCACAACCAATGACCAACGAGACGCCTGGTTTAACGGCTTCAACCACCACATGGTCGCCATTGCCTGGCTTGGCTTCGACAACGTGGAGCCGCTTGGCCGCGGAGAGGTTGGAGGAAGAGCCGCACTACCGGCATGGATTGACTTTATGCAAGTCGCGCTCAACGGTATCGAGGAAAAAGTACCCGAACTACCCCCAGGTATGGTTACCATGCGAATCGATGTGGATAGTGGAGAACCGGTAGGCACCGGCAGCCGCAACGCCATTTTTGAAGTCTTCGAGGCGAAAAATGCACCGACACCACATGACGCCAGGACATCATCTCAAGGTGGCAGTGTCGCCAGTGGGAATACTGTCGCCCCAGCTGAGGATCCCTTCTGACTGTCGCTACCATGCCAAATAATAAACGCGAACTGCAAAGGCGGATCGCCTATGAAGCCGCCCGACTCATGACTGAATACCAGTCGGATGATCTTGCCTTCGCATGCCAGAAAGCAGCCAATAAACTGGGCGTTTCCAGACGCCAGCAGATGCCCACACGCGAAGAGATCGAAGAGGCGCTTCGAGAACAACAAAGACTGCTGAGGGGTGACGAACAACAGCAAGCCTTACAACAGTTGCGTCGGAATGCCTTACAGGCAATGCAGGCCCTGGACCGGTTTAGCCCTATTCTTGTGGGCTCTGTTTATCAGGGCACTGCAGACAGTAACAGCCAAATTAAACTACATCTCTTTGCAGATACGCCTGAGGACGTACTCTTTACCCTCAGCGATCTGCAGATACCTTGGCAAGAAGGCCAGCGGACACTTACCTTTCCCAATGGTCGGCGACAAGAGACACCTGCCTTTAACTTTAGCGCAGACGGTGTCGCATTCGAATTACTTGTGCTGCCGGCAAGGTTATCCCATAACCGACCACTCGACCCACTGGACAATCAGCCCATCCAGGGTGCAAATCTCAAACAGCTTCAGACCCTGGTTGCCCTGTGTCCTTCATGATAAACACCCGACACATCGCTACGACAGTTTGCCGCTAGCGGCAAACCACATACCTGGACTCAGCGCTTTTCCTTCGGGATGTAGTCACGACGCGGATGACCCTTGTATATCTGTCGCGGCCGACCTATTTTCTGGCGCGGATCATCCATCATCTCCAACCAGTGGGCCACCCAGCCTACCGTACGGGCGATCGCGAACATCACCGTGAACATATTGTTAGGGATACCAAGCGCCCGATAGATAATGCCGGAATAGAAGTCGACATTGGGATAGAGCTTACGCTCGATGAAGTACTCATCATTAAGCGCGATCTCTTCCAGACGCTGCGCCAGCTCAAACATCGGATTGTTTGTATCGACCAGCTTCTCTAAAACCTCGTGGCAGACCTCGCGAATGATGCCGGCACGGGGGTCATACTTTTTATAGACCCGATGCCCAAAGCCCATTAAACGAAAGCTGTCATCCTTATCCTTCGCTTTGGCAATATATTTGTCGATTTGAGAAACGTCGCCGATCTCGCTGAGCATGTCCAAAACCGCCTCGTTGGCACCCCCATGTGCCGGCCCCCAGAGCGAGGCAATACCAGCCGCGATACAAGCAAAAGGGTTAGCCAGCGAACTGCCGGCCAGACGTACTGTGGAAGTACTGGCGTTCTGCTCATGATCAGCGTGCAGAATAAAGAGCAGATTGAGCGCCTTCTCGGCCACGGGATCCACCTCATAATCCTCACACGGATTGGCGTACATCATGTGCAGCAGATTGGCACAATATGAGAGGTCATTGCGAGGATACATGATCGCTTCGCCGACGCTGTGCTTATAACTTGCCGCAGCAATCGTCGGCATCTTGGCAATCAGGCGGTGAGCCGCCACCTGGCGCTGAGCCGGATCGTTGATATCCAGTGAATCATGATAAAACGCTGATAAAGACCCGACCACACCCACCATGATGGCCATCGGGTGAGCATCATAATGGAAGCCGTCAAAAAAATGCTTCAGGGTTTCATTGAGCATGGTATGGCGACTGATGAGCTGACTGAAATCGGTCAACTCTGTCTGCGTCGGAAGCTCATTATTCAACAGCAAATAGGCCGTTTCGATGAAATCACCACTCTTGGCCAACTGCTCAATGGGATAACCCCGGTATTCAAGAATCCCGACCTCACCCTGAATGAAGGTGATCTTGCTCTGGCAACTGGCCGTCGACATGAAACCTGGATCGTAGGTAAAAACTCCAGCCTCGGAGTAAAGTGACGAAACGTCGATAGCAGGCGGTCCCTGCACGGACTCCCTGACAGGCAACTTGATAGAAACGCCCGTTTCGTCATTAGTCAATGTGAAATATTTTCGATTATCCGCCATTGTTTACTCCATAGAGTTGCTACTGGCCAACCTAACAAAATGCATACTTAACCCTGCAGGCCCATTGTGAAAAGCACCTGTTCTGTCAGGGTACAGATTGTAGAGTGAAATATGCCGCTGGAAAAAGTAAGCCTTCTCAGTACCTGGCAATCTGGTACAAAACAAGCTCAGCCCCAGATAGAGAGGCCCCCGGGAAATGGTTAATACTACCAACCGGGGCAACAAACAGTCTTCGTCATTCCAACACTCACACCTCAATCCTTATAAGTATTTTTTAATTGGGCATTAGTATAGGCCCAGATCACCACCGAAGATCAAGCCTTATATATAAATGATGACTATTGGTTTTTTCAAATACCAATGTTCAAACTGGCGCTATGACCGCAAACAGCAGATAAACAGGCCTGGGAGCTATTCAAAAAAGAATTTCTTCTCACCAAAAGCGGGCTTGAGCTGATCCAGCCAGGTTGCCTGCTCATCAAACCGGGCAAAAAATGGCCGCTGCACCCAATCCGGATCTCTTGCCTGGATGAAGCGGAGCACAAAGACCTTCTCCCCCTGGATCTCCGTAACCCCTTGTACTTCAACCTTGCCCGGCAGGGCGCTCATGCTTGGCCCCCGAGCCGTTCTGCCCAGTCCGGAAACGCGTCGCATCGCATCACGGTAGATCTCCCAGGCGCGAAAGAGCGGCACCTCGAAATGGTGGCGAGAACCCGTATCGCGCTCAACGAACATATAATAGGGAATGATGCCCAGCTTGACCTGCTCTTGCCATAGGTCGACCCATGCGTGCGGATCGTCATTGATATGTGCCAGCAAGGGGCCCTGGCTGCGAATCTCCGCACCCGCTCCGCGCAACCTGCCGATTGCCGCCCTGGCAATGGCGGTACCCATCTCCCTTGCGTGGTTGTAATGGGCCATGATAGCGACATGCTTGCCGGCGATGGTCAGATGGTGCAACAACTCTATCAGCTCGTCCGCATCCTCATCGGTGACAAAGCGTTGCGGCCAGAAGGTCAGGGCCTTGGTACCGATTCTGATGCTCCGTATATGGCTGAAATCGGGATGCAGCAGAGGCTCGAGATAAGCCTTGAGCTGCCGGCTCTTCATGACCATGGGATCTCCGCCGGTAACCAGCAGATCCGTGACCTCCTGATGATCCCTCAAATAATCGTGCAGCTTTCCTGCTTCTGTGGTTGCCATACGCAGTGACTTGTCGCCAATGAATTGAGCCCAACGAAAGCAGAAACTGCAATAAGAATGGCATGTCTGTCCCTGACTGGGGAAAAAGAGCACTGTCTCGCGATATTTATGCTGCAACCCGACAATCGGATCCCCATTTTCATCTCGCGGCACGTTCAGCTCAAGCTGACCGGCGGGGTGGGGATTGAGTTGCGCTCTGATCTCGTCTGCGACCGCCTTGAGTCCCTGTTTATCCATGCCCGACCGATGCGCCATTGCCATGTGGTCGTAGTGAGCATCTGACAACATGCCTCGCTGAGGAAAGGTGAGCTGGAATATTGGGTCCTCGGGCACTCGGTCCCAATCAATCAACTCACGAATGACGTAGTCATTGACACGGAAGGGCAGTACAGAAGCAACCACCTGCATCTCAAAACGCAGTGACTCAGGTAACGAGCGCAGCGCGTCGATCGCCCCTAGATCTCTTTGTGTATAAACCTTAAACCGCTCTGGCTCACGATCGAAATCGACAGCGTGAATCGACGTACGGCTCAATGTCGATGTAATAGGCATCATCAAACCCTCAATGTCCTCCGCAGTCATGCGGATTTTATTTGAATCGTTTAGGAACGCCCTGATTGTTCACCGTACAGATTTTTAGCACGCGAACATTTATCGTAATTCTCTTGCGGGCGGAAAAGGCTAGATACCCTAACAAAATATCGCTGGCAGGGCAAAACAAGGGCCACAACAGAAATAGCGGCAAAGCAATAATTAGCATATATCGCTGCATTTTATAAGCATTTGGCAGCATTTAATGGTATTTTTCTACGCTGACATAAACCAAGAAATTCTATGGACCCAGTCCAACTAACACATGCCGGAGGGATTAATGCATTGAATAAGGGACCTTTACCTACTTGGATTTCCCCATAAAAAACCTCTCACCACAGTCAAGCTATAAAACATGACTTGAGACTATGCATCTGCTCCCACACAGGCCATAATGATTCTTATGTGCCCATAACTTTTATCAACAATGATCGCGCTGGATTGAACAAAGGAACACCATGAACTTACACGAATACCAAGCAAAATCCCTGTTTGCAGAGTACGGACTGCCTGTCCCTCAGGGACAGGCAGTCGCCAGCCCCCTGGAGGCCCGCGCAGCGGCCCAGTCGCTGGGCGGGAAAGTCTGGGTCGTCAAGGCGCAAGCCCATACCGGTGGCCGCGGAAAGGCAGGGGGGGTCAAGCTGGCTCACTCTCTGGATGAGGTTGAGGAGGCCGCTCATCAGATTTTAGGTATGACCCTGGTCACCAACCAGACCGGCCCGCAAGGCTTGCCAGTCAACCGGGTATTGGTGGAAGAGGGCAGTGAGATAGCCCGTGAGCTCTACCTGGGCGCACTGCTGGACAGGGCCAACTCACGCATCGTCTTTATGGCCTCCGCCGCAGGCGGCATGAACATTGAGGAGGTTGCGGCAAAAACACCGGAAAAGATCCTCACAACACTGGTCAATCCCGCCACAGGCATGCTGCCTTACCAGTGCAGAAAACTGGCTTTTGGACTCGGCCTGCAGGGTGACCAGATCAAGCAATTCTCGAAAATCATGATGGGGCTCTACCGACTCTACATTGACAAGGATGTGAGCCTTATCGAGATCAACCCATTGATCGTGACACGAAGCGGGGACCTGATCGCCCTCGATGCAAAAATCAATCTCGACAGCAATGCACTCTATCGCCAGCAGGGCCTGCTCGCTATGCGCGATCCGACCCAGGAAGACGAGAAGGAAGCTGCTGCCGCACAACATGACCTCAACTACATCACCCTCGACGGCAGTATCGGTTGCATGGTCAACGGCGCCGGTCTCGCCATGGCCACCATGGACATGGTCAAACTGCACGGGGGGGAACCGGCGAACTTCCTCGACGTCGGCGGTGGTGCCACCGCCGAGAGAGTCACGGAAGCGTTCAAGCTGATTCTTTCGGACGAGAAGGTTAAGACAGTTTTGGTCAATATTTTTGGCGGCATCGTTCGCTGCGACCTGATTGCCGAAGGCGTTATCACAGCGGCAAAGAATGTCGGCGTACAGGTACCCGTCGTGGTCAGGTTGGAAGGCACCAATGCCGAACAGGGACTCAAGATGCTGCAAGAGAGCGGCCTCGACTTCCTAACCGCCCAAGGATTCACCGAAGCTGCCCAGAAAGCGGTCGCCGCTGCTGCTGCCTGAACCAGAAAAAACCACAGGACTTTCAACACCAATGAGCATTCTTGTCGACAAAAACACTCGCGTTATCTGCCAGGGATTTACCGGTAAGCAGGGCACCTTCCACTCTGAGCAGGCCATCGCCTATGGGACCAACCTGGTAGGCGGCGTCACGCCCGGAAAGGGTGGCCAGTCTCATCTCGATCGCCCGGTATTTGATACTGTGCACGACGCAGTAGCGGAAACCGGCGCCGATGCCAGCATGATTTACGTACCACCGCCATTTGCCGCCGACGCCATCATCGAAGCAGCCGACGCTGGCATACGTGTCATTGCCTGCATCACTGAGGGCATCCCGATCCTCGACATGCTGAAGGTAAAGGAGTCCCTGAAGTCTTACGATGCCCGCCTGATCGGCCCCAACTGCCCGGGTATCATCACCCCCGGCGCCTGTAAAATAGGCATCATGCCGGGCGCTATCCATCAGCCGGGCAGGGTTGGCGTCATGTCCCGCTCTGGCACGCTGACCTACGAAGCGGTTCACCAAACCACCTTAGCCGGACTTGGGCAGAGTACCTGTGTCGGCCTTGGGGGCGACCCCATCAACGGTACCAGCTTCATCGATTGTCTCAAGCTGTTTGAGGATGACGATCAGACCGACGGTATCATTATGGTCGGTGAGATCGGCGGCTCAGCGGAAGAGGAGGCTGCCGCATACATCCAGGCCCACGTTAACAAACCGGTAGTCGCCTATATTGCCGGCGTGACCGCACCGCCCGGTAAGCGCATGGGCCATGCGGGTGCCATCATCAGCGGCGGTAAGGGTACCGCTGAGGCCAAGTTTCAGGCCCTCGAATCGGCTGGTGCACATGTGGTTCGTTCACCTGCCGAGATGGGTAGCCACATGGCGGAGCTACTCGGCTGATTCATTCCAATACACCCCATGAGACACCAGTTCTCGTGGGGTGGATGTAACATGCACAGCTTGAATCTATCAACCAAGCACCACGGCACCTGTAGATAGCGAGCACAGCCCTGCAGCAGGAGATTTGCCTGACGATCCCCAACCTCCATGGCATAATCAAACGGTTCTCCTAACACGCTGCAGAGGCAATGATGCTAAGCCCCATATCCAGTCCCTATTTGTCACCCTTTGACCAAGACCATTTCCCCGATACATTTAGCAGCCAACCCCATAAGGATATCCCTGGAAAAAAGGCCTGTAAGAAATCACTGGCTAGTGAGATAAAACAACTCGATGAACTACAGCGACGCCTCTACGCCGAAGATCGGCGCTCCCTGCTGCTGATCTTTCAAGCCATGGATGCCGCCGGTAAGGACAGCACCATTCGAGCCGTCATGCGGGATGTTGACCCGAGCGGGTGTCAGGTTTTTGCGTTCAAACAACCCTCCAAGGAAGAGCTGGATCACGACTTCCTCTGGCGCACCACCCGTCGCCTGCCGGAGCGCGGGCGCATCGGCATCTTCAACAGGAGCTATTACGAGGAAACCCTGGTGGTCAGGGTCCATCCGGAATATCTGAATTCCCAGCGTATCGCTATCCCCGACAATCTGGATGACCTGTGGCATCAACGCTTCGAGGCCATTCGACAGCATGAGAGACATCTGGCTGAGAATGGTACGGTGATCATCAAATTCTGGCTCAATGTCAGCGCAGAGGAGCAACGTCGCCGCTTTCTCTCGCGTCTCAACGAGCCGGAGAAACACTGGAAATTCTCTGCCGGAGACGTGGAAGAACGTCAGCACTGGAGACAATATATGCACGCCTACCGCGAGACTTTAGCGGCTACCTCTCGGCCCTGGGCGCCATGGTATGCGATCCCGGCCGACAACAAGCCATTTATGCGCTGGCAGGTGGCGAAGTTGGTGCGTAAGACCCTTGAACGCATGGATCCCCACTACCCTCAGGTCGACAAAGCTGCAAAAACGCGGTTTGCAGAAATGCGCCAGCGGCTGACACGGAAAACGGATAAATAGCCCAACTGATATCTCACCGCTTCACTCTCAAGCAAGGACCCCATCATGATGAGGTACGCTTTACTCCTGCCATTTCTCTTTCTGATCTTGACCGGCTGTGATGCCATGCAGGACTTCAAGCAGATGGGGGAAAAACAATCCCGTGTGCAAACCTACATCAAAGATAAGTATGGCTGGCATGCCGAAATAGGCTGGAATATCCACAATGCCGAACTGACCCAGGTAACGCTGGTCTTGAGTGCAGACGAGGTAGCTAACGAACGCGTAGAGACCCTGCAGGCTATCGCCAAGGAGACGGTGGGAGAGGTCTTCGTCAGTACGCCCAAGGCTATCTACGTTACCCTCGTCACCACTATGGATGACGGCTGACCGCTCTATCTCTATTGATTTCCAGGGCCTTATCACGCCAATCTCAATCAGGCATCCGCCCGTTGAATCAGCAACCCACACTACTGCTGATTACCCTGGCATGTGCCGCCTTGCAGTTTGCCACTGGCATGGAAGCGATCGTGAGCTGCACCCGTCTTCACCTCAGCTCTGAATATGATGACATGTAGAGTCGATGTGGTGGTCATGTCCGGTGACATATGCGCCGTCTTGGCACATACAGGCAAGTTTCAGAAGTCAGCTTTTTCAGGGCGAGCACGCAGCGGATGGACCGCTTGATTCCATTACCGGCCTACCTGCCTGTCGAGAGCAACATTGCCTTCTTTAATCGCGCTCCAAGGCTACCCTTACGAATAGAATATTGGCTAAACTCAATCATATATTCGAGTAAAAAACACCCGAGCACATAGGGTTTCTCTATCTGCCCTTGTGGGATAGGAACATGCACTTAGGACAACGATGGATTTGCCTGTTTATTCTCGCGCTGGCTCAGTTGCCTGCGTGGGCGGACATACGCCAGCAAAGTTTAGCCTTCTGTCGCGAACAGGCCCCGTCAGGTCCGGCTGATTGCCATCTTCAGCCTTGCCCCTGTAACACCGGTGAAAAGACATTAAAAACCTTTACCGATCCTTCTGATGGAACGGCCTTCTGTGCCTGCCGCAGTCAAATGGGGAGCGACCGAGCGTTTCGCCGACAGGCTGCCGATGCCTGTAACAAACATCGGGCTCACAAACATGAATCCTGTTTTGTCTCTCGTGGCGACTGTCCCAGGGGGTTCGAGGCTTTAGCAACCTTTGGAGACAAAGCAACCGCCAGTTTCACCGCCTGTCGTGACTATCGTCATGAGCGGCCGCAAAAACCAAATGATTTGGCAAACCTTGATCATCATGCGCTTCAGCAGGAATCAACAATGGATCAGTACCGCCATCTCACTGATGCACTGACAAAGGGACGTAAAGGCGAATCATCATCCCTGCCAAATCACACTATAGAGCGGCTGGCTCACCATTTCCGGAGCATCCCTCTCGATGCACTTACATTCACCCACACAAACGCCCTTACTAACGGATGCTTTAGCGATTGCGATCAAATCTTCTGCGCCAATGCAAAGACCATAGACCAGTGGACCCGCATCCAAAACCCAGTGATTTCACTTCAATTGCTGCACCAGATTGCGCATGCTGAAAGCTGCAGACTGCAAGGGGGTAGACACCGATTTGTCCCGCGCTGGTATCAGCATCTGCCTGATAAAGCCCACCAGCAACTGCGGCAGGGAGAACCCGTCGATACGAGGCAGATACATTTCGCCATGTTTATGGAAAACCAAGCCGAACACCGGGCCGAGAGTATTTGTCGCCGACTGGTAACCTGCCTCAGAGACTAGGACCTGTTATCACTAATTTGATTGTCACTGTTGCATCTATAAAAGTACCAATCAAGGTACGAGGAGCCTAGTTTGGCCACTCCAAGTAAACGAGTAATACCAAACAACGCTTTTTCAGGCATAACCAAGAGGGACGAGTTTTTTCACCCTGCAATGTTAATAACAGGCCCAAAGTAAATATGCACACTCAGTCTCAGGCAGCAGCGCGATCGCTTTTTAAAAAGACGATTCCGCTATTTTTGTCATTAAGCATGCTGACCCTTTGTAGCTGTATGCCACTGCGCCAGGAGATAGCTGCCTCCCTTCCGATAGATACTCAGTATCTGCCAATGCCTGACAGACACCTCAACATTGAAGGCCTGGGGCCCTGCACAGACCAGAAAGATCGTTTATTGCATTTGAAAAGTGGCGAGCCGGTGACAGTGCTCGTTCATGGCTGTAATGCTTCAGCGGGTCGATTCCGCTCACTCGCCGAGGTCTTCGCATTTCAAGGCCAACAGGCGATTTGTTACAACTATGACGACCGTGCCAGTCTCACCCGGGTCGCACGAGAGCTGCGGAGGGCCCTCGACACACTGGCCGAAAAAACCGGTCACCCAGAGGTCACATTGATCGGGCACAGTCAGGGAGGGCTTATCTCACGTCGCGCACTGTCAGAGAGGGTTGACGACGCGCCGAACCTCAACACGAGTCGGCAGCAACTGATTACACTGTCGACGCCCTTCTCAGGCATCCGGTCGGCAGATCATTGCGCATCGAAGACAGCACGCATCGTTAGCCTCGGGCTGGTAATTCCCATCTGCATGGCCATCAGTGGCGACAAGTGGTTCGAAATAACCCGCGCCTCAAAGTTTATTCGCCAGCCGGGCAGGCTGCATACCAATGTAAAAGATCACCTGATCATTGCCACCGACGAGCGTAACAGCTGCAGAACCTGGGAGGATAACCGCTGCCGGGAAGATGATTATGTTTTCAGCCTAGCTGAGCAGAACTTGCCGCCCGCAATGACCGACTCGGTCGTGCGTAACCGGGTCGTCAAGGCGGGACATGCAGAGATTGTAGGGTACGGTGAAAGCATCCCACACACACTGATAAGCACACTGCAGGAAGAGGGCATTTTACGTGAAACCAAGCGTGCCAGACTGGGTGACTACAACGAATTGCTGAAAGCCCTGTTTCTACAGCCGCGGCAAGCAAGCCGATAGGCCATATCAAGTCATGTACCAGTTAAGTGCAGCCCGGATTGATTGCCCTTACTGCGGTGAGTCGATCGATATCCTGGTCGATGGCAGCGAGCCAGAGCAAACCTATATTGAGGATTGCTCAGTCTGCTGCAGGCCCATCACCCTGAAAGTGATTTGTGACGAGGAGGCGATCAGACAGATTCTAGCCTTCCGTGATGATGACTGTTAACACGAGAAGCTGGCCCATACTGTCAGCAGAACCTCGTCGGTATCCTGCCACTATTTACCATAGGCTTTCCGCAAGGCCTGGGAAAGTGTCTCCCAAGACTGATTGTCAGCAGCCTCGTCGTAGGCCAGTGGGAGACTGAACTTTTCACCATAAGTATCTGCATCTTTATTGGTGAATGAGTGCTTGGCGCCGTCATAGTTCGTGAAGCTGTATTTCACGCCGGCCGCTTCCATCTCTGCCACGAAGGCCTCAATTTGCTCCGGCTTTACAAATGGATCGGCAGCGCCATTGAAGATCAGGACCTCGGCCTTGACCTTACCGGTCTGAGCCGGGTGCTCAGTGGGCAGGCTGCCATGAAAACTGGCTACCAGATCAAGATCAACGCCTCGTCTCGCCATTTCCAGCACGATCCCGCCACCAAAACAGTACCCAATTGCAGAGATGGCATCCCCTTTCACTGTGGGATGTGCTGCAAGCAGATCCCTGGCCGCCTCGAAGCGGGCTGTTGCCACCGCCATATTTTTCTTTACTTCACCGGCAAACTTACCGGCATCCTTCGGGTGTGTGGCCTGCTTTCCCTCGCCATACATATCTACCGCCAGCGCCGTATAACCCATACCGGCTAACTGCTCTGCACGGCGCCTGGCGTAATCATTGTGTCCCCACCATTCATGCACAACAAGGATACCCGGCCGGTTGCCCTCAATGGCATCGTCATAAGCCAGATAACCCTGCATCACGGTTTCACCGTCACGATACTCCAGAGGTTGTCCCACTACCCCGGCTTGTACCGAAATCGTCAAGCCCATCAATAGCAAGAAGATAACAATGTTTTTCATAGCACAGCTCCATCCATTTGATTTTATTGTCACGAACCAACTGTAGTGCCAATTCATCCTCCTTGGCAGAGGGAATAACCCTGCAACTTTTATGCTTGGTGTAGTCTCCGGTAACATAGCCACATGCGTTTACTTTTCTTCTTGCTGCTCCTGACCTGCCCCCCCCTGATACTCTCGGAAACGTTCGAGATAACTGATAGCAATGGCAGCGAGATCACCGTAGAGGTCATGCCATCAGAGGGGGACGTGCTGATCATCTGGCTGATTGATCATGACGAACATCGTACGGCTTTTGAATCACTGCTTCAGGCCGTGAATAAAAAAGGCTTTGAAATCTGGCGGGTCGATTTACTGGACGCCTATTTTCTACCGCGCTCAAGCGAAACCATTCGCAATCTTCCAGGTGACGGCGTAGCCAGTCTAATCGATGCTGCGCACAAGATGAGTCATAAAAAAATACTGGTCGCAGCATATGACCGAATGCCACTACCACTCCTTCGTGGCACCCACCAGTGGCAGCAACAGGCAACCGAATCCAGACTGATTGGTGCCGTGCTTTTTTATCCCAACCTCTTTGGCCCACCGCCAATTGCCGGAAAGCCCCCCGAAATCGATCCCATTCTGCATGCTACGAACATCCCTGTTGTCATCTACCAGCCAGCCTTGGGCAGCCAGCGCTGGCGACTGAATCAAATCATGCAGCCTTTGTGGGAGGGAGGGGCCCCAGCCTATGCCTATATCGTACCCGGTGTGAGGGACTGGTTTTTCATGGGGGAGGGGGATCACGGGCCAAGAGAAGAGGCCGCAACGTCACAACTGCCAGAACAAATGCTACGTTTTACGGAACAGCTTGATCAGCACCCTAAGCCACGCTCAGCCAAACCCATCATTAAAAGGGCAATGCCGGAGGGGGCTATTCGAACTTTGGTGAGACTGAATCCGCCTGAACCTATACAGGATTTTTCACTCCGTGATATCGAAATGAAGCCCTTTACATTGACCGATTTAAACCACGAAGTGGTGCTGCTCAATTTTTGGGCAACCTGGTGCCCGCCCTGTGTGGAAGAGTTGCCCTCTCTTAACCAGCTTCAACAACGTTACAAAGACAGCGAGGTGCGGATCGTCTCCATCGATTTCCGCGAGCAGCCGGAAGAGATGGCGAAATTCCTCGAAAGCACCCCGGTCGACTTTCCGGTCTTGATGGACATTGATGGACGAGTCTCCCTCGACTGGCAGGTATTCAGCTTTCCCAGCTCGTTTATCATCGACCGTCGCGGGCAGATCCGCTATACGGCCAACCGTGCTATCGATTGGGATAGCCCTGAAGTCTGGCAGGTGATCGATGAGCTCCTGTCAGAGAAATAGCGGCTACGCCACTCTATTGGTAGTGTGCTTGATCTCATCAAGCTTTCGGAACACCTCCATACTATGCTCTTCCATCACGCGAAGGATTTTCATCAGGGCAGGGTAGTCACGCTCGCCCGCTAATAGATCAAAAACCTCATGGGTTGACTCGTGCACAATCTCATGGGGACGCTCTAACTCTCCGTAGTGTACCGAGGAAGAAAAGAATGCCTTACCCTCGCCCTCTTCATACCATTTGCCCAGACGGCAGTGGTGATGATCGACGAAATCGAACGCCGGTTTTCCCTCATTGACCGAGAGATAAGTGTTGACCTTCCAGAGCAGGTGATCCAGTTTTGCCAAGCCTAAAAAGACACTGTCTGTGGTCTCTGAGATATCCTGAAAATACCCCCCCACCTCTGTGTTCATGTCATTCAGGTTGACCTCGAACCCTTTGACCTCCTGTTGAACATGACTGATTCGGTCAATCAGACGTGCCGAATCACTTCCTACCGATGCCACATTCTGCTGCATGGCCTGGATCACATCGTTGGTTTCGGTGATCGCCGATTGGGTCTTGTCGGCCAGACCTCTTACTTCATCGGCCACCACAGCAAATCCTCGCCCCTGCTCACCGGCCCGAGCCGCCTCGATTGCCGCATTCAACGCCAGTAGGTTGGTCTGTTCAGCAATCCCCTTGATCAAGGCCAGAATTGAGCTGATTTCTGTCGCACGGGAGGACATGTTCTGCACCGAGGCTTCGGAATGATTCGACAACTCCGCCAATTCATCAAGCGCTTGGGTGATTTGTGAGATATCACCGGAGAGACCGGAAAAATTTTGTCTGACGTTTGTCGCGCATGTCAGGGTGCTCTTTGCCGACTCCACAGAGCCCGCCAGATCCGACTGAACAATGCCAAGTCCCGCTTTAAGCTGTTGATTTTCATAGCCCATCAGGCTATTCAATGCGGACTCCCTGTCCTCCTGCTGCATCGAATGATGCAGTGCATGATCCGTCTCTTCCAATCTTGTCTCAAGCCGACTCACTGTCTCCTTGAGGGTCTGGTTCTCCTGCTCCAGCTGCGAAATTCTCGTCAGATATTTGCTGTTCAACCATCCCATTGGCTTCTCCTTTTGAAACAGACTCTTTGTTATGTAACTAGGCCTATCGGCAAAAGGACCCGGACCTTGAGATAGGGCTACCAGATGTAAATAGCGTTGAAAATACTGCACCAAACCGTGACCAGCATCAGAGAAAGCATTAGTGTTTTTTAATAAGCTAATATGGCATATACTCAAAACTCTCTTAAGCTCGGAAAATCGCCATGGACAATCAAGCCCCCAAAAAGAAATCAGCAACTGCCAAGAAGACTGTCAAAAAGAAGGCTGTCCCTGCGAATAAAAAGAGAGCCAGTCCCGCTACCAAAAAGAAAGCTCCTGCAACAAAAAAGAAAACCGCCCCAGCTGCCAATACCCATACTGCAGCACCTCAGGACAACCGGATACTGCCCGGTCTGATGAAGGGCCTGCAGTCGGTATTCGACAAGATCCATACCGACAACCAGGTCCGTGGTGATCATCATGAAAAGGTCATCGAAGAGTTCAGCGAGAAACTGAACCACGCCTTTCAACAGACCCACAATGAGGCCCAGGAACGGGAGAAACTGCTACAGGAAAAACTCGAGACGATCGAGCGCGAACAGACTTACAGAATCCAACGCATCAAACTCTTTTCCCTGCCCGGCACGGTGATTGCGATTGCCGCTCTGATCTACCTGTTCTATGTCGTGAATGTCATGGAGCGCTCCATGACCAGCATGTCCGCCGACATGCACCAGATTCAGGGACATATCGCCGCCATTGGTAACGACACCAACCAGATGTCCGGTGGAGTAGTGGAGATGAACCAACAGATGGCGCAGATGAACGGCAACATGGAGAACATCAACACCAACGTGAACGGGATGAATAACAATATGTCCCATCTCAATCGCAGCGTCGGTGTCATGACCAACGACGTTGGGGCCATGTCCCATACCGTCAGCCCGGTCATGGGCAACATGCGCAAGTTTATGCCGATGTTTTGACCAGGCTGGATAGTGCCGGTTACATATCTCCGAAGTTGGTGCCCAATCGCTTGGCGCTGATGACCCAGGGATGATCCGGCGGCACCAGTTTTTTGTAGCCGGCAACATCTACCAACGGAACAGGTTCCGCCAGTTCGCCGCGTGAAGCGACCATGACCCCAAATCTTCCCTCATGGATGAGATCTGCACAGGCTGTACCCAGGCGGGTAGCCAGTAACCTGTCTGCAGCGGAAGGGGTGCCGCCTCTCTGCAGATAGCCGAGTATCGTCACTCTCGACTCCAAACCGGTTAGCTCTTCCAGTTGACGCGACAGGTCCACGGTGTGGTTGGCATGCCTGCTTTCGAACATTGCCAGTTCAGCCTTGACCTCTTTACGCTCTTTCTTGTCGCTCGCATTGAGCTTGCGTTCGCGCAACGCATGAAATCGTTCCGCCTCTCCGATCGGTAGCGCGCCCTCAGCCACTGCCACGATGCTGAACGGCTTACCTCCCGCAGCCCGGCCACGGATAGCCTCGGCCACCTTTTCGATATCGTAGGGGATCTCCGGCACCAGGATCACATCAGCCCCACCGGCGATACCGGAACCCAGCGCCAGCCATCCGGCCCGATGCCCCATGATCTCCACCACGATGATACGGTGATGACTGTGTGCTGTGCTGTGCAGTCTGTCGATAGCATTGGTAGCGATACCCAAGGCGGTGTCAAAGCCGAAGGTGGTGTCGGTATGCGCCACATCATTGTCGATGGTTTTGGGCAGGGTGATCACATTGAGCCCCTTTTCCAATAACTGCAGGGCATTCTTCTGTGTACCGCCGCCACCCAGGCAAACCAGAGCATCGAGATGGTTGGCATGGTAATTCTCGACGATCACATCGGTCATATCCTGTTTCTTACCGTTGAAGAGCATGCGGTGAGGCTTGTCCCGGCTGGTACCGAGAATGGTCCCACCCCGAGTCAGAATGCCCGAGAGCATGGACCCGTCCAGATGTGTGGTGCGGTTCTCCACCAGCCCCCGGAAACCATCCCGAATGCCAATGACCTGCATGTCATAGTAGCCTTGAGCGGCTTTGCCGACACCACGGATGGCTGCATTGAGTCCCGGGCTGTCACCGCCAGCGGTAAGAATGCCGATGTGCTTGGTCATTTTGGCTCCTGATCAAAACTGCGAGCAGTGTCGGAATGCAATGTGTCTGCATCCGGATAACTGGAATGGTCTTTGTAAGGGGGTCTCATTGGGGATGTAGGTTAGCCCAATTCTTCCTATGAGATAACCCCCGCCTGAGTCACTTTGCGGCGAGATCCTCGAGACAGCACTAAAGCCATCGAATAGCGGAAGGATGGCGTAGACGTACACGTTGCTCACCATTTCTCTGGTACAGCCAGCCGCGGAGTTCAATATTGTGGCTGACCATTTCTTCGGGGGCAGAATGTGAAAATTTTGACCAATCATCCCAGGTTATCCGAATCGCCAATCCACCCATCAGATTCAACCACAAGGCGCTACGACTCTGACCTACCCGAACAATACGACCCCGCAAATGATAAAAGCCTGTCTCATCACCCTTAAGGGTACTGACATCCTGCACCGGATTTCGCCACAGCCCAAGAGCCGCTTCGCGGGCATCTCTCTCCGCATTTTGATAGCAGGACTGATGGCTGAGGTTGGGTGGAACATCGATCTGATAACCGAGACCCTTTTGCAACATCTCTTGGGTGAGGTTTTTTCCCTCAAGCGTATAGAGATGGGCCAGCCAGCGATGATATCTGTCCTTAGTCTGACTGCCTAAATGAAGGTATACGATGTCATCGCTCTGCTGGATTAACCGTTGTAAAGATAATTTTGCATCAAGAGCGCCCACCTTATCGGGCAGACCATTCCGCCCCATTTCCGGCGTATCAATGCCGATCAGCCGGATATCTCTACCGTCACGCAAACGCAGGGTATCTCCGTCATAAACGGTGACCACTTCGACTTTTTCTGTTTTTTTAGATGGCTGACAATCAGCTGTCGGCGAGGATTTTGCGGGAGAACAGGCGACTAGCACAAGCCAAAACAAAAAGGCCCCGCAATGCGGAGCCTTTTTATAATCGCTCATCATGGGGAAGTTACAGGCGGTACACCGCCGCGCCTATCCGCCTGAGAATGGGGTCAGCGATTATATTTCTTGCGGAATTTATCCACACGACCAGCTGTGTCTAGGATTTTCTGCTTACCGGTGTAAAACGGGTGGCAGGAAGAACAGACCTCTACGTGGATCTCTTCCTGTCCCATGGTGGAACGGGTAACGAACTCGACGCCGCAGCTGCATACGACCTTGATATCCTCATACTGAGGATGAATATCTGCTTTCATGACAGACTCGCTTAAATATCAGTAACCATGAATCCCCAGACCACATGGCTGAGGGAAGGCGCGGGATGATATGACACTTTTATCCCTATGGCAAGGGTATCATCGGTGTAGATTCTGCGGGAATGGGATGATATCAGCCTTTTCCGCCTGGCCTGCCGCCTGATCGTTGTTGTGCAATAGACCCAACAAGCCCTGAGGGCCCAATAGATGATCCCACATCATAGAGGAGAGCCTAACACAGGCGCCCATAGGACTATGCCTGCTGCGCACCTGGTCAATTCGCCACTGCAACCTGCGCATCCGGGCCTGCCTGTCGTCAGGTAAGGTCAGAATATAGGCATCAATGGCATTTTGACGTAGACGTTCAAACTCAGAAGGGTTGGATTTTGCCAAACCGGTCAAATAATCAAAATCCAGATTTTGCTGTGTCGCACGCTTCATCGGGCAACCCTCCATCCGTACTTTATTCCAACCTAGCACAGTCCCCCTTTGATGTCCCCGATATAGGTTCCTAAAACGCCCTGATAGCTCCACACAGAAGCTTTATTAACTCATTATAATCAATGAGTTAAAAACCATTCCAATTGACCGACAATTTTTTGTCGTGCGATTACCCTAAGAGGGGTTGCCCTGTTTCAACCCAGCATGCTTCGACGATTCTGTCAAGCCGGATCACGTAGCCATTTCCGGGTTGCGTCTTCACACGAAGGTATTCTGCCTGCGCCTCGGTGAAAACATCTTCTATTAACACCCTGGCCTTTTGCAGGCAATCATCCTCTGTACGCCAGGAAAGATCGATCATGGCCCGCCGCATTACTGCAAGTTGATACGTCTCATGCAAACCGCAGGCAATCGGATGATAGGGTGTTTTCGTCATGGGAACCTCTGTAATTCGCCACCGCTCTGGAACAGCGAGTCATTTACCAGACCAAATAAAAACAACTTGGAATCAGCGGGTTCAAGCAACTTATAAAGGTCTGGAGCAGTACAAAAAAGAGATTGAAACGCTACGGGCAAAAATAGCACGTTTGGAGCAGCAGCAAGAAAAGGAAGAGCAACGGAAAAAAGGCTCTCGACTCTGTACAAGCTGTGATCGACAAAACGCTCAGGGAGAAGAGCATCTCCTTCGAAGCCTATGTTCGCAGTAACTATCTGAAAATCAAACGGATAGTTGCCAAAACCGAGAAAGAGAAGGCCCAGTCTGATACGCCCCCCCAGCGTGCCATTAAGAAACGGGCTACCGGTAGAAGGCGCAAGTCTAGTAAGGTCACAGTGACGATCAAGATCCCTGCTGGAAAGTATGGCAACCTGCCCGCCGAGCCCGATAAAGTCTTCAACTTGAAAGAGAAGGGCCCGCGACCCAAGGCGCTCAAATCCTATGCGGAAGAGATCGGGCTGGAAGCCTTTTTAGCCCAGTGCCGTCTCGATAAATAATAAAAGCGTATCCTGAGGCGGTCGCAGTCAGGCTGGGAATGTGATCATCCCCAGCTTGCTGGCCCCGCACCGGAACCGACCGACGAGATCGGCGAAGGTTTGACCACACCAAAACCCTGCGCATAGTCGACACCGATTTCGATCAGTTGCTCCAGAATCTGATCCGACTCCACATATTCAGCAATCGTCTGTAACCCCATCAGGTGCCCGATCCGGTTGATCGACTCCACCATGGCATAGTCCACCGGGTCGTTCAGCATATTTTGCACGAAGCTGCCATCTATCTTGAGATAGTCGACTGGCAGGCTCTTGAGATAGGCAAAGGAGGAGACGCCGGTGCCGAAGTCGTCAAGGGCAAAATGAAACCCCCGCCGCTTGAGTAGACTGATGAAGCGGGTGGCCTGATCGAGCCGATTCACCACCGCGGTTTCCGTAATTTCAAAAGAGATCTTCTCAGCAGGCAGTCCGAACTCCCGAAGTTGCTCCAGAATATACTCATGCAGGTTGCCATCGCCCAGGGATTGCCCGGAAAGATTGATCGCACACAAACCCAACTCCTCAAGTCGCCCTGGATTGCGTGAGAGCCAACTGAATGTATTACGGATCACCCACCGGTCCAGGCTACCCATCAAGTTATATCGCTCTGCTGCTGGAATAAAGGCCCCGGGCAGTACATCGTTACCCTCTTCGTCCTGCATTCTCAACAGCACTTCGACATGTTCATCACCAATAGCATGGCTTGCCAATGACATGATCGGTTGCTGCAGTAATCTGAAGCGTTCCTGCTGTATGGCGGATTCGATACGGTTGACCCAACGCATCTGCCCCTGCTGACGCGAGATCTCTTCATCGTAGGGACGATAGACATGTACCCGGTTTCGGCCCATGTCTTTTGCCACATAGCACGCCGTATCCGCCGCACTCAGGACATTGTGGGGGCTCTCCATGTTTGGATCGAGTACCGCCACACCGATACTCACGGCACAGGAAAAACTCCGGCCTTCCCAAGAGAACCTGAACCGCTTGACCGTATCAAAAATTCGTTCAGTCACTCGCAGCCCTGATTCAAGATCACACCGCTCCAGCAGCAGACCGAACTCATCGCCACCCAGCCGGGCAAGCACACCATCTGCACCAATGGCCTGACGCAGATGATGGGACAGCTGCCGCAACATGGTATCTCCCGCCCCATGCCCACAGGTATCGTTGACCACCTTGAACTGATCCAGGTCCATGTAGCAAAGCACATGTTCGACGCCAAAGTCCTTGGCTTCGGCAAAGGCCTCCCGCAGACGCTGGTCGAAGGCGTGTCGATTCAGCAGATGGGTCAAGGGGTCGTGACTGGCAAGAAAGCGCATCTCTCTCAACATCGAACGGGTTTCCGTCATGTCACGAAACACGCTGACAGAGCCCTGCACCTGGCCATTCTCCACGATTGGATAGGTGGAGTACTCAACCGGAAATATGGAATCGTCTTTCCGACGGAATGACTCATCCTTGACCCTTCTGGGTGCCTGCTGTTTTGACATGCCTACATTGAAGGGTTGCTGGGAAAGTTCAGGCAAGCGGATCAGCTCGTGGATCGGCTGGTGCTGCAACTGTGATTGCTGGTAACCCAGCATGCCCGCCGCCGCCTGATTGATAAAACTGCAATCGCCCTGCTTATCGACGCCGAAAATACCCTCTCCAGTCGACTCCAACAGCAGACGCATCTGCCGGTTCAGTTGCGCCAGATTGTCTGAAGAGGCTTCAAGTTCACGATGCGCTGCCTTGTGTGCCTGGGTTCTCTCATAGTTCTCCATGGCAAATGCAAGGTCAGAGACAACCTCCTCCAACAGATCGCGAATGGCATCATCAAAATAATTCTCTTGTTCTGCATATACCGCCAGCACAGCCCTGACCTGTGAGTTAAGGCTGATAGGGAACACCGCTGCTGACTGGCCTATATTCGAACCCACAGAGAGGTGCCATGTGGTCTCGTCTGTTTGCCAGTCGATCTCATCGATAATCACCGGGCAGTTTCCGGCAACTGACACGCCGAGTGGATTATCCAGATCAAGCGAAATCACAGACTTTCCAACCAGGTCCCCACTGATATTCGCTGATGTCAGTGGATGAATCTCTTTTTCCGCTTGCTTAACCTCGCCAATCCAGGCAGCGGTAAAGCCACCATAGGTTACGGCGATCTGGCAGAAACGCTCGAAAATGACTTGCGATGATTCGTTTCGAATGATTGTCTTGTTGGTATGTGAAAGTACCGAGTAGAGTCCCTTCTGCCGGTTGAGTGCCAACTCCTTTTGAGTAATCTCGTCTGCGAGGATGGCTAAGCTTCGACTAATGCCTTCAAAGCCACTGCTATCCGATAAGTCAGTGGCAGCACTGTAGTTTCCCCGGCCCATCTCGTCGACCACTTGCTTAAGGCGCGCCATGGGAGTGAGCAGTGTTCTATTCAGCAGCCATGAGAGCATGACGAATACCAACAGAAAACCAACACCCTGTGTTAACAGATTCTGCTGCAATACCCTTATAAATCCGCTAAAGGCAGGCGGGGAGTGTGTTTGATTGCTCTGCGGCTTATCTCCAGACTGAGAGACAAGCTCGCTTTGCGCAGTACTGGCTTGCTGCTGAGCAACCTCGAGAGCATCCACCTGGACCTGCCGATAGTCGAGGAAGACCTGTACCAAGAAAAGGCACAGAAGTAGGATCGCAATGGCGAGGATAGTTCTGTTTCTAAGCCGCATCGCTCAGTCGTAGCTCTGGTATACCGTCCCAATTGGGGACAGAAATCGACTGGAATAAAAGGACACCCCATATCTGGCGCAGTCCCTGCGAAGCAGCTCGCGTTTCCAGTTTTAACGAGAGGTTGCGACAGCTCCCTGGCAAAACAGATTGTTAAATTATGACAATCAATTGTTAATTTAATGCTTTATGTGAACTATGTCCATTCAACATTAAAATTAGTCGTTAACCCTAAATAATCCCAACAGATCATTTAGGAATTTCAATCCTAAAGGCGTTGCATAAAGCCTTTCGCTGTCGGGACTCAATAACCCTAACCGCTTGGCTTCAGACAGGGCTTCGCTGATCTCATTCAAGGACACATCCGTCATCTGCTGGAACAGTGGGCGCTCCACTCCCATCGTCAGACGCAAGGCATTCATCATAAATTCAATGACTCTATCTTCTGGCAGGAGTTCACGACTTCCCAGCAGGGCGTCACCCTGAGACAAGTTTGATAGGTAACTCCCGGGATGGCGCTGTTTCCAACGGCGCTCAATGTTGCCATCGATGCGTGTCACCTTTGCATGAGCACCGGCGCCAATCCCCAGATAGTCGCCGAAACGCCAATAATTCAGATTATGCAGACACTGCCCCCCAGGCCGGGCAAAGGCAGAGATTTCATACTGCTCAAAACCGGCATTGACGAGAAGCTTCTGACCCGCCTGCTGCATCTCCCAGATCAAATCCTCCATCGGCAACTTTGGTGGCTGCTGGTGAAAACGTGTATTAGGCTCCAGGGTCAGCTGATAGTAAGAAAGGTGTTCTGTCGCCAGATCGATCGCCGTCTGCAGGTCCGCCATCGCCATCTCATGGGTCTGCATCGGCAGACCGAACATCAGATCGAGGTTGATGCGTGCGAACCCTGCTTCTTTCGCGCGCTCCACCGCTCTCACCGCCTCCGCTGCAGAGTGAATACGTCCCAGGGCCTGCAGACTCTCATCATGGAAGCTCTGAACACCGAGAGAGAGCCGGTTGACACCGGCATCTCGATAACCTGTGAAGTAATCCGTCTCTAATGCACCAGGGTTGGCCTCCATGGTGACTTCTATCGATTCATCCAGTGCCAGCTGATCCCGTACCCCTGCAAGCAATCGTCCGATAGCTGCCGGGGTGAAAAGGCTGGGCGTGCCGCCGCCGATGAATATCGACTGCAAGGGCCTGTCGAAAGTCAGTGGCGCTTCCAGTGCCAAATCTGTCAGCAGGGCATCCACATAGGCCGATTCATCCAGTGCACCACCTACTGCATGGGAGTTGAAATCGCAGTAGGGGCACTTACGCACACACCAGGGAATATGGATGTAGAGAGAGAGGGGAGGGAACTTCAAGACGTTTTCATCGGGTTAAACAGCTGGGGATTTGATAACGCCAAATACGCGGAGAAACGCAGTGCGCGCAAAGTGAATAACGATTCACCCTTTGCGCACCACGATTCCTTTCGCTCTTCACATGATAAGGCTCAAAAGATCACGCCTTGTCCCGGGCTTTCAGATAAGCGAAATCGGAGATGGACCCCCACTCCCGCGAACCCTTAAGAAACCCCATGTAAGAGTCATAGACCTTTTTCGCAAAGTCGTCTTTGCCAGCCAACTCCTCCACCACTTCGCGGGAGAATTTACGCAGCGTCTCCAGCACATCGTCCGGATAGGTGCGGATATCGACCTTGTGCTTCTCCACCAGGGTCTTGAGTGCCGCGGGATTACGTGCCGTGTACTCTGCCAACATCTCCTGATTGGCGATCTTGCAGGCATTGTGCACGATGGCCTGCAGGTCCTTGGGCAGGGCTTCAAAGGCCTTCTTATTGATCAGTGCCTCAAGGGTGGTGCCGGGCTCGTGGAATCCCGGGTAGTAGTAGTACTTGGCCGCCTTGAAGAGGCCAAAAGCCAGGTCATTGTAAGGATTGACCCACTCAGTAGCATCGATGGCACCCGACTGGAGAGAGGTAAAGAGCTCACCCCCAGGCAGGTTGACCGGCGTGCCACCGGCGCGTTTCAGCACCTCACCGCCCAGGCCGGGTATACGCATCTTCAATCCCTTCAGATCGCTAACGCTGTTGATCTCCTTATTGAACCAGCCACCCATCTGCATACCGGTGTTACCGCCGGGTGCGGGAATCAGACCGAAGGGCTCGTAGAGCTCACGCCACATCTCCACACCACCACCGAAGTAGAGCCAGCCGTTCATCTCTTGTGCGGTCAGTCCGAAGGGAACCGTGGAGAAGAACTGGGCAGTCTCAGTCTTGCCCTTCCAGTAATACGCTGCGCCATGGCCCATCTCTGCCGTGCCACGGGAAACCGCATCGAACACCTCAAAGGCCGGTACCAGCTCTTTGGCGCCATAGACCTTGACGTGCATGCGTCCGCCGCTCATCTCATTGATGACTTCGGCCAGCTTGTTGGCCCCCGTCCCAAGGCCGGGGAAATTCTTCGGCCAGGTGGTGACCATCTTCCACTTGATATCCGCCTTGGCCTCGGCTGCCTGCATGCCTGCCAGGCCCGCACTTGCGGCCAGGGCGCCTGCACCGACGTTTCTGATAAATTCACGACGTTTCATAGATCACTCCTTTTCTACTCTTCTATTTGTATTTGGTGGTCTTAAGGCCTGGGCCGCCAGCATACTATCGAGCAGAGACGGCAGCCTGAGTCTAAAAATATAACGCAGCTTGGGCAGAAAAATGTAAAAAGTCACACAGCACCCCTCTGTGAGGAGGCTTTACCAATGGTTATTTTCCTGGAGTATGAGCAATCCTGAGTCAAACTGAAGAGAGGTTGGCGTAGGCAACAACCAGCCACTTGCTGCCAACCTCCTCAAAATTGACCTGTACCCGGGCACTACGTCCCTGGCCTTCGGCATTGAGTACAACACCCTCACCGAATTTAGCATGCCGTACCCGCTGGCCCAGATTAAACCCGCTGAGTTCCACCGTATCCTGGTAAGGCGACCCGCCGTAGAGTGGTTGGCTGATAGACGGCCCGGCTCGTACCTCCCGCATCAACTCCGAGGGGATCTCGCGGATGAAGCGAGAGGGCAGGGGGTAGTTCTCACTGCCGTGCAGCCGGCGGCTCTCCGCATGGGAGAGATAGAGCACCTGCATGGCGCGGGTCATTCCCACATAGCAGAGCCTGCGCTCTTCCTCCAGACGTGTCGGGTCATCGGATGACATGCTATGCGGGAAGAGCCCTTCCTCCACGCCAACCAGAAATACCAACGGGAACTCCAGCCCCTTGGCCGAGTGCAGGGTCATCAGCTGCACACAATCCTCATAGGGATCACCTTGAGTATCGCCCGCCTCCAGCGCCGCATGGGAGAGAAAGGCGGAGAGTTCATCCATCTCCTCATCCGCCTCTGCCTCATAGGTAAATTGGCGGGTGGCGTTAACCAACTCCTCCAGATTCTCCTTGCGGTCGACACCCTTGCCGTCCCGACTCTTCTCGAAGTGTTCAGGCAGACGGCTGGCGTTGAGGACCTGCTCAACCTTCCCCGGCAGACTGAGGTCTTGTACCTCGATTTGCAGCTCCTCAACCAGATCGAGAAACCCCCGCAGTGCCGTAGATGCCCGCTTGGGCATAGCACCCCCTTTCAACAGGTCCGATGCGGCCTGCCACAGGGGGCAGTCGAAATCCCGCGCATGCGCCCGCACCGCATCGATGGTCTTCGCTCCGATGCCCCTGGGCGGCATATTGACCGCCCGCTCGAAGGCCCCGTCATCCTGTGGATTATTGAGCAGACGCAGGTAGGCCAACGCATCCTTGATCTCGGCCCGCTCGAAAAAGCGTAAGCCACCATAGACCCGATATGGGATTGCCGACTGGATCAGCGCCTCCTCGAACAAGCGGGACTGAGCCGTGGTGCGATAGAGAATAGCCGCCTCAGTTCTGGCATGCCCCTCTTGTATGTACTGACGGATACGCTCCACCACGAAACGGGCCTCGTCGATCTCGTTAAAGGCGGTATAGAGGTTGATCGGCTCCCCCTCTCCATCTTCGGTCCAGAGCTGTTTGCCGAGGCGCGAGGTGTTGTTGTTGATCAGTGCATTGGCGGCGTTCAGAATATTACCGGTGGAGCGGTAATTCTGCTCCAGCCGTACCAACTGGGTCGCTTGATGCTGTGTTTGAAGATTCTGGATATTCTCCACCCGTGCTCCACGCCAGCCGTAGATCGATTGATCATCATCACCCACCACAAAGAGGTTGTTGCGCTGCCCGGAGAGCAATTGCAGCCATGCATACTGAATCGCATTGGTATCCTGAAACTCATCCACCAGTACATGATGGAAACGCTCCTGGTAGTGTTGCAGCACGTCCGGCCTATCACGCCACAATTCATGTGCCCGCAGCAGCAATTCTGCAAAATCCACCGAACCACCCCGTTCACAGGTAGCTTGATATTCGCTGTAAAGGCGGATCATCTGCCGCTGATAGGGATCGCCACCGTCATCCAGATGCTGGGGACGCAGTCCCTCATCCTTTTTACCATTAATGAACCACTGGACCTGACGCGGTGGCCAGCGCGCATCATCCAGATCGAGGCTCTTCAGCAGTCGCTTGATCATGCGAAACTGATCGTCGGAATCGAGAATCTGGAACGACTGGGGCAACCCCGCCTCTTTCCAGTGGGCGCGCAGCAGGCGATGCGCCAGTCCGTGAAAGGTGCCGACCCACATCCCACCCAGAGGCTGGCCCAGCAGCTCCTCGATGCGTTGACGCATCTCTTTTGCAGCCTTATTGGTGAAGGTCACCGCCATCACCGACCAGGGGGAGGCATTCTCCACCGCCAGCAACCAGGCAATACGATGCACCAGCACACGGGTCTTACCGCTGCCGGCACCGGCCAGCACCAGCAGGTTACCCACCGGTGCGGTGACCGCTTCGCGTTGAGCATCGTTCAGGGGATCGAGTATCAGTGAGACATCCATGGGAGTATTTTATTAACCTGGCACCTTAATAGGCTATGTTCAGCCAAAGTCTGCCTGCCTGCAGCAAGGCATCAAAACGCCACTGTAGCACTCCTACAGTCAGTTTTGATAACGCAGTCTGTAGGCAGGCAGACTTTGGCCTATCTCTATAAAATTCATCTGTTAGGGGCTTCAAGCATGCTCTTGATCAAGGCACGGCTCCTGCCAATGGTGATCTCCCTGGCAAGAACCATAACGCAGAACAAGGGCATGCTTGAAGCCCTGAACATAGCCTATTAAGGTGCCAGGTTAATAACCGGCTTATCCGTTAGAATTATCTAAAAGAACAACATGATTAATGAGGCTCATCCATGCAGATCCTGGCTGGCGACATCGGCGGCACCAACACCCGGCTGACACTCTATAATGCCGCCTCCCCAACCAAGCTCGAACCGCTCAGGGAGGAGACCTACCCCAGTGCCGCTTTCGATAATCTTGATGCTATTCTGCAGCGTTTCCTAGAAACATCACCCACTGAAAGCGTAGAGCGGGCATGCTTCGGTATTGCCGGCCCTGTGATCGATCAGGTCTGCAGTGCCACCAATCTGCCATGGCGGGTTGCCGCCAGTGAGATAGAGCAGACATTCGACTTCGATGCAGTCTGGCTGTTGAACGATCTGGAGGCTAATGCCTGGGGTATCGAGGCACTACCGGAGGAGGACCTCCTGACCCTCTCTCCCGGGCATGGTGAAGCAAAGGGCAATCGTTCCATCATTTCTGCAGGTACCGGACTCGGCGAGGCGGGTCTCTTTTGGGATGGCCGTGGTTATCAGCCCTTCCCCTCCGAGGGCGGCCATAGCGACTTCAGTCCCTGCAATCTGTTGCAATTTGAACTCTACCAGTGGCTGGCCGATCAATACGGTCATGTCAGTTGGGAACGTCTGGTCTCCGGTCCCGGCCTGGAGAATCTGCATCGTTTCATTACCGGATATCGACAACATAAGACCCCCGATTGGCTGCTCCAGCAGATGTCGGAACTAGGTCGAGCGCCGGCCATCTCCAATGCTGCACTGCAAGCGCTCGACCCCATTTGTGTCGAGGCGCTGGACCTCTTCATATCTCTGTATGGCCGTGAGGCGGGCATCCACGCCCTCAAGATCATGGCCACCGGGGGTGTCTATCTGGGCGGTGGCATCGCACCCAAGATTTTACCCCGATTGAAAAATGGTGGATTTCTGACTGCCTTCCACAATAAGGGAAGGATGCGGCCCCTGATGGAAACCATGCCTGTGCACATAATCCTGAACGATAAGGCCGCCCTGTTGGGGGCGGCCCGATTTGCTGCACTTCAATGATTGAGGGTGGTGACCGGAGGTGAAGTTAAAATCCACCCCCCCGATCACAGACTCAGACTACCGCTGATTACTCAAACGGTTTGGGTGCAGGTGTGCTATCTGTTGAAGGTGGCAGTATCGGCATCTGGAATGCCGGCTGATCGCCGGTCAGACTCTTCAGGAAAGCCACAATCTGCATATTTTCCGCCTTGGTGAACTTCTTGCCCAGCTGCAGACGCCCCATCACATCGACCGCTTCGGTCAGGGTCTCTGCCTCACCATCATGGAAGTAGGGATAGGTCATCTCTACGTTACGCAGGGTCGGCACCTTGAATTTGAATCGGTCTGCATCCTTTCCGGTCACCGCACTCAAACCCTCTGCCGGACTCTTGGCCTGATAGGGTTCCATGATGCCCATCTTCTGGAAAGAGTTACCACCGATGGCCTCACCATTATGGCAAGCCACGCAGCCACTCTCTTTAAAGAGCTTGTAACCTGCCAGCTGATCCGCACTCAATGCCTCTTTGTCACCCAGCAACCACTGATCGAAGGGTGCATTCGGTGTCACCAGGGTCTTTTCAAACTCAGCGATGGCTTGGGTTACCTCATCGATAGTGATCTTATCGGTACCAAAAACCTGCTTGAATTCCATGACATATTCAGGAATCGAAGTTAGTACGTTGATCGCCAGCGTATGGGTAAATGCCATCTCACCGGGATTGGCGATCGGGCCGCCCGCCTGGGCTTTCAGATCTGCTGCGCGGCCGTCCCAGAACTGGGCCACATTGAGACTGGAATTGAGTACAGTCGGTGCATTGATGGGACCCTGCTGCCAATTGTGACCAATTGAAGTCTTCAGATTATCTGTGCCTCCCATACTCAGGTTGTGGCATGAGTTGCAGGAGATAAAACCTGATTTTGAGAGCCGGGGATCGAAATAGAGCTTCTTACCCAGTTCAACCTGACCCAGGTTGATATTCTGAACCGGTTTGACGGGCTGAATCGGCTCATCAACGGCCATAGCAGCCGTCGTCACACCCAGTAAAGCCATTGAAATGGTGGTTAATTTGAGATTCATATCCATTACCTTTTAGTTGTAGGCTTGGCAAATGCCATCCTCTGGTGTTGATCAATCGACGGCGCCCAGAGGGCCTGCCGACCCAAGGCAAGCGTTGTCTCTTGCTCCTTGGATTATTTTCAAACGTTGTCAGCCTGGCGGAGTCCTATCCGTTCATTACTTTCCCGGATGCTCAATTACCCTATGCCAAGCAAGGAAGAATTTAGACTTAGTCTAAATCTAAAACAATGATGCAGATCAACTGACTTGATGAGTCGACAAGCAATGGAAAGAAGGGGGAGCTAGGGCCTGTTAATACTAATTTGATTGCCACTGTTGCACCTGAAAAAGCGCCAATCAAGGCACGAGGAGCGTAGTTTGGTTATTCCAAATGAGCGACGAGTAACGCCGAGTGTCGCTTTTTCAGGAGCAACCCGCAGGGCCAAGGCCATTTTTTCACCCAGCGGCGTTATCAGTCGTTTATGTAGGCCAGCTACACGGCACTCCTTCTGCCTTGCTGGACAAAAAAATGGTCTTGGCAGTGACGATCAAATTAGTGTTAACAGGCCCTAGGGGCTTTGATTTCTCACGCGGATGACCACGTCGGCGGTCTCCATCACCGTACCATCCGGCAGGTCGCTTTGCAGGAAGAGGGGGACAAGGCGCTCCTTCATATCGATGAGATCGCCTGTATCAACGTTGTAGAAGTGGTGATGCCGACTCGCATTGGAATCGTAGAAGGTCTTGGAAGCATTAATGTGGATCTCCCTGACCAGACCCTTATCAGCAAACAGACCAAGCGAATTGTAGATGGTTGCCTTGGATACTTTGGTACCATTTTTATTCACAAGATCGAGCAGTTGGTCAGCTGTAATATGCTGGTTTCGTGCAAACAACGCCTCGGCAATGATGCGTCGTTGTGCAGTCACGAAGATGCCGTGCTCTGCCAGCATCTGCTCGACCTGCTTTTTCTTGAGCAACTGATCATGTGTGTTCGGGGTCATCGTCTTAGTATAGGGAGATATGGTGGTTAAACACAATAACTGGCTGAAATTAGTCCGATTTAAGCCAACCTTAATTCAGACGCTGTCAGTCAATCGATCGATAGACTGGAGATCTTTATCCATCTTAGGCAAAGACTATCAACACCATTGAAACAACCATTAGCTTCCAATCAATTTTAGAACTATTCTAATGCCACGAAGAGTCTAGAACTCGACGTTTTTTAATCCATAGAACAACCACATTTCGGAGACCCAGATATGGAACTCAAAGGTAGTAAGACCGAGCAAAATCTGAAAGACGCTTTTGCCGGTGAATCCCAGGCAAACCGCCGTTATCTCTACTTCGCCGGCAAGGCCGACGTAGAAGGCTACAACGATGTTGCCGCCCTGTTCCGCTCCACCGCTGAAGGTGAAACCGGCCATGCCCACGGCCATCTCGAGTACCTGGAAGCGTGCGGCGATCCTGCCACCGGCATGCCCTTCGGTCCTACCGGTGACAACCTGAAGACTGCAGTTGCCGGTGAAACCCATGAGTACACCGATATGTACCCGGGTATGGCAAAGACCGCTCGTGACGAGGGATTCGATGAGGTAGCTGACTGGTTTGAGACCCTGGCCAAGGCTGAGCGCTCCCACGCCAACCGCTACCAGAAAGCACTGGACGAGATGGACTAAACACGGCTCATCTCAGCCAAATAGGGCGGCCTGCGGGCCGCCCGCAGCAGACAGCATCAGGAGCAGAAGAGCAATGGCAGGACCCTCAGGACAGCGTGAAGGCAATCTGGATGCCCCCACCAGGCACCCGATCGATTGGAAAAATCCCGATTATTACGATGAGGAGAAGCTCCTCGCTGAGATGGAACGGGTCTTCGACCTATGCCATGGCTGCCGACGATGCGTCAGCCTGTGTCAGAGCTTCCCCACCTTGTTCGATCTGGTCGATGAATCTGAGACCTTTGAAGTCGACGGCGTGGACAAGAAAGATTACTGGCAAGTGGTGGACCACTGCTACCTGTGCGACCTCTGCTATATGACCAAATGCCCCTACGTACCCCCCCATGATTGGAATATCGATTTTCCCCATCTCATGCTTCGCGGCAAGGCGGTCAAATACAAAAAAGGTGACGTCAAATTACGTGACCGCGTGCTCACCAGCACCGACAATCTTGGCAAACTGGCCGGTATTCCCGTGGTTTCCGGCGTGGTCAACCGATTCAACAAAGCAAAGAACTTCCGTGAGATCCTCGACCATACACTGGGGGTGCATCCGGAGGCCAAACTCCCCGAATTCCACAGCCGTCCGCTACGCAAGCGCCTGGCTGACAGAAGAGCAAGCAATGCCCAAGGTACCCCGGCGGGCAGAACCACCGGCAAGGTTGCGCTGTTCGCCACCTGCTACGGCAACTACAACGAACCCCATGTGGGCGAAGACCTGGTTGCGGTATTCGAGCACAACGGTATCCCCGTGACCATTGCCGAAAAAGAGCAGTGCTGCGGCATGCCGAAACTGGAACTGGGCAATCTCGATGCGGTCGAGGCCGCCAAGAATGCCAACATTCCCGAACTAGCCAAACTGGTCGATGAGGGCTGGGATATCGTCGCCCCAGTGCCCTCCTGCGCGCTGATGTTCAAACAGGAGCTGCCGCTGCTGTTTCCCGACGAACCCGAGGTGAAGAAAGTGGCGGACGCCATCTTCGATATCTTCGAATACCTGATACTGAGACATAAAGCGGACCTGCTCAAGACCGACTTCAAGCAAGGTCTCGGCAAAGTGGCCTATCACGCTGCCTGTCACCAACGGGTACAGAACATCGGCGCTAAAACAAAGGAACTGCTCTCTCTGATCCCGGATACCGATGTCACAGCAATTGAACGCTGCTCGGGCCATGACGGGACATATGCGGTGAAGAGCGAGTTTCACGAACATGCCATGAAGATCGGCAAACCGGTGGTCAACCGAGTCAAGCAGGCTGAGGCCGATCACTATGGCAGTGACTGCCCCATGGCGGGGCACCACATCGAAAACGGCCTGCGAGATGGCAGACAGCCCGAGCACCCCATCAGCCTGGTGCGTAAGGCTTACGGATTATAAATTCAGTATTGAGGAACCACTATGTCGAACGAAGGTTATCACGAGCCAGTCGAGCAACTCAGCAGCGAAACCCGCGACATGCATCGCGCCATCGTCTCACTGATGGAGGAGCTGGAAGCCGTCGATTGGTATAACCAGCGGGTGGATGCCTGTACCGATCCCGCCCTGCGCGCCATCCTTGCGCACAACCGGGATGAAGAGAAGGAACACGCCGCCATGGTGCTGGAGTGGATCCGTCGCCAGGACCCGTCCTTCGATAAAGAACTCAAGGACTACCTGTTCACCGAAAAAACCATTGCACATGAATAATCGAATGCAGGAGAGATTCATGACCGAACTGTCACACGACGACCTTTACAGCCTCGAAGAGTATGCGCGCATCCGCCAAGAGTTTCGCGCCAAGGTCATCGAGCACAAGAAAATTCGGCGCCTGCCGATCGGCCCAAACGCAGCCCTCTATTTCGAAGATGAGCTGACCATGCAGTATCAGGTGCAGGAGATGCTGCGTATCGAGAAGATCTTCGAACCGGACGGTATTCAGGACGAGCTGGATGTCTACAACCCGCTCATCCCAGACGGGATGAACTGGAAGGCTACCTTCATGATGGAGTATGTCGATGAGGAAGAGCGCAAAGCGGCGCTGTCTCAACTTATCGGTGTTGAAAAACACATCTGGGTCCAGGTAGAGGGCTTTGACAAGGTTCGTCCCATTGCCAACGAAGACCTGGAGCGTTCCACGGAAGAGAAGACCTCATCCGTCCATTTTCTGCGCTTCGAACTCAGCGAAGCGATGATCAGTGCCCTCAAGAACGGTTCTAATCTATCGGCAGGGATTGATCACCCGGTCTATGACTATCGTGTGGATGACATACCTTCACCGGTAAAAAAATCACTGCTCAGCGATCTCCACTAAAGCGACGCCAGTCACAACAGATCAGGGTACTTAAGCCTAAGGGCCTGCACGGGTCTGTTGTATAAAAACCATAGCCCCTCTACTTTGCAGCCTAACTGCTTGTAGAGGGTTTTTTCTTTCTCTCAATAAACCCCTGTCAGATCCATCAATACAGTGAGGCAAGTGGTGGCATATGAAAGCATCGGTCTACATCGCGATGAGTCTGGATGGATTTATTGCAAGAAAAGACGGCGCACTGGACTGGCTGGATAAAGCAAACACAGCCGTCCCCAAGGGTGAAGACTGTGGCTATCACGCGTTTATGGATTCGATCGACACGTTGATCATGGGACGAAAAACCTATGAGAAAGTGTTGTCATTCGGTCAATGGCCCTATGGGGAAAAGCCTGTCATCGTGCTGAGCAGCCATTCGATTGTATTTCCGCCCGACCTGTCAAATAGGGTCTCTCATTCTTCGGAATCGCCGAGAGACTTGTTGGAGCGACTCTCGAAAGCGGGGGTGACGCACGTCTATATCGATGGCGGGAATACGATTCAACGATTCCTTTCAGTCGGATTGATCGATGAGATCACGATAACGGTAATCCCGGTTATTCTTGGAGATGGCATACCCCTTTTCGGCCCACTCGAAAATGATATCCACTTAGCTCATATACATACTCACGTATTTGATTTTGGATTTGTACAAACAACTTACTCCGTAGCACCTAAGCCTTTACAAGGAGAGTAGACGGCCAACGCCTCTATGCCGGTGGTGACGGCAGCCGGCCATCCACCAGGAACTGCGACCGAGAGTAACCTCTGGTGCCTGCTGTTTTATTGTAGAAAGCGATCTCATCCTCGCGGGTATCGCAAAGCCAGGATTGTTTCCACGACGGACCTGCTTCAGAAAAAGCACCCGCATCGAAGAGGGCGATATTCAAACCCGCATCAGGATCTCTGGCCGAGCGGTAGATAAACAGCTCAATGCCCACCTCACGCATCTGTCCTCCCAGTTGTTGGGTCTCCTTGTAGCTCATTGGATTTGTCAGCGCGGTCGCATAGGTATCGAAGGGTGCTTCATGCAGACACAGCCCCCGCTTTGTCGCATAGCGCGCCGCAAAAAGCGTATGTGCCGTGGTCAAGCTGCCGTCGGGGGGAGGCTCCACCATACCCGACCAGAAGACCAGACGATAATAGGCTGTCTCCGCCAGTGCCGGCGTGATATCCAGGGCACCGTAAAACAGACTGGGCTCAAATCGTGTACCGAATCTGGAGCCATATTCGAGGGGGGGATATCGAAAGGGCGAGTAGAGCAGATAGTCCAAATGAGCCGTGCCGGGTGGGGCAGGGGGCTTGCTGATTTCCAGCAACTCCTCCAGCAGCGCCTGTTCGGCCAGATCATCGACCAGTGCACGGGTCGCAATCTGCTCCTGGCTCTCGACGACCCGGATCAGTTCTCCCTCAAGTTGTCTCGGGACAACCGCATCCCTGCAGGCAGCCCATATATCCATTAAACCTTCCCGCGCATCGCATCCAGGTATTCAACCACCCGGATCAGACCGGGTACGGATTTAATCTGATCTGCGGGGATACCGCCGATATGGCGGTTCTCTGTCTGCATCCAGTGCTTCAGATCACCCTGCTTCCCGCCCACCAGAACGTAGAGACTACGGTAAACGCGAACCAACAAGAGCGCCAGTTCGCCCGACTTGCTGCGGGGATCCAGCCCGGTTCTGTGGAAAGCCGTACGGTCCCGTCCCACCACCTTACCGAGATCGTCCTGCGTCAACCCCAATGCCTTACCGGCATTGAGTAACGCCTTGGTCAGTGTGGCCGATTCATCGGGTTTTTCGACACTGTGTGCATGCATGGCTCACTCCAAAAGATACATATACATTATATAGCCAATAAATGTCGCAAATGCAACATAAAATCTATTACTGTCGCCACTAAACACAAAAAGAGATCAAATCGGTGGAGCCTCTCACACGCCCGATGAATACCTCGACCATCCTGCCCTCGTGTAACGCCTTGGTCACGTCGGCTGTCTAACACAAGGAAACGCCTGCGGAGAAGAAGAATGGGCCAACATAAAACGGACGAGGAAACTCACAAGGTTTTCAACCAACCCTCCCCGCTGGAAGGCTATAACGCCTTTACATCCGACCGCATCTTGCAGCACTACGTGAATGCGTTCGGTGGCGGCTGGGGTGATGAGGCACTGACCCGATATGGCCATCTGGTCGGCAACGAGCTACAAACCGCAGGATTCGATGCAAACCGCTATCCACCGACATTCCATAGCCACGATCGCTTCGGGTACCGCATCGACCTGGTCGAATACCACCCGGCCTATCACCAACTGATGGCAGCAGCAATCGGGGCCCGTCATCACTGCCTACCCTGGGTCGACGAACGGGCGGGCGCTCACGTGGTCAGGGCCGGGATCGAGTACTTACATACCCAGGCCGATCCCGGCAGCGGCTGTCCTTTGACCATGACATTCGCCTCCGTACCGGTAATCAGCCAACAGGCCGATATCGCCAAGGAGTGGCTGCCCAAGATCACCACTAACGATTATGACCCGAGGAATATCCCATTCTACGAAAAGCCGGGCCTGACCATCGGCATGGCCATGACCGAAAAGCAGGGCGGATCCGACGTCAGCGCCAACACCACCTACGCCTATCCGCTGGAAACCACAGGCCCGGGCAAACCATACGGGTTGGTTGGGCACAAATGGTTCTGTTCCGCCCCGATGTGTGACGCCTTTCTGGTGCTCGCCAATGCCGACAAAGGCCTCACCTGCTTTCTTCTGCCGCGCTGGCGTCCCGACGGCAGCAAAAACGCGATGATCATCCAGCGCCTCAAAAACAAAATGGGCAACGTTTCCAACGCCTCATCAGAAGTGGAATACCGGGGTGCTTTTGCCTGGATGGTTGGGGAGGAGGGCCACGGCGTAAGCACTATCCTGAAGATGGTGGCACTGACACGTTTTGACTGTATGGTCGGCTCCTCGGCAATTATGCGACATGCCGCAGCGCAAGCCATCCACCATACCGGCGGGCGAGAGGCATTCGGGCGTAATCTTCATGAACAGCCGTTGATGCAGAATGTCCTGGCAGATCTCGCACTGGAATCTGAAGCGGCCCTGGCCATCAGCATGCGCCTGGCCCACAGCCTGGATCAGCACGACGATTATGAAAGAGCGCTGTTTCGCATCGGCACCGCCCTCGGCAAATACTGGATCTGTAAACGCACACCACAGCAGACCTATGAAGCCATGGAGTGTATCGGTGGTGTCGCTGTAGTGGAGGATAACGTCCTTGCCCGCCTCTACCGGGAGTCGCCAATCAACGCCATCTGGGAGGGTTCGGGCAATATCCAGTGCCTCGATGTTTCAAGGGTGATTCGCAAACACCCGACGGTCATCGATGCATTCATCAACGAACTTGAGATGGCGGCAGGCCAGATCGCACAATACGATAGCGAACTTTCCAGGCTCAAAGACGAGTTAATGTCTGATCTCGAAGATGATCGATCACTTCGCAGACTGGTAGAGATGATGGCCCTGCTCTGGCAGGCATCCACACTGATTCAGTATACGGAGCCATTTATCTCGGATGCCTTCGTATCAAGCCGACTAGATGCGTTTTATAGGCATATGTACGGGACACTGCCTTCACACACTGACTTTAAACGGATAATGACACGGGCTGCGCCTAAACTGGACAACCCATCACGTTAAAGGCCGGCAGGTCTCAATCCTGATTTATTGGTATGGAATCAGATGCGGCATTTTGGCATATCCAAGATAACACTCAAGAAGAATGAACCCTTGAAGGAAAGAACAATCATTGGACCTTTCGTCCAATCTTAATGGTGTCTGCTATTGGTTATACTGGTGCTCATGCAGAGAGAACTTTAGATCTGCTATAGGTCATAAGCGACATGCCTGCTTTGAGACCAATGCGGACCCTTCAGGTTTGATGTCGCAGATTGCGATTTCAAAATTGATTTATACTACTACTGGCACACTGGGGACGGTTAGATCCTGGAGAAGATAGACAGAAATCTATCCACAGCAGCCATTCGCTACCATCAAGTTTCTGCCGATTAGAAGTTTCAGTTTGACGGCTCTTCAATACACAAAGCAGACTCTTATTCCACCATTGTATCTATTGCCTGAAAACACCAAGGCTACACCCTCAGATTTTCCACACCAATGACTGATAGAGAAACGGTACAGTCCTAACAGCGTGTATAACGTGGAATAATTTGAACGACTAAAAGTTGCGCTCATTATGCGAGCATAGTAAGGCGCACATTGAATGCGCGTATATTTCCCCCTATCCTTTACAAACAACTACCCTGTTGCGACCGCTATTCTTGGCCTCATATAGATTCTTGTCGCAGGTCTTCATCCAATGCTTCCAGTCTCTTACTGAACTCAGGCCGGCCACACCAATACTGACAGTTACCGTACGACCGGGTATTAATGAAAGTTTTTCAATACCATTTCGTATTTTTTCTACCATGTTGATGCTATTGGCTTCATCGGTATTGTAGAGCAGAATCAAAAATTCTTCTCCGCCGATTCTGAATGCTTTGTCACTGTCTCGAAGAAAGTCCTTTAAGAATACCCCCAGCTGCTTTAGGACGTGATCGCCAATCTCATGGCCTAGTTCATCATTAATCTTCTTGAAATGATCAATGTCCATGATGATTAGTGTGAATGCAGTATTTGTTCGATTAGCTTGATGTATCGCCTGATCCAAAGAGTCTTTAAGCAGTGTTCTATTGTACAGACCGGTTAGCTTGTCTGTAATCGCCTGTTTGTGCAGTTCGCTATATTGCCTGGCTATGATATGAAGAAAAATAGCCGAATATGCACTGACCAATGCGAATGTTACGGAGAATCTGGTGGCTTCGTGTGTCTCAAAAAGGCTCCATGCTAGTGGTACATTAACCAGTGCAAAAATAATATTTGATATCCATGCCTGACGCTCTGACATCATAAAGTAATACAACAGTACTGTTGAATAACACCAATAGGTGCCGGTTATCCCAACTTTTTCCGTTAGATAGGCTACAAACAAAGTCGTAAAAGGACCCAGCCAGATAAACGTATAGATGGTTTTATATGTTTTCCTATGACAGCCCCAGGCAACCAAGTAAAGGCTCAACGAGGTAATCACGGCGCCTATACCAATTCCTCCGTGTTGATATGTCAGGTGATAAAAAGCAAACGGCAACACCAGGGTTCCAGCGGTGACAGAAAGCCAGAATGTGGATTTAATGTGAAAATCTGTTTGATGCCGCGAGTTTAAATCATCCATTTATTTGAGGAACCTCTAATTATTATAAGATTTAAGCGATGATATCATTTTTTTATGAAGACACCTGAATCCATCATGCGCCAACAAAGTTTTACTGATAACAACATCGAGAAATTCCGTAAAAAGACACGCAAAGAGCTGTTTCTTGATCATCTGGATCACATTATTCCTTAGCAAAATCTTACCGCTGCCATTGAATCTTTCTATCCCAAGCCCAAAGGTGTAGATCGACGTATCGAAAATCTGATTACCCGGAGGCTGAAAGGACGTTTTTACCGATAAGGACGATACGCACGCATTTCATCGAGACCAGAAGAGAATCTTCTCTTCAGGAATAGTCCGGATATACGGAAGCAATCCTGTCCCTGAACACAAGGTCTTGCAAAACGGGATGCGACCATATGTACGGGTTAATATATTAAGATTAAAGTCGTTTGAATTATTCAGGGCGTAATGGGATGTAGCCCTTTACAGATGTTGATGGAGTCCGCCTGGTCATGGTGCAAATCAAAGAGTATTACTTCTCTAACCATGAGATGAAAAATGCACATAAAGAAAATATGAATATGGACGATATTACAATGAATTGACGGTTCAAATTTAATGGAGGAGATTCACTGTGACCGGTAATTACAATAATGTTATTGCATCTCGAAAAGAGGGGATCGAGAAAAAGAGCGCCTATCTTGTAGGTGGCGGTATTGCATCGCTGGCGGCGGCAGCATACTTGATAAGAGACGGCCATATGGCTGGCGAAAAGATTACGATTTTGGAACAGCTCGATATAAATGGCGGCTGTCTGGACGGTGGTGGGAATGCCATCGATGGCTACATTATGCGCGGTGGGCGGGAGATGGAGGCTCACTATGAGTGTACATGGGATCTTTTTTCGTTTATTCCAGATCTAATGCGCAAAGATCCTGACGAGGTATTTACGAGCCCGGAACCTGAACTTGTCCCTAACCCGGATCAGACAGTTTTAAAGAGGATTCGCGATATCAACCAATGGGATCCCAACTCTTCCAAATGCCGCCTGATGAGTAACTGTGGCGAACCGGATCGAGACCCGTCATTAGGACTCTCCCTGAGCCATGTGATGGAATTGACAAAGTTAACCCTGAAGACTGAAGAAGAGCTGGGCGCAACAACGGTGGAAGAGTTTTTTTCAGACTCTTACTTCAAGACCAATATGTGGTATTTCTGGACATCCATGTTTGCAATGGAAACGTGGCATTCGGTAGTCGAGATGCGGCGTTATATGCAGCGCTTCATGCACCTGATGCCGACAATGAGCAAACTGGAAGATATTCTGTTTACCACCTACAACCAATATGAGTCCATGGTTTTGCCGCTGCAAACCTGGCTCAAGAGCAAAGGCGTTAACTTTGATTTGAAAACTCAGGTCACTGATCTGGATATTGGGATTGTAAACGGTGAAAAGACCGTGACCGCCATCCATTTGCTTCGTGGCTCTTCAGAGACGAGTGAAAAGATTGCCACAACAGCGGACGACCTGGTGTTCGTTACCAATGGCTCGATGGTGGAGAATTCCACCACAGGCAATACTCATGAATCTGCAATTCTTAATCGGGAGACCGGTGCTTGCTGGCAGTTGTGGAAAAATATTGCTGCAAAAGATCCTGCTTTTGGTAGGCCTGAGGTTTTTTGCTCTGACATCGATAAAAGCAAGTTTGTGTCTTTTACCATTACCGCAACTGACTCGCCGATAGCCGATTTGCTAAAGGAATTCACAGGCGTGGACCCCTATTCCCATAAAGCTGTGACTGGCGGCATCATGACGATAAAGGATTCCAGCTGGCTCATGAGTGCAACCTGTAACCGACAGCCACAGTACAGGAGTCAGCCCGTCGGTGACTACCAGCCAAAACAGCATAAGGATCAGCCGGACAAGAACGTACTGGCTATCTGGGCCTACGGCTTGTTTCCGGACAATATCGGTGACTTCGTGAAAAAGAAGATGAGCGATTGCACCGGTGAAGAGCTGCTGACAGAGCTACTCTACCATTGGGGAGCCAAAGACCAGTTTCCCGCTATCATGAAGACAGTCAAGGTCATCCCTTGTGTGATGCCATATATCACCAGCCAATTTTTACCGCGCATCAAAGGTGACCGCCCGGAAGTAATTCCAAAAGGGAGCAAAAATCTTGCCTTTTTAGGACAGTTCACCGAGATTCCTGATGATTGTGTCTTCACCGTAGAGTATTCAGTTCGCTCGGCAATTATGGCTGTTTACAAGCTGCTTGACATAACAGACAAGACGCCGCCAGAAGTTTACCCCTCCAAGGACGACGTGCGTGTGATCATTAAGGCGAGTGAAACGATGTACAACGGCAGCATTCCCGGAGAACACCTTCTGAGTCATCTGTTGAAAGGTACAAGCCTGCAAGACTTGCTGAAATGATGGAGCAACTACTAAATGCTATGGACCATTAATATAAAAAACACACAAAAAACTTTAGTTTTTCTATCCGTTTTTGCTTTGAGCATATGCAGTACCGCCGGAAGAACAGCGCAAGACATAACGAAACCACAAACAGGAAAAACAATTATTTTGGCTATTGATGGAGGGGGAATTAAAGGCGTTATACCTGCGATATTTATTCAGCATATTGAGTCCTCATTAAGGAAACCGTCCTACCAGCTATTCGATGTAATAGGAGGAACATCTACCGGCGGCATCATCTCCGCCGCTCTCACCACACCCAGGAAAACCACTGGTCACCCTTACGCCGCTGAAGAAATAGTAAATATTTACCGCCATGACGGCGACAAAATATTTTTAGCTCAGGACTGTAAGGTCGAACTGTGCGCAACCTACTACGCTGATAACGGTAGCGGAGGCGGGGTTGAGCCCTACTTGCAGAAGATGTACGGCCCAACCGTTACGCTTGCTAGTAGTCGGGATAAAATGCAATCTGTACCTGGAAACCGCGTCAAGCATATGTTCACCACGTCGTACATTGTGAACAACAGCCAAGACAAAGCATCAAAACCTGTTCGCGCCCAAAACTTTGGTCCTTATCTTTTTAACTGGTTCGATGCTGTCAATAACCCTGTTGCCGATAACTATTATGCATGGGAGGCCGCTAGAGCAACAAGCGCTGCCCCAACATATTTTCCAATTGCTAATGTTGGTGGCGAAATTCTCCCCAGATCTGCAGCGGCTAACAAGTGGGTGGTTGACGGTGGAACCATGTCTAACAACCCGGCCATTTGGGGCGTCACGGAAGCCTTAAGAACAGGTATGGCCTCGCGCCTGGAAGACATAATTGTTATTTCCCTGGGTACGGGAATATATAAAGGTGGTGCAGGTGTAGGTATTAATAGCAATGCGGTAACGGATATCGTTCCAGTAGGTGGTAATTGGAGCACGACCCCCTGGATGGTCGAGAAGCTGGACGACCTTGAGGGCGCCGATCACAACAGGGGTGTATTGATGAGCATCGTGCTTGATGCCGTTCAAACGGTCACAAACAGCCAGTTGACTGCCTTGAAGCAAGCAGGACTCAAGTATTATCGGCTCGAACCTGAACTCACTTACGCGCAAAGTCATATGGATAACATACATCCGCGCAATATCCAGTCATTAATTGCAACTGCTAATGCGTACATAAAAGGAGAAGGGGCAGAAATATTCAAGGCTATTTTGAATGATTTACAGTAGCCCGGAGTCCGCTTTGGTCGCCTTAGGGACTTCCGGCAAGAGCCGCCAAGATCTATCCAGCAACACGATCCTCATGCATGCTTATGGCAGCCTTAATTTCGACCAAATAGGCCAGTTTTCGACTTTAATTGTCTAGAACAACAACACTGAATCTATCAGTCACTATTCAACTGTCACCGATTTCGCTAGATTCCTCGGCTGATCCACATCTGTCCCTTTCAATATCGCAACGTGGTACGCCAATAGTTGTAGCGGAATACTGTAAACGATAGGCGCTGTGGTCGGATAAATATCGGAGAGTGTGAGGTTCTGGTAATTATCCAGATCGATTTTGACTTTCTGGTCGCTGAAGAGGAAAAGCTCACCGCCTCGTGCGCGTACTTCCTGCAGGTTCGATAGGACTTTTTCCAACAGGGGATCGTCCGGCAAAGCACAGACTACCGGCATCTCTGCATCAACCAGCGCCAGGGGACCGTGCTTCAGCTCGCCTGCAGGATAGGCTTCTGCATGGATATAGGAGATCTCTTTCAGCTTCAACGCCCCCTCCATGGCGACTGGGTAGAAGCAGCCTCGACCGAGGAAAAGCGCATGATGTCGGTCGGCAAAGGCATTGGCCATTGTCTTGATGGCATCACTCAGCTTCAGTACCACTTCAACCTGACGGGGTACGGCATGCAGTTCATTCACCAGGACCTGCTCATCCGCCTCGCTCAATCCCTGGCGTTTTGCCAGTGCCAGGGTCAACAGGCGCAGGGCAACTAATTGGGTGGTGAATGCCTTGGTGGAGGCCACGCCGATTTCAGGGCCGGCCCGAGTCATCAGGGCAACATTGGATTCTCTGACCAGGGAGCTCTCCGGCACATTACAGATACACAAACTACCGATGTAGCCCATACTATTTGCAGCACGAAGCGCCGCCAGGGTGTCAGCCGTTTCACCAGATTGGGAGATGGTGAGGAAAAGCGTATCCGGTGACACCACGACTTTGCGGTAGCGGTATTCACTCGCCACTTCGATACTGCAGGGTATGCCGATCTCTTCCAGCCAGTACTTTGCGACTAACCCGGCATGGTAGCTGGTGCCACAGGCCACGATCTGTACCTGTTTGGTCTTGTCGAACAGGGTTTTGGCTTCGTGACCGAAGCTCTCTTCCATCAGCCGGCCTTTGTAGATCCGGCCTTCGAGCGTCTCTGCAATCACGCCGGGCTGTTCGTAAATCTCTTTCAGCATGTAGTGACGGTAGGGGCCCTTGTCCACGCTGTCGGCATTCAGCTTTGATGTCTTTTCCTGGCGCTCGACCTGCTCTCCTGCCTTATCGAAAATCGTGATTTTGTCGCGGCTGATCTCCGCCACGTCACCCTCTTCCAAAAACAGAAATTTTTGGGTAACGGGTAATAACGCAGCCACATCAGAGGCGATGAAATTTTCACCTTCACCCAAACCGATCACCAGGGGACTGCCTTCCCGTGTCACGATAATTCTGTCGGACTCCTCAGGACAGGCGACCGCCATCGCATAGGCACCGGTCATCTCTTTGGAGGCTTCTTTAACCGATTGGAAAATATCCAATCCCTCTCCTAACTTGCTTGCCAGAAGATGCGCAATGACTTCCGTATCGGTTTCCGAGGTAAAGACAAATCCCAGGGATTCCAGCCTGGCACGTAGTTCACTATGGTTTTCGATAATGCCATTGTGTACAACGGCCACCCGCTCTCCACTCATGTGAGGATGCGCGTTCAGTTCCGAAGGCCTGCCATGGGTTGCCCATCGCGTATGCGCAATGCCCAATAGGCCATTGGCACCAGTATCTGCAACGATGTCATCAAGATTAGACACCTTGCCAATAGTCCTGAATCTCTGTATTCCCCCTGACGCTTCCCTGACCGCCAGTCCGGCAGAATCGTAACCCCTATACTCCAGTCTCCTCAGGCCTTCCATCAGAATGGGAACTACATTGCGCTGGGCGATGCCGCCAACAATGCCACACATATCTCTACCTCTCAGGACGACTTGTTTTTCTTGACCGGTCGTTGCCAGCCTTCGATACTGATCTGCTTGGCCCGACTCAGGCTAAGCGTTTCCGCTGGTGTATCTTTTGTGATGGTGGAACCCGCGCCAATGGTCGAACCTTCAGCCACGGTCACAGGCGCAACCAGTTGGCTATCCGATCCGATGAATGCGCGATCACCGATAACAGTCTGGAATTTATTCGCACCATCATAGTTGCAGGTAATGGTGCCTGCACCGATGTTGACCTCACTGCCTACCAAGCTATCACCAATATAGCTGAGATGATTGATCTTGCTTTTGGCGGCAACCTGACTCCTCTTGATTTCTACAAAGTTACCCACATGCACCTGATCGGACAAATGGCTTTCCGGTCTGATGCGGGCAAAAGGGCCAATACGACAGCCGCTACCGATTTCCGCATCCTCGATCACACTGTTAGCCAGGATCTCTGTATCGACACCAATGCGACTGTTCTTGATGACAACATTCGGTCCGACACGTACTCCGTCAGCCAATACTACTTCACCTTCAAACAGTGCATTGATATCGATCGTCACATCCTTGCCCACAGTCAGATTACCGCGGATATCCAGTCTCGACGGATCACTCAGGCTGACCCCTGACTGCATCAGTTCATCGGCCTGTTGTCTTTGGAAGTGTCGCTCGAGGTGTGCCAGTTGTTTCCTGTCATTCACGCCCATGACCTCTTCTTCGGAAACCGGATGCACTACCTGGATATTGACCCCGTCATTGACAGCCATCGAGATGATATCCGTCAGATAGTACTCATTCTGCGCATTATTGTTTTCAATTCGTCCTAGCCAGGTTTCGAGGTGAGATCGGCTGACTGCCATGATGCCCGTATTGATCTCGGCAATCTCAAGTTCACGCGCGGTAGCGTCTTTCTGCTCGACGATACGGATCACACGATCATCTCTGTCGCGTACAATGCGGCCATAACCAGAGGGGTCCGGCAGGTCGACGGTGAGAAGTGCCAAATCCGTCTGGCGCAGTGCTGCCAGGAGGGAGACCAATGTTGAGCCACTGATGAGTGGTACGTCACCGTACAGAATCAGTACCTGGTCCACCCGCTGCAGTTGCGGCAGTGCCTGCATCACCGCATGTCCCGTACCCAGTCGCTCTTTCTGCTCGACCCAGTCCAAATCCGCTGCAGCAAGCGCATTACAAACCGACTCACCCCCATGTCCGTAGACAATAGTGATCTCATCCGGCGTGATGGATCTGGCGGTCTCAATAACATGGCCCAACAGAGGCTTGCCCGCCAGTGGGTGCAGAACTTTTGGCAGCCGTGAACGCATGCGAGTGCCTTCACCGGCAGCCAAGATTAGTACGCCAAGATGCATGAATTTACCCCTTGAGATTCGATGCGGTCAGCAACTGTTGAAATTTACGCCATTAAATCAGAATTAGACGTTCAACTGTATATTCACAAGTCCAATTTCACAAAAGAACCTGTTCACGGCAGGCCGAAGAACCCTGCGGGATGGAGGTTGCGATCCGTATAAGGCTTAATGCACTTAATGGCACAAGACGTCAGATGTGGCCACATTCTTCCAAATGCGGCAGGCGAGTTAAACTCAGTTAAGTGTGCCCGACTGACCAGGGATTCCGACACTCATCGCATCCTCCTTGGTCGCGTCACGAACCTCGAGGATTTTTACATTAACGTTGAGATCCTTACCGGCAAGAGGATGGTTACCGTCAACGGTCAGCTTCCCATTCTCGATCTTTGTCACGATAAAGCTTTTTACCTCACCATCTTCGTTCTGCATCTGGACTTCGGCGCCCAACTGACGAAATTGCGGCGGTACATTCTCAAGTTCATCGGTAAAAGTCAGATCAGGATCGTGATCACCAAAGCCGTCACTGGGTGAAATCTTGATACTGACCTGGTCGCCTGGACTTTTGCCGGCAACAGCCTTATCCATGCCGCCAATCAATTCAGTTTCACCACCATGAATATAGTTCACAGGTAAATCGCTCTGTTCCAGCACATTACCGTCTAAATCACAGATCGAATAGGTGAGCGAGACAAATTTACCGACTTTTATAATTTCTTTGGACATAGTGATAACGCTTTCAAGGCCTGATATGACAGGCCCTGATTGTGAGAAGGAGACTAGCCGCGTTGGCCTTTGCGGATTCGATCGATGGCCCGTAGCTGAGCCACGGCTTCTGCCAGTTCAGCCTGGGCTTTGGCATATTCGAATTCGGCGCTCCGATCAGCCATGGCATCCTCAGCACGACGCTTGGCTTCCTGGGCTGCAGCCTCATCAAGATCGGTTGCACGAATGGCAGTATCAGCCAACACGGTTACCACATGAGGTTGAACCTCAAGAATGCCGCCAGAGACATAGAAGTGTTGCATCTCTTTGCTGTCACCGGTGTCGACACGGACTTCGCCCGGTTTCAGGCGCGTCACCAGCGGTGTGTGGCGGGGTGCGATGCCCACCTCACCCATGACAGCAGGTGCATAGATCATCTCAGCCAGACCGCTGAAGATCTCTCCCTCGGCACTGACGATGTCCACATGGATTGTCATGGCCATCTATTAACTCCTGGTCATCAGCCCTTTCCGCCACGTTCGACAGCTTCATCGATGCCGCCGACCATGTAAAAGGCCTGCTCTGGAAGGTGATCATATTCGCCTTCGACAATCGCCTTAAAGCTGGCGATGGTGTCTTTCAGCGAGACATACTTGCCGGGGGTGCCGGTGAAGACCTCGGCCACGAAGAAGGGCTGAGACAGGAAGCGCTGGATCTTACGCGCACGCTGCACCACCAGTTTGTCCTCTTCGGAAAGCTCATCCATACCGAGAATGGCGATGATGTCCTTCAGTTCTTTATAGCGCTGCAGGGTACCCTGTACGTTACGGGCCACGCTGTAATGCTCCTGACCCACCACATTGGGGTCGAGGATACGGGAAGTGGAATCGAGGGGATCCACCGCCGGATAGATACCCAGCTCGGCGATCTGGCGTGAAAGTACCAGGGTCGCATCCAGATGCGCGAAGGTGGTGGCGGGTGATGGATCGGTCAGATCATCCGCAGGTACATAGACCGCCTGGAATGAGGTGATAGAGCCGGTCTTGGTAGAGGTGATACGCTCTTGCAGCGCACCCATCTCCTCAGCCAGGGTCGGCTGATAACCCACCGCCGAAGGCATACGACCCAGCAGGGCGGATACCTCGGTACCGGCCAGGGTGTAACGATAGATGTTGTCCACGAACATCAGAACATCACGGCCTTCGTCGCGGAAGTTCTCGGCGATGGTCAGACCGGTCAGGGCCACACGGAGGCGGTTGCCCGGAGGCTCGTTCATCTGTCCGTAGACCAGGGCTACCTTATCGAGTACGCCACCTTCCTGCATCTCATGGTAAAAGTCATTTCCCTCACGAGTACGCTCACCCACACCGGCGAATACGGAGAATCCCGCATGCTCAACCGCGATGTTACGGATCAGTTCCATCAGGGTTACGGTCTTGCCTACACCGGCACCGCCGAAGAGGCCAATCTTACCGCCTTTGACGATCGGCATGATCAGATCGATAACCTTGATGCCCGTTTCGAGAATTTCGGTGGTCGCCGCTTGATCTTCCAGCTTCGGGGGAAGACGGTGAATCGGCATAAGCTTGTCATACTTAACGTCGCCTGCCTCATCAACCGGGTTACCGAGTACATCCATGATGCGGCCCAGTGTACCCTGGCCAACCGGAATACTGATCGGGGCACCTGTGGATTCCACAGTCACGCCTCGCTTCAGTCCATCGGTTGATCCCATGGCGATGGTTCTCGCCACGCCGTCACCCAGCTGCTGCTGGACTTCCAGGGTCAGACCCACCTCGTCGATCTTGAGTGCCTCGTAGACTTTTGGCATCTCGCCGCGGGAGAACTGCACGTCCACCACAGCACCGATGATTTCAACCACTTTGCCCGAACTCATTTCTGGTTCCTCTTGCCGCACCAGGCGACTCTCAAAAAATAAAAACTAAATCTGTTGCCATACAACTGTCATCAGACAGCGGCAGCACCGCCCACGATTTCTGAAATCTCTTGGGTGATTGCCGCCTGGCGTGCCTTGTTGTAGATCAGTTGCAACTCGTTGATCAACTCACCCGCGTTATCAGAGGCCGACTTCATGGCTACCATACGCGCAGATTGCTCGCTGGCACCGTTTTCCACCACTGCCTGGTAGACCAGCGACTCCACATAGCGACCCAACAGGTTATCCAGCACGTCTTTTGAATCGGGTTCGTAAATGTAGTCCCAGTGATGCTTGAGTTCATCCTTGTCAGTCTCTGGGATGGGTACCAGTTGCTCAAGGGACGGGTTCTGGGTCATGGTATTGACGAAGTTGTTGTAGGCAATATAGATCCGATCAATCTTGCCTTCAGCATAGGCATCCAGCATCACCTTCACTGTACCAATCAAGTCTTCGATATGAGGCGCATCACCCAAGTGTGTTGCCTGGCTGACAATATTGCCTCCAAAACGGCCAAAGAACCCAAGCGCCTTGTTACCAATGGTGCAAAAATCGACCTCTGTACCACTGTCCCGAAGCGTTTTCATCTCTTTGAACAACATACGAAAAAGGTTGTTGTTCAAGCCACCGCAAAGACCACGATCCGAAGAAACGATGATATAACCCACCCGCTTCACTTCACGTTCGATCATGAAAGTATGCTTGTACTCGGGATGCGCATGGAACAGATGACCAATTACATTGCGCATCTTATCCGCATAAGGCCGGGTAGCCGCCATACGATTCTGCGCTTTTCGCATCTTCGAGGCCGCCACCATTTCCATCGCCTTGGTGATCTTGCTCGTATTCTTGATACTGGCAATCTGTGTGCGTATCTCTTTTGCGCCCGCCATAACTCTGAACCTTATCTCGTGTTACGTTTTCGGCTTACCAAGTATGGTTGGCCTTGAAGTCCTTGAGCGCATCGTGCAGAGCCTGCTCGAACTCGGCATTGTAGTCACCAGTATCGTTGATCTTATCCAACAACTCTTTCTGACTACTCTTCATGTAGCCATGCATTGAGGCTTCGAAATCAACCACTTTGCTGACGTCTACATCGTCAAGATAACCTTCGTTGGCTGCAAACAATGTCACGGCCATGCCAGCAACTGAAAGCGGAGAGTACTGAGCCTGTTTCATCAACTCAGTCACACGCTCACCTCGTTCAAGCTGCTTACGGGTGGCCTCATCAAGATCAGAGGCGAACTGAGAGAAGGCCGCCAACTCTCGGTACTGGGCCAGCGCCAAACGAACACTGCCACCGAGCTTCTTGATAATCTTTGTCTGGGCTGCACCACCGACACGAGATACCGACAGACCAGCGTTGATAGCCGGGCGGATACCTGCGTTGAACAGATCCGCTTCGAGGAAGATTTGGCCATCGGTGATCGAGATAACGTTGGTCGGTACGAAAGCCGAGACGTCACCCGCCTGGGTTTCGATGATAGGTAGCGCGGTCAGTGAACCTGTCTGCCCTTTAACCTTACCGCCGGTTTTCTTTTCCACGTAGTCAGCATTGACCCGGGCGGACCGCTCCAGCAGACGGGAGTGAAGATAGAAGACATCACCCGGATAGGCCTCACGACCCGGTGGACGACGCAGCAACAGGGAAACCTGACGATAGGCCCAGGCCTGTTTGGTCAGATCATCATAGATGATCAGTGCATCCTGTCCGATATCGCGGAAGTACTCGCCCATGGTGCAGCCGGAGTAGGGGGCAAGAAACTGCATTGCTGCAGAATCAGCCGCCGGTGCTGCGACGATGATCGTGTGCTCCATGGCATCATGCTCTTCCAGCTTGCGCACGACCTGGGCAATGGTAGAGTTCTTCTGGCCAACGGCAACGTAGACACATTTGATGCCGGTGCCCTTCTGATTGATGATCGCATCAATCGCCACTGCGGACTTACCGGTCTGGCGGTCGCCGATGATCAGCTCACGCTGGCCACGGCCGATCGGCACCATGGCATCGATCGCCTTGACACCGGTTTGTACCGGTTGGTCCACCGATTTACGCTCGATAACGCCTGGCGCCACCTTCTCGATCGGAGAGGTCTCTTCAGCAGCAATGTCGCCTTTGCCGTCCAGGGGATTACCCAGCGAGTCGACCACGCGACCCAGCAGAGCCTCGCCCACCGGCACCTCGAGTACGCGGCCGGTACACTGTACCGAATCGCCTTCACTCAAATGCTTGTAGTCACCCAAAACCACGGCACCGACAGAGTCGCGCTCCAGGTTGAGTGCCAGGCCGTAGGTGTTACCCGGGAATTCCAGCATCTCGTAGGACATGGCGTCCTCGAGACCGTGGATACGGGCAATACCATCAGTCAGGCTGATGATCGTACCCTCGTTGCGGGCTTCGGTCTTAAGATCGAATTTCTCGATCTTGCTTTTGATCAGTTCGCTGATCTCGGATGGATTGAGTTGCATGATGGCTTCTCGCTTAGATTCCCAATTCGTTCGCCAGTTGCTGCAGTTTTCCACGGACAGAGCCGTCGATTACCATGTCGCCTGCACGAATGTGAACACCGCCGATAAGATCGGCGTCTTTTTCACTGGTGATGATGACGTCGCGTCCCAACTTGGCCTTTAAGGCGTCGGCAATGAGCTTTTCATGTGCCGGCTGGAGTGCGTATGCCGAAGTGACATGCGCCTGTATGATCCGCTCTTTGTCTGCCTTGAGCTGCTCAAACAGCGTGTTTATTGCAGGCAATACGGTAAGGCGGCCATTCTGAATCAATACCTTGATCAGATTGGCACCTTCGTCATCGATCTGCTCAGCCGCTATCTCTAGCAGCATCTCAGTCAGCGCCTTCCGCTCGATCAGCGGATTGCCGACAACGGGCGCCATGGTCTCGTCTTCGATCACGGATGAAAGAAAACTCAACATATCGGCCCAGAGATCGAGCTTTCCCGTCTCCTCGGCACGCGCAAACACCGCTTCGGCGTAGGGGCGGGCAATTGTGGTTGCTTCACCTGCCATAGTTCTGCCTTAGATCTCTTGAGCCAAGTCGTTGACGATATCCTGATGGGCGCTGGCACTGATCTCCTTCTTGAGGATTTTTTCAGCTCCGGCAACCGCCAGTTCACCGATCCTTTCGCGCAGGTGTTCCCGTGCACGGTTGGTCTCCTGCTCGATCTCCGCCTGGGCGGCCGTCAGGATGCGATCACCTTCGGTGCGCGCAGTGTCCTTGGATTCATCGACAATTTCAGCAGCCCGTTTTTGAGCCTGGGCTACGATCTCAGCCGCCTGTGACTTGGCCTCATGCAGCACGTCCTTGGCCCGCTCTTTCGCAAGCTCCTGTTCGTGCTGTCCGCGCTCGGCGGCAGCCAGGCCATCGGCAATCTCTTTCTTGCGGGTCTCCAGAGCCCCCATGATCGGGGTCCAGACAAATTTCATGGTGAACCACACGAACACCGCAAAAGTGAGCAGCTGACCTATAAGTGTCAGATTGATGTTCATCCCGGAATTACCTCTCGTTGGACGAGATGATAGAGAGTTCGCTCAATGGCCCGAATTAACCGGCAACAGCGAACAGTACGTACATAGCCAGACCCACAGCGATCATGGGCACGGCGTCGACCAGACCCATGACGATGAAGAACTGGGTACGCAGCATGGGGATGAGTTCAGGCTGACGTGCGGCGCCTTCTAGAAAGCGGCCACCCAGTACGCCGATGCCAACTGCGGCACCCAGGGCACCCAGGCCCATCATCAGAGCGCCGGCAATGTACAGGAATGCTGTTGCTTCAGTCATTTCGATCTCCGGTAAAGAAAGTCTAAAGTTGAAAAAATATAATGGTTAAGAAATTCAGTGTTCGTTATGTGCCATATCCAGATAGACAATGGTCAGGGTCATAAAGATGAACGCCTGCAACGTGATAATCAGGATATGAAAAATTGCCCAGCCCAACTGAAGCACACCACCGAACAAGCCGAGAATCAGGCCGGCATTGTACATGATGGCTATCAGAATAAAGATCATCTCACCGGCATACATGTTACCGAACAATCGCAGGGCGAGTGAGATGGGTTTGGCAATCAGGCTGACAAATTCCAATATAAAGTTGATTGGAATAAAAAGGGCATTCACCAAAGGGTTTTTTGATGAGAAGGGCTGCAGGGTCAGTTCCCCGACAAAGCCACCGACACCCTTGATCTTGATACTATAGAAGAGGACCAGCAGGAAGACACCGATGGCCATACCGAAGGTGGCATTGGGATCGGTGGAGGGCACCACTTTCATGAAGTGGATGCCGAGCAGTCCGCTGATCCAGGGAATCAGATCCACCGGCACCAGATCCATCAGGTTCTGTAGAAAGATCCAGACAAATATCGTCAACGCAAGGGGTGCGACCAGGGCGTTGCGGGCGGAAAACGAGCCACGCACACTGTCGTCGATAAAGTCGACGAGCCATTCCACAAAATTCTGCATGCCAGTGGGCACACCGGTGGTTGCGGTTTTGGCTGCCTTGCTGAAAAAGTAGATAAACAGCACACCGAGGGCGATGGACCAAAACATGGTATCGAGATGTATCGCCCAGAAGCCCATCGCCTTGGCCTCAGCGGCGTCGTGTGCGATTGCCCAGCTGCCATCCGGTGTTTTACCGAAGGTCAGATTGGTCAAGTGATGCTTGATGTACTCACTAGAGGTCAGTGTGTCGCCGGCCATGTTTTCTGAAACCTATGACTGCTGTCTGTCTTGAAAAAGTGTCGCTACAAGCGGGACGACTACCTGTACTACCAGATAGCTGCCCAGCAATGCGCCCATATTTAACGGACTGATGTAAACGATCGCAAGAACAAACATCAATCCGGTCAACAAAAGCTTCTGGATTTCGGCTCCGAGCATGCGCCTGGCGAGTCGCTCCGGCTCCTGCGCACGATAACGCGTGAAGGAGCGGTAAGCGAAATAACCATTTGCCAGGGCGGCGATTAAGCCACCTATCAACCCTGACCAAGCGGTGGCTTTACCGAATACCAAAAGCACCAAGCCGATAGCCAGCGCAACTCCAAACTGAAGTGCGATGATAGTACGAATTTGGCTGTTTCCGGTAAGCTGCATCCCGGTTTCCCGGTACCCCGTTTGAGCCCTACCAGCAAGGCGGAGGAGTATAAGGTTTCTGATATATAAGGTCAAAGGATAGGTGAAAAAAAATTATTAATGCACTTATTTAATGTGGTCAATAATGCCTTCCAGCTCATCCAGGCTATTATAGCCAATCACCAGTTTTCCCTTACCTTTCGCGCCTTGTTGCAGGTCCACCTTGGCACCCAGTTTTTCTGAAAGGTCGTTCACCAGACGGCGGATATCCGGATCAACCGCCACCGGTGGGCGTGCCTGTTTGGGCGATTCCGCCTCTCCCTGGAGGCGTCTCACCAGGCGTTCCGTCTCCCTCACGGAGAGTCCCTGTTTCACTACCTGATCCGCTGTCTTTGTCTGTATTTCTCCCTTCAGGCCCAATAGCGATCTGGCATGGCCCATCTCCAGGCGCCGGCTCTCCACCAGACTCTTCACTTCCTCGTTCAATTCGAGCAGCCGCAACAGATTGGTCACCGTGGTGCGGGACTTGCCCACCGCCTTGGCCACCTCCTGGTGGGTCAGGCCGAATTCGTGCAGCAGACGACTGAGGGCGTTGGCCTCTTCCAGGGGATTGAGATCTTCCCGTTGGATATTCTCGATCAGGCCCATGGCCATGGCCGCTTCTTCAGTGACCTCTTTGACCACCACCGGTATCTCGTCGAGACCAGCCTGTTGTGCGGCACGCCAACGGCGCTCCCCGGCGATCAGTTCGTAGCGCCCGTTCTCCACCGGGCGGACAATCACCGGCTGGATCACACCCTGAGCAGCGATTGACTCCGCCAGTTCATGCAGAGTGTCGGCATCGAATTCACGTCGTGGTTGATAACGCCCGCGTTGGATCAGATCCACCGGTAGCCGGTTGAGACTGTCACCTGTGCCAGCACCGGTATGGGGCTTTGCCTCCGGCTCACTCTGTGCGCCACCTAGCAGGGCGTCGAGCCCACGTCCGAGTCCTCTTTTTTTTGCCGCCATGGTTCTTTTCCGTTATGTCACTGGTGTCTCGGTTTCGCGCACTCGATGTCTGCGCAGCAACTCACTGGCCAGAGCCAGATAGGCCGTTGCTCCCCGGGAGGTTTTGTCATAGAGCAATATGGGTATACCGTGGCTCGGTGCTTCGGCAACCCGGACATTGCGGGGAATGATGGTATTGAAGACTGCATCCTTAAAATGTGAAAGCAGTTGGCTGGAGACATCAATCGCCAGATTATTGCGCGGATCATGCATGGTACGCAGGAACCCCTCTATCTGTAGCGCCTGATTGAGGTGGCTGCGGATCTGCTCAATGGTATCCATCAATGCCGAGAGCCCTTCAAGGGCATAGTATTCCGTCTGAATCGGGATCAATACCCCGTCGGCGGCTACCAGCGCATTCAGTGTAAGCATATTAAGAGAGGGCGGGCAATCGATCAGGATGTAATCATAATCCTGCTTCAGGGGCGATAACGACAAGCTGAGCCGCTTCTCCCGCATGGAGCTGTTCATCAACCCCACTTCTGCTGCGGTCAGGTCCGCATTCGCAGGCATGACATCAAATCCAGCATCCGGGGTGCGTTGAATGGCATCCCTCGCTACGGCATCGCCAAGCAGCACATCGCAACTTGAACTTTCGAGGCTGTGCTTATCGATACCGCTGCCCATGCTGGCGTTGCCCTGGGGATCCATATCCACCAGCAGCACGCGCTTTTTCATGGCCGCCAAGGAAGCGGCCAGGTTCACCGTGGTGGTGGTTTTGCCGACACCGCCCTTCTGGTTGGCTACCGAGATGATATGTCCCATGTTCTTTTCTACTTGATTCCGCTCCGACGGGAGCCGCCTATCATAAACCGTGAAAACGCCGAGTGATACTCTTCTGATGTGACCACGCCTCCAGCATCAGCACTTTTAGCCCCAATTGCCTGGTTTTCTCCGCTTCAACCTGCCTGTGAAAACCGGATCAGACAACGCTGACCCTCTGTATAGGGAACCTGCAAGGGAATGATCCGGCAGTTGTTTTCTGCCTCAAGTGTTTGCAGTTCATCCTGCGGCACTGTGGCCTTCATCGCCAGTAGCACGGTATCGATTCTCCTCAGGCCGGCAGTCAGATCAAGCATGTTGGGCAGGGAAGTGAAGGCCCGAGAGATCAACATGTCAAAGCCCTTTTCCGGCTGGTAGTCCTCAACCCGGGTATGTACGGCTTCCACATTCTTCAGCCCCAGTTCGAGGATGGCCTGGCGTACAAATCGAATCTTCTTGTTGTTGCTGTCGAGCAGGACGAATTCGATCTCCGGCCGAATCACAGCCAGGGGTATGCCGGGTAGGCCCGGACCCGTGCCCATATCGAGGCAACGCCTCCCTTCCAGGTGAGGTTCAACTGCCAGACTATCGAGCAGATGCCTCGATACCATCTCTAAGGGGTCACGTACCGCTGTGAGGTTGTAGGCCCGGTTCCACTTGGCTAGCAGCGACAGAAATTGCAGCAGCTTCTCTGCCTGTTCATCCGCCAGCGCAAGGCCCAGCGTCTCGCTTCCTTGCTGCAGCCTTTCACGGCAGGCACTCTCGTCAAAATGAATTGCCATCAGGCAGAACGCTTTTTCAGATGGATCAGCAGCAAGGAGATGGCTGCCGGTGTCACGCCGGGAATGCGGCTGGCCTGTCCCAGAGTCTGAGGCCGGTGACGTTGAAACTTCTCCCGCACTTCTGAGGAGAGTCCACGCACCCCATTGTAATCCAGATTCTCAGGCAGGCTGACCGATTCGCTGGCCCGATGCTTTTCGATCTCATCCTTCTGTCGATCGATATAACCAGCATATTTTGCCTGTACCTCCAGCTGCTCGATCACCTGGGCATCCTCCACGCCGGGGCTCAACCGGGGTAGCTGCATCAGGTCAAGATAGGCCACATTAGGCCTGGCCAGGAGATTCAGCGCATTGGCCTCTTTGGTAAGATTTGACCCTAGAATCTGCTCGGCCGCTTGAGGATCGATGTCAGCAGGTCGTAGCCAGATGCCCGCCAGTCGCTGCTGTTCCCGCTCGATCATCTCACGCTTCTGACTGAACTGCTGCCAACGGACGTCATCGACGAGACCAAGCTGTCTACCAGCATCAGTCAGACGAAGATCGGCATTGTCCTCCCGCAGCAGCAGACGGTACTCGGCCCGGCTGGTGAACATACGATAGGGTTCCAGCGTCCCCCGGGTGATCAGATCATCCACCATTACACCCAGATAGGCCTCATCCCGGCGAGGTGTCCAAGCGGTTTCTTCCCGTGTGTGCCGCACCGCGTTAAGTCCGGCCAACAGGCCCTGCGCGGCCGCCTCTTCATAGCCGGTTGTCCCGTTGATCTGTCCGGCAAAGAAGAGACCCCCGATAAACTTTGTCTCCAATGAGGCCTTGAGGTCACGGGGATCGAAGTAGTCATACTCGATGGCATAACCCGGCCGGGTGATGTGGGCCTGTTCAAAACCCTTCATGGAGCGCACCAGAGCGAACTGGATATCAAAGGGCAGACTGGTGGAGATCCCGTTGGGATAGATCTCGTGAGTATCCAGCCCTTCCGGTTCAATGAAAATCTGATGTGAGGCCTTATCCGCAAAACGAACGATCTTGTCTTCGATGGAGGGACAGTAGCGTGGACCCACACCCTCGATCACTCCGGTATACATGGGTGAGCGGGAGAGACCACCACGTATGATGTCGTGGGTCTGCTCGTTGGTGTGGGTGATATGGCAACTCACCTGTCGCGGGTGTTGCTCCGGCGACCCCAGGAAGGAGAAAACCGGTGTCGGCTGATCACCGGGTTGTGCCTCCAACTGGCTGTAATCAATAGATCTGCCGTCGATGCGCGGTGGCGTGCCGGTCTTCAACCTTTCCACTCGAAAAGGCAGTTCACGCAGACGCCGGGAGAGGCTATTGGACGGCGGATCCCCAGCACGTCCCCCCTCGTAGTTGGAGAGACCAATGTGAATGCGTCCACCGAGAAAGGTACCGACGGTGAGCACAACGGCAGCGGCGCGGAACTTCAGCCCCATCTGCGTTGCCACACCCACAACCCTGTCATTTTCCACCAGCAGATCGTCGACGGCCTGCTGAAAGATCTGCAGGTTTGGCTGATTCTCCAGCGCATGACGAATGGCTGCTTTGTAGCGAACCCGGTCCGCCTGCGCTCGGGTTGCGCGCACCGCAGGCCCCTTGCGGGAGTTGAGGGTACGAAACTGGATGCCACCTAAATCGGCCGCCTGTGCCATGATACCGCCGAGCGCGTCGATCTCTTTGACCAGGTGGCCCTTACCAATCCCGCCAATAGCGGGATTACAGCTCATCTGGCCCAGGGTCTCGATATTGTGGCTGAGCAACAGGGTACGTGCACCCATACGGGCCGCGGCCAGCGCAGCCTCGGTGCCGGCATGGCCGCCGCCCACCACGATGATGTCAAAGCTATCGGCGAAAAACATGTCAATAAAAAACTCAGGGTTAATGAAGCGGCTAGTTTAGCCGATAAGGACGATTGCAGTTAGGTTGGGGAAAGCGGTATGAGTTCAGATCTGAATCGAGTCATTGAAACAGCCGGCGAGATCCTGCTCGGCAAGACGCAGGTAATCAAGCTGTCGCTGGCCTGCCTGCTGGCGCAGGGACATCTGCTGATCGAGGATCTGCCCGGTGTGGGCAAGACAACGCTGGCACATACCCTGGCGCATCTGTTGGGACTGCACTATCAACGAATTCAATTCACCAGCGATATGCTGCCTTCGGATATCATCGGCGTCTCCGTCTACCAGCAGAAAGATCAACGATTCCAGTTCCATCCCGGACCGGTGTTTGCCCAACTGGTGCTGGCCGATGAGATCAATCGCGCCACCCCCAAGGCTCAGAGCGCACTGCTGGAGGCGATGGAAGAGCGGCAAGTCACCGCGGATGGCGAGACCCATGGCCTGCCGGAACCCTTCTTCGTCATCGCCACCCAGAACCCGCTGCATCAGATCGGCACCTTTCCTCTGCCGGAATCCCAACTCGACCGGTTCCTCATGCGCATCCCCATCGGCTATCCCGAACGGGGAGCTGAACGAAGCCTGCTGACAGGGGAGGACCGGCGGGAAATGCTACAACGTCTGCCGCCGGGGTTGAACACTGAGAAACTGACCGCCATGCAAAAAAAGGTCCGAAACATACACGTGGCTGACGCCTTGCTCGACTATTGCCAGGACATCCTGGCACACACCCGCAACTCCACCGACTACCGGCATGGACTGTCACCCCGCGCCGGACTCGCCATGCTGCAAAGCGCCAAGGCTTGGGCCTTGATCGAGGGGCGCAATCAGGTCTTGCCGGAAGATCTGCAGGCCATCCTTCCCGCCACGGTGGGTCACCGGCTGCAGGCCACCGGTGAGATTACCAGTGAACAACACGACAGCCTGGTGCAGACCCTGATGGAGGCGGTACCGATTCCCTGAACTCCCAGGTTGGACTAACATCGAGCAAGGCTGGATATACGCCGGCAACCGACTCAACTCCTTGAAAGACTTATTTGTCACCACTTGCAGAAGGGGTCCATATACGATTGTTAGGAGGCACCACGCTGAACCCCTACCGAAATGCACGTGGCCGAACCAAAAACCAACTTAACAACACCAGCCCGCCAAAGACAGTGTAAATAACGACAAAAACCCACGATGGGGCTTGATAGTACAAGAGTTCGTTCAACCAGTGCGTTATGAAGGAGCCCTCGTAGACAGTTTCTCCCGCTTTCGATCGTAGATCCATTTCCCAAGTCGTCAGCGGGCAAATGACACCGAACCAGGATTGCAAAACGACAACGCCAATTCCGAGTAAATGTGAGACACGGAACCACGGGTTTCTCACCCATTGCCATGATAGAAACTTACCCACAAAGATTAGAATCAAGCCGAGCACAACAAAGACTACGAACAATACATGTGTGACAAGTATGGTGACGGCGGCCAAAGAATAGAGCGCCTGGGACTCCATAGTGCCTCCTAACGATTAAAATAACCGGCATGTTTGCTGCGTTTGGCGCACAATTATTTGTCTGTGTAGTTGATACCCTGTTATACCACGCTTTTCCATACACACTCTGGGCATAATGAAGGGCCATGTACACAAGAAATCTTACAAACCAAACTTGGAATTTGTCTCGTATCAGAAAATGGGTTATCTGTGAATGAATACTAAGATGTCTCATAACAATAGCATCGTGTCGGACGGTCAACCTCACCACCTCAGTATGCGGCCGCTAGCCCCATATACCAACCGATAGCAAAAAAGACGATAGAAAATGAGATTGTGGTCAATTCATCCAAGATACTTAGATGCAAAGGGTTTGGTTGCACTTTGGCGTGAAGCCTTATTGGCACAGAATGTTCTGCTTGGAAAAACGATTGGTTATAAAAACCACCCGCAACTAACTCGATTTAAAGAAGCGAGGAACCCGGAGGGCGCTATCGCAAGCTATTTGAGGGGTATTGAGAAAGAGGCGAAAGCAAGAGGCTATAATTTTGATAAGTCTAAAATTAACGGAAAGTATATAAGATACCCAATATCAGTAACTTCCGGCCAAATAAAATTTGAATTTTCTCATTTAAAAAAGAAGTTAAAGGAAAGAGATCGTGAAAAATTACTGCTTCTGACATCAGAACAGGAAATAGTGCTACATCCTTTATTTGAAGAGGTAAGCGGTAAAATCGAGAGCTGGGAAATACAGAAATAATAGGCATTGGCAACAGATGATTATCTTTATTACTTTCCATTGTCACCCATCATTTTTTCTATCTTGAATCATGTTCACAACACTCATCAGAAAATATATCGATCTGATCAAGCGTATCGATACTCGTCAGGATGACGAGATCATTGTAAAACGTTTTGAACATTTTAACGATGTACTGCAGCCGGGAGAATCCATTATCTGGCAGGGTAAACCCTCAGCAAAGCATGCCTGGGGCGATCATGATCAGATGGAACCGGCAGGTTCAGTTAGTGAACGGCCTGTCTCACTTAGCGGGCGCAAGGTAGAGATGATATTGGCACTAGTGTTTATCCTGTTTATGTTTTTGATGGGTCTCGTCAGTACCTATGCTGGTATTGATGAACTGCTACACAACAAAGAGATGGGTACACAGGCACTCGGGATTTTCCTGATTCTGACAGGAATTACCTTTATGTCCGGATTACCGTTCCTGATGCGTCCCATTTTTAATTCCCTGCGGACCCGGCAACTCACTTATCTTCTCACCTCGACACGGGCGATGATCATCCGTCGTGGTCATGCATGGGCTGAGATCTGGACACGCTCATGGGTGATCCTCTCGGTATCCTTACTGCTTCTATATGGCGTCATCCTATTCAGTGGAATTTTTATCGAGAGTTCACACCAGGATATTGTTGATGGGGCAGGCATGAGCACTTGGCTGGCAAGGCTCTTCATCCTGCTTATCATGGCACCGGTGGGCTTCATATTTGCCGCTCTCGGTTTTGTCGGCTTGTATTTTCAGTCCGTTATCATCCTCGATGCCATCAAGGATCGTCACGGCATCTTTATGCGTGCCTTTGACTTCGACGAGATCAAACGCAACGATTTCCCGGTTATTTCACGACCGCGTAAGGAAGGGGTCGGAGATGTCATTCTCGGCCAGGATGGCCATTGGGAATATGATATCGATTTCAACCAGGCCCCCTGGTTCAAGATCAACGCGGTCGGTTTCTTATCAGTACCTCATGCCAAGCAAGTGATGGCAAAAGTTGAGCGTACGTTATCAAGGTGAATATGGTATTCGCTACAAATCAGATCCCGCCCATTTACCGCAAATATAAAATGCTTCGAGATGTGGTACTGGTGGTTGCTTATTTCAAGCATACGATAGACAGCAAGGCTCAATAATAACCATTCTATTGACCAGAATGCTTAATCGCAACTTCTCCAAACTTCATCAGTCGTACCATAATAGTGGCTATGTCATCACTTTTAATACCTAACTGGCTCTACCGTTTCCGCCGTCAAGCCAGAACTGATGGTCGTGGCGGCGTAGTGATACGGCCGCGTAGTCTTTATATTTTACCGACCCGGCAGGGCATACTGCTTGCCTTGGTACTTTTTCTGATGCTTGCCGGTTCTATTAACTACGGCAGCAATCTTGCCTATCTTGTCACTTTTCTCCTGGGTGGCATCTGGTTATCTGCCATCCTGCACACTTGGCGCAATCTGTTGGGCTTAATGATACATCCTGCTCAGGTTTCTCCCGTCTACGCAGGTCAGGAGGCAAGGTTCAGCCTATCGGTCACAAACCCATCTTCACTTCGGCGTTTTGGTATCTCGCTACGCCAAAAAAAACTATTGGGAGAATCCGCCGATCTTGCAGGTGAAGAGTCATGCCTGTTGCATCTGCCGATACCCACTGTACATCGAGGCAGGCTTCCTTTACCGGAAGTCAGTCTGCATACCGTCTATCCGCTTGGTCTATTTCACGCCTGGAGCTATGCCCGGCTGGATATCTCCTGCCTGGTCTACCCCCGTCCTGCCGAAGCGGGTGAACCCCCTTCTGACAGTTGTTATACATCAAGTGAAGATGGTGACAGAGGCGTTGGAGCCGATGACTTTGTCGGTCTGCGCACCTACCGGGAGGGGGATTCACCCCGCCATATCGATTGGAAGGCCTTTGCACGCGAGCGGGGATTGATGAGCAAGCAGTTTGGCGGTGACCGTACTGAACGGGTGGAACTGGATTGGGATTTGCTACCGGCGGTAGATACCGAGACCCGGCTCAGTTTGTTATGTCGTTTTATTCTACAGGCAGAATCCCAGGCAATCTCCTACGGACTGCATCTGCCAGATCTGACTATAGCACCAGGTATGGGCGAACGGCATAAACAACGTTGCCTGGCCGCACTGGCGACTTTTGGAGAGTGACGGTGCGACAGACCATCGATCACACCCTGACCCCCAAGCTGCAACTGCGTCTTTATCTGCTGACGGGTTTGGTACTCGTACCTCATGTGCAACATCTACCACTTGTGGTCAGTTTCTTTCTTTTCACTACCCTCGGTCTCCGATTCATCAGTCTGCGACTACCGAAACTGCAACCGGGAAGGCTTCTGCTTTTTCTTTTAACCGCTGCCGGTGTTGTACTTATCTATAACGAGCATCAGACATTGATGGGAAAGGATGCCGGTGTCTCGTTACTATCGATCATGCTGGTGCTCAAGACGCTGGAGGTCCGCCGTCGACGTGATCTTTATGTCACCATCTTCATCGCCTATTTTGTCATTGTGACGCAGTTTCTTTTTGATAATTCGTTTCTATTGCTGATCTATCTGCTGGCATTGCTTGTTGGACACACCAGTCTGCTGCTTGAGATCAATCGGGTATCACCCTCAAGAAATTTCTTCGAACCCTATCGACAAACCTTCTGGATCACGCTGCAGGCACTACCCATTGCCATCATCCTGTTCATTCTGTTTCCCCGTTTGGGTCACCCGCTTTGGCATTTTGGTCATGACGGCAGCGCTCAAACCGGCCTCAGTGAGCGGGTCGAACCCGGTACGATCAGCCAGCTTATTCAATCTTCCGCTGTTGCTTTTCGGGTGACTTTCAAGCATGAACCCCCGCCGCCTGAACAACGCTATTGGCGGGGTCTGGTGCTATGGGATACGGATGGCGTCAGCTGGTACACGGACAAGAACAACCCTGTTCCATTCCTCTCATCCAGTATCATGCCCACCGGGAAACCGGTGGAGTACGAGGTTCTTCTCGAACCCCATAGAAAAACCTGGCTCTATGCCCTTGATCTGCCAGCAGTGGCACCATCCAAGTCCAAACTATCCAGTGATTTTCTCCTGCATCTCAGGGAGCCCGTTACCCGACCGAAGCAATATGACGGTCTCTCATTCACCCGTCATCTGACAAGCCCACCTACGGAGGCGCTTCGACAGCGAGCCTTACGCCTGGGTGAAGGCATCACTGAACGCCAGCGAAATCTTGTCTCAACATGGCGTGCAGCGTCTTCATCAGATAAAGATATGGTGGAGAGAGCGCTGCAACATTTTTATGAACGTGAATTTGTCTACACACTGAATCCACCTCGCTACCTGAAAAACCCTGTGGATCAGTTTCTCTTTGAGGGCCGAGAGGGTTTCTGTGAGCATTATGCGACTGCTTTTACCCAGTTGATGCGCCTGGCCGGTATTCCCTCCCGTATGGTTATCGGATATCAGGGAGGGGAGCACAACGACCTCGGTGATTACTACACGATACGTCAATATGATGCCCACGCCTGGTCTGAGGTTTGGTTGGAGGGAGAGGGGTGGAAGCGGGTTGACCCAACAGCAGCGGTGGCACCAGAACGTGTGCGCAGTGCGATACAGCCAAATTTCGGTTCAGTGGGTGAACCCGCATTATTCAGAATTGATAGCGATAGCTTGATCGGTTCCGGCTTACGTCAAATAAGCATGCTGCTCGACAACAGCAGTCTTCGCTGGCGACGGTGGGTCTTGGGCTTCGGCCAAGAGGAGCAATATGGACTGATGCGTGGACTCGGCTTGGGTTTTCTGCCAACCGGACAGTGGGGATTCCTACTTATTGGTTTGGTCGGTCTGGTATTGGCACTGATCGGTGTGAGACTGGTTCTACAGGGACGGGTGAAGCAGGAACAAGTGCAGGTTCTTTATCAGGTATTCTGCCGACGTATGGCTGCTATCGGTCATCCCCGCCATGCACATGAGGGTCCGCTCGATTACTCCGTGAGAGTTTGTCGCGAGCGGCCCGATCTTGCCAACCCGGTGAGACTCATTACGAAGCTCTATATACGGTTACGTTATGGTGAACATAAAACCAAGAATAACCAAGCTGCTTTTGCCGATCAGGTGCGGCGTTTTCACCCTGGTCGCTCGTAATAACGGGTGACTGGGAAACTTAATTCTGGGTTGGGCCTACTTTGTCGGCCCAACCTATGCGCTTTTCAGCAAGCGTTCCAACTCCTTAATAAAAGAAAGCGCTAAGGAGAAGGTGAAATGATTAAAGCAATAAACTAGCCGTGCAGAACAGCGTAAAGTTTGTCCTTGAGGAGTAAACGACGTTTTTTCATCTCTTCCATATGGAAGTCGGATACCGGCGTACTCAGCTCTTCCAGGCTGCGAATGTGCGCATCCAGCCAGTCGTACTCATCCATCATGTGATGAAAGGCATCATTATTTTTACGTAAATCGGCAATCTTCTCCGCGTATTCCGGAAATTCATGCAACAGATCGTGGGACTCTCCCAGCATATTCGCCTCCAAACGTTTATTTCCAACTATTCAAACACATATAGCCTTAGCTCTGCCACAGGCGCAATGTGCCGGATCAATTTTCCACCACGTGCCGTCTATTTTCCAATACAAAAGGTAGAAAATATTTGGCCCAAAAGATCATCCGCTGTGAATTCACCGGTGATTTCCGACAGGGCCTGTTGCGCCTGACGAAGATCCTCCGCCAGTAATTCACCCGCCTGATGCTCCACCAGCATTTCTGCGCCCTGATGTAGAGACTCCAACGCCCGCTGCAAGGCATCGAGATGTCTGCGCCGGGCAATGAATTCCCCTTCGCTCTGGTCCTGATAACCGACACATGACTTGAGATGATCCGTAAGTAAATCCAGGCCTAGACCACTTTTAGCCGCCAGTGATATTTCCACGCCCTCCCGGGTCTCGTGGATCAGGGGTGATTTTCCGCTCAGATCGATCTTGTTACGTACCAGCGTGAGTGGCACAGTCGCTGGTAGCTGTACCCGGTCCAGCGCGAGATGATCTGGATCCGCCTGATCATCGAAGACCCAGAGAATTCTGTCAGCCTGCTCTATCTGTGCTTTAGCCCGACGGATGCCCTCTTTTTCCACCGGGTCCTGACTCTCTCGCAGGCCCGCCGTGTCGATGATATGCAGTGGTAGTCCGTCAAGCGATATTCGCTCCCGAAGGATATCCCGGGTGGTGCCGGGAATCTCTGTCACGATGGCGGAGTCCACACCTGCAAGGGCGTTAAGCAGGCTCGATTTTCCTGCATTGGGGCGTCCGGCAATGACCAGCGTCATACCATCCCTGAGCAGTCTGCCGGTTCGGGCATTCTTCTGTACCGCCTCAGTCTGGTCGATGATTTCCTGTAAGTTAGCACTCACTTTCCCATCACTGAGAAAGTCGATCTCCTCTTCCGGAAAGTCGATGGCGGACTCTACATAGAGACGCAGTCCGATGAGTTTTTCGACCAGTTGATGAATCTTTTCTGATAACACACCCTGTAGGGTACGACTCGCCAGACGTGCAGCAGTGGCGGTCTCGGCATCGATCAGATCGGCGATCGCCTCAGCCTGCACCAGATCGAGTTTATCGTTGAGGAAGGCACGCTCGCTGAACTCGCCTGCAGTGGCTAGCCTTGCACCCAATTCGAGGGTTCGCTTTAACAGCAGATCCATCACTACAGGACCGCCATGGCCCTGCAGTTCCAACACATCTTCACCGGTGAAAGAGTTTGGCTTGGGAAAGTAGAGGGCAATACCCTCATCAAGGGCCTGTCCGTCGGCATCCAGAAAGGAGGTGTAAGTCGCAGATCTTGCCGCAGGGAGGTGGCCCAAGATCAGGCGGGCGATATCCGCACACTTTTCACCACTGACACGAACGATACCGACACCCCCGCGTCCCGGCGGAGTAGCGACCGCAGAGATGGTGTCACGGGGTTGCATCACACACGGTCAGTTTTTCAACCTGCCTGTTTTTCGATCTTCTGGGTGATATACCACTGCTGCAGAATCGAGACCAGGTTGTTGACCACCCAGTAGAGCACCAGTCCCGCCGGGAAGAAGGCGAAGAAGACGGTGAAGACGAACGGCAGACTCATCATGATCTTGGCCTGCATAGGATCAGGCGGTGCCGGGTTGAGCTTCTGCTGGACAAACATGGAGACACCCATGATCAGCGGCAGAATAAAATAGGGGTCCTTCTCTGAGAGACTGCTGATCCACAGAATCCACGGCGCCTGACGCAGTTCGACACTCTCCAACAGTACCCAGTAGAGGGCGATGAAGACCGGGATCTGCACCAGGATCGGCAAACAACCCCCAAGAGGATTGATCTTTTCCTTCTTATACATCTCCATCATGGCCTGATTGAGACGTGCTTTGTCATCGCCATAACGATCCTTCAACGCCTGCATTCGCGGCGTGAACTTACGCATGTTGGCCATGGACTTGTAACTGGTCTCAGACAGCTTGTAGAAGGCCGCCTTGATCAACAGGGTCAGAATGATGATTGCCCAACCCCAATTCCCAACAAAATCATGAATCGTCTTCAGTAACCAGAAAATCGGCTTTGCGAGGACCGTCAGCCAACCATAGTCCACCGTCAGCTCGAGGCCTTGAGCGATCACCTCCAACTGGTCCTGCAACTTGGGACCAATATAGAGTTGGCGGGTCATGACCTGTTGACTGCCCGGTTCTATCGTCGCCGTGGGAGAGTAGCTGCCGATCAGATACTTCGATCCCGGCAAGGCATTGGTGTAGTAGTGATCCACCTGCTCTTTGGGTGGCACCCAGGCGGAGAGAAAATAGTGCTCGATCATCGCCAGCCAGCCGGTGTCGGAGTCTACGTTGAGACTCTTCTCGGCCATATCCTCGAAATCGACTTTCTCGTATTTATCGGTCGGATTGTAGTAGACGCCGCCGGTGTAGGTATAGGTGGTGAATCCTGAGGAATCGCCCTGAGGTTCCATGCGCTGAAGTTGGCCGTAGTCTCTCACAGCCCAGCGCTGTGAGGACTGGTTGTCGATTTCGTGGCGTACCTTTATCAGATAGCTACCGCGCCGCAGAGTAAAATATTTGGTTACGGTAATGCCGTCGCCGCTTTGCCAGACCAGAGGGATCTCTATCTCATCGACCCCTTCACCGAGTACATAGTTACCCGCTTTTGCCTGATAGATCTCTTCGTGGGTGGGCGCCTTGCTTTGTTCACTGCCGATGAGGCCAGATTGGGCGATGTAGATATCGGGAGAGTTGGGGGAGAGCAGTTCAACCTTACTTTCGGGTTGATCCAGGGCGGTCGGATAATCGAGTAGATATGCCCGGGAAACCGTTCCCCCTTTGGTTGATATCTCCAATTTCAGCAGATCGGTCTCGACATGCACAATCTGCCCAACCTGACCTACAGAACTTTGCCCACCTACTTCCGGTGTACCGGCAGCCTGTGCCTCAGTCGTCACCTCAACATTGGGTACGCCGGCCGCCTCCTGGCTGACAGCTGTCTGCTCGGTCACACCCGACTCTTGCTGTTTTGACGCCGTTGGCGCTGACACGCCGTAGTCCTGCTGCCATGCCTGGTAGATCATGAGGCCGAGAAAGGCCAGAGTGAAGAAAAGGATCAGTCTTAGATTATCCATGGAACTGCTTTTTAGTGGGTTCAGGTACAGGGTCTACACCCCCTTCATGCCAGGGGTGACAGTGGGACAGGCGCTTGATCGAGAGCCAAAGGCCTCTCAGAGCTCCATGTTTATCCACCGCTTCCAGCGCGTAGGCGGAGCAGCTCGGATAGAAGCGGCAATGCTGACCGACAAACGGACTCAGTATCGTTTGGTAGGCCTTAATCAGTAATAGAATTACTCGGCGCATTTTTCCGCGACTCTTTGCCAGTGTTTACTTAGCGAATCAAAACAGCGTCGGTTATCTGCTTGGGAGATGCCTTGTCGACTGACAACCACCAGATCAAGTCCGACAAGCTCAAGCCGATGTTGTCTGAAACTCTCCCTGATCACGCGTTTGATCCGATTTCGGTCTACCGCTCGACGACTGTTCTTTTTTGATACGGCCAATCCCAAACGGGCATCTTCGAGACCGCTGGGCGCAGCTAGGACTAAAAAGAACTTATCAACTGATCGCAGGCCATCGCTAAAAACCCGACGGTATTCGTCGGGTTTCAATAACCTTAGGCAACGGGGAAATGGGTACCCCTGTTTGCTGGGCAAGGGGCCTGTTTCAGAGTGCCAGTCTGGCCCGTCCCTTTGCACGGCGCGCCTTGAGCACCTTGCGTCCGTTGCGCGTGGCCATGCGTGCACGGAAACCGTGGGTACGCGCCTTTTTCAGATTGCTGGGTTGAAACGTTCTCTTCATAGCTGTCTACCGGTAAATCCGTTAAAAATTTCAGTCAATTACGGACGAAAAAAAGAGGCGTAGAGTAGTCCCAAAACGCCCATGCTGTCAATAGATGATTGGATATCAGATTCGCAACCAGAAAGCATCTTAACTGTGGATAACTCTGCTTCCTCAGAGTAGACTTGTTTGCCCTACTTCGCACCTGCAGTGGCTGGCCGACAGACTGAGATGTCTCCGGTCGATTGCGTGGACTCAATTGAAATCAATGCCCGGTTGGAGAGAAACTTTGGACCTTTGGCACCGCTGTGCAGAACAACTGGAACAGGAACTCTCCGCCCAGCAATTCAATACCTGGATACGTCCACTACAAGTTGTCGAAGAGGCTGAGCAACTTAAACTACTGGCGCCAAATCGTTTCGTGCTCGATTGGGTCAAGAACCACTATCTCGAAACCATTCAAAACCTGCTGATCAATCTAAGCCAGGGACAAACGCCCACGGTTAAAGTCGAAATCGGCAGTAAGCAGCGCACTGAATCCAAGACTACGCCCAATCAGCCCGTCAGAGTTTATCCTGCTGAGGCGGATCGGCAGACGCGTGTCGATAGCAATCTCAATCCCAGTTTCATATTCGATACGTTTGTTGAAGGTAAATCTAACCAACTGGCACGGGCGGCATCCATGCAGATTGGAGAAAACCCCGGCAAAGCCTATAACCCACTTTTCATATATGGGGGCGTGGGACTCGGCAAAACACACTTAATGCATGCTGTCGGGAACAGTATATTGAACAACAATCCCGATGCACGGGTGATCTATCTTCACTCTGAACGATTCGTTGCAGAGATGGTCAAGGCGCTACAGCACAACACCATTGATCAGTTCAAGAAAAAATACCGATCAGTCAACGCACTGTTGATAGATGATATTCAATTCTTCGCTGGCAAGGAGCGTTCCCAGGAGGAGTTTTTCCACACCTTCAACGCACTTTTCGAATCTCAGCAACAGATCATTCTTTCCAGTGACCGGTTTCCGAAAGAGGTCTCTGGACTAGAAGAGCGCTTAAAATCCCGTTTTGGATGGGGACTCACCGTCGCCATAGAACCCCCGGATCTGGAGACACGTGTCGCCATACTTCAAAGTAAGGCCCTACAGCTCAATGCAGCGCTGCCAAGCGAAGTGGCATTCTTCATGGGTAAAAGGATTCGCTCCAACATCCGTGAACTCGAGGGCGCATTACGACGTGTCATTGCCAATGCCACATTTACCGGCAAAGAGATAAACCTCGATTTTGCCAAAAATGCACTACGCGACATGATCGCAGCCCACGACAAACAGGTTACCATTGAAAATATTCAAAAAACCGTCGCGGAATATTTTCAAATCAGAACGTCTGATCTGCTGTCTGCGAAAAGAAGCCGATCTATTGCCAGGCCCAGACAGATTGCTATGACACTTTCAAAGGAACTGACTAACCACAGTCTGCCGGAAATCGGCAATGCGTTCGGTGGGAGAGACCACACGACAGTGATACACGCCACGCGCAAGGTAAAAGAACTGAGAGAAAGCGATGCTAGAATCTCTGAGGATTATTCAAACCTGTTAAGAACACTTAGCAGTTAATGTGGATAAATTGTAAGCAAAATAAGTTAATATCCAAATCTCAATCTGTCCACAAACGATCAACAGGTACTCATCAGGCTACAGGGCAAACAAATAACAAGGAAAAAGTGAATAAAATCATGAAAAATCAATATGTTAATAAAACTATTCACAGATTTTCCGGACCCTAATAATAATAATAATATTTTATCTTAAACATAATCTATATTAAGAAGGCTGAGTGGATAACATGAAGATAGTCACCGATAGGGAAAATTTACTGGAACCCCTACAGCAAATTGCAGGTGTCGTTGAAAGAAGACAGACTCTACCAATTCTTGCAAATATCCTCATCAATGCAGGAAATGGAATTCTTCAGATGACTGCAACCGATCTAGAGGTTGAATTAAAAACCCAAGCCACAGCAGAATGCGAAGGTGTGGCTGATTTCACTGTACCAGCCAGAAAAATCCTCGACATCACAAAGGCCCTACCAGAAGGCGCAATAATCAATCTCAATATTGAAGGTGACAAGGCAAAGCTACAATCAGGGAGAAGCCGTTTTTCTTTGGGCGTCCTTTCAGCTCAGGATTATCCAGTCATTGAGCCGACACCCAGCAGCTCTGTGCTGAGTATCAAAGAGGGCTTATTGAAGCGTCTTATAGAGAAAACACAATTCGCGATGGCACAACAGGATGTCAGATATTATCTGAACGGCATGTTATTGGAGATTGCAAAAGGGGAAATAAAAACTGTTGCGACAGATGGACATCGACTTGCACTCAGCAAATCTAAAGATGAAATACCTGAAGATGTTGAGATCCAGGTCATATTGCCAAGAAAGGCTGTCATCGAGTTGGGCAGGCTACTAAAAGATAGAGACAATGAAATCAAAGTAGAGTTAAACAACAGCTACATTAAAATCGTACTTGAAAACTCAGTTTTCACATCAAAATTAATAGATGGACGATTTCCAGAATACCAACGCGTTATGCCGAGTGGATCGGACAAAGAGGTAGAGGCAGAAAAGGCAACATTAAAACAATCCTTGTCTCGTGCATCGATACTCTCAAATGAGAAATACCGTGGTATACGATTCAGTGTCAGTAACGACACATTACAACTCCAGGCCCATAACCCAGAGCAGGAAGAAGCTGAAGAGGAGCTTGAAATCGACTATCAAGGTGATGAACTAAAAATTGGATTCAATGTTGGATATTTGTTGGATGCTATCTCTGCCATAGAGGAAGAGAACGTTATTATCGAGCTCAAGGACTCAAATAGTAGCGCACTCATATACGGAAAAGGTAATGCAGAGAGCAGGTATGTCATCATGCCAATGAGAATTTAGAAGATTCCAATAAAAAAAGGAAAACCGGCGAATAATCAAAATCGCCGGTTTTTTTATTTACATTGAAAATAAAAAAGTTATCAATTAATCAACTTCGAAATATCAGCAACGCTGAGCTCAACTTCGCGCAAAGTATCAATGTCATACAAGGCGGTAACGGTGCAGGAAAAACCTCCTTAATAGAAGCAATCTACCTATTGGCAAGAGCGCGCTCATTTAGAAGTACGCAATCAAAAAAGCTCATACAGACAAAAAAAAACAGCCTCACAATTTTTGCATTAGCAGAGAGTCATAATGAAAAAGAAATCAGAATTGGTTTAAAAAAAGAGGGTGGACAAAATCTAATAAAGATAGACGGTAAACGGATTAAAAAACTTTCACAACTTGCTGCCACGCTGCCAATTGCTCTGATAACTCCACAGTCACACAGACTGATAGAAGAGGGTCCTGATTACAGGCGAAGGCTCCTAAACTGGGGTGTGTTCCACGTGGAACATAGCTATAGGGAGTTGTTATCCAAATATAACAGGGTTATCGCACAAAGAAATGCCTCACTGAAGGGAAGAAATAAAGATATCGAAGTCTGGAATCAACAGCTAAATACTTATGCTGAGGAGATAATGTGTCTACAAACATCTTATGTAGTCAGTTGGAATAATGCATTTAAGCAACTCACCGACGGGATAGATTTTCTGAAATCAATCAATATAGGATATCAACAAGGTTGGGAAAAAGGTCTCTCTCTAACAGACGCACTCAATAAAAAGATACAGATAGACCAGACTAGAGGGTTTACGTCAGTGGGTCCTCACAGGTCGGATCTTCGTCTGACAATTGACGGAGCAACAGTGAAGAACCATCTTTCAAGAGGCCAACAAAAGTTTTTAGTTACGCTCCTTCTGCTGGCCCAGGCTAAAGTTAAATTCTCGAAGGAGAGAGAAAAGACTGTCATCCTGTTTGATGACTTTCAATCAGAGCTGGATCTGGTTACACAGAGCAACTTGCTTGAGATTATTCAGGGAGAAGCATGTCAGACCTTCATGACAATCATCGATAGAGAAAAAGGTCTGGAACAAAAATTAGGACCTGATGACGAGATGTTCCACGTGGAACATGGTTCTTTCTCTCCTGTGACCTAAGAAAAGCTATTCCAAAATACCTACTAAATCATTCGTCTAGCAGTGGCCTGTAAGGGTATAATGGGATGTTGTGTAATTAAATACACTTATGCTTAACCGCCCTTACGGAATTTTCTATGAGTTACGAATCTTCAAATATTAAAGTGCTTAAAGGTCTGGATGCCGTGCGTAAACGTCCAGGCATGTATATCGGTGATACGGATGACGGTACCGGTCTACATCACATGGTATTCGAGGTTGTGGATAATTCTATCGATGAAGCCCTTGCTGGACACTGTGATGAGATCAAAGTGACGATTCACTCTGACCAGAGCGTAACGGTAAGCGACAATGGCAGAGGGATTCCAGTAGATGAGCACCCTGAAGAGAAGGTGTCAGCGGCAGAAGTGATCATGACGGTCCTGCATGCTGGTGGAAAATTTGACGATAATTCTTATAAGGTATCCGGTGGACTGCACGGTGTGGGTGTCTCCGTTGTCAATGCACTTTCGGAGGAGCTGAAGTTAAAAGTACGTCGTCAGGGGAAAATCTGGGAGCAGGTTTACCAACATGGGGTGCCACAATCTGATTTGAAGGCCGTTGGAGATACCCAGCGAAGCGGCACAAGTGTCACGTTTAAACCCAGCAGTGATACCTTCACAAATATTGAGTTTCACTACGATATTCTTGCGAAAAGGCTACGTGAACTTTCATTTCTCAACTCAGGCATAAAGATACACCTTAAGGAGGAGGCGACAGGCAAAGAGGATATCTTTGAGTATGTCGGTGGTATTCTTGCTTTTGTTGAACACCTCAACAGGAATAAATCTCCACTGCACAATCAAGTGTTCAGTTTCTCCGGTGAGCTGAATGACGTGGTTGTGGAAATCGCCATGCAGTGGAATGAGTCCTATCAAGAGACGATTTTCTGTTATACGAATAATATCCCTCAACGGGATGGCGGCACCCATCTTGCCGGATTCCGTGCAGCGCTTACGCGCACCCTTAACCAGTACATCGAACAGTCTGGGCTTTCAAAAAAACAAAAGGTGAATACCAGTGGCGATGATGCTCGAGAGGGCCTGACTGCTGTCCTTTCCGTAAAAGTGCCGGATCCTAAATTTTCCTCCCAGACTAAAGATAAGCTGGTCTCATCTGAGGTGAAGGGAATTGTTGAAAACCTGCTATCGGAGAACTTGAATAATTTCTTGCTGGAGAATCCTGCTGAGGCAAAGAATATCGCCGGGAAGATGATCGATGCAGCACGCGCAAGGGAGGCGGCAAGAAAGGCAAGGGAGATGACAAGGCGTAAAGGCGCACTGGATATCGCAGGCCTGCCGGGTAAGTTGGCCGACTGCCAGGAGAAGGATCCAGCACTATCTGAACTCTATCTGGTGGAGGGTGATTCAGCCGGGGGTTCCGCCAAGCAGGGTAGGGATAGACGCTGTCAGGCAATACTGCCGCTTAAGGGAAAAATCCTGAATGTGGAAAAGGCCCGTTTCGACAAGATGCTCTCTTCCGTAGAGGTCGGTACCCTTATTACCGCGCTCGGCTGTGGCATCGGTCGTGAGGAATTCAATCCGGACAAACTTCGTTACCATCGCATCATCATCATGACCGATGCGGATGTGGATGGAGCACATATTCGTACGCTGTTGCTGACCTTTTTCTATCGACAGATGCCGGAGCTGATTGATAGGGGGTATATCTACATTGCTCAGCCACCACTCTATAAAGTAAAAAAAGGGAAGCAGGAACAGTATCTCAAAGACGAGCAGGATCTGAATAATTACTTTCTCCAATCAGCACTGGATAATGCCTCTCTGCATGTCACAGCAGATGCACCGCCATTAGCGGGTGAGAGTTTGGAGACACTGTCACGCGCCTTCCTGGCAGTGATGGCTAGCATTGGTCGTCTCTCCCTTAGATATGACGGCCCAATGCTTGAGAAACTCATCTATATGTCCAAGATCGATGAAATCATGATTGAGGATAGCGCCGCCTTGCAGCAGTGGTTAGATGAGCTTGAAGGAAGGTTGAATACAGATCTTGGCATTTCAGAGTCCTGCTCCTTACAAACCGTCAGTGAGGAAGAGGCGGACGAACCTGGGATTTTACTGACCCGTAAAACACACGGTATCGGCAACGACAGATTGATCCCCTTTGATTTCTTCAATAGTGTGGAATACCGCAAGATTACCGAACTGGGTACACAGCTCAATGGCCTGTTATCTGATGATGCCTATGTGAAGCGAGGCGAAAAGAAGCAAGCGGTAGGCAGCTTCCGCCAGGCACTTGAGTGGTTGATGGATGATGCCAAAAAGGGGCAACACGTCCAGCGCTATAAGGGATTGGGTGAAATGAATCCTGACCAGCTGTGGGAAACAACCATGAATTCGGATATACGTCGCCTCTTACAGGTCAGCATAGAAGATGCTGTGGCCGCTGATCAGATCTTTGCCACACTCATGGGCGATCAGGTGGAACCCAGGCGGGAGTTTATTGAGACACACGCTCTCACAGTGGAAAATCTTGATGTGTAGATTGGCGGTTGCCAATAACTTAGCAGAAAGTTAGTTCTACCGAAGCTGTGGTAAAGCTGTTTAATTATTATTATTCAGTACGTTATAAATGTTAGTAAGTAATTACTAACAAATCGTCGACTTGAATCGACACCAATTCTGATAGTGTTCATCTTGTTTTGTTAGCGGCTCGTTTCCTCTTTGTCCTGCGGAAGAGCCTCTACTGTATCTTCAATCCATCTCTCTGCCTTGGCATTGATCTGTGAGGCAGAAAAGCCATTGGTTTCGATAGCTGGGCCAATCACCACATCAATGGTGCCTGGGTATTTTCGCAGATCACGCCTGCGCCAGAAGACCCCGGCATTATGGGCAACAGGTACTACCGGATGAGCTGATTTTTCAGCCAATAAAGCGCCACCGATACCGTAGCGTTTGCGTGTGCCTGGTTCCACCCGCGTACCTTCAGGAAACACGATAATATTGATGCCTTTTTCCAACTTTTCCGTGCCCTGTTCAATGATCTGATCGACCGCCTTACGGCCAGACTTACGGTCAATGGCAATGGGTTCGAAGTACCACATAACCCAGCCGAAAAATGGAACGAAAAGCAGTTCACGTTTAAGCACCCAGGCCTTGGGTCCGGGGATCAAGCTTATCAGTGCAATGGTTTCCCATGCGGATTGGTGTTTAGCCAAGATGATGTAGCTCTCATCCGGGATATTTTCCAGTCCCTTAATCCGGTAATTGAGATTACAGATTTTATCCAACGCCCAAAGATTCAGGCGGCTCCAGGCAGTATCAAAGATGTGCATTTTTGGTCTGGGAATGGCCCAGCCAATGAGTGACCCGATGCCTGCAATCAGAATGGTAGTAATGATCAGGAAAAGAAAAAAGAGAGAGGAGCGTAGCAGTATCATTCTTCATTACTCGCTTCTGACAGCAGATGGTCGACTGCATCTGCCAGGTCCTGATAAATTTCGATATCCTGCAACGCCTCCTTTTGCTCGCGAATAGTCTTCTTACCTTTGCCGGTTTGTACCAGAATGGGTCTTGCGCCCACGGCCAGCGCGGCCTCGAGATCTCGAAAGGAATCTCCGATGACAGGAACACCTCTCAAAGAGTCGCTGGATCTCTTACCTATCTCAAGATAAAGCCCGGGTTTTGGTTTGCGGCAGTCGCAGTCGTCGAGTGGTCCGTGGGGACAAAACAGGATCGCCTCGATAGTACCACCCAAACTTTTTACTGCCTGCATCATCTTATTGTGTATCGCATGTAGGGTTTCGATGTTAAAAAGTCTTCTCGCCAGACCGGATTGGTTGGTGGCAACATAGACCTTGTAGCCGGCATGGTTGAGTCGGGTAATAGCATTCAGACTTCCCTCAATGGGAATCCACTCATCAGGTGACTTGATGAAATTGTCTGAGTCCTGATTGATCACGCCATCGCGATCTAAAATGACCAGCTTCATGTTAGTAAGTACACACTATTGATCAACGCCTTTAAATTCAGAGACTCTGATGCGACCGTTGATCATGCGGGACTCCCGCTGATTAAGCTTATCCATCTTCTCCCAAAAGGCCTGATTGAGATCAAAATCCTGGGCGATGGCTGTGCCCATCACAAGAATCAGGAGATCGGCGACCTCCTCGGCCAGTTCTGCAGGCGGCTTGCCCTTGGTGACACAGGAGGAGATTTCACCCAATTCCTCAGCCATCAGAGCGATACGATAGGTCATCTCCTCACCGCCTGTTTGTCTGAACTGGTGCTTGTCGTGGAATGCCTGCACAGCCGCCAGCATCTCTTTGTAGGAGTCCTGCGTCATGAATGGCTCTCTTGCTGTAACAGAGAGAGGTCCGCCACACTGAGAAAGATATTCTGCAACTGGGAGAGTAAGGCAAGTCGATTGAGGCGTAGTGTCTGATCTTCCGTCATGACCATCACCTGGTCGAAGAAGGCATCTACCGGTTGTTTCAGTGCGGCGAGAATACGCAGACCCTCGGCATAGTCACCCACATCAAACAGTGGCTGGGCAATGGGCGCCAGCTCTTCCAGTTTGCTGGCCAGTGTCTTTTCCGCCTCATCCTGAAAGAGCGCTGTATCCGCCTGGAATGGGAGTTTCTCCTCGCTCTTCTTGAGAATATTGCGAATCCGTTTGTTAGCGGCCGTCAGACTCTCCGCTTCTGGGAGTGTACGGAATTCAGCCATAGCCCTGATACGCTGATCGAAATCGGCGACCGTATGCGGATCGACTTCGGAAACTGCCTGAAACAGGTCCACCGGGACGCCCTCGTCTACATAAATACCTTTTAACCGCTCCAGCATAAAGCGATAGACCGATTCAGCGGTATCCTTCTCAGTCAAATGTTCAGAAAGGGTTTCACTAACTGCCTCCAGTATACCTTGGAGATATATAGTAAGTGAGTGCTCACGTATTATGCGAAGCGCACCCAGCGCGGCCCGTCTAAGCGCAAAGGGATCCCTATCACCAGTCGGTCTCTGCCCGATACCGAAGATGCCGACCAGGGTATCCAGCTTTTCCGCCAGAGAGATGGCGATACCTGTTTTAGTCTGCGGCAACTGATCGCCGGAAAAACGGGGCATATAGAACTCGTCCATGGCAGTGGCCAGTTCATCAGCTTCCCCATCACGGGTTGCCTGGTAGCGGCCCATGACACCCTGCATCACAGGAAACTCGTTGACCATATCCGTCATCAGATCACAGCGGCTAAGCAGACCGGCCCGATGGGCGAGATCAGGGTCGCCATCAATTTCAATGGCAATCATTTCTGCAAGTTTGGCTATTCGGGTCGATTTTTCGTACATCGATCCAAGTTGTTTCTGAAAAACCACGTGCTTAAGTGATTCAAGATGGTCTTCCAGACGTTTTTTTCCATCCTGTTGCCAGAAGAACATGGCATCAGCCAGTCGAGGCCGGATGACCCGCTCGTTACCCGCTTGAATCAGTTCCGGTTGGGGGCTGTCGATATTCGCAATAGTGATGAAGTGATTCATCAATCGGCCATCTGTAGTGAACAGAGGGAAGTATTTCTGGTTTCCCTTCATGGTGGCGATCAAGGCTTCTTGAGGGACTTCTAAAAAGCGCTCCTCGAAACTTGCCGTGATGGGGACTGGCCACTCATTGAGTGCGGTGACTTCATCCAGCAGGTCATCATCGAGATCGGGATGGCCACCCAATGTTGCAGCGCTGGTCTGAATCAGGTTGCGAATCATTTCACGCCGCTCGTCAAAACCGGCTACAACCTTACCCATCTCCTTGAGCACGGAGCTGTAGTCATCAGGGTTATAGAGGGTGATGGCTGAAGGGTGGTGAAAGCGATGGCCGTAGGTCAGTCTGTCGGATTTGGCATCGAGCAGCGTGCAGTCGACCAATTTCTCGCCGTGTATGAAGACCAGCCAGTGTACTGGGCGTACGAATTGTGCTTCGGATGCTCCCCAACGCATACGCTTGGGAATGGGTAGTTTGTTCAGCGCCTGCTCTGCGATTGAAGGTAGCAGTTTGTCGGCAGTTTGGCCTGTCTCTTCCATTTGGTAGATCAGCCACTCACCTTTCTCAGTTTCCTGTCTTTTCAGCTGATCAACGGTTGTACCGCAGGATCGGGCAAAACCTTCCGCTGCTTTGGTGGGTTTACCATCACCATCGAATGCCGCCTTGACGGCAGGGCCGCGTCTTTCGACCTGACGATCGGGTTGCCGAACAGCGCAATCCTGTATCAGTACAGCCAGCCTGCGTGGTGTGGCGTAGGCCTCGACCTGACCGTGTTTGAGGCCAGCCTGATCCAGACCCGAAATGAAACTTTGCGTGAGAGATTCGGAGAGTCGCTTTAGCGCCTTGGGTGGGAGTTCCTCGGTACCGAGCTCGAAAAGCAGAGGTGCAAAATCAGCCATTGGCCACCTCCCGGCTCTGCTTCAGCATGGGAAAATCGAGTTTCTCCCTGGCGTCGTAGTAGGCCTGAGCCACAGCGCGAGCCAGCGAGCGGACCCGCAGGATGTAGCGTTGCCGCTCGGTAACCGAGATGGCATGGCGGGCATCGAGCAGATTAAAGCTATGTGAGGCCTTCAGCACCTGCTCGTAGGCCGGTAACGGCAGGCCGGCCTCGATGAGGCGATTGGAATCTTTCTCACATTGATCAAAAAGAGTGAACAGGAAATCCACATCGGCATGTTCGAAGTTGTAGGCAGATTGCTCCACTTCATTTTGATGAAACACATCCCCATAGGTCACGATGCCCTGCGGGCCCTCGGTCCAGACCAGGTCGAAGATGCTCTCCACGTCCTGAAGATACATGGCAATACGTTCGATTCCGTAGGTGATCTCACCGGTCACGGGGCGGCAGTCGAGTCCGCCCACCTGCTGGAAATAGGTGAACTGGGTGACCTCCATGCCGTTGAGCCAGACTTCCCAGCCCAGTCCCCAGGCACCAAGGGTGGGAGATTCCCAGTTGTCCTCGACGAAGCGGATATCATGAAGATTGAGATCCAGACCCAGTACTTCCAGAGAACCCAGATAGAGTTGCTGAATGTCCTTTGGAGAGGGTTTCATCACCACCTGATATTGATAATAGTGCTGCAACCGGTTGGGATTTTCTCCATAACGGCCATCGGTGGGGCGGCGGGAGGGCTGCACATAGGCAGCATTCCAGGGCTCGGGTCCGATGGAACGCAGAAAGGTGGCAGTGTGGAAGGTGCCGGCACCCATCTCCATGTCATAGGGTTGCAGTATCAGACAACCCTGTTTGGCCCAGTAGTCCTGCAGCACGAAGAGCAGTTCCTGGAAAGTGGTCACGCCGTTTTTTTGTTTTGCAGAATCTCGACTCACAACGAGTCTCCGGTAGTGTAGAGGAAAACCGCGTAAGTATAACGATGCCGCCAGGGTAAGGCTAACCCGGGTTGGTGTTCAGGATAGGGATTCGTAGAGAAATAATGTGTCTTTATGAATGGCTCACGGGTGCCTGGCGGGATGTGTTGCCGTATAATCGCCGATCCACCTATCTATTCTTCATTTCTTTATGACCAAACAACGCAAAGCGGCGGCACTGATCTCAGGGGGATTGGACTCTCTGTTGGCGGCCCGGGTGATGCAGGAGCAAGGCATCCACGTCGAGGGGATCAACTTTTACACCGGCTTCTGCGTCGAAGGCCACACCCATGCCATCCGCAAAAAAGACCGTCAGAAAGAGAAGCGAAACAATGCACTCTGGGTGGCGGAGCAACTGGGTATCAAGCTGCATATCGTGGATATCGTCGAGGATTACAAGCAGGTTGTGCTCAATCCGAAACATGGTTACGGGGCCAACCTGAACCCGTGTCTCGACTGTAAAATCTTTATGGTCAGCAAAGCACTGGAATGGATAAAGGCCAGGGACTTCGATTTCATCATCACCGGCGAGGTGATTGGTCAGCGACCCATGTCTCAACGAAAAGAGACCATGCCGGTGGTAGCCGATGAATCGGGTGCTGAGGATCTGCTGTTAAGGCCCTTATGCGCACGCAATCTGCCGGAGACGCTGCCAGAGCGGGAAGGTTGGGTGGACCGGCAACAGTTACACGATTTTTCCGGCCGTAGCCGAAAGCCTCAGATGGCGCTGGCGGCCAAGTTCGGTTTTGAGGACTATGCCCAACCTGCCGGGGGCTGCTGTTTTCTCACCGATGCCCAATACTCGGTCAAGCTGGCTGACTTGTGGCGTGCCCGTGGTGACAAACAGTATGAGATGGATGACATCATGCTGCTGAAGGTCGGACGCCACCTGCGGCCCGCACCTCACTTTAAATTGATCATCTCCAGGGAAGAGGGAGAAGGCAATTTTCTGCGTGGTTACCGACATCAGTATCCTCATCTGACGACTGTCAGCCATCCGGGTCCGCTGGCATTGATCGATGGTGATGTGAGTGCGGCCGATATCGAATTAGCAGCCAGGTTGGTGGCCCGTTACAGTCAGGGACGCAGTGAGGAAGAGGTGGTACTCGCATTTACCAATATCGAGGGTCACCAGAAGGAGTTAAAGGTGAGACCCCTGCAACCCCATGAGATACCCAGGGAGTGGGTGATTTGAAGCGAAAGATTATCGACTGCCGCCGGTTGCTCTGTCCCATGCCGGTGATAAGGGTGCAGACAGCCGTGGAATCTCTGCCGGACGGCGCTCAAATTGAGGCGATCTGTACCGATCCCGGTGTGCTGACCGATATCCCTGCCTGGTCGAGGATCAACGGACATAAACTGATTGAAGCCCGGGAAGAGGATGGTGAATATATTGTGGTTGTCGAAGTCGACCATGGGATGCAGTAATGAGCATACAAGCTGAAACCAGGGAAAATCGTTTTCGTATCAGTCGTCGATCGGCGCTGGTCGGTGCACTGGTCAATACGATTTTGGCCATTTCCAAAATTCTCTTCGGCTGGCTTGGCCAGTCACAGGCGCTGGTGGCGGACGGTATCCACTCGTTATCGGATTTGCTGACGGATGCCTTGGTCCTATTCGCCGCCCGACATGCCAAAGAGGCGCCAGATGAGGACCATCCCTACGGTCATGGTCGCTTCGAGACCGTAGGTACCCTCGTGCTGGGCGGCATATTGATTGCCGTCGGTTTCGGTATCGTATGGGATGCAGGCGAGAGATTGTTTGCGCCTGAGCAGTTGAAACTTCCTGCTTCATTCACGCTGTTTGTTGCCCTCTTCTCCATCATTGCCAACGAAGGTCTTTTCTTCTATACCCGGCATCTTGCCAATCTGATCAATTCGGATCTGCTGCGGGCCAACGCCTGGCACCATCGCAGCGACTCGGTCTCATCCGTGGTGGTGCTGGTCGGTATCGGCGGCACCATGCTCGGTTTACCCTACCTGGACGCCATAGCGGCCGTATTGGTCGGGGTGATGGTGGCGCAGATCGGATGGAATCTGGGCTGGGGCGCCCTACAGGAGCTGGCGGATGCCGGTCTCGAAGAGCAACACCTGAAGCAGATTCGGCAATACATCAGCAGTGTTTCCGGCGTTAACAGCGTGCATATGCTGAGGACCCGCAAATTGGGTGGCCATGCGATGGCCGACGTTCACGTACAGGTCGATCCCTGGTTGAGTGTTTCGGAGGGTCATCGTATTGCAGAGGTGGTGCAGTACGGTTTGATCGATCAGGTGGATGTATTGGAAGACGTTACGGTACATATCGATCCGGAAGATGACGAGGCGGGACCTTCCTGTTCCGAGCTGCCGTTGAGGGATGAGGCGGAATCCCTGCTGGAATCACATTGGTCACAACTCGCCTGCTATTCAAAGCGTCATCGAATGGTGCTGCACTATCTCTCTGGCAGGATCGATGTGGATCTCTTTTTGCCCATCTCATGCTATGCATCTGGTGAGGGTGCTGATGAGGTGAAGCGAGAATTTCAGCAGGCCCTGGAGGGATCGGAGGTCTTTCGCCATGTCCGTATTTGGTTTGGATAGCACCATTACAGTGCGCCAATATAGTGTTAGCGCACCATTGTAGTGCGATGGCGAGTCTTTACTGGCTCGCTCGATCATTTAAAGAAGATATCAGCTGATTCTCGTGAATATCTTTTGAAAGGAGATTTGTCGGCGATCTATTTCTAAGTGGCTAATTTGAAATGGGTTTATCTTGTGCACAAAATATTGAAAAAGTGGCCTCTATTTCCCGCACGAGAACGGCAGTTGTGTGGCATGAATCATGCAGATATGCGTTTTCCAAAGCGTCTGGTATCGTTTTCCGGCCGCCAAAGCTATGATGTGGCTGATTTTTTACTCAGCATCGAATAACCCATAAATTCTGGAGACGAAGATGGCCTTGAAAGCCCTGAAGATGATCAAAGACAATGACGTGAAGTTTGTCGATCTGCGTTTTACCGATACTCGCGGTAAAGAACAGCATGTGACGCTGCCAACGGGCGAAGTCAACGAAGAGATGTTCACTGACGGTAAGATGTTTGACGGCTCATCCATTGCTGGATGGAAAGGCATCAACGAATCGGACATGATCCTGATGCCTGAAGATTCGACGGCCGTCATGGATCCCTTCGCGGATGAGAACACCATGAACATCCGTTGTGACATTCTTGAGCCATCTACCATGCAGGGTTATGAGCGCGATCCCCGCTCCGTTGCCAAGCGTGCCGAGGCCTACCTGGCATCCACCGGCATCGCTGATGCTGCCTTCTTCGGTCCCGAGCCTGAATTCTTCGTGCTTGATGATGTACGCTGGAGCGTCGACATGAGCGGCTCCATGGTCAAGATCGACTCCGAAGAGGCCGAGTGGAACTCCGAGCGTGTCTATGAAGACGGCAACATCGGTCATCGTCCTGGCGTCAAGGGCGGTTACTTCCCGGTTCCCCCGGTCGATTCTCTGCACGATCTGCGTGGTGCCATGTGTCTGGCCATGGAAGAGATGGGCGTACCCGTCGAGGTTCACCATCACGAGGTGGCCACTGCCGGTCAGTGTGAAATCGGTACCCGTTTCAGCACCCTGGTAGAGCGCGCCGACTGGGTCCAGATCCAGAAATACTGCACCTGGAACGTGGCCCATGCCTATGGCAAGACCGCGACCTTCATGCCCAAGCCCATCGTTGGCGATAACGGTTCCGGTATGCATGTGCATATGTCCCTGGCCAAGGGTGGAGATAACATCTTCGCAGGCGATCAGTACGGCGGCCTTTCCGATACCGCCCTCTACTATATTGGCGGTGTCATCAAACACGCCCGTGCACTGAATGCTTTTACCAATGCGTCTACCAACTCTTACAAGCGCCTGGTCCCAGGCTTCGAAGCCCCGGTCATGCTGGCTTACTCCGCGCGTAACCGTTCCGCTTCGATCCGTATACCATGGGTTTCCAGCCCGAAAGGCCGTCGTGTCGAGGTACGTTTCCCCGATCCTACCGCCAATCCTTATCTGGCCTTCGCCGCCATGATGATGGCCGGTCTCGACGGTATTCAGAACAAAATCCATCCGGGCGACGCCATGGATAAGGACCTTTATGACCTGCCGGCTGAAGAAGCGCTCAGTATCCCCACCGTATGCCACAGCCTGGATATGGCATTGGAAGCCCTGTCTGAGGACCGCGCATTCCTGACAGCAGGCGGCGTCTTCACCGATGACCTGATCGATGGTTATATCGAACTGAAGATGGAAGAGGTGACCACCATGCGTATGACCACGCATCCGGTGGAATTCGACATGTACTACAGCCTATAAGCATCAGCAGTATCTGTTGAAGTGACGAAAGCGCGCACTCCTGTTATGGGAGGGCGCGTTTTTTTTGCGAACTGAATCGCTTGTTCAATGCTTATACCTTGGTCTATGCTAGTGCCATGCGTAGCGTAGTACTTATTCTGATCTTATTGGTTTCTTGTCCGCTGCTGGCCAAGGATGTTTATAAATGGACAACGGAGACCGGCGAGGTTGTCTATTCAGACACCTATCGGCCTGGTGCAGAGCGTATTCGTGTCAGCGGTAGCAAATCTTCGCCTTCAACAATCTCTGAAGACGCTGCTGATCAAACAACAGCCGCCGTCGATGGTGAAACCTATCAGTCTTTCGAGGTCGTTCAGCCGGAAAATGACGAGACCATTCGTAGTAATGAAGGAACGGTCACAGTTGGGCTCACCCTATCCCCTGCCTTGGCGGCTAACCACGCGATTCACGTCTTTGTCGACGGCACCCGATTGGAAGGCGAAATGAAGTCAACCCAGTTCAGTCTCAATGGCCTGAACAGGGGAACACATTCACTCAATGCTAAAGTTGTGGACAACGAAGGGAATGAGCTGGTTGCCACACCCTCTGTTAATTTCCATCTCCGTAAAAACTCAGTCATCAAACCCTAAAAGCCCGCCATGCACTATAATGGTGCAATTGATTGCCAGCCGCTCAGCTGACATCTTTCTCAATTTGTTTTACTCAATCGTGGTGATCCGTTAAACGGCTGTTTTGTCATGGCGTTGTGAAACGATTCTGAGATCGACCGGTAATCCTCACAGACTGAGTCCGTTGGATCGTTTATTGCTTAAGGACACACCATGGCGCCGGAACATGAACAAGTGATTCTAGAGAAACAGGTACTGGACAACCTGAGCACAGCGATACTGCTTTTTGATTGTGACTTTAGACTGCGCTATATCAATTCCGCTGCTGAAATGCTCTTTGCTGTAAGCGCGAGGAAAGCGATGGGCACGCCTGCCACCGACCTGATCCACTGTCCAGGTAGTGTATTGGAAAGCAATCTTGCCCGTTCACTGGGTACCGGTCAGCCATTCACCGAACGTGAACATCAGCTGACTCTGCCGGATGGCAGAGAAATCACCATTGATTGCACGGTGATCCCTCAGCGACGCGGCCATCGGGTTGAAGAGCTTCTGGTCGAGATTCAACAGGTTGACCGGCAGCTGCGTATTACGCGGGAAGAGGAGATCCTTTCGCGCAATGAGGCAACCCGGGCTTTGGTTCGGGGTCTCGCCCACGAAATCAAAAACCCGTTGGGTGGATTGCGTGGTGCAGCACAGCTACTCGAGAGGGAGCTGCCTGACGAATCGCTGGTTGAATATACGCAGATTATCATTGAAGAGGCTGATCGGTTGCAGAACCTGGTAAACAACATGCTGGGGCCGAATCGGCTGCCTGAGTTGAAGCCGGTGAATATTCACCAGGTGTTGGAGCGGGTCTGCGGCTTGGTGAATGCCGAGGCAGGCCAAAGCCTGACTATCAATAAAGACTACGATCCCAGTATTCCTCCCTTAACCGGTGACCAGGATCAATTGATTCAATCCTTTCTCAACATAGTGAGAAATGGCGTTAGAGCCATGGGCACAAAGGGCATAATGGGAATAACCAGTCGTATTCTGCGCCAGTTCACTATCGGGAATATACGGCACAGGCTGGTTATCTCTGTGGAGGTTGAAGACAACGGTCCCGGTATCCCGGAAGAGCTACAGGGGCGGATCTTCTTCCCAATGGTATCGGGGGCTGGTGGCATGGGCCTCGGATTGTCAATTGCCCAGACCCTGATTAATCGCCACCAGGGTTTGATCGAATTCACCAGCAAACCGGGACATACGGTTTTTAGAGTATTACTACCTTTGGAGCAAATCGATGGATAGAGCATGCAGGGTCTGGGTGATTGATGATGATCGCTCGATTCGCTGGGTAATGGAAAAAACCCTGCAAAAAGCGGAGATGGATGTGTCCTGCTTCGAAAGTGCAGACAAGGTACTGGCTTCACTGGAAGGGGATCAACCCGATGTGGTGGTCTCCGACATTCGCATGCCGGGTATGGACGGACTTGAACTGCTGGAAATTCTGCATGCCCGCTATCCCGGGCTGCCGGTGATTATCATGACCGCGCACTCAGATCTTGATAGTGCGGTCTCGGCCTATCATGGTGGCGCCTTCGAATATCTGCCCAAGCCTTTCGATGTAGATGAAGCGGTACAGCAGATACGCCGCGCCTGTCGGCAACAATTATCGGTGGAAGAGAAGCCTGCCTCGGATAATAGCCAGGGTGTGAAGGAGATTATCGGGGAAGCGCCAGCGATGCAGGAAGTGTTTCGTGCTATTGGGCGGTTGGCAAGGTCCAATATCACCGTATTGATCAATGGCGAATCGGGCACCGGCAAAGAATTGGTGGCCCAGGCACTCCATCGTCACAGTACCCGAGCGTCAGCACCATTTATCGCGTTGAACATGGCGGCGATTCCGAGGGACTTGATGGAATCGGAACTGTTTGGCCATGAAAGAGGCGCCTTCACCGGGGCGCAGACCCGCCGCGAAGGCCGTTTCGAACAAGCGGACAGTGGCACACTCTTTTTAGATGAGATTGGTGACATGCCGTCTGAACTACAGACAAGATTGTTGCGTGTGCTGGCTGATGGTGAGTTTTACCGGGTTGGTGGGCATGAACCGGTGAAGGTCGATGTGCGAATCATTGCGGCAACCCATCAGAATCTGGAAAGCCGGGTTGATGACGGCTCTTTTCGTGAAGACCTGTTTCATCGGCTTAACGTTATTCGCATCCACTTGCCAGCACTGCGGGAAAGAAAAGAGGATATCCCGCTCCTGATGAAGCACTTCCTGGATGCCGCCGCCAGTGAACTGGATGTGGAAGCGAAATTATTGCTGCCTGAAACAGAGTCCTTTCTCAGTCAGTTGGCGTGGAAAGGTAATGTTCGTCAATTGGAGAATACGGCGCGTTGGCTAACCGTCATGGCATCAGGGCAGGAGATTCATATCGACGACCTGCCAGCAGAACTCAAGGATAGCGATGCCCCCTCGGTCTTCTACGACGATTGGCGCCAACTGCTTCGCGCATGGGCAAGAAAAAAGCTGCAAGACGGTTGTGAGGGATTGCTCAATGAAGCTGAACCTGATTTTGAGACAGTAATGATTGAGACGGCTTTGGAGCACACGGCAGGCCGTCGACAGGATGCTGCCCGGCTACTGGGTTGGGGGCGTAACACCCTGACCAGGAAGATCAAAGACCTGAAACTGGATGTTGATGGTTGAGGTCTTGATATCGGAAAAGCATGAAAAGGGCAGGGAAAAGAGAGTTGCCTGAGGATCAGAGCGGGTTATGATGCACCCCGTTCAATTGCGAGCTTAATCACAGGAACTGCCACATGGACTCCACCACTATCGACCTGCCGGGTAGCGAGATTGAATCGATAACCTTAGACGCGGGTGTTCTTAACATTCGTTTCTCCCGCGCCTATCTCATCAAGACAATGAGTGGTTCAGAAGAGAGAACCCGATGGTGGCAGGCCGGGTCGCTGGTATTCGAAGGGGCAGAATTGTCGGGGGATCCACCTGAGTGTCCCTGTATCTGTGACGGCGGTGACGTGGGTGAAAACGTCTACACCTATCGTGACATGATACCGGTACCACTCGAGAGTCAGGGTCATGCACACTGCAAACTCAAAATAGAAGGCCAGGATGTGTCCATTGAAGCACAAGCGAATGGCGTAAAACTGCTGATGGATGACCGACCACACTACATCGAACATATTCGATAGGTTCTGTGACTGGCCCCGCCATCATACTTCTTTCCCTCTCAACCCGATGCCAGTCGATGGGCTGCCCGTGTGGTTTCCGGCAGTTTATAGCGGGTAGTGCAGGCCATGACATACCGAATGGCTGTGTGCAGAGAGATGCGATGACCAACGGATATATAGAGTGGTTTCACCCGAGTTCGGGTGCGTAGCACAGCACCAATCTCTTCTTTTTTGTCCATGAGTGGCACCCAGGCACCTTTTTCATCTGCGAGTATCTCATGGGTACCGATCAATCGGCTTTTAGCTACACCAATGGCTGGTATGTCGGTGATTAGGCCCAGATGGCAGGCCAGGCCGAAGCGTCTCGGATGAGCGAAACCCTGACCGTCACACAATAGAAGGTCAGGTGTCAGTTTCAGTTGTTCCATCGCCTTGAGGATTGAGGGTATCTCACGGAAGGAGAGCAACCCGGGCACATAGGGAAAAGATGTGGGAAGCCTTGCGACAGCGTGTTCCAACGGCTCCAGCTCTGGGAATTTGAGTACAGCGACAGCCGCCCGCGTTATCTTGCCCTGTTGTTCAAAACCCACGTCGACACCGGCAACTCGTTTGGGTGGAGAGAAATGATCTGACAAAATCACCTTGTGACGCAGCGTATTCTGAAGCGCAATGGCTTCGGTCGGGTTAAGATCCCAGGTGTCGCTAGTGATGTTTTTCATGCCAATAAATTCATTGAGTCGCGCATGCATGATACAAAAGTAAAAGGTGAACGGCGTTGTAATCCGGTTGCAATCTTCAGTAATCGGTTTAAGCTTCAGACAGTTATGTCGCTATAGGTTATTACAAGATATCTCCGGAATCGAAAAACCCGCGAGACATACGGTTCGGATCAATGCAGGAAAACTGAGAGAAGACGTAAAAAACCATGTCAGTCGAACTATTCAATAATGGCAGCCACATCTGTGTCGCTTTTAGAGACCTGGTACACGGGGAAGCCGTCCAGGCCAATCAATTTCTTATCTATGATCATCAGCATGCGGCGCTGATCGATCCGGGCGGTGAGTTGACCTACTCACGGCTCTTTATGGCGATCAGCGATTACATGAACGTAAAGAAGCTCGATTATGTGGTTGCTTCACATCAGGACCCGGATATCGTTGCATCGGTTAATAAATGGTTGGTGGGTACGGATTGTAAAGTCGTGGTGCCCGCCCTCTGGGAACGCTTCATTCCCCATTTTACCCGCCCGGGGCGCTTACTCGATCGTGTTGTCGGTATACCGGATGAAGGTACTAACCTTGATTTAGGCAACATTCGTTTGATGGCCCTGCCGGCTCACTTCCTCCATGCCGAGGGGAATTTTCAATTCTACGATCCTATCAGTCGTATCCTTTTCTCGGGTGATCTAGGCGCTAATCTGCCACCGGGTGATTTGAACAAACCGGTTTCAAATATTTCGGAAGTCATGCCTTACATGGAAGGTTTCCACAAGCGTTACATGAATTCCAACAAAGTCTGCCGCCTCTGGGCAAACATGGTACGTCAGTTGGATATCGAGATGATCGTGCCACAGCATGGCCGCGCCTTTAGCGGGAAGAAAGCAGTGAAAGATTTCATTGCCTGGATAGAGGGGCTGGAGTGTGGCGTTGATCTGGTAACGCAGGAGAATTACCGACTCCCTTGACCCGCTACCGCCGGTTTCGCGACTTGGCTAATCACCAGGTGGCTGCTTTCATCCGGCCCCCTGGCGATCGGCGGCCAATTCTCCGATCCAAAAGCCCAGGTTCTTGTCGATAAACTCCTCTACCGGCATATAGTGAGAACCATCGCAGGAGAAGGTCAGACCCAGCATGCCGTTCATGATATTGATGGAGGCACTGCGCAGATAGATGGTCTCATCCGCAAAGCGTAATGCCTTGAATTCATCGAGCACCTCGCGGATCTGTTTCGGTGTCACCTTTGCTCGATCGGAGTAGGCATACAGCGGGTAAGCCAGCGCAATATCCGGATCAATAATCTCCTCTACCCCATGAATGCGGTAGCTGTAGGGGTCATCCATCAACCAGAAGGAGCAGCGGCCGCTGGAGTAGTGGACCTTGCAGTGGAAGACACCATGATCGGCCATCAGAGCAAGGATGGTTTCATGCACCGAATCGATGTGCTCATCCAAACGGCTTTGTATCCGCTCCTGCATAAAGAGTGTCCCGCGAACGGCCGGATCACCCTTGAATTGTTGCCATTGCTGCTTATCAGCCAGTTGAGCACCTTCGCTGACCACCTTATCCAGTGAGAAGTCGGCAGCGATGAATCCGTGCAGGATTTTATCTTTTCGTACCGCCTGCAACGCGGTTACGCACTCCTTGTCGGTAAATTGGCTGTGATAGACGGAGGAGAGCATGATGCCCTTGAATGGTAGGTTGTTTTTCAGGTAAGGGCGTTTCGAGAGATCCCTACCCCGCCAGGCGATATCAGCACTACCCGGTTGCACCAGCGAAGAGATCTCCCTGCCCTCTAGGTCCCAGGCATAGAGAAATTCACAGTTGGTGATCTCCCTGATATGTGTGAGCAGGACCTGATCGAGTCTGTCCGGGTCCTCCCAGACAGACGCGCACCGTTCGGCAAGGCGTGAAAGCGGCTCACCGACGGACCCGGCAAGTGCGTCTTTTTTGTTGAGTATCAGTTGTCGCAGTGCTGTCATTGGGTACCTCGAAGCGGGGATTATACCCTGCCCTTGCTTCGTGTTGTGTGACTATTAGATGGCATTTATCCGTGTGACGAGAAATCGTTCGCAGAGCCCCCAAAGAAAGTCCCTGGACAACCCGTTGGATCGAAGCGTAAAGAGAAGCGTGATAAGTTTGTGTGTACAATTCCCCATTCATTATATTGAGAGATGAGCACTGAGGATCGACTGAGCCGTGACTACCCTGAAAAACGACCGACTGTTAAGAGCGCTGCTACGAGAACCTGTGGATGTCACACCGGTCTGGATGATGCGCCAGGCAGGCCGCTACCTGCCAGAATACCGCGCCACACGAGCAAAGGCGGGTAACTTTATGTCGCTCTGCCAGAACCCTGAACTGGCCTGCGAAGTGACCCTGCAGCCACTGGACCGCTATCCTCTGGATGCGGCGATTCTCTTCTCCGATATTCTCACGGTGCCTGATGCCATGGGGCTGGGACTCTATTTTACAGAAGGCGAAGGGCCTCACTTCGAGCGGCCGGTGCAAGACGAGGCTGCCGTCGACGCCCTGGGAATCCCCGATATGGAGGACGACCTCGGCTATGTGATGGATGCCGTGCGGACCATCCGCCGGGAACTCGATGGCCGAGTTCCCCTGATCGGTTTCAGTGGCAGTCCCTGGACCCTGGCAACCTATATGGTTGAGGGTGGTGGGACGAAGAACTTTTCCAAGGTAAAGGGCATGATGTTCGACCGCCCGGAACTGATGCATCGTCTGCTGCAGCGAGTGAGTGAATCTGTCACAGCCTATCTGAACGCCCAGATTGCAGCGGGCGCCCAGGCGGTGATGATCTTCGATACCTGGGGTGGTGCGCTGACGCCCCAGCATTATGAGGCCTTCTCGCTTGCCTACATGCAGCAGATCGTCAATGGCCTGACCCGTGAAGCGGAGGGGCGCAAGGTACCGGTAATTCTCTTCACCAAGGGCGGCGGGCTCTGGCTGGAAAAGATGGCCGATACCAACTGCGACGCCCTCGGTATCGACTGGACCCTGAGTCTGGCCAATGCCCGTGCACGGGTCGGCGACAGGGTGGCGTTGCAGGGCAATCTTGATCCCTGCACCCTCTACGCTTCACCTGCACACATTCGTGAAGAGGTGGGGAAAGTCCTGGCCAGCTTTGGTCATGGCAACGGCCACGTCTTCAATCTGGGTCATGGTATTCATCCTGAGATCGATCCGGAGCACGCCGGGGTTTTTATCGAAGCCGTGCATGAACTGAGTCGTCCCTATCATATTGGGAATTGATCGAGAAAAGGTGCGTTGGTTGAGTTTCCCGGCGCATTTAACGAATACTTATCGTGCAAAGCGAAGCGCGTAAAATATCACCGATGCCTCTCTTGTAGGTGTTAGCCAGGGAGAACCCTGCCATGAAAATCTCACTCCTGGGTCTCGGACTGATGGGACTGCCAATCGCACTGCGGCTGGTGCATTGCGGGCACGACCTGGTGGTTTGGAACCGCTCTCCTGATCCCCTCAAGCAGGCTGCCGATGCAGGCCTGAATGTGGAAGTGGATCTCAATACGGCGATTGAATCGGGTGAAGTGATCATTCTGACCCTGAGCGATGCCGATGCCATTGAAGCAGTGCTTTTTACCGCAGAAACACCCCCATTACTGAGCGGAAAAACGGTTCTGCAGATGGGCACCATTGCGCCCAATGAGAGTCGTAACATTGCTGCCAGGGTGACTGAGGCTGGTGGAGAATATCTCGAAGCCCCAGTACTTGGCAGTATTCCCGAAGCTCGTTCGGGTCAGTTGATTGTGATGGCCGCGGGCGCTGACCATGTTTATCAACACTGCCTGTTGATGTTGCGATGCCTGGGTAAAGAGGTGGAGCATATTGGCACCGTTGGTCAGGGGGCGGCCATGAAGCTGGCAATGAATCAACTGATCGCCTCTCTCACTGCCGGGTTTTCGCAGAGCCTCGGTCTTGTACGGGCAGAGGGTGTGGATGTGGAGCAATTCATGACACTGCTGCGTGAAAGTGCACTCTATGCACCCACCTTCGACAAAAAGCTGAACAAGTTTTTAGGCCATGACTACAGCAATCCTAATTTTCCACTGAAACATCTGATCAAAGATACTGGTCTGTTCAAGCGGGTCGCAGAGGAGTCAGGAATCAACGCAGGTATCGTGGATGCCATGCTTGCCGTGTTCGAAAACGGTCAGGCGGCAGGCTACGGTGATGAGGATTACTCGTCACTCTATGAGGCGATCAATCCGGGATTCGATGCGGAGACCGATATCGGTTGTTAGGGCCTGTTAACACGATTAAGGCAAGATCCTGTGGCCCGTTGTTCTGATTAGCGTTAACAGGCCTTCGTTTTTAACTGACCATCATCGCTACAACAATACCGAGAACCAGGATGCCGATGGCGCCGATAATTGCGTTTTCACTACCGTACATGAGTCACCTCCTACGTCGATGAGTTGTCACAGTACTTTGTGCCGTATGGCTGATACTGCTGTCCTATTTGACAGAGAGTTGGAGCAAAGGGTTTCACTGTTTGCCACAGTAAAGGTGTGCCTAAGCGGCTTCCCAGAGAGGATTTCATATGAAACTGAATGATCCATTCGGCCGTTTGGAAAGCCGCCACCAGGCGGGTTATGAGACGATGCGAGATGCCCTTCGTCGTGGCGGTATCGATTCTCCTCAGGCGGCTCAGGAGACCATCAGGCAGGCCTGGAAAAGAGGTTTTACCGTCATGGGTGTAGGGATGTTGTTGCTACTTCTGCTGATGGCCGGAATCCCAAGTGCAGCCCCGCTGGTCCTTGGTCTGGCTCTCTTCATGGTGGTCTGGGTGGTTAGCTCGACGATCAATGGTCAGCGCTACATCAAACGCTATATCGAAGAAGAGTTAAAACACTAGGGCCTGTTAACACTAATCCAATGCACCCTGCTGGATCAGTGTTAACAGGCCCTAGCTTACCGATCGAGTGGGCTAGCTGTAGTGATGGGACTTCAGTTCATATCGACGCATCAACTGAGCAAACTCCGCCAAGGCCTGGATGCCACTGCTCTCCGCCTGGACACACCAGTTTTTGAGTGATTCGAGCCGGGCCTCATGGCTCATCGCCTGCTGCTCCCAAACAGCCTGTAATTGAAGCCTGAGCTGATAAACCGTTTTTAGCGTCGAGCTGCTTTCCAGGGCCTCGACCAAGCGTTGTCTGTCACGCTCGCTCAGTAGTGCCACGTCCCGTCTTGCCAGACGGCGTGCCCGGCGATAGAGACGTCGCCAGGATCTCTGTGCAGCAGCATTGATTTCAGCCCGAAAGACTGGGCGCAGAACTTTGCTGCTGTAGTCACTGAGTAACTGCAACCGATTGACGGTCAGTGATTTCACCGCGTCCAGGTCCAGTTGTGGCCTGGGTGGAATCAGCTTGGGTACTGGTGCCACCTTTTGCACCTGCGCCAGGCCCAGTAGAGAGAAGAGCCGGATATAGAGCCAGCCGAGGTCGAACTCCCACCAGCGGATCGAGAACTTGGCGGAACTGGCATAGGCGTGGTGGTTATTGTGCAGTTCCTCACCGCCGATCAACAGCCCCCAGGGCACAATATTGGTGGAGGCGTTGGGAATCTCAAAATTACGATAACCCCAGTAGTGACCGATACCGTTAATGACACCAGCGGCCCAAAAAGGTATCCAGATCATCTGTATGGCCCAGATGGCCACACCCGCCGGTCCGAAGAGGATCAGCAGCGCCACAAGGAGAAAGCTGACACCCAGTACATGATGGGGAGTGTAAATCCGATGTTCCAGCCAGTCATCCGGGGTGCCTTTACCATAGCGCTCCAGTGTCTCCTGATTCGCCGCCTCATGCTGATAAAGTTCTGCCCCCCGCCAGAGCACCTCATTGATTCCACGTGTCTGTGGGCTGTGGGGGTCATCAGCGGTTTCACATTTTGCATGGTGCTTTCGGTGAATGGCGACCCATTCACGGGTCACCATACCGGTGGTGAGCCACAGCCAGAAACGGAAAAAATGGCTCAATATCGGATGGAGTTCAAGCGCACGGTGGGCCTGATGCCGATGGAGAAAAACGGTGACAGAAACGATGGTGATGTGAGTGAGGATCAGGGTAAGAACGAGATAACCCCAGAGAGACAGATCGAGCAGGCCGGTGAGTAACATGGATTACCTTTTTAAAAGAAGGTCGTTTCCATAGAGAATCGACCGCCTGAGTGCCTCCAAACAGCCTACGATCTTGGAGAGGAATATTTGATATAGCTGCTTGAAGTGTAGTGTATTGCAGTGCACTTAGACACAGAAGCGGTTAGGGAGGTGGGAAATGGGGAGGATTAAGAGGTCGAGGGAGCAGGCCTACGAGAGTTTCTGAGAGGGCAGTATTTGTTCATGGGGCGGGAGAAATCCCCCGCCCCTGACGGGTTAGCCGAGCAATACCGAGATCACGATGCCCACAACCAGGATGGCCAGTGCACCGACAATTGCCTTATCACTTCCTAACATGGTGGAGTCCTCCAAATGACTTTTACCAACAAGACATTGCGCTGAATCGGGAGCCAACCCGTGGCTGACGACCGGAAAGACAGCAATAACAATGCGGGGAGTAGGGTAATTAATTTGCTGGCGGGATGAACTGATAATTATCAATAAATTCTTAGCTAGGACAAAAATAGCCTAATCGAAGATGCAGGATGTGAAATCACACATAAAAATCCTTCGCTGAAAGACGGCCTTTTTGGCGGCTTCGTTTTCCAAGCAGTGTGTCTGATTCGGTCATACGCCAGTACGATTGATGGTGAAAATGCGGGGAGCAGATCAAGATCTTTCAAAAGATTCAGATGCAATATCTGCCCTTCCGATACCGATTCGTGATAAAACAGGGGCCGTCACATGTTCAACAGGGAACACTAGATTCCCGTTCAGCTCGGGGTGAATCATGCAACTGCTGTTTAGCGAACTGCCCGGCCGGCACGAACGCCATCTGCTGCGAAAACACAATAATCCACTCTTTCCCGAGGATCAGCGTAGCCTCACTCAGGGAGAATTGACGGAAGCGCAACGGCTCGATCATGAGGAGCTCGAGGCCTACATTGGCGACCTACGCAAACTGGTGGGTGAAGCCGTAGCCCTGGGTCCACACGAGCAGAGTGATGTCATCCTTGAATTGAAGGAGCGCCTCGACAAGGCCTATGAAAGCGCCAGTCGATTAGCGGATGACCAGAGTCCCAACAAGGAGGCCATCAAAAAATTGGTTGCCGTCATTATGCGCGCCGTTTGGCAGGGGGCTGGCAATGACACCCTCGCCCAGCAGGAGCTGGAGCAGGAAGAGGAGGCGCGTAAGACCCATTTTGAACTACTGGAAACAGCGCTGGTGGCGGACCTTCTCGATCCTGAATCGCTTATCAGTGAGCATGAACTGCTGCCGGTACTTCTCAGTGCTGAGCGGGAGGACTTCGAAGCCGCAGTCACCCTTTTTGACCCCAACCAAATCCAGGTGCTGTGCGAACTGGGAGATGAGTTTTTTCAGGGCAGGGAAGATGATGATGTTGTGATGGGAGCCAGACAACGTCTACAGGAAATGAATGCTTTGGTTGATGAGCTGAACGTCAGTTAGGCTCTGTCAATCGATTTCAATATCATCTTGCTGCCTTGTCAGCACGAAAAAACCATCAAATTCTCAGCGGTTTTTTTTGACATATGTCATGCCCAAACTTTCAGTACGTCTGTGTGATAGACGCCTCAGGAAGCTCTTGGCCCTAAGATGTGGCTTTCCACCAACTGCGGAGCAGCCGCAAAGGCAAGCATGACGACAAACAGCATACAGAAACAGCGACTGGCCTGGCGAAGCGCATTTTTTCTGCTTTTCATACTGGCTCCGCCTCTGGACATACTGCGTTTCGATCTCACTCAGAATCACCTCATCCTGTTTGGTTTTCCCTGGACACTCGGTATGTCTGCATTCCAGGAAGGCACCATTGGGGCGATGGAGATGGGGTTGCAGATGCTGTTTCGACTGTTTCTACCGCTTGCTTTGTTACTGACTCTGGGGGTCTACATCGCTTGGAAATGGGGGCGTCTCTACTGTGGATGGTTGTGCCCACACTTCTCTGTGGTAGAGATGATCAATTCGCTTATGCGTCGGGCCCATGGCAAGTTGTCGATCTGGGAGAAAAATCCGCTGCCTGACGTACAGCGTGACGGTACTCAGATTCAACCCAACAAGCGCTGGTGGTTTGTCACTATTGTGGCGGTGCTGTTTTTTTCTTTCCTTTGGGCGGTTGCTCTGCTCACCTATCTGCTGCCGCCAAAGGAGATATACAGCAACCTGATCACAGCCAGCCTGACAAGAAACCAATTCATTTTTATCGGTGTGGGGACCTTACTGCTGACGATTGAGTTTACCTTTGCACGACATCTTTTCTGTCGTTTTGGCTGTGCACTGGGCCTCTTTCAGAGTCTGATCTGGATGGGCAACAAGAAAGCGATGGTGGTCGCCTATGATCGCAAACGGGCAAAGGTCTGCGTGGATTGTGACGCCTCCTGTGAGCATGCCTGTCCCATGCGCCTGAAACCGCGCAGTATTAAGCGTCGAATGTTTACCTGTACGCAATGCATGCAATGTATTGCGGCTTGTGATGCCACCCAGCAGGCAGCATCCGGCAGCGGTTTGTTGAAGATGCTGGAGGATCAGTGTGCCTTGGACGTTTCCACACGCGACTTTGGTTTCAAGCCTGAGGTACCTCAAGCCTGCTTTTCAAAAGAGAATGCGGGTAAGAGGAAGTGTTGCCATTGACCGGGATGGGAGACTTATCAGGTGCCGGCCGGAAATGCTGGACGCTATCTGTCTGTCGTCTTCCGTGTTACAGGGTTTCTGCAACAACTTCAGATTGAAATCCCGCACTGTACAGGGCCAACTCAGTATTCCGTACCCACTGAGCGAGCGGTGTCTGCTCTTCATTGGGAATCTCTTCCTTGATCCAGCGCCTTTGTGCCTCTCTGACAGCGCTCTGGACCAGAAAGATCATCTCCCGAACCAATGCGTCCAGTTCAGAAAGCGCCTGCTCATCGTCACCGATAATATCGAATGGACCGGTTGATGTATTGAGAACGACACCGCATCGGTTGGCCATCTCCATAACCTGTCTCATTTGGCTGGAGACAAAATGTGCCATATCAGTACCCTCTTCGGTGTCTATGGCAGCAGCACCTTGCAGGATCTCAACCAATAGCTTCAGCCGTGCCTGCAGTACTGTCTGGTTCGTAGTTGTGGATGATGACATAGTGGGTGTAGCGTCATCGATACGCTTTGCAGCCTCTACCAAAGGGAGGATAAGGTCACAGCCAAACCGCTCTGCATTGAGTTTTAAAACCTCGGTTGTGGAATAGAGTTTCGAACCGGTTTCTGGCTTTTCCAGTCGTATCACAACAAGCATCTCGGCAGCGCCCAACAGTCGTGCGGCGGGGAGGATTTCATCCCCGGTCAGCCCTTTGGGATAACCGCTGCCATCCAGTCTTTCGTGATGCTGGTGCACGATATTGCTGATTCGTGGGTAGTAGGCGGGAAACTCTCTCAGGAAAAGATAAGCAATAGTTGGGTGGGCATAGATCTGGCGGAGTTCCGCAGGGGACAACTGTCTTGAATTTTCGAACAGAGAGGGTTCCAGATGCATTTCGCCAAGATCGTGAAACAGTGCAGCCGTTGCCAGTTCCTGTTTGTCTCCGGAGGTCCAGCGTAATTGAGTGGCAAGGTAGAGTGCCATCAGGCTAACCCGTAACAGATGCTGGTAGCGTTGAGGGCACTGTTCCCGGCAGACCGTCAATTTAAAAGCCAGGGGGGGCTCAAGTCTAATATGCCCTAAGGGAGTCAGGAGATCTCGTTGAATAAACTGGGTTTCCACAGCCAGCGAGAGTTCAGGTTCGTTCTCCAGTAAACGCTTTACATCGGTTATCAGTTCGGGGGGCGAAACCACATCCGCAGAAGTCAGAGAGTAGTCCAGGGGACGCAATAATTTGTGACGTACCAGCCGGTCATAGAGGGAGCTGTTAACAGCAGTGCCCTGCTTGACCAGACTGATGCCTTCATCATTGAGAATGTCTTCAGTGGCAACAACCTGATGGGTATCACCCAGAGTTGTGACCTGTTTGAGATAGGGGTCTGTTGGTGTCAAAGAGTCCATTTGCTTGACGCATTATTCTATCTATTCCTTTATCGGCCAATACCGATAGTCCTTTATCGTATGAGTAATTTTGTATGGAAATGGAAACTGCCATTCCGGCGTTTCATCTCAAGATGAGACTCCTTAGGTTCCGTATTCATCTTTAGGTAAACACATAGCTGACTGATCTCCATCATTCATGGCCCTGGAGAAACAGCCATATTTGTGACGCAGTTCTAGAAGTTTATGTACTATCTTATTCAAGATGGACGCTACAGAAAGGGACGGTATCTGGAAATTAAATCTTTGTATCTAAATGGAAAAGTACTTGGTTAACAATTCAGTGACTGTAGCTCGCTGAGATATGAGCGCCATCTGTCACATAGAAAGTTTTCGACCCTCAGCAATCTTTGGGAGAGGATTATGACGACGACACCACAAACACTTGTTGAAAATATCGACCAGTTGGTATCTCTCCCCGATGTCTGCATCAGGGTCAATGAGATGGTGGACTCGGCAAATTACTCTGCAACACGGGTGGCTGAAGTCATTTCGCAGGATGTGGATATATCAGCGCGTCTCCTTCGGCTGGTAAACAGTGCGTTGTTCGGCCTGCAGTCAAAGGTCGACACCATCTCCAGAGCCGTGGCGATTGCCGGTAGCGATGAGGTTCGTAGCCTGGTGATGGCCACTACAGCCGTTAGATCGTTCACCGGAATACCAGAAGAGCTGGTTAACATGGCCACTTTCTGGCGCCATTCGATCATGACCGGCGTGATGTCACAGCTCCTCGCCACCCATACCAAAACACTGCACAGTGAACGCCTGTTTGTCATGGGCATGCTGCACGATGTGGGAAGATTGGTGATCTATCTGACGCTGCCGGAAAAGGCCAGGGAGATTCTTCTGGTCACAGGTGGCGACGACTGGGTCTCGGCCGAGGCGGAGGAGGATGCACTCGGGTTCAACCATATGGATGTGGGAGCGGAACTGATGAGAGCCTGGGGCCTGCCGGAGGGCCTGGAAATGGTTGCCCACCATCATCATCGGCCAAGCGAAGCACGTGATCACCAGCGTGATGTCGCTTTGGTACACATTGCCTGGGCTGTAGCCAGAGGTGAGACGGCCGGTTTCTCTGTCGATGAGATGTTGTGGGCTATTGATCCTGTGGCCTGGGAGGTGACTGGCTTGAACCCGCAGATTGTTGCACCTATGGTCGAAGAGATGCTGACAAAATCTGCCGAGACCATCAATTTGATGTTGGCACCCATGTCGAGAAAACGGGCTTAGTCACTAGGGCCTGTTAAACTTAAATTAAATACATCTGCTAATTAACTAAGCGGTAACCGGCCCCGAGTTCGAAAGAAGTTAACCTGCAATATATGATTGTTGGGTTAATAAGAGGTCCTGAAATTACCCTTCACGGCCTCCGCGCACTCACCCTCCACTGCATGGATATCCAGCGGCTCGCCCTGTGGTGAAATGCAGCTGATCGTAATCAATTGGTCCTGCGCAATGCCGACAATTCGCTTCACCCGCATGGGGCTGGCGTTGTAGCTGAGATCGATGACGGCAAGCCGGTAATTGCCAACCTTCTCATAACGCCCCTGAGTCTCGGCATGACTGGAACGCTCATGAGGTGGGATATTGTTCCGCTCATAGGCCTGCACCAGGCGTTGCTCCGCCGCGGCTCTGGTCTCTTCGGAGAGCGCCTGCAGATAACCTTGGTCAAAAGCGGATTCCGTCAGGCCATTTGCGGGTACCTGGCTGATCTTGACGTTTGATTGAGATGCCACCATGTCACAGCCGACAAGAATCAAAAGGAGTGGGAGAATCAGCGTCGGGCGAAGTGGCATGGTACATCCTGATAATGGTATGGCTAGGTCGACATATTCTACCCTATTCCAGCATATCTTCGGATGGCTTGGTACCAACTCAACCCGTATTCCTCAACCCGGCAGAGATAGCGTTGATGGAACGCAGTAAAGGTGTCAGCCAAAGTTCTCGCTTCTCTTCGCTGAGACGACTGTCGCGATAGTGGCGGATCAGGCCGAGCTGGATATGATTGAGAGGATCGAGATAGGCGTCACGCCGGCTGAGTGATTGCTTGAGCACCGGCGTGTCGTCGAGCAGCTCATCGATCTTCGCGATCTCCAGTATCTGCTTGCGAGTGCGATGATATTCATCACGAATCGCTTCAAATACCCGGTCCCGTGTTTCCGGGTCGTGACAGAGCCTGGCATACTGCTCGGCAATTGCCATATCCGATTTGAAAAGCGCCATCTGTGTATTGCTCAACAGGGCATGGAAGAAAGGCCATTCCCGATACATTTTCTGCAGTTGTTTGAGATGCCCCTTACGCTTTCCCCGCCACTTTGCGAGGGCGGTGCCAACCCCATACCATCCCGGGAGGTTCTGTCTCGCTTGTCCCCAGCCGAAGACCCAGGCGATAGCGCGCACGGATGACTTGGATCGATTGCCTTTGCTGCGATGGGAAGGGCGAGAACCGATATTCATCATGCCGATCTCATTGACCGGTGTGGCGTCGTAGAAGTAGTCGAGGAAGCCCGGTGTCTCCTCTGTCAGCTGGCGGAAGTGGCGCTCGCTTAACTCTGCGATCTCCTGCATGGCGGTGACGAAAGCCGATCGGTCTTTCTTGATATGGCGCACCACCCCCTGGCTTGCCTTAAAAAGGCCGGTGGTACCCATGGTGAGCTCATAGATAGCGGTCTCGCGGTTACTGTATTTGTTTGAAAGCACCTCACCCTGCTCGGTGATCTTGATTTCCCCTTTCACCGTGTTGGTGGGTTGGGCCAGGATCGAGTCATGGGTTGGGCCGCCGCCACGACCCACGGTTCCGCCTCGCCCATGGAACAGCCGACAGCGGATGCCGTTCGCCTCTGCCAGGGCGATAATGCGCTTCTGGGTCTGATAGAGATGCCAGGCGGAAGCCATGATGCCGCCGTCCTTGGCCGAATCCGAGTAGCCGAGCATCACCTCCTGGCGGTTATCGGAGGAGGCCAGCAGGGATTTATAGCAGCTGTTGGAGAAGAGGTGTGTGAGGATCGATTCACTACGCCGGAGGTCATCAATGGTCTCGAATAGCGGTGAGATCTCCAACTGACAGAACCAACCCTGGTCGTTCTTACCCAGTAGTCCGTTCAGGTAGCCCAGAAAAGCCACTTCCATGATGTGGCTGGCCTGATGAGTCATGGAGATGACGTATTGCCCAATGGCATTCTGGCTGATTGCCTGTTTTGCCTCTGCGATAACCTTGAATACGGCCAGTACCTGGCGTGTCTGGTCTGAGAGCGCCTCTTCATTCAGCGGCTGTGTGAGCCCCTGGGTGATCAGCCTGTCGAGCAGATCCAGCCGCGCCGAATCATCCAGTGTATCGTAGGCGTCGGTTTCACCGATGTGCGGCAAGATCTCAGCCACAGCCGCACTGTGGACAGCAGATTCCTGGCGAATATCTAGCCTTGATAGATAAAAGCCAAAGGTTTCTGCCAGATGGATCAGGTCGAGTAATCCGCCATTGGCGGCGGCATCGTCGCCGTGGCTGTGCAGGGAGGCAGAGATCAGTTTCAAGTCTCGCTGAAAGGCCTTTTCGTTGTCATAGGCCCCCTGGGTATCAATGGCCTGTGCCCCCTCAATGAATGCCTCGGCGGATGCCAGATTCTGATTGAGGCGCTGACGAATGATGAAAAGCTTGCGCCGGTAAGGCTCGTCCTCGAAACGACGTGGATTATCACACAAGAGTGCTTTACAGATTTCGATGTCGGACTCGAGGCTCTCCGTGAATGCCCAGTTCGGGTTGCAGAAGCGATAGGAGAAGGTGAGTTCGGAGATCAGCTCATCGACCCGCCGGATATACTCCCGCAGGATTGTCTGCTGCCCCATTCTGAGCGCGAGTCGGGTTACATCCGGGGTAACGAAAGGGTTGCCGTCCCGGTCACCGCCGATCCAGGAACCGAAGTGGAGGAAAGCGGGAAGTTGTATGCCGTGATAGTCCTCATGATCGGCATAGATACGCCGGACCCCCGATTCGAGTCGCCGATAGACTTGGGGAACCGCATCAAACAGGCAGCGTTGGAAGTAGTGTTGCCCGAGCCTGATCTCGTTTCTTACCTCCGGTCTGACCGCCCTCACCTCTTCGGTTTTCCACAGGGTCTGGATCTGGGTCTTGAGTGTCCTGACTGTGTCCTCGTATTGTGTGAGGCTGCGTTTGGGGGCATCAAGCATCTCACTGGTGACGAAGATGCGTCGCAACAGATTCATCATCACCAGTCGCTTCGATTCTGTTGGATGTGCGGTGAAGACTGGGATATAGGCCGTGTCGTCGAAGATATTCTGTAATTGAAGCGGATCGATGCCATGTTTACGAAGTTCGCGCAGAGTGTGGTCGAAAGAGCCTTCCCAGAGCTCCCCTCCCTTGCCTGCGATGCGTCGTCGCTGACGATGCAGGAAGGCCTCCTCTGCGATATTCACCAGTACGAAATAGATGCTGAAGGCTCGTACCACGTCACCCAGGGTCTCTGGTTGCAGTGACTCGATCAGCCGGTTGAGTCGCTCGCTGTGTTTGGGATTGGGTCGTTCTGCAAGCTGGATGTACCCTTTGCGCAATCGTTCCACAATCGTGAAGGTTCTCTCCCCCACCTGTTCCCGTAGTACTTCACCCAGCAGTGTGCCGAGTAGACGTACACGGCCGCGTAGTGCTTTATCGTGTTTGATACATGCTTCGGTGAAACTGTCAGTCATAACCTGTCGCCTATTTTATCTTTTGTTATTGCGGTACTCGATAGCATAGACCGGGATTCAGTATGTATTCACACATGCTGAATATTGGTAGGTGTTTGTGGAGGGAGCTATAGGAAGCACAGAATCCTGATATGGAGTTATCGATGGGTAAATAGCTGTTACCCAGCCATGTGACAGCGAGGCAGGTGGGCCGGCCCGAAGGGAGCCCAGCTCATGAGCTGGGCTCTGATCATTGTCTTATTTACCGCATGGTCCACAAGATTCAGATAGTCACCATGCAAGCTGTGTATCGCAATCTAGGGGAAACGAATCAGACCAACACCAATTCGATACCGTCCTGCACCATCTGATCGATAAAGCGTTGCTGCCACTGCTCACCCTGTAGGCGGCGGATCGTCTCCACTACGATGTACTCCGGCATCAAACCAGTCTCATCGGTATAGCGGCTCAGACCTTGCTGGCAAGCGGGGCATGTTGTGAGTAGCTTGATATCCGGCCTGCCGGAGGTGCTGTTTTGTGTCAGATCATCGATACCTTTGTTCAGTTCTTCCGATTTGCGGTAGCGCAGCTGGTTGGCAATATCGGGTCGGCTGGTGCCGAGGGTACCGGCCTCGCCACAACAGCGATCACTCAGTAACACCTGTTTGCCGGTCAGGCTACTGGCGACCTGCAAAGGGCTGTAATGCTTGATCGGCGTATGGCAGGGATCATGATAGAGATATTCGGTGCTTTGGTTGCCGTCAAGTCCGACCCCCTTCTCCATCATATATTCGTGAATATCGAGTAATCGGCAGCCGGGGAAGATCTTATCGAATTCATACTGCAGCAGCTGATCCATACAGGTACCGCAGGAGACAAGCACGGTCTTGATGTCCATGTAGTTGAGGGTATTGGCGATGCGATGGAACAGTACCCTGTTTTCTGTGGTGATCTGCCGTCCGCGGGCATGCAGGCCTGCGGCGTTCTGGGGGTAGCCACAGCAGAGATAACCGGGTGGCAGGACCGTTTCGGCACCCAGTTCACCGAGCATGGCCAGCGTGGCCATGCCGATCTCGCTATAGAGGCGCTCGGAGCCACAGCCGGGGAAGTAGAAGACGGCATCGCTCTCCTCGCTGACCTTGCGCGGGTTGCGCAGGATAGGTACTGATTTTGTGTCTTGCAGATTGAGGGCATCGCGCAAGGTCTTTGCGGGCGGCGCCACACGAATCGGCTTCTGTAGCATTTCTACCAACATTGTCTGGGGTTTGGGTGTGCCGGTAGTTGCTTTTGGCGGTTGTGCTTTGGGTTTTACCAGGCCCGCCTTGCCGGCCAGGCTATAACCGAGATTGAGACCCTTGAAGCCCCACTCCGCCATGGCTTTGCGCATCCAGCGGATGGCGGTTGGGTTAGTGATGTTGAGAAAACTCATGGCCGCGGTCGTACCCAGATTACGCCGCTTCTTGCCACGATCCACCAGGATCTTACGCATCAGCGTGGTCACTTCACCGAAATCGATATTAACCGGGCAGGGATTCTCGCACTTGTGGCAGATGGTGCAGTGGTCAGCCACATCATTCATCTCGGCAAAGTGGGCCAGAGAGATGCCGCGGCGGGTCTGCTCCTCATAGAGGAAGGCCTCGAGGATCAGACCGGTGGCTAGAATCTTGTTGCGAGGTGAATAGAGCAGGTTGGCGCGGGGTATATGAGTCATGCAGACCGGTTTACATTTACCGCAGCGCAGGCAGTGCTTGATCTCGTCGTTGAGGGTGCCAAGCTCACTCTCTTCAAGGATGATCGCCTCGAGTTCCAGCAGGCGCAGTGAAGGTGTGTAAGCCATCTCAAGATCGGCGCCGGCAATCAGTTTGCCCCGGTTGAAGGAACCACCAGGATCGATTTCCTGTTTGTAGCCGGCAAAAGCGGCGAGTTTGTCCGCTTCCATATATTGCAGTTTGGTCAAGCCGATGCCGTGCTCGCCTGAGATGGCGCCGTCCAGATCGAGCGCCAGGGCCATGATGCGATCGACGATGTGGTCCGCCTGCTGCAGCATGGCGTAGTTGTCAGAATGAACCGGGATGTTGGTATGTACATTGCCGTCACCCGCATGCATGTGCAGGGCCACGAAGAGACGTGAGTCGCGCAGCCGGGCATGAATCTCACGCATGGCAAGGCGCAGTGTACTCATCTCCTGACCAAGAAAGATCTCGTCCAACCGCGAGGCGACCTCGGTGCGATATGAGACAACCAGGTCCCGGCGCAGCAGCAGGTCGAGCAAACGGTCGTTGGGCTGAATGCTGGATTGCTCCTTCTCGCTCAGCAGGGATGTGTGATCTGCGGCGGGAGATTCCAGTTTGTCGAGCAGATGTTGCCAGCGTTGGCGGGCCAGAGAGACCGCTTCCTGAGCCAGCGCCAGCTTGGCTTCCAGGATAGAGCGGTTCTCGTCACTGGCTTCAAAGTCGTCATCCGGCTTGCGAAGTGAGTGGTCACCTACCAGGTAGGCCAATACTTCATCAGCGATGAGGATCTTGTTGCTGATCGACTCCTCGATGTTGATTCGCTCAATGCCACGGCTGTACTCCGCCAGCTTGTCCAGCGGGATGACCACGTCCTCGTTGATCTTGAAAGCGTTGGTGTGGGCTGAAATGGCAGCGGTACGGGCACGATCGAGCCAGAAGTTTCGCCGTGCCTCCGGGCTGCTGGCGATGAAGGCCTCCCCTTCCCGTGCCTGGGTCATCCGTACCACTTCGGCAGCGGCTGTTTCGAGCAGTTCGGCGTTGTCGCTGGCGATATCCGCCAACAGCACCATCTTCGGCCGCTCATGGCGAGGGGCCTTGGTCGAGTATTTGACAGCCTTCAGGTAACGCTCGTCCAAATGCTCCAGCCCTACCAGCAGCACCTCGTCGTGTTGGTCGAGGTAATCCTTGAGTTCGACAATGGCCGGTACCGCCTTGCCGATATCACTGCCGAAAAACTCCATACAAAGTGTCCGTACCTGCGAAGGCATGCGATGCAGAATGAAGCGGGCGGAGGTGATCATGCCGTCACATCCCTCTTTCTGCACACCAGGCAGACCGGAGAGAAATTTATCAGTCACATCCTTGCCCAGGCCTACCTTACGGAAGGTACTGCCTGGCATGCTTAGGGTCTGCGGTTCGCCGAGGACGGACTTGCCGTCTGAGCCATAGCGTGTGATGCGAAACTGCACTTCCGCCTGGTCGTGAATCTTTCCCAGGTTGTGGTTGAGCCGCTCCACCTCGAGCCATTCTCCTTGAGGCGTGACCATGCGCCAGCTGGCCAGGTTGTCGAGGGTCGTGCCCCAGAGGACAGCCTTTTTACCACCGGCATTCATGGCGATGTTGCCACCGATGGTGGAGGCATCCTGGGAGGTCGGGTCGACGGCGAACGCGAGACCGGCCGCCTCGGCCCGCTCGGAAACTCGCCGGGTCACCACGCCTGCACCGCTATGCACAGTAGGCACTTTGCCTTCAACTCCCGGTAATTCGATCTCCTCGACCTCACCAACCAGATCCAGTTTTTCCGTATTGATGACGGCACTGTGCGGGTCGAGTGGTACCGCACTGCCGGTATAACCGGTACCGCCGCCACGAGGAATCAGTGTCAGTCCGGTCTCAATGCAGGCCCTGACGATAGGTGCAATCTCGGCTTCTGTGTCGGGGGTGATGACCACGAAAGGGATCTCGACCCGCCAGTCGGTGGCATCCGTGGCATGGGAGACTCGGGCGATACCGCTGAAGTCCACATTGTCGCTACGCGTCAAGCCGATCAGGTTTCGACGGGTGTGGCGCCTCAATTCCCGCTGATCTTCGAAGCGGCGGCCGAATGACTCTACGGCATCCCGTGCAGCAGACAGCAACTTGAGCGCCGCTTGGTTACCGTTGGCGCGTAACTCAAACTGGTCAAGACGGTGATTCAGGGCATCGATCAGAGCATGTCGGCGCTCCTCGTTATCGAGCAGGTCATCCTGTAGGTAGGGATTACGGGTGATGACCCACATATCGCCCAACACTTCAAACAGCATACGGGCCGAACGGCCAGTGCGCCGGCTGCCACGCAACTGCTCGATCAGTTCCCACATGGGCTTCCCGAGGAACCGGATCACAATCTCCCGGTCAGAAAATGAAGTGTAGTTGTAAGGGATCTCGCGTATGCGGGGTGATGACTCTGTATTCATTTGTGGGTGCTGAGGTGAGATGCCTGAAATTTTCAGGTCAGGGCTGAACAGGCGGGCTATTGTAGCTCAATTAAAGACGCGGCTTAATGCCGAAATATAATTTTGTTTCCCGTTTTATCAACAAGACAACTCTGAAGGGAGAAGAAGATGCGGTTAGATAGAAAATGCGTTGGACAGTCAGTTTCTGTATTCATGCTGGTATTTATCTGGGGATCTGCCGGACAGGTAGCGCAAGCTGGGGAGTTGGAGCGAGCACTGGAATATCGTCAGGGTGTGATGAATGTGTTGGGCTGGAACATGAAATCGATGGGTAACATGATGAAAGGCAAGCAACCCTATGATGCTGAGGCCTTCGCAGTTCATGCCAGTGATCTGGCAAAAGCGGCCACGCTTGATGTACTACCAGGGTTTCCTGAGGACTCAGATGAAGGCGAGACGGATGCCAGAGCGGATATCTGGCTCGATTTCGATGATTTCAAACAGAAGTTGGAGGATCTGCGTCGCGCCAGCCAGACACTGAGTGAGATAGCATCAGGTGGTGACAAGGCTGCCATGAGTGATGCCCTGGGAAAAACGGGTAAGGCCTGTAAGGCTTGTCATGACAGTTATAAAGACTGAATCGGGGAGTTTTCCGATTTTCCCTAGGGATAGTTGTCGCCGATCTCATCCTGCGTGAGAATCCGCTCAATTGCGCAGGCGATTTCATAATTGCCCGCGTCAGCTGGTGAGCTGCGAACCACGTTAACGGTGGCCGAAAGCGGCGGGGTGATGGCCTGCTCAGGTACGATATGGATCGCCAGCTGTGTGCCGGGGTTGATCTCTTGCGGAGCGATAAGGAGCAGACCTGCAGCACTGAGGTTCTTGACCTTGCCTTCGGCCACGTCTGCCGCACCCTGAATCCTGAACTGAGCCAGGCACTCAATGCCCATGCGATGGAAGTGTCTTTTCTCGGCAAAGTCATTCATGAGCATGTCTCCTCAGTCTTACGTGGAGTGGTGCAGGATTCAATGACGCACCTACTGCCTGCTAAGTGTCTAATTTAGCAGGAAGCGACTCTGCCGACAGGGAAAAAAGCGTGAAAACAGGCGTTTTTTTCCTGGGTTTAAGGGCTTTGCGGTATGCTTGAATCAATATTGAGGCCAGATTTCTTCCGTGTAATCCGGAACAAACCTGGTCAGACCAACCTGAAGGTGAGAAGAATGCGTGCAGCCACTATTTTAATTATTGCCGGGATTTCGTTTTCATCGATACCCGTCGCTGTTGCCGAGATCTACCGATCACTGGATGCAGAGGGCAATGTGACCTACACCGATGCACCGCCGGAGGGAGAGCAGACCGTGGAAAAGGTAAGGCTACCCCCTGAGCCCTCGGCTGAAAACATTCGTGATACTGAGCTGCGCAATATGGAGATACGTAGAGCGGCGGATAGTGCATCGCAAAAACGCCTGGATGAGAAGCGAAAAAAGTCAGCGAAAGTGGCCCAGGCCCGCAAAACGTTGGCCGAGGCAGAGGCAAAGCTGGCAGAGACCAAAGCCATCAGAGATGAGGATCGCCAGAACATGGCAGGTGGAAAACGCCGAGTTCATCCGGACTATTTTGCGCGTGTGAACGCAGCAAAACTTGAGGTGGAAAAGGCTAAAAAGGCCTTGCGGAAGGCCCGCGGCTACTGATGCAGAGTTATCTGGTCGGGGGTGCTATTAGGGATAAACTGCTGGGGCTGCCGGTCGAGGAACGGGATTTTGTCGTGGTGGGTGCAACACCGCAGGAGATGCTGGACCTGGGCTATCGTCAGGTTGGGCGGGATTTTCCGGTTTTTCTGCATCCCAAGACCCATGAAGAGTATGCCCTTGCAAGGACTTTGAGAAGTGGTGCCAACCCAACAGGCAAACCACACCCTGAAACATCAGTCAGTCTGCAGGAGGACCTGGCCAGGCGTGATCTGACAATTAACGCGCTCGCTGAGACCGGGGAAGGGCAGCTGATTGATCCCTTCGGTGGTGAAGAGGACTTGCGTCGGGGGGTGCTCAGACATGTCTCATCGGCGTTTGCCGAAGACCCCATTCGCATATTACGGGTTGCCCGCTTCATGGCTCGTTATGTTTCTCTGGGATTCACTGTCGCGCCGGAGACACTGGCACTGATGCAAGAAATGGTCAGGCAAGGTGCTGTGGATGCGCTTGTTCCGGAACGGGTCTGGCAAGAGTTGGTCAGTGCACTCAAGGAATCTGATCCACGTCCCTTCTTCGATACCCTGCGCGAATGCAGCGCCCTCTCCCGAGTGCTGCCGGAGATCGATGGGCTCTACGGCGTGCCACAGCCGACCCGCTGGCATCCGGAAGTCGATTGCGGTGTGCACACATTGATGGCGCTTAGGGTTGCTTGTGAACTGAGTGATGCAGCGGAGGTTCGTTTCGCCGTTTTGACCCATGATCTGGGTAAGGCCACCACGCCGGCACATGTGCTGCCGAGTCACTATGGCCATGAGGGCAGGGGTGAACGGCTGGTTAAACAGTTGTGTCAAAGGCTCAAGGCGCCTGTGCGTTTTAGGGATCTGGCAATGCGCTGTGCCGCTTACCACGGGTATACACATCGTCTGTACGAGTTAAGGCCAAAGACGATCCATAAGTTACTGAGTGGACTGGATGCCTTCCGTCAACCTGAGCGGCTCAAGCAGTTTCTTCTGGTGTGTGAGGCGGATTATCGGGGGCGGGAGGGTTTCCACGAGCGGTCCTATCCCCAGTCTGCAGACCTTTGGCGGCTCTATGTTGTGGCGAGCGGGGTCACGGCTGAGTCGATTGGTGAAGGTGAGCCCGGCTGGCTGAAGGGTGAAGCGATACGCCGGGAGCGGATTCAGCTGATTGCTGATCACCTGTCTGTAATGAAACAGACGGAGATGTCAGCGTCAGCCGGTCAAACGGTCGAAAATCCTGAAACCGGCGACATAGGTGCCAACGGCAGAACCGAGGGTGCTAAGGAAAAAGACTAATAGGGTGCGCGAAACCCGATTTTTCCACCAACCGCCCAGTGATGTGGTGTCATTGCGCAGTTTACTGAAATCAGCCACCGTCGGTTTGCGCAGGAAGATCTCTGCTCCCGCTGTTACCATGCCGGCGCCCACCGTCGGGTTGAGTGAGGTAAGTGGTGCGGCGAGAAAGGCTGTCAGTACGGTCAGCGGATGTGCGGCGGCAATCAGCGCACCGAGTGCCGATAGGCCGCCATTGATCAGGACCCAGTCCATGACCAATTGCCAGCCCAGGTCAGGATTACGCTGAAAACCGATAATAAAACCGGTCAGCACCAGTGCCACGATCACCCAAGGGATGAGTTTTGGCCACTGGCTGGGCCGCGGCAATTGATCAAGCTGGCGAATGGTTTCAGTCGGCGTAACGGAAGGTGACTCTAAGTATCGGGCGATGCCGTTCATGTGGCCGGCACCGACAACAGCCAGCAGGTTTTCGTGGCCTTTCTCTTCAATTTCCTCCAGCAGACGTGCAGCCATGTAACGATCGCGTTCGTCAATCAGGGGAAGATAGAGGTCCTGCCGATTCTCGGCAAACTCTGCAAACGTGGTTTCCAGGATATCCCCTTCCTTCAGGTGCTCAATCTCTGCTTCGGAGACCTCGTCTTTGGAGAGGATGCCGCCGAGCAGGCCGGCGAACAGGCCAAAACGCTTCCACCAGGAGAGATTGCCCGCTACCCGCTTAAGCGTAATACTGATTTCCCGGTCGATCAACAGCAGCGGCCGATGAGATTCCTTGGCAATACGGATCGCTTCCCGCTGTTCAGCCCCGGGCTCGATACCGAACTGTTCAGCCAGCCGCTGTTGGTAGGCGCCGAGAGCGAGACTGGCCATCACCATGGCCACTCGCCGTTCTTTCACCACCTTGAGAAGATCCATTTTCGCCAGATCGTCTGGATTGATGAGTGCGTTGTAACGGCTGGGACAAAGCTCGACTGCGACAGCATCATAGTCACCGGTCGACAGCAGCTCGCGGACCTTCTCTGCGCTAACGCGTGAGACATGTGCGGTACCCAATAGGGTGACCCGGCTGTCTCCGATGACTATTTCCCGCTGTGGTTCCTGGGCATTTTGCGACATATTCAAGGGTTCAGTGGACGAAAGGCGTGCATTCTAGCAGTGAAAACCAGAGAGAATATGCAAAAAAATAATAAATATTGAACAATTTTTGTTGAGATAAACCTACTGCAGTTGAGATTTAGGTAGAATTGGGCTTTCAGCCGGGCACTGTTGTCAGACTAGGGTTATTTTGGTTATACATTTCGTTGCCCCACCATTTTTGTTATGAGAGCTATTTATTATTATGGATAAAAATATCGTTTGGCACAGTGCAACGGTAACCCGTGAACGTCGTGAAAAGCAGAACAAGCATCGGGCTAAACTGCTCTGGTTTACTGGCCTCTCAGGCTCAGGGAAATCTACGCTGGCACATGCGCTTGAGGAAGAGCTGCACCAGCGGGGCTGTCGCACCTATGTTTTCGATGGCGACAATGTCCGCCACGGACTCTGTGGGGATCTGGGATTTACTGTCGAGGACCGCACAGAGAATATTCGCCGAATTGGTGAGATGGCCAAGCTTTTCGTGGATGCGGGAGTCATCTCTCTGACCGCCTTTATCTCCCCTATTCGGGAGGACAGGGACAGGGCCCGGGGCCTTTTTCCCCATGGGGATTTTATTGAGGTCTATGTAAAATGTTCGCTTGAGGCTTGTGAGGAGCGTGATGTGAAGGGGCTCTACAAGAAGGCACGCGCTGGGGAGATTCCACATTTTACAGGCATCTCATCACCCTACGAGGCGCCGAATAATCCTGAAATCGTGATCGACACGGAAAATCGAAGTGTGGAAGTGTGTGTGGCCTCGATACTGGAGGCCCTGGAAGAGCGAGGTGTGATACCTACCAATGTGGTTTAGCATTGATTCCAGGCATTTAGTGAATAGGGAAAGGATCCGGCAATGATCAGAAAAGTAATCCTTATCGTGGCTGTAACGGCGCTGCTGATGGGCTGCCAGACACTCAGTGAACGAAAACAGTCCGACGCTTTGCAGGAAATTTTACGAAGCTATGAAGCAATGATCCGCTGGGGCTCCGTGGAACAGGCGAAGGGATTTCTTAGGCCAGGTCAGGTCGGGGAAGTCGAGGCCACCACACCCAGAAATATGCGTGTGACCCATTATGAAGTGGTACAGGGGCCGACGATGTTGGATTCAAGCCGGGCCATGCAGACCGCAATTATTCAGTATGTCTTTGAAGAGAGCCAAGTCGTGAGGGAGATGATGAATCGGCAGACCTGGGAATATGATCAGGAATCTGAGCGTTGGTTTTTGGTCACGCCACTGCCTGCATTTAAGTAGTCGAAGCTGATGAGTACAGTTAACTTACAAGCCACACCGGCGGTTCATTTCCTCCTCGCCTTGGCGGCCTTTGTGGTGATCGTCGCCGGTATGCGAGCGGCGGATGCCCTGCTGGTGCCTTTTCTGCTTTCCCTCTTTATTGCGGTTATTGCGGCCCCGCCACTTTTCTTTCTTAAGGAGCGAGGCGTGCCAGCCGGGTTGGCCATGCTGGCAGTGATCGCCATGATCATCGTACTTGGCATGCTCATCGGTTGGATGATCGGAGGATCGCTCAACGATTTCACCAAGAATCTACCGCAATATCAGGAACGGCTCTCAGTGCAGAGCGGGCGTGTGGTGACGTGGCTGCAGGTACAGGGGCTTGAGTTCGACCAAGAGGCACTTAAGTCTTTCATTAATCCTGGCAAGGCCATGGGGATGGCGGGTCAGGTGATCAGTGGTCTCGGCAACGTCCTCACACAGGCCTTGCTCATCCTTATCACGGTTATTTTCATGCTGGTGGAAGCAACGGCTTTTCAGGGCAAAATCCAGGCGATTTCAGATGACCCTGATGTCTCCCTTGCCCGGGTCAATGCCATCACAGAGAGTATCAAGCGCTACATGATGATAAAGACCAGCACCAGCTTATTGACTGGTGTAATGATTACTGTCTGGCTATGGATACTTGGGGTGGATTATCCGGTGCTCTGGGGTGTGTTGGCCTTTCTGTTCAACTATGTGCCCAATATCGGCTCCATCATTGCCGCAGTACCCGCGGTGTTGCTGGCTGTTGTGCAAACCGGCGTGTCAACAGCCTTGTGGGTAGCCGCCGGTTATCTGGTTGTGAATAATCTGGTTGGGAATATGATTGAACCCCGCTATATGGGAAAGGGACTGGGACTTTCGCCACTGGTTGTTTTTATCTCATTGGTCTTTTGGGGCTGGGTGCTTGGGCCGGTGGGGATGTTTCTTTCAGTGCCCCTGACAATGACCCTGAAGATTTTTCTGGACGGGTATGAGTCGAGTCAGTCGGTTGGCCATTTATTAGGTTCGAGAGAAAGCCGCGAATAACCGCGGTGTCGGCAGGCTTAACAATAATAAAATTCCATTTCTTTCAATTAGTTACAATGTAATTGTTGCTTATTATTCTTCTCATCGATCTGCTTTCAGGAACCCTGTTCTTAAGTAATCTGCTTATTTCAGCTTTTTGTCGGGCAGACTAACAATACCTTACCGCTTAATGCACTTTGACTAGATATATCTAATAATATCAGATAGTTATGTTGTTGGCATGATTTATGTTTATCAAAGGCAGGTTGTAAGTAAGTATGTGTTTTTTAAGGTTGGGTAAAAAATGAAGAAAATTGTAATGACTGCGCTGGGACTGGTGGCATTGGGCTTCTCATCCATCTCTCTGGCAACTCCGGTTTACAGTGGAAACACAGTGGCCGATTTCGGTACCAATCCTGGGAATGTCTCAGACACTGCTGCAGGTTTTTATATCTGGAGTGATTCTTCCCATGAAAACTGGTCTGTCCGTTGGAGCGGTAATGACTTTGGAACTAAGTATATCTATGACTGGTTCGGCACTATTGAATTGACCAGCCTTGTGGATGGGTCGGTTAAAGAAGTGAAGTTTGAGTATGCTGACTCCATAAGGTCTTTCGTGGATATCTTTGATGACCAGGATTTTATTGCCTTTAATGGCGTGGCAGGCAAAGGCTGGGATGGTTTTGATTTCTCTATCGATACCTCAATTGCCGCTGTTGTCGACTTCGAACTGGGTAGCAGCATGTTCTCAGACATGGTTGCGGGGCCATATGCCCAGGAGAGCATGGCTATCTATATCGGTCAGGACTTCGACGCACCATTGGTGCAGGTGCAGGAGCGATCAGGTGGTCGTATCGTGCAACGCTTCGAAACCGTACCTGAGCCCGGTACTCTGCTTTTAATGGCGACAGGGCTGCTTGGCATGGGCGCGACCCGCCTTCGTCATCGGAAGAGTTGAATTTTAGCTAGTTGATTTTATTACTTGAGAGGCCGCTCTGTCAGGAGCGGCCTTTTACTAAGTGCAATGTTTAGACACGAAGCAGCGATTCCGCGCGGGAAATTTTCTCTTCTGCCTTATCAAGGATTTTCAGGCTCAGCTTAGGTGTCAGTTCGCCCATCTTGAGCTTTTTCAATGCGGGTACCTGGTCAAGGGTAGGTAGATGTGTCATCTCAGAATGGCCGATGTAAGTGTGCAGTTGGGCGATGATGACAAGGTCTGCGTAGTCTGCCTCACCTTCATGTTCCCTTAGCCAGTTTTCGGCCTCTTCGGCAACCACGATCAGGTCTTCGATGAATCCCCAATTACGAAGGATGGCACTGCCGATCTTGCCTCGCATATCGCTAATCACCTGCTCCAGTTTTTCCACATCACCGGCCACTTCAGGAAAGCGCTCGGCATAACTGAGTATGGCCACACTGCCGATGTCATGTAGCAGGCCGGCAAGTAAAGCATGCTCGGGATTGAACTGATCAGATACTCTGGCCAGCACGTAACAGACTGCACTGACTTTGACGCTGTGCTCCCAAAGCTGTTGCATGTGCTGCTTGAGCACTGAGGAGCGGGTGTTGAAGAGCTCCCGCAGAGCAAAGGTGAGCACCAGCTTGTGAGTGGTATCCGCACCGAGTCTGATGATTGCTGCAGGGCAGGAGTCTACCGGTGTCACACCGGCATAAAGCGGGCTGTTTGCCGCGCGTATGAGTTTTGTCGTGATCGCGGGATCAGTCTGGACCACATTTGCCAGGATGCGGGCATTGGTATTTTCGTCTCGCATGGCACGGCCGACACGAACCGCAACATCCGGCAGGCTGGGCAGCACCAGCTGGTCATTTTCCAGATCCTCCAGCAGCGCCTTGGAGAGGTTGTTTTCGGTCGTGGCCTGATCAAACGGTGTTGAATCAGTCGGTAACTCAGTGGCAGTGATGCCTTGAGTATCGCCGCTGACAAGTTCCTCCAGCAGTTTGCCGTCGATCATCAGATAATCAACGATTGTCAGCGCCTCCACGGTATAGCGCCGGGGGATCAGATTGGCGATTGGATTCGCTGCTTGGGGGGTGTCATCATCGATTTCCGAAACACGGCCATCCGCCGAGGTGAGTTGCAGAGAGCCACTGAGCAGATAGAGGCTGAAGTGGGTGGCATCACCCTCCTGTATCAGAGTCGAACCCTTGCCGGCTGAATGAATATGCAGCGAACGGGCGAGCAGCTCCCGTTGAATATCATCCAGCCGGTCAAGGGGTTTGAAGTGTTTGAGCGTGTCAGGGCTTGGATGGTTGAGTTGGTCATTCATATCTCAGTTTCCCTTTGAGTCAGCAACCGCAACGCACAGGAGAGGGTTGATGGAGTTGCAGTGTGCCCACCAGCCGGTCAATCGATGGCAGGTCATGCCGCTGCAGATAGTCCAGAATCCCCGTATTAATCTTTTTACAGACCAGTGGGTCGTAGAAGAGGGCAGTACCTATGCCGATCGCGCTGGCGCCGGCAATGATGAATTCCAGCGCATCCTCTGCGGTGGTGATACCCCCCTGTCCTATGATCGGTATGTTGTGCTCTCGACACACCTGATAAACCTGATGGACCTTGAGCAGGGCGACGGGTTTGATGGCCGGGCCGGAGAGACCGCCCTGATTATTGCCGATCACAGGCACTCTGCTCTCGATATCTACCGCCATTCCCATCAATGTGTTGATGACTGAGAAAGCATCACTGCCTGCCTCAATACAGCCTTGGGCATTGCCCGCAATATCGGTCTGGTTGGGCGAGAGTTTTGTGATCAGCGGCTTTCGGGTGGCATTGCGGCATGCCTCGACCACCCGTGCCGACATGGCGGGGTCGTTGCCAAAGGCGACACCTCCCTCCTTGACATTGGGGCAGGAGATATTGATCTCGATGGCATCAATGGGGGAGTCATCGAAACGCCGGGTGACCTCGTAGTACTCCTCCACACTGGAACCGGAGACATTGGCGATGAATCGTGTTTCACTGAAGTCGAGAGTGGGCAGAATCTCGCTGACAACCTTGTCGACCCCCGGATTCTGCAAGCCGATAGCATTGAGCATGCCATCCGGTGTTTCGTAGACCCGGTGTGGCGCATTGCCCATGCGAGGCTCCAGTGTCGTGCCTTTGAGGCAGACGGCGCCGGTGTCCCGGTTGCTAAAACCATTGACCCGCGTGTACTCTTCGCCGAAGCCGACGCAGCCGGATAGGAGTACGATCGGTGTGTTAAAAGTCATACCGCAAAATTCGGTATGCAGAGGTGAGGGGTTGTTACTCATGAAATCTAAAATTTTCTCCTGCCAGGTGTAAGGGATGTTTCATATTGTGCTCTATGAACCCGAGATCCCACCCAATACGGGTAACATCATACGCCTCAGCGCCAATAGTGGCAGCAAATTGCATCTGATTCACCCCCTTGGGTTCGAACTGGACGACAAGCGACTGCGGCGTGCCGGTCTCGATTATCACGAATGGGCCGAGGTGCAGGAGCACAGCTCCCTCGATGCTTTTGTGGATAAGGTGAAGCCGACCTCTCTTTATGCCTGTACAACCCGCGCTCAACGACTCTATTCCAATGTGGCTTACCAGCCGGGGGATGCCCTTTTGTTTGGGCCGGAGACCCGTGGATTACCACAATCATTTTTGGATCAGCTGCCGCGGGAGCAGTGGCTTCGTATACCGATGCTACCCGATAGCCGTAGTCTTAATCTTTCCAATGCGGCCGCTTTGATTCTCTACGAGGCATGGCGTCAGCAAGGCTTCGATGGCGCGACATAGCGCCAGCTCATGCCGGCAATCCAGTGTTTTGGTCTTACAGCCTTTCCGGTTTTTGGCTTCTTTCCAGAAGATTGTGGACTGCCGCTTTGGGGTCCAGGTTTTCGTATAGCACCTTGTAGACTTGCTCAGAGATGGGCATCTCCACAGCCTGACGGGTAGCCAGCTTGTAGACCTCCTGCGCGGTATGGACGCCTTCGACCTCCTGGCCGATTCTCTTTCGTGCTTCTTCGATTGTGAGCCCTTCCGCCAGTGCGAGCCCCATACGGCGGTTACGGGATTGATTGTCTGTGCAGGTAAGGACCAGATCCCCCAGACCCGCCAAGCCCATGAAGGTCTCGGTTTTCCCGCCCAACTGAATGCCCAGGCGCATGATCTCGGTGAGTCCGCGAGTGATTAGGGCGGCGCGTGTATTGGCACCGAAACCGAGTCCGTCAGCAATGCCGGCAGCGATAGCGAGCACGTTCTTGCTGGCGCCACCGACTTGAACGCCGACCATGTCATCCGTTGTATAGGCACGAAACCAGGGCGCGTGCAGCAGGTCAGCCATGCGTGTGGCATGTTGTTGTGTCGACGCGGCGACAGTAATGGCTGTCGGCAGGCAGCGTCCTACTTCACCGGCGAAAGTGGGGCCGGATATGACAGCCAGATCACTGCCCGGTAGTAACTCCCCCGCGACATCAGAGAGTAATCGTTGCGAGCCCGGCTCAAAACCTTTGGTGGCCCAGGCAATGCCAGGGTGCTCGTCCAGAAGAGGTGAGATGGCAGTCAGGACAGATCGAAAGGCGTGGCTGGGTACCACAATCAGGATCTCAGTGGCACCGCTTACCGCGGCCGTCAGATCGGGTTCGGGATGAATGTTCTCTGGGAAGCTGATATCAGGAAGAAATACCTTGTTTTCTCGGTCACGAGACAATGACTGGATCTCTTCTGGCAGATGTCCCCAGAGTCGTACGTCATGTCCATTATGCCCCAGCAGAACGGCAAGCGCCGTTCCCCAGGAACCTGCCCCGAGTACCGCGATCGAGCTCTTTTCCTGGTCGGTCACTAGTGTGTGGCTTCAGAGCTGCCTTGTGCTTTTTTAGCGAGTTCCTGCTGATGCTGAGCGTAGAGGGCATCAAAATTTACCGGCTGAAGCACTAACTGAGGAAAGCTGCCTTTCATGATCAGGTCCGAGAGGACCTCTCTGACATAGGGAAAGAGCTGGTTGGGGCAGTAAGAGCCGAGCATCGGGCCAAGTTCCTGCTCCGAGAAACCACTGATGGTGAAGATGCCCGCCTCTTTGGCTTCTGCAAGATAGGCAGTCTGGTCACCCAACTCAGTCGTGACCGTCACGGTCAGACAGACCTCATAGACACCTTCACTCAGGGTCTGTACTTCTGTGTTGAGATTGACCTTGGTTTCGGGTTTCCACTCCTGCTGGAAGACAGCAGGTGCGTTCGGCGTCTCGAAGGAGACATCCTTGGTATAGACGCGCTGCATGGCAAATTCGCGTTTCTGTTCGTCTTGTTTGGCTTCAGTCATGATGTTTCTCTGTGGGTTGGCTACTTTTTACGCGTGATCGGCAGGTTGGCGTTCTGCCAGGCAAGGATGCCGCCTTTGAGATTGTAGACCTGCTCGAAGCCGGACTTTTTCAATTGTTGGCAGGCCGCTGAGGATTGGGCGCCAGACCGGCAGCTGATGATAATCGGCTTGTCTTTGTGCTTGCTGAGCGTACTGATCTGATTGTTGAAGCCGTTGCTGGGAATGTTGATGGCATTGATGATGTGGCCTTTGTGAAAATCTGCAGACGGCCTCACATCCACAACCACCGCTTGCTGGTGATTGATCATTTCGGTGGCCGCTGCCGGATCTACTGCCCCCTTGTCGCCCAGCGCCAGGGTGTAGATCAGATAGGCTGCGATCAGGACAAAGGCTGTCACAAGGATCCAGTGGTTCATCGTGAATTCGATGAGTTGTTGCATTCGGTGCCTCTTGAAAAGGGTGATTTTTTGCAGGGGGAGAGTGTATACCAGGAGACTGGGCGGGTTAAGAGCTGAAATGGAATGTTTGAATAAAGACAGGATAAACCATGTCTACCTGTATAGGCAGACAGGCCTGACGCCCTTTCTGTCAGAAGTAGGCAGGAGCCGCCGTGTTTTCATGGTTGCAGATCAATGACTGCAGAACACCTCACGCATCATCCCGATCAGTCTCAGTGTGCGAAAATCGCTGACCCGGTAATAGACACGGTTGGCATCCTTACGCGAGGCGAGTATGCCTTTGTCGCGGAGGATGGCGAGATGTTGTGAGATATTACTCTGCGAAGTACCGACCTGCTCGACGATCTCCTGCACACTGACTTCCTGTCCTCCCAGGGTGCAAAGTATCTTCAACCTTAATGGGTGCGACATGGCTTTGAGGGAACGTGAAGCGCGATCCACATCATCGTCAGACGCGAACAGGTTTTCCATGCCTTGCGTCTCTTCGATCGTCAGTGGTTGGGTGCTCTTGCCGAATTTGTTTTCCATAAACACAGCCTTTTAATAGTATCTAATACAATAATACGCTGTATTATGGGTTAAAGAGAACCCTTTTTTATACTCAGGTTTTCCCGAATGCCGCCGTGTGATTGTATCCCCCATATAGCACCTGGTTTCTGGCCTGTTGCCAGCAATGATGATTTAATGCGCTATTGATCCAGATCAAGTTTTTCCCCCGATAAGTTGTACAAAAACAGAGACCTGCCATGACCGAAAGACCTAAACCGGTCGTCCTGATCATTCTGGACGGCTGGGGTTACAGTGAGGACACTGAATCCAATGCGATTGCGCTAGCCAGAACACCCGTCTGGGACCGTCTCTGGCGGGAGTTTCCACATACATTGATCAATACTGCCGGCGCAGCAGTGGGCCTGCCGGGTGGGCAGATGGGAAATTCTGAAGTGGGGCATCTCAATCTCGGTGCTGGCCGGGTTGTCTATCAGGAGTTTACCCGGGTGAGTCGTTCCATTCGCACCGGCTCATTCTTTACCAACGAAACTCTGACAGAAGCAGCAGACAAGGCAATTAAGGATGACAAAGCCATTCATCTGTTGGCTTTGCTCTCCCCCGGCGGCGTGCATAGCCACGAAGAACATATTCATGCCATGGTGCGACTGGCAGTGGAGCGGGGCGCCAAGAAGGTCTATTTCCACGCTTTTCTGGATGGACGGGATACCCCGCCAAAAAGTGCTCAATCCTCCATAGTTGCACTCAATGAGGTATTCGATGAGTTGGGATGTGGCCGTATCGCGAGTATTGTCGGTCGTTACTATGCGATGGATCGTGACCAGCGTTGGGAGCGTATCCAATTAGCCTACGAGATGTTGGTACAGGGTAAGGCGGAGCACCAGGTCGAAAGTGCCTGTGAAGGACTGCAGTCAGCCTATGATCGTGGTGAGACCGACGAGTTTGTGACCCCGACCCTGGTCGTGCCAGAGGGGGAGGCGCCGGTAACCATTGAGGATGGTGATGTGGTTTTTTTCCTCAACTACCGTGCCGATCGGGCCAGGCAGTTGACCAGCGCCATCATCGAGGATGACTTCGATGGCTTTCAGCGGGAAAAGAGACCCAAGCTGGGTGAATTCGTCAGTCTGACCCGTTACCACAAGCGCTTCGACATCCCTGTGGCCTTTCCGCCGGAAAAGCTGCGCAACGGGTTTGGGGAGTATATTTCACAACAGGGTCTGCGCCAGCTGCGTTTGGCAGAGACGGAGAAATACGCGCACGTCACCTTCTTTTTCAATGGCGGTAGAGAGCGGCCCTTCGAGGGTGAGGATCGTATCCTGGTGCCTTCACCCAAGGTGGCGACCTACGATCTGAAACCAGAGATGAGCGCCGAAGAGGTGACAGATCATCTGGTGGAGGCCATTGAGGGCGGCAAGTATGACGCCGTTATCTGTAATTACGCCAATAGCGATATGGTCGGCCATACTGGAAAGATGGATGCGGCGATCCACGCCATCGAGACACTGGACCATTGCTTGGGCAGAGTACTCAAGGCGATTCATCTATCGGGTGGCGAGATGCTGATTACTGCAGATCACGGCAATTCGGAGCAGATGGAGGATCATGTGAATCATCAGCCCCACACCGCCCATACCGTGAATCCTGTACCGTTGGTATTTGTCGGACGTTCTGCAGAACTGGAAGAGGGCGGCTCACTCTGCGATATCGCTCCCACTTTGCTGAGAATCATGAACCTCGAGCCGCCAACAGAGATGCAGGGTCGCGCCCTGATTCACTTTGGGGAGGCAAACTGAGCCATGCGCCAGGGTCTGTTGGCGCTACTGCTGACAGTCTGGCTGATGCCGCCATGCCTGGCGGCGGACGAGCCTGATCTGGATGCAAAAACCCAACAGCTCAATCAAGTCAAAAGCCGTATCAAATCACTACATCAACAGTTGGTCTCGACAGAGAGCCAGCGTGACAAGCAGAGTCTGGTCCTGCAAGAGACAGAAAAGAAGATCGGGCAGATTGCCCGTCGCATCAGAACTACCGGTCAGAGCCTGCGCCGCCAGCAGCGGCAATTGGCTGATTTAGAGGCCGAGCGGGGTGATGCCAGGCTGAATCTCGACAAACACCAATCCACACTCGAGCGCCAGATACGCGCAGCCTATGCCATGGGGCGTCAGGAGAAAGTAAAAATCCTGCTGAATCAACAAGATCCTGCCGTAGTCAGTCGGGTAATGGTGTATTACGATTACTTTAACGAGGCTCGCATTGAGCAGATGGGGATTATCGAGGAGAGTCTGAAGGCGCTAAATAAGATAGAGCGGGAGATCTCACGTGAGGAGTTACGCTTACAGCAGCTGCAAGCAAAGAACAAAAATGAACGCCAGCAATTGGAAGCGGCACAGAAAGGCCGCCAGCAGATCATCGCTTCTCTAGACCGGGAGTTAAAAGACAAGGGTAACGAGCTGAACAACCTGAAGCAGGATGAGAATCAGCTCCAATCATTAATCTCCAATATTCAGGAGGCACTCTCTGATCTACCTCTAGATCCTGCAGCGCATAAGCCATTCCTTACCCGCAAAGGTAAACTCCCCTGGCCATCCCGTGGCAGGCTGGTTGCCAGCTTTGGCACGCAACGGGAAGTGGGTAAATTAAAATGGGATGGTGTCATGATTGCTGCGCCAGAGGGCAGAGAAGTCAGGGCTATCCACCATGGCCGGGTCGCTTTTGCCGACTGGCTCAGAGGTTTTGGGTTACTGCTGATTATTGACCATGGTGATGGTTATATGAGTCTCTATGGTCACAACCAGAGTCTCTTCAAGGAGACAGGCGAATGGGTCGAGCCGGGCGAAGTGGTCGCCCAGGTTGGCAGTAGCGGTGGGCGAACCACCTCAGGTGTCTACTTTGGTATCAGACATAATGGGGCGCCGCAAAACCCGAAAAAATGGTGTAAACGCATCAGTGGGCGTAGGGTTTCCCTTTGGGAAGGCGCTTTACCAGGAACTCTCGCGATTATTCCCGGCTCTCAACAGCATCGCGAGCACGAATTTGATCAAGTCGACGTAAAGGATTCCATCAGTTGACCGACTTGGTTATGAATACCGCCAAGGCGGTGAATTGATTAGGAAAACCAGATGAATCAAGTTGTCAAAAGTGTGAATGGGCCAATTGTCGGCCTGATCTTTCTGTTGGGTTTATTGCCGCCCGGCCTTGTCAGTGCACAGGCGGAGGAGACTGCCGATACGCTACCCTTGGAAGAGTTACGTACCTTTGCGGATATCTTTGGCCGTATCAAGGCGAACTATGTTGAGAAGGTCGGGGACGATGTACTGCTGGAAAATGCCATTCGCGGTATGGTTTCCGGTCTTGATCCGCACTCCAACTTCCTCGATAAGGATGACTACAAAGATCTGCAGGTGGGCACCAAGGGTGAATTTGGCGGTCTGGGTATCGAAGTGGGTATGGAGGACGGCTTTGTCAAGGTGATCGCACCTATTGATGACACCCCGGCACAGCGGGCCGGCGTAAGTAGCGGTGACCTGATTGTGCGTCTGGACGATACGCCGGTGAAAGGGTTGTCGCTGAATGACGCAGTAAAAATTATGCGGGGTAAGGTGGGGACTAGTCTTGAATTGACCATCATCCGTAAAGGCGTAGAGAAACCCCTCAAAATTACTGTCGTGCGCGACATTATCAAGGTGGCCAGCGTTAAGGGACGGTTGCTGGACAAGCAATTTGCCTATCTGCGTATCTCCCAATTCCAGTCCCATACCACCAGCGATATGTTGAAGACACTAAAAAGGCTGAAAAGTGAGTCCGAAGGACAATTGCAAGGCATGGTACTCGATCTGCGCAACAATCCCGGTGGCGTGTTGAATGCCGCTGTTTCAGTGAGTGATGCCTTTCTGGAGTCGGGGCTGATTGTCTACACCCAAGGCCGTGAGAGTGAATCACAACTTCGTTTTGAGGCGGCGCCCGACGATGTGCTGAGTGGAGCGCCCATGGTTGTGTTGGTCAATGAGGGATCTGCTTCGGCATCCGAAATTGTAGCCGGTGCACTGCAGGACCAAAAACGGGCGGTCATTATGGGTACGCAGACTTTTGGTAAGGGATCGGTGCAGACCATTATCCCAATCAGTGACTCGTCCGCTGTAAAGTTAACCACGGCACGCTATTACACGCCTTCTGGCCGCTCAATCCAGGCAGAGGGCATCAAACCCGACATCGAACTGGAAGAGGTGAAAGTCTCGAAGGTGGAGAGCAATGGTGTGAAGCCCATCAAGGAGGCCGATCTCTCCGGCCATCTGAAGAACGGCAACGGCGATAGCGATACGACTAATAAATCAAAAAATGAAGAGAATGAGTCCTTGGCCGATAAGGATTATCAGTTAGGCGAGGCGCTCAATTTACTGAAAGGCCTGGCTATTCTACGTGGCAGAGCGGCAACAGGATGAGAGGCTGACAGATTAGATGCAGCGAAGAGGCTTGGGTCTGTGGTTATTGTTATTTTTGATGGCCTCGCCATGGGTCATGGCGGAACCCGCTGTCGATACTGCGCAGAAAAAAATCAGAATTGCCCTGATCATCGATGATCTGGGTAATCAGAAGGTATCCGGTAAGCAGGCATTGGCACTGCCTGGCCCTATCACCTATGCATTTCTACCGCAGACCCCATTTGCCTGGCAGTTGGCAAGCGAAGCCCGTAGTCTGAATAAGGAGGTAATGCTACATCTGCCAATGGAGTCCGATTTTGGCAATGCACTGGGTGACGGCGCACTGACCTTGGATATGTCACAGGCAGATTTTCTTCAGACGCTGAAGCTTAACCTCGCTTCCGTGCCCTATGTGGCGGGCGTTAACAATCACATGGGCAGTCTTTTGACACGAGATCCGACAGCCATGCGCTGGCTCATGAACGGACTTCGAGAAGCAGGGCTCTATTTCATCGATAGCCGAACAACCGATGCCACGGTGGCGGAAACGGTTGCGCGTAATCAACTTATCGCTACGGCACGGCGACATGTCTTTCTCGATAATGTACAGGAACATTCCTCCGTCAGGACCCAGCTTGCATCACTGATCGAGCTGGCACGAGAGCAGGGGAGCGCCATCGGTATCGGGCACCCCTATCCTGAAACGTTGGCAGTGTTGGCGGAAGAATTGCCTAAACTAAAGGCAGCAGGCATCGAATTGGTGCCGGCTTCCACACTGACTCACCACGGGAGTGAATTATGGCACGCGTCCTCGTACCCCTTGCACAAGGATGTGAAGAACTCGAAGCCGTTACCATCACCGATCTACTGACCCGAGCAGGTATTGAGGTCATAACAGCCGGTCTGGACGAGAAACCCGTCAAGGCCTCACGCGGAATGACGTTGATACCCGATACCACTATTGGCCAGGTGATGGATCAGGACTTCGATATGATCGTACTGCCGGGTGGTCTGCCCGGCGCCGATTATCTCAATGAAGATGTCCGTATCCATGAGATCCTCAAGCGTCTCCATGACAATGGCGGATACGCTGCGGCGATCTGTGCTGCCCCGAAAGTGCTGGCTAAAGCTGGTTTGCTGGCGGGGCGTCGTGCAACCAGTTACCCCGGTGTGCTGGACGCCATGGACCTACCGCAAGTGGAGGTACAACTCGAGCGTGTTGTCAGGGATGAACGGGTGATCACCTCTCGTGGTCCCGGGACAGCGATGGATTTTGCACTGGCGCTTATCGAGTTACTGGCAGACCGGGAAAAGCGGGACGAGGTGGAGAAGGGGCTGGTTCGCTGAGGGTGTGAGTCGGGAGTTGGACACGGCATGATCTCGCCGATGTAGCTAATCCAAAGCTTTAAACTTTGGGAACAAGCTGAACCACTTCAGCCGGCGGCAACGCTTTATCAACCGTATCACGATGTTCCGGAACCAGTTCATCCAGGAGATTGCCAAGATTTTCGATATCCATCTCTACGCACGACTTGGATATCTGGTCCAAAGTCAGATTGAGCCGAGCCCAGTCAACCTTACGGTGGCGGGCGAGAAGGACTTTATCGTGTGAGGTTTTTTCCAGTTGTTCCTTCTCATGGAACAGCTCTTCGTAAAGCTTTTCACCAGGGCGCAGGCCAACGTACTCAATCTCAATATCCTCACCCGGTGTTCGGCCGGAAAGGCGAATCATCTGCTCTGCCAGATAGCCGATCTTGACCGGTTCACCCATGTCGAGTACGAAAATCTCACCACCGTTGCCGAGTACCACGGTCTGCATGATCAGTTGGCAGGCCTCGGGGATGGTCATGAAATAACGTTCCATGCGCTGGTCCGTTACAGTGACAGGACCTCCGGCCTCGATCTGTTTGCGAAAAAGAGGTATGACACTGCCGGCAGAACCCAAAACATTGCCAAAACGGACCGTAATGAATTGGGTTTCAGAGTGGGTGTTGAGATTTTGACAGAAGATCTCTGCAGCGCGTTTGCTAGCACCCATGATGTTGGCTGGATTGACTGCTTTGTCGGTGGAAACCAGGACAAAAACGCCAACACTGTGCTTGTCTGCTAATTCTGCAACAATGCGAGTTCCGAGTACGTTGTTGCGAAGTGCTTGACGTACTTGAGGCTCCAGTAGCGGAACATGTTTATATGCTGCTGCATGAAAGACCACATCCGGTTTATGCCGTAAATAGACATCCTCAACAAATGGATGGTCCGTTACGTCTCCAAGGTGGCACTCCAGTTCGAGGCTAGGATAGGTGTTTAACAGTTCCATCTCGATTGTGTAAATGTTGTACTCACTATTGTCGAGAACAATAAGCCTGGAGGGATTCAATTTAGCTATCTGACGGCATAGCTCAGAGCCTATGGATCCTCCCCCGCCTGTAATCATCACATTCTTCTTTGATAGAGATTGACTAATAGCAGGCCAGTCAAGAGAGACGGGGTCTCTTCCAAGTAGATCCTCAATGGAAACTTCCCGTAGTTCATTGATTCGAACATTGCCGTCCATCAAATCATTGAGTTGAGGTACTGTGCGATAGGGGACATCTGCCGCATTACAATAACTGATAATCTTTCTGAATTGATCCGGTTTTGCAGAGGGAACGGCGAGCATGATGATGTCGATCTGTTTTTCAAGCACTAGTTCGGGAATATCAATGCAAGTACCAGCTACAGTGAATCCATGAATTTCCCGCCCTGTTCGTCGAGTATTGTCATCTACAAAAGCAATTAACTGATAATCCTGATTGCTACTGCGTAGTAAGTCTCTTGCCAGCATTTCTCCAGCCTTACCGGCGCCGACGATCAAGACTCTCTTGCCTGAGTTCAGGTATAGGTGCCGGTCTTTTACCCATCGATAAAATAGCCGGGAACCGCTGAGAAAAATGATCAGTAATAGTGCAAAAAGAATAGGTACTGAACGTGGAATTCCTTCAAGTCGTGTGAGTAGGAATAGTACAATTAAGTTGAGCGCTGTTCCCACAATGACAGCTTTTATAATACGTAAGAGATCTGGGAGAGAAGCAAATCGCCATATACCACGGTATAGACCAAAGAGCAGGAATGAAACGAGTTGTATGGGAAGAACAACAGCAAGGCTCGCCAGCATGCTGGATAACAGATCGGGTGGAAATGTCTCCAGTCTGAGCCAATAGGCAAGATACCAAGCAAGGGGGACCATAAAAAAATCGTGAGCCAGGGCGGCCCCTTGTGAGCGAAAGCGTTTTGGTATGGCAGCTAGTGGCATTGGCTTAATCAATTTTCTCGAATCGTCTGATTATATACCTGAAACCAGTTTTATTGTTATTGAAGAATAATATTTGGTTTGGCTTTTTGCTTGAGTGTGGAAATCTGATTTATATAATGTTTCAGTGTGTCTTAGTCGTCATCTTTGGATTGCGGTTTTCCCGGCTTTAAAATAGATTGCTAAAAATATTAGTGGTGTGAAAGTAATGGTAATAGCTAATGGGCCATTGATTTGTTGCATGGTGACTGCCCAGGCGGCAGGCATCAGCCAAACAATGTTAATCAGGGCTATTATTAGTGACACTTTACCGTGAGATTGAAAGCGTAATGCAGCATGCTGATAGGCATGTGATCGATGTGCTTGATGGATTTTTTGACCGGTAGTCAGCCGGCGAATAAGTGTGACTGTCGCATCAACTAGATAGACTCCGAGAAGAATAATCCAGGCATAAAAAAGAGGTTTCGATATGGTGCTCGCATGTAGTATCAGTGCCCCAATCACGATACCTAGAAAAGCGCTGCCAGAGTCGCCCATGAAGAGTTTTGCAGGTGGAAGGTTCCAGAAGGTGAAGCCCACTGTTGATACAACCAATAAGAGCAAAATCATCCAGGATGGATCATGTGGTACTACATACCAGGTGATGAAGGCTGCTGGTAAAGTGACAGTTATCGTTTCACTGCTTGTAATGGCGTCAATTCCATCCATGAAATTATAGAGATTTAGCAACCAGACAAGAAATATCATAAAAAATAGAGAAGTCACCCACAGGTAGAGATCCGAAGTGTGTGATATGGGTTTGATGTAAATGCAGTAGACAACCCAACCGGCTGCAAGAAAGTGCACCAGCAAGCGTTTGTGTGCTGGTATATGGCTGCGGTCATCAATGAAACCGACCAGTGCGATGAGTGTTCCTGCGCCTAAGATTGCCAGATGAAGCAAATCGTAGTTGTTAAGTTGAATTGATAGGAACACTAGTAATAGAAGAAAAACGATTGCAATTGCGATCCCGCCACCACTGGGTGTGGGTAAGGCATGAGAGCTTCGCTTATTTGGTGTATCGATAAGTTTGAGGGTGACTGCGTGCCGGCAGACTAAGGCGCTGAATAGGTAGACGGCTGGCGCAGCGATGAGTAATGCTAAAATAAAAGGCAGATTCATGGCGAAGTGCTTCTAAGATAATCCGCAGTCGTCAATTTGATTGCATCTTCAAGCGTAATTACGGGTTGCCAGCTTAGTATTTTTTGTGTTTTTTCTATGTTTACCTGCAAGTTACCAAGTAGTCGGTTGGCCACATCACTTTTTCCAAAAAGTGCAGCAGCAGAATTTAGCCAGCTGGATGGTATATTGAACTGTCTGTCCGGTCGGCCCATTGCCTGTGCGATGATTTTGACAAGATCAGAAGTTGATATGTCTTTGCCATCAGAAATCAGAAAGGTCTCGTTTGCAGCATCAGGATGATCGATACAGACGCTGATTAAATCAACCAGATTTTCTAACGATACCAAGCTCCGTAAGTTATGTATTGACCCAAATGGTAACGGATAACCCTTATGAATTAATTGCATCAGTTTGTAAAAATTGGCTTTTACACCTGGCCCATATACAAGAGGCGGTCTGATAATAACAGTTTCAAAAGACGAATCTGTAGACAAGCTAAGGAGCGCACATTCAGCTTCATATTTTGATTTTGCATAAGAATCATAGGGCTTGGGTATGTCGTCTGCATGAAAGGGGTGTCCATCCGATGTGGACTCTCCATTGACTTTGATAGAACTCAGATAGATGAAGCGTTTAACGCCAGATCTGGCGGCATGACGAGCAAGATGTAATGTGCCGTCATAATTGAGTGCTTTGTATGCAGGATAGGATTCCTCGTGATTATCCTTAAATCTATGCACGCGTGCGGCGAGGTGTATTATGCATTCGAATTCAGATAACTGACCTTTGTAATCAGTCGTGCCATCGATTGTATCGACAATTATTTTCTCTACACCGTGTGCAAGCATTGAGCTGCTCTTGCGTGTCAGTGCTGTTATTTGATGCGAACCATGGGACAAGAGTTTTTTTATGATCGCACGTCCAATAAACCCTGTCGCACCAGTGACTAAAATATTCACATTAAGTAACCCAGGTAACGGCTGTTAGTTTAATACTCACCCGGATGGCTGCTTGTGCCAGATTGTCCGGTTAATATAATCGGTATAGCTGAGAACGATTCGTGCAATCTGTTTTGAAACAGATGTTTTCTGATAGTCACTAACGATAGCTATATCCCTTTCAGATGTTTGGTGTTGAGAAGTGACCATTTCGACAGCTTCCATTATTCTTTCTGACTGCAAGCCACTCATGACCAACGTACCTTCATCCATACCTTCCGGGCGTTCATGGGCATTACGGATTGTAATAGCAGGAAGGTTTAACAGAGATGCTTCTTCCGTGATTGTGCCGCTGTCAGAGAGAATGCAGTAGGCTGACATCTGTAGTCTGATGTAGTCAAGAAATCCAAAAGGCTTCATGAATGATATCAACGGTGACCTGGTCTTTGAGCCTAGCTCCTCCATCCTTTTTCGCGTTCTGGGATGTGTTGATACAATTATTGGCATGGTATATTTATCCGCCAAATGCTCAATCGCATTGAGTAAGCTCTTGAGGTTTTTTATGTCATCAACATTTTCTTCACGATGAGCACTGACAATGAAATATTTTCCCTCTTCAAGACCTTCCCGGGATATCACATCCGACGCGAGAACTTTTGGCATATAGAAATCGAGCACTTCCTGCATGTGCGAGCCACTTTTTATGATGGTCTCTGGCGCCAACCCCTCTGCAATCAAATAGCGTCTAGCGTGTTCAGTGAGAACCAGATTGATATCGCTAAGGTGGTCGAGGACCTTTCGGTTCAGTTCTTCTGGTGCCCGTTGGTCGAAGCAGCGGTTGCCAGCCTCCATGTGAAAAACGGGTATTTTATGCCGCTTCGCTGAGATAACTGCCATGCAGGTGTTGGTGTCACCATAGAGCAACAATGCATCAGGTTTGATCAATGTCAGTAGTTCATCAGCTTTTGCGATAACATCGGCAATTGCCTTTGACGGCGTATCTCCCTTTACGTTGAGAAAGTGGTCTGGTTTACGTATCTCAAGATCCTGGAAGAAGACTTCATTGAGTTCATAGTCGTAGTTCTGACCTGAATGAACCAGGACATGGTCCATCTGTTGGTCAAGTTCTGCGATAACACGGCTCATTTTAATCAGCTCAGGGCGTGTGCCGACGAGTGTCATGACTTTAAGCATTGAGCATTTCCTGCACATAGTCGAGTTTGAGCAATAGCTGCTTGACACCTTCGACATCCAACCTGTCTGTGTTGTGGGAGGTATAGTCGGATACTTCAGATATTTTTTGCTCTCCCTCTACAAAATATTTCTTGTAATTGAGGTCTCTATCATCTGCAGGAATGCGAAAGTAGCGTCCCATGTCTTCGGCCCGGGCCATCTCCTCTCGGGAGACTAGAGATTCATAGAGTTTCTCACCATGCCTTGTGCCTATAATTTTAATTGGATTGTCCCTGTTGAAGAGCTCCTTCAATGCCTGCGCCAGGTCGCCTATCGTCGATGCGGGCGCTTTCTGAATGAAAATGTCACCCTGACGACCGTACTCATAAGCATGAAGAACAAGATCTACGGAGTCTTCAAGTGACATTAAGAAGCGTGTCATTTCAGGATCAGTAATTGTAAGGGGCTCACCTGAAAGCAGTTGGTTTATAAATAGGGGAATGACTGAACCGCGGGAGGCCATGACGTTTCCATAGCGCGTGCAGCAAGTGATAGTGCCATCTGCCGGGACCATCCTGGATTTGGCAACGACAACTTTTTCTGCCATTGCCTTGGAGAGTCCCATCGCGTTAATCGGGTAAACTGCCTTATCGGTACTCAGTACGATCACACGGCCAACTCCTTTGGCTACCGCAGCATTCATGACGTTTTCTGTGCCAATAATGTTAGTGCGTACTGCCTCCATCGGGTAGAACTCACAGGATGGTACTTGTTTTAATGCCGCAGCATGAAAAACATAGTCAACACCATCCAAAGCGTCATAAAGGCTTGAGTAATCACGGACATCTCCGATGTAGAATTTGACCTTGTCATTGGCAAGCTCGATTCGCATATCCTCTTGCTTCTTTTCGTCGCGACTGAAAATACGGATTTCCCTCACATCGGTAGAAAGGAAACGATTCAGTACTGTTTTGCCAAAAGATCCGGTCCCCCCGGTAATCATGAGCACCTTGTCATCAAACATCGATAGGGCCTTTTGTCAGTAAATAATCATTATGCATGGTTTTTATCAGATCAGGCCATACAGGTGGTTGATAGCCAGTTGCCGATTTAAACAGATCAGAATTGAGAGAGCGGTCAATGATGAGCTCGACACTCGGGACAATTTCTATATCCTTCTTGTAGATGGAAGCAATTAGTGTGAGTAAATCATATTTTGTGATTGGGTCTGTAGAGACATGGAACAGGCCATGTAAATCAGCTACTGGAAGTACGTGATCATGAATGATACGGGCCAGTTCAATAGTCGGTAAGCCGGAGAAGATGGCCTTCGTGAAGCCTTTGACTTGCTCAGAACTGTTTAAAAACCAGTCAACGAGTGCATGATTGGAATGCAGTTCATGGCCAATGATTGATGTTCGTAATGTGATGGCATTCGTCTCATAGTTGACTTCACCGATATGTTTCGATTTTCCATAAAGATCATCGGCATCTGATAAGTCTGACTCTAGGTAATTGCCTGATCTGCCAGAAAAAACACAATCTGTGCTGATATGAATCAATCTGCAGCCGGCCAGTTGGCAGAGTCGTGAAAGTCGATGAGGAAAAAGTGAATTTATTGGAACTGCTACTAAGGGATCTTTGGCTGATGAGAGCTGTTTGATTAGACCGACACAATTAATGACTACATCGGGGCGGGTCTCTGAAAGGAGGTTTATCACCCCGTCTTGCTGCAGGACATCGACGCCAGTAATTATCCTCTCATGCCATGGAGCGGGAAAGTGAGCTAGGTCTCGGTGGCTGCGTAGAGTCCCCACCACATCATGATGATGGACACTAGAAAAATGCCGGAATACAGCATTGCCTAGCATACCGCTGATGCCCAGAATCAAAATTCGCATATCTATTCTCTAAACCTATTCTTTTGTGATACGTTGTTGTAGTATCTCAACCAATCGGCGGGTCTGGGATTCCAATTCAAAATGTTGCACGAAATATTCGTGACCCCTTCTGCCCATTGCTGCGCGTTCCTCTGGGGTTGAATGGTAGAGTTTTCTGATGCTGTCCGCCAGCCCTGAGGCATCTTCTGCACGAGAAGTGAGTCCAGCGCCGGCTTCATCGATAATTCTTGCTGTTTCACCATTAATTGAAGCCAGAATGGGTTTGGCGGCAGCAAGGTAGGCCTGAACTTTGCTAGGTACGGTATAAGAGAAAATCTCTTCATCTTTCAGTAAGACAAGAAGGCCTTCCGCATGTTGATAGAGTTGGGGCATCATTTCGACGACTAGGCGCCCTGTCAGAATAAGGTTCCTGAGCCGCTTTTCCTGGATTTTCTCTTCAATCCGGTCTGACATGCTTCCACTGCCGACCAAGAGGATTTTCAGATTGGTTAGATCCTGAAGGTGTTCAGCAGCTTCCAAAAGAGTCTCCAGTGCCTGAGCAGTACCGAGGTTGCCAGAGAAGACGAGGCAGAAGTTCTCATCCAATGTCTGCAAAATCGCAGGTGGTAGCTGTGCTCCTGCCATTTTTTCCTTTTCGATATTGGCACTCGAAAAGTTTGGATAGTAGACGATCTTGTCAGCTGCAGCCATTTTTGACACAGGCTGTGAAAACGCCTTTGACTGTATTAACAAGGTATCGGCAAATCGGTAGATCAAGCGAACAATCTGTTTGATAAAGAGCAGAATTATGGGTTTGGAAACATGGCCTGTAGCTGTGAGGCTTTCAGGCCAGAGATCCTGTATCCAAATGGCCAGATGAGACTTCGTAAGATATTTTATAGGGATTGCTGTGATTGCAGATGTCATGGGTGATGGCGCAAAAAATATGATGGCATCATATCTCTGCCCACGGATAAGTCTGGGGAACCTGATTAAGCCGGAGTAGAGAAATGAGAGGTAATTCAGAGCCAGGTTTTTCGTGCCACCTGCGTACCTAGGACGTAAGGGTACGCGATGCACCTGAATGCCGCCAGGTGTCTTTTCACTTTGCAATCCAGATGAGCGGTAGCCTTGGAAAATCTTGCCCTCAGGGTAGTTTGGCTTGCCAGTAAGAACGGTAACAGTATGACTAAATTTGGAGAGTTGGCTTGCCAACTCATTGATTATAAAGGTTTCTGGCCAGAAGTATTGTGTGACAATCAGAATGTTCACTTGTCTTTCTGCTTCCTAAGGATATGGCCATATAGCTCAAGATATGAATTTACAATGACATCCCATGCATAATATTCAGTAACATAGTCATGCCAGACAGGTGCAATTCCCTTCAGTACATCCGGGTTGGAAAGTAATTTTGTTAATCCCTCTGCTAAGCCGGTTACGGTAGCTGGCACCTCTAAACGAGGATCCAGTTTAGATACGTCATTGAAACCACATTGATCTGTAAGCAGAACCGGTATGCCACAAATACCCGCTTCTAGTGCAACGATGGACATGGCTTCCTGTCGTGAAGGTACTACCAGTAACTTGGCGCTGCGGTAAGTTGCTGATTTGTCTTCTCCGCTTACATAACCTAAAAAGTGAACACGCTCTGATAAACCTTCCTGATCAACGATGTGACTCAGCTGAGAATGCATGCCACCATCTGGTCCAGCAAAAACAAGATGAAATTCTGGCAAGCAGGCCTGCACTCTTAAAAAAGCTTGCAGGAGAAGATCAGGGCCCTTGATTTGATTGAGCCGTCCCATAAAGAGTATCAAAGGAGAAACGGGTAACCCCCTTCGATTCAAGAACTTTTCAGTATCTGTAACCGGAAACTCTTCTTCATTCACACCATTTGGGATAACAGTAATACGAGAAGATGGGATCCCATAGGCTTCAAAATGAGGAAATTCACCCTGCGTGACAGCAATCCATGCAGTCGCATTACGAATGATCGAATTTCCTACAAGCATGTTGTAAATACGCTTTAGCCAACCTGATCGGCCAAACAAGAGAAGTGACCCGGCTGGGCAGACGGCATAGGGTTTACCTGAAAGTCGAACAGCGAGATAAGCGAAAGCATTAAGTATACTCCAATGGCCCATAAGGTGGATGAAATCGGCATCTTGTACTTCACGTCGTATAGTTTTCCATTTCAGCCAAGGCACATAAAAGCGAGGCCATATACAAGGTAACACAACAGCTTTTGCCGGAGCTAGGGCCACCACCCTTGAATTACTGAGACCAATATCTAGTGTCAATACAGTGCAAGTCGCGCCATGTTTTGCCATGAAGCGACTCATTTGAAAAGTTCTTTCTGCCGTCCCACCGCCAGATTTTAGATCAATAGATGAGTTGATATTAAGTATATGCATTAACTAAAGACCTGAAATTATTTGCTGTGGAATTTTTGATACCATCTTGCGTATTGTTTTAATCCTAAATCGAAATTCATAGGTCGATGAAATCCCAATCCAAGTAATTTTTCTGGCGCGTAATTGGAGTATGGATTTACGTTATTTCGACCAAGACATATCAACAGAAACTTTAAAACTATAAGTGGAATAGAAAAATGAAAGCGATAGTTCGGTATATGCAACTCTTGCATTAAACGATGCTCAATATCCATAAAATTATTGTTTGGGTTATCATCATCTGAAACGATAAATATTTCACCCAATAAATCTTTGTTATATTCAATCAAAAACAGTATTGCAGCAACAACGTTAGATATATGTACAAGGTTCATTCGGCGTTTTCCGAAAAGAGAAGACTTTAGATAATTTCTTTTTCGATTTCCTGCCATTAGATCGGAGGCAAGTTTTTTTAATGGCTCTCCTCCTGGACCAAATACTGCCGTAGGTCTCAAAATCACAACATCAAAGTTTCTGCGAGCCGCGTTGATAACAGCTTCCTCAATTTTTAGTTTGTTGATGCCATATTCGGTAACTGGATTGGGGATAGTATTTTCAGTTATAAGATTAATTGATACGCGTCCCACTACAGCAGCTGTGCTGCAATGTATGAGTCTCCTGACACGGGCTGCCGTGCATGCGTTTAAAAGATTATGTGTTGCAAATAGATTTCCCGCTTCATCTGTCTTCCAGAGATATACCAAATTAACAACAGTGCAATTTGCTTCGAAGAAGCCATCAAGTGATGTTGGACTTAACAAGTCTCCTTTGAAAATTACCAACCTGTCTCTTGCGTCAGCACAATCAAAATCAAGGCTCCCCGTTCTAGAAAGCACTTTTATGCGACATTCCTCGAGATGCAATAATTCGGTGACTAAGTGTCGACCTATGTATCCAGAGGCGCCTAAGATTGCAATTGTTTTCATCTAATTATGTGAAAAACATGATTGTTACAGATAAATGCGCCTATTACCTAAATTCATATTATACAATCTAAGCATGAACCTTTAAGTTGTTTTGCTAAACAAAAAGTTTTACTCGCATATGTGACAATACATACACAAAAAGCTTTTTCAAAATTATTACTCTAGATTGTTTTATGCTTAGCAGCGCTTGTGTGCGAGCTTCCCCGAACCTCGAATCAGCCAAGAGGTATCTTGCATAACTATATCTTACCTTACTTTCGATTAAGCTAAATGATGATGTGTGTTGATTTTCTAGATAATCATCAAGGAACTCCAAGTGGATGATCATATCGGTAAAGAATTTATCATATATGGGTTTTAATTTTTTGCTCCAGCTTCCAGTAGAGTTTACGCGGTATACAGATAAAGGCTTATTAATGAATAAAGCTCTACCACCTGCCGAAGCCGCTAACACCTGAAGAAAGAAATCTCCAACAGGCGCGCTTTGAAACCAGTGTGGTAATCCCTCAAATACAGATCTGTGTAGTAAAAGAGATGCAGTTGGAGTAGCTTCTCCACCAGCCTCTATAAAATCAGCTATCAACCAGACTTTTTTGGATGTTCTGGTTTTGTAATGTCGATACTCACCAGATTGATCTAAGCATAAAGCACTGTGGCATATTAGGTGACAGTCCAAATATTGAGATGCTAACTCAACTTGCATCTCAAGTTTATTAGATGAAATCCAAAAGTCATCACCTTCACATAGAGCAATATAGTCTCCTGATGCATGGGGAAAGCTGACTAGAGATGGTTTCTTGCCTTGAGAGTATTGATTATTGGTCTGAATTATGGGTTTAATTATTCCTGGATATCTAGATGAGTATTCTTGAACAATTTCTTTAGTGCCATCAGTTGATGCATCATCATGCAAGATCACTTCAAAGGGAAAGGTGGTTTTTTGTATCAGAAAGCCGCGAAGTGCATCTTGAAGGTATGTTATTTGGTTAAATGTAAGACAAAGAATGCTCACAACAGGCTTTTTGTAGCCCGTCTCCCAACTAGCTACTATCTCTTCCTCTGTTGGCAACGACATAGCGCGGAAAGCTGTTATGTCAAATTCTACTTTTTTTACCAAAGAGTTGTCTCCTAAAAGGGGCTGATTACTGGCGTGACAGAGATAAATGAAGGTTAGTTGTTCGTTGCGTTGTTTACTGATCCAAAGCTTTACATATTATTGCGCTATTTTGGTATTTTGAAACATAAAGTTCGTTAAAGGATTTGTATGAGAAACGTGAAGTATCTCATTAAGGTGGATGTACTATTGAATAATTGCATGTCAGTTATGGCATCATACTACGTATCTTATTGAAAGAGGAAAGTAGAAGTCTCCGGCTTGCATTAGAAACCAACATGTTTACCATCAACATCATCAGGCCGGTACAACCCAAGGTAAGGAATACCCCAAATCTATCTAGACCGGCAAAGTCTATATTCAAACCATCAACCAACAAAAGTAATACTGTTGTACAAATAAGAATTGGAGCAATATCCTTTAAAAACCACGGCCTATGTATGCCTGGAGCAAATTTATTATGCACAATAGGTGTCCAGATAATGAAGGTAAGTAATCTAAGTGCAAACCATGTTACGGCTACACCTAAAGCACCATGTTTAAATGCGACATAAATAATTAGAGGGATTTGGATACTTGCAGTAATCGAATTGTAGATCACGTGCATTTTCAACTTACCGTAAGCAAACTGTAAATAGTATTGGAAGGCACTTATAGCAAAAATCCCATTACCTAAAGCAAACCAAAAAAGTATTGGTCCAGCCCATTCTGCTGCTCTTCTATCTCCTGACCAGGCGAATAATAGTTCTGTAGAAAACAGAGCAATAATTCCTGTTAGGGGCAGCATGATTACAGCCATGATCTGAGTCGAATTCCTATACAGCGCGAGCATATCCTGCTCTCTGCCCTGAGACAGGAGGTGTGTCATACGTGGTAGTATTGCTTGGCTGATTGGGCCAGTAACACTTAAAATGCCCGCTGAAATAATTGCTACCAATGTGAAATAGCCATATTCCGATAATGGTAAAATACTCGAGAGTATTATTTTATCCAGTTGGGTTAGTAACACCCATATGCCAGCTGTATAGGCTATCCCTGCTGCAAAAGGAATCAATGGCTTTAGTGTATTCCAAAAAAAGTTAAGGCCAACTCGTTCAGATGACGGCATTAAAGAATAAAACATAGCGGCCATGCAGATTAACTCAATAACACCAATGATTAGCTGATAAATAAAGAAATATACAAAATCATTTGTAATAAATTGTAAGAGTAATAATGCACCAATAAACTTTAAGCTGACTAATATTACATTGGCAACGTTCAATCGTACTTGATTTTCCAGGCCCTGGATGCCACTTCTATAGAGTGTTGAGAAAAAGCGTAATCCGATAATCGCACCCATTAGCATGATGCAAATGGATACGTCATGCCTGGGAAGTGATGTAATATTTAGCCAATGATTTGTAATCCAATCGCTGATTGCGGAAATGCTCAGAAAAATGACCAGGGCGAGAGTGAAAACTATAAATTCTAAGCTTCTTAGCAGCTTTTTTATTTCAAAAAAGTCAACTTTATGCCCTCTTGAATATGCTGCTTGGCGGGAAAGTAGTGGTGACATCCCCATATCCAGCAATTGCATCCATGCCTGTAAGATTGTGAAAAACCCAACCAACCCAAAGGCCTCCGGGCCAAGGTACTGTAGATACAAAGGGAAGATCACAATGCCAGTAACAGTTGTGTAGCCAATCCCAAAGAAATTTGCAATTGTGTTCCACTTTAATGACCGGCTACTTTTCATCTTTCAATTATCATGAATAAGACAAGATGGAATAATTTTCATATCTGAAGTAATCGTAAGATATTTATCATTAAATCTATTGATACTGGGAAATGGCCTTTTCAATAATTTGCCTATTTGGCACATCATTCTCCCTGGATTTTTTAAAGCACTCTTCCCCACTATAAATGTAGTTGTTTCGATCAAGCTCAAGCTTCATGACTAAATCATCGAAAAACTGTCGTGGTTTAAGGCAAAAATCCTCATACTGAACTACCATCTTCCTCTTATCATCCACCTTTTCTAGACCTTTTTTTACCGCCTCATTAATATAATATATTTGCCCTGCTGTTTGCGTTATCGGATCAAGTCTTTTTAAAAATGAATACTCCGGAATCTTAAAAGAATACCAGTTGCTTTCACTACCAAACTGACGTTTTCTCGTATCTAATACTGATGAAATATTGGTCAGTATATCGCGCTTTATTTGTATAAAAAGAATCTTGTCGAATATAGAATCTAAGAACGGTATGTTGTAGTTAAACAGCATGCCTTTAGCTGCAAATGGATTTTGAAACACGTCCATTATTCCGATGATTTCTGCTTTCATAGTTTTTATATCCATGGTCAGACGCAATTCTTCATTTGTCCAGACGTCGCGCGATGGTTCAGCGAGGAAGCGGCGCCAGAAATACCAGAACTCATTAGGCGCAAGCACACCCCTGGTTTTCCCATTCTCAGACCTATATTCAGATTGTTGAATAAACTCCCCTAATTCATTACGAAAACTAAACCTAGAATCTGTTAATAATTGCTGAATTTTTGAGCCTATAATTGGTGCTTGGTAAAACCGTGATAATAAATTAGTTGGATAAGAAACGAGCCCCGTATTAGCAAGCCATTGCATAAACAAAGTTGTTCCGCTTCGCATAGGCCCCATTATAAAAATTAATGGCATTTTCATGCTTCCTGAATAACCTGAAAGGAGACGTTCCTCTGAATCCCAAAGGTTATCATTCACATCTTTCAGCAGCCTTTCAAGCAATTCATTTCTTGAAAATTCCTTTGTTCTACCATCAGTATTCGTATCTATATTTTTGGAACTCATCATGTACACTCAAAAATCAATCTCACAATATGCTCCATTTCAAACTTACCATAACGATGATCGATAGGAATTGGCAACAGTCTTTCTACCATCATATTGCCCCAGTTTGGATCAAGGCGTTCGATGGCATCACTCCAATAAATAGGTAAAAATATCCTTTTGCTTATTAAGTGCTCTCTAAGTTTTGTATTGTTAGTTAAATAGGGATAACACAATGGTGATTGATGTTTGAAATTGTCCAAACTAAACAAATTAGTATCTTTCAAATGTTCATGTAAAAAAAGAAAATTATTATTTCGTTTTTTCCTATTACGATCATAATCTATTGTCCTAAGCAGTCTTTCAGTTAGCTTAGACATTTTCAGTGGAGAACAAATCTCTAGCGACGTCTCAGACGTCTGATAGTCACTGTAACCAACTTCAGGCTCCTCACTCAGGCGTTTAAGTAAGTGTAACATTCGTCCTATGGAATTCTCGTCATGTTCATCAGGAAGAGTAATAGAAGAGCCTGTAAATAGGAGTCCACCATCAGGTACCCCAAAGAATTTCCTTGGAGAATAAATCGTAGCTAATGCTTCTTTAATTGGAGGAGAAAAGTAGGCCTGAGAATAATCTAATATAACCTGACAAGCTGGGAATATTGTGAGAATTCGCTTGACATTTCTCTCACAGATACCAAAGTAATTCACGTAAAGAATCCATTCATTTTCTTTAGGATTGAGGTTACTTTCTATATTTAAACCTTCGTCCAGGTCATACCATCCATACTCGATACCCTCTTGCTTTAAAGGCAGCAACATTGCGTTGCAAATATACTTAGGTACCCATACTTTTTTTGGTCTTTGTGATCTTAGAATAGCGCAAAAAGCAGCTCTGGCGGATTGATATCGATATGCAGTCCTATGATAAGTAACATCAAAATAAGGAAGATCAAGCTCAAAGTAACCGCCTATTGGGATGAGCGAAGAATCAGAATTAATCAAGATCGAAACTCTTCAGCAATCTCGAACATTGCTCTTGATCGTTGAACATCAGAACATCAATGATGGAAAGGTTGGGCTCAAATAGGCCACCAAATTGTGGGTACTCAATGTCCTTTGAAGCAATAAAAGAAAGCTGGACACCCTGATTAGAAAAAGCCAATTTATCATAAAGGCTTCGTCCTCCTGAGGCATTGATGTAGTGGCTTCCACCTAATTCTGTGCATATAGACAGAACCTTATTTTGGCCATAGAGTTTTGAATCCTTCTTAAGGTCAGAAGATATATACCACTTGGGTGATAAACCTAAATAATTGCATATCCTTCTGAGGCCGAAATCAATAAATTTTGATAAATTATCTTCCTCATAAAGCAGGATTTCTTCAATTATTGGGTACACATAAGAAAAAAAAGTTGCTTTGGAATAGCTCTGTTGGATAGTCTTTAATAATTTAATTCTATTAGAACCAAGCTTAATCTGATTAATCAATAAATTTGGACTGGCACCCTGTAGTTGAAGTGTAATTCGACTTCTTTTTCCCTGAGAAAGAATAAAGTTTCGATTAATCCAACCACCTTTTATGAAATTCACATCGTCGTATACAACAAAAGTATCCACAGCTTGAATCACTTGAAAATATCCAATATAAGGGAAAAAATACGGCTGCATTATTGCAAGCTTCATTGCTTTATTACCAATAGCGCTCGAATTACCTGTGTAATTGTTCTAACTGCCTCCACATCTATCGTCGTCCCTGTCGGCAGCACAATAACTCGATCTGCCACTTTCATGGTATTTAACAACATCAGGTCAGCTTGGGGATATAGTTCGCTATATGGTTTCATGTTATGGCAACCTGGCCAGAAGTATTTTCTCGCTAAAATATTTTCAGCATGTAGTGCTTTAATTATCAGATCCCGGGATACCGGGGATCCATCGCTGACCTCCATCACCACATATTGATAATTGTTACTTTCGGCTTCCTGATAGTTCAGCAGACTGATACCAGGCAGGCCAGATAACATTTCGTGATAGACCTGATAATTGCGCTGGTTAACTTCAACTACATTATCGATGGCATCCAAGTTAACCATGCCCATTGCTGCAGCAATTTCTGACATCTTGCCATTAGTGCCCGGGTGAATCACTTTATCCATTCCCGAGAACCCAAAGTTACGCATCAAGCGCATAGTTTCAGCAAGCTCGTCATTGTTGGTAAGGATTGCACCCCCCTCGAAGGTATTGAAGAATTTGGTGGCATGAAAACTAAGTACCTCACAGGCCCCAAAGCCCCCGATCATCCGGCCCTTATATGAACAACCAAAAGCATGGGCAGCATCAAACATCAGCTTGAGATCATGCTCGTCGGCAATAGTCTGTAGTGCTTTAATCGGCGCTGGGCGTCCCCAGAGATGGACGCCGATAATGCCGGTGGTATTTGGTGTGATCATGGAGCGCACGGCTTCGGGGTCGAGGCTATGGGTGGCAGGATTGATATCAGCAAAAACCGGCGTAATGGCCTGCCAATGAAGAGCATGTGCGGTGGCTATAAAGGTATATGAAGGGATGATCACCTCTCCCTCAAGCCCCAATGATCGAATAGCTATCTCCAATGCTATTGTCCCGTTACACATGGCTATACAGTGCTTGACGTCATGGTGATCGGCTATCCTGCGCTCGAAAGCTTGCACCACCGGACCATTATTGCTTAGCCAGCGACGATCAAAGATTTCCTCGGTGTATTTGAAAAATAAATCCCGGCTGCCGATGTTTGGGCGGCCAACATGCAATGGCTCTTCAAATGCCGGAGTTGCTCCGTTAATGGCGAGATCTTGCGGTGTTCGGATAGATTTCATAGAGCAGATTCAACTCGTGAGCTGAGATGGTGAATTTATCCCGAAAAATACCTGATCCGCCATTTTAAATCCAAGATATTTGCAGGACTGATTAACAAGTGAGCTCATGATGTCCCGGAATTTATTCGGTAGACATGTCTGTGCGTCGGTTAATTTCGGAAGATATTATCGAATGAAGGCGTTGCCTTGCCCAGAAGAATTACCTAGTGGGGCACTCGGGAATATGACTCGTTTCCTCTTTCGGGGCGTAATTAAGAGCCAAAAGCTGGATATCGGGATAATCCCACTTAAGGATATTGTCGACCGAAGTAGAGAAATATATCGACCCGTTAAATGCTGGAATGATGATCCAGACCGGTGGATTATCATTCAGAGGTTGATTCATGGACAAATGATAATCAGGTTCATCAATTATGCTCCTGATGGAGATGGCCTGTTGATTGGCCAAGGATGTCCCGTGAGACTAACAGTTTTTTTTCGAAATGACTCCACCACGCTCGAAATGTCTCGGATAGCATGGAAACTGCAGAAGAATTCAAGGGTATTGTGTGTGAAAAAGTTGCTTGATCTAGGTAAGTTTTGTTGGCCCTGCAAGGAATTTCGAACAGAAAATTGCAAAATTCTGTGTAGGGGTCATAAAAATGAGTTTTGAGCTACATGATGCATGGCCTAGGGCCAGTGATTCATTGTAGAATTCGCTTTCCTATCAGCAGTATCGAATTTCACTAAAGCGAATGGGGTAAAAGGCATTGAAGCCGCTCAATATTTTAGTTACCGGAGGAGCCGGTTTTATCGGTTCCGCTGTAATTAGGCACCTAATTTTAGAGACAAATCATAGGGTTGCGAATGTAGACAAGCTGACCTATGCGGGTAATCTCGAGTCACTCAATGGTGTTTCTGGGAATGAGCGCTATACATTTTGCCAAACTGACATAATCGATCAGGCGGCCATTGAATCAATTTTTCGCCAGTTCAGGCCGGATATCGTGATGCATCTGGCGGCAGAATCCCATGTGGATCGCTCTATCACAGGCCCTGCTGACTTCATCCAGACGAACATTGTGGGCACCTATGTTCTACTGGAGACGGCCAGAAAGTATTGGCTGGGCCTGGATGAACAGAGAAAGGGCGCCTTCAGGTTCCACCATATCTCAACGGACGAGGTCTATGGCAGTCTGGGTCCGGAGGGATTATTTACTGAAGAATCCAACTACGACCCCAGCTCTCCGTACTCATCCAGCAAGGCATCATCGGACCACCTTGTCCGGGCATGGCACAGGACATACGGACTGCCGATAATTGTGACCAACTGCTCGAACAACTACGGGCCCTACCAGTTTCCGGAAAAATTGATCCCCCTCATTATCTTAAATGCCCTCGAAGGCAAGCCGCTGCCGCTTTACGGCAAAGGTGACCAGATTCGTGACTGGCTTCATGTCGAGGACCATGCCCGCGCACTCTATAAGGTGGTGACCGAAGGGGCACCAGGTGAAACCTACAATATTGGTGGCCATAACGAGAAGACGAATATGCAGGTTGTGTTGACCCTGTGTGGCATTCTCGATGAACTGCGTCCAGACCATCCGAAAGGAATAAACCGATATGACCAGTTGATTACCTATGTTGCAGATAGACCTGGCCATGATCAGCGGTATGCCATCGATTCCAGTAAGATCAAGTGGGATCTGGACTGGGTGCCGGAGGAAACCTTTGTGTCTGGCATCAGGAAAACCGTCGATTGGTACCTGTCTAACGGCGAATGGTGCAGAAATGTGCTGGATGGTAGTTACCAGCGTGAGCGATTGGGTCTGGTCACGGAGGCTGCACCATGAAAGGGATAATACTCGCAGGAGGTAGTGGTACCAGGCTTTATCCCATTACACAGTCCATCTCGAAGCAGCTGCTGCCAGTATACGACAAGCCCATGATCTACTATCCTTTGTCAACGCTCATGCTGGCGGGCATAAGAGATATCTTAGTTATTTCGACACCACAGGACACGCCAAGATTTGAGCAGCTATTCGGGACAGGAGAGCAGTGGGGTTTGAACCTTTCTTATGCAGTTCAGCCATCACCCGATGGGCTAGCACAGGCTTTTATAATCGGAAAACAGTTCATTGCCAATGATCCATGTGCCCTGATTTTAGGCGATAACATCTTCTATGGGCATAGCTTTGAAGAGATGGTTTGTAAGGCGGCATCAAAATCTGTTGGTGGAACAGTGTTTGCGTACCGTGTTCAGGATCCCGAGCGATATGGAGTTGTTGAATTCGATGCTGAAGGAAAGGCCATTAGCGTAGAAGAGAAACCGGAAGCGCCTAAATCTAATTTTGCCGTTACGGGTTTGTATTTCTACGACAATGATGTGGTGAGTGTTACTGAATCCATTAAGCCGTCTGCGAGAGGGGAGTTAGAAATAACGACAGTAAATCAAACCTATCTTGATGCTGGGAAGCTAAATGTCAACGTGATGGGACGTGGTTTTGCTTGGTTAGATACAGGAACTCACGATTCACTTCTGCAGGCGGCGCATTTTGTAGAGGTTCTTGAGCGACGTCAGGGGTTGAAAATGAGTTGTCCGGAAGAGATCGCATGGAGAAAAGGCTATATTGATGACGTTCAATTGGAAACCTTAGCATTGCCGTTGATAAAGAATGGTTATGGTAAATATCTAATGAATATTCTGAAGAGTGGGTATGCTTGATGAATGTTGTAGGGTCACCAATATCCGATGTTTTGTTATTGGAGCCGGAGGTTTTTGGAGATGATCGTGGTTTTTTCATGGAGAGCTTCAATCAACTTAAATTTAATAAAGCAGTGGGAAGGCAGGTTAGTTTTGTTCAGGATAATCATTCTCGATCATCAAATAACGTATTGAGAGGTCTTCATTATCAAATAAAACAAACTCAAGGAAAGCTTATAAGAGTATTAAGAGGTTCGATATTTGACGTAGTCGTTGATCTAAGAAAAAGTTCCAGTTCATTTGGACAGTGGTTTGGAACGGAGTTAAGTGAAGATAACAAGAGAGAAATCTGGGTTCCAGAAGGCTTTGCTCATGGCTTCCTAGCGCTTTCTGATTTCGCAGACATTTTGTATAAAACAACTGATTATTATTCGCCAAAGCATGAAAGATGTATACGTTGGGACGATTTAAATATCGGTATCGATTGGCCCATTGAGGACAAGCCATTGTTGTCGGAAGTCGATAAAAACGGTTTATCATGGGAAGATGCTGAGATGTTTTCGTGAAGATATTATTGTTTGGCTCTAATGGTCAATTGGGGTGGGAGCTTGCTAGGAGTCTGCAAGCTCTGGGTAAAGTATTTTCTTTAAACAGACAAAGTTGTGATCTTTCAAAACCTGAATTAATTCCTGGAATAATCGATTCTGTCAAGCCAGATGCCATTATTAATGCGGGAGCGTATACGGCAGTCGACAAGGCCGAAGATGAGGAGGAGCTGGCAACGACAATCAATGGGATTTCTGTTGGAGTGATGGCAGAAGAGGCAAAAAAAAATAATATATTTTTACTTCATTATTCCACGGATTATGTTTTTGATGGGAAGAAGGCAGAACCATACACCGAGGAAGACATTCCAAATCCCATCAATGCATATGGCAGAAGTAAGCTTGCGGGTGAATTGGCCATCAAACAAGTAGAATGTGATTACCATATTTTACGCACTACTTGGGTTTATTCGTGCCGGGGCAACAATTTTTTAAAAACCATTTTACGTCTGTCAAAAGAAGGAGATGAGGTCGATATAGTCAATGATGCATATGGAGCTCCTACATTTGCTAGAAATCTGGCCGAAGTATCAACACTAATGCTTGCGAAGCGTATTTGGCAGCATTCAGAGGGAATACTGGAGGCACCTTCAGGAGTGTACAACGCAACCGATACCGGGGAAACAACGTGGTTTGGATTTGCAGAAAGTATACTTACGGCAGCAAAAGAAAAAGAAATTCTTAAACTAAAGTCTGCATTTTCAATTAAGCCCATTTTGTCTCAAGAGTGCACGCTCGCTGCCAAGCGGCCCAAAAACTCACTCCTGAATGGAGATAAGCTTCTACGTGATTATGGAATTAGATTGCCTGTTTGGCAAAATAGTCTGGGTCTTTGTTTAGATGAATTGTGTTTGTACTAAATGGGGTCATTGTAAGTAGATATAGAATTAAGATGCACTAGCCTGTAACCATTTCTGGTTTCCAGATCTATGACGGCAGGAACATATTGTAGGCTTTATGATTGTATAACAATAACCCTCTTGGAGGGTGAATATAAACCTCAATTTCAATTTCCCTTTAAAGTTCACGTAGCGCATAGTTTTTTATTATTAGAGCACTGTAGAACAAAGTATTTAGTGTATGTAATATGGATTCTTATAAAATAAGCAAGGAGTGGTTTTGATGCAATGTAATTACATTTTTGGTGGTGTGCGGCTTCAATTCAGAAAGAAGAGTGCAGTCAAATTTCATTATTTAACTAATGTTGAGGTGTTTGCTTATCTAGCTGAAGTTTGTTTAATACTGAGTAATTTAATGGCAATCTCTTTTTTCTATATTCTTTTAGCTAAATCGAACAATCGACAGGCCGTTAATGCAGACATGATTTCAATCATATTATGATTCAGAATATTCTGATGTTCAGAAGAGCAGGGGTTTTCCAGTGAATGCCTATAATTCTTTTATATCTGCGTTAGCATCATACGAGATTTGGTTATATCTTGCTTGGCAGGATATAAGGCTAAGGTATCGCCTTTCTAAAATAGGCCCATTTTGGATAACTCTGAGCATGGCGGTATTCTGCCTGTCACTAGGCGTTATTTATAGCGAGATATTTAATGCAAAAACTGAGGAATATCTCCCATATGTCTCAATTGGAATTGTACTGTGGAACTTTATTTCAGGATCACTTAATGAATTTCCCAATGCATATGTTGATAATTCAGTATATTTGAAGGAGATAAAAATCAATCCATTGATAATTCTGTTAAGAGTGCTTGCAAGACACGCAATAATATTTTTCCATAATTTTTTGATTGTTTTTGTTATATACGCGTATTTTGGTATCAATCCAGGCTTGGTTGTATTATTGGCGTTACCCGCTTTGATACTGGTTGTCATCAATCTTTTTTTTATTGGGGTTGTTTTGAGTATTTTAGGTGCGAGGTTCAGAGATATTAGCCAGATGTCACAGAGTGTAGTCCAGCTATTTTTCTTTGTTACACCCATAATATGGCATCAAAGATTGGTTTCTGAAGATAGCTTGATATTAGTTTTAAATCCGTTTTCTTATTTTATAGATATATTGAGATCACCGTTATTAGGGGAGTTGCCGAAAATTGAGTCCTGGTTGGTAGTTATAACATTGCTTTTGTTTAATGCTATATTTGCAAAATTGGTATTTCAATCGAGGGCCGGCAGGATTACTTTTTGGGTTTGATTATGAAGCGAGTTGACCTTAATAACATATGTTTAAATTATCCCCTGGTCGGTATGGCTGGTAGGTCACTGAAAAATAGGGTATTGAGTGCGGCAACAGGAGGGTTTATCACTCCTGGTGATATGCCAGAAGTTTGTGCTTTACAAAATATAAGTTTTTCGTTGAATGATGGAGATAGGTTGGGTTTAGTAGGACATAATGGTGCAGGAAAATCTACCCTACTTAAGATTTTGGCAGGAATATATCAGCCCACTTCGGGTAATATTGTAATTAGTAACAATGTAGTATCGACGTTGAATCTATCCATAGGTATTGAGCCAGAAGCAACAGGTGTTGAGAACATTATTAGCAGAGGTCTCTTGTTGGGCATGAAGAGAGACGAAATAAATAAAAAAATGCCGGAAATAATTGACTTTACCGAACTAGGCAAATTTATTGATATGCCGGTAAGGATATATTCGTCTGGTATGATGACAAGACTCATTTTTGCAACAGTTAGTTCGATGGATGCAGATATTTTGCTTATGGATGAAGTGATTGGAACAGGTGATGCGTCTTTTCTGGCAAAAGCTAGTAAGCGTCTCAATGAGTTTATAGAGAGGAGTAAAATTCTCGTCTTGGCATCTCACAATGAGGAAACAATTAGGAATTTTTGCAATAAGGCATTGTTATTGGACCGTGGTAATTTGAAATACTTTGGCGATGTCAATGAAGTATTCACTATTTATAAAGATTTTAAATGAAGAATGTACTGCTTGTTGGTAGTAGCTTTAGTGCTGCGCCGCTTTTTTTTAATTTAAAAAAAAGGGGGTTTAAGGTAAGTGTTGTTGGTAATAGCAAAAGTGATCCGTGCCATCAATATTCAGATGAGTCATGTTATTTTGATTACTCTAAAGAGAGTAATTTACTCGATTTAGTAAGAGACAAAAAATTCGATTTCATTGTTCCTGCGTGTAATGACTACTCATATATGTCATGTGTAAGTGTAGCAGAGGAGTTAGGATATCCTGGATTTGACAATATAGACACTGCTGTAAAGCTTCATGTTAAAGATAGCTTCAGGAGATTATCTGAAGATGGTTTGTTTAATGCGCCTAAACAAATCAATTTTGAAAAAGACATAAAATACACAGTTCAAAATTGTAAGTTTCCATTGCTTGTCAAACCGGTTGACAGCTTTAGTGGTATTGGTGTTGTTAAGGTTTACCAGTCAGAGAAGCTCCAAGCTGCAATTGACCAAGCGCGTTTGGCTTCTAGAATAGGAGAAGTTGTTATAGAGGAGTTTATTGATGGCAGCCTGCACAGCTATTCAGTTTTTATTCGTGGAAATAAAATAGTAAGTGAATTCGTTGTAGATGAATACTGTACTGTATATCCTTATCAAGTGAACTGTTCAAATTGCCCTTCTATCTTACAAAAAAGCATTATTGAAAAAGTAAGAATCAAGATTTCAAGCTTAATCGAAAGCCTTGAGTTGGTTGATGGGTTGCTTCACACTCAGTTTATGACAGATGGTAAGGATGTCTGGATTGTTGAATGTATGAGGCGATGCCCAGGGGATTTATATGGAGAGTTAATAAATAGAGCTACAGGATACAATTATACGGATATGTACTTACGCCCATTTATAAATTTGCCTATAGAAAGTTATAAGGCGGACAAAGAAGTTAATTATTCTGGTAGGCACACGATATCACTTTTAGAAGAGACAAAGTATTTTTCCATTAAATACAAGGTTCCATCAAAACGAATAGACTTCATGCCATTGAAGAATAGTGGTGAGTATGTTGGAAAAGCACCTTTTGACAAAATCGGCATACTATTTATCGATTATGAGAATCAGGAATCAATGAAGGCTATTACTCCTAACCTTGCTGAATGCGTGACTACTAAATCTTATGAGGTTCAAGAGTGTGAATAGTAATAGTTATTTAAGAACTGAGAAATTATTTAAAGTCGGGTTTTTAGGGGGTGGTTATGACTCTGCGGTTGGGAGAGCGCACAAAATTGCTGTTGAAATGGATGATTTGTTCGAGGTCGTTACAGGTTGTTTTAGCCTAAATAATGAAAGCAATATAAAAACAGCAACTCATTATCACATTGAGAGTGAAAGAACATATTTAAACATCGATAATTTAATTAAGTCAGAAAATAGTAAAATAGATGCTTTAGTTATTTTAACACCAACTGATCAGCATAAAGATCAAGTTATTAGAGCAGTGTCAGCAGGAATACCAGTGATATGTGAGAAAGCTCTTGTGGCATCTAGTGAAGATGCACTTGCTGTTAAAAACCAATTAGATAAATGTTCTGGTTTTTTGGCGGTAACGTATAATTATACAGGTTATCCTATGTTGAGAGAGCTGAAGTATATTATCGAAACAGGTCGTCTTGGTGATGTTCAGCAAATTAATATTGAAATGCCACAAGAGGGTTTTTCTAGGTTGGACAAAACAGGTAAGCCAATTGTCCCACAAAATTGGCGTTTAAAAGATGAATACGTGCCTACTGTTTCGCTTGACCTAGGTATTCACATTCATAATGTTGTTTCTTTTTTAGTCAGGAAACGACCATTGAGAGTAGCATCGTTAAGTGGATCGTATGGAAACTATAACCAGATTACTGACAGTATTAATTGCATCGCTGAATATGAAGATGGCATCAGTGCTAACATTTGGTATGGAAAGACTGCAATTGGCTATAGAAATGGTTTAAGAGTTAGAGTGTTCGGAAGTAAGGGAGGCGCTGAATGGTTACAGACAGACCCTGAGATTCTTTATTTTTCAGATTGTTTTGGCAATAGATATACAGTTGACCGTGCAAGCCCGGATATAGAAATTGCCAATATGGAAAGATATACACGTTTTAAAGCTGGGCACCCCGCAGGTTTTGTAGAAGCGTTTGCTAATTACTATGTTGATATTGCCGATCAGCTAAGTAATTATTTGAGTGGGAAAAAACCAAGTAACTCGTATGTTTTTGGTATAGATGAGGCATTGAATGGAATAGTGTTTCTTGAGGCTATTTCAGATTCGGTTAAAACAATGGATTGGGTCGAAGTTCAATGAGTTCATTATTATTAAAAAATGGAAACCCAGAAGAAAAGAAGAATAAGGCCCTAGACTTTTGTAGAAAATTTCTAGAAAGAAATAGATACAAAAAATATGTAATGGGGAGAAACGTATATTCTGAGAACGTTATTTCTAAACTAAACATTGATGGGGTTATAGATGACTTCACGACAGAGAAGCTTTTTCAAGGGTGCCCTATACTAAAGACAAAGGATTTATCTAAAAATGCATTGGTTATAAATGCTGTTGGGGGAAAGACGCTTACAGCGTCTTCTGCTTTAAATAAATTAGACATTCAAAATCTAGATTATTTTTCCTTCAGAAAATATTCAGGCATTGATCTTCCTTCAGTAATATTTAACAAGGGTTTTTGTAAAGAATTTAAAAAACATGAAAGAGAATACCATTGGATCTATGAGAAACTCGAAGATGATGAGTCAAAAATAATATTTAAAAAGTTAGTTAGTTTTAGATATGACAACGATATAGAGCATTTGAAGGGTTTTGAGAGCAGAGAGAAAGAGCAGTATTTTGAAGAATTATTAAAGTTGAATAAAGCGAATGAAACCTACATTGATGTTGGGGGGTATGACGGATTTAATGTCAAACAATTTGTTGATAGGTGTCCTGATTATCAAGGCATATATGTATTAGAACCAGATAGAGATAATTATAAGGTTTGTTGTCAGAATTTAAAATATTTCAGAGATGTATCTATATTAAATAAAGGTCTGTCTGACGAAAAGGCTAAATTAAGATTTACCCAACAAGGTTCTGGATCAGCCGTTTCCTCTAGTGGAGAGATCGTGATAGAAGTCGATAGGTTGGATGATATTTTAGATGGTAGTGTAAAACCTACGTTTATCAAGATGGATATCGAGGGCGCTGAAATGGCAGCTATAGAGGGTTCAAAAAGGATTATTTTTGAATGTCATCCTCGGTTAGCGATCTGTGTCTATCATAAACCAGGGGATTTTTGGCGTTTGCCAGAAGCAATCTTAAAAATCAGAAGTGACTATAGAATATACCTAAGGCATTATACTGAAACAATTTATGAAACAGTTATGTTCTTTATGCCTTCGAGTTAGCTAGAGTTGAGCAAAATTGATTAACTACTCAAGTGAATAATGAGACATGACAATATCAGATGTAAAATATATAGAATTGCCAAGAATTAATGATAACAGAGGTAATTTATCATTTATAGAATCTTCGCGCCATATTCCGTTTGAAATAAAGAGAGTCTACTACCTATACGATGTACCTGGTGGAGCTTCTCGTGCAGGACACGGACATAAACGATTGCATCAGTTGATGATTGCAATGTCAGGAAGTTTTGATGTGACTTTAGACGATGGAATTCGAAAAAATAAATACCATCTAAATAGATCTTATAATGGGTTATATATACCTCCCAAGATGTGGAGAGATTTGAATAATTTTTCATCTGGTGCAGTATGTCTCGTGTTAGTATCAGAGTTTTATGACGAAGACGATTATATAAGAGATTATCCAACATTTTTAAATTATGTCCGTGGTACTTCTTCATGAAAATACCATTCCTAGATTTGGCGTCACAAACCGAAATTGTAAAAGAGGAATTAATAGAAGCGTGTACACGAGTAATAAAGTCAGGCTGGTTTATCTTGGGCCAAGAATTAGAAGCCTTTGAGGCAGAATTTTCAGAGTTCAATAGTGTTAAGTACTGTATTGGCGTAGGTAACGGCCTAGATGCGATAAAATTACTGTTGGCAGCCTATGGTGTCGGTCCAGGTGATGAAGTAATAGTTCCTTCAAACACCTTTATTGCCACGTGGTTTGCAGTCTCTCATGTGGGCGCTATTCCTGTTCCTGTAGATCCAGATCGCAGAACATACAATATAGACAGTTCTAAAATTGAAGAGCGTATTACATGTAAAACGAAAGCGATTATTGCTGTACATTTATATGGCCAGCCATCTGATATGGACAGGATCAATGCATTAGCTAAAAAATACAATTTAATAGTTATAGAAGATGCTGCTCAGGCTCAGGGTGCAAGATATAAGAATAAAATGATTTGTGGAATTTCAGATGCCGCTGCGACAAGTTTTTATCCAGGAAAAAACCTTGGTGGCCTTGGTGATGGTGGGGCGATTCTTACAAATCAAAAAGATATTGCTGAAAAAGTTCGCAAATTAAGAAACTACGGTTCTACTGAGAAGTATAGTCATGAATTGATTGGTTACAATTCACGACTAGATGAAATTCAGGCAGCATTTCTACGTATAAAGCTGAGCTATCTTACTGAATGGAATGAAGAAAGGAAGAATATCGCTTCGTTATATTCAAATAACATTAAACAACAATCGATACAGTTACCATATGTACCAGACTGGGCCGATCCAGTCTGGCATTTGTATGTCATACGAACAACAAAAAGAGATGACTTAGTAAACTATTTGCGAAAAAACGGAATTGAAACAATGATTCATTATCCTGTCCCGCCTCATAAACAAGACACATACACAGGGCAGTATGAATGCGAACTAAACTTAACAGAAAATTTAGCAAATGAGATATTAAGTTTGCCGATTGGTCCAAATATTGATTCACAAAAGATAGGTTTAGTTATTGACACAATCAATAGGTATGTAGCGTAGCTTTGTAAGCTTATGTTTATGATTATAAAAATATATTTATATATCAAAGAATAAAAATAGTTTGAATTACAACCTGTAAGTGCAATCACTGAATCAGAATGGAGGGCAAGCTACGATACTATCATAACCTACCTTTCCGGCAGGAAGATATTGCACTTTGAGTGCGCACGCAAAGCTTACACAAGAGAAGCGACAACAGTTAAGCTCTGTCGAAGCCGGTCATGACCAGACAAAGACGGCCGAAATAGTGGGAGTCAATAAATCCACGATTGGCCGGGAGCTAAGCCGCAATTGCACCCTGAAAGGCTACCACCCCAAGCAGGACCAGTTGGCGATTACTCTACGTCAGGAAAAGGTCAAACTAATAATCGAGCTAGAGGGCAGGTATCTGGTTGTGCGCCTCCTGCGTGAGGAGTATAGCCCCGAGCAAATAGGCCTCTGGTTGAAAAAGACGGGGCGACTCTCGATCTGTAATGAATGGATCTACCTGTACATCCACCAGGACAATCGTCGTGGTGGCCATTACACTGACATCTACGCTGTCAGAAGCAACGAAAGAGGCGCTACGCCAGCTATGAGAGCAGTGAGCAGATACAGAACAGACGCCCTATCGATGAATGCCCCGTAGTTGTAGAGCGTCGTCAGCGCATCGGGGATTGGGAACTAGACACCATCATTGCCAAAGTAGAGACCAAGGGGCCGATGTAGTCAAAAGATGCCATTATCGTATTGCTCAAGCCACTGGCGAGTATATCCATAACGCCACTTCTGATAACGGTAAGAAGTTTACCAGACATGAAGAAATCGCTGAGGCGTTTAGTACTGAATTCAATTTCGTGTATCACTACTTTTCATAGAAGCGCGGCGTTAGTGAGAATACCAATGGCTTCATCAGGCAGCACTTTCCGAAAGGGCATGACTTCGCTACGAATACAGAGGATGACATTCAAATGGTGATGGACAAGCTAAATAATCGTCCGAGAAAATGTTTTGGAAAGAAGACATTGAATCGGGTGTTTTTCGGTAAAAACCAGCCGGTTGCATTGGCGAGTTGAATCAGCGTAGTATTATTTTATTCCACTTAAGGACATCTAATAAGCTTAGCCACTTTTTCAAACATTAATCTACTTTAGCTGCTGTTAAGTTATAAACGAAGAATTAAGCTATTTGAGATTATTTAAGTATTTGAATTATGTGGTAAAAACAGTAAAGTCATGTTTGATGGCTTATTATATTTTGGAATACTATATTCATCAGTCAAATGAACATTATAGTTGGCCACAGGATGAAGAACTTATACATACATATTGGCGCACCAAAAACGGGCTCAAGTTCTATTCAGTTATTTATGAGTAAAAATTATGAGTTTTTAAAAAAGAAATATGGTTTGTTATATCCAAGCATTGATAATATTCCGAATAGAAAAGAAGTAAATGGAAAGATATTTAATGATCTAGCACTTGTAAAGGAGTTTATAGAGTTATCATATAAAAGCGAATGTAATGATATTGTACTTTCCGAAGAGATTTTGTTTTTTGAAGGAGGGTATGATTTTTTTGAGTATCTATCAAAAAACAATTATATTATCAAAATAGTAGTATATATTAGAAATTCCGCTGAGTATTTATCCTCTCTTTGGGCTGAGCATTTCAAGTTATATAATCTAAAAATTAATATTAAGCCAATTGAGGCCTTTCTCCAAAATAATCGCTATGAACTGAATCTTAGCCGCTTATTTGACTATGCTTCTCTCTTTGGAGACGAAAGCATTATTATACGGCCATATGAGGGAATAGAAGGATTTGATGTAGTCAAAGATTTTTTATCAATATTTAATATCAGTAAGTCTGATGAATTTATTGAAGTTAATAAAGAAGAAAGAAATATTTCAGTAACGAGAAAATACTGTGATATTGTGAATTATCTAAAAGTAACCAGTAGAAGTAACAACTATAGCTCAGAGGAAATTGATTGGTTGATGTCATTTATTTGCGGTGATGACCGCTGGGTAATAGAGACTTTAAGCGATAAGTTAATATGTAATATTTGTGATCGATACGCACCTATTGAAAAAAAACTATCTTCAAGATTCTTACAGAGTAATACATTATTTAAAAGTAGATATCCATATATTTACGGGGTTGAAAGACATCCGTATATACCACTGACCAATGATGATAGATATAAGATAACAAACTTTCTCATATCAAGAATTTCATCTTGTTGACATAAATACTAGGTGAAATAAGGAAAAGAAGATTATAACCCAAAGTAGTACATGTTTGAATATTGTCTACTATTTCTTGTTTTTGGTTGGGGCCTATGTGGTATTTTAAATGGTGTATCATACGTGAAAAGTGAACGAGTATTTACCTTCCATATATTCTCAAATCTCGAAAAATGTTTAAAGAAATAGCAGAGAACAAGAATAATCCTTTAAGGATTATCTATAAAAAATATGCAAAAAGATTAGTAAAGAAAGCTAATCTTGAGCATAGAGTTGTACGCATTCTTTTTAAACTGATAAAAATCGAATCTAATTTAAAAAAGAAAAAAAAATATGGGTTAATATCCTTGACTGATTACTGTGCTGGTAATAGCTGTAAATCCAAGAGAATATTTGAGGGAGAGAGAATACATATTCCAGAGTTGGTTTTCTATAAAGATAAGGCATATAAGCCTGATAGAACACCTTATTTTATTGTAACACCTGAAGTTTGTATTTATATAATTGATAATATCAATGTTTTGGCAAGAACAGATTTTCTATTCAGTGATAATTATTTAATCCATCCAAATAATTTTGATCCACATATTGAGTTGTGTACACTTGAGCAGTTCGGACGAATAAAATACGACTATTCATACAAGTATGCTTATGTTTTAGAGTCTATTCCATGCATAGAAATACCTAAGGCTGTGTCATTATTAGGTGGTGGCTCAGGTAATTATGCACACTTTATTACTGAAGTTCTACCGAGGCTGATAATAATAGACTCACACGAGGAATATTCGGAGTTGCCAATAATTATTGACGGTTGGATAGGTGAGCCCATACAGAATATTCTTAGGTTGTTTAACGTTAACAATAGAAAGATTATATATCTTGATGTTTGGAAAAAAGCGTATGTCGAAAATTTGATTTTAGTTTCTCTGCCAAGCACCTCCCCGCAAGAATTTCGTGTTAATTATGACAATAAAAGTGACGTAAGCATATCGAAAGATGTGTATACGTTTAATAAAAATGCACTTAAAGCTGTGTCATTTTACTCCCAGAAATTATTTGGAAATATAAATACTCCATACAGTGGTGTAAAAAAAGTATATTTGACTCGTAAAGCAGTATTTAAGGAATCAATTCAGTATAATTTAAGGCACATTATCAATGAAGATGAAGTTATTGAAGTATTTAAGCGTTTCGATTTTGAAATAATTGATATAACTACATTATCCTTTCCTGAACAATTTTCTCTTTTTAAAAATATTAAATTCGTAGCTGCACCTCTTGGTGCTGCTATTGCAAACATTATATTTTCTAAGGGCGAGATAAATATACTTGGACTGGCAGCATATTATGATGGTGCAAACTATTCATATTTTACAAATATGGCTGAGAGTATGGGGCACAACATAAGATATGTTCTTGGATCCCAAGATACAAAGTCACACGAGAACCCGATGCATAGAAATTATAATATCAATACTACTTATCTTGAGTCTGCCTTGAATGAGTTATGTAATTAGATTTCAGTGAAAAAATGGCTGGTATCATTTTACATATATATAGGGGTTTTCTATCACGTTTTGTTGTATTTCGTGTAGCTAGGTATGCTTTTGTACTGCTAATGAGGTTATTGCGTCACATTAAAAGCACATCAAATATATTTAACTCAGATTACAAAAGATACCAATTAGTCAAGTTTAAATCATTGTCTCTTGAGGAGTGTCTATTTAGTAAGGTTATTTTGCGTTCAAGAGATTATAAAACTGACAGTCCTAAATTTACCAACAAAGTTAATTATAATCTAGATAATACAGATTCATCTTTTGATGTTTCAGCAGCTGAGATTTCCGTCAAGCTATTAAATAATGTGTCGATTTTAGGTGGTTCTTTCTTTGTGTTTCTTGATAAAAAAGTTGTGCTGCCAGAACAATGTGATTTCGATAAGGATACATATTCTGCGGAGTATCTTGGTCTTGTTACAATAAATCGAAAAAAAGGAGAAATGAAGTCAACTGCTGTTGAAAAATTAGATGAGTACGACCTAGGAGTGTCTATGGTTGGTCAAAATGCATTTAACTACGCACATTGGATGACTGAGATTTTACCAAAGCTCTATATTCTAAATAAATACACAGCCTTTGACGATTATCCAGTATTTGTAGATGCTGATCTTCCAGATAATATGTATGAATCAATACATGTTCTGAATAAAACAAATAGGGATATTATAGCAGTTAAAAAATGGGAAAAGGTTAGAATCAGAAATGCTGTCATTATATCTCAACCTAGTTATGAGCCGTATATTCCTGATGGCATCATAATACGTAGAACCTCTGATACGGTGAACTCATTTTCTAAAGAAGTATTCAGGGAGTTTTCATCGCACATTCAAGAAGTATTTAGTTTAAATAATCGTAGCGAAGGCAAAGTGTATCTAACCAGGAATAGCGGCAATAATAACCTCAGGCGCGTTGAGAATGAATCTGAGATTATTAATTATTTGCAATCGATAAACTTCATGATAATTAATGGGTCATCCCTTTCATTTAGTGAACAGGTAGAAGTTTGCGGGTCTGCTAGTATAATTGTCGCGCCTATTGGCGCGGCACTTGCCAATATGATCCTAGCAAAAAAAGAGTGTTTAGTTATTGCACTTGCACCATTTTATCAAGATGCTAAATATCATTATTATTCGAATTTAGCGCAAATTCTTGGACATAAATTATTCTATGTGTTAGGTCGTCAGGAGATTTCAGGTTACCATCTCATGCATCGAAGTTATAGTATAGACATGAAGGATCTAAAGAAAGTCATTAAGATGGCTATTGATTGTGAGTTGTGAAATTTATCTTTTAACGAAAATATCTTGTCTAATATAAAAGAAAATGACGTTGATGTGGTTATTGTTAATTACAATGCCGGTGATATCCTTTTAGAGTGCGTAAAAAAAATAATTAAAAATATTCCGAATCTGATTATTATTGTAGATAACAACTCCAGTGACTCAAGTCTTGGCCTTTGTGAGCAACAATTATCTGGAATACAAAACATACGCATCATTAAAAATTCAAAAAATATTGGTTTTGCTGCAGCATGTAATGTTGGTATGCTAGAAACAAAAGGAGATGCAGTTCTTTTCTTAAACCCTGACTGCCTTATTGAGCCTAATGTTATAGAGCTTTTGTATCAAGTGCTAACGTCTGATAAATCAGTTGGCATGGTCGGCGGGATGTTGCTGAATGTAGATGGGTCTGAACAAGCTGGTGGTAGACGAGCTGTTCCTACACCGTGGCGTTCATTTGTAAGAGCTTTTGGTTTAGCAAGATTCTCACAAAGATGGCCAAGACTTTTTTGCGATTTTAATCTATGTAAGCAACCGCTACCAAAACAACAAATCGAAGTAGAGGCCCTATCAGGTGCATGCATTATGGTGAAACGTAAAGCTGTCGAAGAAATAGGCCTTTGGGATGAAGGATACTTTCTTCATTGTGAAGACATTGATTGGTGCATGAGATTCAGGAAGAAACAGTGGAAAGTAATGTTTGTACCAAGCGCAAAAATTATACATATACACGGTGCGTGCAGTAAAAATAATAAGATTTTTGTGGAGTGGCACAAGCACAAAGGAATGATGCGGTTTTACCGAAAGTTTTTCCGCCATCAGTATCCTGGTGCTCTGATGTGGCTTGTGGCTGTTGGCGTATGGTTGAGATTTGGTGTGGTGAGTTCAGCTATTTACGCAAAACAGATTTTAAAAAGGATTGGTTTCTCACGTGATTGAGCGACGTGTGGGAGTCCTTGGTGCTAGAAGCCTGGTTGGTAAATATCTGTTATCTCGACTGATTGAAAAAGATTGGCAGGTAAATGCCTATTCTAGAAACCCCACCAAAGAAGCTAAGGATGGTGTCATCTGGCGTCGTATCGGCTGGTACAGATCTCCCGAAAGTATGCCTTTTTGGATCAGCCTTGCTCCGATATGGGTTTTGCCGGATCTATTTCCCACGCTAGAAGCAAGTGGTGTTAAGCGGTTTGTCGTTCTATCCTCAACCAGCCGGTTTACCAAAGAGGCCTCTTCAGATGTAGGTGAGCAGTTGCTTTCGAAGCGTCTTGCGGATGCAGAGAAACTAGTGATCTCGTGGGCGGAAGAACGTGGAATTGAGTGGATTATCCTACGCCCTACGCTGATCTATGGCTTGGGAAGGGATGGCAATATTTCCGAAATTGCACATTTTATCAAGCGGTATCATTTTTTCCCCTTACTGGGCCGTGCGGATGGGTTAAGGCAGCCTGTGTATGCTAATGACGTTGCCCAAGCCTGTGTGGCGGTGATGGAAAATGGGGAAGTGTCACAGCGCAGCTACAATCTTTCTGGCGGTGAGACGCTTACCTACCGAGCGATGGTGGGCCGCGTGTTTCATGCATTGAGACTAAAGCCACGCTGGTTGCATCTCCCGCTTCCTCTGTTTCGTATGGCAATATTGATAATCCGCCAGATACCCCGATATCGGAACTGGACTCCGGCTATGGCTGAGCGCATGAATCGAGATTTGGTTTTTGATCATAGTGAGGCGGAAAGCGACTTCGAATTCCGGCCCAGGGCATTTGTCTTGACATCCGAAGATCTGCCCAGGACTGACTGATAGTCAGTAAGGTATTAGGAAATACGCAGTTGATCTCGTCATCTTACTTATCTCGTTGAGGGAGACCGGACGATAAGGCCCTGGATAGTTAGACGTGCGAACCAAGCAAGCAAAGGATCATCAAACTGACTTTATTTCTGACTAGAACTTGCGCTCGGAGTCCCACCAACCTTTGATCAGCACCAGACCACCTCCAATTCCCAAGCTGCCACCTATTAAGCTGGCGGCTGCAGCCGGAATCAGTGCGGTGGATCCAAAAACCAACAATAGTGTTCCGCTCAATAACATGGTGCTGCCACTTATGATGGTTAGGGTACTGCGATGGTTACTTTTAATCTCTTTTCGTAATCTAACTAATTCATCGGATTTCCATTGAATGGCAAGCCGCCCGGTCGCAGCTTCATCGATGATTTTATTGAGTTTATTTGGCAAATCTGGCAGATGTTCGGTCAATGCTGGTATGTTCTTCTTGAGCTTGTTGATAAAGGCCCGGCGCCCGATCTGCTCACTCATCCAGTGCTCGAGGAAGGGCTTGGCTGTAGTCCAGAGGTCGAGTTGGGGGTAGAGTTGGCGCCCCAGTCCCTCGATGTTGAGCAGGGTTTTCTGCAGCAGGACCAACTGGGGTTGCACTTCCATGTCGAAACGGCGGGCAGTCTGGAACAGCCGCAACAGGAAGTGGCCGAAGGAGATCTCGCTCAGGGGCTTTTCGAAGATCGGCTCGCTGACGGTGCGGATGGCCGATTCGAACTCCTCGACTCGGGTATGGCTGGGTACCCAGCCGGATTCCACATGGAGCTGGGCGACCCGCTTGTAGTCGCGGTTGAAGAAAGCGAGCAGGTTTTCCGCTAAATAACGCTTGTCCGCCTCGGTAAGTGTGCCCATGATGCCGAAGTCCACGGCGATATAGCGGCCGTTAGGCTCTACGAAGATGTTGCCCGGATGCATATCGGCATGGAAGAAATTGTACTTGAAGACCTGAGTGAAGAAGATCTCCACTCCACGCTCCCCCAGCAGTTTCATGCTGATCCCCTGCTTATGCAGATCGTCGGTGTTTCCAACCGGTGTACCGCTGATGCGTTCCATCACCAGTACATTCTGTCGGGTCAGGTCCCAGTAAATCTCTGGTATATAGAGGATTTCGCTGTTGAGAAAATTTCTCCGTAGCTGGGAGGCATTGGCCGCTTCCCGCATCAGATCGAGTTCGTCGAAGATGGTTTTCTCGTACTCTTCTACCACCTCGACGGGCCTCAGGCGGCGTCCCTCTTTCCAATATTTCTCAGCCAGTCGCGCGATGGTGAAGAGCAGGTCAACATCACGCCGGATTGTCTTCTCTATACCGGGTCGCAGGACCTTTACCACCACTTTTTTTCCATCTTTCAGCAGTGCGGTATGAACCTGCGCGATGGAGGCGGAGGCTAACGGTGTTTCATCGAACGCCTCCAGTAGTTCGCCGACGGGCTTGCCATAGGCCTTTTCAATGATTGCCCGTGCCTTGTCGCCGGGGAAGGGAGGCACCCGGTCCTGCAATTTGGCCAGTTCTTTGGCCAGATCATCAGGCAATAAATCTCGACGGGTGGAGAGAATCTGGCCAAATTTGACGAATATCGGACCCAGATCCTCCAGGGTGCGTCGGATGCGCACAGGATAGGGTGAGCGGTCTTTGCGGAACCAATACCAGGGCGAGAGGTAGATCAGAAACCGGATAGGACGAAATAAGTGGGTGGCCAGGATGACCTCATCCAGCCCGTGGCGCAGCAGTACCAGATTGATATGAACCAGGCGCAGTGCCTGCGAAGGGTGTATCACGATGCTTTGTCCTTCATATCCAGTCTCCCCTTCAGTCTGGTGATGCGGGCCTCGAGCCGTTCGGTATCATCCCTCAGCTGATCGACGCCGTTTAGGTAGGGTTCCATCTCCAGGCGCCCCGGTAGAAGCTGCAGCTCTTCCTGTAGATATTCTTGAAGATTTTGCTCCATGATCTGAGATTGTTTCGTACCCCAGTTAAAAAAGCCGCGGGCCAGGTTGCCTACCTCATGGGCGATCACGTCACCGGTCAGGCGGGAGAGCTGTTCCTCCCAGTCGATATCCAAGCTGGAGAGAAAATCACCAAAATGCTGCGCAAGCCGGGTGTCTCCCTCGATCACCACCGAACCGCTGAAAAGCTGGTCTGCACTTTTGTGGCTGCCGCGCATTCGGGCCAGGTCGAGTGGTGTGCCGCGTAGGGTGCAATCGGGCTCGCCTTCGAAGGCACTCAATAATTGCATGCCGTTGGGCTCGGGAATCATAAAAAGAGAGAGTCCCAGGCCAACCAGCGCGATTTCAATCACCTGGCCATGCATCGGGGCAAGGCGGGCTGGGCTCTCCGGATCGAGCCGGATGGCCTGGTTGAGCAGTTGCTCAAGGGTGGCGAAGGCAGCAGCACTAACGGTCATAGGTGGTTTTGGATCTGTCCGTTTCAGGTCGTTGATATGCCAAATATCCGCAGGTTGGCGGAGAAAGGCGATATCATACATCAGGTCGCCTCTCCCATATAAATTCCCTTAACAGTCAAGGATCATCCAGTGTGGCTGATACGCACGATTCGGGATAAGAAAGTGTTTAAGGTGGGGCTGCTGGGCTATTAACCTATTGTCGGTTTAGAGCTTATAACCTCGGTGTATGGCGACAACGCCACCGGTCAGGTTGAAGTAATCGCAACGCTCGAAGCCGGCCTGTTCCATCATGCCCTTGAGGGTCTCCTGATCTGGGTGCATCCGGATCGACTCAGCCAGATAGCGGTAGCTGTCTTCATCGTCGGTGACCAATTTACCGATCTTCGGTAGCAGACTGAATGAATAGAGATCATAGGCCTTTTCCAGCGGCTTGTTGGTTGGCTTGGAAAACTCCAATACCAGCAAGCGGCCTCCCGGTCTCAGTACACGGAAGATGGCATCCAGCGCCCGCTGTTTATCGGTGACGTTGCGTAGGCCAAAGCCGATGGTGACACAGTCAAATTGGTCATCGGGAAAGGGCAGATACTGGGCATCGGTCTGGACATACTCAAGGTTACCGATGCGGCCTTCATCGGCCATGCGATCACGGCCCTGGTTCAACATGGCTGCATTGATATCGGAAAAAACCACCAGTCCGTCACTGCCTACCAGCCCACTGAAACGGGCTGATAAGTCGCCGGTGCCGGCAGCTAAATCAAGCACCCGCTGGCCTTTGCGTACACCCGAAAGCTCAATGGTCTGGCGCTTCCAGAGCCGATGAACGCCGAACGACATCAGGTCATTCATCAGATCGTATTTATTGGCGACCGAGTCAAAGACCTCACGAACCCGGCTCGCCTTCTCGCTGGTCGGAACACTCTCATATCCGAAGTGGGTGGTCTTATCGTCTGACATGATCGGGTTTCCTGTCTATAAATCGAGGCAAATCAGATGAATTTGCTCAAGGGGAGGTAGATCCGCGCCCTGTTGCACATTGTACGTAGATTGGGCTTAAGAACGAAGCCCAACCGATATAATGTCGGAGTCTAGGCTGAAGGTGTTTTACGTTCGTAGCCTGCCGCTTTAAGTCGATTCAGATAATCCTGCCAGTTGTGCTCAAAATGTTGTCCCAACTGAAAAAGCGTATCCCAGGAGTAGATCCCGGTATTGTGCTCGTCATCAAAATGGAGACAGATAGCATAATTACCCACGGGATCGATATGGGCGATGTTCACCTCTTCCTTGCCGACCTGCAGTACCTCCTGCCCCGGGCCATGTCCCTGTACCTCGGCGGACGGTGAGAAGACGCGCAAATACTCGGCTGGGTAGCTGAATTTGCTGCCATCATCGAAGCTGATCTCCAGTACGCGGGACTGCTTATGTAGATGGATTTCGGTTGGATTGGGATGTGACATACGTGTTTTCTCGCTAAATTAGGTTGACTGCCAAGTCCACATTTTACCTTTGCAGTCGGGTAAGAAACCCGGTGGTTAGAGTATGTATTGGCTCAGATCCTCATCCGCTGCGAGCTTCGACAAGTGTTGGTCCACATAGGTATCGTCGATGGTGATGCGCTCTCCCCCATGCTCGGAGGCCTCGAAGGAGATGGTTTCCAGCAGTCGTTCCATGACGGTATGCAAGCGGCGGGCACCAATGTTCTCTGTTGTCTCGTTGACATGCCAGGCAGTCTCGGCGATGCGGCGGATGCCGGCCTCGGTGAACTCGAGCTTCACATTCTCGGTACCCATCAGTGCCTCGTACTGCTCAGTCAGTGAGGCGTCCGGTTCCGTGAGGATACGAGTGAAATCTTCTACGGTGAGGGCGGTCAGTTCTACGCGAATCGGCAGGCGGCCCTGAAGTTCGGGGATCAAGTCTGACGGTTTAGCCAGGTGGAAGGCACCGGAGGCGATGAAGAGGATATGATCCGTCTTCACCATGCCGTGTTTGGTGGAGATGGTGCAGCCCTCTACCAGCGGTAGCAGGTCACGCTGTACACCCTCGCGGGAGACATCGGCGCCACTGCTCTCGGCCCGGCTGGTTACCTTGTCGATCTCGTCGATGAAGACGATGCCGTGCTGCTCGACCATCTCAAGCGCACGCAGCTTAAGGTCCTCTTCGTTGATCCGTTTGGCTGCCTCTTCATCACGTAGGACCTTGTAGGCATCCTTGAGCCTTAGTTTACGCCGGCGTGTGCGGCCCGTGCCCAGGTTTTGAAACATCCCCTGAAGCTGGTTGGTCATCTCCTCCATACCCGGGGGCGCCATGATCTCAACACCCACGGGGGTGGAGCTGACCTCGACTTCGATCTCCTTCTCGTCGATCTCGCCGTTGCGCACCTTGTCGCGGAACTTATCCCGGGTACTGCTGGAGACGCTAGGCGTGCTGCTGGGCTCGTCTTCCCAGCCGGAGGCGGGTTTGGGTGCCGGTAGCAGGGTATCTAGGATGCGCTCCTCGGCCGCATGGCTGGCCTCCTCGGCGACCTTTTCCATCTCCTCTTCCCGCACCAGTTTTACCGCTGAATCGGCCAGTTCCCGGATGATCGAGTCGACCTCCCTGCCCACATAGCCCACCTCGGTAAATTTGGTCGCCTCGACCTTGAGAAAGGGGGCGTTGGCCAGTCTGGCCAGGCGTCGGGCGATTTCGGTCTTACCCACGCCGGTGGGGCCGATCATCAGAATATTTTTGGGCGTGATCTCATTGCGCAATGCCTCGGGCACCTGAGATCGGCGCCAACGGTTACGCAGGGCGATGGCCACGGCGCGCTTGGCGTCCGTCTGACCGATAATGTGTTTGTTCAGTTCGGCAACGATCTGTTGCGGGGTGATTTGCGACATGGTTGTAAACAGACCTTAGCTCTCGCTGTCCAGCTCCTCGAGTACGAGGTTGTGATTGGTGTAGATACAGATATCGGCGGCGATACCCAGACCCTTTTCGACGGTTTCCCGGGCGCTCAATTCGGTGTTTTCTAGCAGGGCGCGTGCTGCGGCCTGGGCAAAAGCGCCACCTGAACCGATGGCCATCAGGCTGTGCTCCGGTTCGATCACATCGCCGGTGCCGGAGATGATCAGAGAGACCTTGGCATCAGCCACGCAGAGCAGGGCTTCGAGTCGGCGCAGGGCGCGATCGGTGCGCCAGTCCTTGGCCATCTCCACCGCTGCGCGGGTCAGATGACCGTGATGCTTTTCGAGTTTGCCTTCGAAGCGTTCGAACAGGGTGAAGGCATCGGCAGTGGCACCGGCGAATCCGGCGATGACATTGCCTTTGTATAGCTGCCGGACTTTGCGGGCATTGCCTTTCATCACGGTGTTGCCGAGGGAGACCTGGCCGTCACCGCCAATGACTACCTTGCCATTGCGTCGAACCGAAAGAATAGTTGTGCCTCTAAAATTTTCCACGCAGTTTCCGTCTGATTAAGCAAAGAGGCCGATTGTACCTGACCCGGAGGTAGCTGAGAAATGGTGATGACATGGCGATATTTCAATACTGAGGGATGGTTTTTTGCTTTATCAGCGGTATCTGGTGCGGCAGGCCGCACCCTACACTTGATTCAGAGTCGTGGGTTCTACCTCGCCATCTCTGCCTACTTGGTCACTTAGGGTTTTCACTTCCTTGTCTGTTCTCGATAACCGTGGCAGAGTCCATGGAATGTCATTAACCCATAATATCAATAAGATTCTTGCTTTTTTTCTCTTGCTTAGTCTCTCCATAGTTGGAGTTAGGGCGCAACAAGCCGGGCATGCTCCACTCTCAGCGGAACAGATCGCCCAAGAGGTCTTCACTGCTGCCCACGGAGGATTGGTGGATAACGCCATCAGCCGTCGCGTGCGCAACGAAGTCGCCCTGGTGGTTAATCGCGCGCCCCGGGAGATGCGGGACCAGAGCCGGAGGCCGACCGTCCAGACTTTCGATACCTACGTCAACAACAAGCCCGAAGATCCGGCGGTTGAATCGATGCAGATGGCCATTCTCACCTCGGGCAAGACGCGAGACACCGGCGTTCTCTTCACCAGTTATTACGACAATGATCGACGATCGGTCATCTCCATGTGGCTCCCGGCCCTGCGTAAAATCCGGCGTATCAACGAGCCGGCCCATGAGGATGTCTGGTTCGGCACCAACCTGACCTATGGCGAGTTGGTGTTGCGCCGTCCCGATGATGAGAGGCATGAACTGCTAGGTGAGGGCACCATGGAGGATTGTCTGGCGGTAATGACGCTGCAGCCCTGGGAGATAAGCCGCTATACCCGGGATCTGCCATCCTCTCAGTGTGGCCACAAGGGGAAGCCCGTCTACCGCCTCAAGAGCACCACGAAATTTCACAACTGGTGGTACGACTACCATGTCAGTGATATCGACAAGGAGACCTACGCCCTCTATAGAACCGTGTACTATAAGGGGGAAGAGAAGGTGAAGACGGTCTATATCGACTGGCAGTCGCTGGAGCAACCGGATCCGCGTATCACTTATCCGCGTTATATCTATGCAATCACTCACGCAGACGGCAAGGATAGCCTGGTCTATGTACCCCGCAATACAATTTCGCTCAACGTGGACCTGCCGGACAGCTTCTGGTCTGAGGAGACGCTGCAGAACTATAAACGCATCAGGAAGCCATAGCGGCTCTTTTTAAAGTAGATGGCTAAACGAGACTACGCGGATCTGTATGCCCGCTTCGTGATGAGACACCGCTGGACGGTGATCATCCTCTGTTTTGTCTCGACCATTTTGGCCGCATTTTACGTTGATAAAGTTAATTTGCGTAACGACCCGGATTCCCTGCTGCCCCTCTCCAACCGCTACATCGCAACCAATCTCTACAGTGAGATAACCTACGGTATGGGCAACCTGATGGTCTGGGGTATGAAGGTAAAGCAGGGGGACGTCTACCAGCCTTGGTTTATCAACATGGTGCATCAGTTCTATCGGGACGTCAGCGCTCTGGACTATGCCAACAGTAGCAATTTCGTCGGTCTGCCTTCACCTATGCTGCGCAACATAGGCGTTGATCGCGGCGGTAGTCTTGATTTCAGTCGTCTGCTGCCAGCCAACGGCCTCTCTCAAAACCCCATGGAGCAGCACCGTCAGCTTGCGTATCTGCGTGAAGGATTAGAGAAGCATCTGGTGCTGCAGGCCTTGCTGCTCTACTACGAGGATGCCACCGGCAGCAAGTGTGAGATGGTGGGTCCGGACGGGCAGATCAGTAACGCTTCCATGGCTCGTCTGCACCGTCAGTGCAGGCCGATGGGTACCTTCATCATCGGTGACTTCAGCAACGAGCTGAAACAGAACCACCTGGCATGGATCGCCGACATGAAGGCGCTGATGGCTGACTACGAGGCTCGCTATGGGGACCGGGTTGAATTCACCATATCCGGAGAGCCCTACTTCCTCGCCTCTATGGTTCAGGAGCTTGAGGACAAGGCCTGGTTGTTCGGGATCTCATTGCTGATTATTTTGTTGATTCTCTGGTATGAGTTTCGGCATTGGAGCTGTGCTGTATTGCCGCTTATGGGTGTCGGCATGACCATTGTGCTGACGCTGGGGCTGATGGGTTTCACCCAATTCAAATTGACCACCATGATGGCCCTGACGCCGATGCTGCTGTTGGCCATCGGCATCGGCCACTCCATGCAGATTACCCGTCGCTTCATGCAGGAGCTGGGCAGCAGCGGTGATGCAGAGCAGGCGGCATATCAGTCGATACGCCATACTATTGTGCCGGCGGCGCTCTCCATCGGCACCGACCTGCATGGCTTTTTCGCCATCTCCTTTGTCGATATCTCCTTCTACAAGGCCTACGCTTATTTTGGCATCTTCGGTATGTCGACCCTGATACTGACCACCACAACATTGATTCCGCTGTTGTTGGCGGCTTTTCCACCAAAAATCAAACAGCGCGAATACGAGCGCCAGTGGGAGAGCCGCGTGGCCTCCGGTATCACCAATCTGATTACCGGCCCGTTCAAATGGGTACCGGTTGTTACCGTGATTCTTGTCTGGACGGCTTCGGCATACTACGCAGAAGTGGGCCAGGGGTTTTCCGCGCTGATGGCCGGCGAGGCAGGCAGGGATGACCCCGAAGTGGCCCGCATTCAGGACGAATTCGACATCATGCCGGGGGTAGAGAAGGGTATCCACTATCCCCGTGCAGCCTTTAAAGATTACTACATCCTGGGAGAAATCCTGGGGCGTGGCGGTGAAGTCCGACCGATCGCCGATCTGGAGACCCTCTCGCGATTGATGCCCGGCGTTATCACAGCCAATCTGCTGATTCGTTCCAAAGCCGGGACTCTGCCACCCTGTGGATTGGATGCCTGGGATCGTGTGGGTAATCGGTTGCTCGGTCCTGACCAATGCTACGACGAGCAGGACGACCCACCCCAGGGCATCTATAACAATGCGAAAGTGTTGAGCGCCTTGTCCACATTTGAAGACTGGCTACGCGCCCACCCAAATATCGGATACACCATCTCCTACGTACAGTTCGTCAAGACCTTGAACATGATTCTCAACGCGCCGCCCATGGAGAGTCCGCTGGCGCATATGAATCTCTATGCCATCCCGACCCTGGATCATATGCAACGACACCCCTATGCCTACCGTCCCGCAGCGAACTACGGTTATCTACCTGATCCGGATGAGACGGTGCAGCTCTATAACGGCATGCTGGCGACCGGTGCGGGTGCGGGAGAGCTCGACAGCTTCGTCAATACCCGGAATTGGGACGAAGGGATCATCGTCGGTTTCGTTAACACAATGGATCCAGTGGAGACCCACCGAACTGTCGTCGATATCCAAAACTATATTAAGGCGCACCAGAATGACCCCGGAATGGATCAGGTACGGATCGGTGTGGCAGGGGGTGAGACCATTCAGCTTCCCGGGGATGAGGGGCGCGCCATCACTACGGGTGACAGTATCCCTGGTAAGGCGGCGATTGGTGGCTTTCTCGGCGTCACCGAAGCGACCCGTGATGTCGCCTTCAAGGAGTGGCTCAATGCCCCGGTGGCCACCTCGGTGACCGTCTTCATCATGACCCTGCTGATGTTCCGCTCATGGATGATCGCTTTTATCCTGATTAACCTCTGTTTCATCACACTGATGACCCAGTACGGCCTTGGCGCCTACATGTCATCCATTGGCGAATGGTCGGCTAACCTGGCTTTTCACGTACAGGTGGCTCTGAGTATTGCCATGGGGTTGGGCGTCGACTACGGCGTCTATATGGTCTCAAGACTGCGGGAGGAGTATGCGGCAAACGGCGGTGTCTGGAAGCCTGCCCTGCGAACGACGCTGGCCACCACCGGTTCGGCAATTATCATTTCCATGGTGGTCTTGTTGAGTAGCTTCATCCCCCTCATGAATACCGAGCTGGCCAACCTTTGGTCAGTCAGTCTCTACATTTCAGAAGCACTGATTATGGATGTCTTTATTGCTTTGATGGTGTTACCGCTGATGGTCTACTGGTTACGGCCCAGGTTTGTTTTTCCTGGGCAGCGGGGTGGTTAAAAAGATAAGCAAGGAATGAGTGGCTCATCAATCAGGTATACACCATCATCATTAGGCATCACTGCTTTGAGTTGCTCTTTTGAAAAACAGGTGGTTTCCAAAAAAGAATCAAAAAAATCTCGAATGGTTATCTTATAGCGCTGCCGCGCACAGCGTGCTTAATACCGGTGCAGGGCTACTCATAGAGTCTAGAATAGGCAACTTACTGCTCCAGTTTTTCTGTGAAAGTTATATTCGTGCCGAAAGGAGAGATTTAATGGAATTAATAGGAAATCGATATGGGTAGGACTATGATTTAACCAATACTTAAGATAATAACGACTATGATCTTCCGATCACGCTACCGCTATCTCATCATTTTCCTGATTTTTACGATCTTAACCCCGTTATTGTTTTGGAGTAGTGCCCATTTCACCCGCCAGCAAGGACTGACTGAGCTGGCCGCCGACACCGAAAACGATCTGATGCTGTTTGCTCGACAATTGGAGCAGCGGCTCATTGGTTATGATCATCTCTCAGGATCGATCTCCACCAGCCGCCAGATCCTAGCCGCACTGCGAAATCCCCATGACAAGGTGTTGGTCAGTACGGTGAATCAGTACCTCGAAGCACTGAACGAAGAAGTGCATGCCAACGCTATCTATGTGATGGACTTGGAAGGGAATACGCTGGCCGCGAGTAATTGGCAGTTGAAGAAGTCATTCGTCGGTAAGAACTACAGTTTTCGTCCCTATTTCCAACTTGCGATAGAGGGCTTGCCGGGGCGGGATGTGGCAGTGGGTGCTACGTCCGGTGTGCTGGGGTACTACGTGGCCCGGCCGGTACTCGATGATGATCAGATCGTAGGTGTGGTTGTGGTCAAGGTGACATTGGAAGAGATGCGGCTATTGTTCGCAGATCTGGATCTGCGCCTGCTGGTGGCGGATCGGGATGGAGTGATCTTTCTCGCGAGTCATGACAGTTGGCGATTTAAGACCCTGCGGCCGGTGACGTCGTCAAAGCATGAAGCGATTCGGCAGGTCAGGCGCTATGCCGATGAGCCATTGCTACTCTGGCCCATAGAGGAAGTGGAAGACTGGAATGGGGTGTCGAAGCTGGTCATCCTGGATGATGGGGAGGAATACCTAAGCCAGGCTACCCTGCTTTTGTCCCGCGGGTGGGAGATGCACGTCTTTAAACCCACGTATGAGGTAGATGAGCATGTCTACTTCGCCATGGTTGTGAGCGGTCTGGTGAGCGCGCTTGCGCTGTTGCTGGTACTGTTCCTGATGCAGCGGTACGACTATTTGCAGGATCTCAGAGAGGCGGCGATTCATGATTACCTCACCGGACTCTATACCCGGCGCTATATGCAAGATGCGGCTCGGGCACAGATCAGTCGAATAAACCGGGGTCAGATCAATAATTTCTCTGCGGCGATGATCGATATCGACCATTTCAAGCAAGTCAATGATCAGTATGGGCATCGTGCCGGTGATCAAGTGCTACGTGCGGTTGGCAAGGCAATCTCCTCAGAGATCCGGCGTGGCGATATCCCGGTGCGATATGGAGGCGAAGAGTTCCTCGTCATCATCAATACTCACAGCGACTGCGACGCGAGTCAAACGGTACGCCGAATCCTGGGTCGTATCAAAACCATGCATTTTCGAGGGGCCATCAGGAAACTCAATATCACCGCCAGTGCAGGAATCGCCCATTATCGACAGGATGAGACCTTGGAGGATCTACTGCATCGGGCCGATGAGTTGCTCTATCGTGCAAAGCAGGATGGACGCGACCGCTTTTACGATGACGAGTGCGATATGCCGAAAGAATCACAATGAAACCAATTTTTCCTCTTTTCATTCTGATGCTCTGGGTACCGGCATTGCTGGCAGGCGAGCCGTTGGTGATCTATGGCTCACGTCAACAATCTCTCATGGAACCGTTGCTGCTGGCCTATCGTGAAGCGCAAGGTGTGGAGGTGCGTTATGTACAGGAGAAATCCGTTCCGCTCTTAAAACGTTTAGCCGATGAAGGAGAGAATTCACCTGCTGACCTATTGCTGACGGCCGATATCGGTGTACTGGAAGCAGCACGCGAAAAGGGTCTTTTACAAGCCAGGCAATCGGCCTTGCTGAGCAGCTTGATACCGGCCAAGTATCGAGACTCTCAAGGATACTGGTTTGGTCTGTCTTTGCGTGCGCGAATGATCGTTTATGCGCCAGGCCGGATGGCGCATGACTCCCTGCGAGGCTATAGAGACCTGGCAGCACCGGTACTGCGGGGCAGAGTCTGTATACGTTCATTGTCCCATGTCTACAACCAGTCATTTATTGCCGGGCTGCTAGCCCGATGGGGGGAAGCACGCACCCGTGAATGGTTGCACAGATTGGCAGATAATCTCGCCAAGCCATCGCAGGGCGGCGATCGGGATCAGATTCGTGCTGTAGCAGAGGGAGAGTGCGATGTGGCTGTGGTTAACAGCTACTACTACGCCATGATGCTAAACGGTGAAGATGAGAAGGATCGAAAAATTGCAGAGCGGGTAGCATTGCTGTGGCCCGATGAGGGCGTGCATGTCAATATCAGTGGCGGTGGAGTCACCCGTTTCTCACATCACCCCCAGCTGGCCGTAGATTTTCTGGAGTTTCTGACCAGCTTCGACAGTCAGCGGCTTTTCGCAGAATTAAATCAGGAGTATCCGGTTGTGTCCGGCGTGCCGGTATCGCATGCTTTAATGCGGCTCGGGGCATTCGAGGCCGATTATCGTCCGTTGACCCTGATTGCCCGTCAGCGACAGATGGCATCCGATTTGATACAAGAGCTAGTGGTACCGTAGCTACGCAGGATTACGGGTCGATGATTTTTGTGCACCCTCAGGCTGAAAAAGATGATTGGCCACAGTTAGCTGAGCGATTTTTAACAGGTCATCCGGGATGTCATTGCCGGTAAAAAAGCCTTCCCTGGCAACATGACGAATCAGATATTCTCCGGCTCCATTTTAATTGCGCCGCAGGGGCATTCAGCAGCGCACATGCCGCAACCCTTACAGTAGTCGTACTTGACCTCGAAACGATTCCCGGGACCCAGTTTCGTGATCGCGTTATCAGGACAGACACCGTAGCAGTTGTCGCACTCGAAGCAATTGCCACAAGACATACAGCGGCGCGCCTCGTAGGCGGCATTCACCTCATCCAGGTCGCCCACCACTTCGGCGAAACCACTCTGTCGTCGTACAATATCGAGCATCGGTCTGACGGTGCGGGGGGCATCGGAGTAGTACCAAGTGTTCATCTTGCCGATATCCACAATTTCGTGCTTCTCGGGCTTTTCATATGTCTCTTTCTTGAGCCAGGCGTCAATACTACGGGCGGCATGCTTGCCATGACCGATAGCGGTGGTCACCGTCCGGGCGGAGGGCACCATGTCGCCACCGGCAAAAATGCCTTCGGCGCCGGTCTGCATCTGGCGGTTGACCTGTATTGCATCTGCCTCAACTGTGACACCTGCCAATGATTCCACCAGAGCAGTCTCCACGTTTTGGCCCAAGGCTTGAACCACCACATCAGCATCGAAGGGTTCGAACTGGCCCGATGGTTGAGGCCACTGCTCCTCACCATCGATCATCTGCTCTAGCTTCAGGCTGCCATCCTGGATCTCCCGGATCGCCTTAAGAGGTAGGATCTCCACACCCTCTTCCAATGCTTCCAGGATCTCCATCTCATGGGCCGGCATTTTCTCCCTTGCCTCGTAGACGATCAGGGTGACCTGGGTTGCACCCATGCGGATGGCAGTACGGGCCACGTCGACGGCGGTATTGCCACCACCGTAGATCGCTACGCGTCCTCGTAGCTCCACGTGCTCTTCTTCCTCGACCGCACGCAGCAAACTGACCGCGTCGAGTACCGGTACGCTGTCGTCCGAGGGGATCTCGACCCGTTTGGCATACTGAGCACCGATCGCGAGAAAGACCGCGTCGAAATCATGGGTCTCTTTAAAGCCCTGGATGTCGTCAATACGGGTATTGAGTACGATCTCAACCCCCATGGCTTCAATACGCTGGATTTCCGCCTTCAACTTCTCTCTGGGCATTCGATATTTTGGGATACCGTAACGCACCATGCCGCCGGCTTGGGCAGAGGCCTCATAAACGGTGACCTGGTGGCCGAAACGGCGCAGGTGGTAGGCGCAGGTGAGGCCGGCAGGTCCGGCTCCGACGATCATTACCCGCTTACCGGTATTCTGGCCAGGTTCGACTTTCCAACCCTGGCGCAGAGCCTGGTCACCCAGGAACCGCTCTACGGAGTTGATGCCTACTGCATCGTCTACGTGTACCCGGTTACAGGCTTTCTCACAAGGGTGGTAACAGACCCGTCCCATAACGGCGGGAAAAGGATTGTTGAGCATGATCTCCCGCCAAGCCTTCTCGTAGTGGCCCTCCTCACTGTGGTAGAGCCAATCCTGGATATTCTCACCTGCCGGGCAGGCGTTGTTACAGGGTGGCAGCCGGTCCAGGTAGACCGGTCGCTCGGTACGCCAGGAACCGGTTTTGTTGAGCAGGCTGCTGCCCACATCGAGGGTTATCGCAAAGGGTTTTTTCATGCTTAGTCTCCCTGCTCGTCAATGAGGCTGAAGCGACGGATATTCCGATCCGCCACCGCCTGGAGTTGGGCGAGCTGTGTCTCGTTCTTCAGGGTGTGGGCGAAGCGGCGCTGCAGCCTGAGGTAGTCGGAAACCGGCACCTTGCGGCGGATCTTGGTAGAGGTGGTGATCTCACCATACTCCGCCTCGAACAGCGGATAGAGTCCGCTCTCCACTGCCAGCCGGGCGATCCTCACCGTATCTGCGGGCTTGGAGCCCCAGCCCAGGGGGCAGGGCACGAACACCTGGATGTAGCGAGCGCCTCGCAAGGACATTGCTTTCTCCACCTTGGCCTCCAGATCATGTAGCCGGTCCACGCTGGCGGTGGCCACATAGGGGATGCCGTGGGCCATGGCGATCAGGGGTACGTTCTTGCCCTTGTCGAAATCGGCGCCGGGTTCCGGCCCCACCGGCATGGTGGTGGCGGTGCGTGCCGAGCCGGGTGTGGCGGAGGAGCGCTGTACCCCGGTGTTCATATAAGCTTGGTTGTCGTAACAGATATAGAGCACGTCGTCGTTACGCTCGAACATGCCGGAGAGGGCGCCGAAACCGATGTCGGTGGTGCCCCCGTCGCCGCCCTGGGCGATGACCCGCACATGATCCCGTCCCTTGACCCGCATGGCCGCAGCGATGCCGGTGGCGACGGAGGGGGCGTTACCGAACAGGGAGTGCATCCAGGGGATACGCCAGGCCGATTCCGGGTAGGGGGTGGTGAAGACCTCCAGACAGCCGGTGGCGTTTGCGGCGATCAGCTGATTATTGGTTGCGCGCATGGCAGCATCTATCGCGTATCTCGCGCCCAGGGCTTCGCCACATCCCTGACAGGCACGGTGGCCGGAGTCGAGGGAGTTGGAGCGGTCCATGGTGGCTTGTACCGTACGATGAGTCTCGTCAAGCAGGCGGTTGCCCACTGTGAGGGTACCGGTCTGATAAAATTTCACTTGTTGATGTGGCATGACGTTCCTCCTCAGGCGGTTTTGGCGGCGTCGACGACGCCGACCTCACGCAGGATGTTTTCCGCTGCCGAGCCGGAGCGGGTATGGTCCTGCTCCCGTGCCAGCTCCCGTTCCACGATGTCGCATTTGAGATCGAGAAAGGTGGTCTCTTCCAGATCGTCCAGCATGGCCTTTTCGAACAGTCTGTTGAGAGACTGGCGGGTGATGGGACGTCCACCGAGACCGCCGATCACGGTATAGACCGGGGTAGTCAATCCACGGGTCGACATACGCACGTTGCTGGCGACGATGCCCCCCATGCCGACTGCCAGACACTTCTCGAACACCACGACCCGCTGGCAATCTTTCAATGCCTCTCGCAGGACCTCCTTGGGAAAGGGCCGGTAGCAACGGAGGGATATGGCGCCGATCTTGTGTCCTGCATCACGCAGGGTGTCGATCACGTCGGCGATGGTGCCGATCACCGAACCGAGGGTGACGATGAGGGTCTCCGCATCCTCTGTTCGGTAGTTGGAGATGAGCCCGCCGGAGTCACGGCCGAAGATGGTCTTGAACTCCTCAGCGATTTCCGGGATCAGTTCCAGGGCCTGCATCTGCTTGTGATGGGCCAGATAGCGGACCTCGGTGAAGGCCTCTGGCCCAACCATCGCGCCGAGGGAGATGGGATCAGCCGGATCGAGTACCTGCCGTGGCTCGAAAGGCGGCAGAAAACGATCGACCTCTGCCTGCTCCGGGATATCCAACCGCTCAAAGGCGTGAGTGAGAATAAAGCCGTCGACACAGACCATCACAGGGATACTTAGGGTCTCGGCGATGCGGAAGGCCTGGATGTGAAGGTCCAGAGCCTCCTGGTTGGTCTCGGCAAAAAGCTGGATCCAGCCGGCATCCCGCATGGACATGGAGTCCGACTGATCGTTCCAGATGTTGATCGGTGCGCCGATGGCCCGGTTGCCGACGGTCATCACAATGGGCAGTCCCAGACCTGAGGCGTTATAGACCGCCTCAGCCATATAGAGCAGCCCTTGACTGGCGGTGGCGGTGTAGGAGCGGGCGCCGGCAGCAGAGGAGCCTATAGCCACCGAAAGGGCGGCAAACTCCGATTCCACGTTGATGAATTCGCATTTTTCCAGGTTGCCGCTTTTCACCATGGCCCCCAGATCTTCCACGATGTGGGTCTGGGGTGTGATGGGATAGGCGCAGATGATTTCAGGGCGGCAGAGGGCCACCGCTTCCGCGATACCGTGTGAGCCTTCTATCTGCTTAAGCATGAGCGGCCTCCTTCAGCGTGGGTGTTTGCGCCATTTCGTAGGCCACTTTTGCCGCAGTAATGTTGGCCTGGCCGACCTTGCCGGGGAATTTGGTTTCGATTGCCTTGATCACTGAGTCGATTTTGATTACGTCAGTGACTGCCGAGAGGGCGCCGAGTAGAACCGCGTTGGGGACTGGCCGCTTGACATGAGTCAGAGCGATCTCGGTGGCCGGTACGGTGCAGACGTGGCCCTTGGGCAGATGCTCGATGGCATTTTCGATGCCGAGTGCTTCGATGCTCTTACTGGTGTTGATGAGCAGATAGCCAGTATCAGTAAGGCCGTTGAAGACGTCGATGGCATTGAACAGGGTTGGGTCCTGGATGATCAGGATGTCTGGTTCCAGCACCGGTTCGCGCAATCGGATTGTCTGGTTATCGATACGACAGAAGGCCACCACTGGGGCGCCCATTCGTTCGGAGCCGAAACTCGGCACTGCTTGGGCATGTTTGCCTTCGAGGAAGGCGGCGACGGACAACATTTCGGCGGCTGAGACTACGCCCTGGCCACCGCGTCCGTGGATGCGGATCTGAAACATGGGTCATTTCTCCTTTCTGTATTAAAAGCCCTTGGCCTTGTGAGCCAATGGGAGATCGTCACGGACGGGTAAGTCCGCTTGAACAAAAGGTATTGCGTGCTTGTTCTTGTCACCGGAAGGGCCGGCGATACTATTTATGCTGCATCCCATGAGCCTTCTCTGTTTTTTGGGCTCTGCGGGGTGAAAGTGGCTTGTAGAGACTTTCACGAGGGTGAAGTATGGGAACTGCCATTAATCATGTAAAATAATTAATATTGTTTATTTATAATTATTCATTATATGGAACTCAGGCAACTCAACTCCCTCATCGCGCTGGCGGAAAATGGCTTTAGTGTCAGCCGGGCGGCACAAAAGCTCCATCTGGTGCAGCCAGCGGTTTCTCAACATCTCAAACAGCTGGAGCAGGAGTTGGGTACCCGGCTTTTCCGACGCAATGGCAAACGTCTCACCGGACTGACAGAATCCGGTGAGCGGGTGTTGCACTACGCGCGCAATATCATTACCGACACCTCGAACATTCTGGCGGTCGGTCAGGAGCATGTCTCCGAGGAGAAGGGGGTTCTGCGTATCGGTACCACACACACCCAAGCTCGCTATGTGTTGCCACCGATCGTGCGACACTTCAGTGAGGCCTATCCCGCAGTTGAGTTGCAAATGCTCGAGGGTACCCCCAGGGAACTGGTCGATATGGCGAAGGAGAACAAGGTCGATTTCGCAATCTGTACAGAGGCTTTGGGTGAGCACCCGGCACTACTGGCGATCCCCTGTAACCGTTGGAACCGTTGCCTGATCGCACCGAAGGCACATCCCGTGTTGGCACAGAAGCGGGTAACGCTGAAAGCTTTGTGCCGTTATCCGATCATCACCTATGTGGCCGGTTTCACCGGGCGTGACCATCTCACCGAAACCTTCGGTAAGGAGGATCTCAATCCCCATGTAGTATTGAGTGCTACCGACACAGATGTCATCAAGACCTATGTGCGAGAAGGCATGGGTATCGGCATCATCGCTGACCTGGCCTACGAGCGGGAGAAGGATACCGATTTGGCAATGCGGGATCTGAGTCATCTCTTCCCTTGGGAGGTGACCAAGATCGGCTATCGTCGGGACAAGTACCTACGTACCTATCAACAAAGGTTTATCGATTTTTTTCAAGAGATCTCGGGGCGTATGGGGCAAGCAGCGGGGTGATTTTTTACTGTGTGTGAATATGAAGTTGGTTGGCCCTTTTCGTCAGCCCAACCTCGGCTACAGGTAAGATAAAGACAGCTTAGTCACTCTTCTTCTTAGCTCTGGGATGCGCCTTGTCGTAGACCTCAGCCAGATGCTGAAAATCGAGGTGTGTATAGATCTGCGTGGTACTGATATTGGCATGTCCCAACAGTTCCTGTACTGCACGCAGGTCGCCGGAAGACTCCAGCAGATGGCTGGCAAAGGAGTGGCGTAACAAATGTGGATGGACGTTGCGGGGAGCGCCTTGTTCGATCGAGCGTTGATGTAGCTGTTTTTGCACCATGCTTCTGCTGATACGCTTACCGCGTACGCCGACAAAGAGAGCTGTTTCGTTAGATGACGCCATCGTTTCCCGTACGGCAAGCCAATTCTCAATGGCCTGTTTGGCCTGTCTGCCGACAGGAATACGGCGTGTCTTAGCGCCCTTGCCGGTGACTTCCACCATCTGTTCTTGCAGATCGACCTCACCGAGATTGAGGCTTACCAGTTCGGCCAGGCGGAGACCGGATGAGTAGAAGAGTTCCATGATCGCTTTGTCTCTTAACCCTACTGGGGAGTCGTCATGGAAGTCCAGAATCTTACTGAGCTGGTCTGCATCCAGGGTAGTCGGCAGTGTCCGTCTCACCTTGGGCGCACGCACGCCCAGTGCAGGATTGGCGTCTGCTTCGCCTTCGCGCAACAGATAACGATAGAGACTGCGTAGACTCGATAATTCACGGTGCAGGCTTTTCGCTGAGCGACCCTGCCGGTGCCTCTCTGCCAGGTAGTGTCGTACCTGGTGTTGTGTCAGCTGTCGCCAGTCACGGATCTCCATGGTCTCGAGCCATTGCAGGAGGGCCTTGAGATCACGGCCGTAACTCTCAAGGGTATGCGGGGAGAGGCGTCTCTCATTCCGCAGGTGAGCAAGAAAGCATGCCACCCATTCTTGCAGTGATTCGGCTTGCTTGGGGGGCATATGGGATACCCGTGTGGCTCAGATCCCCGGCAGGGAGACCGCCTGCAGGGTTCGACTGATGATCTCTCCCAGTCGGGTGAGAAACTCGGTGCCATGATGAGGTGCAAAACGTTTGGGGTCTGCACTGCCGATGGCGAGCATACCCAATACGCCTTCGCTTTTCAGAGGAATCAGGGCGGTGGAGTTGATGAGGTCGCTCTCAGCACCGAAGATATAGTTGAGTTGCTCAGGATCGAGCTGACCGCAGATTGGTGTGTTTTGGCTGAAGAATTGCTGGAAGGTGTCAGCCTGATCATTCAGGGCCTCTTCCAGATGTTCATCAATATGGCTGGATGAGAACAGCCGCAGTTCCATGGCATCGGCCTTGAAATCATCATGCAGTTCATCCTCAAGGGCATTCAACACCTCGTCGAAAGTGGCGGCATCGATCAGTTCCAGCGTCAGGTGATGCATACGCTCCTGCAGGGAGTGATTGTGGCGGGCCACCTCCGTTACCTCATCAAGTTGATGACGGGTCTCTTTCAATTGTTTGCGCAGAGACTCCACCTGGCGTTCGATCAGTGAAACAGCTGTACCGCTCTCATGCGGGATTTCAATCTCTCCGAGAATTTGCGGATGGCGTATGAAAAAATCGGGGTGTTCCGTCAGAAAGTCAGACACCTGGCTCTCAAAATCGTCGGATGGGCTGTTTTCACTTGGGGCTTTCTGGGTCATAGCTCGATGATTCCCTCGTACACGGTGTCTGCCGCACCTCTCATCAGTACAGAATGATCTTCTGAAGGCCACTCTATCACAAGATCGCCGCCGGGTAGGTGTACCTGCACTACGGAATTGAGCTGACCGAGCAGAACGCCGGCGACCACTGCAGCGCAAGCGCCGGTGCCGCAGGCGAGAGTTTCGCCCGTGCCGCGTTCGAAAACCCGCAGGTGTATCTCACTGGGGTTGTCGATCTGCATGAACCCTGCGTTTACGTGCTGAGGGAAACGCTCATGCCGTTCGATTATCGGGCCCAGTTGCTCGACGGGCGCATCAGTTACATCCGGTACCCGCAAGACCGCATGAGGATTCCCCATGGAGACTGCGCTGATTTCGTGGGTCACGCCGTCAATCTCGAGGGGGTAGGTGAGAGATCTTTCTGGGGCAATAAAGGGTATTTGTTCAGGTTCCAGTACCGGCACGCCCATATCAACTTCTACCAAGCCATCCATCAGGTGTTTGAGGGTGATGGGTCCGGCAAGGGTACCGACGGAGATCGTCGCCTCGTTTGACAGGCCCTTCTCTCGCACAAATCGGGCAAAACAGCGGGCGCCATTCCCGCAGGCCTCCACCTCGGATCCATCGGCATTGATAATGCGGTAGTGAAAATCGGTGTCCGGCAGTTTGGGGGATTCCACCAGCAGGATCTGATCGCAACCGACACCGAAACGCCGGTCTGCTATGTGGCGATATTGATTATGTGTCAGGACGATGTTCTGGTGGATGGCATCAATGACGACAAAGTCGTTACCGAGACCGTGCATTTTGGTGAAACTGAGTTTCATTTGTCTTGCTGTTCGGTTTGTTCTGTCTCATCAGCGGGTGGTAGGAACAGTGGGCCTTTCTGGCCGCAGGCGCTGAGTAGATTGAGTATGCCGAGTCCGGCGATGAGGAGCCAGAGCAGGGTGCGAGGCCAGCAATACATGTGCGAATCCCTAGATGATGACTAGGTTCGCAGTATAACGGTAGATCGTGAGTGGGTCAGCCGGCAGAATCTATCAAAAAAATGTTATGAGAATGCGTTCAGCCTTTCTTCCACACGGCGTTTGAGTTCCAGCAATTCCACTGTGGTCGGCGGTTCAATCGGTTGGAAACTGCTAAGCCGTAGGGAGGTGAGATAGATTGGGTAACGCTCATCCCCATGGCGCAAAGAGTGGATGTAATCGGCGGTGGCGCTATACAGTTCGTCGCCATACTCCAGGTGAGTGAACTCCCGGTCGCCGCAAATGAGAGAGACCGGCCGGCCATTGGCCAGCGCGGTATCGCTGACCAGGGTCAGCTCCATGTAGTCGTCAGCACGCACCAAAGGCACACGGCGCCTTTCACAACGGTACTCTCCACTACGCAGCTTAATCAACTCATAGAACTCGGGTTCTGCCAGGAGATTACCGGTATCCCCCGGCAAGAGATTATGCAGTTGTTGCAGACTGTTGAGGAAACGGCGCTGCTGCAGCATCAGAAAACGTGGGCTGTCAGCGGCCAGCGTCTGACTGAAGAGTGCACCCTGTTCGTCAAGAATATATATCTCGGCCTGTTGTGCGCCGGTCTTGAAGAAGAGCTGGATGACACTGGGTTTACTGCCCCTGAAGATGACGGGATAGGGACTCTTCGCCATGATCTCCGGGTCAAATTCCAGTGCACGATAGACCCGCTGCGGCTGTTGTAACTCTTCCAGCAAGCTCTCGAAAGATTCCAGGCTGCGCCATGAGTAGCGGCTCTTCTCCTCTTGCTGTACGACAAAAAACTCCGTACCCATGCGGAAGGCGTAGCGACCGTGATTCAGTTCGCCACTGTGAAAACGTTGAATAATATGTCCAAAAAGATCGGTAATCCGATTTGCAATCTGTCCGCCGCGAACGCTTGAGAAGCTGTAGGCTCGCAAGCGGGTATCAGTCTGATCGGCAGCGGGTTGTAAATTGAGCAGATTGCAGAGAGAGTCGAGCAGGCCCTCTGGCCCCTCATGGCGATTAATCAACAACTCGCCCCAGCTGGTCTGCAATACCACCTCGTGATGAATGGCGAGATTGGCACGGGTGGAGGCAAAGCTGAGCGGATCGTGCCGCTCGCTGGTGAGCTGTTTACCCTCTTTGGTCAGGTGCTCCAAGGGATCTGTGCCGATATTGATGAACATGGCCATCAAGGTGGCAGAAGCGGGTTTGGCCAGTGTTTGCATGCCGGCAGAAGCTGGCATCCGGTGAGGAAACAGCTGCCCGATGCTGTTGTGCAGTGAGAGCAACTCGTTGTGGGTCAGTTCAGTTTCACCCGGATAGAGTGTGATCAGACTGTCACCACCCCAGACCTGATTCACATGGCTCCAGACAACAATCTCCATCAGGTTGGTGGAGATCTTGATCGGACGCTGATCGATCAACGCCTCCTCATCGAGTTTGCCGCGATAGAGCATCCAGGCAAGACTGCCGTCTCGGGTTGGCCGATAGTGTAGCGAGAGCTGGGGCTCCGAGAGGTTGCGTGAAATCCCTGGGTTGATGTGATCGATCTTGCCCGGGCGATGATCGAGCGCAGTATAAAGTTTGCGCCCCAGCAGGTTGAGTTCCAGAGGGTCGATGTGGCTTGTCTGGGCATACTTGCGGGCAAAGTCGGTCAGCAACCGGTAACTGCGGGTCAGTACGCCGACCAAGGCATTGCGTTCACGGATAACCCGGTCGATTTTCCACTCTGAGCGGGTATCCATCATCTGCAGCTGGGTCTGTCCCCAGCCCCATTGACGCGTCAGGTCGAGCATAGCCTGGATGCGCCAGTTGTCATGTTGCCGAGCATGGCTGAGGTGCTCGCCCACTTTGAAATAGAGGCAGCGGCGGGCGAGTTCCAGACGGTCTTTGTCGTGACTCTGCTTAAGATACTCTTCAACCCGCTGATAGAGCAGGATATAGGCGTCGAGCTTATCGATGTCCTTTTCACCGCCAAAAATCGCCTCTTTCGCCTGCTGGGCCAGCCAGCGGGGTGAGGGATAGTCCCGGCTGTAGGCCTCCATGAGGAAGATCTTGAGGATTGATTTATAGGGTGAGTCGATGCCCTTGTAGAGTTGCCAAAGTGCGGCGCCGAAAAATTCGTGAGCCGGCACATTGTCGAGCCCACCCAGATCGATAACGTCCCTGGCCTTGACGAAGCGGTGAAACAGCAGGCTGTCGGCGTATTCCTGATAGACCTCCTCATGGTCTGGTGGTACCAGCCACCATAGGGGGTAACGACCGGCGAGAAGTACGGCACTGCGATAGAACTCTTCAAGCAACAGACTGTGCTGTGTGCTGCCGCTGCTTTCTCGTGACAATTTTGACTTTTTCCCCTGGCGGAAGCGCACGGGATCGATGAGGAAAATGTGTAGTTCAAGCTCGAGCTCAGCAGCACTCTTTTCAATCAGTATGATCTTTTTTTGCAGATGCTCCCGTTGACTATCGGAGAGTGAGGGATCGTGACAGAGCCAAAGATCGAAATCGCTGCCGGATGACTGGCCGATGGTGCCGGTACTGCCCATCAGATAGACCCCGTGGATGTGGTATAGGCGTTGCGCGCGCTTTTTATAGGCGAAACTGCGGCTCAGTTTCTTTGCTACATCCAAAGCCTGCCGGCTGGGACTGTAGTCGGGGATACCAATGGGGGTGTCGCTACTGACAAATCCGGGCAGCATCGGGTGGTTGATGTGAAACAGCAGCGGCAGCAGGTCAATGAACTCCTGCTGACTGGGGCGCAACTCATCTCTGATCCGCCTCAATCGCTCCCGATGCAGGCGCTGGAAACGTTGACGGATGGTATTCAGGTCCTTGCGGCTGATGCCTTCGTCAAAACTGATGCGTTTTGTGGCAGGCATCGCCTTTGGCCCGTCTTACAGGTCTTCGAGGGTGCGCTGTATCAATCGTTGAGGATCATCACCCTTCTCCCAGGTGGCAACACCGATGGCCAACTCGGGGACTGGGTTTCCATCCAATTCAGACAATGCGCCTTCCTGACACTCCTGAATGATCTGCTGCAAAAGGTTTTCCGCATCTTCACGATCGGTTTCAGGCATAAGCAACAGAAACAGCTCGCTTTCGTATCGTCCGATGATATCGGCCCAGCGTAATCGCTCACGTAAGTAGTGGGCGAGGGATAGAACCGAGACATCCGGCAGAGGGGTGTCGGGCATATCCGGGTGATTCAGGCGCATGGCGCCGAGGGTCAGCGGATTGCCGTAACGACGGGTGCGTGTCACCTGCGCGGCGATGGCCTGCAGTGTGGCTTTGCGATTTGCCATGCCGGTAAGTGGGTCGGTGATGGTCAAGTCATCGACCTTTTTGCGTAATTGGTCGTTCTCCTTCTCGGCAAGTACCTGCGGACTGATGTCTTGGTAGAAATGGAGCCGTAAAGGCATATCTGTGCCGTCCGTAACCTCCTTGACCTCACGATAGAGCCAGCGTTCGCCTTCGTCGTTGAGTGAAAGGTGGAGGATGTCGGTTTCGTCAAACAGGGCGTGCAGGCTCTCGGGCAGAGTTGTTTTGTCTTTTCCGATCAACTCGTTACCTTGCAGGTTGAGCATCGTCTCAAGGGCGGGGTTGATCCAGCGGATACAGATATCATTGTCGATGGCTAGCATGCCGGTAGGGCAGGCTTCGTAGAGGGCTTGATTGAAATGGATATCAACCATGGTTCGATTCTCTCCGTAACAGCAATGTGGCTGCCGATAGCCACGCTTTGTTTATGCATACCTAGCAGACTGGTTAACAGTCGTACTTCAACAGATCAGAGCGGCAGGTGAGGGAAAATCTTTAGTGTTTGATCCCGGCAACAAGCCGACTTGTATAGTGACTGATTTCAGTTGTAAACGGCAGTGATACGCCACTGGGTGCCCTGCAGTTTGAGATGTGCATGTACAGGGTTTTCGTCCAGTTCACCGATACGCAGCAGCATCCGGTCTGGGCCGTCGAAAAAGGCGTAGGTCAATTGATCAACAAAACCGCCATCGTTCGGGTTTCGGTTGTGGGAACGAAGCTGTGACGCAACCCAGTTGGTATTGACCATCTCATCAATGGCATTGGCGCCGAGTTGCTGGATCCCGCCCTGCAGCCAATCGATGAAACTGTTGGAGACGTCGCCAATCGAGCTCTCAAGGTTTTTATTGAGCTTGCGTTTTATTTGGTCGCGCACCGACTGGATGTCAACCATCTCGTCGAGTGCCTGGCGGTGATGTTTCTCCAGCGCCTTATCCAGCCGGTAGACTGCGGTATAGGGCCAGATGAGAAAAGCGGCTACAAGAATGAGCAGCAGTGAAGCAAGTGCTTTCATATTTCAGCGTCAAACCATCATCGCGGGCTTCAGTGCAATCAGCGTCTACACAATCACGCCGAGAGAGGCTCTCTCTCGTTGGCGTGATTGTATCTGCAAATGTCAGTGTCTGCGATTAGGGCGGTCTTCGCGGGGCTTGGCCTCGTTAACCCGTAAGTTACGGCCGTCCACCTCTTTTTCGTTCAAGGCCTTGATGGCCGCATCGGCTTCATCGTTATTGGCCATCTCCACGAAGCCGAAGCCTTTGGAACGCCCGGAGAACTTGTCCATGATGACATTGGCGCTGGAGACCTCGCCGAATGCCGCGAACAGGTCTCGCAGCTCGTTATCGTTAATACTCCAGGGCAGGTTTCCTACATAGATATTCATCGTCAACTCTCAACGTCTGCATTGAAAAAACTGTGCTATCCAAAAACCCAATGCACTAAAGTTTATGGAAGCGCTTCTCCAGGCCGCGGGCCAAAATCGCACGCGAAGGAGCCTTAAATACAGGATCGGAGGATTGCCCCTGCTCCTGAGAGGTCAACTTTAGTACGTTTCCTCCGATTGTGCAGCCTCTATTTGTTCACTGATTGCGAGCCACTTCTCTTCTGCATCAGCCAGCGATCCGTCCAAGGTCGCTTTATCCGATAGATGTTGTCTGAGATCTTCTTTCCGTGATTCCTCATAGAGTTGGGTATCTGAGAGCTGTGTTTCGAGGGTCTGCTGTTGTTGCTGTAGTTTGGATATCTGTTGTTCCAGCTTGTGTAGTTCTCTGGTCAGCGGCTGGAGTCTGCGGCGCTGTTCTGCCGCTTCACGTTTACGTTGCTTGCGCGAAGCAGCAGTGTGCTCACCTTGGCTGGCGGACGTTTTCTGCTGGGCACTGCTTCTCTGATTGGATAACCAGGCTGGGTAGTCATCCAAGTCGCCGTCAAAATCAGTGACCTTGCCTCCGTGTACCAACCAGAGCTCATCGGTGGTGATGCGTAGCAGGTGACGGTCATGGGAGACGATGACCATGGCGCCACTGAAGGCTTGTAAAGCTTGGCCGACGGAGTGACGCATCTCCAGGTCCAGGTGGTTGGTAGGCTCATCAAGGAGTAACAGATTGGGTCGCTGGTAGACCAGCAGGGCAAGTACCAGACGAGCCTTTTCGCCTCCGGAGAATGGCGCCACTGGTTCCAGCACCCGATCACCCTGGAAGCCGAACCCGCCAAGGAAGTTGCGCAGGGATTGCTCACTCGCTTTTGGGTCTAGACGTTGCAGATGCAGCAGGCAATTGGCCTGCGGATCAAGTTGCTCCAGCTGGTGTTGTGCAAAATAACCGATCCGCAGATCTTGTGCGGGTTCGCGATCGCCACCGAGGGGATGCAGTTCACCGGCGAGTAGCTTTATCAGTGTGGACTTGCCAGCCCCGTTCGGCCCCAGCAGGCCGATACGATCACCCGGTTCAATGTTGAAGTTGATATGTTCGATGACGGGCTGGTTGGCGTAGCCGGCACTGGCCTGTTGTAGCTTTAACAAGGGGTGTGGATTTTTCGCTGGTTCCAGAAATTCGAAATGGAAAGGGGAGTCCACATGCGCCGGGCCAATCAGTTCCATCCGCTCCAGTGCCTTCAGCCGGCTCTGGGCTTGTCGAGCCTTGGTTGCTTTGGCGCGAAAGCGATCGACATAACTGCGGATGTGTGCGACTTCCCGTTGTTGCTTTTCGTATTCCACCTGTTGATTGGCCAGTCGTGCCGCGCGGATCTGCTCGAAGCCGGCATAGTTGCCGGTATAGAGGGTGGCAAGCTGCTGCTCAAGGTGGACGATGTGATCCGTAATACGGTCGAGAAAATCCCGATCATGGGAGATCAACAGCAGCGTACCTGGATAGTTGCGCAGCCAGTCCTCCAGCCAAATCACGGCATCGAGATCGAGATGATTGGTGGGCTCGTCGAGCAGTAACAGGTCGGAGCGGCACATCAATGCCTGGGCCAGATTGAGGCGCATGCGCCAGCCGCCTGAGAAGTGGTTCACCGGACGATCTTCGTCCCTATTGAGAAAGCCAAGACCGTGCATGAGTTCTCCGGCACGGGCCTTAGCGGTATAGCCATTGGCATGATGCAGCGCCTCGTGTAATTGTGCCTGGCGGGTGCCGTCGTCATCGGCTTGCGCCGTTGCCAAGTCTGCCTCGATGCGTCGTAATGCCTGGTCTCCATCGATCACGAATTCGATGGCAGGGCGCTCCAGTGCCGCTGTTTCCTGGGCCACGTGAGCGATCTCCAGCCTAGGAGGTAGGAATAGATTGCCCTCATCGGTCTGGAGATTACCCAGGATCAGGCTGAAGAGACTCGACTTGCCGGTGCCGTTACCACCCGTGATGCCGACCTTCCAGCCGGTATGCAGAGTGAAATCGGCCTGGCTGAAGAGCTGGCGGTTACCGCGTCTCAGGGCAAGGTGGTCAAATCGCAACATGGGGCGGGAGTTTAACAGGCCCTCGTGCAGTGTCCCATAAAGATTGACTATCTCAGCGTCGATCCAGTCGACGGTAGCCGATAGCCTCACTGATGTGCTTTGCCGTGATTCCTCTGCTGTCCTCGAGGTCGGCGATAGTGCGTGAGACCTTGATAATCCGATGATAGGCCCGCATGGAGAGGCCCAGCCGCTCGGTGGCCTGACGTAGCAGATTACGACTGGGTTGATCCGCTTGTGCATGGCGTTCCAGCTCCTTAACATCGAGCGATTGGTTGCGTTTGTGCTGGCGGGTGTGTTGTCGTTCTATGGCAAGCGCGACGCGTTGACTGACCGACTGGCTGGACTCGGCCTCAGCAGATGCGGCGCTTTCATTAAAGTCGATGGGTTGCCGGGGTACCTCGACATGCATGTCGATGCGGTCGAGCAGCGGGCCGGAAATACGGTTGCGATAGCGTTTGATCTGTTCTATCGAACAACGGCAACGCTCTGAGCCGTCGCCGAGATAGCCACAGGGGCAAGGGTTCATCGCAGCGATGAGCTGAAACCGGGCTGGGTATTCTGCTTGCTGGGTGGCGCGGGAGATGGTGATCCAGCCATTTTCCATGGGTTCGCGCAGGACTTCCAATACGTGGCGCTCGAACTCAGGCAATTCGTCTAAGAACAACACGCCATTGTGTGCCAGAGAGATCTCCCCGGGCCTGGGTTTACTGCCGCCTCCCACCAGCGCCACAGCCGAAGCGGTGTGATGAGGTGATCTGAAAGGGCGTTGCAACCATCGTTCCGGGTGAAAGGGGCGATTGGTTATCGAGGCGATTGCGGCACTTTCCAGTGCCTCATCTTCGCTCATTTCAGGCAGGATGCCAGGCAATCGTGTGGCGAGCATCGACTTACCAGTGCCTGGCGGTCCAATAAAGAGCAACGCATGACCGCCGGCAGCAGCGATTTCCAATGCCCGCTTGGCCTGGTGTTGGCCTTTAACCTCAGCCAGATCAGGTTGACGGCCTGACACAGTAGGCCTGTGGTTTTTCTTTACTGTCGGCAGCAGGGAGGTGCCGTTCAAATGGGCACAGACCTCCAGCAGGTGATCGGCACAGTGGAGGCTCAGGTCAGCCACCAGCGCCGCTTCGTCGGCATTTTGCCGGGGTACTATCAGTGTGCGTCCCGCCTCTCTGGCGGCGAGCGCTGCGGGTAGGATCCCGGTTACTGGCCGCAACTCGCCGGATAGGGCCAGTTCTCCAGCAAATTCGTAGGTCTCCAGAGTTGCCTTGGGTAACTGACCGGAGGCGGCGAGTATTCCCAGACCGATAGGCAGATCGAATCGCCCCCCCTCTTTTGGCAGGTCGGCGGGTGCGAGGTTGATGGTGATGCGGCGGGCAGGAAACTCAAACTGGCTGTTGGTCAGTGCGCCTCTTACCCGGTCTTTACTCTCACGTACGGCCATTTCAGGCAGACCGACGATGGAAAGTGCAGGCAGGCCATTGGCCAGGTGGATCTCAACTGTGACGAGGGGTGCCTGGATACCTTCCTGGGCGCGGCTATATAGAATGGCCAGTGACATGGATTCCTTTCCTGAAATGGCAGTGAGCTGCAGCGGCATTCCAGCCGGTGTCTTCGAAAGATCAGAGTGTAGAGCCGGAGTGGGTGTGTATCAACCGATAAGGTAGCAATAAGGCGACAAAGCGACTCAGAACGGTCAATCCGTATCTTTTTTGAACTGTGCTTCCAGTGCTTGAAGCTGCCGTTCGAGCTGTGTGAGTTTCTCTCGGGTGCGAGCTAACACGGCACTCTGTACCTCGAACTCCTCCCGGGTGACCAGGTCGAGCTTGACGAGTCCGGCTTCCAGGCTGGCGCGGAAGTTTTTGGAAAAATCCTCCTGCAAGGTGCGAAAGCCCGTGGGCATGCTGGCGGAGAGGTGTGCGGAGAGTTCGTCTATCAGCTTGGGATCAATCATGCGGGTGACAATAGCCAGCATCCGAGGGCTTGTCCAGCCCGGTAGTAGACCGATCTTTAGTTATATTCCTGTCGTTCGATTGAATTACGTTTCACAAAAAAGCATTTGCGCACCAAAAAAGTGCGCTTAGTGAGTGCGTGGTGCATCCCGGTGAACCTAAAGCATGCACAATTATTCTGACAGACTTGCTTTTTTTATTGGGATTGATCGTAACCTAATGATTCTTCTTCAAAAAATAATATTGGCACGAAGTCTGATAACAAAAAAGGCACTTGTGGCTCAATCCATCGAGTGTGCCGAAGAAAATTTTTATCCTAATTTTTTAATGAAGTGTAGAGGACTTTCAACCATGAAAATGAACAAACTTGCCCTGGCTTGCGGTGTTGCGATGCTTGGTCTCTCATCCGTTGCAGTTGCCGAGGTCAGTATGAATATTGGCGCTACCAGCAACTATATATTCCGTGGCGTGACGCTTTCTGGCGATTCGGCAGCGATTTCGGGCGGTGTGGACTGGAGCGCTGAAAGTGGTCTCTACGCTGGTGCCTGGGCTTCCAATCTGGCTGGTGCCGGCGACTATGAGCTTGATCTCTATGGTGGCTACAGTGGAGAAGCTGTAGGCTTCGGATATGACGTCGGGCTGATTTATTACACCTATCCTTCTGATCTCGATGCGGACTATGCAGAACTGTATGGTAATGGCAGTTGGAATTTCCTGACCTTTGGTCTGGCATATACCGTCAGCAGTGATGTGGATGACACGCCTGCTGCCGAGGCCTTCATCGACGGGGATCTCTACTACTATGTCGGCGCCAGTTTCGACCTGGAACAGGATTACTCTATCGCCCTGACGCTGGGTCGCCAGACCTTCGAGGATGACGGTGTTGGTGGCGCAGAGCTCGATTACACCCACTACCAGATTGATCTGACTAAGAGTGCCGGTGATTTTGGTGATGTCACATTGAGCCTTTCGGATACCGACCTGACCGATACGGACCCGAATGCAGGCGGCGACAGCGATCCACGCTTCTTCGTCTCCTGGTCCAAAGGCTTCTAAGTTAACCCTTTCCAAATTTAAGTAAATCATCGGCTCGCATGCGTGCGGGCCGGGCGATTGAGGAGTATCAGCATGAAAATGGTTTCTGCAATCATCAAGCCGTTCAAGCTTGATGATGTCCGTGAAGCACTCTCCGATGTGGGCGTCGCAGGCATCACGGTCACCGAAGTAAAGGGATTCGGCCGCCAGAAAGGTCACACCGAGCTCTATCGTGGTGCCGAGTATGTGGTCGATTTTCTACCCAAGATCAAGGTGGAGATCGCCGTTGATGACGCTATCGTCGATCAGGTCGTCGAGGCCATCACCAACGCAGCCAAGACCGGCAAGATCGGTGACGGCAAGATCTTTGTTACCCCTGTTGAACAGGTTATCCGTGTGCGTACCGGCGAGACCGGTTCCGAAGCGTTGTAACCCACAGCTATAGAAATGGGAGATTATCGTGGAAGCGATTACACAACTTAGCTACGCACTGGATACCTTTTACTTTCTGGTATCCGGCGCGCTTGTCATGTGGATGGCGGCTGGCTTTGCCATGCTCGAGGCCGGTCTGGTCCGGGCCAAGAATACAGCCGAAATCCTGACAAAAAACGTCGCCCTGTTTGCCATCGCCTGTATTATGTACATGCTGATGGGCTACAACATCATGTATCCCGCGGATGGCAACGGCATCATTCCGGCCCTGGACCTGAGCTTCATGTTCGGCGGCGACCATAGTGTCGAGGATGTACTGGCCAGTAATGGTGAGACTTACTACTCCGGCATGTCCGACTTCTTTTTCCAGGTTGTCTTCGTCGCCACCGCCATGTCCATCGTCTCTGGTGCCGTGGCGGAGCGTATGAAGCTCTGGTCGTTCCTGATCTTTGCGGTGGTCATGACTGGTGTCATCTACCCGCTACAGGGCTATTGGAAATGGGGTGGTGGCTTCCTGGATGCAGCAGGTTTCAGCGACTTCGCCGGTTCCGGTGTGGTTCATCTGTGTGGTGCTTCGGCAGCACTGGCTGGTGTTATTCTGCTTGGTGCACGTAAGGGCAAATATACTGCCGATGGCCGAGCCAACGCTATTCCTGGTGCCAACATGCCGCTGGCCACCTTGGGTACGTTTATTCTGTGGTTGGGTTGGTTCGGCTTCAACGGTGGTTCAGAATTGAAGCTCTCCGACGTCGGTGAAGCCAACGCGGTTGCGGCTGTCTTCGTCAACACCAATGCCGCAGCAGCGGGTGGTGTAGTCGCCGCTCTGCTGACTGCCCGCGCCCTGTTCGGCAAGGCCGATCTGACCATGGCTCTCAACGGCGCCCTGGCAGGTCTGGTGGCGATCACCGCTGAGCCTTTGGCACCATCGCCCTTGTGGGCAACCCTTGTCGGCGCTATTGGCGGCATCCTGGTGGTCTTCTCAATCATCACGATGGACAAGATCAAAATCGACGATCCGGTTGGTGCCATCTCGGTGCATGGCGTGGTCGGTATCTGGGGCCTGATCGCAGTGCCTCTGTCCAATGCCGAAACGAACTTCTCTTCACAGCTGTTGGGACTTGGCGTGATCTTCGCCTGGACCTTCGTTGCCAGCTTTGTTGTCTGGATGATCATCAAAGTCATCATGGGCATTCGTGTCAGCGAAGAGGAGGAGTATGCAGGTGTCGATCTCGGCGAATGTGGCCTCGAAGCCTATCCTGAGTTTACCGGCAACCGGGGCTCCGGCCTCTAAGATCTGCCTTCGGGGTCTTGAAAAGGGCGCTTCGGCGCCCTTTTTTATTTTCGTGATATTTCCACTACACTGCGAGGCAGACCAGGGAATTGCTGAGGGCTGATCATGGACTACCGTTCACTTCTTCATGGCTGTTTGCTTTTGTTGTGCCTAACGGCATTGCAAGCGGATGCTGCGGTTTATAAATGGACTGATGAAAATGGCCGGGTTCATTTCAGTGATAGACCGGTTCATGAAGCAGCGGAAGAGAAGAAAATCCGCGCCACACCGAAGGGTGCTTCCAGCCAGGGATTGCCACAAGATCGAAAAGAGCGCCGGCAGCGGATGCTCGATGTCTACGAGCGTGAACGGGGTGAGAAGAAGGAAGCGGCGGCTAAAGCAAAAGAAGCACGCAAGGAGCGAAAACGAAAATGTCTCAATGCCCGTGCGCGTTACGATGAATATAATTCTGCCGGCGGGATCTATGACTATCTTGAGAGTGGTGAGCGAAAATTTCTGGACAAGGCTGAGCGGCAGCGTTTTATGGCTGGACTCAAGGCCGACATAACGCGCTATTGTGAATGATTGCAGCTGTCACATATAGCTGATTTCAGCCTCGGTCACGATACGATTACGACCTCCCTCTTTGGCCAGATAGAGGGCTTGGTCTGCGCGCTCCAGCAGGGTTTCACAGTTATCCCCGTGTTGCAGTGTGGCGGCACCGACGGAGACGGTGATGCTGGGCAACCGTTCTTGGGTGCTACGTCTGACCAGGACCAGTTTGCTGATTGCCTGGTGGATGGTGCGTGCAATATCCACCGCATCATCGATCTTGGTTGAAGGGAGCACAATCGTGAACTCCTCTCCCCCATAGCGTGCAGGAAAGTCGTCTTGTCTGAGTAGCTCTCTCATGGTCATGCCCACTCGCCGGATCACCTCATCACCGATCATATGCCCAAAGCGGTCGTTGAACTGCTTGAAGTGATCGATATCCAACATAAGCAGGGAAAAGGGCTGGGTAAGGTCGTTGTCGGCCGCCTCCAGCAGTTCACTCATGCGTTGACTCAGCGCCTTGCGGTTGTAAAGCCCGGTAAGTGGATCGGTTGATACTTCGTCTCGTAACTTCTCCACTTCGGTCTGCAGTGTCTTCGTCTGTTCTTCTACACTCACCAATTGCTCACGCATGACCTGGTTGTTGTGCATGGCCGTTGATGTGGCATCAAGCAGGGTGTTGGCAATTGTGCGGAGATCTTCAAGGCTGGGATTGTCGCTCAACGCCTTTGTCTGGCTTTGCAGTGTTTCGTTAAAGAGGTCGGTATGGCTGCAGGCGTTGGTAACACCTTGGAGTACCTGGAACAACAGACCGTGGAGATCTGAGAGGCGGTCGCCGATCTGCTCAGCACCTTCCTCATCATGACAGGTGTTGTCGAAGATGTTTTTCAGCAAGTAGCTGTCCAGTGGCTCCTTGGCTGCGATTTTTGCATCGAGAGTTTGAGTGAGCTTCTCATAGCGCCCACTGGCATATTGGTAGGCGATGAGATGGCAGACTGGTGTCGGTGGTATCTCGTAACGCTCGAGTAACGCAAGTGCTTTGGCATGCCATGTTCTGGCGTCATCCGGGGCGTCCAACTGAAAACAGGCGGGTATTTCCATAACTAGTAGCTACTTTGTTCGAAGTTTATTTTTTTTGTCCGCTGAGATTTTTCCCAACTAAGTACCTCTCTATTGCGACCGCTTGTCGGCTAGCTTTAGGAATTTTCTTATGGTTTGAGACATAAACAAGGGGGCTTATGCCCCCTCGCAGGATAAAAAAAACTTATTGGTTTGGTTTAATGAACACTGCCAAATGAGAGATCGAGGGAGTAGGGAGGCAGTGGGATACCGGCAATCTTGCAAGCCTGAACCACGGGTCCACGAGGGAAGAGACTGTAGAGGTATTTTTTACCACCACGCTCTTTTACCTGGGAGATCATGGCTTTGAGGACAAGTCTGGCGCTACAGCTGGTGCCATTCTCTTCGCAGTGGCTGCGCAGGAAATGGATCATCTCCCAGTGGTCGTCAGTCAGCGTGATATTTTCCTCTTTAGCGAGTTCGATGGCTCTCTCCTCGGTCCAATCTTCAAAGCCTTCCGGTGTGTTGCTGTTCTCAACAGCCATGGGGTTCATATGCGGCATAGTCATTCTCCAGTGGTGATCTATCTAGTCGTTGTAATTATTGGAAATCGATATTTTGATGAGCCCTGATCCGGTCTCTACAACCCAAAGATAGATCAGATCCCGGAAAAGACCAAGAAAATTACTAGGTTTTTTGTGGTGATGTGATTCCACCCGAATTGCCTGGCGACAAAGGGGCGTGTTTTCCGTTACCATCTGTTTAAAATTTTTGTGGAAATTCCGCCGCTTATGTCATCAAAACCCCCGTTTATTCTAGTCGATGGTTCCTCCTATCTTTTCCGGGCCTACCATGCGCTGCCTGATCTGAGTAACGCCCAAGGAGAGCCCACCGGTGCCATTGTCGGGGTGTTGAACATGCTCCGGCGGTTACTCAGTGATTATCAGCCTGAGAATATCGTGGTGATTTTCGATGCGCCGGGGGGTAGTTTTCGAAATGAACTCTATAGGGAGTACAAGGCCAACCGCCCGCCCATGCCGGAGGACCTGCGTGTGCAAATTGCCCCCCTGCACGACATTATCCGGGCTATGGGGCTGCCATTGGTAATGGTGGAAGGGGTGGAGGCGGATGATGTCATCGGCACGCTAGCCCGACAGGCCACTGAGCAGGGTATGGATACGCTGATCTCCACCGGCGACAAGGACATGGCTCAACTGGTGAATCCGCACGTCAGCCTCATTAACACTATGTCGGAGACCTTCACGGATCAGGTGGGTGTGGTTGAGAAGTTTGGGGTCAAACCTGAGCAGATCATCGACTATCTGGCCTTGGTGGGGGATTCGGTGGACAACATACCCGGGGTACCCAAGTGCGGACCCAAGACAGCCGCCAAATGGCTGCAGGCCTACGATGATTTAGATAATCTGATGGCCCATGCGGATGAGATCAAAGGCAAGATCGGTGAAAATCTGAGAGCCAGTCTGGAATTCCTCCCGCTCTCACGGGAGCTGGCCACCATCAAGCTTGATGTGGCATTAGACAAGGCGCCTGCTGACTATACCCAGACCGATCCGGATATTGCGTGCCTGAGAGAACACTACCAGCGGATGGAATCCAACCGGCTGCTCGCTACCCTGGAGGGTGTAGCGGAAACACCGACAGAAGAGCCGCCCGCACAGGTTGAGGGTGAGTACGAGACAATCCTCGATGAGAAGAGATTCATTCACTGGCTCAAGCGGCTTGAACAGGCTGAACTCTTTGCCTTCGATACAGAGACCACCAGTCTCGACTATATGTTGGCTGAATTGGTGGGGCTCTCTTTCGCGGTCCAGGCCGGCGAGGCGGCTTATGTACCCCTGGCCCATGATTACCCCGGTGCACCGCATCAGTTACCCCGTGAGTGGGTACTCACTCAGCTCAAACCCATATTGCAGGATGATAGCCGGAAAAAGGTCGGCCAGAATCTGAAATACGACATGAGCGTGTTGGCCCGATACGATATTGAACTGCGTGGTGTGGCCTTCGATACGATGTTGGAGTCCTATGTGCTCGACTCCACAGCAACCCGCCACGATATGGATTCGCTGGCGAAGACCTACTTGCAGCGAGAAACGATTCATTTCGAGGATATTGCCGGCAAGGGCAAAAAACAGCTGACATTCAACCAAATCGCCCTGGAAGAGGCAGCACCCTACGCCGCGGAGGATGCGGATATCACACTGAGCCTGCACCAGGCCATCTGGCCGAAGCTGGAGGCTGAGGCGTCACTGTCAGCTTTACTGACATCCTTGGAGATCCCGTTAGTATCCGTGCTCTCACGCATTGAGCGCAATGGCGTGAGAATCGATTGCGACAAGCTCAGGCAACAGAGCGGAGAGATGGCCAAGAGCATGCATGCGCTGGAGCAACAGGCCTATGGGATTGCCGGGCATAATTTCAATCTGGCTTCACCCAAACAGATTGGCGAGATCTTTTTCAATGAACTGAAGCTCCCGGTCATTTCCAAGACCCCAAAAGGAGCACCATCAACCGCCGAATCGGTGTTGGTGGAATTGGCGGAACAGGGCCATGAGTTACCCGCTGTGATTCTGCAGCACCGAGGACTTTCTAAGCTGAAGTCGACCTATACAGATAAGCTGCCGGAGATGGTCAACCCCATCACCGGGCGTGTGCATACCTCTTATCATCAGGCTGTGGCAGCCACCGGACGGCTCTCATCGTCCGATCCTAACTTGCAGAACATCCCCATACGCAGCGAGGAGGGACGCCGTATACGCCAGGCATTTGTGGCAGAAGCTGGTTGGAAGATGGTGGCTGCAGATTATTCACAGATTGAGTTACGCATCATGGCCCATCTCTCCGGTGATGCGGGTCTGCGCAAGGCGTTTTCTGCGGGTGAGGATATCCACCGCGCCACGGCAGCGGAGGTATTCGGAGAAAGCCTGGAACAGGTGACCGCAGATCAACGTCGCTCAGCCAAGGCCATTAACTTTGGTCTGATTTACGGCATGTCAGCCTTCGGACTGGCCAGGCAGCTGGGTATTGAGCGGTCTGCTGCCCAGGACTATGTGGATCTCTACTTCAAGCGTTATCCCGGCGTTGCCGAGTTTATGGACCGCATACGTGAACAGGCCCGCGAGCAGGGCTATGTGGAGACCCTGTTTGGCAGAAGGCTTTATCTACCTGACATCAATGCCCGTAATCACCAGCGACGGACTGGGGCTGAACGTACGGCCATCAATGCTCCCATGCAGGGGAGCGCGGCGGATATCATTAAGCGCGCCATGCTCGAGGTGGATGGGTGGATCTGTGCAGAGAAGCCACCGGTAAGACTGTTGATGCAGGTGCATGATGAACTGGTATTGGAAGTGGAGGAGGCATTTGTGCCTGAGGCGACCCGAAGACTGCGTAGCTGCATGGAGGGGGCCGCCTCATTGGATGTCCCGCTGCTGGTTGATGTGGGGGTGGGTGATGATTGGGAGGCCGCTCACTAAAAGCGCTTATCTTATTGTATTGAGTAGATAAACAGGCTGTCTGTCTTCACGGAGAATGAGGAAAAGTAATTCTGTGAAGAGATTTTGAACTTTCCCCTGAAGCCCCAGTCTATGAATACGTAAGTCGTACGACACGGGTCGCTTTCCTCCCTTTTGCGGCCCATCCTTCCCGGTCACCCCATCCGGGAAGATCAGGCCCCATCAACCTCTCCCCTTAGGTTGATGGGGCCTTCTTTTTTACGGGATACTTTATTCTCACCCCTGCTCGGTTTCTCCTCCATCATCTGCCGAAACGGTCTCGTTTCCCAGGTCAAACCAGATGTCCAAAACCTGATGGCATTCGTCTATCCCCTTGTGTTTGAGGGCAGAGAAGAGCTGGATGGTAATCTCCGGTCGGTCGCTCAATTCTCGCCGGACCTTGAGCAGGGTTGATTTGCCAGCGCCACTTTTGAGCTTGTCGGCTTTGGTCAGCAGGATATGAGTGGGCAGGCCGTGATGGGTATTCCACTGCAGCATCTGCAGATCGAAAGGCTTGAGTGGATGACGGATATCCATCAACAGGATCAATCCACGCAGACACTGCCGGTTTTGTACGTAGTCTGCAAGACTCTTCTGCCACTGTTGTTTGACGGCTTCGGCGACCTTGGCGTAGCCATAGCCCGGCAGATCGACCAGACGTCGTTCCTCGTCCAGTTCGAAGAAGTTGAGCAGTTGGGTGCGCCCAGGGGTTTTACTGGCTCGGGCCAGGCTCTTCTGACCACACAGTGCATTCAGTGCGCTCGACTTGCCGGCGTTGGATCGTCCGGCAAACGCGACTTCCGTACCCTGGTCTGGGGGGGATTGATTGAGTCGGGCCGCACTCTTGAGAAAGCTGGCACGGCGGTAGTAAGGGTTCATATCGGTTCCAGGGCGGTGATGGCAAGCCTCGGCACCCTATGCGATGGAAACCCGGTGGTCAACTACCCCAAAGGCGTTTGATCCAGGATTTCTTGCTCAGCTTGGGTTGTGCACCGGCTGAGATGAAGAAGCCGCTGTACTGCATATCCTCTTCCATGATGTGTTTGGTGAGCCAGGTCTTGAGGAAGTGCATCAGTTCAAAACCGATCGACTTCTTGCCGGTGGCTACCTTGTCTTGAAGATCGACCACGGAATGCAGCAGCTCCTCGTGGATCTCCTTGTGCTCATCGTAACCGGGATAGTTGAGAATACGCATCAGGCTCTCTTCCACCGCGAAATGAATTCGTGTGTAGTCGGCCAGATCCTTCAGGATGCTGTTGACGACATCACTACCATGGCGTTGGTGAATGGCTTCATGCATTTTATTCACCAGATCGACCAGCACCTTGTGCTGTTCATCGATCTCTTCAATACCGACACTCAGGGTGTCTGACCACTCGACAAACTTGCTCATATCACTATCCCTACTACGTTGATGCACTCGGATTCCGCCAAATGCGATGGCCACACATTGTGACAGAGTTCACGGTTGTCTTTCAATAATAGTCAAGTCTTCTAAGTCAGTTTATTCGATTCTTTCCCAGATCCCTGATTTTCCGCCCGCTTTTTCGAGCAGTTGGATATCGCTGATAGACATGCCCCGATCAACAGCCTTGCACATGTCATAGATGGTGAGCAGGGTAACCTGGGCGGCGAACAGGGCCTCGATTTCTACGCCGGTCTGGCCCAGGGTCTCGACATGACACCGGCAATGAACACTATTTTTCTCCTCTTCGGGTGAGAGGGTGATCTCCACCTTGGTGAGAGAGAGCGGATGGCAGAGGGGTACCAGATCCGGTGCTTTCTTGGCTGCCATAATCCCGGCAATGCGGGCGACACCCAGGACATCCCCTTTTTTGTGGCTGCCTTGCAGGATCATCTTGAGGGTTTCGGGTTGCATGGTGATGCGGCCCTCGGTGATTGCCCGGCGTCGAGTCTCTGGCTTGTCGCCCACATCGACCATATGGGCTTCGCCCGCGGAATTGAAATGTGTGAAGTCAGCCATTAATAACCCGCTTCGCGTTCAATTTGTTTAGAGATTTCCAGGGTTTCAAAAGTCATCTCCTCGAGATCTGCCATGACAAAGGTGGCCGGTGAGCGGCCGACACCGCCGATGGTACCTGGATTGACCAGGTGCGTGGTGCCGCCTTTGAGATTTTTGACGGCCTCAATGCTTACCTTATGGCTGTGGCCACAACAGACCAGATCCCAGTTACCCGTGGCCGCCATGGCATTGCCGTAGTGAGGATAGTGCACAAGGAAAATCCTGCGTCCAGCCAGTTCCAGACCGGCATCCATCCCGTGGTAGTGAATATGGTTCTCATCTCGGTTGGCAAGACGGCCAAGGGTATAGAGATCGCCGGTATTGTTGCCATGGATGACATGCACGGGTAAGTGGTATTTGTCGAGGCAGTGGAGGGTGCTGGGCGCGACAACGTCACCACAGTGCAGAACGGCTTCGGCACCTTTCTCCTTTGCGGTTTCCACTGCAGCGTCAAGCAGCGGGATGTGGTCATGGCTGTCGGATAAGATACAAACTTTCATAAATGGGCAGACTCAGACCAGATGATTAATAGTGATTATGGGTCCTGGCGAAACGGATGGCTTCCGCAGTTTACGCGAAAGCCCCGCTTCTATTTGAATACTGGCCGTTGGTGATGCCTGGTCGGCCAGTGCAGGGTTAGAAGTTCGGTTTGTCCGGCGCATCCTTGTACATCTGGATTGATTCCAGGATCTCTTGCTTGGCTTCATCTATGCCGTACCATCCGTCGACACGTACCCACTTTCCTTCGTCCAGGTCTTTGTAGTGCTCGAAAAAGTGGGAGATGCGATTGAGTGTCTCTCCCGAGAGATCGCGGAAAGTCTGAACGCTTCTGTAAGTTTTGCACAGCTTATCCATTGGCACAGCCAATACTTTGGCATCGTCGCCGGATTCATCTTTCATCTTTAAAACACCGACAGGGCGGCAGGTGATGACAGAGCCGGGAATCAGCGGATAGGGGGTCAAAACCAAAACATCTACTGGATCGCCGTCTTTCGACAACGTATGCGGCACATAACCATAGTTGCAGGGGTAGTGCATGGCCGTGGACATGAAACGGTCCACAAACATGGCGCCGGTCTCCTTATCCAGTTCGTACTTCACGGGATCTGAGTGGGCGGGTATCTCAATGATGACATTGATCTCGTTGGGTATGTTGGCACCGGATAAGACGCGGTCGAGATTCATGGGCTAGTTTCCTCGGGCTCGAAAAAAGCGCCATTATAGTCAGAGAGGACGGCCTATCCCAAGGTAAATCAGATATTCAGCCCTTTAGTATGTGGGTAATTCAGGCTTACCGTGGGAGAGAAGGAGGGCAAATGTGAAAGTGGTTGCTCTAGCGATGTGCTGGGAATTAAAACTTTTTTTAATCTCGGGTAGGTAAGTGCGGTAAAAAAAGGCGGCCCGAAGGCCGCCTTTTTTCACACTAAGACCGTATCAGAGTATCGGCACAATCAGTAGTGCTACGATGTTGATGATCTTGATTAACGGGTTGATCGCGGGACCGGCAGTATCTTTGTAGGGGTCGCCGACGGTATCGCCGGTGACTGCCGCTTTGTGGGCGTCGGAACCCTTGCCACCGTGGTTACCGTCTTCGATAAATTTCTTGGCGTTATCCCAAGCACCGCCACCGGCGGTCATGGAGATGGCTACGAAGAGTCCCGTGACGATGGTGCCGATCAGCAGGCCGCCCAGTGCCTTGGCGCCGGCATCACCACCCATTAGGGCGCCGACGCCCAGGGCCACTACAATCGGCATCAAGACCGGTAGCAGGGAGGGGATGATCATCTCCTTGATGGCTGACTTGGTCAGCATGTCGACGGCCCTGCCGTAGTCGGGCTTCTCGCTGTGGTCCATGATGCCGGGTTTCTCACGAAACTGGCGGCGAACCTCATTGACGATGCCACCAGCTGCACGGCCGACCGCTTCCATGGCCATGGAACCAAACAGGTAGGGCACCAGGCCGCCGATGAAGAGACCAATCAGGACCGCGGGATCTGACAGCTCGAAGGTGATGGTCTTGCCGGCTTTTTCCAGGGAGCTGGTGAAGTCGGCGAACAGCACCAGGGCGGCGAGACCGGCGGAGCCGATGGCGTACCCCTTGGTCACCGCCTTGGTGGTGTTGCCAACGGCATCCAGGGGATCGGTGATATTACGGATTTTCTCATCCAACTCGGCCATCTCGGCTATGCCGCCGGCATTGTCGGTGATGGGACCGTAGGCATCCAGCGCGACGATAATGCCGGTCATGGAGAGCATCGCGGTGGCCGCGATGGCGATACCATAGATGCCTGCCAGATCATAGGAACCCCAGATGGCGGCACAGACGGCCAATACCGGAGCAGCCGTCGCCTTCATGGAGACGCCCAGACCGGCGATGACGTTGGTTCCGTCACCCGTGGTGGAGGCCTCAGCGATGTGGCGGACCGGCGCATACTCGGTGGAGGTGTAGTACTCGGTGATCACCACCATGGCGGCAGTCAGAATCAGGCCGATCATGGCAGAACCGAAGAGCTGCATGGTGTTAAAACCACCGACGCCGTTCATCATGGAGTCAGTGACAAAATAGAATGCCACGGCAGCCAGTACACCGGCGACGATCAGCCCCTTGTAGAGGGCGGGCATCACATTTGTGTCGGTATCCTTGGCCTTGACGAAGAAAGTGCCGATGATCGAGGCAATGATGGAGACACCACCCAGTACCAGCGGATAGAGCACTGCAGCGGGACCGGCGTCGGCCATCAACAGGCCGCCCAGCAGCATGGTGGCAACCACGGTGACTGCATAGGTTTCGAAAAGATCGGCCGCCATGCCGGCGCAGTCGCCCACGTTATCACCCACGTTATCGGCGATGACCGCCGGGTTACGGGGATCATCCTCGGGGATACCGGCTTCCACCTTGCCGACGATGTCGGCGCCCACATCAGCACCCTTGGTGAAGATGCCGCCGCCGAGTCGTGCGAAGATGGAGATCAGGGAGCCGCCGAAAGCGAGTCCGACGAGTGGATGCAGCGGGTCTTCGACACCCATTGCGATCAGGATGGCATAGTAGCCCGCCACGCCGAGCAGGCCCAGTCCGACCACCAGCATGCCGGTGATGGCGCCACCGCGGAAGGCGATCTGCAGGGCCGCGTTGATGCCCTTGTTGGCAGCCTCGGCGGTACGCAGGTTGGAGCGCACCGAGATGTGCATACCAATGTAGCCAGCGATACCGGAGAGGATCGCGCCGATGGCGAAGCCGATGGCGGTGGCGGTACCGAGGAAGTACCAGAGCACGACTAAGAGAATCAAGCCGACGATACCGATGGTGGTGTATTGGCGGTTGAGATAGGCCTTGGCGCCTTCCTGTATAGCGCCAGCGATCTCTCGCATACGCTCATTACCTTCAGGTTGTGCAAGAATCCATTTTACGGATATAAAACCGTAGGCGAGTGCTGCAAAGGCACAAGCTAGGGCGAAGATCAGTTCTGTGCTCACTTTAGGGTCCTCCTCAGGATAAAACCATTTTCTGAAATCTGTTCTGTTGGTCGGCACACCTCCTGAAACCTTTGTCGACGGTATGTGTCAACTCGGGCTGATGCCGGCCTTAGAGGCTAAACAAAAAAGGGGGCTGTATAGAGCCCCCCAAGTCGTCGTTTTTTATAGTTCGAATGCTTCCAGCTTTTTCGCTACAGCCACGCCCTTCATAGTGACGTAGGCTGGCATTCCGTTGTCGTTGTAGGGTGGATAGGCCTCGCCCTTGATGAGTGGGTAGAGGTAATCCTTACAGGCCTGGGTGATGCCGAAGCCGTCATCGGTGATGAAATTCATCGGCATCATTTTCTCCACATTGGCCACTTCGGAGAGTGGTGCCTCACCGATGCTCCATTTGTAGGGATTCGAGGATTCACGTACCACAGTAGGCATGATGGAGTTTTTACCCTCAAGGGCTTTTTCTACAGCCGCCTTACCCAGTGCATAGGCTTGCTCCACATCGGACTCTGAGGCGAGATGACGCGCAGCACGCTGCAGATAGTCCGCCACCGCCCAATGGAATTTATAGCCCAGGGCATCTTTGATGATGTTGGCCACCACGGGAGCGGCGCCACCCAGCTGGGCATGACCAAAAGAGTCACGGGTACCCTGCTCGGCGAGAAACTTGCCGTCCGGCCAGTGACAACCTTCGGAAACCACGATGCTGCAGAAGCCGTGCTCTTTGACTTTCGCGTCGACAGCGGCGAGGAATTTGTCCTGGTCGAATTCCACTTCCGGGAACAGGGTGACGACCGGGATGTTGTTGTCCTCAACCAGTGCGCCGGCGGCTGCGATCCAGCCGGCATGGCGGCCCATTACCTCGATGACGAAGATTTTTGTGGAGGTGGCTGCCATGGAGCGTACGTCGAAGGAGGCCTCCAGGGTAGAAACGGCAATATATTTGGCCACTGAGCCGAAACCGGGGCAGTTGTCGGTAATCGGCAGATCATTGTCTACGGTCTTGGGCACATGGATAGCCTGTACCGGAAAACCCATCTTCTCGGAGAGTTGGGAGACCTTGTAACACGTATCAGCAGAGTCACCGCCGCCGTTGTAGAAGAAGTAGCCGATGTTGTGGGCCTTGAAAAGTTCGATCAGACGCTCGTACTCACGCTTGTTCTCTTCCAGGCTTTTGAGCTTGAAGCGGCAGGAGCCGAAGCCGCCTGAGGGTGTGTGCTTGAGTGCTGCGATATCCTCAGCGGACTCGGCGCTGGTATCGATCAGGTCTTCGGTCAGGGCGCCGATGATACCGTTGCGACCGGCATAGACGTTGGCAATCTTGTCCGGATGTTGGCGGGCGGTCTCGATGACGCCCGCAGCGGAGGCGTTGATAACGGCGGTCACACCGCCGGACTGTGCATAGAAAGCATTTTTAGCTGTCATTATTTTATGATCCCCTTCTTGTAATCAAAATCTTGGTTTTTTCTGCGTAGTTTAGATGTCGCCTCGCTCCTTGGCCTCGTAGTCAGCCTGGGCTTGAAGCAGAGAGACGATGCACTCGGTCAGGTCGTCGTATTCATGCACGCCGGTGCCGTATTGTTGATATCCCCGATAGAAAAACTGGCAGCGGTACTTGCGGCTGCCGGTCTTGAAGATGATGAAGTTGCAGCCCTCTGCGTCCCAATAGACGACCGGGCAGCTGGTCAATTCCCGATCCGATGGCATCAGCCGTATCTCGGCATCGGCGATCTGGGTCTCCACCTTTTGCCCATAGCGTTCCACCAGGGTGGTATCGATAACCCAGTGCTCAGATTCAGTGATATCCGGAATTTCAGGCATGAAGGACACTCTGCGATCATTCAAAACGCGAGGCGGTGAAGAATAATCTAATTGACCCCTTTAGTACACATGAACTCAGTTCCAGCCGTGGTCACATCAGCACCTCATAGATCTATCGGTTGATGAACCGACGTATAAGACTGATGATTAAGTTACAACTGAATCCACACTTGTTTTGGAATAGAGTCCGTAAAGTCCGTTGACTTTACGGGAAATGTTGGATTAGCTTACCCAAGCTTGCTGGCAGCGGCTAATCCAAAACTTGGATGTAGCCATGGAATTTCCTAATTGATAACAACAAAAGCAGTTCTAAAGTTCTTGAAAATCTCGCTTTAAACATGAAGTGCGGCAGTCATGAAACCTACCTTTACAGCTGTAATTAACTGAATTATATGGAAAACCCGTTCAGCTAAGGATAACCGGTCCGTGCTTTTGAGGAGTTGGGATGAGGATAGTGATACTGGGCGCGCCAGGCGCTGGTAAGAGAGCCCAGACGGCTTTGATGGCTGAAAAGTATGGGCTGATTTCACTGACCACCAGCGAGTTGGTGAAAAAGGTGATGGCTGAAGAGGGTGGTCATGGCCCTCAGCTTCGAATGTTGCAGCAAGCGGGACAACCGGTGCCGGAGGACCTTCTTCTCACTCTGTTGCAGGAGCGCCTGCAGCAACCGGATATGCGTGACGGCTTCATCCTCAATGGCTTTCCCCGCAATCTTCTGCAGGCCCTTACCCTGGATGAAGCATTGGCTGAGTTGGATCAGCCCCTCGATATGGTTCTGTTCATCCAAATAGAGACAGACGCCCTGATGGAACGCCTCGTTGGGCGACGCACCTGCAGATCCTGCGGGGCAACCTTCAATATCTATACCAATCCCCCAGTCGTGGATGATATCTGTGATCTCTGCGGCGGTCGGCTGCATCAGCGTGCTGACGACAACGAAGAGACGGTTAGCACTCGACTGCATGTATTTGATCATCTGACCGCTGCTCTGTTGGATCACTACGGCAAGCAGGGGAAAGTGGTTCGGGTCGATGGTGATGATCAGGCTAAACAAGTATTTGGCCGTACCAGTCGGGAGGTTGAGAAGTTTTTAAAGCAGCGAAAAGCCGCTAAGACAGATACGCCTCAGCGGGAAGAAACAACGCATGCGCCTGAAGTCATTGAGAATAAGGTGGTTTCCCAGCCCGCTTCAAAGCCACAGCCCAAGGTTAAGGCGCCCTCTGGTACCAGAAAAACTTCTAGTACCTCACCCACAGCGGTCCAAAAGAGTGAGGCAAAAGCGCAAACCAAGAAAAAACCAGCTACTGCCAAAAAAGTCAGCAAGCCGCTGGCCCGGACTAGCGGGAAAAGTACTCAGGCCACCGCTGGAAAGACGTCAGGGACAAAGCCGGGTGTGAAAAAGACGCTGAAAAAGAAAAAAGTTACTGCAAAAATCTCAAAATCCAAGAAGAAGGTAGTCAGTAAATCAGTAAAACGGAAAGCTGCATCAGTCAAGAAAAAGACGAAGACGAAGACAGCTAAAGCGACATCAGTGAAAAAGCGGCTAGTGGCAAAAAAGGTGCTTTCTAAAAAGTCTGTGAGTAAGAAAAAATCAGTTAAGTCAAAGGCTTCCGTTAAGAAAAAGGCTGTTCTGAAAAAGAATTCAAAACGTCCGGTGGCTAAAAAGAAGCGGGTAGCCAAACCTGCCAAAAAGGTAGCCAGAACTTCGTCTGTTGCCGTTAAAAAGCAGAAGAAAGCCGTGACCGGCAAGAAAAAGCCAGTCAAAAAGCCGGTGACAAAGTCGAAGAAAAAGGTTGTCACGCAGAAAAAAGTTACCAAGAAGACCCATAAAAAAAGGGTGACTTTGCCAAAGACGGCAGCCAAGAAGAGCACCAAGAAAAAAGTGGCCAAGAAGGTGGCCGCCAAAAAGCGGGCAGTGAAGAAAAAAACGACTAAACGCCCAAGTCGCCGCTAACAATGCAGGCGACCAGCCTGGTGAGATCTACCGGAACAGGCCGGTAACAGGTGTTGAGCCGACAGTTCAGCTGCGGGAAGCGCGCTGGAATTCGGTCCCCTTACAACCTGAGCAGGGTGGAATGTGCCCGGTCTTCTTGAAGTGCATCTCCTTACTGCAGCCTGAGCATACCAGGGTACCTGGGCCAGTTATCTCTCCCGTATGGTAGAGGGATGAACGCGAGGCCCTCTGTGCCAGTTTTGCCAGTTCCAGCTTGGTCTGATCGGCCACACCAGTGAACATCTCCAGCATGCGATTTTCAACCTGCTGTACATCGAAGCGCCACCAGGCAGACATCTGCTCGCCGGTTTCCAGCAGGTAATCGGCGGCATCTTTCATGTCCCGCTCCACATAGCCGGCGACTTTTTCCGCTTCCTCCCGGCTCAGTTCACCGAGTTCGACCATCTTTTCCCGTGCATCGTCCAGATACTCTTTTATTCCCGGCAAAGCATTTTCTTTGGCGGAATCGATGGCCTCATGCACTTCTTGTAAAATTTTGTCATAGGCAGCAGCCAATTTATCGAAGGGATATTGATCGTGTTGTGATTCAGGCATACTTCGCTCCTCACGGTCAGCCGTCGTTTCTGATGCGCTCTATCTCAATGATGGCCGATATGGCGTGTTTAGCAACCCACGAACCAGGGAGTGGTTCAAGCAACCGATTCTCCGGCCGATAAATTTGTTATGGAACAACGAGATCTCAACCTGTTTCGGGAAAGCCTGGCGCGTGTAACCGTGTCTGATGACTTTTTCGATAGTTTTTACGACCATTTCATGGCGCAGTCTGAAGAGATAGCCGGTTTTTTTCATCGCCAGGATATGGCGCAATTGAAGCACAAACTGAAAGAGACCCTGCAGATGGTTGCCGATACCGTCGAAGGCCGTCCCGGTCTGGAGCTGTATATGGAGATGCTAGGACGCATACACCAGCGCCTTCATGTGGAGCGTCGCCATTTCTCAATGTGGCAAGCTGCTCTGGTCGAGACCGTGGCGGTGTTTGATGATCACTACGATGATCAGGTTGAGACTGCCTGGTTCCGGGTGATCGACTCGGTCATTGAAATTGTGTTCAGTGCCCTGAGCCAACCCCATCAACAGGCTTCCTGAGAAGCTTTCCAGAGACACTTTGGGTGAGTTGACACCCTCTCATGCTTTTTGAAACCTGAAGGCTGCGGTATCCTTGCCCGTTTCCCGTTCCAACCGAGATTCAGGCCAACCCATGCAGAAGTACGAACCCGCCAATATAGAGCGTCAGGTCCAGCAACACTGGGAGGAGAGTGGCACCTTCGAGGTCAGCGAGGATGCTGGTAAGGAGAAATTCTACTGTCTCGCCATGTTTCCCTATCCCAGTGGCAAGCTGCACATGGGGCATGTGCGCAACTACACCATCAGTGACGTGATCGCCCGCTACCAGCGCATGCTGGGAAAGAATGTATTACAGCCCATGGGCTGGGATGCTTTTGGCCTGCCCGCGGAGAATGCTGCGTTAAAGAACAAAGTCGCCCCTGCCGGCTGGACCTACGACAACATCAATTACATGAAGGGCCAGTTGAATCGGCTCGGCTTTGCCTACGACTGGCAGCGGGAATTGGCCACCTGTCAGCCCGACTACTACAAATGGGAGCAGTGGCTCTTTACAGAGTTATATAAAAAGGGCCTGGTCTACCGCAGGCATGCGGTCGTCAACTGGGATCCGGTGGATCAGACCGTACTGGCCAATGAACAGGTTATCGACGGTCGCGGTTGGCGCTCCGGTGCGCTGGTGGAGCGGCGGGAGATCCCTCAGTGGTTCATCAAAATCACAGAGTATGCCGACGAGTTGCTCGACGAGATCGACAATCTGACAGGCTGGCCGGACCAGGTGCGAACCATGCAACGCAACTGGATAGGACGTTCTTTCGGCGTACAGATGGACTTCGATATCGAAGGTTCTGATGAGACCCTCACCATCTACACCACCCGGCCCGATACCCTGATGGGCGTCACCTATGTGGCGGTGGCTGGGGAACATCCGCTGGCCCTGAAGGCGGCAGAAGGCGACAAAGCGCTTGCTGATTTTGTCGAAGAGTGCCGCCAGGGAGGCACCTCTGAAGCAGAATTGGAGACCATTGAAAAGAAGGGCATGCCCTTGGGCGTTAACGCCATTCATCCGGTCAGCGGAGAGTCGGTGCCGATCTATGCCGCCAATTTTGTACTCATGGGCTATGGCACCGGTGCGGTGATGGCGGTACCGGGTCATGATGAGCGGGATCATGCGTTCGCACAGAAGTATGGGGTGCCCATCAAACAAGTGATTCACCCGGTTGATGGTTCGACTGTCGATATCCAGGCTGCGGCCTATATCGAAAAGGGTGTGTTGCAGGACTCAGGGCCGTTCAACGGTCTGACCTCAGAAGCTGCCTTCGACGCCATCGCCGAGTGGCTGCAGGAACGGGGCAAGGGTGAGAAGACCAAAAACTTCCGTCTACGTGACTGGGGAGTCTCCCGTCAGCGTTATTGGGGCACGCCGATCCCCATGATTCACTGCGATGACTGTGGCATCGTACCGGTGCCCCTCGAGGATCTGCCGGTACTGCTACCGGAAGATATTGTCTACGACGAAAATACCATCAATCCGATCAAGAACAACCCGGATTTCTCTGACTGTGCCTGTCCCCAGTGTGGTGGCAAGGCCCAACGTGAGACCGACACTTTCGATACCTTCATGGAGTCGAGCTGGTACTACGCCCGTTTCACCTGCCCGGGCGCCGATACCATGCTCGACGAACGCGCCGACTACTGGTTGCCGGTGGACCACTACATCGGTGGTATCGAGCACGCAGTGCTGCATCTACTTTACGCACGCTTCTACCACAAGCTGCTGCGCGATGCGGGCCTGGTGAAGAGCAATGAGCCTTTCACCCGTCTGCTGACCCAGGGCATGGTGGTGGCTGATACCTACTACCGGGACCAGCCCGACGGCTCCAAACACTGGTACAACCCGACAGAGGTCGATGTCGAGCATGACGAGAAAGGGCGTCCACTTTCAGCCAAGCTGAGAGAAGATGGTCAGCCGGTGGTGATCGGCGGTATCGAGAAGATGTCGAAGTCGAAGAACAACGGGGTCGATCCCCAGACACTGATCGACCGCTACGGCGCCGATACGGTAAGGCTCTATACCATGTTCACCTCACCCCCCGATCAATCCCTGGAATGGAATGACGAGGGCGTGGAGGGGGCGCATCGTTTCCTTAAGCGCGTCTGGGCACTGGCCGATGCCAACCGGGATAAGTTGGCGGCAATGGGCGACGGCGCTATTCATACCGAGTTCGATGAGGCTCAGAAGGCAGTCCGCCGGGAGATCCACGAAGCGCTCAAGAAGGCCCTGTTCGATTATGACAGGCAACAGTTCAATACGGTTGTGTCAGCCTGCATGAGCATGATCAACGCCCTCTATAAACTGGGCCAGAGTGATGCTGATCTGGCATTACTCAAGGAGGGGCTGCGTCTGGTGATTTGCCTGCTTGGTCCAATTGCGCCCCATCTCACTCACACGCTCTGGCGGGATCTGGGCTATGGTGATGAAATTCTTGATGCCCAGTGGCCGCAGCCTGATGAAGAGGCACTCAAGCAGGAGAGCATCCAGTACGTGGTGCAGGTCAATGGCAAGGTACGGGCCAAGATTCAGGTGCCGGCAGAGGCCGACAAGGCGACTGCCGAGACGATCGCGCGGGAGAACGAGAATGTGCAGCGATTCATCGGAGACGCCACCGTGCGCAAAGTGATCGTGGTGCCAAACAAACTGGTGAATATCGTTGCTAACTAATTCGCAGGATCGTGTCATGGCCTTCCAGAGACTCAGTCTGCTGCTGATGGTGCTGTCTCTTTCGGCGTGTGGCTTCCACCTCAAGGGTTATCAGCAGGAGGCATCACCGGCATTGGACGATCTTTTTGTGATTGGCGGTGATCAGCGCAATACCTTGGCCGGCATGCTACAACGCAATCTTCGCATAGCCGGTGTGAATTTAGCCGACAACACGGAATCGGCCCGCAATCGGTTGCAGATAGTTCAGGAGCAGATGAAGAGTCGCGTGCTGGCTGTGGATGCCAGTGGGAAGGCTCTCGATTCCGAATTCCGGCTGTTGGCGGGGTTCCGCCTGACTCCCGCCTCGGGTGAATCCCAGGAGGTGCAGAGTCTGGAACTGGTGCGGCAACTCAGCTACAGCGGCACCGATGAGTTGGGTCAGCGCAATGAGGCGGCGCTCTTGATGGAGGATATGCGCAACGAGATGGCCAATCAGATCATCCGCCGGCTGGAAGCTCAACTCGATTAGCGAAGGTCCGGCCGCGAACAACACTTATAACGCAAAGTGCGCAGAGGAACGCAATGAGTGCAAAGGTAATCAATTGGTTTACTTAAAATCTTTGCTCCCTTCGCGTTTCATAGCGATCTTTGCGTTATATTATTTTGGCGTTTATGCACGGACACTGGACTAAGGCTTGTCAATACTATGCGGCTGCGCAACGATCAACTGGCTAGACACCTACAGCGTAATCTCGCCCCTCTCTACCTGATCAGTGGCGATGAGCCTCTACAGATGCGGGAAGCGGCGGATGAGGTGCGTAACACCGCACGCAGTCAGGGCTACAACGAACGGGAAGTGCTCGATCCTGTGGCTGGATTCGACTGGTCTGCGTTGAATGTTGCCGCAGAGAGTCTCTCTCTGTTTGGTGATAAGCGGCTGCTGGAGTTGAGGCTTGCCAGCTCAAAGGTAGGCAGCGAAGGGGCAAAAGCGCTAACTGCCTATGCCGAGCGGCCTGCAGAAGACACCGTGCTGCTGATTACCCTGCCCAAACTGGAACGTGCCCAATCCAACAGTAAATGGTTCAAACATCTCGAGCAGGCCGGGGTGGTGGTGCAGATCTGGCCGGTAGAAGGTAATCGGTTGCCACCCTGGATCGAACAACGTCTGCGCCGGGCGGGTCTGATACCGGAGGCTGGCGTGGTAGAGATGCTGGCAGACCGGGTAGAGGGCAATCTGTTAGCTGCGAGCCAGGAAATTGAGAAGCTGTTGCTGTTGCAGGGTCCCGGTGTCATCACAATGGAACAGCTTGCCGAGTCGGTAGCTGACAGTGCCAGGTTTGATGTCTTTGGCCTGGTCGATACGCTATTGAGTCGTGAGACGGCCAAAGGAAGCCGTATGTTGCAAGGACTCAAGGCCGAAGGGGTGGCAGCCCCCGTGGTGCTCTGGGCGCTGAGCCGGGAGATCCGTGCGCTAGCCGGTATGGCCTATGAGGTTGAGCAGGGCAGCAGTGCCGATCAGGTGATGGGCGCCCACCGGGTCTGGGAGAAACGCAAACCCCTGCTGCGCAAAGGGCTGCAGCGTCGTTCAACCCACTGGAGAGCGCTATTGAAGATATGCGGTCAGACTGATCGGGCCATTAAAGGACTGTCACCCGATGATCCCTGGTTGCTGTTGGAAAAACTGGCCCTGGCAATGTCGGGTGTCACCCTCTTCTCTGTGGGTGAATCCTGAACAATATTGACGGGGTATTGCGGTCAATTTCCGGGATTATTTAGTTCCCCCAAAAGCTGGTTATGTGGAATGAATGTGACCGACTCCACACCCCCCGGTAAGAACTATTCTCCTGGGAATTAATCTTTTATTAATTTGTGATTTCCTTCTCCCTTTTTCATCTCCTTTCAGTGTCATATATGTCACCGGAGGCCCCAATCCTGGGGTTTACGGATCGAAAACAGTTAAGGAGAACATGATGAAAAAAATGACTATGACTAAAACGGCAATGGCACTGCTCGCAGCAGGTTTTTTCACTGTTGCAGTTGCTGGTGAAGATACCTTCATCAAGCTGGATGCCAATGAAGACGGCTATATCTCTGCCCAGGAAGCGGCTGCCAATGAATCCCTCAGCCAGAGCTGGGAGGCCACCGATGCGAATCGTGACGGCCAGGTCGATGCGGCTGAGTTCAGTGCCTTCGAGGCGATGGGAACACCGGCTAAATAGTCTTCTTTGAAAGACCTTGAACCTTTGTTTTAAAGGTTCTCTATACCGGTGGCCAGCACAGTCTGGTCGCCGGTTTTCGTTTTAGCCAGCGTACAATTGCTCAACTGTAGCTGCGGTGGATTGGTTGAGAAAACGAAGGGCGCTGCCCGCAGGAGTACACTGAGACCAAGGATCTGTCGTGTGGCACCGGGAAAGACAGCTACTTCCACCTCTTCCAGCAGACAGCCGTCACCGAGCTGTACCTGAGAGACCGCATAGACAGGAACACGCATGGTATCACCGTTGGCCAGAATCCCCGTCAGATCCCGCAGATAGATGGGCTCCTCTGTCAGCTTCAGGCTTGCCAGGGTCTCCTCGTTGATGGTCATGTAGCTTGAGCCGGTATCGACCATGAATTCAGTGACAGGCATGGTGCCGATGCGACCTGAGATATAGAAGGTACTGGCCCCTTTCAGATGCATGGGCACATCGACATCGAAATCACTGGCAGCGAGGCTCCCGGAGAATGCGAGGGTAAGCAGCAGGGGTGCGATTAATCTATACATAACTCATCAATTATGAGATCCACTCGTCAATTTAAGTTCCTTACCCCTATCATCGGTCATTGAACAGTGAACTTGAGGATGGCGGGCATCCCAGGATAAAGATTCCGGCACAAATCGTTGGTGGTTTATGTATCTTCAGTTTTGATTCTGGCGATGAAATGGCAACAATTAACGCCATTTAGTGTCGTTTTTTGTTAAAGTTTCCGTCTGTTCCACAAGTTAACCAGAGACGAAATTAACACCATGCTCGATGAGATCTCCAATGTAAAAAGCTACATGGTGGCACTGGGCCGTCAGGCCAGGCAGGCCTCCCGTATCCTCGCTGCATCCTCCACTGCGCTGAAAAACCAGGCACTGGAGGCGATGGCTGATGATCTGGACGACAATCGTGACCGCTTGATGCAGGAGAATCAGAAGGATCTAAAGGCCGGCGCGGACAAAGGGCTGGATGCGGCGCTGCTCGACAGGCTGGAGCTGACCCCTGCGCGTATCGACGGCATGATCGAAGGCCTGCGCCAGATTGCCGCGCTACCAGACCCGATCGGTGAGATCTTCGACATGAAATACCTGCCGAGCGGCATCCAGGTAGGCCGTATGCGGGTGCCGCTGGGCGTAGTGGGTATTATTTACGAGTCCCGTCCCAACGTGACGGCGGATGCTGCAGGGCTCTGTCTTAAGTCAGGCAATGCTGCCGTACTACGAGGTGGTTCCGAGGCGTTCCACTCCAACCAGGCGATTGCCGCCAGTATCCAAAACGGTTTGGAAAAAGCCGGTTTGCCGGCAGCGGCAGTACAGGTGGTGGGCACAACCGACCGTGCCGCTGTGGGTGAGATGATTGCCATGCCAGATGCCATCGATGTGATTATCCCACGCGGCGGCAAGGGACTAATCGAACGTATCAGCCAGGATGCCAGGGTGCCGGTGATCAAGCATCTGGACGGTATCTGTCATGTCTATATCGACGATCAGGCAGAAGTCGGCAAGGCCTTCGATGTGGCGATGAATGCGAAGACCCAGCGTTACGGCACCTGTAACACCATGGAGACGCTGCTGGTGGCGGAAGAGATCGCCGAAGAGATGCTCTTGATGCTGGCCGCCCCCCTGTTCGAGAAGGAGGTGGAGATCCGTGGCTGCTCGCGTACCTGTGAGATTATCGATGGCTGTGTAGAAGCAACTGAGGCTGATTGGGATACGGAATATCTGGGTCCGATTCTCTCGATCAAAGTGGTCGGGGATCTGGATGAGGCCATCGACCATATCAACACTCATAGCTCCCAGCATACCGACGCCATCATTACGGAAAACTACACGCGGGCGCGCCGTTTTCTGACCGAAGTCGATTCCAGCTCGGTGATGGTCAACGCCTCCACCCGGTTTGCTGACGGCTTCGAGTATGGGCTGGGTGCGGAGATCGGTATCTCCACCGACAAGTTCCATGCTCGTGGTCCGGTAGGGCTGGAGGGGCTCACCTCCGTGAAGTACATCGTGCTGGGTGATGGGCATATCCGTACCTGAGAAAGGCAGATGATCGGCATTCTGGGCGGTACCTTCGATCCGATCCATTTCGGCCACCTGCGCACGGCCTTGGATGTGATGCAGGTGGTCGGTTTGGATGAGGTGCGTTTTATCCCTTTGCACAGTGCAGTGCATCGAGATCAGCCGGAGACAGCTGCTGAATTGCGTCTGCAGATGGTAGAGGCTGCTATCGCCGGACAAGCCGGATTCGTTGCCGATGACAGGGAGCTGCGCCGTCAGGGTGATTCCTACACTGTGGATACCCTGGTTTCACTGCATAGAGATTTCCCCGGTCACGCTCTCTGCCTTCTCCTGGGTATGGACGCCTTCAACGGTTTTGCCACATGGCGTCAGCCGGAGAAGATTTTGTCTCTCGCCCATCTGATCGTCATGCGGCGGCCGGGAGAGACGGTGACCTCAGATGCCTGGACCCAGGCATTGTTAGCGGCCAATCAGTGCGATGATGTCAGGAAGATGAGGAATGAGCCGGCTGGTCGCATCCTCATACAAGAGCTAAGTCAGCTGGATATCTCCTCGACCAAAATCCGCTCGCTGATCGCTGCAGGACTTAGCCCACGTTACCTGTTGCCGGAGGGTGTCATGCAAATAATCGATAAAAATAGCCTCTATCTGGGGTGATATCTTTTTTCCCCAATGGGTTATGCTATTTCTAAAGGTCCGGTAGAATCGCCGCTTTTGCGGCCTACCCGGCCCTCTTCACAGCAACAAAATGGGACTCAATGGAGATAGAAGCACTTAGAGACGTCGTCCTGCAGGCATTGGACGACATGAAAGCGAAAGATGTGGTGGTCTTGGATGTCCGTGGAAAGACCAGTATCACCGATATCATGATTGTCGCCAGCGGCACTTCAGACCGTCACGTGAAATCCATCGCACAAACCGTTGCATTCAAGGCCAAAGAGGCTGGAGAAGCTCCCCTCGGTACAGAGGGTGTGGATGATGGTGAGTGGGCGCTGGTGGATCTCAACGGAGTTGTGCTGCACGTGATGCAACCCAAGGTGCGGGATTTCTACCACCTGGAACGGCTTTGGTCGATGGACTCGCCGGAAGCCAAGCCGAGTCAAGAGCGTCAATAAACCTGCATGGATCGGTTCGACCGAATCTTTGAGCTCAACCGAATCCTGCAGTCCGCCCGTTACCCGGTCTCCCGTCAACGACTGGAAGAAGCGCTGGAGTGCTCCCGCGCCACGGTCAAACGTCTCATCGAAGAGATGCGTCTCTACCTCAATGCGCCGATTATCTATGACCGTAAACTCAACGGTTATCGATACGACACCAGTGAGGGGCAGATGTACGAGCTTCCGGGGCTCTGGTTCAATGCCTCTGAGCTGCAGGCATTACTGGCCACTCAGCAGCTACTCGAAGACGTCCAACCCGGTCTGCTGGACAGCCATCTGCAGCCTCTGCGGCGAAAGATCGATGAATTATTGAGCCGGCAGCCGGGGAGTGAGGAGCCTGTCACAGGACGCATTCGTCTTCTGAAATCGGCAGCCCGCCCGGCCGGTCCTCACTTCAGTCAAATTGCAGGTGCCCTGGCAGCACGCTGTCGGCTGCAACTGGTCTACTACAATCGCTCGCAAGACAGTTTGAGCGAGCGTGAAATCTCACCTCAGCGACTCACTCACTATCGGGATAATTGGTATCTGGATGCCTGGTGCCACCTTCGCAACGGACTCCGGACCTTTGCCTTGGACGCCATTCGTGAAGTTTACCCGTCGTCATCTCAGGCGCGGGAGGTGGATGAGGCGACACTGAACGCTCACTACGCCGATGCCTACGGTATCTTCTCAGGTAAGGCATTACATCGGGCGGTGCTTCGTTTTACCCCCGAGCGGGCACGCTGGGTCTCAACGGAAACCTGGCACCCCCATCAGCAGAGTCGTTGGCTTGAGGATGGCCGCTACGAATTGACCCTGCCTTACAGCCACTCGGAGGAGTTGATCATGGACCTGCTGAGATACGGTCCGGATGTGGAGGTGGTAGAGCCATCGTCACTACGCCAAGCGGTGGCGGATCATCTACGGGCTGCTGCCTCTCTCTACGCATGAGATAAGAAATCTTACTTATCTTCATCCCCAGAGACACTTTTCTAAAGTTGGCTCATTGAACCGGGGCTGGTTTTTTAGCAGAAAAATTCTTCCTGAAGGGTGTTTTCAATTGAGTTGGGACATATGTTTGTTCCGCATAAATTGTTACAGTTCCGTGTCACTTTTGTGACAGCCTTAACGCTTCCGAGCATAAACGACCTCCTTAAGGTAAAAAAACAATGGAACTCGAAAAAATCGCACAAATTGAACACGCTACCTGGGCCAACAGAAAAGAGCTGTTGAGGCTGGGCATCGCCATGTTATTTATCGTGGGCATCATGCTTTTCGTGGGCTCCACAGATGCCGAAGTCAGCCACATGCTGATCGTGGCCGCCATGATCGGTGGCTATATGGCCATGAATATCGGCGCCAACGACGTAGCCAACAATGTCGGACCCGCAGTCGGCTCCCGTGCCATGACGCTGACCGGGGCAATCCTGATCGCAGCAATTTTTGAAGCATTAGGCGCCCTTGTCGCAGGTGGAGACGTGGTAGGTACCATCAAGAAGGGGATTATCGATCCCGCCCTGATCAATGATACTGATACGTTTATCTGGCTGATGATGGGAGCGCTCCTGGCGGGTGCGCTCTGGCTGAATCTCGCCACAGCTATCGGTGCGCCGGTGTCGACGACACACTCCATTGTCGGCGGCGTGTTGGGTGCCGGTATTGCCGCAGGTGGATGGGGGATCGCCAATTGGGTAAAAATGGGCCAGATTGCCGCCAGTTGGGTAATCTCTCCCGTTCTGGGCGGCATTATCGCCGCAGCCTTTCTCTATCTGATCAAACGCACCATTACCTATAAAAAGGACATGCTGAATGCCGCGGGAAGGATGGTGCCGATTCTCGTTGGCGTGATGGCCTGGGCATTTGGTAGCTATCTGGTGTTGAAGGGGCTTAAGAAGATATGGAAGGTTGGTATGCCGCTGGCACTGCTGATTGGCCTGGGCATTGGTGTGCTGGTGGTATTTCTCTCCAGGCCGTTGATTAAGAAAGTCTCGGCTAAGCTGGCAAATGACAAAATGAGTGTCAACAGTCTGTTTACCCTGCCGTTGATTTTTGCCGCAGCGATGTTGAGTTTTGCTCATGGCGCCAATGATGTGGCAAATGCTATCGGGCCATTGGCGGCGATTAACGATGCGCTCTCATCCGGCGGTATTTCTGCGAAAGCCGCAATTCCCTTTTGGGTCATGATGGTGGGGGCGATCGGTATTGCCATAGGGTTGGCGCTATACGGACCCAAGCTGATCAAAACCGTGGGCACGGAGATCACCGAACTGGATCAAACACGTGCCTTCTGCATCGCCCTGGCCGCGGCGATCACCGTGATTATTGCTACCCAGCTTGGATTGCCTGTGAGCTCCACACATATTGCGGTCGGAGCGGTTTTTGGTGTCGGTTTCTTAAGGGAGTATCTGAAGGCTAACTATGCCCGCATGGTGGATGAAATAGAAATGCACCACCAAGGGGCGGATCGGGAAGAGGTCGAAGCATTCATGGAGAGATTCAAGCAAGCAGGCCTGGAGGAAAAGGCAGATATGCTGGAACAGCTTAAGGAGCACAGAGCTAAAGCAGAGCTGACCAAAAAGGAACGCAAGGGCCTGAAAAAGGTCTATCGGCATGAGTTGGTGAAGCGTTCTGCGCTTTTAAAGATCGCTGCAGCCTGGATTATTACAGTACCTGCCTCTGCAGTACTCGCGGCCATGCTCTTCTTTACCATTCGCGGCATGATGCTGCCTTGAGTGCGGTAACAGACAGCGGAAGGGGTATAGCCTCTTACTGCCACAGAGGTAGCTGAATGTTACGCAAAATACTCCTGCCCACCATCTTTTTGGTGCTGGGTTACGGTTTCTGGGTCAGCCCCGATTTCAAGGAGATCGCCGCAGGTGTGGCGATCTTCCTGTTCGGTATGTTGTCCCTGGAAGAGGGCTTCAAGGCTTTTACCGGCGGCATTCTGGAGCGGATTCTTCAGCGTACTACCAACAGGCTTTGGAAGAGTGTGAGTTTCGGCATCCTCACCACCACGGTGATGCAGTCGAGTTCTCTGGTCTCTGTGATTACCATCTCCTTCCTGAGTGCGGGCCTGATCGGGTTGGCTTCGGGTATCGGCATTATCTTTGGCGCCAACCTGGGAACCACCACAGGCGCCTGGCTGGTGGCAGGCTTCGGTCTCAAGGTCAAGATCTCGGCCTACGCCATGCCGATGTTGGTATTTGGCATCGTGCTGGTATTCCAGAAATCAAAATCCCTGAAGGGTGCGGGTTATATCCTGGCCGGGCTCGGTTTTCTTTTCCTCGGTATTCACTATATGAAGGAGGGCTTTGAGGCCTTCAAGGACGCCATCGATCTGGCCGCCTACGCCATGCCGGGGCTCAAAGGTCTGCTTGTCTATACCCTGCTGGGGGCTGCCGCGACCGTGGTGATGCAGTCGAGTCATGCCACCCTGGTGTTGATCATCACAGCCCTGGCTGCACAGCAGATCAGTTACGAGAATGCCTTGGCCTTGGCGATTGGCGCCAATGTGGGCACAACGATCACCGCAATTCTCGGTGCCATGAGCGCCAACGTACAGGGACGCCGTCTGGCGGGAGCTCACCTAGTCTTCAATGTCACGACGGGTATTGTGGCTATTGTCTTTATTCAGCAGTTTCTGCTGGCGGTCAACGGACTCAGTGACAGTCTGGGGATTGCGGAAGATGACTACACCATGAAGTTGGCAGTGTTCCATACCCTGTTCAACCTGGCGGGTGTGATCATTATGCTGCCATTCACCGGTAAGTTGGTGACATTGCTCGAGCGTGTGCTGAGTAAGCGCGAGCGCCTGGTAGACGAGCCCCTGTATCTCAACGAAGCCGCCATGGAGTTGCCGGAGTCTGCCATGCAGGCCCTGCGCAATGAGATGGGGCATCTGTTCGAGAATGCCTATGAATTGATCGTCTCTGCACTGAGCCTCAAGCCTGAGAAGCTTCGCTCCTCACAAGACCTCAAGCAGCTGGTGGCAGCAAGTCCCGAGGTGGAGAAGATCGATATCGATGATATCTATGACCGGCGGATCAAAGTTCTCTATAGTGCCATCATTGCCTATATCAGCCAGGTACAATCCAGCGCATCGGAGCATTTTGGTGAGGAGCTCTACCAATTGAGAATGGCGAGCCGGAATATCGTCGAAGCGGTAAAAGACATCAAGCATTTGCAAAAAAACCTGGTCAGGTTCTCTCAATCGCCCAACGATAAGATACAAGAGCAATATAACAATCTGCGACTGCAATTGGCGGTGGTGTTGCGGGAACTGGCTGAGGTACGAGTAGATGAGGCAGAGGGGATTTCACTGCTGTCGCTCGATAGTATCCAGGTTGTCCTCGAGGAGGGTGACGTCACGGCAAACGGTGAGTTGGATCGGTTGATCAGAGAGGATTCGATCAGTGCCGAGATGGCAACCTCCTTGATGAATGACAGTGCCTATGCCTATGATGTGGCAGATAATCTGATACAGATGGCCCGTATTCTCTTTGCGCCGTCAGAGCGGGAGTTACGTGAGGTAGAAAACGAACTGTTGTTGAATGAAGAAGAGATCGGCGAGCTCCTCAAGGCCGAGGACGAAGAAGGCTCCAACTAACCAGGACATGCTATGACCAGTGAGAAGCTCATCGACAAATTTCATACGTTGCTCAACATGGAGCGACGCAAGCAGAAAGAGAAAAGGGACAAGATCCGTACCCTGCTGAAAAAGCTCAAAAAGCAGCAGATGGTGCTTAAGGGCAAGCTGGAGAAGGAACAGAGTGCCGATGACCGCAAGCGTACGAAGCGCAATCTGAAGGTCATACAGGCTCAGCGCAAAAAAGGCATCAAACTGTGTAAGAGCATCAAGTGTAAGTAGTGCCTGGCGGGAGCAGTAAACCGGATACGAAAACGGCCATGCACCAACTGATTCGGCAGGTGCGCGAATCAATTCCATTCGATCTTTCCGAAGAAGAGGTTTGTGGCAACACCTGCCAGGGTTGTTCCAGCAAGCTGTTAATCTTTTTAGAGACAGAACTGGACGAGTGGGAGATTAAACTGGCTGATGGCATCACGCCTAATTTCGGTGATCTTGATCGTTTGGCGAGACAGAGCAAAAAAATCCATCGGGCACTGGAGCTGAATGGCCTGCTTGTCGACCGGGAGTGCTGACACTATTCCAGTGCTCTGTCAGTAGAAGATAAAAAGTTCGTTTGGTGGGGATGGCCATCGCAGGAATTATTCTTTTACATTAGCCACTTGCATCATTATAGGTAATGGTATGCCTGAGTTCTTTCTGTAGAGAAAGGATACCTACACTTTTTTAGTCACCCTCCTTTATCCAGACGTTTCCAATCCATTCAGCTTTCATTCAGCCAGTCCTCCATAAGCTTAATACGAAGCTCAACTAAGGAGGCTTTCCATGAATCATAAAGCATTAATTCTCGGCTCCGTGCTGGCAGCGTCTTTGGCGTTTGGCTCCACGGCACAGGCACACGATGACTATGACTACCCTTACGGGCTATTGGGTGGGTTGTGGCTCGGTTTGCATCTGAACAATGACTATTCCTATGGTCACGGACATCGGCATGGTTATCGACATCGGGATCGGCATAGCCACTACCGTCATCGCGAATATCGTCGTAGTGACAGCCATGGGTATCAGCATCGTAACAAACATAAGCGTCATCGTAGTCATGACAAGCATAAGCGTCGCCATGATCGCAGGCACTAGTCGGAGAGCACTCATGCGTTTACCTATATTAAGAAAGCTCATAGTCGGTGCCGGCTTTGCACTGTTGGTGTTGGGTCAGAACGTGATGGCTGAGACAGCAACCACACGGTTGACCCAGTCGGTGGAGGGGCTGGTTTCAGCATCCTCAGATAATGTTTCCCAACGGTTGGAAAAAGCACCCGTTACCGAAGCTTCAGAATTACTGACCGGTGGTAGCCGGTTGGAGCGCGCCACACAGCAGAGGCCGTTGGCGCATCCGGCCGGGCAGGTCTTTTCGATCTTCGATGCGCAGACCGTGATTAGTTTGGATGATGACGATGACGGCTACTATCATCGACTCCGGGTCAGTTTTGACCCCGATGTGGATGCCGGTACAGCCTGGGTCTACGCCAAGCTCTATCTCAGTCTGGAGGGCGGGCCATGGAATCATTACTTCACCACGGATGTGTTTTCCATTGAGGATGATCTGACGGGTGATGCGTATGAGGTGGTAACCCGTCTTCTAGATGGGTATCCCACTGGGTATTACGATGTTCTGATAGAGCTCTATGATGCGGACTACGACCTGCTGGTAGTCAATTATGGTCCTTTTGAAGATCGTGATTTGGCGGTGCTGCCACTGGAAGACATCGACCGGGATAGCTATCACGATCACGGTGGCGGCGGTGCGCTGGGCCTCGCCCTGTTGTTGCTTGCACTATTGGCTGTGACAAAAGGTTACAGAGTGCGTCAGAGAGGTGGCAAAACAGCGGTGTGATGGGTGAGAATGTGGACACCATTTAATACCTGCACTAATGTTCGATTCACACCATCAAGGAGTATTCTTAATCATGAGCAGAAAAGTGTTGCTGCTATTCGTCCTGATTCATGCCATCTCTCTCTCGGGCTGTGCGACGCTGGAGCAGGTAGGGCAAGTCCTTGAGGGTCAGAAGCCCACCGCCCAGGTGAACGGTGTAAGACTGACCAGTCTTGATTTCGAGGGCATGGATCTCGCGTTTGATGTGCAGGTTGATAATCCCAACCCGGTGGGGATCTCCCTGGCTGGGCTCGATTACGATCTCAGTCTGCTGGGTAGTCGTTTTTTAAAGGGTGATCAACCCATGGGGATGAGGCTGGCGGCAAACGGAAACAGTTCTGTAGAAGTTCCTATGCGATTGGGATTTCAGCAGCTGTTATCCACCTATCAGCAATTGAAGGGTGCAGATTCAGCCGGTTACCAGCTTGATTTGGGGATGGGTTTCGATGTGCCTGTGCTGGGTCGAGTACGCGTGCCGGTAAGTTACCAGGGAGAGTTTCCGGTACCGAAGATGCCTGATGTGAAAGTCCGCTCGCTCGATGTACAGCAGCTTAGTATGAGTGGTGCAAAACTGATGATGCAACTGGAAGTGGATAATCCCAATGCCTTTTCACTGTTGCTGAATCAACTCAACTACGACGTGAAACTGAATGGCTACAATGTGGGAAGCGGCCTTATGGGTCGAGCTGTCAATCTTCAACAGGGATCACCGGGGGTGATCAATCTGCCACTCTCTCTCGACTTTGCGCAAGCCGGTATGGGACTCTATAAGGCATTGCTGGGTAGCGGTATTCGCTATGACCTAAACGGTTCTATGGAAGCTTCCAGTTCAAATCCTATCCTGAAACATTTTCAAATGCCGCTGAAGAAACAAGGGCGGGTCAGTCTGCGTTAAGCGCTTACAGAATAGTGAATTCACTCTTGAGGGATAGCCTCTTTACCTTCTGCAGGTTCAGGTGGCTGGGGATTAAGCAAATCTCTAAGAATATCCAGTGATGCACGTTTGTCGTCTTGTGAAAACTTAGAGGCCTCAACCCAGGCGTGCGGTGGATTCGTCATGATCTTCAACCAGTTGTTGTCCTGTTGTGATTGACGCAGTTTTTCAAATTCTACAGCCGTTTTTTCATCAGGTAACAATAGTAGTTTCTTACCAATTCGTTGGGACCAGTGTTTTATCTGTGCGTTGCTCAGGCAGCCATCATTGAGTGGGCTGATTTTGCAGCGGTTTTTCGCCGGGCCCCGGACATGATAATCGGTGATGGCTTCGCGGTTTTTGTCAGAATCTCCAGGGACAATGGTTACCGGGCATTTACAGGGCGCCGTGCAACTGCAATTGGCAATCGCCGGTGCCGGCAAAGGTAGTTGAATTCGGTATGCGTAGGGGGATAGGTAACGGGTTTCGTCGAAATGGCATTCCTGTTCCGGGTCGCTGCAGGCAATGGCATCATCCCGCAAACGGGATAGGGTACGATGAACCTGATCCTGAATCAGACGCAATGATTCGATGTGTGAAGCGCCTAACGCCTCGAATGTATTGCTGGTCGAATTTAGAGCCTGGAACTCGTCGTGATGTTCCAGCAGGTATTCCATATCCTGATAAAGACTGTTGTAGGATCCGAAATAGGCTGCCAGCTGGTCCAGTTCTTTTGTGGCCAGTTCGATGGGCTTATCCGGCCAGTTGGCCAGGGCCGTGTAAGGCATCAACGAGACGCGATAGTAGGTGGGATAATCGCCGGCCTCGGTGGTCAGAGTGTCAAGCTTAGCCACCAGGTCTTCCTTGGTCGCCGGGATCTTGTCCTTCCTGCCACCCGTCTGGAAAAAACGCATCGACATTTTGTTGCTGTTGACCTTGGCATCGCTCTTACCACTGGCACTGGCCTTGACGTTGGCGCCCCAGCCGGAGCCGGTGAAATGTGCACTGGTGCTTTGTTGATCCTGGCGTGAACGGGCCTCTACTGTGATGACCGAGTGGAGTCGAGCGCCACCATAGAGGGCGGCTACGAAAGAGTCTCCGCAACGGTTGAAAAAGGCGTCCAGCGAGCGCTGTTTCGCCAGACGTAATGCCTCCGGAGTCAAACGGATTTCACCCGTATCGGGAAAGTCTTTTGCCTTGTCCGGATCTCGAACCTTGGCCTTGCTGTTCGTCGCCATAGGCGTGGCGTAGCGTACCCCGTTATCCACCGATGCGGTTAAGAGGAAATTTGAACTGAATCCACTGACTTTGCTGTTGCTGGCAAATTCCGCACTGCCGCTGACGCTGTAGATGGCGGTCTTGACCGAGGCTGCGGCAGAAACCTTCATACTCTTCATCAGCTCGTAGCTGTCACTCACCTCTGAGATGGTCATGTATTTGGTCTGCCCCTGATCTTCATCCACCGAAAATTCGATGCACACGGAAGGACGCGGTGTGCCTTGTTCAGAATCCCAGCCCCAGCCAATGTCGACCCCGGTTTCCGGATAATCAACCGTGACCGGTTGAGCATGACGTTTTCCGCCTCCCCCCAGCAGGCTGCTGTCCCGGTCAGAGAGAAGCTCATTGTCTACTTTATTGTCTGCATCAGTGCTTTTACCAGGCGCTTCACTGTTACCGGAACCACACCCGGATAGAAGTAAGGTGATGAGTAACAGTGTGAAGATTGCGTAAGAGATAGCGTCGTATTTGTTGGCGGTGAGTCTGTTTCCATATTCATTGCAGGCAGTGGAGAGTGTTTGTTGATTGTTGTCCATCCAGGAACTCCAGGGTCGAGCGGTTTTTAATGATTTTCTATGGTTTTTATATGGATTTCTGATCTGACAGGGTGACTCCTGATTGACAATTAGAGGTGGCGCTACTGCACCAGTATAGATGGTGGAGGCTGGTAAAAAGCGTAAATCACCATATACCCTGAAATACTGAGGGCTACTTTTTCTCCGTGATGTAAAGCTTGGCAACAAGCCATTTATATCTTGCGTTTAACAATAGGATAGGAATATTTCTGAGACTCAATCTAACCTGATCCGACGTGGATTCCAGATCCCCCTAATTAAGCAGGCCAGTATCGGTTTGAAATAAGGATAAATAAGCACATTTCAAGGGCAAGGTCGGAAATCTACTCCGGCATATAGGATGAGCTAAAATTAGTGTAGGGCACCGATGCGTGCTTGTATCTGTAAGGCGTAACAACCCGGTAACAGCTACTCAGCCTGTACCGATCCGAAAGACCTGAACCAGTGCGAGAGGTCGGTAGCAAGCTGAACTTGAAGGAGGAGGTGGTCATGAAAGTCTTCATGTTGATGACCGGAAGCGGACCACTGATGATTCTCACATCTCACGCTTCCATCGAAGATCCCCAGATTCTGGAAAAACTGATGGGTAAGGGTATTGAGAAGTTCCTTGCCTACGAAGTTCCCTTTGCCTTGGCAAAGGAGCGCTACGGCGGTCATTTCAACGTCGCAGCCAACGATCTGCACGAGACAGATGATCTGCGAGTGCTGGACTACAATGGTGAGCGGGCTTTTAAGCTCTTCTCATTTGAAGAGTTGGGTAAACCCATGATCCATGAGCCCAGTGTGGGACCTAAAACCGAGGTTGCCTAAGCTGAGGCAGCCGGGAGGGCCAAAGCTTCCCCAGGGCCTGCTAACAGAACAGGCCCTGGGGATCAGCCTTCAGGGTCGTAAGCCATGTTGGGGGCCAGCCACCGTTCCATTTCGGAAAGGGGCATGCCCTTGCGCTCAGCATAGTCGCTTACCTGATCCCGATTAATCTTACCCACGGAGAAGTAGCGGGACTTCGGATGGCTGAAGTAGAGTCCGCTAACCGAAGCGGTGGGTACCATCGCCTTGCTTTCCGTCAGCCACATGCCGGTATGTTTCTCTACCGACAGAAGCTCCCACAACAGGTCTTTCTCTGTATGGTCGGGGCTTGCCGGATAGCCCATGGCCGGGCGTATGCCGGTATATTTTTCAGCGATCAGCGCCTCATTGCTGAGGGACTCCGTTTTTGCATAGCCCCAATAGTTTCTACGTACCTGCTCATGCAACCACTCGGTCAACGCCTCGGCTAAACGGTCTGCCAGTGCCTTGAGCATGATGGCGCGGTAGTCGTCGTGATCTTTTTCGAATTCAGCAATCTTTTCATCGATGCCGATACCCGCAGTGCAGGCAAAAGCACCCAAGTAGTCAGGTTTGCCGCTGGTGGCGGGCGCTACATAATCTGACAGGCACTCATTGTACTTACCGTCTGGTTGACGACCTTGTTTTCGTAAATTGTTGAATGTGGCGAGCATCTGCTGACGGGAGCTGTCGCTGTAAACCCGGATGTCATCACCTTCGGCATTGGCCGGAAACAGGCCGATTACCGCAGTAGCCCCAAGCCATTGTTCATCGATGATCTGGCGAAGCATGGTTTGTGCATCAGCAAAGAGTTTGCCTGCTTCCTCGCCCTTTTTCGGGTCGTCGAGAATTTGTGGGTAGCGTCCCTTGAGTTGCCAGGCATGGAAGAAGAAGGTCCAGTCTATGTAGTCAGTCAACACTTCAATGGATATGTCTTGCAGTACCAACAAGCTGGCACAAGGTAGATCATTATTAGGATCGGCAAGCCTGATGAGACGGCAATCCCGGGGAGGCTCAAACCCGGGCTGGCAGAGTTCTGGTGTGATGGATTCGAAGTCGGACCAGTCAATAGAAGTCGGATTGGCCCTGGCTTCTGTGATCGGAATCAGATTACGTGCCTCGTTGACGCCCGCTCGACGCTGGCGCACCGTTTCGTATTCTGTTCGTAGTTTAGTGACGTAGTCATCACGATGTTCATGGGAGAGCAAGCTCGAGGCAACACCCACCGCACGGGAGGCGTCCGGCACATAGACCACGGGGTGGTCATACTGTGGTTCGATTTTTACCGCTGTGTGAGCGATGGAGGTGGTGGCGCCGCCAATCATCAGTGGTTGCGTCATTTCGAGTCGCTGCAGCTCTTTGGCTACGTGGACCATCTCGTCCAGAGACGGCGTGATGAGTCCAGAGAGGCCGATGATATCGACCTCCATTTCCTTGGCCTTCTGTAAAATGGTATCGGCAGAAACCATCACGCCGATATCGATAACCTCGTAGTTATTGCACTGGAGGACTACGCCAACGATATTTTTGCCGATATCGTGTACATCGCCTTTGACCGTGGCCATAAGAATTTTGCCCCGGGCTTTGGCGCCACATTCGGCCTTTTCCGCTTCCAGATAAGGTTCCAGATAGGCGACCGCTTTCTTCATGACCCGGGCTGATTTGACCACCTGGGGCAGGAACATCTTGCCCGCACCGAAGAGGTCGCCAACCACGTTCATACCGTCCATCAGCGGTCCTTCGATCACCTCCAGGGTGCGGGTGGATTGCTGTCTCGCCTCTTCCGTGTCCTCGTCGATGAATTCAGTGATGCCTTTCACCAGGGCGTGTTGAAGACGTTTGTTGACCGGCCAGGATCTCCACTCAGCATCCTCCTTGACCGCAACGGCACCACCGTCGCCTTGGTATTTTGGTGCAAGATCGACCAGCCGCTCACCGGCTTGGGGGTCTCGGTTGAGTACCACGTCTTCGACCGCATTACGAAGATCGGTGGGCAGGTCATCGTAGACTGCGAGTTGACCCGCATTGACAATGCCCATATCCATACCTGCCTGGATGGCGTGGTAAAGAAAGACGGCGTGAATCGCCTCTCGCACCGGATTGTTGCCGCGAAAGGAGAAAGAGACATTCGAGACGCCGCCGGAGATCAGGGCATGTGGCAAGGCTTGCTTGATCTCCCGGGTGGCCTTGATGAAATCGACCCCATAGTTATCGTGCTCCTCGATGCCGGTGGCGATGGCAAAGATATTGGGATCAAAGATGATATCTTCTGCAGGAAAACCTACTTCCTTGGTCAGTAGTCGGTAGGCCCGGCTGCAGATCTCCACCTTGCGTTCACGGGTATCGGCCTGGCCGGCTTCATCGAAGGCCATGACAATCACCGCCGCACCATAGCGGTGACAGAGTTTAGCCTGCTCGAGAAACTTGGCCTCTCCCTCTTTCATGGAGATGGAGTTAACGATGGGCTTGCCCTGTACGCATTTCAGTCCTGCTTCAATGATCTCCCATTTGGAGGAGTCGATCATCACCGGCACCTTGGCGATGTCCGGTTCACCGGCGCAGAGATTAAGGAAACGCTGCATAGCGGCAATACCATCGAGCATCGCCTCATCCATATTGACGTCCACCACCTGGGCGCCGTTCTCTACCTGCTCGCGGCAGACATCCAGTGCCTCATCGTACTGTTCGTTGAGGATCAGGCGTTTGAATTTAGCCGAGCCGGTGACGTTGGCGCGCTCACCGACGTTGACGAAAAGTGTCTCGGGGCCGATGTTGAGGGGTTCCAGGCCAGAGAGACGGCACTGCTTTTCGATCCCCGGCAGACGCCGTGGGGGTTTGTCGGATACGGCTTTGGCAATGGCTTCAATGTGTTGCGGCGTGGTGCCGCAGCAACCGCCCACAATGTTGAGAAAACCGCTGTCTGCCCATTCGGCGATGTAGTCCGCCATGTGCGCCGCATCCAGATCATATTCACCGAACTCGTTAGGCAGCCCCGCGTTGGGGTGTGCAGAGACATGGGTTTCGGCGATGCGTGACATCTCCTCCACGTATTGGCGCAGTAGGTCGGGCCCCAGGGCACAGTTAAGGCCGATGGAGATGGGTCTGGCATGACGCAGACTGTTGTAAAAAGACTCTGTGGTCTGGCCGGAAAGTGTGCGTCCCGATTGGTCGGTAATGGTGCCGGAAATCATCACCGGCAGGCGTACCTGATCCTCTTCGAAGACCTGTTCACAAGCAAACACGGCTGCCTTGGCATTGAGGGTATCGAAGATGGTTTCGATCAGCAGCAGATCGCTGCCTCCGGCTATCAGACCGCGGGTTGCCTCAGCGTAAGCGCTTACTAACTCATCAAAGCTGGTATTACGGGCACCAGGATCGTTGACATCCGGTGAGATGGAAGCGGTTCGGTTGGTAGGGCCGAGTACACCCGCCACAAAACGGGGTTTTTCCGGGGTGGAGAGCTTGTCTGCCGCCTCCCGTGCCAGACGCGCACCGGCCTCACTCATCTCATAGGCCAGTGTCTGCATATCGTAGTCGGCCATGGAGATACGATTGGCGCCGAAGGTATTGGTTTCGACAATATCGGCACCAGCCTCCAGGTAGGCCTCATGGATGCCGCGGATGATGTCCGGCTGGGTCAGTACCAGCAGATCGTTATTGCCCTTGAGGTCACTCGGCCAGTCACTGAAGCGTTCGCCCCGGTAGTCGCTCTCCTCCAGTTTATGGCGCTGGATCATCGTTCCCATGGCGCCGTCGAGGATAAGAATCCGCTCCTGCAGGAGGGATTCGATGGATTGCTCGGCGGTTTGCGGGCTTCTGGCGGTCATCAGGCTTCTCAGGTTTTATGAAAAATGGCCGCCAATTATAGAGTGCCGCAGAGGGGCAGGCGAATTATCGTGTCATCTGGGCTATATCTATTTGAAAACGACACAATTTGAGAGATATACATAGTGAAACAAGCTTTTCTGGTCGATGACTCGAAGTCCGCTCGTATCGTGCTGAGCCGCCTGTTGAAAAAGAGCGGCTTCGACGAGGTGGAAATGGCGGTGTCCGGAGAGGAGGCCCTGGAGCAACTAAAGGCCATTACGCCGGATGCGATTTTTGTCGATTTCCTGATGGATGGTATGGATGGGCTGGAAACCATCAATGAAATCAAGAAAGACCCGCGCTTTGTCAGCACGCCGGTGGTGATGTGTACCGCTAATGAGGGGGATGAATATGTGCGAGCGGCTGTGGACCACGGTGCCTTGGGTATTCTGTCGAAACCGCCGACTCATGAGAGTCTGGGTGAGATCATCGACCTGATCGAACAGCATCAGATGGAAGTGGCGGCAGCCAATGATACGGCCTCTCCCCAGTCTGAAACAGCAGCCACGCCTACCGAGACGGCGGCAGTGTCACAACCGTCAGCTGCGCCGGTGAGCGGTCTTTCAGAGGCAGAAGTTCGCCGGATTGCCGAGGAGATCGCTTCCTCACGTGCTGAGAGTGCGGCAGCAGAAGCGGCCAGCCGGGCCGTGGCTGAGCAAGTAGAGGCGGCTGTCAACGGCTATTTGGATGAGCGGCTGGAACCGCTGGTCAATCAGCTTATCGAACGCCAACTCAAGACCCTGGAGCCGCTTGTTAACTCGCTTATTGAAGACCAACTCAAGACTCTGGAGCCACCGACGGTTGATACCGATGCCTTGCAGGAAGAGGTAGTCAAACAGGTTAACGGACAATTGGAGGAGTTTGTACGTCAGCTTAACCAGCGTACTGTAGAAGGACTGATCGAGGCCAGTATCTATGAGCAGATTTCTGAAGTTGCCGATGATTTCTCACAGCGGCTAAGGGATACGGAGCAGAGCATTCTGAGTAAAGTCCCGGAAAAGAACGAGATGATCGAGCATATTCGTGTTGTTACAGAAGGTTCGGTGGAGGCTCAGGTGCTTGAGACGTCGACGCATGTGGCGCAGGAAGTGGCTAATTCCGTGGCCACTGAAACCGTAGAGGCTCTGGTCGATCAGCATTTGGCGCATCAAAGTCTGGCAAACCAGACTTCATCTAACAGCACATGGATATGGGCAGCGGGCCTGACGCTTGCTGTCGCTGCCGGGGTGGGTCTCTATTTCTATTTCTTCTAGGGCCGATTTAACAAAATCGCACTGTCTAATGGCCTCATCTTGCTTCTGCTAGTTTATCCCGCTGGCGGTTTCTACTTATTCAAGCAATGGGTGAGGGGTAATCATTGGGTAGAACAAGGCTATATTCACCCCATGGAATAAAAAGAGGTGAGCCATGTTTGGATTCGGACGTAAGACCCAGATGCCTTCAATAGACGAGGCACTGCCGGGTCGTCCCACACCAATTCGCCCCCCCGCTGAGCACTTTGTCAACGGTCATCCGATGGAAGGGCCGTTCCCTGAAAGTATGCAGATGGCAATGTTTGGCATGGGCTGTTTCTGGGGCGCCGAGCGGCACTTCTGGCAACTGCCGGGGGTTTATTCTTCTGCCGTGGGCTATGCCGGTGGTTTCACACCCAATCCGACCTATGAAGAGGTCTGTACGGGTATGACCGGCCACAATGAGGTGGTGCGTATCGTCTTCGATCCTGCACAGATCAGCTATGTATCGTTGTTGAAGTCATTCTGGGAGGGGCACGATCCCACCCAGGGGATGCGCCAGGGCAATGATGCGGGCACCCAGTATCGTTCAGGTATCTATACCTTCGATGATACTCAGGCCGTGGCGGCGAAGGCGTCGAGGGACAATTATCAGCATGCGATACAACAGATGAGTGGAGCGCCGATCACCACAGAGATAAACCAGGCGCCGACATTCTATTTTGCCGAAGCCTATCACCAGCAATACCTGGCCAAGAACCCAGGAGGGTATTGTGGTTTGGGCGGTACAGGGGTCTGTTATCCTGAATAGGCTGACTGCCTTGATCTGCATTGTGACAAACTGTGAGTTTAAGTGGATTTTCAGGCAAATCTTCTGACTTGTGCTATTCCTTAATTAGGAACATTTTTTTGCCAGAGCACGCAGGGAATGCGTATGTCCACCAATGAAAAGTCTTCGAAAGCCTCACTCCCGGCACAGATCCGACTGGGGTTTTTTATTGCGCTGCCTCTCCTTGTGATCATCAATGCTGCCGTATGGATTCATTACGTCTCGAATGTCGAGAGTCAGCGCAGACAATGGTTGTCACAGGCAGATCTGGCGATGGATTCAGCGCTGATCTCTATCGAGCGGTGGCGAAATGATCTGTCTGGTGACTTGCGTTTGCTATCAAACAGTCCAAACCTCAAATCAACCCTCGATGAGCCAAGTGAAAACCATCTACTGGCGTTGGCTGCGGAGTGGGAGCGGTTCATGGTGACGAAACGCTGGTTTGACCAGATTCGATGGCTGGACGCTTCGGGTATGGAACGCCTGCGGGTCAATTTGACACCGAATGGTGCGACGCGCGCAAGCTACAGCGCATTACAGGACAAATCACAACGCTACTACTTTCAGGAGGCCATGACACTGCAAAGCGGGCAGTTGTATGTCTCGCCGATCGATCTGAATGTGGAGTCAGGAGAGATTGAGCGCCCCCACAAGCCCATGCTCAGGCTGGCTGTGCCGATAAGCGATACGCACGGGGAAAAGAGAGGTTTACTTATGGCCAATGTGTTGGCGAATTTTATACTTGATGAACTGGGACGGGATGTCAGGTTGTCAGCAAATCGAATGTTACTGCTCGATCAGCGAGGCTACTATGTCCATGGATTCAAAGCCGACCAAGCTTGGGGCTTCATGTCAGATACCGCGACAGATCCTGCTCACCGGTTCGACAAAGCCTATCCGAAGGTTTGGCAGCGCATCGCACGCAAGCAGTCAGGGCGATTCGAGTCCGATCAGGGTCTGTTTGTATATCGCACAACGAGATATGGATCTGATGGGTTTGGCCAATACTATATTCTGTTGGGGGCGTTGTTGCCGGAAGATATGGCAGCGCTAACCGCAGAGCAACGGATGTGGTGTTTATCGATATCAGCTCTGTCATCGCTACTGCTGATATTTAGCGCGCTTCTGACTGCGCACTATCGGACCCTGGTTTTCGCTGCAGAAAATCCGGAAGAATCTGCCACGCGGCCCCATCCGCCTGTTGACCATAACGGGGACTCTGCGGGTTCCTGATACCTTGCGCTGATCTCTCTGCCAAAGCCACTACTCGGCCTTGTGTATTAGCTCGCCGGCTTCGTTGTAGACTTCTACCCCGACATCGATGCCTTGCCGAATACTGGCAGTGACCACGCAGAAGTCTTCAAAAAGGTTCAGGCAACGTTCGGTCTTCTTGGAATTGAGCAACTCGTCACCGGCGGTGATGCGTACATCCAAACGGCCGACACGGAGACGTTTTTTCTCATTGCGTACCATGGTACAGGTGGCTTCCGTCTTGACCATGCTGGCGGGGACATCCTCCTTGGCCAGGCAGAACATCAGGCTGGCGCTCAGACAGTTTGCGGCTGCGGCGGTCAGCAGACGGGAAGCATTGGGCCCGTTACGCTCACCTAGCGGCGGTGGCTCGTCCATCAGGATGTCGTCTGCTTTCTTTAGGTCGAATTTTACGCGGAATGCGTAATCCTCTTCCTGCTCCATATGGATGGTAAATTTACCGACTTCTTCCGACATGGGGGCTCCTTGTGGATAGATTTAGGGGATCGTTGAGTATTGTGGTCGATATCGTGTCATCGTCAAACTGGGAAATTGTGCAGTCAATTTAAATACCACAGACTTTACCCCATGCCGGATGTTGTTCAATCAGCGTCAATGCCTCGAGTAACAGCGCTTTGCCTGGCGCGGTACGGTGCCAGGTGGAGGCACCCGAGGGGTGGGGCAGGGGAATGATATCTACAACACTTCCGAAGAGATCGATCTGATGCTGCTGTCCGATAATGAGATGGAGTTTATCCACCGCCATGAATTGTGCAATGGCCAGTTTACCCACCGGTAGAATGAGTTGAGGTTGTAACAGTTTGATTTCAGCATCAAGCCAGTATCGGCATTGTTTTATTTCTTCTTGGTTCGGTACCCGGTCACCCCCTTTGGGTTTTTTTCCCGGGAAGCAGCGGCAGACAGCCGCCATGTAAACCTGTTCACGAAAGTCAGCCTCTTCCAGGCCAATGGATTCGAACCAGCGAAAAAGGGTTTTTCCGGCAGTCCAGGCGAATGGCTTACCTGCCGGACCCTCCTTGTCACCGGGTGCTTGTCCAACCAGCAAGATAGGGGATTGTACGGCGGTTCCGGTGACAACGGGCCCAATCATAGCTTCACAACGCTGACATCGCTTGAGGGCATGTTGATGGGAAATTATCGCTTGTTGATTGGACATGGGGCCTTCAAACATTAAAAATGTAACTATTAAACCTGCTTTGCAAGGTGCTGGCAGACAGGAGGAGAGGCATGCAGACAATTTTGAGTCTGGGTATCGGGGCACTCATACTCGTGGCTTTTATCTGGTTTCTGCCCATTCTACTGATCTTGCGTTCGCAGAAAACCAATGGGGCCGAGAAATTGTTCTGGACTTTGGCAGTGATCTTCGTCTCCTGGTTTGCCTGGATACTCTATGCATTATTGGCCCCGCTAGGTGGAGAGGCGGAAACATAAAAAACACAACCGTCCACCAGCATAAAGCAATTAATCCGAAGACGGTGTTTTCTATTTGCGATAAGGATTATCGACGCCGTATACCGGCACTGGGAGGAGAAAAATGCAAGCGATTGTAATGAGAGAGACTGGTGGTCCTGAGGTCCTTGGGCTGGAGCTGATCTCCGATCCTGAAATTGTCACACCCACGCAGATCAAGGTCGAAATCAAGGCGGCCGGCGTCAATCCCATCGATACCAAGTTACGTAGTCGAGGCGTCTTTGTACCCGATGGTTTGCCTGCCGTTCTCGGTTGTGATGGGGCCGGTATTGTGGTGGATGCCGGTAGTGAGGTAAGTGCCTTCAGGGAGGGAGACGAGGTTTGGTTTTGTCAGGGTGGCCTGGGGGGGCTGCAGGGGAATTATGCTGAGTACGTTGTTATCGAGGAATCGGACTGCTGTAGAAAGCCGGCTTCGATTGACTTCGCTCACGCGGCTGCGGCGCCGCTGGTGCTGATCACTGCCTGGGAGGCGCTGTTCGGTCGGGCACATCTGGCCGAGGGGCAAACACTGCTGGTGCATGCCGGTGCGGGAGGCGTGGGTCATGTGGCTATCCAGCTGGCTAAGCAAGTGGGTGCACGGGTAGTGACAACCGTCAGTAATCCGAAGAAGGCAGAGTTCGTACGCGGTCTGGGTGCCGATGCGGTGATCAATTATCGGGAGACCGACTTTGCCGAGGAGGTAATGCGTCTCACTGAGGGTAATGGGGCGGACGTGGTGTTGGATACCGTCGGCGCCGAGGTTTTTAGCGCATCGATTCCCGTAACTGCCCACTACGGTGATCTCGTGACGCTGCTGGATCCTGGTGCGGATATTGACTGGAAAGAGGCCAGAATGCGTAACCTCCGTATTGGTTTCACTTTAATGCTGACACCGATGCTGCGGGAGCTACCTCAAGCCAGGGCTGATCAGGTCGCTATCCTGAGTAACTGTTCTGAATTCATCGATAGCGGCAGTATAAAGATCAGCCTGTCGGACAGCCTGCCTTTAGCGCAGGCTGCCACAGCGCATCGTATGATCGAAGAGGGTCATACCCGGGGGAAGATTGTACTCATCCCCTAGCCGCTTTGTTGGAGCGACCTGCGTGAGATGATGATAAGACTTCTACAGACCAGGTACTACTGGCTGGTACCGCTGATCTTCTGGTTTTTCGTTGCCGGTGTGTCTCTGCTATGGAATCTGAATAGACTGGAGCAATCCATCAGTGACATGGCTATGGAACGGGGCAGGATCATGTACGAGATGGTCAGGCAGACCAAGATCAACCCCAGGATAATGGCTACCGATCCCACGATTTTTAAAAGACAAGCGATAAAAAACATCGGCTACCGGGTGGTTTCCTCTACACCGAAGAATGAGGAAAATCAGGCTGACAGATGGGAAACGGCTGTACTCTCCGGATTTACTAGAGAAGACGATTTTGCTTTTAAAGAGGCACTGTATGGCGGTGAGGAGGTCTTTCGCTACATTGGCCCTGTGTTTGTAGATAATATCTGCCTCACCTGCCATGGTGGAGAGCGCATTAAGGTTGGTGATTTAAGGGGCGGGATCAGCGTGGTGGTCAAAAGCCAACCAATCTATGATTCACAGTCTGATGCCCGTCAGATGATGATCGTCATGCATCTGGCCGGATTTGTGATTCTCTCACTCACGGCTATCTTTTTCATGCGCCAACTGCGTGAGCAGTGGCTCCTGCTGACCGAGACCCGGGATGAGCTGATGGAGAAGGAGAAATTCCTCTCAGATGTCACCAATGCCATGGGTGAAGGGTTTCTGGTGCTCGATATGGAGGGAGCGGTGACTTACGCCAATCCGGAAAGTGAGAGACTGCTCGGATGGCGGGCGGAGGAAATGGCGGGAGAAAAACTGATTGACCTGGTTTGTCACGAAGAGGGTTTGGATATCAGTCAGCATCCCATCATGCAGACACTACAGGACGGCATGATAAGAAGAGAGAATGATCATATTTTCCTGGATAAGAATGGAGACAAGTTGCCTGTCGCTTTTTCAGTTTCCCCGATGTACGAGGATGAAGATCTGCGCGGTGTGGTGATCAATTTCGACGATATCAGTGAGCGGAAAGCGCATGAGCTAGAGAAAAGCCAGCTTGAACGCGAGTTGAATCAGACTCACAAAATGGAGGCGGTCGGTCAGCTGGCCGGCGGTATCGCCCATGAGATCAATACGCCGATACAGTATGTGGGTGACAATCTGCGATTTCTCAAAGAGGCCTACGGGGATATCCAGGAACTGCTGAAGATTTACGGGGAATTGCAGGAGAAAGCCGCAAACAATGATGAATTGAAAGAGAAAGCCGATGAGATCAGCGATGCCGTGGAGGAGGCAGACCTGGACTATCTGGACGAAGAGGTACCAAGGGCGTTGGATCAGTCTATTACCGGAACGGAACAGGTGGCGCGTATCGTTCTCGCGATGAAGGAGTTTGCTCATCCCGGTACCAAGAGTAAGGCGCTGGAGGATATCAACCGGCTTATCAATAATGCGGTTGCGGTGAGTAAAAATGAATGGAAGTATGTGGCGGACACCAGTCTGAAGCTGGAGACTGATCTGCCTCAGGTTGAATGCATGGGTGGAGAGATTTCCCAAGTATTACTCAACCTCATTATCAATGCCGCACATGCCATTAAATCGGCAGATCTCGAGACCAAAGGGTTAATCAGCATCACCAGCGGTCAAGTTGGCGACACTGTTGAAATACGTATAAAGGATAATGGTACCGGCATCCCGGCATCGGTTCGTGATTCAGTCTTCAATCCCTTTTTTACTACCAAGGATGTGGGCAAAGGCACTGGACAGGGGTTGGCCATTGCACAGGACATTGTGGCGGCCAAGCATCAAGGAGAGCTCTTCTTTGAGACTGAGGAAGGGATCGGTACGACGTTCGTTATTCGATTACCCCTGAATACTGACGAGTCGCTGCCTGCAGCATAGTTGCCTAGCAACAAGTGAGTGTGGTAGTTCGGGCGTCAAAGCTGGGTGATACGAAAGACCCTGATCTCACCACCCACGATACCGCTTTCTTCTGCTGCCAAAAGCCTTAACAGAACGGCCTGGCTCAGTACCTGACCCTTGGCGATCAAGAGCAAACCACTTTCGGTTGAAACCGGTTGATCTAGGATCAGGCCCGGTTCCAGTTCCGATATTGCCAGGTTCAGTACCTCGAGTTTCTGGTTCTTGGAGCCAATGGCGAGTGTCTCCACCAATACCGGGTCGTAGCGTTCAGGGTTCTCTTTCAGCGCCTCTATGGCTGTGGATTCATCTCTGCCTTGCGTGAGCAACTGATCGTAAGCATTCGCTACCTTGAGAATCTGTCCTCCCAGATCCGCTTTCTGCACACTGTCGAGCCGACCCTGAAAATCGATACGGCCAATACTTTCCTGTTGCTTTTCCACCATCCCCGAGACAATCTCGAGTCTGGGGATATGTTTCAAAAGTCTTGCACCGATAGCCGGGTGGCTTTTGAACAGCTGTTTTTCACTACTGCTCAATTCATCTCCTGTACCCAGTTTACTGATCAGTTCGTGAGGCAGACTGATGAAACCGATATGGCAAAGCATGGCGGCCAGATCATAGTGCCAGCCGTCTTCCAGCGAGAGAGATTTTACAATGGTGTGAACATGGCGCTTGATCCGCGTGGATTGACTGAAGGCAGCCGGGTTCACCATGCTGAGAATATCGGCCAGCAGGTCTACCGCTCCTTTCAGTGTCTTATTGAGTAGAATCTTTTCGGTATTGATCAGGCGGTATTGCTGGATGCTGTCAACGATGACCTGGTACAGCTGTTCTGTCTCCACCGGTTTGTTGAGGAAGCGAAAGATATTGCCGTCATTCACGGCATCAATAGCGACATCCAGGTTGGCATTGCCTGTGAGCATGATACGGATGGTATTTGGCGAGATTGTATTAACCTTGGTAAGAAACTCCACCCCGTTCATGTTTGGCATCTGCATATCGGAGATGACAACTGCGAAAGGTCCCCCATCGCGTACGGCTTGCACCCCGTCTGCACCGCTGGTGGCGGTTTCCAGGTTCAGGCGTTTACGAAACTGCCGTCGAAATGAGTCGAGCAGATTTCTGTCGTCATCGACCATTAAGATCTTTTCAGACGGTTTGTCCATCAAGGTACTCCGCAGTGATTGCACGCCAACGAGCAAATTCTTCTGGTGACAGCAGGGACTCAAGATGGCCAGTGTCGTATTGCGACTTCCCATCAGCATCACCCATCGCATGTAACAATAGGTTAGCAGCGTAGACAACAAGGCAGCCAGTATGCTGAGAGGCTTGCTGCTCAGGTGTATGATGCAGGGCAACCGCTTCCACTGCAGGAAAAGGTAGACCCCAAAGTCCCATCAGATAGGCACCCAGCGTAGCATGTGAGCACCAGATCGATTCTGATTCTACCAGATTCAGCGGTTCTCCCTGTCGCTGGGACTGGCGAATGATACGACGGTATTCGTTACTATCGCAGGTGGCGAGGACCACTTTCCCTAAGTCATGGAGCAGGCCGGCGAGTACTGGAATCTCACTCTCCTGGGGGCTTAATCCAGCGGCGTTTGCCAGGCGCTGAGAAAGTGTGGCAACCGCCAGGCTGTGCTGCCAGAGTGCCTCCAGTTCAAACTCCTCTACCAATGCGCTTTCGAGTTGCGAAAAGATGCCAGCAGTCAATGCCAGATTGGTCACCGTCTCCATACCCAGCAACGAGACGGCATGTTCCGGGGAAGCGACATGCTGTGGCAGACCGAAAAAAGCAGAATTGACCATCTGCAGGATTTTCGTCGACATGCCGATATCCTGGGCGATGATTTGTCCGATATCTTTCACTGAGGCTGATTTTGACTGAAGTGTGGTGATCAGCTGCTGATAGGTTTGTGGCAGGCTGGGAAGTGTGTCCAGGCTGTTGACCAATGCTTCCATGGCTGGATTGCCAATGGTCTCTCGCAACTGGGTGACCCGTTGCAGGATATTGATCAGCTCGGTTTTACTGCAAGGCTTTGCAATGAACTGGTGGGCGTATTGCACTGCCTCCTGGGCTGGTGTGCGTAACGCCTGTCCGGAGAAGAGCAGGCGCGTGGTGCGGGGGTAGCGCTGTTGAATCTGCTTGAGTAATTCGCTGCCGGAACTGCCAGTGAGTTGGGTTTCACATACGACAACGTCTACCTCGATCTGCGACATTATCTCCAGTGCGGACACAGCATTTTCGGCGTAATAGTTGATCCACTTGTGCCGATGATCACGCAGGTTTCGCTTAAGTGACTGTAGCTGATTGTTGTCACTATCGATAAAGAGGATGACACTACTTTCTTGCTTTTGCATTTCTCTACTACGCCGGATGTGCAGCGTTACTCCCTGTAAATTGACCCGGAATGCCGGGTGCGGTCTCCGTATTTGTGCAGACTACGCACGCAGTTGGAATCTTGATTTCTGAATGTAACGATTTCTGCACTATATAGCCATATCGGCATCACAGTCGAGGATCTTGAGTTCTAAGTCACAGAATTCCGGGTATTTTTTTATTGAAAATAGTATATTTTTTGTTCTGAGAAAAGTATTAGTCTGCTTGATCGACTAGCAGCACCACACCCTGTACGCCTGTAATTTTAATTCGGGTGCCTGCCGGGCAATCCTCTCCGTTGATTTTCCAGGTGCTGTCATCCACACGTATTTTGCCTTCTCCGTTAACGATGGGCTCTTGCAGCGTGAAGATCCGGTCCAGGTATTGCTCGCCCCGGCGGTTGAGGTGGGGTTGGTCTGTCTCGATCGGCCGGCGCTGCAAAAAAGCGCGTACCGCCACAATGGTCATCACGCTGAGCAGGGCAAACAGAAGTATCTGAACCTGCCAGCTGAGATCCGGCATGATCAGCAACAGTAGTCCGACAATCGCTGCCGCCAAGCCCATCCAGAGTAAAAAGGCGCCGGGAGAGAAGACTTCCAAAATCATCAGCATTACCGCAAGGATCAGCCAGTGCCAGTAATCGAGCTGTGACAGCCACTGCATCAGCTCTCTCCTTTGGCTTGTCCGCTGAGTGCCTGCTTGGCGATCTCGCCGATGCCGGCAACGGAACCTATCAGGCTGGAAGCCTCCAGTGGCATCATGATGATTTTCTGATTCTCCGCTGAGGCGATCTGTTGCAGGGCCTCAGTGTACCTTTGTGCGACGAAGTAGTTGATGGCATTGACATCCCCCTTGGAGATCGCCTCCGAAACTACAGTGGTAGCCCTGCCTTCAGCCTCCGCCAGGCGTTCACGTGCCTCGGCTTCACGGAAAGCCGCCTCCTTTTCGCCTTCCGCCTCGAGTATAGCGGCTTGTTTTAAGCCTTCCGCCTTGAGAATGGCAGACTGTCGCTCACCCTCGGCCACTAGGATAGTGGCACGTTTGTCTCGTTCAGCTTTCATTTGGCGGGCCATGGAGTCGACCAGATCCCTGGGTGGCGAGATATCCTTAATCTCTATGCGGGTCACCTTCACACCCCAGGGGGTGGTGGCATCATCCACGACTGTCAGTAGTTGCGTATTGATCTTGTCACGTTGTGAAAGCAATTCATCCAATACCATGGAGCCCATCACGGTACGAATATTGGTCATGGTGAGATTGAGGATTGCACTGATCAGGTTGTTGACCTCGTAAGCTGCCTGTGAGGCATCCAGTACCTGGAAAAAGATCACCCCGTCCACCTTCACCATGGCATTGTCCTTGGTGATGACCTCCTGGGAGGGCACATCGAGTACCTGCTCCATCATGTTCATCTTTTTCCCGATCTGATCGACGACCGGCACGATAAGGTTGAGGCCAGGCCTGAGGGTTTTGGTATAGCGCCCAAAGCGCTCAACGGTGTACTCGTTTCCCTGTGGTACCCGTTTGGCCCCTAATACGACGATGACAACGGCAAAGGCCAGCAATACCAGTACAAAGATATCCATGTGATGACTCCCCTATCGGTCGGTTGTCATGCAAAGATGCTTGATCCCCGGATCGATTGCAATGATCAGCATTGGTGGTCTCCCGGCTTCATGTCAGAATAGCTCGATGAAGCACACCACAAAACCACCCAAATCCTTACTGCGCAAGGTCGGCAGGGCGATTGCCGACTACGACATGATTCGTGATGGGGACCGAATCCTGCTGGGGGTCTCTGGCGGCAAGGATTCACTTTCGCTGTTGCAGATTCTCAGCCATCTGAAAACCTATGCACCGGTCCGTTTTGAGCTGGGAGTGATCACTGTCGATCCTGAAGTGGAGGGCTTCGATCCTGTACCCCTCAAGGACTATTACGAGCAGCTGGGTCTACCCTGGCACTATGCGGAACAGCCGATCATGGAAGAGGCGGCAAAGAATATGGATGGTGACTCCTTTTGCTCTTACTGTGCTCGGATGAAGCGGGGCATCATGTATAGCACCTGCCGAAGGGAGGGCTACAATGTTCTAGCATTGGCCCAACATCTGGATGATCTGGCGGAGAGTTTAATGATGTCCCTGTTCCATGCAGGGCAACTACGTACCATGAAGGCGCACTATCTCAACGATGCAGGGGATATCCGTATTATCCGCCCGTTGGTCTACTGTCGCGAAACCCAGACCGGTGCCTTTGCCGTAGAAGCGGGACTGCCGATTATTCCGGATAGCTGCCCCGCCTGCTTTACAGCACCTACGCAACGGGCCTATATGAAACAATTGCTGGCGGCCGAGGAGCAGAATAACCGTCACCTGCTGGCCAACATGCTGCACGCAATGAAACCTTTGATGGACGAAACGCCACCATGAAGATCAAGCATATTTCAATTCCCACCAAGGTCGCACGTCCAGGTATGTTGGTTGGTGAGGTGATGACTGAGTGCGTCGAAAAGGATGTGCCGGGCATACCCTTTGTGGATGCGGAGGGTAATCTCTCCGGCCGCTTCTCCGTCAGGCATCTATTCCTGCTCTGCTGTATTCCGCAAGATATTATCCAGGGCGCCCATCTGCTTGGGGATGATATTGAGGATCTCGATTTTCCTCATATACGGGCGGATGACCTGATGGCGCGAAAAGTAGAAGAGTTTATTTTTCCCGATGTCATTCGCTTGTCTCCTAATTTTCAGGCCATCAAGGCGCTCGCCATTATGGAGCAGTACAACACCGAGTATCTCTTTGTGACAGAGGGTGATGATTACCAGGGTGTCGTTACCCGCCTGAGTATCGCCAAGGCGATTGTCACCAAAGTGTGCTGCGTCGAATAAGCTGATTATGGAAAACGTTACCCAGGAAATGTGGACCTCGGCAGCCATATTGGTTGTGGCCTACACACTGATTTTTTCAGAGGTACTGCATCGAACCACTGCGGCCATTCTTGGTGCGGTGGTCATGATTGGCGTGGGTATGTACATGGGGTTTTATACCCAGCAGGCTGCGATGTTGGCAGTGGACGGTAATACTATTCTGCTGCTTGCGGCTATGATGATGCTGGTTGCCTTGCTGCGTCCCACCGGTGCATTCGATTTTGCTGCGGTACACATCACCCACTGGGCCAAGGGCAATCCCAAACTGCTGCTGATCTATCTCAGCCTGGCAGTGAGCCTGATCAGTATGATTCTCGACAATGTCACCACGGTGATTGTGTTTGCCCCCTTAACTGTTCTGATCTGTCGCTTGCTTAAGATCAATCCTATGCCCTACCTGATGGCGGAGGCGATGCTTTCCAATATCGGTGGTGCAGCCACTCTGGTCGGCGACCCGCCCAATCTGATGATAGGTAGTGCAGGAGATATCAGCTTCAATTCCTTCCTGGTCCACATGGGGTTTCCCGTCATGGTGGTCTGGGTGGGTACTGTGGGCCTGATGCTGTTTCTGTTTCGTGATCAACTGGCCGAAGGTGGCAAGGACCCGAGGACTCTGGTAGCTACCCATGCCATCAAGGATGTGGAGGGTTTGAAGCGGATTCTGTTCTCTCTCGGCGTGGTTGTGGTGCTTTTCTTTATCCATCACACACTACATGTGTTGCCTGCCTATGCCTCCTTTATCGGCCTGACCCTGGCTCTATTGTTAATCCGTCCCGATATGGAAAAGCTCTTTGGTGACGTGAATTGGTCGGTACTTTTTTTCTTTGCCGGACTGTTTATGATCGTGGGTGGTGTGGAGGCTTCCGGCCTACTGGATCTGCTGGGTCACCAGCTGGCGAAGCTGGCCCAAGATCCGGGTATGTTGTTGCTGACGGGGCTTTTGTTGATGTGGGTAGCGGCGATTCTCAGTGCCGTAGTGGATAACATCCCCTTCACAGTCACCATGATTCCGATCATTCTGGGTTTGGAGAGCAGTGGTGTGAATATCGCCCCGCTCTGGTGGGCGCTTGCCTTGGGTGTGGGGCTGGGGGGGAACGGCACCCATATCGGTGCGACGGCCAATATCATTGCCGTCAGTGAATCTGAGAAGAGTGGTATGCCGGAGGCAAAAATCACCCCCATACTGTGGATGCGCACCGGTTTGCCCGTGATGTTTTTCGGTTTGATCCTGGCCAGTGCGGTCTACTGGCTCTTTTTTGAAACGTTTACCACAATCTGACACTGCCGATGTTGAGGTTGGTCTGCCATGGGCAGGGAGCATGACCATGAACCTTTCGAGAAGATTTCACATTTTTTTGCTCTTTACAGCGCTCTTGCTGGGAGGCTGTGCGAAACATCAACTCTACCGTAGTGAGTTGACGATCTGCGAAGGGGTGGATACTGAGCAGACATGTGCTCAGCACGCTATGGCGCGTGAATCTTCAGCCGGGCAGGCAGAAGACGACTATCTGTTGGCTTTCATCGAGTTTGATGATCAGGGGCAACTCTTCTCTCGAGAGCAGATGCGAGCGGTCACTGATGAACTGAATCGCATGACGGCATCGGATGATCTGCTCATGGTGGTCTTCGTTCACGGTTGGAAACACTCGGCAGCCCCCAACGACAGTAATATTCATACCTTCCGCGAGACCCTGCGTCGACTGAGTCTGCTTGAGTCGAATATGAGTCGACTGCAGAATAGAAAACCGCGTCGGGTCGCCGGCATCTACTTGGGTTGGCGTGGAGGTTCCCTGACACTGCCTGTACTGAAGGAACTGACATTCTGGGAACGTAAGAACACTGCTCACAAAGTGGGGCGTGGGGCACTTACCGAAGTACTCAATCACCTGGAGCTGATTCGCAATACCCGAAATCATCTGGTTTCGGATGAGGCGCATCGTGCTGAGACGCGCCTGGTGGTGGTGGGACACAGTTTCGGTGGTGCCGTGGTCTACTCCTCTCTATCGCAAATATTGATGAGCCGGTTCGTGGATACATTGGGTCCAGTTAGCGTGGTCTCTGATGTGGTTGGTTTCGGTGACCTGGTCGTGCTGATCAACCCCGCGTTTGAGGCGGCCCGTTTCAGCTCGCTCAGTGATATGGCAAATGAGCGCAGCAGTTATTTTGAGAGTCAGTTGCCGGTCATGGCAATTTTGACCTCAGAGGCTGATGGTGCGACAAAATATGCCTTTCCCATGGGTCGCGGACTCTCTACTCTGTTTGAAACCTATCGTGCGACGGATCGAGCAAACCCGGTCAATGATGCTCAGGTTAAGATCGATCAGCGAGAAGCCAATATCCAAGCGGTGGGTCACTATCGACCCTATCGAACTCATACGCTTAAAGCGGAAGGTCCAACTTCACCGGCCCTGCCAACGATAGAGGACACCCTGAGCCAATTTCGTACTGTCAGCCAGGGATGGGAGGATGATGCCCCGGGGAGCCGTATCAATTTTGATGGGTCGGTGCTGGAGAGAAGCCTCGATTCTGTGGGAAAGAATCCCTACCTGGTGATCCAGGTGGATGAGGCCTTGATCGGCGGCCACAATGAGATTGATGACCCACGCATCGCATCGTTCGTACGCCAGCTGATTTTACTCTCCAGCCAACAGGCCGATCCTGATGTGCGTCGCCAGTTGCGTGCGCTGTTACCGCCTGCACAGTGACCGACTATAAAATCTCTGCCACCTCCCGCTGAACCGTCGTCAATCGACATGTTGGTTTGATATACCCCAATCAGAGCGTTTGTATATAGCGCCGCATTAACTTGACTGTTTTTCTAGGTATTTCTATAGGTATTGGGAGATCAACGGAAAAATCACGGGAGAACCGAAGATGAATATCCGTACCACCACCGATCCGATTAGTCTGCGCGAAGTCCCGGATCCCGAACAACACCCCTGTCTCTATGAGGGTGACGGTGACAACGGTATCGAGATCTATTTCGAGAGTGAAGAGAACAAACGCATCTATCTCGATATGGAGTTGGAAGGGCGTAAAGTCATTGCAGGTAATGACACAGATGATTACATCGCAGAAGGGTAAGGAGGCTTGGTCACATGATCTTAAGACGTCTCTATCTTCTTGTACCGGGTAAGTCTCAGGCGGAAGCGGTAGTGCGGGATCTGATGGCTGAACGTATCAGTCGCAAGCACATTCACACCATTGCCAAGTCGGGAGTTGAGATCGATGGTTTGCCCGAAGCCACCCTGAGACAACGCAGCGACTTCGGTGCCAAGCTGGAGCGCTGGTTTTGGGACATGAATCTGGTGGTCTTTTTTGCTGCCCTGGCCCTACTGGCGATTGCTCTTCTGTCCGCTGCATGGTTCTGGGCGGCAGCAGCTGCCACCATGGCGGTAACCAATGTGGTGTTGGGCTATCTTTTCGCAGGGCATGTCCCGAGAACCCATGTCGAGGATTGCCTGACACCTCTGCGACATGGAGAAATTCTCCTGCTGGTCGACGTACCTCGTTGGCGGATTACGCAAGTCGAGCGGACGATCCGCCAAAGCCATCCCGAGGTAGAGATCGGTGGTGTTGGCTGGGGACTTGATGCCCTGGGCATCTAACCTACACGGTTCACCAGCCCCAAAAGGGTGGTGCGTCAGCACCACCCGGTTTTTTTCTTCCCCGGCATTCACAGAAGCCAATGGCTGACGGCTCATGATAGACTCTGGCTCGTATCTATGAGTCAGGCATGATTGCCAATATTGCGAGGGAAGCATGAAGCTGCCGAATAAATCTTTGACCTTACGTTTTCTTATTTTTTGGGTGCTGATCTCAGCATTGTTTATCTCGGGTTGTAACCTTTTAACCAGCAATGAAGAGCGTTTCCGCAAAGCGGTTGAGCATCAGGAAAAAGGTGAGCTGAGAGCGGCCACTATCGAGTTTAAAAACGTTATAAAAAGTGACCCTGAACATGCTGAGGCTCGCTGGCAGTTGGGAAAGACCTATCTGGAGATGAATGACGGTTTAAGCGCAAAGAAGGAGTTGATTCGCGCCCGTTCGCTCGGCATTTCAGATACAGCATTGGTTGCTGCCCTGGCGAAAGCTTACCTGCTGACGACCGAACCGGAGGAGGCATTACGCCTTCTCGACGAGACGCCCTCGCTTCCAAAGAATGCGGAAAACCTCTCTCTGCGAGGTGAGGTAGAGCTGGCCCTGGGACGCACGAAAGCAGCAAAACAGAACTTTCAGTCAAGTCTGGCGGCAGATCCTGCATACATTCGGGCACGCTATGGCCTGATCCGATTGGCCTTAAGTGAGAAATCCAATACAGAGGCTGCTCAACAGATCGCAAAGGTGCTGGAAGTGGATGAGAATGACTTCCAGGGGCTTATCTACCAGGCCGAAATGGAACTCAACAAAGGGAATCCCCAGGCAGCTATCACAGCCTACAATCAGGCTTTGAAATCGTCGGACAGCACCTTTGTCAGGATTGGGTTAGCGAGAGCTTATCTGGCTGTCAGTAATACGGTTGAAGCAGACAAACAACTGGAAGCTGTTGCAGAGAAAGACCCGAATAACCTTGTCGTGCGCTATCTGAAAGCAGTTTCAGCACATCAACGTAATGATCTTTCAACGGCGAAATCACTACTGCTTGAAGTGGTCGGTAAGGCGCCGGAGCACTATCCCAGTCTGTTATTGCTGGGTTCGGTACACTTCAATCTTGCAGAATATGAGCAAGCGATAAATAACCTGGTCCGTTACCTGGCACATGATGAGACCCATGTGCGAGCAAAGAAGGTACTGGCTCAATCCTATGTCAAACTGGGGGATCTGGATCGTGCCATCGAGCGATTGGAATCTGCCGCAGACACGACACCCAACGACCCTGAGCTGATCATGATGTTGGGTAATCTCTATACCGGTAAAGGTGACTATGCCACAGGCCAGAGTTATTACGACAAGGCGAAGAAACTGGCGCCGGGCGTGAAAGAGATCGAGACCCGTATGGCCCTCAATCGCTGGGCATCGGGCGATCACGATCAGGCAATTGCCGAGCTCAATACGATCGTGGGTTCGGATCAGTCCTATCTGCCCGCAGAGATGGCATTGATTACTGCCCATATGAAATCGAAGGATTATCCACAAGCATTGGATACTGCCCGTAAGCTGATTGACAAGCGACCCGACATGCCTACGGCCTATGCGATGGCCGCTGCCGCTCAGGAGGCCATGGGTGCAAAAGCAGAAGCGGTGAGCTACCTGGAGCAGTCCGTCCAGGTCGATCCGCAATACATGAGTGGCTATCTGCTGCTCGCCAGAATGGCGCAAGCGGAGGGTGACGTCGCACAAGCTAGAAATCACCTGGAATCGGCATTAGCACAGAAACCGAATGCAGAGAAAGCGCTCCTGATGTTGGCAACACTGGAGGAGCAGGAGGGTAACAAGGAGCAAGCGGCCAAATTGGTGGAACAAGCCAGGGTGGGTAACCCCAAGGCAATCACACCGAGGATCTTATTGGCCAACGCCGCTTTGCGCCAAGGTAAGCTCGATGAGGCTCGGGAGCTGGCGGAAGAGACACTGGAAATCGCTCCTGCAAATACTTCTGCACTACTGTTGCTGGCCGAACTGGAGCAGGCCGCGGGAGATGACAATGCGGCATTAAGAGTCTACGAAAAACTGCTGGATGCCAACCCCCAAATGATTGATGGGCGGATGAAGAAGGCAACCTTACAGGCGAAGCTGGGGGATCTAACCGGTGCCCAGCGCTCACTTGAAAAAATCTTGGCGCAAGACAGCACTCATATGGCGGCACAATGGGCGCTGGGTGGTATTGCCTTGAAGCAGGGCAAACCGGAAAAGGCCGCTGAGCATGCGAAGCGATTGATCGCAGACCATGCTGAGTCTGCTGCCGGTTACTCCCTCAAAGGCGACGTGCTGATGAGCCAGAAAAAATATGAGACGGCATTACCTGCATATCGGGAAGCCTTCACCCGATCAGAGGGACGGCTCTCCATGTTCAAGGTCAGCCAGGCACTACAGGCGATGGGTCGAAGCCAAGAGTCTCAAGCGCTGATGAGCCAGTGGTTGGAAAAGCGGCCCGATGATCTTGTGACCCGGCTCAGCTACGCAACACAACTGCAATCCCAGGGTGACGATAAAAAGGCGATCACCCAGTATCAACGGATCTTAAAACAACAGCCTGATCATGTGGTGGCCATGAACAATCTGGCCTGGCTCTATTATGCACAGGGAAGCACTGAGAATGCCCTGGCCCTGGCTGAGCAGGCCTACAAAGCGGCACCGACTGTGCCGGGGATCATCGATACCTATGGCTGGATTCTGGTCAACAACAACCAGGTGGATGCCGGCCTGAAACTGCTTGAGGAGGCCGCTGCCAAACAGCCAGCCGATCTCGATATACGCTATCATCTGGCCGCGGCGCATGCCCGCACCGGTAACAGCGCTCGTGCCAAGCGTGAACTGACGGAGATCCTTGCTTCGAATAAAGCATTCAGCGAGCAGCAGAGCGCCAGTCAGTTGCTGGATAGTTTGCGATAAACGCCTCAGGGCCTGTTAACAGGCCCTGGCTGTGTTAACCGGCGATACCACTGTGTCGCAACAGCGGTTCGATCTCCGGCTCGCGGCCGCGAAAGGCCACGAACAGCTCCATGGCATCTTTCGCGCCGCCCTGTTCCAGGATCTCGTGCAGGAAGGCATGTCCTGCGTCGGGATTGAAGATCCCCTTCTCTTCAAAAAGTGAGAAGGCGTCCGCTGATAATACTTCGGCCCACTTGTAGCTGTAGTAACCTGCTGCATAGCCACCGGCAAAGATATGTGAGAAACCGTGTGGAAAACGGTTCCACACCGGTGGCTGGATAACCGAGACCTGCTGTCTGACCTGGCGCAGAATCTCATAGATTCGTCCGCCCTTCTGCGGATCAAACTCAAGATGGATGCGGAAGTCGAACAGGGAGAATTCCAGTTGACGCACCATCATCATGGCTGACTGAAAGTTCTTGGCATCATGCATGCGTTGGTAGAGGTCATCAGGAATAGGTTCACCCGTCTTCACATGACCTGAGATCAGGTCCAGCGCCTCCTTCTCCCAGCACCAGTTCTCCATAAACTGGCTTGGTAATTCCACCGCATCCCAGGCCACACCGCTGATACCGGCCACTGCGGGATAGTCGATGCGGGTCAGCAGGTGATGCAGGCCGTGACCGAACTCGTGAAACAGGGTCTCCACCTCATCGTGGGTGAAGCGTGCGGGCTCTCCATCCACCGGTGGTGAAAAATTACAGGTCAGATAGGCCACCGGGATCTGATCGATGGTGTCGGTGAAGAAGCGGCTGGCACAGTCGTCCATCCAGGCGCCGCCACGTTTCATGGGACGTGCATAAAGGTCGAGGTAGAACTGTCCCCGTAGCTGGTGATCGCTATCCCGGATCTCAAAAAAGCGTACATCGGGATGCCAGGTATCGACCCCTTCGACCTCCTGGATGCGGATGCCGTAGAGACGTTCCACCACGGCGAACATGCCGGGGATCACCCGGGTTTCTGGAAAGTAGGGTCTGAGCATCTCCTGGGAGATATTGTGTCGTTGTTGGCGCAGCTTCTCTGCGTAGTAGCCCACATCCCAGGCCTCTAGGTCGCTCATGCTGTGTTGGTGTTCGGCAAATGCCTTCAGCTCATTGAGTTCATGCTTTGCTTGATTGTGGGAGCGTGTTGCCAAATCGGTCAGAAAGGCTGTGACTTCATCCGTGTTGCGTGCCATCTTGCGCGCCAGGGAGCGTTCCGCATAGTTGGAAAAGCCAAGTAGCTGTGCCTGCTCATGGCGCAGAGAGAGAATCTGCTCCATCACATCCGTATTGTCGAACTCACCGGCTTGGGGCCCCTGGTCGGATGCCCGGGTGGCGAATGCCTCGTAGACCTCCCGGCGCAGATCACGATTGTCCGCATAATTCATCACCGGCAGGTAAGAGGGAAAGTCCAGTGTCAGCAGCCAGCCTTCTTGATGATCGCGCTGCATGGCTGTCTGGCGGGCCAGTGCCAGGGCTGATTCAGGTAAACCTGCCAATTCAGAGACATCGGTGATCAGCCTGCTCCAGGCATTGGTGGCATCGAGCAGGTTCTCTTCGAACTTGGTGGTGAGCTGGGAGAGGGCCTGACTGATCTCTTTAAAGCGTTGTTTTTTCTCCGCCGGCAGGTCGACCCCCGAAAGCCGGAAGTCGAGCAGGGCATTATCGAGCAACTTGCTCTGTGCGGAGTTGAGCCCTTTACGATCTGCTGCGACGGCCTTGTAGGCATCACATAATGCGGTGTTCTGACCCATCTCCGTGGCATAGTCGCTGAGCTTGGGCAGACAGGCGTTGTAAGCCTTACGCAATGCGTCACTGTTGATCACTGAATTCATATGGCTGACCGGTGACCAGACCCTGCTGAGCCGGTCATCAAGCATTTCGAGCGGCTCGATCAGGTTCTTCCACGTGTGTGTCTGTTGTGTATCGAGAAGACGCTTGATCTCTGCCCGGTTCTCCTCCAGCAGCTGGTCAATGGCGGGTTCGATCATCTCAGGTGTGATGGCTGAGAAGGCAGGTAACCCGTCCATTTCAAGTAGGTGGTTGGTCATAGTTCCAGTCCAGTGGTTATCGTTCGCTGCCAATGAAGGGGGTGTCTACCAGGCGATTGTCGCGCATGGCCCTGAATACAGCATCGGGTGGGTTGGCCTTGCCGGTAAGCATGTTGCAGATCAGGTCCTCATAGAGAACGGTTTTATAGTCATTGCCACCCTTGGGTAAAACTTGCCATTCAGCGCCCGGCATAGGTGTCAGGCCTTTGTCATTACCATAGGCGTAGACCTTGTGTTCCCGCAGGCCACAGCGGAAACCCTCATAACTGCTGTTCACCGCGCCTCGGTTGGAGCGGATGATAACAATAAAGCGGGTGACCCTATCCTCGCCCGTCTTGAGGGAGTCTCGCTCAATGAAAAATTGGAAGCGGTCGGTGGGATCCTGGACGTTGAACTCCTGCAGATTGTCCGCTCGAAAATGGCTGGGGATTTCGATAGTCTCCTCTTTCCAGGTTTCTGTCGGCTCCTGATAATCGTTTCTCTCCTTTTTATCCAAGGGGTCATAAGCCATGAGGTTTGTGCTCAATAAAAGACAAACGAGCATTTGGAATATCGGTTTCATCAGCATTCTGGATCCTGCAATAGTTTAAATAGGGGTAGTTTCGCATTCAGATGCGATAGGTAAAAGGGTCTGATACCTTATGCTTGAGCGGGGAATGTCTGAGGTAGTGCCTTCTGGTGCCGTTTATATAAATCTTGCGGTCAGCAACCAGACCACAATCGATCCGAGGGCAAAAAACCCCAGTAGCGTACCAATGGCGAAACGCCGAAAACGCCGGACGATATCAAACTCCTCCTTGGTTGAAATCAGTAGCGGGCGCCGGTTTGAATCTGTACCGCTTAAGGTATGAGTCGGTTGCTGATCCTCCTGCATCTGTTCGCGGACCACCTCGTGAGTGGCTGATCGCCTGACGCTCTCCCACTCATCGAGATCGATCTGGCCATCTCTGTTACGGTCGAATCGTTCCAGCAGTGTAGCGTGGTCGGCTTTCCACTGGTGTAGTCTGCCCTTGATCATCTCCTCACGCATGGCTTGACGGTCGATCTCACCGATGGATTTGAAGAGCCCGATGGCATAGAGGGGGTCTCCCGGCATGATGGTCTCTTCGGTATAACGGTAGTCGCCACCAAAGGTGTTGTGAACCGAGATATTGATGCCCATCATACGGTACTGACTCTGGCTTGTGCCCACACCTCGATCCGGTCCGGCGCTGGGTGTGGCATTGGGCCCGTACCAGATGTTCTTTTCGCTGGGGGAGACCTGAGCACCCTCGGGGTCGATGATGCATTCACCGGTCTCATCCTGCAGGAGGAACAGGCTGTCGCTCATGCCGGTTCGCTGGGTACGCCAGCCCTTGTCGTTTTTTTGTTCGACCTTATAGCGCCACCAGCAGCAGGGTGTGCTGCTGAGTGGTGCCAGGATCGGCTCCCCTTTCATGATGGCGGCTTCACCGATCAACTCAACATAGCCTTGATGGGCAGATCTGATGCGCGACGTAGGGGTATCTTCAATCAGTCTCGCGCGATGCAGGTTTCGAAACGAAAAATAGAGTGATAGTAGCGCTGCCATTGCCAGCAGCACGGTCCAGAACCAGAAGGCGCTGTCGCCCATCTGTGTGATCTCTCTAACCATCATGAGAGGATTGAATGCGGCTTAGTTGAAGAGTTGGCCCATGTCGACGTCGGTCAATTCAGCCTCATCGAACTCCAGTAAATCAGCAGGTTTGAAGCCTAAGCGCTGCGCAATAAGGATATCCGGGAACTGTTCGATACGGACATTATTGATATTCGCGGACTCGTTATAGAACTCCCGTCGATCAGCGATGCTGTTCTCCAGACCGGTGATGCGGGACTGCAAGTGCAGGAAAGTCTCGTTGGCTTTCAGATCGGGGTAGTTTTCGGCTACGGCAAAAAGATTGCCCAGGCCGAGACGCAGCTGACTCTCGGCAGCGCCTACGGCGCCAACATCACCCTGCCGTACAGCATTGTTCACAGCGGCGCGGGCCTGCATGACCTTCTCCAGGGTCTCCTGCTCGAATTTCATATACTGTTTGCAGGTCTCCACCAGCTTTGGCAGTTCGTCATGCCGCTGTTTGAGCAGCACATCGATATTGGCCCAGGCTTTGGTCACATCGTGTTTCAGACGCACCAGATTGTTGTAAATCAGCACGCCATAGATCAGGATAGCGACAACGGTCCCGATCAGGACGAACAGTAAAATCTCCATCAGCTACATACCTCCAGTTGCCATGTCCAATATACGCCGCTTCGAAACCCATACCCCCGCCATTGCCCAGGATGCCTGGATCGACGAAACGGCCGTCGTCGTCGGCGACGTCAGTATCGCATCTCAGGCCTCTATCTGGCCAATGTGCGTGCTCCGGGGTGATGTGCATCACATCGAGATCGGAGAGCGGTCCAATATCCAGGACGGTTCGATACTGCATGTCTCCCACGACAGCCACTATTTGCCCGGAGGACGCCCGTTGACCATCGGTGACGGTGTTACGGTAGGCCATCGGGTGATGCTGCATGGCTGTGATATCGCCGACGGTTGTTTTATCGGCATGGGATCGACCATTCTTGATGGTGCCAGGCTTGATCCTGAAACTATGTTGGGTGCCGGTTCACTGGTACCCCAGGGGCGCACACTTGAAGGTGGCTATCTCTGGCTGGGTCGGCCAGCCAGGCGGGTGAGAGCCCTTAGCGATAAGGAGCTTGAGATTATTCACTATACCGCTGAACACTATGTTCAGCTGTCTTTGCGGCATCAAAAATAGGAACAAAAGGTCAGGCCGGGCTTTGTTGCTCATATGCGCAGCATATTCTTCGGGATACTTGGGTTGGTTGTTAAAATGAGTCTTGTGGTGCGCTAGGCTAGTATTGTGGGTATTTAAGTGCCTACGATCATTGCAAACACCTTTACCCAGGGTATGTTGGTATTTACTTGCGTTGTTTGGTATCAAGCAATGGCCAGTGTGGTCGAACATATGAGTGTGTGCGAACATGAAAAAAAATCATATCCTGTTGGTTGAAGATAATCCTGATGATGAGCTTCTGGCGATGCGCGCGCTGAAGAAGAATAATATTCTCAATGAGGTTAGGGTGGCTCGTGATGGTGCTGAGGCACTGGACTACCTTGAGGGTCTAACAGAAGAAGAGACGCTCCCGGAACTCATTTTGTTGGATCTGCAACTACCCAAGGTTAGTGGTCTGGAGGTGCTGAAGGCGATTCGTGACAACCCGCGAACCCAACTGTTACCTGTTGTGATACTGACCTCATCTGACGAGGAGAAAGATCTAGTCAGCAGTTATCAACTGGGCGCCAATAGCTATATCCGAAAGCCTGTCGATTTCAGTCAGTTTGTTGAAGCGGTACAACAGTTGGGTATTTACTGGCTGGTATTGAATCTAACGCCACCCAATAAATAGATATGACGAATAATCGCTTACGTCTGCTTTTGGCCGAAGATTCAGAAGATGATGCCCTTCTGCTATTGCATCACCTGAAAAAAGACAGATGGGAAATTGAACACTATGCACGGGTGGATAGTCCCGAAACCATGCAAGCCGCACTGAATGATGGGAATTGGGATCTGGTTATTACCGACCATAACATGCCCTCCTTCAACTCAGAAGAAGCGCTGAGACTGATCCGCAAGAACAATTCGGATATTCCCGTCATCATCGTGTCAGGCAGCATTGGTGAAGAGTTGGCTGTTTCAATGATGAAAAACGGTGCTGCCGACTACATCATGAAGAATAATCTGACCCGTCTCGGTGCCGCAATCGAACGGGAGTTGCATGAGGCGAAGTCCCGCGCCGCCCGCCGTCATGCTGAAGATCAGCTGCAACATATGGCGTTTCATGATTCCCTGACAAATCTTAAGAATCGTCGTGAACTGGAACAGGCACTGACGGATGCCCTTGGGAATGCCCGCCGCAATAACGAAGTCCACTCATTCATGTATCTCGACCTGGACCAATTTAAGGTGGTCAATGATACCTGTGGCCATATGGCCGGGGATGAACTGTTACGGCAGATCTCGGCACTATTGAAACATCAGGTTCGAGAGACCGACCTGTTGGCGCGCCTTGGTGGGGATGAGTTTGGGGTGATTTTACACAATTGCTCCCTCGTCCAGGCCGAGCTATTGGCCAACAAACTTCGTGAGTCTGTTGAAAGTCATAAGTTCGTTTGGGAAACACGCCCATTCAATACCGGGGTGAGTATTGGACTGGTTGATATTACCCCCGATAGCAAAAGTAGTGACGAGGTATTGAGTAATGCCGATATGGCCTGTTTCGCAGCGAAGAGCCGCGGGCGAAACCGGGTTCATGTCTACACTGCGGAAGATGACGAATTGGCACTACGGCGTGATGAGATGCAGTGGATCAGCCGGATCAACAGTGCCCTGGATGAAGGTCGGTTTCTACTCTACCAACAACCCATCGTCTCACTGCGTGATGACAATGCGCCGAGGCATGCTGAAATACTATTGCGCATGCAGGGGGCTGGTGGGGAAATTATTGCGCCAGGTGCATTTATCCCGGCGGCAGAAAGATATGATCTGATGCAGCGTCTTGATCGTTGGGTTGTGAATTCCATATTCACCTATTTGGGTGAAAGGACAGATCTGTGTCGAGAGGGTCGTCTCCATTTTATTAATCTTTCCGGTACATCGCTGAGCGATCCAGACTTTTTTAGTTATATCCAAGAGCGAATGTTGCATCTACGAGTGCCGCCGGAGTCGATCTGTTTTGAAGTGACAGAGACGGCAGCTATTAATAATCTCAACACGACAGTCAGCTTCATCCATGAGATCAGAGAGATGGGATGCTCCTTTGCCCTCGATGACTTTGGCACCGGTCTCAGCTCTTTTTCATATCTCAAATCGCTCCCGGTTGACTTTCTAAAGGTAGATGGATCATTCGTAAAGCAAGTAGAAGAAGATGAGATGAGTCGTGCCATTGTCGATGCGATCAATAACATAGGGCATGTGGCTGGGTTAAAGACCATTGCGGAATTTGTTGAACACGATGAGACGTATAAGGTACTACGGGCGATGGGAGTCGATTTTGCACAGGGCTACGGTATCTCCAGGCCGGCACCATTAGAGGGCTAGCCAGCCAAAGAACTTCTTCCGCAATTCAAAACTTCGTACGTACTTCCATCCACACTGAACGGCGCTCCATGGGATAGTCGTCGGGTATCGATGTTGTGGCAGGTTCGCGAATATCCTCATCGAACAGATTTCGTACGGCCAAAGCCAGGTCGATAGCGTCAAAGAGTTTCTTGCGGCGCAGGGTCAGGTTGACAGTGCTGTAGTCATCGATTTCCGAACGCGTATCCCCTGCAGCCCGTTTACGGTCGCCAATCCATATCCACTGACCGTCAATTGACCATCTGGGTAGGAAATTCCAGTGCGCATTGGCGTAGGCCTGTAGTCTGGGCGCATCCGGTGTCGGGTCACCGGTCGCTTTGTCTTCAGAGTCTTGCCAGGCCAGATTTCCTTTTAAACGGAGGTCTCGGGTCGTTTCCCAATCTATCTCCAGTTCCGCACCATGGCCTTTCTGGTCTCGGCTATTTTGCGAGGTTGCAGATGCCCCGCCTGGATCGGGAACGAACTCTATCAGACCATCTATTTCATAGGTGAAGAGATTGGTGGCCAGTCGCAGATCCGGTGATGGGCGGTAATCGAAAGCCAATTCAAGGGTATCGATAACTTCCGGTTCGAGGTCTGGGTTACCCAGACCAACAGGATTGTTTTGTGCATACATGTTGCTGAAGCTGGGTGCGCGGAAGGCGCGACCGTAAAGTAGCTTGGTGCTTAGGTCGTGACGTGTCTGCCACACCAGCGCAGCCCTGGGATTGAATGTCCCATCGAAGTCAGAGTAGTGATCATAACGCGCACCCAGGGTCAGTTCCCAATTCTGGGTGAAGGCCCATTCATCCTGACCTGAGAGATACCAGAGCTTGCGGTCGACATCCGGCATAAAGATCCCAGGTTGGCCGGTAAGGTCGGTCAGTGATCCATTAACCACAGCCTGGCTACCGTCAATCACACCTGGTCCCCAGTTTTGTCTTGCTCGATAGCTGATCTCCGAATACTGATAGCCGAATGCATAATGCATGCGGTGTTGTGCCAGGCCGTCATAAAGCGCCGAAGTTTCAGCGCTGTAGCGCTGGAAGGTGTGTCCCGGAGCACCGATATAGCCATCGGTAAAAAGGGTGATACCTGCTGGAGAAGTAAAGTTCAGATTGCCGTCGCTGCCGATGGGCAACACTGCGCCGGAGGGAAACAGTTGCAGATGGTCCTCTTCCTTGTTGTATAGGTAGTCAAGCCGGAATCCGAGCGTCCAGTCCTGTACCCACTGGTCATTACTGTATTCGATATCACCCAGAAGCATATCGGTTCCCCGATGGTTGTCCGTGCTCAATGCTTCGGTCAGACCTGCGCCGACACCGCCATCTCTTTCACTCCAGCCCCATAGGTGAATATTCCAGTGTTGCCGGTTCAGTGTAAGATGTGAGTTGATGGTGTTGTACTGAGTTTCTAATGGTCCAGGAGCCAGGGAGGCTGATGTACCGAAATTATCATCCAAAGTGCTCTGTAGATCCCGCCCGATGAGTCGTTCGTTATCCCCGTCCGATTGCATCAGGTCGAAACTTACAGCCAGATCCCAGTCTCCATACTTGCCACCGTGTTGCGCCCAGACATCCTTGCGGCCGAACGAGCCGCCACGAACGCCTGCTTGAACCCCGTCGATCTCCTGACCATCCTTGGTGATCACGTTAATGGTACCAGCAAAGGCATCTGCGCCGTGAATCGCAGACCCTGGACCGCGAATTACCTCTATGCGGGAGATCATGCTGACCGGGAGTTGGAACTGAGCGGGTCGAAACCCCACATGAAGGTTCTGAATCGGCTGGCCATTGAGCAACAGCAGAACCTGCGGATTTCCTTCGGTATGAATGCCGCGAATGGACCATTTTTTTGAAAACAGAGAGAATGAAGAGACGTAGACGTGCAGTCCCGGCACTGTCTCCAGCACCTCATCCAGTGTTGTGGCCCCCATGGCCTCGATCTCCTCCTTGGTGATGACGCTGGCGACTGAGGGTGCGAGAAATACAGGTTTGGCACTACCAGTAGCACTGACCAAAACAGCGTCGGTCCGATAGTAATCCTCTTCGCTGGGGCCACTGAACAGACGTTCTGCCTCTCTCATCTGTTGGTCTGAAATTAACGGATCGTTGGCGGTGGCCGGCAAAGAGCAAGTGGCAACCAGGGCGATGATCAGTGTTAAATGGTGCTTTATATTCATAATATGGCCTGGAAGCACGCGGCAGAGTGTGAGAGTCTTTTACCCTACTACTATTAGGGTGTCTTTTGTAGTGATGCTGATGGTGGCATGGCACGCTTTCTGTCCGGATTATGATCCTTTATCGAGTACTATTATTAAATCTTGAGTAAGGAAGAGAAAAATACAGCCCATGCGATGGATTGGTCTGTACTGGTGATCCGGTTACAGCAGAGTTGTAAGTACTACAGCGTGACAGTGGTTCAGTGCCTCCATCACAATGAGCTTGGACATGCCTAAACCAGAAGCTGGCAATAAACCAACAAGACTTCCTTCCATTAGGGTCTATCTGATTTCGATGAATCTGGCCCTACTGCTGTTATTTACAGCGATCAGCCTCCTTTTCTGGCAACAGATTGGAGATTTTCAGGAAAGAAAACAGCAAGAAGATATCCAGGCAATGCATGCTGCCATGCAGGCAAGCAGTGCCTCCTTGATGCGAAGTATGGTGTTGAGTGCCAACCAGGCGGTTGCGGGATACGATTTTAGTTTTCTCAACACGCTGATGCAGCAGGTAGCAGAGGGCGACGCAGAGATCCGTTTTTGCCAGGTGGCCAGTAAAGTGGGACTGGTGATTGCCCATAACGACCCTCATCAGGTTGGTATGGTACAGCAAGGTGATATGGATAAGCGGGTGTTGGCGCTGATGGAGAGTGATTTTGCAGTCGCCGGACAGGGTTCGCCGCCGATACATTTCCTTACCAGTACACTGGGTTCATCGCAATCCGGTGACCTGCTGGAAGCCGTAACACCCATTCACAACGGCCGTGAACTATGGGGCATATTACGCTGTGGTTTTTCAATGGAACGCTTACAGCAGCATATACAAACCCGTGAACAGGAATGGGACAAACAGCTACAGCAGACAAAGTTTTTTTACCTGTCTGTAGTGGGAGTTTTTATTTTACTCGGGTTTTCGGTAGCACTGATTTTTACTCGGCGGTTGCTTAGGGTCATTCGCCAGTTAACGATGGGTGTTGGCCAGGTATCCGGAGGCGATCTTGAACACCGGTTAAATATACAGGATCTGGTTTGTGCTGAGTTCGGCTCCCTGGCCCATTCCTTCGATACCATGACGTATAATTTGGAAACTTCCCGCAGACAGTTGGATGAGCACAACCGCTCTCTGGAACTGAAAGTTGCGGAGCGTACCTTTGAGTTGGAGCGCAGTAACAAGGAACTTGAGGCTTTCAATTATTCAGTTTCGCATGATCTGAGAGCGCCGCTGCGTAGTATTGACGGTTTCAGTCAGGCATTGGCTGAGGATTATCACAGTCAACTTGATGAGACTGGGCAAGATTATCTGAAACGGGTACGGGCAGCGGCAAACCGCATGGGAAAACTGATTGATGACATGCTAAGGCTCTCTCGCCTGAGCCGGCAAGAGATGTCAATCAGCGATGTGAATATGACTGAACTGGCAGAGTCTGTATTGCATAAATTACAGGAGGGTGATCCGGCTCGCTCTGTGGAATGCCGTGTTGACTCTGGATTACAGGCCAGAGGAGATGTCCACCTTTTAGGTATCGCATTGGATAACCTGATTGGGAATGCCTGGAAGTACAGTAGTCTCAAGGATCACGCGGAGATTGAAATCGGGCAAGCGCTACAAGATGACCGCCGGGTTTTTTTCGTGCGAGACAATGGTGCAGGTTTTGATATGAAGTATGCAGACAAGCTATTCGGCGCCTTCCAGCGTTTGCATAAGAGTTCAGAGTTTGAAGGTACAGGTATTGGGTTGGCAACAGTCGCACGCATTGTTCACCGGCATGGCGGTTCTATATGGGCAGAGTCTGAAGTGGGTAATGGGGCAACTTTCTACTTTGAGTTAACGGAGTAGACGGGTTTTGAAATCAGGGATCCATAATCTGATATGCGGTCTTTGTCTCTGCTGGCTTTTATTGGCAGGTCCGGTGTGTGCCGATACCACGCTTCGTTTCTACTATTTCAATCCTGATGCGCCGCAGCATAATCTTGAACGACTAAAGAGAGATATGGAGACCCTGCTGGATAAGCTTGGGTTGGCGATTGAGTTTCAACCTTTTGCGCGTCTAACTGATTTTAATCTGGGAGTACACAAAGACCGCCCATCTTTTGTGTTTGTTCCCGATTGGTATTTGCATAGTTACGGTAAAGCGTTAAAGCTCAAACCACTACTACAAGCGGTTCGTGATCGTCGTCAAAACTATCACAAGCTGTTGATTTCAGCTCGACACTCATTCGAGGACTTAGAAGAATCTGATCGTATCTTATTAGCGATGACCAGCTTGGGGCCGGATTCCACAGGTATCCTCAGTAGAGTTTTTCCCGACGGACAAATGCTCAATATCAATAAGATCCGTATCGTTGAGGTACCGAAGGATGCGGATGCAATTTTTGCTGCCGCGCTAAATCAAGTGGATGTTGCTTTGGTTTCTCAGGCCAGTCTGCTACATCTTCAGACAATCAATCCGCGATTGATCGATTCACTTCAGGTTTTGGGTAAATCCCAACCGTTGGATATGCCGGTGCTTGGCTGCTTTGAAGATTCAGCCTCCCCTGAGCAGCAAACGATTTTTCGAAAATTCATGATGACAACAGGAAGCAGCCAAGTGATGCATGCGCTTCGTATCGATGGATGGAGTGAACACAATGATTAAGCTATTACAGCTATTGATCATACTGTTTTTTGCCAGCCCCACCTGGTCTGCAGATGGCCCGGTGGTTGTGTTGCTATCCGATACTGAAGTTGCCTACGAGCAACCGCTGGTGCAATTCAAGGCGAGATTAAAGCAAGATGTGTTGGTTTATAATCTTCAGGGAGATATCAAAAGAGCACCTGATCTGATGCGTCAGATCATGAAAAATGAACCGGCATTGATTCTGGCGCTGGGAGCGAAAGCTGCCTACTTTGCCAAGGCGGCAACTGCATCGAGACAAGAGGTGCCGGTTGTTTTTGCCATGGTGCTTAATTGGCAACGTTATAAGCTTATGCAGGGACACACTAATATTGCAGGGATCGATTCTGATGTTTCATCAGGTACCCAGCTGCTTTCACTCAATCTCCTGTTTCCTGGGATCAAGCGGCTTGGGGTTCTCTATAGCAAGACGCACAGTATGTCGACTGTCGATGAAGCCATTCAGGCGGCTGATCTAGTGGGAATGGATATCGTGACCCGCCCAATCGATAGGGCCAAAGAACTCAAGCAGGCATACCGACGCCTTGCCGGGAAGGTTGATGCTATTTGGTTACCGACAGACCCGGTACTGTATACGATGGAGAATATTCATTGGCTTAAGCGGCAATGCCTCAAAGATCGTCTAATTTGTATCGGTCAGTCCGATAATATTGTGCGATTGGGGATGTTACTGGCGGTAAATCCGGATATACCGAGTATTGGGTCTCAGGCCGCAGTGATAGCCGAGGACATTCTGTACCATGGCACCAGTCCGGGAGATATTGGTGTCCAGGATCCTCTCGGAACAAGGCTAACCTTGAATGCCGGGACGGCGAAGAAAATCGGTCTTACCTTAGCCGAGGGTGTATTGCAGATGGCTGATGAGGTGATTGAATAGCCATAGCCGGATGGCAATATTTTTACCAGGCAATCTGGGAAACACTACGTTGTATTTCGTAGTTTGGCGATGACCGGAGGGGTTTCCGGCAGAGTATCCCGCCACAGTCGAAATGACTCTGCAGCCTGTTCCACCAGCATACCCAAACCATCCAGTGAACGTGCGGCCCGATGCTCGTGTCCCCATTGCTGAAAGGCGGTGTCTTGCTTGCTGTATAGCATGTCATAGCACCAACCACCCTTTACCAGTGCATCATCGGGAATCGCGGGTGTCTTGCCCTCGAGACCGGCAGCGGTGCCGTTGATGATGAGATCGAACTGCATCCCTTCCAACTCATCGAAGCCACAACCTGCCACCTGGCCCAGATGCACCAATCCATTGGCCAATGAGTAGGCTTTGCTTGCTGTGCGGTTGGCAATGATGATTCGTTTGGGATTTTGTTCCAATAGTGGACGCATAACACCGCGCACTGCACCGCCAGCACCCAGCATGAGAATGCGTTTGCCCGCCATTCGAAAGCCCTGATTGACTGTCAGATCCCTTACCAGACCGATACCGTCGGTGTTGTCTCCACGTAGCTGGTTGTTATCCAGCCTGATCAGCGTATTCACCGCGCCGGCCGTATGGGCACGCGGACTGAGCTCATCCGCCAGGCGCCAGGCCTGCTCCTTGAAGGGTACGGTGACGTTGAGACCTTGTCCCCCCTCTGCGATGAAGCGTCTTACGTCCTCTTCGAAATCATCAAGATTGCCGAGCAGCCGGACATACTCGATATCCTCTCCCGTCTGCTGGGCGAAGGCGGTATGTATCTCTGGGGATTTACTGTGTTCGATGGGATTGCCAATGACGGCGTATTTATCCATGTTCGATGATCTGGCTCAAATAAAACACTGTGTTGTGATGATGATTCGCGAGGTTAGGCTGCACTCAAAAATCACTGCATCCACTCTGCTGCCTGTTTGGCGAAATAGGTGAGAATCCCATCACAGCCGGCGCGCTTGATACAGAGCAATGACTCCATCACCACCGCCTGTTCATCCAGCCAGCCATTCTGTGCCGCTGCTTTGAGCATGGCGTATTCTCCACTCACTTGATAAGCAAATGTGGGCACCTGGAAGGTCTCTTTGACCCGGCGCACAATATCCAGATAGGGCATGCCCGGCTTTACCATGACCATGTCCGCACCTTCCTGCAGGTCGAGTGCCACCTCGTGCAGGGCTTCATCGGTGTTTGCCGGATCCATCTGGTAGCTGTACTTGTTGCCACCACCGAGATTGGCGGCGGAACCCACTGCATCACGGAACGGGCCATAGAAGCTGGAGGCATACTTGGCGGCGTAGGCGAGGATACGGGTATGGATGTGCCCGTTTGCCTCCAGTGCCTCTCGAATGGCACCGATACGACCATCCATCATATCGGAGGGGGCAACGATATCGGCGCCGGCCTCCGCGTGGGAGAGTGCCTGTTTGACTAAAACTGCCTTGGTCTCGTCGTTGAGCACATAACCTGTCTCATCGATCAACCCGTCCTGTCCATGTGTGGTGAAGGGGTCGAGGGCTACGTCGGTCATGACGCCTAATTCAGGCACCGCCGATTTGAGCGCACGGACAGCCCGTTGAGCCAGGCCCTCAGGATTGTAGGCCTCGCAGGCGTCCTCACTTTTTGCCGATAAGGGGGTAACAGGGAAAAGCGCCATCGCTGGGATGCCCAGATCGTGTGCAGCCTTTGCTTCATCTACCAGCAAGTCAATGCTCATGCGCTCGACACCGGGCATGGAGGGTACTGCTTCGCGGGCATTTTCACCTTCCAGCACAAAGACAGGATAGATAAAATCCGCCGGAGATAGCTGGGTTTCGCGCATCAAGCGACGTGAGAAATCATCACGCCGCATACGTCGCATGCGGGTGGCTGGAAAAGGGGATCTACTCTGGCTGCTCGTCATGTGAGGCTCTCTACCGGCTTGGGTCAAACCCTTAAGATAACCTATCATGCACGTCCCAAACCACTCATCAGGCATCATAGGCAGTTTTCATGAGTCAAAAACCCACAACTTCCCCTTATATCTTTGATGTGGAAGAGGCGAACTATGACGAAAAGGTCATCCAGGCTTCCCGGCAGCAGCCTATCCTGGTCGATTTTTGGGCCGAGTGGTGCGCCCCCTGTCTCTCGCTATCTCCGGCCCTGGAGCGGGTGATCGATGAGATGGAGGGCCTGCTGCTGCTGGCCAAGGTGGAGGTCGATGACAACATGCGACTGGCAGGGCACTATCGTTTACGGGGATTTCCCACGGTCATTCTTTTCGTCGATGGGGAGGAGGCCGGGCGCTTTCATGGCTCCCGCGCCAGCCACTGGCTCAGAGAATGGGTTGAGGAGCATCTGGGGGACTACCTGAGTCATGCCAGCCAGGGGTGAGGCTGGGCCTCCCGCGACTATTTTCCCCGGCCTTGTAGTCTGGTGAAGGTGCCTATGGTTACAAGGGCCTTAGATAAGTTCATATAATCAATCGGTTACGTTTGTTTTCCGTTTTCAAAAAATACGAAAATAATGATTAAAGATTCTGCCGGAGCTGCCGCCATCATGAATAACAGGCAGTTTTTGATTTCGATCCTCCTCCGGCGCTAAAACAAGCGCTTTAAGCCCATCCCTCCCCGGGTGGGCTTTTTTTCTACCCTCTCAATATTTTACCGCTCAGCGCATCCCGTATGGGTGTAGGTTTGCTGAGCCCCCCTGTTTTGCCGTGGATAATCCAATCGACCCCATCTCCACAACGTAATCTGACTTGAAGGGGGGTTCGAGCGGGTTGACGGCGACTCAAGTTCGCGCTGGTGGAGACCAGCGGCATAGCGGCGGCTCGACACAGTGCTGCAGCTATGGGGTGGTTGGTGACTCGCATTGCCAGTGTGGTATGGCGGCCAGTCAGCCAGTAGGGGGTATTCTCAGCGGCTGGGAGCAACCAGGTGACAGGCCCCGGCCAATGCGACAGCACATGATCCAACGTCTCCTGAGGCAAGTTTCCGACAAAGGGTTTAAGGCGCTCGAAGTTATCCGCGATCAGTATCATGCCCTTCTCAACCGGGCGTTGCTTGAGTGCCAGGAGTCTGAATACCGCTGCTTCGTCATAGGGATTGCAACCCAGGCCGAAGACGGCTTCGGTGGGGTAGGCGACAATCGCCCCCAGCCGTAACAGGCGGGCGGCTGTTCTCAGATTCCAGGGATGTATGGGTTCTCTCAACACGTCGTATCGTTTGTGGGGAGCGGAAGCGGGAGATCGGGAGACTGCCCACTTGGAAGCACCCGCCCATCTCATGCGTCATTGAATAATACACCTAAAAAGTGCCAGATTGCCTCTATCACTACATGCCATTCATCAGCCACTTCGGAAGTTATTGCAGTGTTATCCTGTCGCAGTTTATGGAATAGTTGTAGCCTGTCCAATGCTGGAAGCGTGCGGCGTCAACGATGATCTGGAACTTGTATGTGGAAGAGACAATACAGCATCTATCTCATTTTCTGTCTGAGCCTGAGCTGGACATTGGCGAATTCGGCTCAGATCTCACGCTATAATGTGGCTGAAAAGGCTTGGCTCGACAGCCATCAGGTTCTTAGGGTGGGTGTCGTTGAACAGACACCCCCAATTCTCTTTTATGCCGGCGGCTCCCATCCCAAAGGGCTGGTGGCAGATTATCTGCGTGCACTCGCGATGCATCTCGGTCTGCAACTCGAAATTATCCAGTTTTCCGATCAATCTTCGTTGGCGAGCGCTTTGCGTGGTGCCGAGGTGGATGCGGTGGGTACCGCAGTTGCTGGAGGGGATCGGCGTAAGCAGTGGTTATATACGCGCCCCTATCTGAGTCTGTCTGTCGGACTTTTTGGCAATCAGCAGATCCCGAGCGGCGGGCTTAAGGGTTTGGGGGGAAAAACCGTTGCTGTTGTGAGAGGCGGCGTCTGGGAGAAGGCACTGACATCGATGGCGCCAGGCGTAATACCCGTACCCTTTCCAACCATTGAGGAGGCATTGAGACGTGTTGCTGAGGGTGGTGCCTTTGCCTATCTGGGAGATACAGCAAGCGTTACCCAATTGCTCCAGCAAGTTGAGATTGATGATATCGAGGAGCAGCAGCGACTCAATCTGACATTCGATATTTCATTGGCCACCCTGGAACAGCAGCCAGAGCTGCAGAGCTTGATACAAAAGGGTGTTGACCGTATCGGCAATGAAGAGTTACAGGCGATTTGGCATCGTTGGCCGAGGGTGGAGAGACCGGAGAACTACAAAGAGCAAATCCCGACCTGGCTGATATTGACGCCGCTGGCTTTGGTCTGGACTGTCTTTGTTGGCTGGGTTGTTCGCCGCCACACGGCTCAGCAGCAGACACATCGCCATGGCCGACTTAAGCAGGCGATACGCCGATTGCAAAAGCGGGAAAAACACTTGAAGGAAAAGCTGTTGAAGCTGAAGCGGAAGACACTGAGTTATCGTAAAGCCTCCCGTTTTCACCGACAGCGGTTGGGTCTGTTGGAACATGTCATGCCGAATGCCGCCTGGGTCTGGGATTCCTCAATGACCCAATGCCAGTGGGATGATGGGATGTATGGTTTTTTTCAGGTTGATTCGGGGGAGTTCGAGCCGACGCCTGAATCTATTTTAGATTGCGTGCATTCAGAAGATCGTGACAGGGTTGCGGTACTTTTTAGTACCCAGGATGAGAATAGTGAGTTGCAACTCAGTTATCGGGTTGTTTTACCTGACGGCCAGATCAGATGGTTGCTCGACTATAGCCATTATAGTGACGAGAATGTCGAGGAGGGCGTCCCGCAGCGCGTAGGCATCTGCTGGGATATCAGCGATTATCTGGGTGTGATAGAAGGGCAGGATGTTCAGCGGTCAGCTGAAAGCTAGGACCAGGGCCTCAACAATGCCGTTATGTTCCGAACCCTCGAATTATACCTGGCCTGACTGCAACAGTGATATTCATATTCGTGTTAACAGGCGTTGGATTGAAGGAGTACTAGACAGGAGAAGCGGATGCTGGCACCTTCCTCCGGAGCTGTTGTCATAGGGTCCGTGGGACCATAGTCAGGAACAATAAAATGATCAGGTTAGCAACTTTATTTCTATTTGGGGTGCTGTTTACTTCCAGTTTGCCGGCTGCGGCAATCGCCACACCGTCCGAACGTATCAAGGAAACCGTGGATACGATTTTGGAGGTACTGAAAAATCCGGTGCTGGACAAGCAGCAACGCAGAACACATGTGCGGGAGATCGTCAGGCGTCGCTTCGACTATGAGTCCATGTCTCAGGTTATTCTCGCCACCAGTTGGCGCAAGGCCTCCAAGCCTCAGCGTGAGCAGTTCATTACCCTGTTTCGGGAGCTGCTTGAGCAGACATACTATTCCGCTATGGACAGCTACCATAATCAATCGATCCGCATGGGACGTGAACGACAGAAAGGGAAGCTGGCTGAAGTCCAGACGTATATCATCTCCTCCAACAAGGAGGTACCGGTCAGTTATAAACTGAGACAGCGGAAGGATGACTGGTATGCTTACGATGTCACTGTCGACGGGGTGAGTCTGGTCAGTAACTATCGGACTTCTTTCAGGAATCTGGTAAAACAGAAGGGTATGGACGGCCTGCTGGCCGAGTTGGCGGAAAAAGTGGCTACACTCAAGACGAAGAATAAGGCTGCTGAGTAGGAGCTGGGGCCTTGGAGTTAAAGTGGGTGAATTTCTTCCCGCAAAGACACCGCCTGACATTTTTTCCTTATAGCCTGAGAATAAAATAACTTTAAGAAACAGAATGATAACGACGCAACACAATAAAGATAAATCATCCGAGGAGAGAGAGATGTACAAGAAAAAAACGATGGTCATAGCGCTTGCTTCGCTTTTTACCTTCAGCCTGCCTTTGTTGGCAGAGGAATCGACAGGCGAGGCGGCAGAGTCGGTGGCAACCGGGGAGGCGACAGAATCTACATCGGCAGCCATGGAAGCGGTGCCGGCATCAGATGCTCCGGCAGCCATTACTGAAGAGAGGGAAGCGCGTTGGCAGGCCCGTAATGAGCGCTACCAGGATCTTAAGCAGCGCGCCGAGAAACTGGGCGTGATGCTGCCCGAAAGTCCGCCCTGGAGTAGGCCGGCTGGGATGCAGATGCAGCGCCCCAGTATGGAAGAGCGTCAGCGGATGCATGAAAAAATGATGTCAATGACACCTGAGGAGCGAGAAGCCACTCGCTTGGCTCATTACCAGGAGATGCGTGAGCGGGCCAAGGAAAGGGGCATCGATATGCCGGAAACGCCACCCTGGAAACAGCGCCAGGAGATGATGGAAAAACACCAGGCCGCCATTGATGGCATGAGTGAAGAAGAACGCGCTGCCTGTCACGCCATGCACCAGCGTCACATGGGCATGATGCAGGACGAGGGCAATCGCCCTATGATGCGTGGACCGGGCATGGGGCCGGGTATGATGGGGCCAGGGTATGGTTATGGGCCAGCGCCTTACGGCCCGCAGAATTTCTGGAATCCCAATCAGTAGATTACTACTGCCGGTCCTGTCGATGATGACAGGACCGGCTGATATTTATCTCTCGGCTAGTAGAGCATCAGCCTCTTTTTTTGTCAGAAAACGCCCCGGGATTGGAATCAAGCCGGGAACCCGGGCGCTGTATCGTAGATAGGTCTCTCCATGATAGACCTTCAGTTTTCTCTCTTCTAGACGTGATCCGACGAATAGATAACCCGTAATGAGCAGGGCGCTGACGAGTCTTGCCGGATCCATCTCCTGAGTCCACACCAATAACAATCCGAGACTGTACCAAGGGTGGCGCACGAAACGGTGTAGGGGTGAGATATGCAGATGTTCCTGATCTTTGATGTCGTGCTGGCCCTCTGCAATTTGTTTCAGACCGATGAACTCCCGCCCGTCATAGTATCGCAGGGACCAGACGAATCCGGCCATCGCCAGTAACATCAGTGTATATCTCAGCCAGTTCCAGATCCCTTCGAATTGCCAAAGCGGTGTTGAGTTCAGCCACCATATGTAGACCGCGGGCGGTAACAGCAGGATTGTGGCCAGGCTGTTGAAAATCAGCCTGTACCAGGGCATCAGCTTAGGCAGGCTGGCGGCAACACGGGTTTTGAACCAGAGAGATGCAAAGAGGGAGTGGAAGCCGAAATAGACTATCCAGAGCAGGCCGAGCAGAGTCAGAGAAAGGGTCATGAAGGTCTTTTACCGGTTGATCGATATAACCTTTTCGGCCACCAGCGGTTCTCGAGGTTCCCTGATAACTCAACTACCGCCGCTCATTCAGCTGAGCGGCGACAAATCAGAAGCGTCTAACTGACGAACTTGCCCTTCTGCAGGCGCTGAGCCTCCATCAGTTCCAGTTCGCGGGAGCCTGAGATGACCACCTCCGGTTCGGGGACGAAGTTAAGTTCAGCGTCGAACCGTTCATAGGGTACCGAATTCAGGATCACTTTCATCGCATTGAGGCGTGCCCGGTGTTTATCATTGGAGCGGATAATGGTCCAGGGTGCATGGGTGGTATTGGTACGTTTCAGCATGTCGTATTTCTGCTGAGTGAACTCGTCCCAGCGATCCTGTGCCTGGACATCGATCTCAGACAGCTTCCACTGACGCAGAGGGTCAGACTTACGCCGTTCGAAACGTCTAGCTTGTTCCTCTTTGGTCACCGAGAAGTAGAGTTTTATCAGGATGGTGCCTTGGCGCACCAGGTCCTTTTCAAAACCGGGGCAGCCGATCATGAAGTTTTCATACTCTTCCGGTGTGCAGAAACCGAAGATCGGTTCCACCACAGCACGGTTGTACCAACTGCGGTCGAACAGGACCACCTCGCCACCGCGAGGGCACTGGGCAACGTATTTTTGGAAAAACCATTGGGTTTTCTGCTCATCCGTCGGTTTACCCAAGGCAACCACCCGATAGTGTTTCTCATTCATATAGCGGGTGACCCGGCGGATAGTGCCGCCCTTACCGGCAGCGTCACGGCCTTCGAAAAGGATGATCATGCGCTGTCTGGTTTTTTCAAGATGTTGCTGCATCTTGATCAACTCGGCCTGGTAGGGCTTCAGCTCCTCCTCTTGCGCGAACTTGCGGGAAGCCTTTTTCTGGGTCTTTTTCTCTTTTTTTGTCTGCTCTTTCAGGTTCTGATAATCACTGAGCAGTTCGTCGAGCCGTACCGGCTGTTCATCAATCAGGATGGTTTCTGGGTTGCTGTTCTGGTCGTTCATTTTGCCTCCCACAGTGCTGAAGCGACGGTGTCGTTTAAGCTATCCATCTTAAAGCATTCAGGCGTTTTTCGCCGGGCTTTTTGCTGTGGGAATGATCTGGCTCAAAAACGGTAGGCCGACTCAATCTGGGAGCGGGTGAGGATGCCCTGAATGCGCCAGTAGTGTTGTTGATCGAACCACTCGATATAGAGCGCCTCCGCACTGCTTTCCTCAAGTTTTTCGAGTGCTTCCTGTAATGTCGCCTGCATCCTCAGAGGTGCCAATTCATATCTTGTCGCCGGTATCTCCTGCAGGTCGATCTCATCATCCTGCTGTTCGTTCAGGGCTCGTACCAGGTCAACACCGGGCATCAGCGTCAGAGTGGTGTCGGTGTTCGAGATGACAATCCATTCTGGCGTGTCTACCAGGAGCATCTGTACCGTTTCCCGTTTGATGTTGGGGCTGACCTGGGCAAAGTTTCGGTTCATGAAACGGGCTGCGCCTATACGTCGCAGAGACTGCATCACCGGATCGGTGTGATAGTTGAGTCCTGTGGACTGTAGCAGTGTGTGAAACATGGATGACTTGCCGAAGAGTTCACTACTGATGAGACTGGCGACAACGATGGCCAGCATGCCGGGCATGATGATCTCTGGATTATGTGCCAGTTCGATTACCGCTGTCAGGGCCGCCAGTGGACCCTGTAGGGCAGCGCCCATCACAGCTCCCATACCGATCAGGACATAGACTGCCGGGTCTGAGACTGTGCCGTTAAACAACAGACCCGGCAGCGGCGCTATGATGCCGCCAACAGCAGCACCGATGAACAGTGCCGGACCAATGGTGCCGCCTGGAATGCCGAGGCCTATGCTGGCGGCAGTGGCAAAGAGTTTTGCCAGCAGCAGCAGAAGCAATAGACCCAGACCCATTTCTCCCAGCAGGATCAGATTGACGGTGTCATAGCCGATACCCATCACCTGGGGCAGCCAGAGGGCACAAAGTCCCACCACAACCCCTGCCAGGGTGGTACGCACCCAATAGGGCAGTTGTCGGCTCCGGTCCGAAATCTTGTCTATCAGATGGACATAGGCAGCGGCTGCGATTCCCGCAGCGACCCCAAGCAGAAGGATGAATATGAGCTCATGCAGAGAACCGAGTTGCATAATCCCAATGTTGAATACCCGTTCGCCGTCGAATATCAGCAGGGAGAGGCTGTTTGCACTGACCGCCGCCAGGATGATGGGGATAAAGCTCACCAGAGTGTACTCCATCATCACCACTTCCAGGGCGAAAATGACGCCTGCCAGTGGGGTATCGAAGGATGCTGAGATACCTGCTGCAGTACCACAGCCGACCAGGGTGCGAATACTGTTGTTGGGCAGAGAGAGTTTCTGTCCCAGCAGGGAGCCGCTGGCGGCACCCAGGTAGACGTGTGGACCTTCCCGTCCCACGGAGTGACCGCTGATAATCGCAATGGCGGCGCCGAAGAACTGAAGCAGAAAACTGCGTAGACTGAGAAAACCCTGATGGTAGACGAGCCGTTCCATGACCCGGGCAATACCCAAGACATAATCGCCTTTCGCCAGACGCGTAAAGACCAAGCCTAGTAGCAGGCCACCGGCAATGGGGAGTACTAAACGCAACAGTGGCGGTAGTCCCTCGTAGTTTTCCGGCAGCTGACCCGGCAGCATACCCATCTGAAAACCTTCCACGAAGAGGCGGAAGAGTACAATCACGCCACCTGCCAGAAAGCCAGTCAACAAGCCAAGCATTGAGAGTAGTGGCAGGGCGTCGGAGCGGGAGAGCTGAAAGCGCAGCCGGTCAAACCAATTGATGATGCTATCGAACAAATCCAGCGCCTGTTGGGTAGAATGGAGGTTGTCGAGTTCATAACATAACGGAGCAGCGGGACATTGTCAGCACAACAGATGATGATCCATCGGCCGGATGCTTACGAGATAGCCACCGAGCGGGTGATGATGGAGCGGTTATTACCGCTCGAACGGGCACGAATTCTTGAGCTGGGGTGTGGGGCAGCCTGGATTACTCGCCAGTTTGCGGAGCGGTTTCCACAGAGTCAGTTTATCGCCACCGAAGTCGATGAGCTGCAGCATGAGAAGAATCTTGCCCAGCCTTATCTGGATAATCTGACGTTTCGCCTCAGTGGCGCAGAGGCGATTGACGAGCCCGATGAAAGCATCGACGTGGTTTGGATGCTCAAATCTCTGCATCATGTGCCTGAGACGTTGATGCCCGCTGCAATGCAGGAAATCGTGCGTGTTCTCAAACCAGGTGGGCTGGCCTTTTTTTTAGAGCCTGTATACAGCGGTGAATTCAATGACCTGATGCGGCTGATACACGACGAGAAGCTGGTGCGAGAGCAGGCTTTTCATGCGATCCAGGGCGTGGTGGATAGTGGGGCCATGAGCCTATTGGGTGAATACTTCTTCAATACATCGGGCTGTTATGAGAACTGGGAGCAGTTTGAGAACCGCTTTATCAAGATCACGCACACAGCACTCTCAATTGATGAAAATCGCTATGACAAGATCAGGCAGGTTTTTCACTCCCATATGGGGCCTAAGGGGGCTGAGTTTCTCAAACCGCACCGGGTTGATCTACTGCAAAAACCGACAAGGAAGTCTCACAAATAAGCGGGCCCATCAAATATAAGTAAATTGCTATATACTGCAGCGCTATTGCAAATGACACATTTTGTTGGTTTAATGAGAATCATTATCACTTACTTCAAGGGTACATCGGGTGATGGACCTCAATAGCAATCAGGCAGATCCACCGATTCCTCTGGCCAAACTGCCCGTGGGCAGCCATGTTTGTATCAAGCGGATACTCGGTGGTCGTCACTTGGTCCATCGGCTGCTTAGCCTGGGTCTTCGGGTTGGCTCTGAGATCGAGCTGACTCAGCGCCGTGGCGGCGGTGTAGTCGTTGCCAATGCGGGGACCAGAGTGGCACTTGGTGCCGGTGTGGCGGAAAAGCTGCTGGTGGTGCCTTTGACTGAGAGCGAGAATTAGAAATCCGAATGGCCTGTCACGACGAACCTTCTCAAATTGATCCAACGCGGGAGCGCAGGCTGACCATTGCGCTGGCCGGCAATCCCAACTGTGGCAAGACGGCGCTGTTTAACATGCTGACCGGCATCCGTCAGCGCACGGGTAACTGGCCGGGTGTTACGGTGGATCGTAAAGAGGGACGATTCGCCATCGATCGTGATGAAGTCAATGTCGTAGATCTGCCCGGCATCTACTCACTCGATGCGACTTCCCTGGATGAGCAGGTGACCCGCGACTATCTGCTTTCTGGGGATGCGGACCTGATCGTCAATATCGTCGACGCCTCCAACCTCGAGCGCAATCTCTACTTTTCGGTACAGATGCTGGAGATGGGTGTGCCGCTGGTGATTGCGCTCAATATGATGGATGTGGCGCGCAAGCAGGGGCTGGAGATCGATATCGAGCGGCTCAGCCGCGATCTGGGCTGTCTGGTTGTACCCATTGTTGCTGTCAGCGGTGAAGGGATTACAAAGCTCAAGAGCGCCATCCAGGATCTCGCTGCGGGTAACGCTACCGGCGGCTTTGCCTTAGCGCAGGATGAATTGGTGGAGCAGGCGATCACGGCGATGGAGCCGGGTCTGCCCGAGGGAGACAACCATACTCATGCCAAGCGGCGTTGGTTATTGCTCAAGATGCTGGAGAGTGACGGTTTTGCACTCAGTCATGCAGACGAGCCGCTGAAGACGCAGGTTGCCCATTGGCAGAACGCCATTGAGGATCGTGTGGATGAGGAGATCGATATCCATATTGCGGATACCCGCTATGGTCATGCCCACGCTATCTCACAAAATGTGACCCGTAGCCGGGGGCGGATTGATAAGACCTTCAGTGATCGTATCGACAGTGTTGTACTGAACCGGTTTTTCGGAATTCCTGTATTTCTTGGTGTGATGTACCTGATGTTCATGTTTGCCATCAACATCGGTGGCGCCTTTATCGACTTTTTCGATGGTGTGGCCGGCGCCATCTTTGTAGACGGTTTCGGTGAGTTGATGCGGGGTATAGGTCTGCCCGAGTGGTTGATCGTTCTGTTGGCCAACGGTGCGGGCGGCGGTGTGCAGGTAGTGGCCACCTTTATCCCCATTATTACCGCGCTCTATCTGTTTCTCTCAGTAGTTGAGGATAGCGGCTACATGGCTCGTGCGGCTTTCGTCATGGACCGGTTTATGCGCTCCATCGGCCTGCCGGGTAAGGCCTTCGTGCCGATGATTGTGGGGTTTGGATGCAATGTGCCTGCAGTGATGGCAACCCGTACACTGGAGAGTGAGCGGGAGCGCAAGCTGACAATCCTGATGAATCCCTTCATGTCATGCGGTGCACGTCTGCCGGTTTATGTTTTGTTTGCAGCAGCATTTTTTCCTGCCAATGGGCAGAACCTGGTTTTTGGTCTCTATCTGATCGGTATCCTGGTGGCCATCCTCACTGGCCTGGTGATGAAGAAAACCCTGTTATCCGGTGAGAGTGCCGGTTTCATGATGGAACTGCCTCATTACCACATGCCGACCCTCAAGGGCGTCAGCTTGCGGACCTGGGACCGGGTCAAACTCTTCATTAAGGAGGCAGGCAGGGTAATCGTGATCATGGTATTGATCATCAACACACTCAACTCCATCGGTACGGACGGTAGTTTCGGCAATGAAGATACCGAGCATTCTGTACTGAGCGCGGTGAGCAAAGCGATCACGCCACTTCTCTCTCCCTTGGGTATACATCAGGAGAACTGGCCGGCAACCGTGGGGGTCTTCACCGGTATATTGGCGAAAGAGACGGTGGTCGGTACGCTTGATGCCCTCTACTCCAATCTGGCGCGGGATGCATCAACGGTTCCTGTCGAAGAGGCACCGTTCGATTTTTGGCAATCCATTTCCGAAGCCGCGGCAACGGTGCCTGAGAATCTGTTGGGTGTGAAAGATCTGATCGGTGACCCGCTTGCACTCGACGTGGGAGATATTTCCAGCATCGAGGCCGCAGCCGATGAGCAAGCGGTGAATATCGACGTTTTTGGTGCCATGGCCGCACGTTTCGATGGCCAGGCCGGGGCCTTTGCTTATCTTCTTTTTATTCTGCTCTATTCTCCCTGTGTCGCGACCATCGGTGCAATTCGCAGAGAAGCGGGCTCTCGCTGGGCCTCCTTTGTGGTGGCTTGGTCGACTAGCATTGCGTTTATCAGCGCCAGTCTTTTCTATCAGATGGCAACCTACGCACAACATCCGCAAACTGCGCTGGTATGGATAGTGGGATTGCTGGTGTCTCTGGCTGTCATTATCGGTGGCTTGAGATACTGGTCGTTGCGCAGTCAACAGCTGATGCCCGAGGTGGCAAAATGATGCTCACTGTTATCAGAAATTATCTCAGTGAACGGGGCCAGGCCACTCTCGCGGAGATCGCTCTGCATATAGACGCAGATCCTGATGCAGTAAGAGGCATGCTGCAGCAGTGGGTGCGTAAGGGAAGAATCGAGCAGCGTAAAGTCGAAGCCGCTTGTGGAAGTCGTTGTAATCGTTGTGATCCTGCCTCAACAGAACTCTATATCTGGCGACGTTAAGGATAATTAATTTCTACTCTCCAATCGGCTGAATAGAACAGGCGCTTTTTTTAACAAAGTCTGCACTACCCGGGATAGTATTAATGTGCTGTTGGTTCATTGAGACCCCCATTTCTTAAAAACATCTGAGTATTTATCTTCTACAACTTCTCCTATATTCCAACACCGTCGACTGACAACAGTGTGGCTCAGGCAGTCAAATCACCGTTTCCGAGTTCTGATTTCTGTACTTTTCTCTGTTTGGTTAGGCTGAATTGGCTGCCAGGCAATTATTAGATTTTCTAGGCTGTAGCCACTTAATAATCTTAACTTTTTCAGGAAGTAATCTATCTGTAGATTCGCTTTTCTTACTCTTGTTGAAAAAACTTTTCTGGGGAAGATCTTTACTCAGCTACTGTTTTTCAAACAATTTACTCATGATTTTATTGAAATTGCCGATATCTTCTAATACGACCCAATTTTTCAATCACCAGTCTATCTGGTGTGGGAGGCACTATGAACGCATGGATAGCCTCGATAATTCAGCTCGCTCTGCGAGCCATCGGTCTAAAGTCCTTAGACAAACAATATTTTGTATCTTATATATTGATTTTTGCCTTGGCCGGTCTGACGGTGGGCTCTCTGTTTATCAGTCTTGGATCTGATGCGACAGGAATAAATGTGGCTGGCAGGCAGCGCATGTTAAGCCAGCGGGTGGCGAAAGAGGCGCTGCTCGCTGCTCAGGCTATCGAGTCCCGCAATACAGTTAACAGCACTATTGTGCTTTTTGAAAATTCCCATAAGAACCTTCTCAATGGCAATGAAGCGAAAGGTATTCAGGCGGTAAGCGACCCTGCAATCCGCGGTCAATTGGATAAAGTTGACGGTCTATGGAAAACCTATAAGACATCTATAAATGCCTACCTGGATGGACCATCAGCGGAAGGGTTGAAGGCGATACACGAACAATCTCCAGTTGTTTTGAAGGAGATGCACAAGGGCGTGAACATGATGGCATCCGCAGCCAATGATGCGGTACAGACTCAGCAGATATTCACACTGGTGCTGGCTGGCGGCATCGTGCTTTTGGTTTGGCTCGGACGCGTGTTCGGTACAGCGATCCTGATGAAAAATATCGAGCAACTAAAAGAGCGGCTCACGGCTGTTGCGCAAGGTGACTTTTCTCGTCCGTTGAAGGTCATCTATACCGATAATGAGATAGGTGAGACTTTTACTGCCTACAATACAATGCTTAGTCAGGTTGGAGAGATTGTTAATAGTGTTGACCACACAACAAAGCAGGTTCAAGTTGGTACCGAGAAGGTGGCGAAGACACTGCAAGACACCAACGATGGTGTTCGATTACAGCATAGTGAAATAGAGCAGGCAGCCACAGCGATGAACCAGATGGCAGCCACCGTGCAGGAAGTGGCCCGAAATGCGACGCATGCGGCTGACGCGGCCCATTCTGCTGATACAGAGGCAGGCTCCGGGCGCAGTATTGTTGCCGAAACAATTACCAGTATTGATACCATGGCTAAGCAGTTGGAAGAGACGTCAGAGGTCATGAAAAAGCTGGAAAAGGACAGTCAGGAAGTCGGCCAGGTGCTTGAAGTGATCACCGGTATTGCTGAGCAGACCAATTTGCTTGCACTGAATGCAGCCATTGAAGCTGCGCGTGCGGGTGAGCAAGGACGTGGCTTTGCAGTTGTTGCTGATGAAGTCAGAACGCTGGCTAAACGGACCCAGCAATCTACCGAGGAAATTCGACAAATTATCGAAAGACTACAAGGCGGCACCAGTGAAGCCGTTCAAGCCATGAGCTCAAGCAGGGATCTTGCACAAAATAGTGTTGAGCAAAGCGGTGAAGCCAATCAGGCGTTGGATAAGATTGTGGATGCGGTATCGAGCATCAACGAAATGAATGTCCAGATAGCAACCGCAGCACAAGAGCAAAGCAGTGTGGCGGAAGAGATAAACCGAAGTATTTCCAGTATTGCGACGGTAGCGGACACAACGACACATGCTGCCAGCGAAGCGGTTAATTGCACGTCATTGATTCAGAGTTCTATGTGTCAGTTGAATGAGTTGATATCTCGATTCAAAGTAGGCAGTCGATGATCAGGCGATTACCCGGCAACCCAATATATTTCGTTGCCGGGTTAAACAGAGGGGACAGCTTGTTGTTGCAGAGTGTGGTCTTTTAATAGATCCCAATGCCCTGCAAGAGAGCTTACTTTTTTAGCTTGATGACGAGACTGGCAATGTTGTTTTCATTGGCCAGACGGCGTACGGCATTGAGCTGTCGTTGGGTCTGATAAGGACCGCTGCGTACCCGGTGGAAGGTATCCCGGTTGTTGATGCTGACTTTCTGTATCTCCGCCTCGATGCCGATCAGTGCCAGCTTCGCTTTCATGCGGTCCGCGTCTCCATATTTTCGGAATGAACCCATCTGCAGGATGTATGAAGTACCATCCTTGACGGTCGGTGTTGGCGTTTCTGCCTGGGCACTGGACGGTTCTGTGGCTTCGGGTGCCATCAGCTCCTCATCGGGGATGACAACTTCCATTTCCGGCAGAATGGTATAGAACTCAAAAGTCGGTTTGGGTGCATTTGATTTAGGCGATGTGGATGATGTGCTCGGTTTGGTGACGCCGGGGACTGTGGCGTTGCCGAGATCGCCACCCAGTTTGAGCCAGAGTAGACCGACGACGAATGCGCCGGTGATGGCGCCGCCAAAAAACCAGATGCTGCAGCTGCTGTGACCCCGGCTCTTCTTTTTTGAACCGGCACGGTGTTTGTAGTCCGCCATGGGTTACATCTTCTCCGGCGCACTGACGCCTAACAGGTTCAGACCATTTCGCAAGACTTGCCGTGTCGCCAGGATTAACTGGAGACGGGCATCGCGTAGCGCCGTGTCGTCTATCAGGAACTTGTGCGCGTTGTAATAGGTATGAAAGTCATTGGACAATTCACGCAGATAATGAGTCAGCGTGTGAGGCTCTTCGTTCAACGCAGCGGCCTCGACGATCTCCGGGTAGCGTGACAGGTTGGCCATCAGGTCTTGCTCATGGGACTCGTTGAGCTGGCTGTAGTCGATCGCAGCGGGATTGGTTTCGAATGTGATTTTTTGCTCCGCTGCCTGCAACAGCACACTACAGATGCGTGCATGGCCGTACTGTACGTAGTAGACGGGATTATCGCTCGACTGGGATTTGGCCAGATCGAGATCAAAGTCCATATGCTGTTCGCATTTACGCATGACATAGAAGAAGCGGGCGGCATCAGCGCCCACCTCCTTCCGCAGTTCCCGCAACGTCACGAACTGGCCGGAGCGTGTCGACATCTGCACCTTCTCACCACCTCGGTAGAGGATGGCGAACTGTACCAGCAGGACATCGAGTTTTGTGGGATCGTCACCCAGCGCCTCTAGAGCTGCCTTGACCCTTGGTACATAGCCGTGATGATCTGCGCCCCAGACATCGATAACGCGCTCAAAGCCACGCTCCAGTTTGTCCATGTGGTAGGCGATGTCGGAAGCGAAATAGGTGGTCTGACCATTGTCACGCACGACCACCCGGTCTTTCTCATCGCCGAAATCGGTGGAGCGAAACCAGAGGGCTCCTGCTTTTTCGTAAAGATAGCCGCTGGCGCGTAGTCGTTCGATGGCTTTGTTCACAGCGCCGCTTTCGGTGAGGCTGCGTTCAGAGTACCACTGGTCGTAATTAACGCCGAAGAGAGAGAGGTCGTCGCGGATATCGTCCAGGATGGTGTTCAGCCCCAGCTCGAAGACGAAGCGATAGCGGTTGTCCCCCAGGAGTGATTTGGCTCGCTCGATCAGGCCGTCGATATGGGCCTCTTTGTCACCGCCGGCGGGCTCGTCAGCGGGGATGTCCTTGAAAATCTCTTCTGTCGTGTGCTTATAGGCCTCAGCGTGGTCCCGGTGCAGGGTGGCGGCAATATCCCAGACGTAGTCGCCCTTGTAACCATTGGCAGGGAAAGTCAGCGCCTCATCGCACAGTTCCAGATAACGCAGCCACACCGATGTAGCGAGGATATCCATCTGCCGGCCGGCGTCATTGACGTAGTATTCGCGGTGTACGTCGAAGCCCACTGCGGAGAGCAGGTCAGAAACTACGGAACCATAAGCGGCGCCTCGGCCGTGGCCCACATGCAGCGGTCCAGTGGGATTGGCAGAGACGTACTCCACCTGTACTCGTTTGCCCGCACCGATCTGACTGCGGCCGTAGTCGTGGGCCTGCTCCAGAATATAGGGAATCAACCGATGATAGGCAGTGGATGCCAGATGGAAGTTGATGAATCCGGGTCCGGCAATCTCACAGCGTTCCACCAGATCGGAGGTGGGCAAGGCCTCAAGTATTGCCTGGGCGATTTCCCGGGGATTTTTACGCGCCGGCTTGGCCAGGACCATCGCCACATTGGTCGCAAAATCGCCGTGGCGGTTGTCACGGGTGCGCTCGATTTTTGGGCTTGGCAGGGCGTCCTGCGGGAGGAAACCGTCGCTGGCAAGCTGCTGCAGCGCGGCGGAAACCAGTTGCTCAATCTGCGTCTTCATCTCGGTTGTCTTAAGAGCTATTACAAGGGCGGCAAGGATAACAGGAATTGACCTCCTCAGGGGAGTGCACCTGTCAGAAAGGATTCATTCTATTGTCATGCATCTGTCACCCGGCCTGCCTAGACTTCCCCGTCATGAAATTGGAGAAAGAGAAGATGGCCGTAGAGAGAAGATACAGCAAGCGTTATCCGATGAGCGGGGATGTTTATATCCGTTACCGCAAGCAGCGGGCATTTCCGGCAAAGGCGGTCAATTGTTCAAGTCAGGGTATCTACCTGAAAACCCAAAGCTTGTCTCTGCTCACGGGAGCATTGGTGGAGCTGGAGATCTTCCGCGATGGCCGCTTATGGGAAATCATGGGAGTCGTCAGCCATTCGCAGGCTGTTGGTATCGGTGTCATGTTCTGGAAACCCCAGCCTGACCTATATGAATCGGTAATGGCGGGTAGTACCCGACCCACTGGAATCACACAGCTTCTGCAAACTGAGCCAGTCGAAAATCATCTGTAATCTGTCTGCAAATTAATAGGATAGCTGTCATCGTTGTGTAACAAAGCTCCGGTTTAATGTGGCGCATCATGGGTCATGATGGATGCTGAGATGACAATACCAAGAATTCTTGCGGTTGATGACGAGCCGGCTGTCGGTGAAATGTTGCGTTTCATCCTTGAGCAGGAGGGTTTTCAGGCCGATTTTGCGGAAGACGCCACACAGGCCATCAACCTGATCAGAAAATCCCGCCCCGATTTGATCCTGCTCGACTGGATGTTACCGGGCATGAGCGGCATTGAATTGGCCGGACGCCTGAAAAGCGACAGTGAGACTGAATCGATACCGATCATCATGCTCACCGCAAAAGGCGAAGAGAGCGATAAGGTTCGCGGACTCGATATCGGCGCCGAAGACTATGTGACCAAACCCTTTTCCGCCCGTGAGCTGCTGGCCAGAATTCGTTCCATATTGCGACGGGTTTCACCGTTGTTGGCGGGGGAGTCCCTGGAGTGCAACGGTCTGGTGCTCGATCCGGTGAGTCACCGGGTGACAGCAGATGAAGAAACCGTTGAACTCGGACCCACTGAGTTCCGCCTGTTGCACCATTTCATGACCCATCGTGAACGGGTCTTCTCCCGTAGTCAGTTGCTCGACCGGGTCTGGGGAACCAACGTCTACATCGAAGAGCGTACCGTGGATGTGCATATCCGCCGCCTGCGAAAAGCCCTGGAGCCGAGAGGAAAAGAGTCCGTGCTGCAGACGGTGCGTGGGGCCGGATACCGGTTTTCTGCCAAATCCTAACGGCGTCAACGCGACGGTAACAAAACTGTCATTTCTCCCTCATCGAATGGTCATATCTGCGACCTATTCTCTGCACAACTCAAGTTCAAACTAAATACCAAATTATCTGGTAATCATTGTCTCTAAGAGGAGAGAAACGTTATGAAAAAGCTGATCTCAGCTGCGGTCGCCCTCTCGCTGACCGGTTTTGTTGGCATGGCATCCGCCCGCGATTACATCAGCGTGGTGGGTTCCTCCACTGTCTATCCGTTCGCCACCGTGGTGGCAGAGCAGTTCGGTAAAACCTCCAAGTTCAAGACGCCCAAGATCGAGTCCACCGGTTCCGGTGGCGGTCTGAAACTGTTTTGTGCGGGTGCGGGCGTCGAGCATCCGGATATCACCAACGCTTCCCGTCGTATCAAGAAGTCTGAAATCGAGCGCTGCGCCGGCAACGGCATCAACGATATTATCGAAGTGAAAGTCGGTTATGACGGTATCGCTCTGGCCAACTCCAAGGCTGCTCCGCAGTTCTCTGTGACCCGCAAAGACATCTTTCTGGCACTGGCCAAAGAGGTGCCGGATCCCAAGGCTCCTGAGGACGGCAAGCTGGTAGCCAATCCCTACCAGACCTGGAAGGAGGTAAACGCCAGCCTGCCTGACATGGCTATCGAAGTGCTGGGTCCTCCTCCCACTTCCGGTACCCGCGATGCCTTCGCTGAGCTGGCAATGGAGGGTGGCTGTAAGAAGATCGGTTGGATCAAGGCCATGAAGAAGAAAAACAAAAAGCTGTACAAGTCGATCTGCCACACCGTGCGTGAAGACGGTAAATACATCGAGGCTGGAGAAAACGACAACCTGATCGTGCAGAAACTGGAAGCCAACAAAGGCGCCCTGGGTGTCTTCGGATACAGCTTCCTGGATCAGAACTCAGACAAGGTACAGGGTTCACTGGTTGACGGTGTTGCACCGACCTTCGAGCTGATCGCCGACGGCAGCTATCCGGTTTCCCGCCCGCTCTACTTCTACGTGAAGAAAGCGCACGTGGGCAAGATCCCCGGTATTAGCGAATATTTGGCCGAGTTCACCAGCGATAAAGCCTGGGGCGATGAAGGCTATCTGGCCGACAAGGGTCTGATCCCGATGCCTACTGAAGAGCGTAAGGCCTTCAAGAGTGATGTTGAAGGATTGGAAAACCTGAAACTCTGATACCGGCACTAAGCTGCAGGAAGCGGCTGCTTGGGGTCAGGCAGCCGCTTTTTTTGACTGGAAGCTGTAATGCATACCTCGACACTGATTATCGTACTGCTGGGACTGATGTCCCTGGCGTACTACCTGGGTAGGAAGCGCTCTCTGAATCTGGTCTCCGGCCGGGTCAGGGACCTGCATTCGCTGCCGTCCTACTACGGACTGCATACCGCGCTCTGGTGTGGGATACCGGCAATACTGCTGCTGGTTGTCTGGATCTCTTTTGAGGGATCGGTCGTGACCAGTTTGGTGGTGGATTCACTGCCGCAGGAGACACAGAACCTGCCGTCGGAGCGCCTCAATCTGGTACTCAACGATATCCGCAATCTTGCCACAGGCGACATAGTCTCCACTACCGTGGACGAGAATATGCAGCAGGCGGCAGATCACTACGCCAGACTGCAGAGCATCAGCCACATGGCTATGTTTGTGGCAGCGCTTTCGCTGGCGATCCTCGCTGGTTTTATTGCTCACCGTTCCATCAGCCGTCAACAACGGGCGAGAAATCGTGTTGAGAAAGCGGTGAACTTCTTTCTCCTCTCCAGCTCCACGCTGGCGATATTTACTACCATCGGCATTGTATTGTCGGTGCTGTTCGAGTCGCTCCGGTTCTTTCAACAGATACCGGTTACAGATTTTATTTTCGGTCTGGAGTGGTCTCCCCAGACTGCCATCCGGGCCGACCAGGTGGGTTCGTCGGGTGTCTTCGGCGCCATTCCTCTGTTTGCCGGTACCTTTCTGATTACGCTGATCGCGATGGTCGTTGCGGTACCGATCGGGTTGTTGTCTGCCATCTATATGGCCGAGTACGCCGGTCGCCATTTCCGTAGTCTGGCCAAGCCGGTGTTGGAAGTATTGGCAGGTATTCCCACCGTGGTTTACGGCTTTTTCGCAGCTTTGACGGTCGCGCCGTTTTTTCGCGATATGGGAGCCTCACTCGGTCTGGGTGTCTCTTCCGAGTCGGCCCTGGCGGCGGGCGTTGTCATGGGCATCATGATCATCCCCTTTATCTCCTCCCTGTCCGATGACGTCATCAATGCGGTGCCGCAGGCTATGCGGGATGGTTCCTACGGCCTGGGCGCTACCCGTTCAGAGACCATCCGTCAGGTGATTATCCCCGCTGCATTGCCCGGCATCGTGGGTGGTGTTCTATTGGCGGTCTCCCGCGCCATCGGCGAAACCATGATCGTGGTGATGGCGGCTGGGCTCTCCGCCAATCTCACAGCCAATCCGCTGGAAGCAGTCACCACCGTTACAGTGCAGATCGTCACCTTGCTGGTCGGTGATCAGGAGTTTGACAGTGCCAAGACCCTGGCTGCATTCGCGCTGGCCCTGGTGCTGTTTGTCATCACCCTGGCCCTCAACATGATCGCACTGTATATCGTGCGCAAATATCGTGAACAGTATGAATAATCAGCAGCAACAACATGAGCGGAGCATGTCGCGGGTTGAGAAAGGCCTGGCACGCCGCTATCGCCAGGAGAGAAACTTCAAACGGCTAGGTCTGGGCGCTATTCTGCTGGGACTGCTTTTTGTTTCGTTCCTCTTTATCAGCATCTTTGCCAATGGCTACACGGCATTCCAGCAGACCTTCATCAAACTGGATGTGTTTTACGATCCTGAGATGATCGCGCCGGTGGGAGAGACCGATCCCGATGTACTCTCAGCCGGCAACTATGGCGGCTTGGTCAAGGCGACGATGCGGGAGCTGTTTCCCTCTGTGACCAATCGCCGCGATAAGAAGAAACTCTACGGGTTGATCAGTACCGGGGCTGCGTTTCAGATACGTGAGCGGGTCATGCAGGATCCGTCGGTGATCGGTCAGCGGGAGAGCATGTGGGTACCTGCTGATGACGATGTGGATATGCTCATCAAGGGACATATCGATCTGAACCTGCCGGAAAGCGACCGGCGTATCAAAGATGACCAGCTGTCCTGGATTCAGGGAATGCAGGAAGACGGGCGTGTCGAGAAGCGTTTCAATACCACTTTCTTTACCGCTGGTGATTCGCGTGAACCGGAACTCTCAGGTATCAAGGGTGCGGCCGTGGGTTCTTTCTTTACGTTGCTGATCTGTTTGGCGATCTCTTTTCCGGTGGGTGTGGCAGCAGCGGTCTATCTGGAAGAGGTTGCCCCGAAGAACCGCTGGACCGATCTCATCGAGGTCAATATCAATAACCTGGCCGCTGTACCCTCTATCGTCTTCGGTCTGCTGGGTCTGGCGGTCTTTATCAACTTCTTCGGACTGCCGCGCTCGGTGCCCCTGGTGGGTGGTCTGGTGCTGGCTCTGATGACGCTGCCGACCATCATCATCGCCAGCCGTGCTGCACTGAAGTCGGTACCGCCTTCAATTAGAGAGGCGGCCTTAGGTGTAGGTGCATCACCGATGCAGACGATTACCCATCATGTGCTGCCTTTGGCGCTGCCCGGCATGCTGACCGGCACCATCATCGGCATGGCTCAGGCCCTGGGTGAGACAGCTCCGCTTCTCATGATCGGCATGGTGGCATTTATTGTGGATATCCCCGGTGGCGCAATGGATCCGTCTGCGGTACTGCCGGTGCAGATCTATCTTTGGGCAGACAGCCCTGAGCGTGCGTTTGTCGAGAGAACATCGGCAGCCATCATGGTGTTACTGGCCTTTTTGATCAGCATGAATCTGCTGGCCGTATGGCTGAGAAAGAAATTTGAGCGTCGCTGGTGAGCAGGACGCAAGCGAGGTGAAAGGTGGATGAAGTGATCAACCGTAATAGCACGATTGCCCCTGAGTTAAAGACCGGCTCAGGTTCAGAGGTCGGCATGCGCGTTTTGAAAGAGAGTCAAACTAGCGGCACTGTCGGCGACATCTATGTGGATGATCCCCGCATGACCTGTCGAAACGTCAATGTCTATTACGGCGACAAGCAGGCGATATTCGATATCGATCTCGACATCGCCAAGAACCAGGTGATCTCCATGATCGGTCCGTCCGGTTGTGGCAAGTCGACCTTTCTGCGTTGCCTCAATCGCATGAATGACACCATCGACATCTGCAAGGTCACCGGCCAGATCAAGATGGAGGGTCAGGATATTTATGACGGCGGACTCGACGTGGTGCCTTTGCGTGCCAGTGTCGGCATGGTGTTCCAGAAGCCAAACCCCTTTCCCAAATCGATCTACGACAACATCGGTTATGGCCCGAGAATTCACGGATTGAACGATGACAAGGATCATCTCGATGAGATCGTCGAGACCTCGCTTAAAAAGGCGGGTCTCTGGGAGGAGGTCAAGGATCGTCTCGACCAGCCGGGTACCGGTCTCTCCGGTGGGCAGCAACAGCGCCTCTGTATTGCCCGCGCCATTGCGGTGAGCCCGGAGGTGATTCTGATGGACGAGCCCTGTTCGGCACTCGACCCCATCGCCACGGCAAAAATCGAAGAGTTGATCGATGAGCTGCGCGAGAATTATACGATCGCCATCGTCACCCACTCCATGCAACAGGCGGCACGGGTGAGTCAGCGCACGGCCTATTTTCATCTGGGCAAATTGATCGAAGTGGGAGAGACGGACCAGATCTTCACTGCCCCGCGACACAGATTGACGGAAGACTATATAACCGGCCGCTTCGGCTGATGGTGAGCAGAGTATGAATGAGATGATTAGCGGCCATACCGTAAAGGCCTATAACCAAGAGTTGAAGACCATCAACCAGCTGGCCATCAAGCTGGGAGAGTTGGGACTGGATCAGTTGCGGCGAGCGGTCAAGACCCTGAAGGAAGAAGATACCAAGGCGGCCGGCCAGGTCATCGACCGTGATCAGAAACTGAACGCAATCGATGTGCAGGCTGACGAAGAGATCATCCGGCTCATCGCCAAGCGTCAACCCGTGGCCAAGGACTTGCGCGATATCCTCACCGTACAGAAGACGATCGCAGACCTGGAGCGGGTAGGTGACGAGGCACGAAAGATCGCCAATCTCACTATCCACTTTTTCGACAATGGCAAGACACCGCCGGGTAATGAGATTCTGCGTGATATCTACAGCATGGCGGAGTTCGTTGACCAGATGCTCGTGCAGAGCCTGGAGGCATTCTCTGAACTCAACCTGCACAAGGCATTGGAAGTGATCAAGAGAGACGAGAAACTCTATGAGGAGTTTCGCGATGCCCTACGGCGGCTTTCTACCTTTATCATGGAAGATTCCCGTAGCGTTGGCCATGCTGTTGATATCGTGCTTGCTTTGCGGGCATTGGAACGCATCGGCGGTCATGCCAAGAACATTGGCGGCTTCGTGATCTTCCTCGTTACCGGCAAGGATGTGCGCCATGAGGATCTCAATATGATTGCAGCGGAGATTGCCGATAGGCTTTGATTGTTTGAGAAAATGTGCGGCAGGCCGCACCAATAAAATCTAAAGCATCTCCATCGGATCCACATCGATAGACCAGCGAACTTTGCGCGCCTCAGGGAGCGTGATCAATTCCGGTACCCACTGGGCAAGCCATTGGTGCAGCGGTTTGCGCTGACTCGATTGCACCAGCAGATGGGCCCGTATGCGACCCGCCCTGCGTTCCATTGGCGCCGGTACCGGTCCCCAAAGCTCAATCTGATCGGCACCGTTCAGGGACTTGCCGACTGCTGCTGCGCGGTGAAGAAACTCGATGGGATCACTCGCCTTGGTCGATTCCGCCCGGATCAATACCTGGTGGGAAAAAGGAGGCAGGAGTGCAAGCCGACGTTCCGCCAAAGCCTCTTTAGAGAAGGCGCTATATCCCTGACGTGTCAGTATCTGCATCAGAGGATGTTCGGGATGACGGGTCTGGATCAGCACCCGCCCTGGCCGTGCCGCCCGTCCTGCCCGGCCGGATACCTGTAGGATCAATTGCGCCATTCTCTCCGACGCCCGATAGTCGGCACCGAACAGTCCCTGGTCCACATCGAGAATCCCCACCAGAGTAACGTCGGGAAAGTGGTGTCCCTTGGCCAGCATCTGAGTACCCAGCAGCAGTGGGTAGGCACCTGAGTGAATGCCTTCGAGGAGCTTTTCCAATGCTCCCTTGCGGCTGGTGGAGTCCTTATCGATTCTCGCCAGCGGCGCCTCTGGAAAAAGATTTCCCAACCGCTCCTCAATCTGTTCCGTACCCTGACCGATGGTGCGAAGATCCGGGCTGCCGCATTCGGGACACTGCTGGGGAACACGACGCTGATGACCGCAATGGTGGCACCAGAGCATATTCTGCTTTCGATGGTGGGTCATGCGGGCGTCGCAGCGCGGACAGTCGGTCAGCCAGCCACAGGCATGACAGGTCAACATGGGGGCATAGCCGCGCCGGTTGAGAAACAGCATCACCTGCTCTTTATTGGAGAGGGCTGTTCTGATCTCGTTGATCATCGCCGGTGAGAGCCCGCCATCCAGCGGCACAGAGCGGATGTCGATGAGATGCATATCGGGCAGGCTGGCATCGGCCACCCGATTCGGCAGATCGAGTTGTTGGTAGCGGCCCTCTTCGGCGTTACGCAATGACTCCAGGGAAGGAGTAGCCGAGCCGAGCAACACCGGGCAACCGGCCTGCTGTCCCCTTACCAGGGCCAGATCACGGGCGGAGTAACGAAACCCCTCCTGCTGCTTATAGGAGAGATCATGCTCCTCATCGACCACCACCAACCCGAGATCGGGCATAGGAGTGAAGACAGCGGAACGTGTCCCCAGCAACACCTGTTTGTTGCCAAGGCGCAGATCATGCCAGACCGCTTCACGCTCACCATCGGCCAGCGCGGAGTGGAGCAGGGCAACCTGATGACCGAGACGTTGTTTGAAACGATCCATCAGTTGAGGGGTCAGGCCGATCTCCGGCACCAGCACCAGCACCTGCCTTCCCTGAGCCAGAACAGCTTCGATGAGACACAAATAGACTTCGGTCTTGCCGCTGCCGGTCACACCGTTCAAAAGAAAGGGTATGAATTCGTTCAGCCTGGCGCTGACCTGATCGACGGCAGCCTGTTGGGCCGGGTTAAGCGGATGCCGATGTTGTTCGTTATCATCGCTTTGATTCGATGGCACCAGATGGCAACGCTCAATCCAGCCCCGCGCATTGAGACTGCGCAAAACGCTATCCGAAGCACCTGACGACGCAATGAGTTCAGCTTTTAGTAACCCATCAGTATGGACCGACAAGGTCTGCATCACTGCCAATTGCTTGGGTGCGCGGGAGAGCTTGGCAATATCAGCCTGCCGTCCGGTGGCTGACAGTCGCCATGCCTCGGGCCGGGCCAATGAGATCGCTCGCGTCTTACGAAGGTTGACCGGCAGGGCCTGAAAGATCACATCCCCAAGCGGGTGTTGATAATAGTCAGCCGCCCACTGCAGCAACCGCATCTCCTTCTCGTTCAGCAGCGGCCCATCGTCGAGTTGCCGGGTAGCCCGCTTGAGACGTTCCCGGGGTAGTTCACTGCTGTCGCTGATACCGATCAAAAGACCGGTTCGGCCACCTCTGCCGAAGGGTACCTGGAAGCGGGTGCCGATGATGGGCAATTGAGACATGCCCACGGGCATCAGGTAGTCAAACAGGGTGCGCAAAGGACCGGAGAGGGCGATGCGGAGTATGGGCTCAGAAACCATGGCGGGACTGTATCATGGTTGCAAAAAAATCGGTCTAAAAATGGTTAAGTGATTGTCCTGACATGGGAAAAGGGTTTTTCCACAGATCATGTGGATAACTTTGTGCATAATATCCTGTGATAGCTGTGAAAGTGTTGTTTGTATTGGAGTTGTGTTGAATTGACCAAATATTTAGCAACTTTGTTAAGTCCTTTTATTACAATGAGTTGCGCAATATTAATACATGCTTATGGTGTGATAGGGTAATAACCATGAATGTTGTGTTGCAACAATCTTAACGATGTGCATAAACCTTCGGTCAATCGGTCAGTAACCACTTACATACCAGAAAAACAGAGCTAAAAACTCGGCTATTTCTTTGGTGTCGTAAAAAAGAGACATTCGGTCGTATCACCTGATATTCTGACCAGGGACAGACCGTCAAAAAGGAGCGAGGCCCATGCAGCCATGGCAGATCATCGCGGAACACATCGCCCAGGTCACCGGTACACCCTTCGACCCCCTGGAGCCCAGACATATCGGCGGCGGTTGTATCAACACGGCAGTTCGTCTGATGGATGGGGGTCGTGGCTACTTCGTCAAACTGAACAGCGCCTCCCTGATCGACATGTTCGAGGCGGAATCCGATGGGCTCCAGGCCATGTCGGAGACAGAAACCATCCGGGTACCGAAAGCCCTCTGCAGCGGCATCGCCGACGGACAGTCCTATCTGGTGATGGAATATATCGACATGGGACACGCCGGCAGGGACGGCAGCGCCAAGGCAGGCCGGCAGCTGGCCGAAATGCACCGGGCGAGTTGGACCAGCTACGGATGGCATCGGGACAACACTATCGGTTCAACACACCAACCCAATAGTCCAAACGACAGCTGGATCGACTTCTGGCGCGAGCAGCGGCTGGGTTTCCAACTCAAGCTGGCGGAACGTAACGGCTACGGCGGCAGTCTGCGCCGGGGTGGCGAACGCTTACTCGAAGGTTTTCACGCACTCATCGACCACCAACCCCAGCCATCACTCCTGCACGGCGATCTTTGGGGTGGCAACATGGCCTACGACCAGGCAGGCGACCCGGTCATCTACGACCCCGCCGTCTACTACGGCGACCGTGAGGCGGACCTGGCCATGACCGAACTCTTCGGCGGATTCGGTAACGCCTTCTATGATGCCTATCGGGAATCCTGGCCCCTCGAACCCGGATATTCAACGCGTAAGGTGCTCTACAACCTCTACCATATTCTTAACCATCTGAACCTGTTTGGGAGCGGTTATCTGGGACAGGCAAGTTCCATGATCGATCGGTTGCTGGCGGAGATTTGAGTCGTCACAATCCGTATAGTGAAAAGAACTAAATATCAGGGCTAAAAAGTCTTCATCATAGACTTCACAGTTCATCGCGACGGCATAATCTGAAAGCAGGGCCAGGTAGATCATGCCCTGTTAGGCAATAAGAGAGATATATGAGTGACCTACCCAGTTGTGAAAAATGTAATTCAGCGTACACGTATGAAGACGGAAATCTTTTCGTCTGTCCTGAGTGTGGACATGAATGGTCGGCCAGTGAGGCTATTGAAAATGAAGTTGCCTCAGTAGTATTGGACTCAAATGGAAATCAGTTAACTGACGGAGATACGGTTGCAGTCATAAAAGACTTGAAAGTAAAAGGATCTTCGTCGGTGGTTAAGGTAGGGACCAAAGTAAAAAATATTCGCCTTGTAGACGGAGACCATAACATCGATTGTAAAATTGATGGTATCGGTGCAATGAAGTTAAAGTCTGAATTCGTAAAGAAGGCTTAATTTATTTGTAGTGATATAACATGTAGGTTGAGCCGACGTAGGAGGCCCAACAATCCGCCCCCCTTTCTGAGGCTGGCTAATAAATATACGATAGAGATGTTGGGCCTTTTTCGTCGGCCCAACCTACGGATCTGATTGAACAGTAGGAAATTATGTCGGATTTATTAAACACGTTATTCGGCGACTATGCCGTTATATTCGATCGGCTTGGCGTGATCGATTACGTTGTACTCTCAATCAACATTATATTGATGATCTATGCCCGGCGGATATTGACGCTGATATACCATGACAAAGTGAGCGGCAGTCGCAGTCTGAATCGTGTCCATGTCTTCAGGGCGCTGAACCTGTTAATCATACTCTCCTTCGGTTACTACCATCTCTACCTCCCTGTGAGTGAGCGTGGTTTCGGCCTGAAGTTCGTGTCCGTGTTTGTGGTGATCTATTTGGGCTATCTGTTTGCGCATATTATCGGATACGTAGCACGCCGGAAATTCGGAAAAATGAGAGAGGTCAACGGCGTCAAAAAGAGTGTGGAGACTTATAACAGTCGCATGCTTGGTTTGTTGTCGGGCATTTTTATTTTCATCATCGTTCTGATTTCAATTGTCCAGATACTCGGATTCAGCGGCCTTCTGGAAGCGGGAGGCGTTATCGGCTTTATCGGCGTCTTTTTGGCTTTGACACAAAATGCCTGGGCACCGGATATATTCAGTGGACTGATTATCCTCAACAGTGGCATGGCGGAAGAGGGAGATGTTGTCGAGATCTGTGATGACACACCTTATTTAGGCGTGGTCTACAAAACAAAAATGTTCCACACGGAAATACTCAATGTGGTGAATAATCATCGCATCATGCTGAAAAACTCAAAATTCAGAGAGTATACGATTCACAACCTTTCAAAGTTTGCCTCAGCAAAAGGTTTGCGCGAGAAGTTGAATTTTAAGATTGGCTACGATGTTGAGGCCAACAAAGTTCGAGCCATGTTTGATGAGGCATTCCAGGCAGTGAAGAAAGATGCCGACTCCAGCATAGAGACGCAATTCGAACTCGATGTAAGAATCAATGACACCGCTGATCATGCCGTTGATTGGGTGGTCTACTACTACACAAAAGATGTCCGTAACCTGATTAAAACACGACAATACTTTCGTGAAGTGATTTGGGCAACAGCAAAAAAACACGGGATAGCGCTTGCCACACCGATGACCCACTCAATTATCAACCCGGCGACCTAGTGGCCTGATTAGAGCCTTCCTTGGGGTACGGTCTCACTGCACCATCTCAGATTACTGGCCCTAGTGGTGTTTCATTATTTGACCGTTGGCAGAAGAAGTATGGAATAAAGGAGTCGAACTAAAATGATGGATAATGAATAAAAGGGGTCGGTGACAAATGATAATCTTTTATATTCTCAATTGTCACCGACCCCTTTGTCCGCGATGAGAAAGGGCAGGGACTGGATCTGCTGAATGGCGGCCAGCGTGGCCTGTTGTTCTTCGGCGGAGAACTCCGCAGAGATAAGGTTCTGTGACATAGATTGTCTCCTTGTTTCTGTCCGTGAAAGGTTCCTTGTCCACAGGCTACGGGTTGTATCCGATGTCGTCATGACTGCCTGAGGACTGGCATAGGGTAACGGGTTCTATGGGAAATGCAAAACAGATCAGTTGATCTCGATATCAGGTGAGACCAAAGAAACCAGATAAGGGGGGTTGATTGTAGAGAGTCATCTAGTAAATATCTGAGTATTTAGCTAGGTGTGCAGTCAATCCATTCATGTATCATATGTACCCCTTTAAATCGACAGGAAGAAAAAGTACAAGATGATGAGAAAGGCATCTATGTAGGAAAAAGACTACAGACAGTAGGGATTCAGTCTGGCATTTTAGAGTGTGAGAGGGAAAAACTACTAAAAATCAAGAGTATGGAATACCAAGGATGCTCAAGTTTTAACAACGTATTCCAACGTTCGTGTCGGTGGCATATCCTAATCTCAGTGACGGCTAGATATTCACTGTTAGGTGCGTGACGCGTCTAGGATCTAGCAGATTTCACATAATATGGTGTGGAGAAAGTCTTATGAAGATATTGATCGTTGCATTAACACTAGCGTTTGCTAGCAGCATGGTGTTAGCTCATGGTGGAGGTTGTCGTAAAAGCTCTCCTCCGGGGCAGTGCTGCCATATGGATAACAGTACTGGTGTTGTTCATTGCCATTAAACTTTAGATTGCGCCCGCATATTAAGCGGGCGATTTCTCAATTATTAGTTAAAAGTGACGATAAAGGAGTATCTAAATGCATCTGCCCACCAGAAATCACCATACAAGCGAGCAAAGGTCGTTATACGCCATCAAACAGTAAAGAGTGAACAGTATGCTTAGTGATAGAATAAAAAACTACAAGTGGCTAGAGGAAGACAGAGGGTCGAAGGTTCTCGTATATATAACTGGCGATAGGCGGGGGATGGAGACTCAAATATCCACGGATGCACTAGAGTACTTTTCAGATCATCTTGATCGTATCGGTAAGGTCGAAAAAATCAGTTTGATATTATATACGCAAGGCGGAGATACAATGGCCGCCTGGAGTTTGGTTAATCTAATAAGACAATTTTGTAAGACTTTTGAAGTAATAGTTCCTTCAAAGTCCCGTAGCTCTGGAACTATAATTTGTTTGGGTGCGGATTCTATCATAATGACAAAACAAGCAACTTTAGGACCTATAGACCCTTCAGTTAATGGCCCGCTAAATCCACAAAACCCAAAAGAACCTAATAATCCAGCAGCAAGAATTCCTGTAAGTGTAGAGTCTATTCAAGGATTTATAGAGCTGGCCAAGAAGGAATTTGGTTTGAGTTCTGAATCTGACCTGAAAGAAATTTTGCTAAACCTTTCTGAAAAAGTCCATCCTTTGGTGCTAGGTAATGTTTATCGCACGCGCACTCAAATACAAATGGTTGCAAGAAAGTTGCTAAATAAACAGCTTGGTGAAGAGAATTCCGAGAAAATAGATAAAATAATTACATTCCTTTGTAGTGACTCTGGTAGTCATGATTATGCTATATATAGAAAGGAGGCTAAGGATGAGCTTGGGCTAAACATTATCAAGCCAGATGACGGTCAATATTCAAGGATATCTGCGATATTTGAAAATATTAAAGCTGAACTTAAATTATTACAGCCGTTTAATGTAAACTTGGAGTTAGGTGGAAATACTAATTTGACCTACTCGTGTAGGCGGTTGCTTATCGAAAGTATTGAGGGCGGGACAGATGTGTATGTTACAGATGGTGAATTAATGAAAAAAACCATCGATATTCCACAGCCCCCTCCTTTGCCGCCTCTCCAAAGAACTGTAGTGGAAAATCAATCAGTCTTTGAGGGCTGGCGGCATGAAGAGTCCCCCCCAAATAATACAGATACTGGCGGTGCCTGATGCATAATGACAGTCAAAATATTGTGAACTATGAAGGTGCTACTTCGAGTTCAAATGATTACTCTTCTAAAGAGACCTCATCAAGTCCAGAGAGCCTGCCTAGTCGTTTAGAGAATAGCGTAATTGTCGAGTACAAAGAGATTTATTTTTTTACCGATATCGCTGATGTTTCTCTCCATCAATTCAATCAATTCAACGGGGTCAGAGAATTCAACGGGGTCAGAGTAAATCTACTCTGACCCCATTTGTTACTTTCTTCATGTGCGCTGGACTTTCATAGGGTCTCTCTGAGACTAAGGCTGTGGTCTATTGTTGCATGGGTGGCTGTCCCCCCATGGCGCCTGGATTAAAAGGCTTGCCGTTGACAGTCAGTTGCCCTTCCTTGAACGCCATGTTGGTCTTAATAAGTTGCCCTTCCCGCTGGAGATAGCCCTGTTCTGACAACATCGCCACTTGCTGCTGAAATTGATCCGCTGACGCTTGGCCACGCGCGCTGATCTCTTCGGGGGTGAGATCTGCATCTCTTGTCCCTGAAGGGAACGGGGGGTTGCGCAGCAGTTCCACGATCATTTTTTCCGACAGGGAGAGGTCGCCGGTAGCCTCCAGCTTTGACAACAGCATGAGGGGATTGGCCAGCATCTCGAGGGTTGCGCCGCTGAGTTTTGCGCGTGCTGCCAGTCTTGCCTCGCCATCGGGGTTGGCGAAACTGACCCGGTCAAAACTGACTTCCGGGTCGTTGGTGAGCAGGGTCTCGGCCTGCGCCATCAGGTCGTCTCGGAAATAGGCTTTCAATTCTTCGGCGTCGCCCTCCAACAGACTGGGATCGCTGTAGATGGACATGAATTTTTGATTGATCTCGGCCAGGGTGCGTGCATGCAGGTGCCTGAAAGACATGTCGAAGTGGACTGGACCGAATGACTCTTCGCCGATTAACAGATTCTCCATGCCCATCTTGGTAATGATGTCGAGGTGATCGCCTTGCAGGGGAAGGTCAACATCGTAGACCAACTGCTTTAGGGTCACGGGTTCCATTTGATCATCGATGCCTGCCACACTGATGCTGCCGATGGAGAAGCGGGATGTGCCACTGAACATGTACGGCAGGTCTTCGAAGATCTGCTGTTGGTCAGCTTCGAAGACAAGGTCAGTAAAATTCATCTGACTGCCCTTATCTTCGGAGACCTCCAGTTTTGGCGCGAGCATCCGCATGGTGAAGGACTTCATGCCGGGTGAGAAATCCATGCTGCCTTCGATGCCTTCCCAGGCGATGTGACCTTGTTGATCAGGAATCGGGGTGTCGAATTTGGGGCTGCTGAATGTGGCTGTGCCACTGCCGTCGAATTTAATGACGGTGTGTTGTGAGTAGGGTGCTTTATCACCCAGGACTTCGGCAACCTCTGCCTTTGCTTCATTGTCCAATACCAGCTCGGTTTCGCTAATGGCGGCCGCGAAGGTGGAGAAGCCTGGGAAGGGCCCGTGCTGGATTCGGCTATGGAATGTCAGGGCCGGCACCTCGTCATGCTCTTCATCCGCTGGAGAAACCTGATTCGACATCGCGGCCGGCATCTCACCGAAGAGTGAGAGGGTGACGGTCTCCTCTGACTCGAAAATACCCCGCTGATAGTCGCGCGCTACTATTTTTAAATAGGGTTGGGATGCTTCCAGGCTGCTGTATTGATCGTTGATCGTGGCCTCGACATTTTTCCCGAGGTACCAGGCGGAGCCGGTGTAGGTGACGGCGACCAGGGCGACGATAAGCGTCATGCTTGCGACTTTTTTCATGAATCTTCCTTTTGATTGATTACGTTGCGATCCGACTGGGGGGATGAGGGGCGGGAGGTGTGCCGCATCCGTGTGGCCGGTGATCGATGGGCGTTATCCTAGCTGTAACTGGGTGCTGATGCCAAATATGTGGGGTGTATCAGGATCTTATTTCTGATGAGCGGATGCTAAAGGCATCAAGCACAAGGCAGATAGCAGATGGTTAGGATGTTCCTGACTGGATTGTCTTAACCTATGACGGGCTGCACTCTTGCGTCTGGTCAGAGATGTCGTGGAGATCGTGTTCGCTGACACCGAGGATGGCGAAGATCTGCTTTTGTGCGGTCATCAGGATGCTGCGCTGCTCCTCTTCGTGGGGAATGCTCTTGGCGATGGCTACGGCACCCACCAGTGCGGCCAGGATCGCCCGCGACTTTTCGGCAACCGTCTCGCTGTCTGCCGCGAAGGGGAGCTTGTTGAGTTTGCTCAGGGCAGTGATACGGGTCTCCAGCATCTCCTTGAGGCTGAGGTAGGATTTCTCATAGAGCTTCTTGATCTCGTCGTTGTCGCTGCCGATGTCGTTGAAGAGGATCGCCTCAGGGCCGGGTTCCTGGGGTTTTTTCGGGTCACGCAGGTTGAGATAGTCAGTAACCAGGGAGGTCAGGTGCATGATGGAGAAAGGGCCTTTGACCAAGCGTCCTGCCCGGCTGCGCTTCAGGGTTTCGATAAAGGAGGCGTTGTAGAGCGCCTCTTTCGATTCGAAGTGAGCATAGAAGGCGCCATGAGTCATCCTCGCGAGTTTCATGATCTGGCCGATGGAGACCTTGTCGAAACCGTAACGGCTGAACAGTTCGGTGGCGGATTTCAGGATTCTGTCTTTGGATTGGAGCTTGTGCGCTTTGGAGTATGGCATCAGGGTTTTCCACGCAGGATGGTCGTAAATATTATCTTGATCATATCTTGGCTCGGGCTAGTGTTTCCTTCAATAGTAAATTTGGAGGAGTTATGCATTCGCCCATCGTGATCACTGGAATGGGAATCATCAGTCCGCTGGGATGCGGAGTCAAGCCAGTCTGGCAGCGACTGACCGAAGGCCGTTCGGGTATCGCCCGTATCGACCGCTTCGATGTGGAGGATTTCCCCATCCGCATCGCGGGACTTGTACCCGGTGTGGAGGAAGATTCAGAAGCGGGATTCGATCCCGAAACGGTGATCGAGAAGAAAGAGCGCAAGAAGATCGATCTCTTCACCCTCTATGCCCTGGCCGCCGCACAGGAGGCCCTGGATCAGGCTGGTTGGGTGCCGAGCAGTGAGGCAGATAAGCAGGCCACGGCGACTATTATTGCCACCGGTATCGGTGGTTTTCCTGCCATCACCCAGGCACAGAAGACACTGGATAGTCGGGGTCCCAAGCGGATTTCTCCTTTTGTGGTGCCTGCCTTCCTGGCCAACATGGCAGCGGGCAATCTCTCTATCCGGTTCGGTTTCAAGGGTCCGATGGGTTGTCCGGTGACTGCCTGTGCTGCCGGCGTGCAGGCAATCGGTGACGGGATGCGCATGATCCGCTGCGGCGAGGCCAAAGTGGCTCTGGTGGGCGGTGCCGAGGCCTGCGTCGATCCGCTCTCTCTGGCAGGATTCAATGCCCTTAAGGCGCTCTCTACCAATGATGCGGCGCCGGAACAGGCCTCCCGTCCCTTCGACCGGGACCGTGACGGTTTCGTGATGGGTGAAGGTTCAGGTCTGATGGTGATCGAGACGCTGGAGCATGCCGAGGCCCGTGGTGCCAAACCCCTGGCTGTACTCAGCGGTTACGGCACAAGCGCGGATGCCCACCACATCACCTCAGGTCCTGAGGATGGCGCCGGTGCTGCCGCCTCCATGCGTACTGCGCTGGCGATGGCCGGGCTGGAGCCGGGTGACATTGGTTACATCAATGCCCACGCCACCTCCACGCCGGTGGGTGATCGGGCGGAGATTGCATCTTTGAGAAATGTATTCGGGGATCAGGCGGGGCAAGTACCGGTCTCCTCGACGAAGTCTGCGACGGGTCACCTGCTGGGTGCCGCAGGCGGGATCGAGAGCATCTTTACTGCACTGGCAGTGATGCATGACTTGCTGCCACCCACTCTCAATCTGGACAACGTGGATGAGACCATGGCTGACCTCGATCTGGTGCCGAACCAGGCGCGTAGTCAGGCCACTCAGCACGCGCTTTGTAATGGTTTCGGTTTCGGCGGGGTCAACGCCTCGCTGATTGTCAGCAAGCTGGATTGATTGTTTGATCATTGGTTGTTGGGCCGCCTGTATTGGCCCAACAACACTCATCAAATGAGCAAGCACGAATTTTCTATATCGTGCATCTCACCTCAGCTATCGTAGGGTGCGGCCCTGCCGCACCCTCTCTTTATCTCATCCCATTGTCCATCAGCATTGCTTGAAGACAGATAGGGCATAGTCACGTTGGTGTGTGCCTCTGTTTAGGTGATTATTCCCATTGGTGTGGTGGGGCCGCACCCTACATGAGCTCTTGTACTGAGTGGGAAGTTGGTAACGGATTTAGCTCCTCAGAGAATCGAAACTTTATGCTGCATTGTCTCCACAGTTTTTCCGGGGTAGAGATTTACCCGATTGTGTCAAAACTATAGACACCGGGTGCGCACTATCCGGGCTGGCTTTTGGGAGGAGAAGCGATGTCTATTCACGTGAATGGCAAGATCATTGAGCTGGATGAGGAGGGTTTTCTCGCTAATCTCGATGACTGGGATGAGGATGTGGCCGCAGAGTTGGCGGCTGACGAAGGGCTGGAGATGTCCACTGAACGAAGCGTGCTGGTACAGAGGGCAAGGGGGTTCTACCTGGATAAGCAGAACACGCCCTCGACTCGAGAGATTATCCGCATGGTGGCGGATGACATGGGTAAGGACCCGATCGAGGACAGGCGGTCCATCGACAAGCATCTCTATCTGCTGTTTCCCCATGGTCCGGATAAGCAGCTGGCGAAAATCGCTGGCTTGCCAAAGCCGCTGCCCTCCGATACCGAGGCTTAGGTTGGATCGGGATCGGAAGACCTACGAGGTGATGTAGGGTGCGGCTCTGCCGCACCAGCACCAACGAATGCTTACATCAACGGGTTGAGCGCTTCGATGAGTCGCTGATTCTGTTCCGCTGTGCCGACGGTTATGCGCAGGTATTGTTCGATTCTCGGTTGCTTGAAGTGGCGCACGATGATGCCGGCCTCTCTCAATTCCGCGGCCAGATTGTCTGCGTCCTTTGTTGCATGACGGACAAAGATAAAATTGGCCGAAGAGGGAATAACCTCGAAGCCCATACCCGCCAGTTCCCTATTCAGTGATTCCCTGTCATCAATCACCCGTTGTGTGGTCTCGCGGAAGTAGGCGTCGTCTTTATAGGAGGCGACGGATGCGGCCAGGGCAAGCCGGTCGATGGGGTAGGAGTTGAAGCTGTCTTTAACCCGGATCAGACCTTCGATCAGTGCGCTGTCTCCCATCGCCAGGCCGATACGCAGACCAGCCAGGGAGCGGGATTTGGAGAGCGTCTGCACGACCAGCAGGTTGGGAAAGTCGTTGATCAGGCGGGCAGCGCTTTCACCACCGAAATCGATATAGGCCTCATCGACAACCACCACGGAGTCGGTGTTGCGTGAAAGCAGGCTTTCGATCTCGCTCAGGGGCAGCAGCCGGCCGGTGGGCGCATTGGGATTGGGGAAGATGATGCCGCCGTTGGCCGTATCATAGTCACTCAGCCTCAAGCTGAAATCATCCGCCAGTGGAACCGTCCGGTAATCGATACCGTAGAGGCCGCAGTAGACCGGATAGAAGCTGTAGGTGATGTCCGGAAACAGCAGGGGTTGCGAGTGCCGGAAGAGGGCGAAGAAGGCGTGCGCCAGCACCTCGTCCGAGCCGTTGCCGATGAAGATCTGTTCTGGCTTCAGGCTGTGGTAGTCAGCCACCGTTTCTCGCAACTGTAACCCCGTAGGGTCCGGATAGAGCCGCAGACGTTCATCTGTCGCTTTTTGGATCGCCTCAATGACACGGGGAGAGGGTCCGTAGGGATTCTCGTTGGTGTTGAGTTTCACCAGGTCGTCGATCTTCGGTTGTTCACCCGGTACGTAGGGTGAGAGTTGATTGACTACCGGGCTCCAATAGCGGCTCATGGGTCTTTCCTGTTTATTGTGGTGGCGTGTTGGGCCTCCTGTGTCGGCCCAACCTACATACGTCACTCTCGTAGTAGACATTGGAATATATCGCAATGTGCGGAGAAGCGCAGGGGAAGTGCTTAAATCGAGACCTGTTTTTATGATGGAGTTGTTGGGCCACCTGCGTCGGCCCAACAAATCATGACATGCAGCGGCGGCTAGCTTATTTCTTGAAACGGTACTCCGCCGAACGGGCATGGGCGGTAAGCCCTTCGCCACGCGCCATCACCGAAGAGGTCCTTGCCAGTGTGTCTGCACCTGCCGGTGAGGCCATGATCAGGCTCGATCGTTTCTGGAAGTCATAGACCCCCAGGGGCGATGAGAAACGGGCTGTGCGCGAGGTGGGCAGCACGTGGTTGGGACCGGCACAGTAGTCACCCATAGCCTCGGCAGTATAGCGGCCCATGAAGATGGCACCTGCATGCTTGATGCGTTTGGACATGGCCTGGGGGTCGGCTACCGAGAGTTCGAGATGCTCGGGTGCGATGTGGTTGGCCACCTCGATGGCTTCGTCCATATCTTTCACATGGATCAATGCACCCCGTACCCGCAAGGCGGTCTCGATGATCTCCTTGCGCTCCATGGTCGGTAACAGTTTGTCGATACTGGCGGTGACCTTGCCGATAAAAGCCGCATCGGGACTGAGCAGGATCGACTGGGCGTCTTCATCGTGCTCCGCCTGGGAGAAAAGATCCATGGCGATCCAATCGGGATCGGTATCGCCGTCGCAGATGATGAGAATTTCGGAGGGGCCGGCCACCATGTCGATACCGACCTGCCCAAATACGGCGCGCTTGGCGGTGGCCACGTAGATATTGCCGGGACCGACGACCTTGTCCACCGGCGGTACGCTCTCCGTGCCGTAGGCGAGGGCGGCTACTGCCTGGGCGCCGCCGACGGCAAAGACCCGGTCGACTTTGGAAACATATGCCGCAGCCAGTACCAGCTCATTCATCTCGCCGTCAGGGGTGGGCACCACCATGATCAGCTCTTCCACACCCGCGACTTTTGCGGGAACAGCATTCATCAGGACCGATGAGGGATAGGCGGCCTTGCCACCGGGCACATAAAGCCCAACCCGGTCGAGGGGTGTGACCTGCTGACCCAGCAGGGTGCCATCGGGTTCGGTGTAGGACCAGGAGTCCATGATCTGATGCTCGGCATAGGCATTGATGCGGTTGGCGGAGAGCTCCAGTGCGTCTCTCTGTGCCTGCGGGATGGTTTTCCAGGCCTGCTCCAGCCGACTCAGCGGGATCTCCAGGTCGGCGGCACTGGCAGCCTGCCAGCGGTCGAACCGGTTGGTGAAATCGACCAGCGCCGCATCGCCCTTTTCGCGGATGTCGCGGATGATCTGATTGACCGTGTCGTTGACAGCGGTGTCAGAGACCGATTCCCAGGCCAGCAAGGCATCGAGCTGCTGCTGGAAGTCTTTGTCTGTGGTTGAGAGTTGGCGTATCTCGCTCATGGTCGCAATCTCTTTTGAAAATATGTCGGTGTAAGTTCGAATTTCAGGAGTGATAAAGCTTAGTAACACAGCGTACGCAATGTGGCATGGCGTTCGCAATACGCGTTTGAATATTCACGTTTCAAACGTCATGCTATTTGTGTGCGCGGCCTTTTCATGGCCAGCTTTGGGGGCTTAACTTGGATGCTGCTCGACTGCCTCGCGGAAGGCATTGATCAACTGCATCACCAGTCCATGCTTCATCTTCCAGGAGGCCTTGTTGACCACCAGTCTGGAGCTGATATCACTGATATGCTCCAGCGGCACCAGTCCATTGGCCTTGAGGGTGTTGCCGCTCTCCACCAGGTCGACGATGAGATCGGCCAATCCGACGATGGGGGCCAGCTCCATGGAACCATAGAGCTTGATGATCTCCACTTGTTCCCCTTTGGCGGCGAAAAACTGCTGGGCGCTTTTGACGTATTTGGTCGCAACTGTCAGGCGTCCCGATCTCTTTATGGCATCGGGATAGCCAGCGGTCATCATGCGACAACGGGCAATTTTCAAATCAACGGGTTCGTAGAGCCCCTCGCCTCCATGTTCCAGCAGGACATCTTTACCGGCTACACCCAGGTCGGCAGCACCGTACTCCACATAGGTGGGTACATCGGTGGCACGGATGATGACCAGCTTTACCTGTTCATGATTGGTATCAAGGATCAGCTTGCGACTGGTCTCGGGATCATCCGCCGGTACGATGCCCGCATGGGCCAGCAGAGGCAGGCTCTGTTTGAAGATGCGACCTTTCGAGAGGGCGATGGTGATGGGTTTGTCGAAATTCATGGGTGTTTTATCGCTTTGCCGTGTCACGGGTACTCAACTGGGTAGGCGGTGGATCTCACCACCGAGTCCGGCCAGCTTCTCTTCGATGTTCTGGTAGCCGCGATCGATGTGATAGATACGGTCCACCAGGGTCTCCCCCTCGGCCACCAGACCTGCCAGCACCAGACTGGCGGAGGCACGCAGATCGGTAGCCATCACCGGTGCGCCGGTCAGTTGTTCACTGCCTGTGCAGATGGCGGTATTGCCTTCCAGTTTGATCTTGGCGCCCATTCGCTGCAGCTCCTGCACATGCATGAAGCGGTTTTCGAAGATGGTTTCGGTAACCACGCCGACCCCCTCGGCAACCGAATTCAGGGCGGTGAACTGGGCCTGCATGTCTGTGGGGAAGGCGGGATAGGGCGCCGTGTGGATATCCACTGCCTGGGGTTGCCTGCCTTCCATATCGAGGGTGAGCCAGTCGTCGCCGACCTCGATCTTGGCACCTGACTCCCGCAGCTTTTGCGTCACGGAATCGATCAGTTCCGGACGGGTGTCCTTGATCCGGATACTACCACGGGTCATGGCGGCGGCAACCATGAAGGTGCCGGTCTCGATACGGTCGGGCAGTACGTTGTAATCGGTGCCCTTCAGTTCATCGACCCCCTCGATGGTGATGGTGGGGGTACCCGCACCGTAGACCTTTGCCCCCATGCAGTTGAGGCAGTCGGCCAGATCAACCACTTCAGGTTCGCGGGCGGCGTTTTCGATCTGGGTCGTGCCTTTGGCCAATGCGGCAGCCATCATGAGATTCTCGGTACCTGTCACAGTGACCAGGTCCATGACGATACGGGCACCGTGCAGGCGTTTGCAGCGGGCACGGATATAGCCGTTCTCCACATCGATGTCGGCCCCCATGGCACGCAGGCCGTCAATATGCAGATTGACCGGACGGGAACCGATGGCACAACCGCCGGGCAGGGAGACATCGGCCTGGCCGAAGCGGGCCAACATAGGGCCGAGCACCAGAATCGAGGCGCGCATGGTCTTGACCAGTTCGTATGGGGCGCTGAACTCGGTAATGGTGTTGCTGTTGACCTCAATGGACATCTTCTCGTCCACCACCAGCGTGATTCCCATGCCGCCAAGCAGCTCCATGGTAGTGGTGATGTCATGCAGATGAGGCACATTACCCACGCGCATGGGACCGTCAGCCAGCAGGGTGGCGGCGAGGATGGGTAGCGCGGCATTTTTGGCGCCGGCGATTCGTACATCGCCAGACAGCGGATTTCCGCCCCGTATGATCAGTTTGTCCATGATGTTTCGAGTGGTGGTGTTGAATAAAGTCGATCGCGTGGAAAAGACGGGGAATGATACCGAATAAAGAGGGAAAACGGGAGGTTTCTTCAGAATCTGGTTGATATTGGTAGTGAACCTGCCCTATTGTTCCTGATTTTTCACCCCAGAGATCTTGGTGGACTTATGCAGTCAATCGGTTGGTATGTCATGCGGCTTCAGGCCATGTCGTTGGGCGAGGTGGCCTGGCGGGTTAAATCTCTGCTGAGAGATCAGCTTGACAGGGTAAGGGTGCCACTCAATCTTTTACCCCATGCCGGAGGCGCTGTTGCCGGCCCCATTGCTGAACTGCCGGGCTTTCGTGTGAGCGATATCCGTCTTGCCGCATGGGCTGGAGATAATACGCCGACAGACGTTGCTGAGTGGCGGGATGCGTTGGTTTCCAGCGCAGACAGGATCGTCACAGGGCATCTAACATTCTTCGATCTGAAGGATAAGTTCCTTGGGGAGCCTATCAACTGGAACTACGATCATGGCGCCGGGAAGGAGACACCCCGCTTGCCAATTCAGGGTGTGGACTATCGTGATTTCAAGCAGAGTGGCGACTGCAAGCTGGTGTGGGAACCTAACCGTCATCATCATCTGGTTGTGTTGGCGCGGGCCTACCGGGCCACTGGTGAGCGTCGCTATGCCGAGGCGGTGGTGCAGCAGCTGGAATCCTGGATGGATCAGAATCCTTTCGGTTACGGCATGAACTGGCGAAGCCCGCTTGAACTGGGCGTGCGGTTGATCAACTGGGTATGGGCGGTTGATCTGATTCGGGATTCCGGCGCTTTAAGTGAGGATTTCTACGCTCGCTTCAGACAAAACGCCTTTCTGCACTGCTGGGAGACGGCACGAAAATTTTCCAAGGGTTCTTCTGCGAACAATCACTTGGTGGGTGAAGCGGCAGGTGTCTATGTGGGCGCAAGCTATTTTCAACGGTTCGAACAGTCGGATGCCTGGCGGCGAGAGTCCAAGGCCATTCTCTGTCGTGAAATCATGGCGCAGACTTACGAAGATGGGTGTATCCAGGAGCATGGCCTCGGGTATCAGTTCTTTGTACTGCAGTTCTACATCATCTCGGGGTTAGTGGGTCGATGGATTGGGGATGAGTTTCCTGCAGAGTACTGGGCCCGTATTGAGAAAATGGTCGATTTTGTTGCTGCACTCTCGGAAGGTGGTGAAGATCTCCCTATGTTTGGAGACAGGGATGACGGTTATGTGCTCGATTTGGGTAACCGTCCTGAGAGTGTGGAAGCGCTGCTTAGTGTTGCAGCCATGCTCTTTGATCGAGCAGATTTCAAATCACAGGCAAAGTCTTTTTCTGAGACGGCCTTTTGGTTGTTTGGCAGCGCATCTGCAGAACGGTTTGAAAATATGCCGTCAGGGGTTTCTGAGCCGGTTGTGCTTGAAAGCCTGAGTTTTCCCGAGTCGGGTTACCATTTGCTGCAGTCCGGCAAGGTCGGCGAGGGGGCCATCAGTCTTTTCTTCGATTGCGCAGAGCTGGGTTACGGCGCCATTGCGGCTCATGGCCATGCTGATGCCCTGAGTATCGCCCTACGTGTCGATCGCAGGGATGTATTGGTCGATCCGGGCACCTATGACTACTTTACTTATCCCGAATGGCGTCAGTATTTTCGCAAGACTTTTTCGCACAATACCCTGATGGTCGACGGTCAGGATCAATCCGAACTGCAGGGCGCCTTTCTTTGGGGCAAGCGGGCGAACAGCCGTTTAGAGGCTTGGCAGTCTGATGGAGACGCCAGCGTCATTACCGGCAGCCATGACGGTTATACTCGCCTGCCGGATCCTGTGATCCATCGCAGGACGGTTCGGCTGAAGGGCGAAGAGGGTTTGCTCGAGATTATTGACGATGTGGCGTGCACGCAGGTGCACGACCTCTCAATCAATTTTCAATTTTCGGAGTACTGTGTCGTCAAACCGTCTGATGAGAATACATACAGGGTTGAGGTTGAAGGTATCAAACAGGTGTTGGTGTTCAGCTTTCCTGATTCTCTTCAATCTGAGGTTTTACTGGGTAGCGAGGATCCTAAAGGGGGCTGGATCAGTCGGGGTTACCATCAGAAAACACCGGCGCCGCAGATTATCCTCAAAGGAAAGGCTGAGGGAGCGAGCCAGTTCATTACCCGGATTACAATATCGAACTAAGAACTGCTGAGGGGTGAGCTAGCTCGCCTCCTTGGTAGCTGATTTCCATCAGCGGTCTGATTTCTCCGACACTGGACGCTCTCCGGAAATAACTTCCAGAGAGAAGGCGTCGCTACCTCGCCATCCGCCCACTGTCAGTTTTGATCCGGGTGGTTGGCTGGCAATGAGTTGCATCAGCTCCTGAGAGTTTCTCGGCTGGTCATCGTTAATCTGGGTAATGACATCACCTGGCCGAATGCCAGCTTTGCTGGCAGGGCCATTCTCCAGTACACCCGTGACAAGAATACCTTCAGTACCACGCAGACCAAAGGCCTCAGCCAGTCTCTGCGTCACGTTCTGACCCTGAATGCCGAGCCAGCCGCGGACCACGTGGCCGGTTGTGATTAGCTGCTGCATGATCCCCTCTGCCAGGTCGATCGGGATGGCGAACCCAATACCCAGGGAGCCGCCACTCTGGGAGAAAATGGCAGTGTTGATGCCGATGAGTTCACCATTGGCGTTGACCAAGGCACCCCCAGAATTACCTGGATTAATGGCGGCGTCCGTCTGGATAAAGTTTTCGAAGGCACTGATACCCAGATGTGAGCGCCCTGTGGCGCTGATAATGCCTTGCGTGACGGTCTGCCCGACACCAAAAGGGTTGCCGATTGCGAGTACCACGTCTCCCACTTCATGACCGCCTGATTGGCCAAAGGGGATGGCGGGCAGTTGATGGTCGCTATCGATCTTCATCAGTGCGACATCGGAATCGGCATCAGAACCAACCAGACTGGCATTGACGCTCTGGCCATCGGCCAGCACCACTTTGATCTCATCGGCGCCATCGATCACATGGTGATTGGTCAACATGTAGCCATCCGGTGTGATGATGACACCTGAGCCCAGGCTGGTGTCCAGTCGCTGTCGTGTCTGTTCCGGCAGCATGCGACCGAACAGGTGTTGCAGCAGCGGGTCCTTGAAACGCATGGCTTGGGATTCGGTGGTGATCTTGGCGGTAAAGATGTTCACTACGGAGGGAGCAGCCTTTTTGACTGCGCCCGCATAGGAAACAGGACCGCTCTCTCGGGATAGCCCTGTAACGTTTGCCGGTGTATTGAGTTGGGGTGCGGGTGGCGTAGGCTGTAGCATGTCCGGTGCGAGAAAAATGACCACCAGTGCACCCGCAAGACCTGCAGTCAGAGCGGTTAGGAGAAGGGAAAAGAATTTTCTCATTCGCATCGGATTGTTTAACCTACAACAACGGATTCAATACTGAGCAAACATAGCATGATTGATCTTCTGACGCTTGAGGCTTACACCAACCAACTATTGGCGGTAGATGCCTTCGAAGACTACTGTCCCAACGGCTTGCAGATTGAGGCCGGAGGTCAGGTCAATCGTTTGATGGTGGGTGTCACCGCTTGTCAGGCATTGATCGATGCCGCTTGTGAATGGAAAGCGGATCTGCTGCTGGTGCACCACGGATTTTTCTGGAAAGGCGAGCCCGCGCCTATTCGCGGTATGAAGGGTCGGCGCATCGTTAGCCTGATTGATGGACGGGTCAGCCTGTTGGCCTACCATCTGCCTCTGGATGCTCACACGGTCTATGGAAACAATGCCCAGCTTGGAAAGCGATTGGGTTTTAAGGGTGCGGTCGCCATTGAAGAGAAGGACGGGCTAATTTGGTCTGTAGAACTTCCTGAGCCCATGCAGCCGGAGGATCTCACTGAAAGGATTACCCAGGCACTCGGGCGCAAGCCACTGCACATTCCTGGACATCAGCGTCCACTCAGGCGTATCGGTTGGTGTACCGGTGCGGCTCAGAGCTATCTTGAAACGGCGGCAGCCATGGGACTGGATGCCTTTATCTCCGGTGAGATATCAGAACCTACGGTACACATGGCGCGGGAAATGGCTGTGGACTATTTTGCCGCAGGTCATCATGCGACAGAAAGATTTGGTGTGCAGGCTTTGGGGCAGCATCTGGCTGAGCAATTTGGTTTGGCATATCGCTTTGTGGATATCGAGAATCCGGTCTGATTGCGAAGTTGTCATCTCCAGGTTTTTAGCCAGCCTTATACCCAGGATCAGCCAGAAAATATACTATTCGCCTTGACCTGTCTGCCCTCAATATGCAAAATGCGCGGTTAATCTTTGTGGTTTCTTAGTATATTCTAATGTCCTGAAAAGAAGGGCTGCTGATGGACCGGTTTGGCCGCCTTTGGCAACTCATCGAGTACCCCGGGGAGTTCTTGAGTATGAGCGCAGATGGCGTTGATTTAAAAAAGCGGCGTACGCTTACGCTGGCTACCAGTGCGGTCGGGGCAGTCGGTGCCGGCTTCGCGATCTATCCTTTCCTTGCCGCCTGGGCGCCGAGTGAAAAGGCCAAGGCTGCCGGTGCGCCGGTTGAGGCCGATATCAGCAAACTGGAGCCGGGTCAGTTGATGCGCGTGAAGTGGCGTGGCAAGCCGGTCTGGATTGTCAGCCGTACTGAGCAGAATCTCAGCGATCTTTCATCGCTTGACGGTCAGTTGGCCGATCCTGCTTCTGATCAGACAAGTCAGCAGCCGGATTACTGTAAAAACCCGACTCGCTCCATCAAGGAAAAGTATTTGGTGGCTGTCGGCATCTGCACACATCTGGGTTGCTCACCCACTTATCGTCCGGAAGTGGCTCCTGCGGATCTGGGTGCTGAGTGGAAAGGCGGTTTCTTCTGTCCCTGTCATGGCTCCCGCTTTGACCTGGCCGGTCGAGTGTACGCCGGCGTGCCTGCACCGACGAACCTGGAAATTCCCCCCTACCAGTATCTCTCCGACAGCAAGATCCTGATCGGTACCGATGGAGGTGCAGCCTGATGAGTATGATGAAGAATTTTATGGGCTGGATCGACGATCGCTATCCCATGACCAAGGTCTGGAACGAGCATCTGGCCCAGTATTATGCGCCGAAGAACTTCAATTTCTGGTACTTTATGGGTTCGCTGGCCATGCTGGTTCTGGTGATCCAGATCCTGACCGGTGTCTGGTTGGCGATGAGCTATAAGCCAGATGCGGAGCTTGCCTTCGGGTCGGTCGAATACATCATGCGTGATGTGGATTGGGGATGGCTGATCCGGTATATGCACTCAACGGGTGCCTCTGCCTTTTTTATCGTCATCTATCTGCACATGTTCCGTGGATTGATGTACGGTTCCCATCGTAAACCCCGTGAGTTGCTGTGGATTATTGGTGTCATCATCTATCTGGCGATGATGGCCACGGCCTTCTTTGGTTATCTTCTGCCCTGGGGACAGATGTCCTATTGGGGGGCGCAGGTTATCGTCAATCTGTTCTCCGCAGTGCCGGTGATCGGTCCCGATCTGGGTGTCTGGGTGCGTGGTGACTACGTGATTTCCGACGCTACGCTCAACCGCTTCTTTGCCCTGCACTTCCTGCTGCCTTTTGTGTTGGCAGCTCTGGTTTTCGTGCATATCATTGCGCTTCACAAGGTGGGATCCAACAACCCGGATGGTATCGAGATCAAGAAGGGGCCTAAGGGCAATAGGTGGGACGACAACGCTCCGGCCGACGGCATTCCCTTCCATCCTTACTACTCGGTGAAAGATATCGCGGGTGTTGCAGGTTTTCTGTTTCTCTTCGCGGCAGTGGTCTTCTTTGCGCCGGAGATGGGCGGCTACTTTATTGAACATCCCAACTTCGAGCCAGCCAATCCGTTGAAGACGCCTGATCATATCGCGCCGGTCTGGTACTTCACGCCATTCTACGCCATCTTGCGGGCGGTGCCCTCGATTGCGGGTTCTGCCTTCCCTGGTGTGGTGGCGATGTTTGCCTCGATCCTGATCATGTTCTTTCTGCCCTGGCTGGACCGTAGTCCGGTTAAGTCGATGCGCTACAAAGGCATGCTTTATAAAATCATGCTGTGGCTGTTCGTGATCGACTTTTTCGTGTTGGGCTTTTTGGGTACCCAGCCGACCACCGACTTGTATAAGCTGATGGCACAGATCGGCACCTTTTACTACTTTGCTTTCTTCCTGCTGATGCCGATCTACAGCAAAATGGACAAGACCAAACCTGTGCCTGAGAGGGTGACCGAATGAAAAAGCTGATTGTCGTAATCCTATTAGCCGCGGCCCCCATGCTTGGATTGGCCGCAGGTGGCGGTGCGCATCTGGACGATGCAGATATCGATCTGGGTGATCAGGCCTCGCTGCAACGCGGCGCCAAATACTTCATGAACTACTGCCTGAGTTGTCACTCAGCCAAGTTCCAGCGCTACAATCGTATGGCTAAGGATCTGGGTCTGACTGATGAAGAGGTGATCAATAACCTGATGTTCACCACCGACAAGATCGGTGACACCATGAACATCGCTATGACGGCAGATAAGGCAACAGAGTGGTTTGGCAGTCCTCCACCCGATCTGAGTGTCATCTCACGTGCACGCGGGGTGGACTGGATCTATACCTATCTGCGTAGCTTTTACCTGGATGAAAAACGGCCCTTCGGCGTCAACAACATCGTTTTTCCCGATGTAGGCATGCCCCATGTCCTGTGGGATTTGCAGGGCGCACAGAAGGCTGTGTTCAAAACCGAAAAGGATTCTGCGGGGAACGATGTTCAGGTTTTCGATCACTTCGAGCCAGTGACGCCGGGTACCCTCAGTCCCGAGGCGTATGACCAGGTGGCACGTGATCTGACTGCTTTCCTGAGCTACATCGGTGAGCCGATTCAGATGGAGCGCAGGCGCTTGGGTGTCTGGGTACTGCTCTTTATCGCGGTCTTCTTCGTTTTTGCCTATCTACTCAAGAAAGAGTACTGGAAAGACGTGCATTAAAAGGCTTTTCGCCTGATCTCACAAAAAGGCGCACAGTTGCGTTATACTGTGCGCCTTTTTTCGTTCCATGACTTTGTCCGTCGGTCTGCGGTTAACAATCCGTGGCAACGGACTATTTGGGGAGAGGCTTAAGTAAATGGCGGCAGTTTCCAACAAACGTTCAGTGATGACGCTCTATTCGGATCCCGTGAATCCCTATTGCCATCGGGTCAGATTGGTATTGGCCGAAAAGAACATCACCTATGAAGTCGAGGATATCGATCCCCTGAACATGCCCGAAGCGCTGATGGAGTTGAATCCTTACGGTACGCTACCGACGCTGGTCGACCGGGATCTGAAACTCTATGAGTCGCGCATCATCATGGAATATCTGGATGAGCGTTTTCCTCACCCTCCACTGTTACCGGTCGATCCTGTCTCCCGCTCTACCTCCCGTCTGCTTCTGTATCGTGTGGAGCATGACTGGTACCGTCTGATGGATATCATTCTTACCGGTAAAAAAGAGGCGGCCAAGGCGCGCAAAGAGCTACGGGAAAGTCTAATCTCCACCGCACCAGTTTTTGGGGCAAAGCCATTCTTCATGAACGAAGAGTTCACCCTGGTGGATTGTGCGATTGCGCCACTACTCTGGCGTCTGCCTGAGCTTGGTGTGGAGATACCGGCCAGTGCCAAAGGCCTGCACAGCTACGCTAAAACCCTGTTTGAACGTGAGTCATTCCAGCAGAGCCTTTCCGAAGCTGAAAGGGAGATGCGTGGTTAGTTTTGAGTTACTTTGACCATGAGTGCCTTCGCCAATATGACTTCCAATCGTCCCTACCTGATCAGGGCACTTTATGATTGGTTGGTGGATAACGGGCAAACGCCGTATCTACTAGTCAACGCTGAACATAGTGGTACCGTGGTGCCTGGGAAGTTCGTCGAGGACGGGCGTATCGTCCTCAATATCGACCCCTCAGCAGTCTCCAGTCTGGAGTTGGGCAATGAGTGGATCACTTTCAGTGCTCGTTTTGGTGGCGTAGCGGAAGAGATTCTTGTGCCCCCTGCAGCCGTGCAAGGCATCTACGCCAAAGAAAATGGTCAGGGTATGCTGTTCCCCGACGAAGATGCCGTCAATGGTGACGGGCCGGATGATGATCCGGAACCGAACAAGCCGAGCGGGCGTCCGTCTCTCAAGGTGGTCAAATAGCACTTCTAGTCGGCGTGCGCTTCACTCATCCAGTTGGTTAGGTTCCGGCAGATCAAGATGCAGACTGACATGCTGGTTACCCATCATCACCAAATAACCGGTTCGGCGTCCCTGTCCTTCCAGGCTGTAGTCAAACTGGTACGTTCGCCGCAGTTTTAAGCCACTGCGCACCCAGCGTAACGTTAAGCGTTGCAACGCCACCGTTTGATCGAGAAACTGCACACCATAGCTTTCACAGGCTTTGCGGCTTATTCTGGTAGCAATTTCCCGGACTTTGAGGCTGTCTCGCCAGAACCAGATCAACATCATCAAGGCGAGCAACAGATTCAGGGTGGAGTATGACATCTCGTGGTTTGGGGCTTGGAGGCTTGTAGTGGGACAGATAAGCATTGTAACGGGAGATATCACCCGGCTGAAAGTCGACGCTATCGTCAATGCCGCCAATTCCAGCCTGCTTGGTGGGGGTGGTGTGGATGGGGCGATTCATCGGGCTGCGGGTCCGCGACTGCTGGAGCACTGCAGAACCCTCGGTGGTTGCTCAACCGGGGAAGCCCGGATAACACCGGCGTTCGATCTAGCGGCACAATGGGTCATTCATACCGTAGGTCCCGTTTGGCAGGGTGGTGATCGAGGCGAACCTGAGTTACTGCGTGCTTGCTATGACAATTCATTCAGACTCGCACTGGAGAATCGTATAGGTTCGATTGCCTTTCCGGCGATCAGTACCGGTGTCTACGGCTATCCCAAAGCGCTAGCCGTTGAGCTGGCAATTGATGTCATGCGGCGTCATGTCGATGCTTTTGAAACGATCATAGCCTGTTGCTTCAGTCGGGCGGACGTTGATCGCTATCGCATAAATTGTCCAGAGTGTTTGCTGGATGACGGGGTACATTAGTTGACACGTGCCATGTTATTTTTAACCCAGTTCAGTACAGCTTGGACGGATGAATATGTTTAACTGGCTAGATAAAATCCCGCTACACATGATCGCGTTACCAGCAGCTTTTCTGGCGCTCGCGCCCTTCGTGCCGGAGCCTCATCTTTTAGAGAAACTCAAGATGCTGGGTGACGGCACCCTTCAGCGTCCGCTCGATATCTTCGACTTGGTTTTTCACGGTTCGGGACTGATTCTTCTGGCGATCAAGTTGATGAGGGGGAAGGGAAGCGGTCAGGCATAACGGTAAGATTTGTGAGATTCCCTTTCGGTACTGCGCGCCCATCCTATCTCTATTCTCTGAGTGCGGCGTCAGCGCATGGAGCCATGGAGAGCCTGGCCAGAGGCTATTCAGGTTTCGCTGGACTCAGGCGGTCGAGGCGCAGACGCTCCCTTTCATCGAAGAGGCGTCGTGAACCGATCCACACGGCAGCACTGGCACCAAAGCCGGTACCGGCAGCAATCAGCAGCATGATCAGGATCTGATACTTTGCGGCCTCGAAGGGGGGGCTGCCCGCAAGGATCTGTCCTGTCATCATGCCGGGCAGGCTGACCACACCTGCTGCGGCCATTGCATTAATGATGGGGATGAGCCCGCTACGCAGGGCGTTGCGGCGAATCATGCGGATTGCCTCTTCCCAAGTATGGCCGAGCATCAGACGGCCCTCGATCTCACGCTGCTGCTGCCAGGCGCTCTGGGTGAGATTATCAAGCGCGATGGCGATGCCCGACATGGTGTTGCCCAGCAGCATGCCGAGCAGGGGGATGGTGTACTGTACCGAGTACCAGGGCTCGGCCTGTACGATCACGGTCAGTGCAATCAGGGTGACGGTGAAAGAGGAGATGAACATGGAGAGGGTCCCCACACCCATTCCCCAGGCGCCGATAAAGCGGCGCTGCTGCCGTGCCATCACTTCGTAGCCGGCCACTACCAGCATGAACAGGGCAAGTGCAGCGATCAGCATCGGATGGGACTGGACAAAGAGAAATTTCAGCACCAGACCGAGCAGACTCAGTTGTACCACCGTGCGCAGTGCGGCAATCAGCAGTCGTTGTCCTATACCCAATGAGAGCTTGAGTGAGAGCAGCGCCAACGCAAGTACCAATAACGCGGCAAGCGCAAGATCAAGGGGTGTCAGCCTGATCAGCTCCATGATTTTACCAGTTGCCGATTTTCGATCACCAATGAGCTGGAGCCGACACGGTGTTGCTGTTCGGGGTCGTGAGTGACCCAGAGTACGGCGGTTTGATGAGCTTTGCGCCACTGCGCAATGATGCTTTCGGCACGATCGATATTGGCCTTGTCCAGATTGGCGGTAGGCTCATCCAACAGCAGCACATCCGGTTGATTGGACAGCAGGCGGAGTAAGGCAAGACGCTGCCGTTCTCCGCTTGAGAGTCTATTGACTTGCCAGTCACCAGTCTCGGCAGGTAGATCGAGACGTTCGAGTATCTCTCCGTCAAGCTTTGGGAAATGGTCACTGACCCGGTCACTCCACCAGGCGCTTTCCGCCGGTAATAAACCGACCCGGCGGCGCCAGGCTGGAGCGGTGATGCTGTGTTGTGCGGTATCACCGCACCAAGCTTCTCCATCATGAGGATCGAGATCAGCAATGGCGCGCAGCAGTCGTGACTTGCCGCTGCCGGATGGGCCGCTGATGGTCACGCACTCGCCAGGTGCGAGCTCCAAATTAAATGGGTCCAGCAACGGTGTGGCAAACTGCTTGAGGACCAGGTTGGCCACTATTTCGTGCGCTCAAAAAAGAGATCCCACACACCATGCCCAAGCCGTTGGCCGCGCTGTTCGAACTTGGTCAGCGGACGTGATGCCGGGCGAGGTGAAAACTGTCCTGCAGCGGCCTGATTGCGAAAGCCCTGGTGTGCAGTGAGTACCTCCATCATGTGATGGGCATAGTTTTCCCAGTCAGTCGCCATATGGAGTACACCGCCGGGTTTCAATGTTCGATGGAGTAGATCGGCAAACTCAGGCCGTACGATACGCCGTTTGTGATGACGTTTCTTGGGCCAGGGATCAGGGAAGTAGAGCAATACACGCTCAAGACTAGCCGCAGGCAGATGATTGCGCAGCAGCATCATGGCGTCTGTCTGCAGGATGCGCACGTTGTCACTCTCATGCTCTGCCAGTTTGATCATCAGATGGCCGACGCCCGGACTGTGCACCTCGACACCCAGATAGTTTTGCTCAGAATGTCGCTGTGCCAGTTGGGCCAGGGTTTCGCCATTGCCAAAGCCGATCTCGAGGGTGACTGGATTGGTATTGCCGTAGATGGCGGCAAAGTCGAGCAGCTTGTCATCCAGGGTTAAACCATAGCGAGGCCAGAGCGTATCGAATGCCCGCTGCTGAGCTTCAGTCACGCGGCCCTGACGCAGGACATAGCTACGGATAGGGCGGCGCTGATTTTCTTGGGATTGCTCGTTCAGAAGAAGAGGCCATCCACCGGTGATGAGGCTGAAGCAAAGCGTTTGGCCGGCATGCGACCAGCCAGATAGGCTTCGCGTCCGGCCTGGATCGCTTTCTTCATGGCTGAGGCCATCAGTACCGGGTTCTGCGCGGCGGCGATTGCGGTGTTCATCAGTACGCCGTCGCAACCCAGCTCCATTGCTACGGCAGCATCGGACGCGGTACCTACGCCGGCATCGACCAGAATCGGCACCTTGGCATTTTCGACAATGGTGCGGATGTTAAGCCGGTTGCGGATGCCCAGGCCGGAACCGATGGGTGCGGCCAGCGGCATCACGGCAACGCAACCCATCTCTTCCAATCGCTTTGCCATGATCGGGTCGTCGTTGGTGTAGACCATCACATCGAAGCCATCGTTGATCAGCTCTTCGGCCGCTTGCAGGGTCTGTACCACGTCGGGGAAGAGGGTCTTTTCGTCACCCAATACTTCCAGTTTTACCAGGTTATGACCGTCCAGCAGCTCACGGGCCAGGCGGCAGGTTCGAACCGCCGTCTGAGCATCGAAGCAGCCGGCCGTGTTGGGCAGGTAGGTGAATTCACTTGGCGGCAGGACCTCAAGGATATTGGGTTCGTCCTTGTTCTGGCCGATATTGGTGCGACGTACCGCGATGGTGACGATCTCAGCACCGCTGGTATCGATGGCGTCTCGGGTCTCCTGCATATCTTTATATTTACCAGTCCCAACAAGCAGGCGGGAGGTGAATTCGCGTCCGGCGACGCTGAAGCTGTCGTTATGAATCTCGTTTGGCATCGATCTGTCTATGTCCGTTTTAGGAAATTGATTATTAAGTGGGGTTGCTGGCGTCTGTTCAGCCGCCACCGACGGCATGGATAATCTCCACCCGGTCATTGGCCTTGATTGGGTGGCCCTCGAAGCTGCTGCGTGGCACCAGCTCCTCGTTAACCTCTACCGCGATACGCTGGCCGGTCAGTTCAAGCAGTCCTATCAGGCCCGCCATATCCAGATTTGCGGGAATTTGCTTTTCCTCGCCGTTTAAGTAAATCTGCATCTTTATCCGATCTCTGTGTGGAAGCAGTCAGAGCATGGATTCTACAACAACTGTGATCGACAAAGTATGCAGAGTGAAAATTGAAGAATAATGACCCACGACGAAGGCGCCGCAGGGTCAAGCGGAGGGTGCAGTGGGGCAGTGGAATGAAGATTTAATACCTTTAGAGCAGGCAGGCACGCTGGATGGACTTTTCTATCAGCGGGTCAAGCGCACGCCTGACGGTATTGCCTACCGTAACTATGATCGCGAGCACAAGCAGTGGTATGAGCTGACTTGGGGCGATATGGAACGACAGGTTGCATGCTGGCGGCAGGCTCTCTCCGAAGAGGCCCTTGAGTCTGGTGATCGGGTAGCGATTCTGTTGAGAAACTGCCCCGAGTGGGTGATGTTCGATCAAGCAGCGCTATCCCTGGGGTTGGTCGTGGTGCCGCTGTATACCGATGATCGGGCGGAGGCTATCGCCTATATTCTGCGGGATGCCGCAGTCAAGTTGCTGCTGGTACAGGACACAGGGCGCTGGAATCGTATGCAGGAGGCAGTGAGTGATCTGCCCAGTCTGCAGCGGGTTGTGGTACTGGAAAGTAAAACTCCCCTGAAACCCGGAGATGAAGAGATCGTCAGAGAGGCGAAGCGCTGGTTGCCTGCCAAGGGAGAACCTTTGGTGCAACGTAGAGCTGATCCGAATAGTCTGGCATCCATTGTCTATACCTCGGGAACCACAGGTAAGCCCAAAGGTGTCATGCTGAGCCATCGGAATATGCTCTCAATAGCCCATGCGTCGCTGACCGTGGTCGATTGCTACACACAGGACAGCTTTCTCTCATTCCTACCTCTCTCTCATACGTTAGAGCGGACGGCTGGTTACTATTTGCCGGTCATGGCAGGCTCTACTGTCGGCTTTGCCCGTTCCGTCCCGCAACTGGCCGAAGATCTGCAAACTATCAAGCCAACCGCCATCATTGCCGTACCGCGAATTTTTGAGCGGGTGTACGCGCGGGTGCAGGAGCAATTGAAGAACAAATCGGCTATCGCCCGCATGTTGTTTCGTCTGGCGCTGAAAGTGGGTTTCAAGGAGTTCGAATATCGCATGGGACGCAGGGGTTGGTTCCCGGGACTATTGATTCATCCTCTGCTGCATAAACTGGTGTCGGGTAAGATACTCGATAAACTTGGTGGCAGACTGCGCGTTGCGGTCAGTGGTGGCGCCGCAATCTCGCCGGAGATCGCGCGGGTTTTTTTGGGCCTGGGACTGCCGATGCTGCAGGGGTACGGATTGACGGAGACCAGCCCGGTGATCAGTGTCAATCCGCTAGACAACATCAAGCCGGAGAGTGTTGGATTGGCCTTGCGCGGGGTCGAGGTCAAAATTGGTGATGATGATGAACTGCTGGTCAAAACGCCTGGCATGATGCTCGGGTATTGGAACAATCATGCCGCCACGGCTGCCATGATCGATCGGGATGGCTGGCTGCATACCGGGGATCAAGCGCGTATCGATGAGGATGCGCATATCCACATCACCGGACGTATCAAGGATATCCTGGTGCTCTCCAATGGTGAGAAGATTCCGCCCTCGGACATGGAGATGGCCATCGCTCTCGACCCGATGGTGGAGCAGGTGATGGTGGTGGGTGAAGGGAAGCCCTACCTGGGTGCGCTGGTGGTGCTCAATCCTGATCTATGGAATGGTCTGGCGCTGGAGTATGAACTCGATCCCTCCAGCGATGGGAGCCTGCAAAATGACCGACTTGAGAGTGAGGTCCTGAAGAGAATCAGGTCTAAACTGAAAGATTTTCCCGGTTACGCAAAGATACGCCGGGTTTCTTTGCTACTAGAGCCCTGGACTATAGAAAATGGGCTCCTCACACCAACCTTGAAGGTGAAACGGCCGAAGGTGTTAGAGCACCATAGAGAGGCAGTCAATTCGCTCTACGATGACGGTCTTGTTTAAGCGGCACTCACCCTTGCGCAGTTTGGCTGCCCTAACCTAGAATGCAACGCTCACGCGGGTATCGTATATCGGTATTACCCTAGCTTCCCAAGCTAGTGAGGCGGGTTCGACTCCCGCTACCCGCTCCATCTTCTTGGTGTTCTACTGCAAGCTATAGCCGATCAGATGTGTACGATCTGCTGCTAAGGCGTGGTGGCACACTCTTGGTCGTAGCGTGTCATGGCAGCATGCTTTCTTTGTGGTTTTCCCTTGAGCTCTTCAATCTTGCGCAATAGGTCCTGACACTTCTCCCCTTGAGATTGAGTTTCCGATTGGGCTGGTGTATCGAGCATGTTCTCAGGTGGTTCAAACATGATGGAGCGGCCCTTCTCTGCGACTGCGGATACCGGAAGGGTGGATAAAACAAATAGGATCAGATGTCTTCTGGTGAGCATTGGTGGGTATATCTCGCTGTTGTTTGCCGGTTCATGACGTTGGCTGATTAATCTTCGTTCCATTCGGTAAAGAAGCGTTTGGAAGTGTGGAAATCGATGTAGGATGCCTGGAGTGTCTCCATACGCTTGAATAATTGTTGCACGTCATGCTTTTCCGTTATCTGCATAAGCGAAGCGGCATTATCGAACCAGATCTCGAGGATGGCGTCATAGGGCTCTTCTGCTCCACGGTCTTCTCTCAACTGATTATTGGCACTCACGTCAAGGGTGAGATTTTTGCTGATGCGGCACGCGCCGGCCTGTACGGTGAATTCGGAGAGAAGCTGATTGAGTTCTGGCCCCTGCCAGAATTTACGAAAAGCCTCTGAGGAAACTCCGGCCCCGGATTTTATGCAATGTATAAATCTGATCATGGTTGTTCTCTTCCCCTCCGCTCCAACTGTAGTCCAATCCGGGATACTTGGTGTTGCATGACATTACGCTAACCTTGTGTGGGATTTTCTACCAGTATCAACCAGGTTCGGTCATCGAATCATTAGGATATACTGCCAGTATCGGATGAGTCTTTATAGGTGGTGGTGCCGTAATGGGTGTTAAGTCATTTCTCTCTATAGTATTCGCATTGGCCCTGTTTGTGTCTGATGCCCAGGCACTCAATCTCAAATGGCTGGAATTTTCTCCGGTCAAATACTTTACTACACAGGACTGGGAGATGATCCGCCAGGCAGCGGGTAAGGCGCTGAAGGAGAAACCCAATGGCGAAACGGTCAGATGGAATAACGAAAGCTCGGATCATTACGGCTCCCTGACACCGATCTCAACACTGGAGGTGGATGGAAAAACCTGTCGGGATCTGGTGATCAGAAATTTTGCCGGTGGTGTGAATGGCGGTGGGACTTACCGATTCTGTCAGATGGAGGATGGCACATGGAAAACGGTTGGTGGGCAACTCGGTAAGTAGTGGTAGAAGTACTTACCGCTTTCCGGGCGCTGCAAAAAAGACAGGCTATAAGTGGGATAGCTGATTACCGGCTCAATTGTTTACGTTTTATGCGGGAACCCGTGGGGGTTAGATGTGTCATCATAGGGGGTATGTCCGCTGATGATCGGGCAAGAGCGCAAGACGGGTTGATGCGAAAACTATACGAAGCTGTGGATCGGGTGGAAGCCCAGATGCTGAAGGACTACCTGCAGGAGCATGGTGTGGCAACCGTCCTCCTGGGTGATTTTCTGAGTGGCGGGGCCGGTGAGCTGCCAGCGAATATATTTCCTGCACTCTGGGTGGTGAAGGAGGAGCAGTATAACCATGGCAGATGGCTGATAGAGGCTTTCGAGGAAAACCGGAGTGAGCAGGGTTCATCCACATGGCGATGTACTGTCTGCGGAGAGAGTATCGATCCCGGTTTTGAAATATGTTGGAATTGTGCAACACCACGCGTGAAAGAAGATATAGGGAGCTTGTGATGGGTAAAATTTTCAAGGTGCTTGGCTGGCTCTTCGGGATGCTGGTGGTCCTGATTGTTGCCGCCATCATTCTGGTGCCCATGTTTGTGGACCTGAATGATCATAAGGAGAGGATCATCGCAGAGGTGCAGAAAGCAACCGGTAGGGATCTTGGTATTGCTGGTGATATCGGGCTTTCGGTCTTCCCTCGTTTTGCCCTTGAGTTGAATGGGCTGAGTCTCAGCAACGCAGCTGGTTTCGAAGGAGATAACTTCGCCGCAGTCAAGCATGCCCAGGTTAGGGTCAATATGATTCCTCTGCTTTTCAAGCAGGTACTGGAGGCGGATACCGTGCAGATTGATGGATTGACACTCAATCTGGCCAAATCCAAAGACGGAACGACAAACTGGGACGATATGGTGGGAAAGAAGTCGTCATCAGAAGAGAGTGACCTGGATGCAGATTCACCTCCGGGTGATGGCGGCATGATGGCGGTCTCCATCGGCGGCGTGACCATCACGGATGCCCGTATCGTCTGGGATGATCTCTCCACCGGAGAGCGCTATGAGGTGGCGAATCTCAATCTGGAAACCGGTGAAATTGCTCCCGGACGCTCTGTCGATATCAGTTTCGGTACGAGCCTGGAGAGTCGCAAGCCTGTGATGAAGGGCGTGCTTGAACTGACCGGGCGGATGATGATCGATGATAAGACGAAGACAATCACGCTCAACGATCTCGATCTGAAGTCAGATATCACTGGAGAGGGATTACCCGAAAACGGGATTAGTGCACAGGTCCAGGCGGATATCCGTTTTGATCAGGTCAACGATGCGCTGGATGTGAAGGAACTTAGTGTGACTTCCGGGGCGCTCGCCTTGAGTGGCGAATTGCAGGGCATGCAGATCCAGAGTAATCCCATATTAGCGGGCCAGTTTAAACTGGCGAAGTTCAGTCCCCGTGAGTGGATGGATACCTTCGGTCTGCCGGTTCCCGAGACGGCAGACCCGAGTGTGCTGGAATCATTCGAACTCTCTGCCAACATCGATGCCGGCGCTGATCATCTGGCACTTAAGCAACTGATAGTGAAGCTGGATCAAACCACGGCAAAGGGTGATTTCGAACTGGCTCACTTTGCCAAGCCGACCTATCTCTTTTCACTCGACTTAGATGCCCTTAATGTCGATCGTTACCTGCCACCCACCCGTGAGGGTAGTGGGCCTGCAAGAAGCCGGAGTAATGGGGGTGCTGCGGGTAACGAGGAACTCTTTCCGGTAGATACCCTGCGACAGTTGAGGGTGGATGGGAAAATGCTGATCGACAGTTTGACCATCAATCAGCTTCTCGCAGAGGCAGTCCAGCTGAAGATCCGCAGTCGTGATGGCAAACTGACCGTGGATCAGCAGATCGGTCGTTTCTACGATGGCCTGCAGAAGGGGACATTGGAACTCGACGTCAGCGGAAAAACACCAACCTTGAAGGCGACTCAGAAACTCTCGAGAATCCTTGCCGGTCCACTGCTGCTGGATCTTACCGGTGATGATAAGTTACTGGGTAGCGGCAGTCTGGATCTTAATATGACCAGCAGGGGTGCCACCATCAACCAGCTCAAGAAGGGGCTGAACGGTAAGATGTCATTCGATTTCAGGGATGGTGCGGTCAAGGGCTTCAATCTGCCAAAGATGATTCGCGAGACAAAAGCGAAGCTCTCGGGTGAGGCGGTTGCGATTTCCAACGAGCCCGAGCAGACCGATTTCTCCGAACTCACCGGGAGCGCCACTATCGTCAATGGCCTGGTTAACAATCAACGCCTATTGGCGCTATCCCCCTACCTGCGCGTGGAAGGGAATGGCAAAGCCAATCTGGTCCAGGAGAGCCTGGACTACACCATTCGGCCGGTTATCGTGAATACCCCTAAGGGCCAGGGTGGAGAGGGTATGGAAGAGCTTGTTGGTGTGCCAATCCCTGTCAGGATTGAGGGGAGCTGGAGTAATCCCCGATTCAGTATTCAGCTGGCTAAAGTGCTGGCAGAGCAACAGAAAGCCAAGCTCAAGGAGAAGGTCGATACCAAGCTGGAAGAGAAGTTGGAAGAGAAGGTGCCAGAAGATCTGAAGGATAAGCTCAAGGGTAAGTTCAAAAAACTCTTTTAATGCGGGCAACGCCATCAACCTGCTCAACACCTGTCAGTGAGTCTGCAATTGACTTGAATGAGGCGCTCTTCACACGGCGGGTGCTGAATTGGTTTGACGGGCACGGACGCAAGGATCTGCCCTGGCAACAGACTCAAGATCCCTATCGGGTCTGGGTCTCGGAGATCATGCTGCAGCAGACTCAGGTAGCAACGGTAATCCCCTATTTTCAGCGCTTTCTCCAATCATTCCCCAATCTTGACGCCCTCGCCAAGGCATCCATCGACGAGGTTCTCCATCACTGGTCGGGGCTTGGTTACTATGCCAGGGCGCGTAACCTGCATCGTTGTGCACTCACCATAATGCAAGTGTTTCAGGGGGAGTTTCCCACAAGCCAGGCAGACTTAGAGTCGCTGCCGGGAATCGGTCGTTCCACGGCGGGGGCCATACGCTCCCTCGCCTGTGGTCAGCACGCCGCCATTCTCGACGGTAACGTAAAACGAGTACTGGCCCGCCATTTTGCAATCGAAGGCTGGCCGGGCAAGCGTGAGGTGCTTAATCAGCTGTGGACTTTGAGCGAAGCGCTAACACCCAAAAAGCACTGTGGTGAATACAACCAGGCTATGATGGATCTGGGTTCTATGGTCTGCACCCGTGGCAAACTGTCCTGCCGGCAGTGTCCTTTGGCCTATTCCTGTGCGGCGTATGAGCAGGGCGATCCGTCTGCCTACCCACAAGCGAGGCCAAGACGTGAACTACCGGTTAAGGCCGCTCAGATGGTGATTCTGACTGATGACGCGGGCGCGGTGTTATTGGAGCAGCGTCCTCCCACTGGGGTATGGGGAGGACTCTGGAGCCTGCCGGAGTGCCCGCCGGACATGCCGCTGTCGACCTGGTGCAGGCAATATCTCAGTATCGACATCGGTTGGGAACAGGAACTCCCGATGAGGCGGCACAGCTTCACCCATTTTCATCTCGAAATCTCACCCGTGAGGGTATGGGTGAAAAACCCCAATCAGTACCTCATGGATGCAGGCAACAGGGTCTGGTATAACCTCTCCCAGCCCGATAGCAGAGGCCTGGCCGCACCGGTCAAGCGCATTCTGCAGGAGCTGGCAAGCGACGATGAAACAACGACGGAGGCCCCATGAGCCGAACTGTAAACTGTGTCAGATTGAAACGAGAGGCCGAAGGACTGGAGCGTATGCCCTATCCGGGTGAATTGGGGCAACGGATCTTCGATAATGTCTCCAAAGAGGCCTGGCAAGAGTGGCTGCGGCACCAGACCATGCTGATCAACGAAAACCGCCTCAGCCCGGTGGACCCCAAAGCACGCAAATTTCTGGAAGACCAGATGGAGCAGTTCTTCTTCGGTGAAGGATCAGCCCCACCCCCTGACTTCCGGCCACAATAGCAAGCCAACCGCATCCCGGTGGCTTGACTCCACACGCCAAGCCCGGTTTAATACGCCCTCTTCACTGAGGCCAGGTAGCTCAGTCGGTAGAGCAGGGGACTGAAAATCCCCGTGTCGGCAGTTCGATTCTGTCCCTGGCCACCATTATCCTTCCCTTGCTTTCTTTGTGCCCTGACTATTTGATCGATGTGATGATCCCGTTGGGATGGTTCACCGTGGCGGGGCCATTTTCATAGACTTCGTGTGAAGCCCCCTTGGGCTGTTGAGGGCCCAGCACGCGGGATCCTCTTGTGGATTTGTGTATCTAGCTTAACGACGGTTTATTGGCGTCTTGTGGACCATTACTGTGATTTGGTGATCTGCCTATACAGGCAAAAGCTGTCCATGCATCATGTTTCCCGTCTAACTTGCTATTCTGATAAGAGGATTTTAGTGAGGGAGAATAAAAGTCCTGCTGTTTATTTCATTGGATGCATTAGGTTAGTGTGATCCAAGCAGGAGAAGCGCGCCACCTTAACTTGTTACATCATTAGCCGCTAAATACACAATAAGCTTATTGGTATGCATAGTGCGGTACTACGCATAATGGTAGAAATACTGTTTTGGGTATTTGTCAGCCATGAGTGAGTCAAAGTCAAAAATATCAAGCAATAACTGGCAGTTACGATCAGAAAGAACGCCTGCATATGAGCGCGCTCTCAGCGAAGAGCGTTTTTCTCTTGCTTTGAAAGGGGCAAATGACGGGTTGTGGGACTGGAATCTGGAGACAAATGAGGTCTATTACTCACCGCGGTGGAAAAGCATGCTCGGCTATGAAGAGGATGAGCTTGAAAATCATCTGGATACGTGGCTAGGTCTGGTGCATCCGGAGGACAAGGATAGAGTCTTAAAGGCAGTCCAAGATCATCTGTCTGGAAAAGCAGATTCATATAAAGTTGAAATGCGTATGCATCACAAGGATGGCCGTGAGGTTGTGGTGCTGTCCCGTGCATTTCTTGTAAATCGTACATCTGATGGTAAAGCGCTTCGATTAGTGGGGACCCATGTAGATATAACAGAGCGTAAAAAAACGGAATCTTACTTAGAAAATAATGCTGAGATCCTGGAAATGATTGCAGCAGGAAAGCCTGCATCGGAGATTTATCATCAGATTGCATTAATGTATGAGGGGCGCCATCCTGAAATGCGATGTTCCATGCTTGAATTGGAAGATGGAGTGCTCATGCATGGAGGGGCGCCGAGCCTACCAAAGGCGTATTGCGATGCGATACATGGCCTGAAAAACGGACCCAGTGTCGGCTCATGTGGTACTTCCACTTATACCGGCCAACGCGTTCTTGTAGAGAATATCGAAACGGACCCCAAGTGGGAAAAACTCAAGCATATAGCCCTCCCGTATGGCCTGCGTTGCTGTTGGTCTGAGCCGATTAAAGATTCCTCAGGAAAGGTACTGGGCGCCTTTGGCATGTACTATGATCACCCGGCACTTCCGAATGTAGAAGAATCGGATGATCTCAAGTCTGCAGCAAGGCTTGCCGGGATTGTGATGGAGCGGGACCAGGCCCAAAAGCGTATACGAAAATTAGCCTATACCGATGAGCTGACCGGCCTAGCCAGCCGTGCACATTTTTATCAAATCCTTGAAGAGACCATAAAGGCATGTGAGCGGCATGCTAGTCGGTTTGGCCTCCTCTATATCGACTTGGATGACTTCAAAGGTGTTAATGACAGTCTTGGTCATGATGCCGGTGACCTCCTACTCCAGGAAATTGCTCATCGTTTGGAAAATGTCAGTCGTGAAATCGATTATGTAGCACGCCTGAGCGGTGATGAGTTCTGTATTCTTGTTAAAGGTGTGGATGACGATTATGCGGTTGCACATGTCGCACAGCGTTGTCTTGAGGCAATTTCAGAACCAATCGAACTGTCTGCGAGAAAATATACGCCTGCCTGCAGTATTGGGATTGCTCACTATCCGGACGATGGAGACAGTCTAACTGCCATATTAAAAGCGGCAGATACCTCTCTTTACTCAGCTAAGGAACTCGGAAAAAATCAGTACGCTTACTATAAGCTTGAGCTTACCCATAAGGCAGAACATCGGTTTCGAGTTGAGCAAGCCCTGCGGGAAGCTATTGAAAAAAAACAGTTGTCACTTGTTTATCAACCCCAGATTCAGATCGACACCGGTGAAATTATAGGTGTCGAGGCTTTAGCCCGCTGGAATCATCCCCAGTTGGGACAGGTTCCTCCAACTGACTTCATTGCTACTGCTGAGAGAATTGGCATGATCAAGCCGCTCACTGAATGGGCATTGAGAACAGCGTGCAATCAATCTGTTGCATATAAAAAAGCTGACCTTCCCCTGTTCCGTATGGCCGTCAATATTTCCCCAAGTCTTTTTCTCGATAAGGGTTTTGTTTCACTAATAAAGCGTGTTCTTGAAGAAACGGGAATAAATCCAATCGAACTGGAGTTGGAAGTCACAGAGAGTGTTGTTTAAACAGACCTGCAAAATCTCTCGGTATTCCGTGATTTAAAGGATCTCGGTGTGTCAATTGCGATCGACGATTTTGGAACAGGCTATTCTTCTTTTGCATCGCTAAAGCATCTTGCTGCAGATTACATCAAAATTGACAGGTACTTTATTAGTGACATGCTATCAGATAATAAAACACAGCTATTGATTGCCTCCATGATAGAAATTGGTCACAACCTGGGGCATGGAATTGTCGCCGAAGGAGTTGAGACTGCTGAGCAATTTAATGTGCTTAAAAAGCTTGGCTGTGAGACAGCTCAGGGTTATTTATTCAGCAAGCCTGTCAGTGCTGATGAAATTACGAAATTACTCAATAGTAATGCTGCTGATGGAAGGCGTATTTGGCAATATCCGATGGATAGCTGAAGTGTTGCTTTTTTAAACTCAGGTAGATGGCTACTTCTGTCCTCGCTGAGGAAAAGCTGCTTACAACTTCTTCTCGAACGGTCTGCGATGATCACATAACAAGTCTATATAATTACCTGCTCTAACTTATGTATTAGCTGCAAAGCAGAAGTTGATTCAGTACCTGTGCCATGATTGTGACGCTAAATATTTGGCTAAAGCGCTGTAAGCGACTTAATGTTCAATCATTTATATAAACAATTCTGCCTGAAAGCCTCGTGTCGGCAGTTCGGTTCTGTCCCTGTCCACTATTATCCATCCCTTTTGTTCTTTATGCCCCGACTATTTGATCGGTATGTAGATTGATGTGATGATCTCGTTGCTATGGTTCACTGTGGCGGGGTCGTTTTCATAGACTTCCAGTGAAGCGCCCTTGTGCTGTGGTTTTATTTTCTGCATTTGCAGATGAGCATAGGCCTGATACCAGGCCAACTCAAGGAAATCATAGCTGCCCTGCAATGTTGTCTTATAGTAGTGGCCGCCTAGAAAGGATTTCACTTCAAACTCCGATGATATGGTTTCCTTGGGGACCGGCAATGCCATATCGCAGTTGAAATGCATTTTTCTCAGATCGACCTTGTGGTAGATGGTGAATGGATATCCTGTGGCTGAGAAGTCGTTCTCATCAACATAGGCGCCCAGTCGAGGAAAGCCATCCATCATGGCCTTTTTCAGCTCTTCAAGATGACCTTCGAAGTGAATCGACAGCGCAGTTTGGCTCGGTACTTCAGCCGGTCCTTCAAATGAGATTCGTGGGACCTCGGCATCAGTTTCTAATTCGCCGCGCAACATATAAAGCCCGGTGTCGTAGTCTTTACTGATGTAGTTCGGCATCTTCTTTGCCATGAACCGGAACAGAAATGGCATTTTTCCCGCCATGTTCCAATGCACCCGAGTGGTGCCGTTATCTGTACGTTCGAATTCCCACCAGACTTTACTTACGGATTTGAACGGGCGTTTAAATTCGATTCGCTGCTCGATCATCTCATTGCTGGTGAATTGTACGTGGGTCAGTTTGCCTGCACCAACGATTTTACCGTCCCAGGTGTACCAACCATCTTCCTGGTCCGGTGTATCGGAGTAGGTCAGTGCAGTATCGGGTTCGTGCATCAGCCATGGACTCCAGTCTCGCCAGCTCCTAAAGTCACGTACTTTATCGAACACGGTTTTTGGGTCGGAGGCGATAACCAATGAACGCCGTACTTTAAACTCGCCATCCAGAGTTGCCAGGTAGAGCAATGGGACAGCAACAATAAAGGCAATAATGATGAGTGTTGTTGTCATGGCAACGATCCCTCCGCCAGTGGTTATTTATAAGGCCTGCTGTAATTACAGAAAACACCTGTATCGAGTATAGGTATCTGACCCCAAGAAGAAAATGGGGCTATCATGGGGTAATGTCATCGCACCAGTTTCATCCGGCGGTCACGGCGTGGTTTAAGCGCCATTTCGGCGCGCCTTCTGAGGTCCAGGCACAAGCCTGGCCTGCGATTCAGGCTGTGCAGAATACCTTGATTTCGGCCCCGACCGGTTCCGGTAAAACCCTGGCCGCGTTCCTCGCGGCGATCGATCAATTGGTACATGAAGGGCTGCTGTTCCCGCTGGCAGACGAGACTGCTGTGTTGTATGTCTCGCCGCTGAAGGCGTTGTCCAACGATATCCATAAAAACCTCGAACTGCCGTTGAACGGCATTCGGGATGCGCTGCTGGAGAACGGTTACCCGGACGTACCGATCCGTGCGATGGTTCGCACTGGCGATACCACCCAGTCGGAACGCGCGATGATGAAGCGCACGCCGCCGCATATCCTGGTAACCACGCCGGAGTCCCTCTATATCCTGCTGACCTCGGAGTCGGGCCGTGACATGCTGAAGACCGTGCGTAGCGTGATCGTCGATGAGATCCATGCGCTGGCCGGCAATAAGCGCGGTGCTCATCTGACACTGAGCCTGGAGCGGCTCAACCAATTGTGCGACAAGCCGCCGGTACGCATCGGTATCTCGGCGACACAGAATCCGATCAAGGAGATGGCACTCTACCTGACGGGGCAGCACGATGACCCGGTACAACGGGCATGTACCATTATCGATACCGGTCATGTGCGCACGCGCGATCTTGCGATTGAGATGACTGGATCCCCACTGGAAGCGGTCATGGCGAACGAAGCCTGGGATGAGATCTATCGCAGGCTCGAGCATCTCATTGAGCAGCACCGCACCACGCTGATCTTCGTCAACACGCGCAGACTTGCTGAGCGTGCGGCGGCGGCCCTGTCTATAAAGCTGGGCGATGACGCCGTAACATCGCACCACGGCAGTCTGGCGAAAGAGCACCGGCTTGATGCCGAGCAGCGTCTGAAATCAGGATCGCTGCGGGCACTGGTGGCGACAGCCTCCCTTGAGCTCGGTATTGATATCGGTGATGTCGACCTGGTTTGCCAGATGGGTTCACCGCGTAGTATCGCCACTTTCCTGCAGCGGGCCGGTCGTTCCGGACATCACCTGACTGGCACGCCCAAGGCGAGGTTGTTCCCCCTCAGTCGTGATGATCTTGTCGAGTCGGTCGCCATGCTCGATGCGATTCGAAGAGATGAACTTGACCGCATCCCGGTGCCCGAACATCCGCTGGATGTGCTGTCACAGCAGATCATCGCCGAAGTATCGGGACGGGAATGGGAGGAGAAGGCGCTCTACCGGGTTTTTAAATGTGCCCGCCCCTATAATCGCCTCGAAGAGAGAGACTTTCTCGATCTGGTAAAGATGTTGGCGGACGGCTTTCACACGCGGCGTGGAAGGCGTGGTGCCTATCTGCACCGCGATGCTGTCAATGGGGTATTGCGTCCGCGACGTAATGCGCGCCTGACAGCGCTCACCAACGGTGGTGCGATACCCGACCAGTTTGATTATGACGTGATTCTGCAGCCGGAAGGCTTGTTCGTTGGTAGCCTGAACGAAGACTTCGCCTTTGAGAGCATGCCGGGTGATATCTTCCAGCTCGGCAATTTTTCCTACCGTATGCTGAAGATAGAACAGGGCCGGGTTTTCGTGGAAGATGCCCACGGACAACCGCCGAGCATCCCGTTCTGGTTCGGTGAGGCACCAGGACGTACCGATGAACTCTCAGCTGCGGTTTCTCGTCTGCGTGAAACCCTAGACGAACTATTGGATACGGGGCGGCAGGTTACACTGGATTACCTTGAACATGAACTGCAGCTTGATTCAGTAGCCTCGTCGCAGTTGGTTGAATACCTCGCAGCGTCTAAGGCCGTATTCGGCTTGATCCCAAGCCAGAAGAACATCGTGTTCGAACGTTTTTTCGATGAAACCGGCGACATGCATTTCGTCATCCACGCACCCTTTGGTTCGCGGGTAAACAAAGCCTGGGGGCTGGCCCTGCGCAAACGTTTTTGCCGCCGCTTCAATTTTGAACTGCAGGCGGCGGCCAACGAAGACAACCTGATTCTTTCGCTCGGACCGACCCACAGTTTTCCGTTGGAGGAACCGGCCGGGTATCTGAAGTCGAGTACCGCTGAACATATCCTGATACAGGCGTTGCTCGATGCGCCCATGTTCCCTACCCGCTGGCGATGGGTGACCAATATCTCTCTGGCAGTTCCCCGAATGCGTGGGGGAAAGCGAGTGCCCGCACCTTTCCAGCGCAATGATGCTGAAGACTTGGTGGCGCTGGTGTTTCCAGACCAGCTTGCCTGTTTCGAAAATATCCAGGGCGAGCGGGAAGTGCCGGACCATCCGCTGGTGAACCAGGTGTTGTGGGACTGCCTGCATGAACTGATGGACATAGAAGGTTTAAAGCGGGTATTGGATGGTATTGAGAAAGGGCGTATTAAAGTGATTGCCAAGGAGCTGCCAACACCGTCACCGATGGCGCACGAGATTCTCAACGCGCGACCTTATGCTTTTCTTGATGATGCACCGGCCGAAGAACGGCGTGCATTGGCGGTTCAGCAGCGGCGGCACACTGACCCTCAAAACGCAGCTGACCTGGGGCGGTTGAACCCTGATGCCATTCAACAGGTGAAGGAGGAAGCCTGGCCACAGCCACGCAGTCCTGATGAACTGCATGATGCATTGGTGATTACTGGCTTTATTGCAGAGAGCGAGATTGCTTCGAGTGATCTCGGGCACTGGCAGAAATACCTTGCAGCGTTGCAGCGACAACAACGAGCAACGCGGCTGACATTTAACGATGAGATTTTGTGGGTTGCGGCTGAACGGCTGCAGGCCATGCAACGGGTTTGTCCCGACTACGAGATGTCCCCGCAAATTAACGCATTGCCTGCAGAAGAAGCGGAGTTTATTGAAACTGCGGTCACAGAGATCATGCGCAGCCGGCTGGAGAGTTTGGGTCCCGTCACGGTTGAGCAACTGGCAAAGCCGGTCAACCTGACTGCCAGTGAGATAGCGCAGGCCTTGCTGGCGCTTGAACAGGAAGGCTTTGTGATACAGGGTCGTTTCGATCCGCGTCAATCGGAGACCGAATGGTGTGAGCGTGGTCTATTGGCACGGATTCATCGCTACACACTCAAGCAATTACGCCGGGAAATAGAACCTGTGAGTCCGGCAGAATTCATGTGCTTCCTGTTTAATTGGCAGGGGCTGGAGGAGCCTTCGGAAGGGATTGCGTCGCTGGAACGCGTCATGTTGCAGCTCGAAGGGATTAGCCTGCCAGCCGGCAGTTGGGAGGAGGATATCCTGCCTGCTCGGTTACAACCCTATTTTTCAAGCGAACTGGACGAACTGTGCCGCTCAGGCAAGCTGACATGGTTGCGATTGCTACCGCCTGACGTCAAAGAGAACAAACGAAAGAATCCTGCGATTAAATCCACGCCGCTGGCATTTATCTTCCGGCCGCATCTATCGGTGTGGTGTCAGGTTGAATCGACGGTTCCTGTTGGATTAAGCGCCACAGCCGCCAAGGTGATGGATATGTTGAAACAGTGGGGTGCCAGTTTCTTTGATGACTTGCAACAGCAGACCGGTCTGTTGAAAACCCAACTGGAGAATGCACTCGGTGAACTGGTGGCCTGGGGACTGGTCAATTCGGACCAGTACCAGGGTCTGCGCGCCATGATCACACCGCAGAAGACCCGGCAACGCAGCCGGCGACGTTCAGCATTACAGGCACCACTGGCCGAGGGCGGACGCTGGTCGCTGGTACGACCAGCGATACCACATGAGGATGAGTCGCAACGAGTCGAACAGGTTGTGCGAACACTGCTGACCCGTTACGGCGTTATCTTCCGAAAGCTGCTGGAAAGGGAAAATGGCTTGCCGCCCTGGCGGGATCTGCTCTACGTCTTGCGCAGGCTCGAGGCGCGGGGTGAGATCAGGGGAGGCCGTTTTGTACAGGGTTTTGCCGGTGAGCACTTCGCGCTGCCCGAAGCGGTCAGCCTGATGAGAGAAGTACGCAAAAAACAGGATGCCGAGCAGTTAATCGCGATCAGCAGCGCCGACCCGTTGAATCTCACCGGCATCATCACTCCCGGTAAACGTACCACTGCACAGTTGGGGCATCGCATCCTGTACAGAGACGGGAAGCCAATTGCGACCAGTCAGGGTGGCGACATCGCAATTGATGAGGCTGTGCCGGATAGTGAGCATTGGCAGATAAAGATTTTGCTGACGCGAAAACAGCATCCGGCAAATTACCACAAGCCGCATCGGGGTCCGCTGTTTTGAATAATGGGTGTTCGCAAGCTTAGGTGCCTTTTCCATGCTTGGGATTAAAAGCCGTCAGTAACAGTCACTCAATAATTTGAGAAAAGCGCAAGTCGTGACGAATTGGATCGGTTTCCAAGTTGAATTGCAGCAGGATTGGTATATGTATCCAGGGTTGAAACGTGCTTACTCGTTTGGAAGGGAAAATATTCCAACTGAAACATCGTTCTCGGTATGGGCGTGTGGGTCGGCTCATTTTCAGCAAAGCGGTTCGCAAGAATAGCCGAAAGATTACGGAACAGTTGATAGATAATATGGGGGTAGAATCGAGCGCCTCGCTGGATAGAGTCCCAGGTTAGTACCAGAACTTTGCTGTCTTCCAATGCGATCGCTGTCGAGTTCCGCGCGCTCTCGCAGAGCAGGGCGGTGAGGCCAAAGACATGACCGGCTTCGATAGGCAGGGTAGATTCAACGGTGGTATCTTGCCTGACAGTAGAGACCTCACCCCTGCCTTCAAGAAGAATAAACATCTCTTTGCCCTCCTCCCCTTTGTACATGATGGCCTCTCCGGCTTTGTACTCGCGTACCTGGCTCATCAAAATAACCCGCTTGATCTGGCGGGGTAGCATGCCTATAAAGAGGGGGCAGTCGTGAATAAGACCGCGACGCAACTCAAGAGACAACAGATCCCACAAAGTGATCAGTCGCGTGGACGAGAGCAGAAGGGGAGTAATGAAAAAGTTGGCGTAATAGGCCAGGAGTATAACCATGCCACTCAATACGCCAAAGTAAGCGATTGGCGTGAAACTGGAGAAGACCATGACACCCAGCCCCAGGAATAGAGCGATAGTAGCGGCAGTGATCGGCATGGCTTCTTCATGCATGGTCATCTGAATGGCGCGGGCCTCACTTTTATGTTGAGTCAGTGCACGGTTATAACGGACCATAAAATGCATGGTGTTATCCACACAGATGCCTAAGGCAATTGCCGCTATCATGGAAGTGGCACTATCCAGTGGGATGCCAGTGAATCCCATGACCCCAAAGAGCATGACAATGGGGAACAGATTCGGCAGAGTCGCCAGTAAGCCGGCCTTTACGTTGACAAAGAGCAGAGAGATTACCGTAAAAATTACCAGCAGCATCAGCCCCAGGGATTTTGCTTGTCCCTCCGCCATTTTGTCGGCAGTCTGACTGGTGAGTATGGATTCTCCGGTGATGTTTACATGTAGACCGTTGTCGATATTATCGTCGATGAATGACTGAAGTTCGGCCAGTGCCATATTCAGGTTGTATGAAGCATGCAGGTTGTGACGTACGACAATTCTGGCTTGACTGAAGTCAGGCGATACGTATCCCTTGATGTTTTTGTGATTGATGAAGTTATTCAGTTCGCTCAGCACTGCATCATCATCAGGTAGCTCAAGTTCTCCGGAATCATTCATTGCACTGTTAAGCAGGGCCAGATAATCCGCTATCGAAATATTGGAATCGAATGATGGGGAGCTATCCAGATAGCCCTGAATCTTGACCACTTCCTCCAGGTAACGGGATCGTAAAAATGTATCTTCGATGTCACCATCCAGAATGATGGAGAAGGACTCCATGCCAGATAACTGATCATGCAGGGTCATTGCCCGATATTTGACCGGTGAGTTTTCATTGAAATAGTCCAGGATGTTGTTATTAACCTGTATCGACAAGCTTCCATAGGCGGCAATGGCAAGCAACGACAGAGTGAATAGCAGGATTCTGCTTTTCCTGTGCTGTACGAGATGACAAACATTGCCGATTGCACGGTGAACCAGATTGCGTTTCTGATTACGCACAGGCGGATGCCGGTCACCGAAATATCGCAGATAGACGGGGATCAGCGCAGCAGTGATAAGAAAATTAAAGGCCAGTCCAGTGGAGGCTACCAGTCCGAACTCATACAGTAACTGAATCGGATTCACGATAATTGATAAAAACCCGAGATAGGAGGTAAAAAAAGTCAACAGCACAGCCAATCCCATGCGCCTGGCCATGTATTGGATGGACATACGGCGTCCATGACCGGCAATGACACCCTTCTGGTATTCTGAGATCAGATGTATGTCCTCCGTCGATCCGATAATGATCAGCATCACCGGTACAATGGCGGTCATCACGTTAACCGGGATACCGAGAGCCGCCATACCGCCCAGTGTCCAGAGAATACTGAGACCGGCTGTAAGCAGTGGGATGATGGCAGCATTGGCTCTGCGCAAGGTAATAGCCAGTGTGAGCAGAAGGACTATCACTGCCAGAGGCAGTAGTGTTTTCTGGTCCTTTTGGATTAAGTCGCTGACAAGTGTCCTGATATAGGGCTGACCCACCTGAAATACTTCATTAAATTGTGTTTCCAGGGGTGTAATTGTTTTCCTGATACTGGCCGCCACCTCGGTATCAAATTCCGGATGTTCGTAAGCTGGATTGATGTGTACGTTAATGGCCATTGCCGTACCGTCATCCGAGAGTAGGTTATGGCGTACAAACGGGTTGTTGAGTGCTTGCTCGCGAATACGTTCGGCTTGTTCAGGTGTTTTTGGGTTTTCCTTTAGATAGGGATAGGTATAGACGGAATCGTCAATAACTCTGATGTTAGGTAAAGAGAAGAGGCTGTCCGTTCTTTCTACGAAGGGCAGTGATTCGAGGTTGGCGACGGCCGAGCGGAGTGCCTCAAGTTTGTCGTCGTCGAATAGGCGCTGATCGCTGATAAATATTTGGGTAACGTTATCTGTGCCAAATGTGGCTACCACGTTTTCATGGAACACTTTTGCCGGGTCGTTCTCCATAGCCAGACCCTGTGACGAGACATGGATCTGTAGCCGATGCAGTTGAGAGGCGGCTCCCAGGGATACCAGTAGGATTACCAGGAGTATGGACCAGGGATGTGCCGAAGCCAGATTGAGTAGTTTTCTCATGACCGGTATCCGCCTTAACATCCCTGAATAGGGAGCAAATCCTCATTTCGTATCAATGCGGAAATTTGGCCCAGTTTGCCCCTTGTCATCATCATATTAATCTCCATGGCTGAATCGTGGAGCAAAGCGGTTTTGCTCACTATGGGAGAAAGTATGGGAGGTGCTGGTTTCAGTACGACTTCGTGAAGTCGGCTTTATTGTTTGATTTGTAACGCTCTGGTGAAACAGGTTTGAAACAAAGCGTCAGCCTTGTTCGATGCGGGCAACAAGTGTCAGTACCTGTTCTGGTGTGAAGGGTTTTTCCAGCAAGGGGGCGCCAGTCTCTTTAAGAAAGGGGGTAATGGCGGCTGAGAGCGTGTCACCGGTAATAAAAGCCGTGTGCCGTAAAAGATCTGGATGTTGCTGCTTCAGTGCGCGCCAGAGGCCGGGGCCATCCATATCCGGCATACGAATATCGGAGAGAATCAGATCGCAGGTATGGCTCTCGAGCCAGTTTATGGCCTCAATTCCACCACTCACCCAGGTAGCCTGAATGCCGGCTGATTGGAGGATCTCCACCAGCAGGTCGGCAACCTCCGGTTCGTCTTCAACAATCAGGGCATAACCGCCCTGTGATTCTGTCAGTTCCGGTGATTCAATGGCAGGCTCATTGGTTGTGCTTTGTAGATGCAGGGGAAGCCAGAGCGTGAAAGTCGCTCCACGCTTCGTCTCTTCTAATTGCAGCTTGCCGCCGTGCTCCCGTGCAATACTCCGACTGACAGAGAGGCCGATTCCGGTACCCACATTCCCGCTTTTAGTGGTAAAAAAGGGATCAAATATCCGCTGACGCAGTTCATCCGGAACACCTGGGCCGTTGTCAGTCACACGGCAATAAACACCGCCTGATGCCTCACCTGTTTCGATGGTAATGTGGCGTGGTTCCGGTTGTTCCGCAAGCATATGCTGTGCATTGACCAGTAGATTGATAATGATCTGTCCGATTTGATCGACATCCATCTGTTGTTCCGACAGATGGTTGGACAATCGGGGTTCCAGCTCGATACCTGAGGTACGCAGTCCATAGCCCAGTAGTTCGATCGCACTTGTCACCACGTCATTAAGATTGCCAGGTTTGCGTTCTGGCGGTTTCTGTCTGGCCATTCCAAGAAACGTTCTAACGATACGGCCACAACGGTCTGCAGCGGTGTGGATCTTCTCCACATCTGTCTTGATGGCTGGATCCGTTATCTTGTTCTCCAATAAGGCCGTGCGCCCCATCAGGATGGCCAGGGGATTATTGAGTTCATGGGCAACACCGGCTAGCAGTTCACCCATGGCGGAGAGCTTCTCGCTCTGGCGCAAAGCCTCCCGTTGATGGGCAAGTTCTTCTGCCACCTTTTTTTGCTCCGTGATGTCCCGGGTAATGGTAAGAATATGAGGTTGACCCTGGTAGGGCATGGGGATGCTTCTCGACTCCAGATCAATAAGGGTGCCGTCTTTGTGGATCACTCTGGTTTCGGTTGAGGCAGCTTTGGCTGTCGCCACATCTGATTTGAACTTCTTCAAAGAGGCGTGTGAGGAGGCGTGAATATGTTCATGGAAGGGTTTTTTGAAGAACTCCTTTTGCGTATAGCCAGCCATTTGCCAGGCTGCTGGGTTGGCATCCACCATTTTTCCCTCTGCATCCCAGAGAATCAGCGCGTCGCTCGCCGTGTTGAAGATGGATCGGTACTGCTCTTCGCTGGCTCGTAGCGCCATCTCTGCAGCCTGTTTTCCGGTCAGGTCAGCGAGAAAGGCGGTGAAATAGTTGCTGTCTCCGACCCGGTTGGCAGAGATGGAGAGTTCCACCGGGAATTCGCTACCATCAGCGCGTGTTGCCGTCAGTTCCAGTCGTTTACCAAGCACCCGGGCTTCACCGGTGCGCAGGTAGCGAGCCAAACCGTCACTGTGAGCCTTGCGATGGGTTTCTGGGATGATTAGATCGGTCAGATTACGGCCAATGGCCTGGTGTCTGTCGTAGCCAAACATCTCTACGGATGCCGGATTGAATTCAACCACATGCCCCACTTCATCGATAGTAATGATGCCCAGCAGGGACTTCTCAACAATGGCCGACTTGAAGGCCTCGCTTTCCCGCAGCTTGCGGTTTGCCTCACGGTATTGTGCTTCGCTGGCCCGTAACTTCTCCTCGGCCTCCTTGCGGGCGGTGATTTCCCTTGTGAATGCCAGTATTCGCTCCTGCCCGCCAATGGATGCACGTCGGATGAAGACCTCATCCCAGTGCAGGCTGCCGTCACGATTCTTGCGATGCCATTCGAAACACAACTGCTCACCTGCAACTGCTCGCGCCATGAGCTTTTCGGCATCCTCCTGGGTATAAGGTGGTACGCCGGAACTGATCATGCCGACATCGACCTCGCGCATCTCTTCTCTCGTGTAGCCATATGCCTCACAGGCCTTCCGGTTGACATCGAGAATGACGCCGGTATCCATGTCGTGTACGAAGATGGCGTCCTCGGAGGCCTCGAAGATGGCGCGATAGCTTGCCTCCGATGCGCGCAAGGCCACATCGGTGTGCTCGCGCTCCAGCTCGTTGGCTGCCCGGCCGGCAAATACCTGTAGTATCGATTCAATCAGCCTCTCGTCCTGTAGTGGTTGGCTATGAAGCACAGCCAGCAGGCCGAGAACGTTTCCCTCGGAATTGAACAACGGAATCGCCGCATAACTTTCCATGCCAATCTCCTGCAACAACGCATCTTCAGGAAAACGCTGCTGAATGGCGTCCCCATAGAAGCGAAACTGTTGCCCGACCACATTCGCGCAAGGGCTGCCATCAAGTGAGTAGGAGATGTTCCCACCAATCCGGCCATGGGTGTAGAGTGCCCGGGTCCGAATCTGATTCTCTTGCTCTAAAACTCCGATGAATGCGTAGTCTGTGCCGACTGCTTTTGACAGGTGCATGACGAGGGAGTTGAATACCTCTTCACTCTGCGCTTCTGAGATCCCCAGCGCCGCCTGGCGCAATGCCTCTTCGGATTGCTTGCGCTTTGTGATGTCTGTGGAGATGCCGCAGATAGCATAGATATTTCCCTTACTGTCGTAGAGCGGGAATTTATTGGAAATGTAGGTATGCACACCATCATCAAGGGTCGCTTTTTCCTCAAATTCCATGACGCTATCTTGTTCCATGACCTGCCGATCGTTGTTGCGAAACTCAGCTGCGGTTTCTGCTGGGAACAATTCATCGAGTTGCTTACCGATGGTCTCCTCTTGCGTAATATCAAGTAGACGTAGGAAAGGTTGATTGACCAGTAGAAAACGGTCTTTCAGATCACGGACATAGACCACAGCTGAAGAGTTGTTCAGGATCTGCTGAAGACGTTCTTCACTGGACAGTAATCTTTGTGTTGCTTCACGCGTGTTGCTGAATGCACGCGTGACAGAGGCTACCCAAGTCTGCCACAGGGGGGGGAGGTTTGGTTCCTTGACTAAAGGATCACGCGATGCTTCTCGAATGTAGTGCACTAGTGCCAGAGCCGGGCTGATGAATTCCCTTTTCAACAAGTAGAGCGCAAGGAAGATGGTTGCAATCAGGACCAGCAGTATCACGGCATAGGGTAGCACTCGTGACCACATGAGGTTCGTAATCTCTTCATTGCGGACAAGATAAACCAGCGTCCAGGGGGCGTGCTCTGCATTTTGAGCCACCAGGGTATGGGTGGCTGTTTGCAGTGGTTTTCCTGCAGCACGCAATGCGGTGGATATCTTTGTGGCATTGAGTGCTTCCGGTGCCACATCGACTGCCTTGCGTAGAGTGTCCTTGTGCGATCCGGCAGAATCCGCCAGCAGCATTCCCGTATTATCGAGAACCACCAGCCGACCAAGATCCAGGGGCAATTCGGCAAGAAAATTTTCCAGTGTGGCAAGCCTCAGGTCGGTACCGACAATACCGAGGAAATTTCCGTCGACATAGACGGGTGCACCATATGACACCATAGCGCCGGTTCCGCCGGCATCGATGTAGGGGGCAGTCCAGTAAGGTTTATGCAGGGGATTCTTTTCAGGTGTGCCTGCGAGGTAAATTTCGTATTCAAACCAAGCATCAAGTGCAATTGCCGGCGTTTCATAGCCGCCGGTCTCCAACAGCCGATCTGTGCTCATCCACGGATAGAGAGCGATAAAGCCTTCTTTTGCTGAAAAAAAGTAAGACCATTGAAAGTAAGGTGTTACGCTATGCTTGAGTCGGGCAAGGGCAAAAAATTCCAGCGCATGATCAAGAAAGATCCTGCCGACCTCGGGCCGGCGCGGATCACCGGCATGCCAGACCAGCTGTCCAATCAATTCTCTTTTGTCTTCCGGTACTTTATCCAGGCTATAGACTTCAGTTGCCGCAGCCCCATCGATTCGTGGAGAGTAGTAGGCCCTTAGCTCACTGGGATGACTGGGAGGGCTTCGTAGGAAGCTCTCCGACCAGTTTTGCATCTGCAGAACATGGTCGTTGGCGAGTTTGGCAATGCCCTCCAGTGCAATTGAATAGCGAGCGGTATTCTGAGAGAGATCACGTGATATCTGTGTGCGTAAATCATGATACTGGTTGATAGCCAACACCATGACGACGAAAAAAAGCGGTAAGGTAACAACAAATATCAGCCAGCGGTAGCGAGTTGTCAGGCGTAGATCTGAACGGCTGTCGTTTTCGTGTTTCAATTTTAATGACGCATCTTTTACAAGCATCGTTACGGCTTCACATAGATATAGCCGACGCCGCGTACTGTCTTGATCACTTCAGGTTTTTCCGGGTTCCGCTCAATCTTTCGTCTGAGTCGCATGATGCGAAGATCGATTGAGCGATCAAACACGCCCCAGTCCTTGTTGTGTGCAAGATCCATGAGCTGGTCCCGGTTTAAAGCCCGGTTGGGATGTTCGGTGAATACCTTGAGTAGATCAAACTCCATGGCTGTTAATGGCATTTCATTGCCCTTTGCGTCGTATAGCTTGTGCATAGACATATCGAGCTCGCAGGTGCCGAAGCGGATTCGGCCTGAATGTGTGGGTGATTGGGTCTCTTCTGTCAGGCGTCGCAGTACACTCTTGACACGAGCAAGCAACTCCCTCAGATCGAAGGGTTTTGGGATGTAATCGTCTGCTCCCATTTCCAGTCCGACAACCCGGTCAACAACATCCGCTGCAGTGGTGAGCATGATGATACCGACCCCATGATGTTGCTCCCGAATCCAGCGCGCCAGTGACAGGCCATCTTCACCGGGCATACGAATGTCGAGGATTGCCAGATCTGGATTTTTTATATTGAAAAGCTTCCGCGCCTCTGCTGCACTGCCTGCGGTATGAACCTCAAGTCCCTGATCAGTAAAATACTCAGAGAGAATTTCACACAACTCCGGCTCATCATCCACGACAAATAGTGTAGAGGGTTGAGGCATATGGTTTTTTTCCAAATTGACTGAGTTAGTGCTTTTTCTAAGAATAGTCCCAATCTCTCAATGAGAGAAAGCATCCTGATACAATTGAAACAATTCTGAAAAAAAGGGAATACGCTTGGGGTAGTGTCAGATCGGGGGATTTGGCACAGGAGGCATGCTAGGCGCTAAGGTTCTCATGAGCTGAAAAACGATATGATTTGTGATGACAAGTTCATAGCGTCTTGGCGTTGAAGAACTGGGGAGATGTATTTTTCTCTATAGGCCAAGACATGATATCGAATAGTTACCCATTTGCTATAACCATAGAGGTGTCCTGATGACGGATCGCGAGGTGAAAGGCAGTTGTCTATGCCGGAAAGTCAGTTATGTCATTCGGGGGGATCTCGGAATCTTCCAATATTGCCACTGTTCACGTTGCCGGAAATTTACAGGCAGTGCTTTCGCCGCCAATCTGCTGGTGTCTCCTGCTGACTTCCAATGGCTGACTGGAGAGTCATATGTCGGCCGGTATACGCCAGGAGGTGTCAGACATTTTGCCACTGGCTTTTGCAAGGTATGTGGTTCATCGCTTCCCTGGCTGGCGCAGAGTGGCAAAACGGTGGTGGTGCCCGCGGGAACCCTTGATGAGGATCCGCAAATCAGACCCATACAGAATATCTACTGTGCCTCACAGGCTGTTTGGTATACACAGCCTGGTTTTTTGCCTGAGCATGATGAGCTACCACCAAAGAAGCCATAGTCTTACGCAGCTAGACGTGACCTTGTGCGTCGAGACTAAGCATTGAATATTCGCCCCTACTGTATTGGAGAGGAAGCTGCATTATGGTCGCTGCTATTCAATACGGTTCGTCAGGTCAATATCAAGGATTACTCAGAGGCACAGGTCGAAGCCTGGGCGCCTGGTGATTTCGATTTGGATCAATGGGTAGTCCGGTTGCAGCAGACACAACCATGGGTTGTCGAGCAGGAGGGGCAACTGCTGGGCTTTGCTGAACTCGATGAGACAGGTCGAATTGGCTGCTTTTACTGTCACCACACCAGCTTGGGTGAGGGGCTAGGGAGTGCTCTATTGCAAGTGATCGAGGCAGAGGCGTTACGTCTGGGTTTAGCGCAACTTTCAGTAGAGGCGAGTATCACAGCAAGGGGTTTCTTCGAGAGAAAGGGCTTTGTCATCGGTAGTACGCAACGTGTGGCGAGACGCGGTGAGGACTTTCTCAATTATCTGATGTTTAAAAATATTGTTAATTAACCAGCTTTAAGCATCCAGTTGAATCTGGATTCTGCTATGAATGGATAGATTTTCGACTTGTGGTGTCTGTCTCTAAGCGGGATAGTCTTACCCTGAATTTTAATACCTGACTCCGTGGGTTCATGGTGCTGCATAGTGCCGATTCTCCAGTGGTTCAAAAAATATGTACTTAACAGGAGGGTGAAGCTAAGGTTTTTTGATGCCATTGGGCGGGGCACTATCTTGAGTGCTGCGTTCGCTCTGGAAGCACGGATTCAGGTCATGGTGACGACGGGTCACTGAGTTTTTTATATTGGGAGCATTTGCAGTAACCCTATGCGGTTTTTTTTCTACATACTGGCAAGCTTTTTACTGTCGATGCCAGTTGCGGCGCTGGATCTGAAAGTGGATGTTGACGGTCTTGAGAGTGAGCTGGAGGCGAATGTGCGCGCATTCCTCTCCATCGAGCAGGAGAGGCAACATGAGGGGTTAACGGTCTCCCGCCTGCGCCTGTTGCATGACAAGGCACCTGAGGAGATTCGTCAGGCGCTGCAGCCGTTCGGCTACTTTGCGCCCAAGATCAAATCTGAACTGGAAACGTTGGATGCCTCGTATCTGATCAGGTATCGCATCGATTCGGGACCCCAGGTGCCACTGAGTGAAGTCGATTTTCAGATAACCGGGGATGGCGCGAATGATCCCATGGTGACGGAAAGATTTCCGCTATCGGTGGGAGATGCGCTCGATCTGGTTTTATACGAACAGGCCAAGCAGTCTATTCTTTCGCGGGTGACGGAAAAAGGCTATCTGGAAGCGTACTACACGGCCCATGAAGTGCGTGTGGATCAGGACAACTACACTGCCCGGATCAAGCTCCACCTGGAAACGGGTATGCGCTTTCGCTTTGGTGAGATCCGCTTTGAACAGGAGATCCTGAATCCTGAATTTCTTGCTCGTTATCTCAGTTTCGGCTCCGGTGATCCCTACAGCTATGAGAAGCTATTGGATCTGCAGGGTAAGCTGATAGACAGTGAATATTTCAAGCAGGTCGAGGTTAACTCGAGACGCGATCAGATCGAGGGAGACCAAATACCGGTAGATATCCTGCTCTCCCCCAATAAGAAGAACCGTTATCGTATCGGTCTGGGGTATTCCACCGATACGGGTCCCCGCCTGACCCTGGACTGGAAGCGGCGGCGCTTTGGCCGTATGGGCCATCATATGCGCTCCGAGTTGCGTCTGTCCGGACCTGAGAAGTCGCTTACCAGCGAGTACATCATCCCGCTGGCGCGGCCGACAGTGGATTACATCTCCTTCGGCGCCTCTCTTGATTATTACGATTTGGATACCAGCAAGGGAAACCGTGCACTGCTCAACGCTTCTCACTCAGTCGGTCTTGAGCGGGGATGGCGCAGAACATTGACGCTGGATTATCTCTATGAGGATTTTGAAGTCGGCTCTCAGGATGACAACGCCCGATTGCTGGTGCCGGGCGTTACCTGGTCCCGAATCAAGGGCGGCAGCCGGGAGTATGTCACAAAGGGCAAACTGCTCGAGTTCCATATCGAAGGGGCATCCGATTCGATGCTCTCAACCACCAGTTATGTTCAGCTCTATACCCGGGACAAGTTTATTCACAGCCTGAATGATGACTGGCGTGTACTGGCGCGTATCGAGCTTGGTGCCACCTGGGCTGATGAGCTGACAGAGCTTCCACCCTCCAAGCGGTTTTATGCGGGTGGCGATAACAGTGTGCGCGGATTTGGTTATGAGGATTTGGGTCCGAGAGATGGAAATGCTGAAGTCATTGGAGGGCGATATCTGGCAGTAGGCAGTCTTGAGATAGAGCGGCGCTTTGCGGGTAAGTGGAGTGGTGCCCTGTTCCTGGACAGCGGCAATGCCTTCGATCCTGATTTCGATGCTGAGGCTGCGTATGGCTTTGGTTTGGGGGTGCGCTGGCGCTCTCCTGTCGGACCGCTGCGTTTTGACCTCGCCCGGGGCCACTACCTCGATGACCGGACACTCAGATTGCATGTGGTTTTGGGGCCGGAGTTATGAGTGCCGTGAAGCTCAAACGATATCTTCTGATTGTTCTGGCGGTGCTGGTATCGTTTCTGGCGACACTGGTGATCGGGTTGGCAATTCTGCTCCACGCACCAGGTAGCGCCCAATGGCTCATATCCTTTCTCGATGAAGCGACACCCTATGATATTAGCGTGGATTCCGTGGAGGGGAAATTGGCTGGTCCCCTATCGATTCAGCAGTTGAAGCTGACGGATGGGGATATGAACCTCGAAGTCGGAGAGATCAGGTTTGATTGGCGTCCTGCAGCTTTGCTGAAGGGTGACTTGCATGTGATCGAGCTTAGCCTGCGGGATGTCGATATGGTATTGCCGGCAGAAGAAAGCCCGGCGCAGGAGACCGAAAAAGCCCCTTTCGGTGGTGTGACTCTGCCCCTTAATCTGCAAGTCGACAGGCTACAGATTGACGATGTCAGTCTCTTAAATCCGGCCAACCCTGATCCTGTCGTTATCGAGTCTCTGGCATTCTCGGCCCACAGCCAGGCCGAACAGTTGATGATTGATCAACTGGAGCTAGCCGCCTTTTCGTCACGACTCAAAGTCACGGGTAGTCTGGTGCTCTCGGCCGGACTACCGATGGATCTTACGGTGGATTGGTTGCATCACCTGCCTGAGGGGCCTGAGCTTGCAGGCCGTGGCGGGATAAAGGGTGATCTGGAAAAACTCCAGGTTGTGCAGCAGATGGATGCCCCGCTATCGAGTGGGCTCGAAGCCAGTCTCTTCGATCTTGAAAGTAAACCTCGGTGGGAGGCAAAGCTGACCCTGACAGAAAGTGAACTGGGTCAGTTGATGAAGGACTTCCCGCTGCGCGTGAACGGCATATTGGAGAGCCGGGGCACGCCAGAGGATATAGACGTGAGTGCCGATCTCCAGCTGAGGCAACCCGACTACGGAGAGGCCAGCCTGACGCTGCGGGGTGATTACAGGCAGGATAAGTTCATTGCCGAGACACTGCGTCTGACCACGCCCACGGGTGCAAAAATCGAAGGCCGGGGCGAGTATCAACTGGATGCATCGATGGGCCACTTCTCTTCTCAGCTGACCTGGCAGGATCTGCGCTGGCCGCTACAGGGAGAGACGGTACAGATCCAAAGCCGGCAGGGGGCGTTGAACGTCACGGGTACACCGCAGGATTATCAATACACACTCACCCTGGATGCCCTATCACCGGGTCAGCCCAGCACCCAACTGGAAGCCTCTGGCCAGGGAGATCTCAAGGGCCTCAAGCTGGAGAAATTGCTTGCCACATTTGAGGAGGGAAAACTGGCCGGGACGGGTGATCTGGGCTGGCAACCCAGCCTTCAGTGGCAGCTGCAATTGGAAGGTGATGGGATCAATCCGGCCCTATGGCAGCGGGATTTCCCCGGGCAACTGAGTCTCTTGCTGGCCACCAAAGGTCAGGTGACTGAGGCGGGTCTGCAAGCAGAGGTGAATCTGGAGCGGCTGCAGGGTCAGTTACGTGACTACCCTGTCAACGCCAACGCTTTGGCATCAGTCGAAGGTGACAAACTTAGTGTCGAGTCGCTGCAGATTCTCTCTGGTAAAAATCGTATAGCACTGAATGGGACGATTGAAGAGAGCCTGGCGCTCGACTGGCAGGTGGATGCCCCCGCTCTGGAGTCTTTCTGGCCGGGCCTTGAAGGTCGTCTGGCAGGGTCGGGCAGGCTGAGTGGGCCCAGGGATACTCCCCGCATCGAGGCCAAACTTGAAGGAGAGCAGCTGGGTTTTAAAGACAACCGGATCAAGGGACTTAAACTTGACGCTGACGTGTCATTTTCCGGCGAGCAAGACGTGAAGCTGTCTCTTCTTGCCGATGAACTGAGTGCAGGTTCAACTGCCTGGAGCCGCCTGGATCTGGTGCTGGGGGGGACAATTCCCAAGCATAAGCTCGATCTAAGCCTTAAGGGTAAAGCAGTGCCGCAGACGACAATCAATATCGCGGCCGGGTGGACTGATGCCTCTGAGTGGGCCGGCTCATTGCAGCATCTCACGCTGGCCTTGCCGGACTCGGGTGAGTGGGTACTTAAAGACCCGGCTGGCTTTTCGTTGGCCGCCGATTCTCAACAGATGGACCGCTTCTGTCTCGAATCCCAAGGAGCAAACCTCTGTGGCGCCTACAGCGGGTCTCAGGACAAAGGCTGGGAGGGACAGGCAAGTCTGCGTGAATTCCCCCTGGTGGTCCTGCAGCCCTGGTTGCCGAATGGGTTGCAGATCAGCGGCAAGGTAGAGCTGGAGACCAAGCTGAAGTCCAGTGCCGGCGGTCAGCCTCTCGGCGAGTTGAATATCAAGCTGCCTGCGGGGCGAGTGGGGCTTGATCTTTCAAGTGACAAAGAGAGTGTGAGCTTTGCCGACGGTTGGCTGAGCGCCACGCTCGACAAGCAGGGTGCCAGCGCGCAGATGAAACTCCCTTTAAAAGGGCTGGGCGCCATCGAGGGGGAGGGTGAACTGCCTAGTATCAATCTTAGCGCTGACGATTGGAATCAACAGTCCGTTGCAGCCCGGTTAATGGTGGATTTGGACGACCTGTCAATCATCTCACTGTTCTCGTCACAGTTGCAGAATGTGCGGGGGAGAATTAAAGGGGATGTCAGCCTCGACGGTACATTGGGCAAGCCGAAGGTGGTGGGCGGCGCCGATCTGATCGAGGCTGCGCTGGATATTCCCGAATTGGGCTTGGAGCTGAGAGAAATTGCTGTGCAGGTCCAGTCTCAGTCGCAAACGCAATTAGGCCTGACAGGCAGTGTGCGTTCAGGTCAAGGCGTATTGCAACTAAAGGGTAGTCTGGGGCTGGATGGGGAGGCAGGGTTTCCTGTCCGGCTTGAGTTGCGGGGTAGTGACCTGACGGTGGCCAACATACCGCAAGCGGAGGTGCTCGTCACACCCAATATCAGCTTCGAGCGGGATGGTTCGCAGGCCAGGCTGAAAGGTGAAATCCAGATCCCATTCGCCCGTATCCGGCCGCGTAAACTGCCGACTTCCGCAGTAAGTAGTTCACCTGATCTGGTTGTTGTCAGTGTGGACACGCCTGAACAGGATACGTTGGATAGCCACCTGTCCACCGAGCTGCGCATCGTATTCGGCGATCGGGTGAGTTTTGATGGGTTTGGCTTGCGTGGCAACCTCACGGGCAGACTGCTGGTGATCGATGAGCCGAAACGACCTGTGATCGGGCGTGGCAGAGTGGGTATCCGTGACGGGACCTATCGGGCCTATGGGCAGGATCTGACTATCGAGCGGGGATTCGCCCTGTTTGTCGACAGCCCGGTGGATAATCCGGGATTGGATGTCCGTGCTGTCAGAGAGGTTGATGATGTGACTGCGGGTATCCGGGTCGGCGGTACGCTGAAATCGCCAAAGATTGATCTTTTTTCGACGCCTGCGATGAGTGAAAGCGATGCGCTGACCTATCTTGTTACCGGGCGGCCGCCAGGTGAAGGCGGTGGTGAGTCGGTGGGGCTAGCAGCCGCCCTGAGTGCTTCAGGCGCAGGTTCGGCAGCTGAAGAAGTGGCTCGCCAGCTGGGTCTGGACGAACTTAGGGTGGATGCGGGGAGCGGCCTTGAAGAGGCCTCGGTAGTGGCGGGAACCTATCTGTCACCAAGGCTCTACCTGCAGTACATCAATGAGCTGGCATCCCGTGAAACCAAACTGAGGATGCGCTACGACATCAACAAGCGCCTGCAGCTGGAAGCAGAGACGGGAAAGTCACAAGCCAGCGATCTTTTTTATACCTTCGATCGTTAACACTATGCGTACGAACAATATGTTTCGTATGGAATTCTGTTGTTGCTGAACCGCTAAAATCAGATGACAAGCGATTACCGGAAAAGAGCATGAGTGAGTCTCCACAACAGACGAGAGTTTTTGAATCACCCGCCGTGGCTGAAGCCCATTTTTATGAAGCCTTCGCCAACATTGATGGTCAACTGATGTCTGAAGTCTGGCTCGATAGTGAAACGGTCTTCTGTATCCACCCCAGTGGACAGCCGCTGATAGGTTCACAGGCGGTGCTGGATAGCTGGCGCGCCATGTTCAAGGGCGGACACCCGCTGGCGCTCTTCTACCAGGTGGTGCAAAAACAGGAGTGTGAGGGGATGGCGCTACACTTGGTAGAGGAGATGGTGAGTTCACAGGACGGCAGCCGACGCGGTCTGGTAATGGCGAGTAACTGCTACCTGAAAACAGAGACCGGGTGGCGTCTTTTCAGTCACCATGGTTCACCCATGGTTAAGCCGCAAACGGAGAAGACAGGGGCGTCAGCGCAGGTCCACTGATAGGATTCTCCGCTCAGTGGAGATGGGCCGCCAAGCTTGCAAAGCGGCCGTCGGTTTTTCTCAGGCGTCAGTTACTGCTGCGAACTGCGTCGAAATCATCCGCGATGAGTGATCTGCTGATGAAGAATGCCTCAGTATTAGCCGGTTTCTGTCGGCTTTTCTTCTCTACCTGGATCGGGCATTCGTGGGGTTGCCAGTCGCAGGCGATCCCATTCAGAACCTGGTGTGGACATTCACTGCAGGAGCGGAGTTTGTAAGGGCCAGTCATCGTCTTGTGCTCAAAAAAAGTAGGTGGTCGTAAGGGTTAAACTAGCACAATATCAGTCGATTACAATCAACTCTTTTGCAAAAATGGCAGAATTGTGACCTAAGTAACTGGTTTTCATCGGTCGAGTATTTCGGACTCGTCCGGGGAACTGCCAAGAGTGATTGTATGAGATTGAAATCAGGAGACTGATATCAAACAGCGTGCTCATTAAAGCTAGCGGCGATAAGAACAAAATATTTATACCTTATTTACAGAAATTCAGAAGAATTTCACAACTCACTCGATGGGCAATAAATCATCGGTAGGGTATCCAGGCTTACGGCGTGAAATGCAACTGAGGAAAAGACTTCCTATCACTTTGTGTATACTCCATGAACATGTAGAGGCGGTTATTCACGGCGGATATGCCCTAGTTGATCCCGCAAACCCAACCAGTTAGGGCTTCATTCAACGATGTTTCACGAATATTTCGGGATCGCTGAAGATCCTTTTTCCATCACACCGGACACCCGGTACCTCTTCCTCAGCGAGAGGCACCGAAACGCCTTTGCGCATCTGCTTTACGGTGTTGCCGAGGGGGGTGGCTTTGTTCAGTTGACCGGTGAAGTGGGGACCGGGAAAACGCTGCTGTGCCGCAATCTGCTGGCCCAGTTGCCGAACGAGGTGAATGTCGCACTGATCTTCAATCCCCGCCTGACACCATTGGAGTTGGTGGCAAGCATCTGCGACGAGCTCAAGGTTCTTTATCCCATCGGCTGTACCAGCATTAAGGAGATTGTCGACTTCCTTAACGCCTTTTTATTGGAGAGTCACCAACAGGGCCGCAGGACGATAGTGGTTATCGATGAGGCGCAAAATCTGAGCTACGAGGCGCTGGAGCAAGTGCGGTTGCTGACCAATCTGGAAACCGAAAAACAGAAACTTTTGCAGATCATTCTGGTGGGTCAGCCGGAACTGAAAAGCGTGCTGGAGCAACCCGACTTGAGGCAGCTCGCGCAACGCATCACTGCCCGCTACCATCTCACGCCACTCTCGGCCAAAGAGACCCGTGACTATGTACAACACCGTCTGAAAGTGGCGGGGGTGAGCTATGAGCTGTTTGACCCGGGTGCGTTAAGGGCGCTTTACCGTCTGACCGGAGGGGTTCCCAGGTTGGTCAATGTCCTCTGTAATCGCGCCATGATGGCTGCGTATGGCACGGATACTCAGACGATCAATGCCCGGTTGCTGCGTCGGGTATCCAACGAGCTGGCGGGTATGGAGGAGACTAAGCATTCCGGTCTGCGTTGGGGCTGGGTGGTTGCCGTGGCTGTGGTATTTGGCCTGGGCCTGCTGGCTATTCAACAGGCCGACAGACTTGAACACTGGTTGGGTAGAACAGTGCCTGCAGTGGTCAGTGCGGAAAGAGAAGCCCCCCAACCTGCAATCGTTACACCGGTCACGGTAGACGTGGCCACCCCTGTGGTTACTGAAAATGAGGTTGTCTTGCCGTCGACTCCGGCAGCGGAGATTGTGCCTGTTACTGAACCAGCTGCCATTCCAGTGGGGCCGGTTGATGATACGGTTGCAGCAGAGACGCCCATCGAAAAGCCGGCCATGACGATGGATGAAGCTGTAGATATTCTGCCTGCAGAGACCCCGCCCGAGGGTGATTCCTCTCTTAGCCTGATGGGACTCCTGGGCAATCAGAACAATGCTTTTGCTACGCTCTTCGGTTACTGGCAATCCGTTTATCCTATGGATGACGATACGCTCTCTGCCTGTGAAAGGGCTGAGCTGGTTGGTTTGAGTTGCATCTATGGCCGAGGTGATTGGCAGAACCTGGCATATTACAACCGTCCTGCGGTGATCGAGCTGTTGTTGGATGACGGGCATAGATACCATGTGGTGGTCAGTGCATTGGATGAGAGTCGAGTCACACTCGATCTGGAGGCCAGGCGGCTGGCATTCTCCCGCGATGAGATCGAACCCCTATGGACGGGGAGCTACATTATTTTATGGCGCCCACCCAATCTCACAGATGAGTCGGTGAGCATCGGCAATAGAGGGCGGGATGTGGCCTGGGTCATATCCATGCTTGATCGCATCGAAGGGGTCCTGACCGAGTATGACCCTACTGATGTCCGCTTCAATCGGGCATTGAAAGAGCGGGTAATACGGTTTCAGCAATCCCAGGGGTTGGTGTCCGACGGGATTGTGGGGAAGAAGACAATTATTATGTTGAGCGTTGCCGTCAACGACTCCACAACACCGGTTCTACGCCGGAGCGAGAGCTGACATGTCTTCGATACTCGAAGCCCTCGAAAGAGCTGAAGGAGAACGGGGACCTGAGAGTGGGCGGCCCGCATTACAGCCTGTTTCCAGTGTGCCGAAAAACAGACGTTTTGATCTTCGCATGATAGGCATCATCGTCTTGCTGATCCTTGTGAGCAATGTGGTGATCTGGTTGTTTGTACAGCGCACCACGCCTCAGGATGAGGATCTTATCTCAGGCAAACCCGAGTCGTCCGTGCTATCCGAGGCTAAACAGGCGCCACCCGTCATCGAGAAAAAGAAGATACCTGCTGCGGAACCGCCGAAGCCCGCGCTCAGTGTGCCGGAACAACTCAAGCGTACAACCGCGCCCAGTGCAAAACCACTGATTGATGAAGCTGTGGTAGCCCGTCCACAACCCACACCCAAGCGTGTAGCGCCGGTTCAGCTTCCGGTGACAACTTCCACACCGAAGGATATTGTCATGCCTGCTGAGGGAGGAGAGAGTCATCCTGTAGAAGTGGCAAAGACTAAAATCAGTCGTGATGAGCCACCTCTACCGCAGGTAACAGCAAGCCAAAAGCAACCAGAACAGAATGAGGTGTCACAGCCACCTCAAGAAGCTGTCGTGATTTCAGCACTTCCGGAGAGTGAGCCGGATCAGGTGGAGGTCGAACAGATCCCTATTGTGTGGGAACTTCCGCAAAGCCTTCGTGAAAAAATTCTGCAACTGAAAAGCAGCATACACGTCTATTCCGAAACGCCGGAGCAGCGTTTCGTCATCATCAATATGAAACGTTACAAGGAAGGCGACAGCTTACTGCCCGATGGCTTTCGGTTAGAAAGGATTGATCGTGATGGTGTTGTCATCGATCATGGCGACGGGTTGGTTCGTCTGTTGCGTCGATAGCCATAACAATGGCGATCACTATAGTGTTAACAGGCCCATATTAGGCCTTGAGCCTATGGGACGCTACAGAGTATGGCGCGGTCCTTACCCTGCTGTTTAGCCTGTTGGGTTCGCTGCTCCAACAGTTCGAGCATTGAGGGTATGTCCTCGATCGAATCACTCTGCCTTTCAACGACACCGATGCTGGCCGTGACAGGTTTACCATCCGGCAGTGTGCCGATACCCTCGTTACGTATGCGATTCACCGTGATGGTTGCGCCGTTGCAGTCGGTGCTTGGCAGTATCAACATAAAGCGTTTCTCACTCCAGTGCACCAATAGGTCACTATTGCGCAGGTCATCGCGCAGTATGTCCGCAGCCTCCAGTACCACATGGTCATAGGTGGCATAGTCGTACTCATCGATTATCGACTGCATATCATCGATTGATACCAGTACGACCGAGAGAGATTGACTGTTCAATGTTGCTTTCTCGAATTCTCTGTTCAGATTTTCCACGCCCGAGCGGCGAGTGAGCGCACCCGTGACAGGATCGAAATCACTGTGACTGATAAGAGAGATCATGTACTGCAGCTGCAGGGTAGAGGTGAAAAAGACAATACCGAGAATAATAAACAGTAGCCACACGGTGGGCATCAGCTGTAACAGATCGGTTTCCGCATAAAAACCCCAGCCGGTAATCGTGATCAGGGTCAACGGCAGGGTAAGCAGTGCGCCCTCCATGGCTGTCAGAGGAAACAGTCCGAGCAGGCCGATGGCAATATAGGGCAACAGGGCATAGAGGTGAATCGCCAGGTGATTGGCCTCATTGTGAGGCAATGTCAGCATATAGTGTGCCGAGGCAAAGAAAGTGATCGGTAGATTGATCAGCAACAAGCTCATGGTGAGCCAGCTGTTACGGTGGGTGCAGGCAAAACTCCAACTGCGGGCCAGCAGTACGAAGCCGACGGTGGAGAGCAGGCGTATTAATAGAATCGGGATCAATATTTCACCCGGTAGAATTATCACATCGACGATGACCCAGAGCGGTACGAGTAGGGCGAAGAGTGTGGCGAGAAATCTGACCCGGTCGAGAATCAGGCGGCTACGGTGTTCCTGCAGGAAGCTGGGATGCTCATCGGGAGAGAGAAGATCAAGCAGCTGATCCAGGGAGTGGATACGGTAGGTGGTAGCTAAATGGCTGATTAGACGTTTGATCATTGGATTGCTGTTTTCTCCCGATTGAAGACGAGTCCGTTTTCAGTCAATGGTTGCACCCTCAGGTGGAATGACTTTGGGTTTTCCATCGTTATCCAGCGCGACAAAAGCAAATTTTGCTTCTGTTACTTTGTCCCTGTCACCGATGCGTTGGCGTTTTGCCCAGGCCTCGACATGGATCTCCATGGAAGTCCTTCCCACTCGAACGATACCGGTGTAGACGCAGAGGATATCCCCTACTTTGACCGGTTGAATGAAGCTCATGGAGTTGACAGCCACGGTGACTACGCGTCCGTTGGCCCGCATGCCAGCACAGATGCCGGCTGCCAAGTCCATCTGTGACATCACCCAGCCCCCGAAAATATCACCGGAAGGATTGGCGTCTGCTGGCATAGCCAATATTCTGGTCATGAGTTCGCCGGTGGGTTTCTGTTGCATAGGCCAGTTAATTTACTTGAGTAATGAAATCAAGCATAGAGATTGATAAGACCGATGGCAATTAAGAGACCTTAAGAAAAGGCCTGGTTGGGGATTGAAGTGATAAGCAAAAAAATACCGGTAGCGGCCTAAACCGCTACCGGCGATAGGGGAAAAGTGTGATTAGGAACTGCTTGAATCAATAACTATGGTGTCGATGTCTCCGTCATAGCCTGCGTCCGTCGCTTTGACATTTTCACCTGCGCTCGGTGGCGTTGTGGCGCTGTGCGTGAAGACAATGCCGAGCAGGGTGATAGTGGTGGCATCCGCTGAATCAACAGGCGCTTCAATCACCAGTGGGGTGGAAGGATCGGAATCTTCACGCTCGATGCTGTGGGCATAGTAGTCACTGCCATTTGCAGAGAGTTCGACTTCTACATAGTCGTCCACATTGAGCTCATTCAGAGTGAAGCTACCGTCTCCGTCACTGCTGCTGTCATAGGAGGAACTGTCCTCGAAGGAGGTTGAGTTATCGGTAGTGAAGGTCAGCGTTTCACCATTACCCAGATCAAGGGTGACGCTGCCGTTTTTCGGGTCGCCATCAGAGGTGACTTCGGTGACGAGCGCCTTGATCTCGATCTCCCCATCTTCCCGTTCAACTTCATGGACAATGAGGGTGCCGTCGACCATATGGCCCTCTACTTCGACTTCACTGCCAATCAGCTGAGGATCTACCGGGTCATTGAAGACGACAGGGATATCGTTGACGGTGTAACCATCCACGTCGTTACCCATCAGGATACCTCTGATCTCAGCATCGTGGTCGTCATCGCTGTCGTCGATTAGGTCATCATCATCCGGCTCGATTCTGACCACCTGGTTATTACCGGCGTTGTCGACCAATTCTATCTCGACATAAGTGCCTACCGGATCGCTCGGCAGATCGGAATCGATGTCGACGCTGCTGCTGATGTCGTAGGGACCTGCAATACTGCCGTTTTTCAGCTCAAGGGTAATGGTCATTCCGTCATATTGGGTAACGGTACCTTTCACCTCGTAGTCATGATCGCTGTCAGATTGCAATTCGATTCGGGATGCGACGATTTGCGAGCCGTCGAAGAAGCCGCTGACTTCAATCTCCTGGCCTTCAGCAAGTCCGGAATAGCTGGCTCCGTCATCGAAGATCGTACTGTTGGCATCTGCACTGACCGACATGCCGAGGATGGTGAATGTGGTGGTATCACCGCTTACTACCAGACTGCCAGCGTCAATCGGGCCTTCCAGATCATCATCATAGTAAATGCTCTCAGCGGTGCCGTTCATACCACTGCTGTCGACACTGCCCACTACCTTGACCTTCATGCCAACGCCAAGCGCACTGTCGTCTGAGGCTGATTCGTCGTCCACGTAGTAGCTGGCATGGGAGGTGTCATATTTCACGCCGTTAACGTAAATGCTGCCAAACCCGTCAATTTTACCGATGCTGGTTGTTGTGTTTGCTGTGCTTGCAGAACCCCCTCCGCCGCCACCGCAAGCGGTGAGCAGACCAGCTGTGGTGAGAGCTGACATCACCAAAAAGAGCTTTTTTAGTTTCATCTCATCCTGTCCTGTATTGGTATTAAAGGGTCACTTAACAATAATCGTGTTTTAATTGTTAAACTGGGAATTAATTCCCAATATTGTTATGAAACAGATTCTAACCAAAATACTCAGTATTTCAAGTTTCTTTTTCTGCTGGGTTGCTTGTGACCGGTCCTAGGCAGAGCTAAAATTACAAAAAATACAGCCATGACAGATGGTTAGTAGAATATTCTGTTTGTGATCAGATCAACGAGCCGGGAGTGGATGATGGATAAAAGGGTGCTGGTGGCGCTTGTCCTGATGGCGGCCTTGCTGCTTGTGGCCTACCGCATCTATTTCACAGAGGATACTGTCGTGGTCCAGCCCTGGTATGAGGGACAGGACATCACTGAAGGCGATGCTCCCATACCTTTCAATGCGCAGCTCCGGGGAAAGCTCGTCTACCCTGAGAGAGATGACAATGGAGAGCTGCCGAGTGATGTCTACCGGGTCTATATCGAATCCGCTGCTACGGATTATTTTGAGCTGACACTACTTACTGCGGCTTCCCAGGCGCTGTTTGAGAATCACCACCCTTCAATAGAGCAGTTGCGAAACAGCGTTGCGACTTATCGGGAGTGTAGCGGCGCCGAGGAGGGTGCCGACGGGGACTTTGCCATACTGCGCTATCGACCGGAACTCAGGCTCTGTCACCCCCTGTTTTTTAAGCGGGAACAGGGTCTTTGGCGTCTCGATTTCGCAAACATGCGGGATGCTATTCAACACAATCATCGCAACTACTGGCATTTCAGCAATGGTGTTCCCCCTGCCACCTATGCTTTTGCATTCGAGGGCTGGTCTTTTGACAGTAATGGCTATCCTATAATCGAATAATCCTCAAGCGTTATGACCGGTTGACATGAAAATCGGTATTCCCGAATAAGGCGTTCCGCACAATTTTGCAGAACTCAAACAGCGTATACTTCACGCATTCGATCTGTATGTGCCTGTATCTGATGGGTGTGATCCTGTCAGGTATCAGGAAGGTTCTCGTTGAGCGGGGTTTTTACTGTGAGCGAAAAATTGCGAGTCAAGCCAAGAATTGGTATCGCGCTTGGCAGTGGCGCGGCTCGAGGCTGGGCGCATATCGGTGTTTTTCGTGGGCTTACTGCACTGGGTATCGAACCTGAGATTATTGCAGGCAGCTCGGTTGGGGCGCTGGTGGGGGCAGCTTATGCGGCAGGGCAGATTGATCAGTTTGATACCTGGGCGCGGGCGTTGGATTGGAAAGGAATTATTAAGTACCTCGATCCCAGTCTGCTGGGAGGGGGACTGATAGAGGGTGAAAAGCTTACCGATCTGGTTGGGCGTTATGTGCAGGATCTCTCCTTCGATGGACTGCCTCGACATCTGGGAATTGTGGCCACCGAACTGGAGGGTGGGCGTGAGATCTGGTTTCGTGATGGGCCGGTTATAGAGGCGGTACGGGCCTCCATCGGTCTGCCTGGCCTCTTTACTCCCTTTGAGGTTGAAGGCCGCTGGTTGGTTGATGGGGGGCTGTCGAACCCTGTGCCGGTGTCACTCTGCAAGGCCATGGGGGCCGACATTGTGATAGCTGTGAATCTGAACGGTGACATCCTCGGTCGCCACTTTCGGCATTTCGCAGATGATCGGACAAAGGGGAATGAGAAGCAGAAGGCTGATATCTGGGAGAGGATTGCAGGGCAGGTCAAAAACACATTGAATACCCGTAAGGATATTCTCTTTTCTCGCTTATTCGGTGAGAGCAGAGACAAGCCGGGGCTTTATGAAGTGCTTGCCAGCTCCATCAATATCATGCAGGACAGGATTACCCGCAGCCGCATGGCAGGTGATCCCCCAGACATCATAATTACTCCAAGACTCTCCCAGTTTGGGCTCATGGAGTTTGATCGTGCTGAAGAGGCCATCCAGGAGGGGCAGGCTGCGGTGGAAAGGATGCGGCCGGCACTGGAAATGTTACTGAACTATTCGTTGACGAAAGGGTAGAAAGGCTCGCTGATAAGCTTGATGGATGGCTTCTCTTGTAGCATGCGTGCCTTGACTCGGGTGACGGTCAGACCCTTGGCGTCAAAGACCTTCGGAAAAAGGCGATAGACACGACTGGTCTCAAGTGGACGTTTCCATGCAGCCTTTTCGAGTTGTTTTCTCAGAACCGTGTCCAGCTCGAGTTGTAATAGCCAGGGTGCCTGCCAGTCGAGGTAATCCGAGACCATACGCTGTTGTTCAGGTGTCGACCAAGCGCTTTGTAGTAGTAGTGGCGGAAAGATCTCTGCTGGGATGCGCGTGCCTTCAGCATCAATACCACAGCCAGATTTCTCTCGTTTATACCAGCATGCGCTAGGCACTTTTCCGGCTGTTTGACGGATGAGTGCTGCGAGATCACTTGTCTCGCCGGCTTCAGAATGGAATCCGCGACCTGATGCGCCTCCTGGATGCCAGGCAGGTGAATCCACCGCTGATAGGGCGTGATCCCTCAGTGTGCTGTTGAGGAGGGCCAGCGGTCTTCTATTCTCCCCATCTAGCAGCCAACATTCAAAAAGGTCGACAGCTGGAAACGGGACTTGGTGAGCATGGCATTCCAAGGCCTGAATGAGTTGTTCGCCGACAGTCTCTATTAACTCAGAGCTTGAAGTGCCACGGATCCTTGAGCGTTGGCGACCTTCTCGCGAGTTCCAGTCACCATAACGGACTTCTGAAAGGCCTGTATGGCTGACAATGCGCTCGTCGGCAACATAGAGTTTCCAAACATGACCATCCAAGCTTTCGGCAATCCCGCCTGGGATGGATAGAACCTGTTGTGCACCATGAAAGGGTGATAACAGACGACGACTGTAGCAGTTGATATCCATAACACAATTTTGGTTAGGTGTTGGGTAAAGCACAAGATGTCTGAATCAATGGGATAGATAGGGTTTCTTTTCCTCTGGGCTACTGTGAGTTTTTTTCATATCAATAAAGTCGGTTTAAGCTGCTGACGTGTTTTTATTATTATTTTGTCAATTTCCTTTACATGGAAAGATGGTGCGCAGGCGTGCGCCTCTCTTTTTCAGTGATCTTTCATCCATTGGTGTCTGTGTACGGGTATAGGGTGTCGGAAACTTTTACGTGGTAGATTTAAATTCCAGGTAACAATTCCTTAACATGCTGTATTTATTGGTAATTTAATTTTGGCATCATAGTTGCTTTGCTATAGACAAATAAATTTTTAACCTGGAGTACGTTGTGTTTAAGAAGTTGTCTATAAGTAAAGGTTTTCTGGCGCTGGGCTTTTCATTCGCCATCGCATTTTCCCTGCCATTGAATGCCGGCATGCTGGGGTTCTGGACTGATAACGGGTGGACTCCGATTGATGAGGAAGACGGTTTCAAGTCCGGTGGTTATGTGGGTCCAGGTTGGGGTGGACAGACATTTGATGCTGAGTATCTTTTCTCTAAGCAAGAAGGATCTATTCTCTCTATCGGCTTGCAGACAGGCTTTGATCTTGCTGACGGCAGCCAGTTTTATCGTAAAAAGCAGTACTTCGCAGGTGACTTGGCGCTTGCGTTCAATGGTGGGAACTTTGACTACGCAATCGATTTTGGTTTGGTGACCAAAGACATCCAGGGAGACAATGTTGGTCTTGGTGGCGGTAACCAGGATGCAACAGGACTCTACGCGGATGTTCAGTGGAATAATGACATCAGCTTCGGTCAATCTGCCCCCTTTGGTATGGACGAAGGTAGTTTTCTGGCAAGTGTTACCGGTACCAGTGGATCAGAGACTTTGGCTGACGGTAAAAGCTATTTTCGTACGGTGAGTTTCGATCTTGAAGACTTGGGTTTCAAAGTTAGTGATTTCAAGGCTCACTGGACCATGTCCTGTGGTAACGATGTGGTAGAAGGCAGTGCCAGTGTGCCAGAGCCCAGCCCGCATTGGTTGATGATTGGTGGACTCCTTGCACTCGTTGGCAGTCGTAAATTCAAGGGTGGTTTCAACGCCTGATTGAATAAGCTCCTCAGTGTAAAGGGAACCTCCGGCTGGATCGGGGTTCCCTTTTTTTTGTTCTAACGTATCGAGCTGAATTCGGTTTAAGCTTGATATATCAGTAACCACGGCATCTTCTCGATTACCTGCCTGGTACTTATCTAAGATTCTCGATCCCGTAGACGCAGTATTGAATTTCCCGCCTTTCTGTAACGGAAATGTCACCCTTAAGGGATTCACTATTTCTACTGAGAATGAGTGGCGATCTGCAAAGCCGTACCGGCCACAATTTGTTTTCCTCCCCCCCTCCATAGCGTGATGTCTGGTTTAGCAGACAGAATAGCAGTGATTAAATTGCCTCTACTTATACAGGGTTATTGCTTTAAAAGTATAAAGGTCGATGCCTCTGACTGATAGAAAGTGGGAACCTATCTCGTGCCGACTGCCTCTTTAGGATATGGAAGGAAAAGAAACCGTACTTAGGGCGCATCTTCAACTCTTTGAAACACTGAGTGATGGTGAGGTCGTCATGCGAATTCTTGACGGCGATCATGCGCTCTATGAGTTGATCATGAGGCGCTATAACCGCAGGCTATTTCGGTTGGCTTACGGAATCCTAAGTAATCATCTGCTGGCACAGGATGCGGTACAGGAGGCTTACGTCAATGTATTCCTTCATCTGAACCAATTTCGTGGACCCGACGGATTCGGTGCCTGGTTGATGAAAATAACTTCACGGGCAGCCATTCGTCTTGCCCGTAAAGAGTCTGGTTTGCACACGGTCAATGTACAGATTGATAACGTCGATCTGGTCGCTGAAAAGGCTGCTGAACCTGAGCACGCCACGATAAACGATGAGATCGTGCGTCTGCTGGAAGAAGCCGTTGACAGTCTACCCAGAGACTTTCGAGTGGTATTGATGCTGCGGGAGTTCGAGGGGATGAACACTGATGAAACTGCCCGAGTACTCAATCTTAACCCCTCGACGGTGAAAACAAGGTTGCACCGGGCCAAAGGGATTTTACGAGCCAGATTCAAATATCGACTGGATGAGATCTCTCCCTACGCATACCCATTTGCAGGCACGCGCTGTGACGCGATTGTACAGAAGGTATTTATACGACTGAAGCATTTGAATAACCAGGCTAGACCGGAGGGTAAGTCATGAATATTCGTAAACTGTTGCTCGGTTTTCAGGCATTTTCTATTGCATCGTTACTTATCATGTCGTCACAAGTTTTTGCATCGGATCGACACGTTCGAGATGCCAGAGTGTTTATCGATACTTTACGTTCCATTTCGAAGGGGCAGCAGGCTTTTCGGCACGATACTTTTGGTGACGAGGTGTTCTGGACAGATAGGCTTCGCTTACATGATGCTATTGCCGGAGAGTCATTGGGGGGTGTCGGACCGGGTGTGGATCCGGTGACTGCACTGGCAGTGGGACTGAAAGTCGATGTCAAAGCATTACCGAAAAGATTGCAGCGTGCACTGAAGCGGGGTGAAGTGGATCTGACCGACCCGGCCACAACAATTGCCCTGCTTCAACTCGATGCTGTCGTTGGCGTAAAGGGTGAGGTAAGCGAATCAGGTCGATTGGAATCAATAGGTATTACCTGTGCGCTTTGCCATAGCACGGTCGATGATTCATTTGCCGGCGGCATCGGTCGTCGGCTGGATGGTTGGGCGAACCGGGATTTGGATGTTGGTGTGATTATCTCCCTCGCGCCTGACCTTACTGCATTTACTGACTTGCTAAATGTGGACGAACAGACTGTAAGGGCGGTTTTGACAAGCTGGGGACCGGGTAAGTTTGATGCATCCCTGTTGCTGGATGGAAAGGCCTTTCGTCCAGATGGCGGATCGGCTGCTGTGCTGATTCCGCCCGCATTTGGCCTGGCAGGAATTAATCTGCACACATGGACAGGATGGGGATCGGTTACGCATTGGAATGCCTTTGTTGCAACACTGGAAATGGGAGGTCAGGGAACACTCTATGATCCCCGTCTCAATGATTTTGATAAGTTTCCGATAGCGGCTGTCAATGGATTTGGTGATGTCAGGCCGGAACGAGATCGGGTGACGCCGAAGCTAGGTGTTTTACAACAGTATCAACTGGCCTTAAAGGCGCCAAAAGCGCCACGTGGAAGCTACGATAAGGATGCAGCAAGCAGGGGTAAGCGTGTATTTGAGCAGCAGGGAGACTGTGCACGTTGCCATGTTCCGCCGCTGTTTAGCGAGCCCGGTTGGAATCTACACTCACCAGAGGAGATCGGTATTGATGATTTCCAGGCAAAGCGTGGACCAGAGGACAGTTATAGAACAGCACCGCTTAAAGGCTTATGGACGCACAGTAAAGGCGGCTTCTATCACGATGGACGTTTCGCTGACTTAATGGATGTTGTCGAGCACTACGATACGACCTTTAATCTGCTTCTGAGCCAGGATGCCAAATCAGATCTGGTGGAGTATTTGAAATCTCTGTGATTAGTTCTTGGGCTTGTTAACAGGCCCTAATATATACCGTCAGCCAAATAACTCAGGCTGACGGTGTATCAGTTCTGTGTCACTGTCTTTTCCAGCCAGGCATTCACCTGCTCGAGCAAGCGTTCTTCCTCACCGTCAAAAAAGTGGTCTGCGCCTTCAAGCTGGACCTGTGTGTGATCGGGATTATGTGGTGTGGCTGCTGCTTTACGTTGCTTAGCACTGGCAACGATTTCTTCGAGGTCCAGACTGCCGTAAAGGTCGAACATGGGGGATTTGATTCTCTTGAGATGGCTCATGTTATCCATGGGCCCGCCAGCCACACCTGGACCCATACCGACTGCAATAAAACCATCTACTGGTTTGCCCCCGTTGGCCAGGTAGTAGGCGGCCATGGTGGTGCCCTGGCTGTGTCCGATCAATACTAATGTCTCGGCGCCATTGTCGCGGGCGTGTTTGATGGCAGCATCTATGCGTCCCGGCACCCAATCATAGATGCTTGCATAAGCCGCATGCTTTGCTTCGTTGGGAAGTACAGGCATCTGTATGGATAGTGTATGCCAATTAGATTCAGTGAGGCCGACTCGCAGAGGTTGAATGACGGTCGGCCAGTCGGGATGTACACCGGTGCCGTGTAGGATGATAGCGGTTTTCTTGGTACTTCCATCCATGGATGGGGTTTCGATGGTGAGAAAATTACCACGGCCATCATTTAGGTAGTGGGCTTCACCATCTAAAAGTGCATCGACAATCTGGCTTGCCCAGCGCTTCTCCTTTTCCAGGTCAGAGGCCTGAAGACTGAGTGTGGCGAGTGTGAGAGTGACTGCGGCAAACAGTTTTAAGTGATTCATTGTTTCTCCTCTATCGATGAAAAAGGGAGTCAGTCACAATTAGATTTATCCGACACCCGCAGACCAGAATGATTCATCCCTCAAAGTGCTCATGTCGGTTCCGGACCGCGAGAAATACGAATATCGAGTGGACGGGCCGTGTCCAGATGCAGGTCGCGCTGGGGGAAGGCGATGTTAATGCCGGCTTCGGTGAATTTCCTGTTAATCGCTTCGTGTAATGCTGTGATGGTTGTCAGGCGGTTATCCATGTTGCCCAGATAGGCCCTTAATACTAGATTCAGTGTGTTGTCTCCGAAGGCCTCGAAGGTAGCCACAGGATTGGGATCATCAAGCACATTGTCATTTTCATGAGCAGCTTCCAGCATGAGCGACATCGCCTGATTGACATCGCTGCCGTAAGCCACGCCGACGTTGATCATGAGACGATTGATTTTATCCGTGAGTGTCCAGTTGACCACGCGTCCGGTGATGAACTCCTTGTTGGGAATCAGTAACTCCTGCTTATCGTAGTTAATCAGCGTCGTGGCGCGGATACGGATACGTGAGACCACGCCGGTGGTGTTGTCCAGTGTCACCACATCGCCAACCCGGATGGGCCGTTCGAAGAGCAGGATGATGCCGCTGATAAAGTTGGCAACGATCTCCTGTAGGCCAAAACCAAGGCCGACACCGAGAGCGGCCACCAGCCACTGGATGCTTGACCACTGAAATCCGATCGTACTGAAGGCCATGATCAGGCCGGTGCCTGCAATCAGATACTGCAGCAGTGTGGTGAGTGCATAGCGAGCGCCTGCGTCGAGAGGCAGCCGCTGGAGCAGGGTGATCTCCAACACCCCCGGCAGGTTTTTTGCGGCTAGCAGCGTCACCAGCAGCGCAAACAAGCCGACCAGCAGATCGCTCAGGGTCAAGGGGAGTTCAGTGTTGACCCCGTCCACCAACTGACTGGTGGAGATGGGTAGGGTGACTTGGTTAAAGAATTCGAGGGCGGGCAACAGATCACCCCAGATCATCCAGGTACCGATCACGGCTCCGAACAGATAACCGAAGCGCACCAGGCGTTTTGCCTGCTCACTCAGTGCATCGAAATTCAGCTCAGGGATCTCTATGGAGATCGGTGCGGCTTCGTCTTCGGCTGTCTGTTGTTCCTGCTCCCGTTGCAGACGCAATTCTTCACGTTTGCGTAGCGCATTTTCATAACGCAGCCGCCGTTCGGCGACAAACAGGTAGCGTAGCAGCAGCTCCTTGAAGAAGAAGAGTCCGATGAAGAACCAGAAGGTGATCTCGATATGTTCCAGCAGTCGTAACGCGAGGGTTAGATACCCCAGTGCGGTGGAAACGGTTTGGCCAAGGTTAATCAACAACAGCAGAGGGAACCAGAGAAAATGCAGTTGTACCAGTAAGCTCTCTTGACTGGTGCTGCGCCAGTTGCGCATCAGCTCGCTATCTTTATTGAGCAGACGGTAGAGGAATACGAGACTGATCATCATCAATAGGATGACCGCCAGCCGTCCGATTATCTGTGCCTCAGCGGGTAAGTTCGATCCTGCTGTCAGCGCAATGATGAAACGAATGGGAGCCAGTACAGGGATCAACCAGCGCAGTTCACGACTGACCGGCGTGCAGATTTTACTGTTCCATCGCAGGTGTCGCGGACCGACGCCGTCGGGTCGGCAGACCTCATAAAGTAGCAGAGCGGCAAGCAGGGTGATGCCTACTTTAATCAGGGCGTCTGCACAGGCGATGGTAAACGGGTCTGCAGTGGGCAACGTTTTTAGCAGCAGACCCAGACTGCCAAGGAACACAGGTATCAGGCCGATTCTGAGTAGCGTGTAAAAAAGCGCCCAGAGGGTCAGAGGAAAAGTGTCGGTACGTATTTTGCGGACCGCCTTGGCGAGCAAGGGCAGGCGGCGGCTTGCAGCCTGTCTTTTCCAGGCCAGTAGATTGATGATTAAAAATGCCAAAAGGACTACGGCAGGCCGATGGGCGGCGGCGGCAAAAAGATCATGCCCCAGCTGTTGCCATTTGTCGGTCCGCAGGAACCAGCGGAGACTCTCTGTGAGACTGGAAAAGTTGGTGAGATTGCCGCTTGCGATCCAGATCAACTGGTCGTTGATGTAATTGATATAGGATTTACTCACATCCACCAGCTGACGTTCGGCCAGATCGAGAGAGGTGAGCTTGGCAATGTAGCGGCTGTAGACTTTCTGTAGCTCGTTTAGTGCCATCCGCCTGGCCTGGACGAGACCCAGAGTCTGTGTTTTGAGTGTCTCTGCTGTCTTTGTCTCACTGGTTGCCGGCAGTGAATCGATCAATTGTTGGACCACATGTTGAATGTTGCCGCGTTCTCTAAGCAGCTCTTCGATGTTGATCTGTCTGTCTGTTGCCCGATTGATCTCAGCCTTGCGCTCTGCGGAACTGCGACTGTAGCTGTTAATCGATGGCAGTGCTTCGCGTCGGCGGTAGAGCATGCTGCCGATCGCCTCGCTGGTGCCCACCACTTCGACCCGTTGCCGGGTGCTTTCAAAATCTGTCTTGATCTCTTCCAGTTGTTGCTTTGCCGTGGTGAGGAGCTGTGATACCTGCTTTTCTTCGTAGACCAGTCTCTCCAGCTCAGTGCGGTTCCCAGCATTCTCTTCGGCGACGATTTTCAGGGGTTCCGGCAGGTTGGCGGTCTCTTCTTTGAGTTGCTCCGCTGCTTCTCTGGCCTGGGTGGCCGCCGATTCCCGCAGCGAGGCAGCCGACTTGTTGAGTAGCTCAAGATTGGCCTGCAGTCTGCTGATTAACGCTACATTGGTATCGCGCTGGGTCTGAGCGAGATTGGTCAGCAGGCTCTGATTGCCAAGCTTTAGCTTTAGTAAATCGATCTCTGTCTGACGCAGCAGATGACGGCTTCTGAGGGAGATCTGTCGTGACTTGCTCAGGCTCTTGGGCTCACCTGTCGGCAGCTCAGTGAGTTCTTTGCGGATGAGTGCTAGCGCCTTGCTGCGTTCGCCGATCTCTTCATTGATCTGCTTGCTGCCGATTAAAAGCGTGGCGAGCTCTTCACGCTGTTGCTTCTGCTGGTTGCGTGCCCTGGTGAGTTCAAGTTCGTCCTGGCTGATGCGCAGTTCCAGTTCGGTCAGGTCAGACTGCTCGATGAATTGGGCCAACTGGTCCGGATCCTCTTGTCCGGCTGCCTGTTTCAGAAGGCGTTCAATGGTTGCCGGCGCATTACTGACCTTGGCCTCAAGCTCGGCAATCTCATCATCCACTTTTTGCGTGAGTTGAAGCCAGTTGGTCGCCTGGTCATACATCTCCAGTGCCTTTGCTTTCTGTGCTTCATCCAGGCCTTTATCGACCTCGGCACTCGACTTGGCCGATTCCACCAGACTCAGCGTGGGGGTGTCGCTACTTTCCACGGTGGTGTCATTTGTTTTTGCAGCAACGGCCGGGAAGGCTGTCGTAACAGAGACAAGGATCAGGAAAGCTTTCAATGAGAGAGAGAGGAGGCGCCTGGAAGTCATTTTGCTCCGACAGTCTGAAATGAGTGGTTGGGCATTCGTGCTGTGAAGTGGCAAATGGTTTCCCCGGTCGATCATTAATGCGCACAGGATCGCAGATTCAGATTATTCATCAGCTGCAGGACGCATTCCATAAGCTTGTGCCACCTTGGGCTGATGTCAATGTTGTTGACTGTCGAAGATATGGGCTTTATTTAGGTCTCATTCAGAAGAGGTGCCTGCTTCTGCTTTGACGGAAGCCTCGCCTGCAATGGGTAGAGGGGGGCTGCTTTCAGCATCTGCAAGCGGTATTGATGCTTCATCGGTGGGTTCTGGTCTGAACCAGAGCCAGGTGGCGACGATTATGAGAATCAGGCCGACGCTGAGACTGGTAGGCCAAGCGGGTTTTGCAACCAGTTGTAGTAAAAAGAAACCCAGTGCCATACCCCCTGTGGCCATCAGCTTACCCTGTCGGGCTATCTCACCACGTTCCATGAACAGCATGACGGGACGGCCGAACCGGGGATGGGAAAGGATACGCTCGGTCAGGTGTGGCGAACTGCGGGACCAAAACCAGACCGCACCGATCCAGAAGATGGTTGTAGGCAGTACCGGCAACACAATTCCGATGACTCCCAGGGCAAACAGCAGCCAGCCTGCTACAAGTTTCCAGGTTCGGTTTGAATGCTTATCCAGTTTGTGATTATCGATGGCCATACTGATCCCTGACATCCTACACCCCTCAGACAAACCTTCGCATGGGTGTGATTCACTCTGATTGTAGGGGATTTCCATGGTTATTGGGCTTCCAGTTGTAATGCCGACCCTGGCATAGTGAGCTCGGATTTTCGGTGTGATTACTGTGGAGGAAGCATAGGTGATGCGTATCGATAATTAAAATCGATTATATTAATTGCATTGATAGTTTGTAGGTATAAGTGGTTCTTTATTTGTTTCTACAATGGCATCGATTACGATCCCGTTTCCTCCGGACCGATCCAGAAAAAGGGATTATGGGCAACTTCCCAGAGATAGCCGTCAGGGTCCTGGAAATAGCCTGAATAGCCACCCCAGAAAACTTTTTGGCCCGGTTTCACCAGAGTGGCGCCTGCGGCTACTGCCTCAGTAAGTGTCGTCTCCACCTCTGCTTCGGATGAGACATTGTGCGCCAGACTGAAGCCTCGGAAGCCGCTGCCCTGGGAGGATAGGGTGGCATCCTCCGCCAGGGCCTCATAACCGTAGAGTCCAAGCCAACTGCCGCTGAGGGTAAAGAAGGCCACTGAAGGTGGTGATTCCATTTGCGGAAATCCCAGACCGTCACGATAGAAGCGGATAGATCGTTCTAGGTCGGTAACACCAAGAGTGATCATGCTGATTCTCGGGTTCATAGATCTTCTCTCTTTTTCTGCCTAGTGATGGATCAGCCAGATATATGCACGACATTTTCTGGTGATTCTAGAGCGGCCAGAAGTCGGTTGTGGAGTATGTCGAGTAGCACGGGATGTTCGCCCACCAGCGGGCTGGTGAAGATGGGTAAACCTGAATGGCGTTGACGGGCTGCTTCACAAATGGACTCGATGTCCCCACCGCTGCCGGCGTGCCGGCCGGGTGAGAGGAAGAGCTGCGAGAGATAGATGGGTGTTTTTTTATCGGTAGCGGCGGCTTGGTTGAGGGCGCTCTCCAGCAGTTCTCCGTTAAAGTCATAGGCTGTGCCATCGCGACGTTCCATGACGGCCTGCTGAAGCTTGACCTCTGCACCCAGCTGTTTTTGCATCTCCTCGGCGAGGTAGGTGCGCACCGCCGTCACCTCGGGAATCGGTGAGCCATGATCTACCAGAATCACACGAGTCAGTGGATACCCCTTCGAAACGCTAGCTAGCTGATCGCATAGGATTTTTACCAGCAGGGGTTCTCCCGCGGGCAATGGGCAGAGTACGGGAGTCTGGCAGAGTATGAAGTGTCCAAATTGGGACTGCAGATTTTTTACCTGATCAGGAACAAAGGCTGATAGCGCTCGGCTGGGGCCGAAGAAAAGAGGTAGCAACAGAAACTCACGTTCACCCAGGGCAAGTCTCTGTTGCATGAAAGGGGTGAAGGTATCTGCCGGGATACCGTCAAGCAACTCGTCGGGTATCTTCTCCGCATGCTGCAGTGAGGCTGGATGGATAGGCAAATCAACCTGAATACTCAGGGCTGTCGCCAGGTGCCGAAGATTGAGTGTGGACTCCGCGCTGCTGGAGCCGTTGTCCACCAGCAGTATTGTGGGTGACTTCATGATTACATTATGCACTGCATTTTTAATAGACCATCCATAGCCCAATCAGGGGGGTGATGGCAAGCGTTGAGATGGTGTGGAGTCCGGATGAAGGTGATGAGGATCATAAAAAATACGCCAGCCCCTCTCCGTGGAGAGAGGGGCTGGCGTTATCGGTTAAGGATAGGATCTAACCAGCCTTTGCCAAGACATCACCTTCGATGCCCAGACCTCTGGCTACACCCTCACCATAGGCTGGGTCAGCTTGGGTGAAGTGGGCAATCTGCCTTATCTGGATATCCCGGGGTACATCGCTCATGGCGCCGACCAGGTTGTCGATCAGCTCCTGCTGCTTTTGCTGACTCATCAGACGGTAGAGGTCTCCTGCCTGAGTATAGTCGTCGTTGCCTGCACGATGGTCATAGCGATCCGCGTCACCGTCGATCTGAAGCGGTGGCTCCTGCACGCTATAGTCGTCTGCCGCACCGTTGAAGCTGTTGGGTTGGTAGACAGGTTCCGTACCGCCGTTGCCATCGAAGCGCATGTGGCCGTCACGATGATAGCTGTGCACCGGGCAACGCGGTTTGTTGACCGGCAGCGAGGCGTAGTTGATGCCGATGCGGTATCTGTGTGCATCAGGATAGGACATCAGTCTGGCCTGCAGCATCTTATCTGGCGAGGCACCGAAGCCGGGGGGGAGGTTGCCGGGCTCGAAGGCAGCCTGTTCCACTTCGGCAAAGTGGTTCACCGGATTACGGTTGAGCTCCAGCTCGCCTACCTCAATCAACGGATAGTCTTTGTAGGGCCAGACTTTGGTGAGGTCGAAGGGATTGAGATGGTAACTCGCCGCTTCGGCTTCCGGCATGATCTGCACCTTGACCGTCCAACGAGGATGTTCTCCCTTCTCGATGGCTTGGTGGAGATCGCGGCGATGGTGATCGGGGTCCTGTCCTGCGATCTGCGCTGCCTCATCGGCGGGCATGCAGTCGATACCCTGTACGGTCTTGAAGTGCCACTTCACCCAGTAGCGTTCTCCCTGGGCATTCCACAGGCTGAAGGTATGGCTACCGAAGCCATCCATGTTGCGCAGGGTGCGTGGGATGCCCCGCTCGCCGAACAGCCAGGTGACCTGGTGCAGCGATTCCGGCGACAGGGACCAGAAATCCCACTGCATGGTGTTGTCACGCATGCCGGTATCAGGAAGGCGTTTCTGCGAGTGGATGAAGTCGGAGAACTTCAGCGGGTCGCGGATGAAAAAGACCGGAGTATTGTTACCCACCAGGTCCCAGTTGCCCTCATCGGTATAGAACTTGATCGCGAAACCACGAGGGTCGCGTACAGTATCAGCAGAACCTAGCTCACCCGCGACAGTGGAGAAGCGCACAAAGGTCTCACAGCTGTTGCCAATCTTAGAGAAGAGCTTTGCACAGGTGTAACGGGAGAGGTCGCCGGTGACGGTGAATTTGCCGTAGGCACCCGCCCCCTTCGCATGTACTACTCGCTCGGGAACACGTTCCCGGTTGAAGTGGGCCATCTTTTCCAGCAGATGGACATCCTGCATCAGGACGGGGCCTCTTGGACCGGCAGTGACAGAATTCTGGTTGTCGGCTACGGGACAGCCGGCTGCGGTTGTCATCGTTTTCTTCTCACTCATGTTTTGTGTCTCCATTGGTTTGATTGAGGGATGCAGTCCAGTGCCAGAGAGTGCTTTCTGGGTATGCATGAGGTGAGTTTGGGCCTGATTTATAAATATGTAAAAACGATTATTACTATGCTTTTGATAGTATTTTGCTATTTATAAAGAAGTTCCATGTTTTTAATGGGTTAGCAGGTGCCTGGTGTCCTTGAATGGGTTTGCTTGAAGATTTTTTGCTCGTTCTTGGTGATGTGTCTGGTGTATCATCAGGTTATTAATCATTGTTAGCGACGATCAATATTCATGAATCTACGCGATCTTAAGTACCTTATTGCTGTGGCGGAAACAGAGCACTTTGGCCATGCGGCCGCCCGCTGTTACGTCAGTCAGCCGACGCTTAGTGGTCAGATAAAGAAGCTGGAGCAGGAATTGGGCGTGATCCTCTTCGAGCGGACCAACCGCTCCGTCTCGATCACACCGGTCGGGACGGAGATTGTTAAGCACGCCAAGCTGATCCTGGAACAGGCCGACGTGATCAAACAGCTGGCCCAGGCGCAACGAGATCCTTTGGCAGGTGCACTGCGGGTCGGAGCGATCCCCACAGTGAGCCCCTACCTAATCCCTCTGATTCTCCTGCCCCTGAAAAAGAGATACCCGCAGATGCGGCTGGTACTCTCCGAAGAGATCACCGACATGCTGACCCAGCGGTTGCTGGCGCATCAGATCGATGTGGCGATTCTTGCTACAGAGGTGAAGGAGCCGGAGCTGGAAGTCATGCCTCTGTTTGAGGAGCCTTTCTGGCTGGCCCACCCCAGGGATCACGAGATCTACCACAAGGAAGAGATTACCCGCCGGGATCTGAGCCGTATCAATTTGCTGTTACTGGCAGACGGACACTGTCTTACAAATCAGGTGATGGATGTCTGCCGGCTCAGGGAGAGCGCCATGGATGATGAGATGGCAGACCTTCGGGCAGCGAGTCTTGAGACGCTGCTGCAACTGGTAGGTGCGGGATTCGGTTGTACCCTGGTGCCGGCGCTGGCCATACAGGGTGCCTGGACCACCGATTCCGGTATTATTGCCCGCAAGCTGCCATTGAAAGACGCCTTCCGCCGGGTACAGTTTGTCTATCGCAAGACCTTTCCGCGCAAGCAGGCGTTGCAGGCACTGGCTGAGGTCATACGATCGCAGTTGCCGAACACTGTACGTGCGCTTTAGGTATTCTCGTTTTTCTTATGGCCTGCCTGGCAGTTTAAGATTTGTTAATGCCGGTCTTTTAGTATCCGCTTAGTATTTTGAAATTGGATAATTTGGCACTTCTGTCCAAGTGTCTGCCATGCCGACACTGCGTCCACGGCTGAATAAAGGAGATGTACCATGTCTGCCGCCAAACCCCAGGAAGACTCGCAGCAGTTCTCCGATCTACTGGCAGTCAGTAGCGAGAGCGGCCTTAGGCTTTTACCCGGTGTGCATCCGTTGTCCAATCTGCTCTCACTAGATGCTGAGGAGGTGCTGGAATCCTTTCGCCAGAGCCAGGTCAATGACTTCACGCGAGTGATCAGTGAGCTGGATGGTGAAGGCAATTCCCTGCATTGTCTCTTTGCCGAGATGAAGTCGATAGCCGAGCAGGACCCCAATAACCGTTTCAATGAACTGGAGCTGTTTCAACCCGGCGCCATGCAGTCGATGTTCATGGAGCTGCATGAGCATGTGATGAGCCACCCGGTGTGGCGCCACCCCTGTTTCATCCGTATCTTCGAGGGTGATTTTGAGCGCGGGCAATTAGAGGGTTTTGCCCTCAACTACTTTAATCAGGTCAAAAACACCCGTCAGTGTGTGGCACTGGCACAAGGACGTTTTTCCGGTTTTATCTCTCTACCTTACGGTGCGCTCAACGAGCGGGTCTCTGAACTGGCGCAGATCATCCTGGCGCAGTTACTGGCTGATGAATATGGTGTAGGCACACACACTATCGATGATTATCCTGATCTGGCCAGTCTGCTTGGCTCTACCACGCACATCGTCATGTATCGTCAACTCTTCGAAGGACTCGGTATTCCCTTCGAGCAACAAGATGTGCCGATGCTGCACGGGGTGGCCGACAATGTACTGATCCAGCGGTTGTTGGCGGGGCACCCGGATTTTAATCTGGTAGAGGCCCTGGCTTCAGTCGGTCTCGGCATGGAGTGGGGTGTACCTGAGTTTTTCAGTTTGTTGCTCGGCGGCATGATTCGTTGGGCCTGGCAGAATGAAATGCCTTTAACCCAGCACCACCTGATTGTTTTTATCGCCCATGTACAGTACGACGTATTGCATGCCATCTCGGTGATGCTGGCAACCAGTCTGTTCGGTCATGAGTCATCGACCCTGCATCAGATCAAGCAGGCAACCAATATGTTGATGTCTGGGCGATACAACATGATGAGCGGTCTCTACCGTTATCTGTTTGATGAGCCTTGCGACGATATCATTGGGATCGATCTCGATTCGTGCTACCACATCACTGACCGCAGAATCGAAAAGGCACTGATTGAGGCCAGGCAGTCAGTGGGGGATAAGACAGTGGTGGATGCGGCCGAGTACAAAGCGAGTCGCAGTGTACCTTTCGTTTTTAGTCATTGATTCGATGGCTTTACCGGCTGCTGAGTATTGATATGCCACTTGTAATGCATCGGTTTTCTTTTCCTGCTATGGCAAAATAACGCCCTTTTGGCGATGAACCTGAGCGCCATCACCAGTCAGCCATTCCCGGAGAAATCACATGCAGCAGTTTATCAGTGAGGCAGGCGAGGCCTTCCGTAAGCGTCTCATCGCCACCGCGAAAGGTTCCCACGGGGCCAAGGATATGAGCCGGGAAGCGGCGCGGGAGGCATTGGCCTTTCTGATGTCTGCAGAGGCCCATCCTGCACAAGTCGGCGCTTTCCTGACGGCTATGCGCTTCAAGGGCTCGCGGGTAGAGGAGATGAAGGGCTTTCTTGATGCCATGGAGGAGAGTGCCACGCTCATCTCTCCTAAGGTTGAGGGGCTGCTCAACTGTAACGGCCCCTACGATGGCCGCAAAAAATCCCTGCATTTGAGTTTGGCGGCAGCGATCGTGGTGGCAGCCGCTGGCGTGCCGGTGATCATGCACTCAAATACCGGACTGCCGCCAAAGGATGGCATCACCACCGCACGACTTCTTGAAGTTCTGGGAATTCCCGCCTATCGAGAACCTGCACAGGTGGCTAAAGATATCGAGGAGAAGGGCTTCGGTCATCTTCATGCCAGTCGCTATCTGCATGGTGTCGAGCGATTGAAGCCGATTCGGCAGACACTCTTCTATCGTTCTTTTCTGCATGCCTGCGAGGTAATGTTGAATCCAGGGAATGCGGCCTATTCACTCGTCGGTGCAGCGCATAAGAGCTTTCTGGAGCGCTTCGCTACAGCTGCAGGAGAGCGAGGGCAACAGCGGGTGATGGCGGTACAAGGTCTCGATGGTTGTGATGAGTTGCCACTACAACCGGTGGCTGTGGCTGAGTATGCTGATGGTACGCTTTCCCAATATACCCTCGACCCCACAGACTATGGGTTGGCTCATCGTAAACACCATCCTTGTGAATCAGCGGAGAAGACCGCGCTTTTAGTCAAAGAAACACTCAATGGTGAACACGAACCTCTGCTGGAGAGCATCATCTTTAATGCAGGCGTACGGTTATATCTCTCCGGTCGTGCGGAGAGTATTGCTGTTGGCATTGAGCAAGCGAAAGAGGTTGTATCGACAGGTGGTGCTGCAGAGAAACTCATAGAGCTGCAGTTCTGAAGTAAAAAATCCGTGCCTTTTTTTATTGCGATTGCAATCTCAATGCTGTGACAGTACATGGCACTATTAACGTGGCGTAGAATATCTGGGGTTAAGGGTGGATTGAGCAAGTATGCAGACTAACCCCGTTCCCACTGAGTTGACCACGGCAGCAACCGATGGAGTGCTTGCGGTCTTTGCGCTGGTTATTGCTTTTTATTTGTGGCAATTGCGTCAACACGATCCCTGGAAAGTTTATATCTGGTCAATCCTGTTTTGCTTGTTGGCTGTTGCGTCTGTGTTGGCCGCGATTGCTCATGGTTTTATTTTGAGTGTAGGTTTCAGTAACCTGCTCTGGTACGTAATCTATCTGGCATTGGGTATTGTTGTCTCACTTTTTCTGTTGGCTGCAGTTTATGATTTGCGAGGTCTATCGTTAACAAAGAAAATCGCACCTTTTGTTGCTATATCGGCGATGCTTTTCTTTTTTCTGGTTCAGTTAATGGATGGTGATTTTAAGCCATTCATCATCTACGAAGCCCTTGCCATGCTTGCCGCATTCGCAGTCTATGCCTATTTGGCGCTATTCAGAAGGCAACAAGGAGCAGGGTGGATGTTGCTTGGTATTGCCCTGACAATTTTAGCGGCACTATTCCAGGTTTTTCAGCTGGGTGCCTTTCACTTGATCTGGCAGTTTGATCACAATGGTGTCTATCATTTGATCCAGTTGGTCGGCTTGTGCTTTATCTTCTTGGGGTTGCATGTCTCGTTGAAGGTAGAGGGTGCCGACATGAAGGCTGGGTAGAATGGGTAAGTTTAAATTCGGAAAATTTGAGTTGGGATTGATGCTTGCGGCCCTCGTCTTAATCATTTTTGTCGTGGGTCGGGCGTTTATCAGTTCGCTCTATCTTAGTTATCGCTTTACCCCTGATGAGTCCGTTGCAACATATGATCAGCTTAAGAAGTCTCTAGGCATTGCTCTTGACACACGGCAACTACAGGTTCGTGGGATGGCATATATATTGGCAATCGGTCCAATGGTGGAGTGGGCGACGCCTTCGGGGCCACCTATGTATCTGTTTGCTATTGATGGCAGGTTGCTGGACTTCACTCCAGATGTGGGTGAGGATCGGAGGTTCAATGAGAAATGGATCTTTGGATCGGATTACTACAATCAGAAAAGTGTCCGGTGAAACGACTCGTCCAGTCTTTCATTACCCGTTATATAGATAAAAAGCGTACTCAGGAGTCAATCAATGGAGCGGATCACTATCTCGCTGGATACAGAACTGGCTACAGAGTTTGACGGGCTGATCAAGCAGCATGGGTATCGTAATCGATCGGAAGCGGTGCGGGATCTGATCCGGCTCAAGCTCGAGTCCAAACGCTTGGAGCAGGAAGTCAAAGGCTACTGCGTCGGTACGATCACTTATGTCTACAATCACGAGGAGCGGGAGCTGGCGAGTCGTCTGACCACAGTGCAGCACGAGCATCATGATCTGGCAGTTTCCACCATGCATGTGCACCTGGACCATGATGACTGCCTGGAAACCGTGGTGGTGAATGGACCGACCGCTCAGGTGAGGGCATTTGCCGAAGAGGTCATCGCCCGTCCCGGTGTCAGGCATGGGCAGCTGCACCTGATCCCGGTGGAGGCGGAACATGCGACCCATGAGCATGGTCATGGCAAGCGCCGCCATCTCCACCGGACGCCGCGTACCTGACAAAGACATCATTCTGTAGAGAATACGCGTTCAACCTTGCGCACCAACCCGTGGTTGCGGTGGTGTTGTATGGAGACTACACTGAGTAAAGTTCATAAGTTTTTAAAAAACTTCATACGTCAGTGAAAGATCCTCAGGCGAACACAGATGGCCCACATTCCTGATGGCGTGCTGACAGCGCCGGTCCTGATTGGCGGGGCATTGACCACCGTAGCTGCCCTGACTGTTGCTCTGCGCCGACTCGACAGCGAGCGTATTCCCCAAGTCGCAGTACTATCTGCAGCATTTTTTGTCTCTTCACTGGTGAGTATTCCTGTCGGGCCGGGAAGCGTTCATCTATTACTCAACGGTCTGATGGGAGCGATGCTGGGTTGGGCGGCAGTGCCGGCCATTCTGGTTGCACTGGTGCTGCAGGCTATCTTCTTCGGCTATGGCGGTCTGGTGGTGCTTGGGGTGAATTGCATAAACATGGTGCTGCCGGCACTGATTTGTGCAGCACTTTTTGGCAGGCGCTTACGGGATGTGGACTCTCAAAATGGATTTATTCTGGGATTTCTCGCCGGTGGCTTGGGGGTTCTGTTGACAGGGTTTATGGTGGCGTCATCCATTGCCTTCAGTAATCCGGACTATCTGCCGGCAGCCAAGGTGATGCTCTTTACCTATCTGCCATTGATGATTGTGGAAGCGGTGGTCACGGGTGCAGCGATTGGTTTTGCACGACGTGTGGCACCTGAATTGTTGTTTTTGCCGGAGCGTTAGCGTGGATAAAAAACTGGTATTTTTATTGATTGTCATCTTCCTCTCGTTCAGTCCGTCGTTGCCGGCGCATGGTTTAAATTTATTTATTGCTGTTGAGGGCGACACCATTCGTGGCAGGGTGCATTTCGGTGGTGGGCACGGGGCCTCGGATGCCATCATCACTATCAACGATAGTGAGGGCAATAAACTGGGTCGTCTGACGCCGGACAAAAACGGTGAGTTTTCCTATGTCGCAACCCAGCGAACGGATCATATGATTGTGGCAGACAGTCGTGAAGGGCACGTGATCAAGCGGTTGGTGAAGGCTGATTCACTCACCAAGAATCTGCCTCTCCCTGGTTCAATAGAGGCGCAACCTGCAGAAAGGGGAAGCGAGTCATCTACTTCAGGTCCGTTACCAAAGGATTCTGTGATGCCAGGTGAACAGGAGATTCATCTCATGGTGGAACAGGCCGTGGCGCACCAACTGCTTCCGCTGCGGGAGCAGATGTTGGCGCACGATGAACGTGTGCGGTTACGCGATATCCTGGGTGGTATCGGTTATATCATCGGGCTTGCGGGTTTGGGTCTCTGGTGGCGGGGACGTCGGCCTGTGAAGCAAGGATGAGTATGGAGCTTCTTGTCGTATCGGGCAGACCAGGGAATTGGATCTCCCTGCGCGATCCCCGCCTTAGAATTCTCATCGCGCTTGGATTCGCGCTGACTATAGTTAGCCTCAGACAGGTCCCGCTACTGTTGTTGGCATTATTTTTTTCCGTTGCACTTGTCCTTTCAACCGGCCTGTCCCCAAGTCGTATTTTCAGGCGCTTGCTGGTCCTGGAAGGCTTCATGCTTGTACTGTTGCTCCTGCTGCCATTCAGTGTACCGGGTGAGGCCTGGTTTCGACTGGGTCCGATGACAGCCACTTGGGAGGGATTTCAACAGGCAATTGTTATCCTGCTGAGGGCGAATGCGATCGTACTCGCCTTGCTGGCCCTCGTAGGCACGTTGGAGCCCGTGGTGCTGGGACATGCACTGTCCCGTCTGGGGGTGCCTGACAAACTGGCGCATCTTTTTCTCTTCACCGTACGCTATCTTGGATTGCTACACGATGAATACCGGCGATTGCACAAAGCAATGCTCACCCGTGGCTTTGTGGCGAGAGGTAATCTTCACACTTGGCGTTCCCTGGGTTGGTTGGTGGGAATGCTGCTGGTGCGTAGCCTGGAACGCTCCCAGCGAATTGTCGCCGCGATGAAGTGTCGGGGCTTCAATGGCAGGTTTTATCTACTGGATGGCCAACACTGGCATTGGGCCGACAGTCTATATGCCCTGATAACAGTCACTGTTCTGTCTGTACTGCTGTTACTGGATAGGGTGACCTGATGGCGCCCCTCTTTTCTCTCGAGAAGGTCAGCTTCGGTTATCCAGCACATCCGGTATTGCGCGAGGTTGGGTTCAATCTGCATCCAAGGGAGCGTGTGGCACTGGTGGGAGCCAACGGTGCGGGTAAATCCACGCTGCTGCACTTACTGGTCGGCCTCTGCCTGCCCAGTGATGGGACAGTTATCGCATTTGGGAAATCGCGCAAGACAGAGAAGTCGTTTCGCGAGGTTCGTCTGCGTACCGGCCTGCTATTTCAGGATCCGGATGATCAGTTGTTTAGTCCCACCGTGCTGGAAGACGTGGTCTTCGGACCACGGAATCAGGGCAAGTCCCAACAAGAGGCGCTGGAGATTGCCCATAAAACACTGCGTACTCTCGGTCTCGACGGTCTTGGTCATCGTGTCACGCATAAGCTCTCCGGTGGAGAGAAAAGACTGGTGTCGCTGGCTACCGTATTAGCCATGCAACCGGATGTGTTACTGCTGGACGAACCTACCAACGGTCTGGATGAAAAGACTGAGCAACGGCTGATCGAACATCTCGAGAGCCTGACTCAAGCCATCGTCTTCGTCTCTCATGATCGTCGTTTTGTCGAGCGGTTGGCCACACGCGCAGTGGTTCTGCAGGACGGTACGCTGCAGGATGCCGTTCTGCACAGCCACCCACACAGCCATACCCATTCCCACCTGCATATTCATGCTGTTGATGAGGTGAAGCACGGTCATCAGGCAAAAAATATTCCGCCAGAGCATGGTGATCATCAACACGATTGATTGTGTAACTTTTGCTACATAACCCGGCGGGTGTTGCGGTTAGTCTGTCTTCACTGATTCCTTAGTCATATTCAGGAGATCAAGATGAAACCGATGAAATTCTTTATCGATACTCACAACAGTGCCAGCGATACCTTTCCAGCGGGACTGACGCCTGAGCAGTTCGAAAGCTTTTTCGCCGGCTATGAACAGGCCTGTTATGAAGAGGAGGTCGTCCCCCTGCGGGTGCATGTCGGCTATGGAGAGGGACGTGCATTCTGCTTCACCATGGCACCGGATGCCGAAGCGGTTAGACGCGCCCACGAGAAGGTTGGTCTGCCCTTCGAGACAATTACCGAAGTGACCACGGCCACACCGGGCGATACCTTCTTCAGACGTTCCGCCGCATAGGTGCTTCCGGTTTTGGGGCCGGTATGGGGAGACGGTAGTCCGCTTGGCTACCTGCTCCCCATGCCGACTATTTTTTGGCTCAATAAGTCTAAGTAGGCTTGGTGGAAGCAGGTGGCAACAATGATTCTCGGAAGCATGAACCTGTTCGTGGTGGCCGCCATCACCCTGCTGGTGGGTGTGGCCGTCACCGTGGCGATGGTTCGCTACGACCTCGGTCCCAAAGGGCGGCTGGCGAGGGGTGGTCAATGGCTGCTTGCCACGGCGCTGGGTACAGGGGTTCTGGCTTTTGCCATCAAGCTGGTGTTGATCGTTACGATCGCCAATTTACCCGAGATGATGATAGCGCCACTGATTGAAAAAGCGCCGATAGAGCGGCAGGTATCGGTCAGGGATCCGCTTGATGGCTTGCTGGCATCATCTCGCTTCCGCTGGCAGCCCGTTTCAATGGAGACAGCGGGTTCCGATAAGTTGCCAGAAGAGGTATCGAATCCTGCTACCTATATCTGGCAGACACTGCCTGATCAGGCGCCGGCACCACCCGATAATCCCACCACACCGGCAAAGGTTGCCCTGGGGCGGATGCTCTTCTTCGATGCCAATTTGTCGCATGACGGCACGCTCTCCTGTAGTTCTTGTCATGATGTCAACGGAGGTAGCGGTGATGATGGCAGTCCGGCCTCTGTGGGTATTGAGGGACAAATGGGCGGACGAAATGCCCCCACAGTCTGGAATGCGGCTTTTCAATCACGACTCTTCTGGGATGGCCGCGCCACCTCACTGGAAGAGCAGGCCAAGGGTCCACTGGTGAATCCGTTGGAGATGGGCATGCCGTCGCTGGCGTTGGTAGAGACCCGCGTTCGTCAGAATCCGGAATACCGTGAAGCATTCGACGGGGCATTCGGTGAAGGTCAGCCTATCACTATCGATCGCATTGCCCAGGCGATTGCTGCCTACGAGCGCACGCTGATTACAACCGACTCTCCTTACGATCGTTTTGTGCGGGGTGATCTCGATGCGCTGAGTCCATCACAACTGCGTGGTATGTCGCTGTTTCAGCGAGTGGGTTGCGTGCAGTGCCACTATGGGCCCAATTTCAGCGGCGCCAGTCTGTTCGATGCGCGCACGCCTTTTCGTATCTTCCCTGTCTATCCCACACCCTATGAGACCCGCTACAGATTGACTGAGGATAGCGGTGCATCATCAGCGGGTAGTGGTCGCGGTAGCTGGCGCGTACCCTCATTGAGGAATGTGGCGCTGACCGGACCATGGTTGCACAACGGTTCAGTGACTGATCTGACAGAAGTGGTCCGCATCATGTCGAGTGTGCAGTTGGGCTATACCGGCCACTATCTGGTCTGGTCCGACAGCCATAAGGTCATGACTGAGTTGAAGGGTCCCCTTTTGGATGATGAGAGTGTGAAGGATCTTGTGGCTTTTCTGCATGCGCTGAGTAGTGATGAGCTCGTCAAGCGTATAGCCCGTAAAGAAGAGAAGTCGTACCCGGAAAATGACCCAATGACTATCGGACTTAACCTGTAGGTTGAGCCTCCTGCGTCGAGGAGATGATTGACCACATGGGCATGATAAGCTGTAACCCGCGTATAGCAGCAAAGACGCGAAGTGCACAGGAGTCCATCATGACAAGGCCTGAAGCCCATAATCCCCTGTCAGACCTCTCGCCCGCAGGTAGAGCACTGCTTGAAGGCGGTGTGCAGCACATCAGATTCAACCGTCCCACGTCGGTGATCCATAAGGGCCAACAGGTTTCCGGTGCCTATCTGGTTACCGAGGGTCAGCTTCGTGTCTTTACCTATACGCCTCAGGGCAGTGAGGCGACACTCTATTTCATCCGGCCGGGGGAGACCTGTGTGCTGGCCCTCAACTGTCTGTTCAACGATCTGCGCTATCCCGCCTGGGTCGAGACGGATGCCGGTACCTGTGTGGAGATCGTCCCCGGCCCCCTCTATCGCCGGCTCTTCGAGAGCGAATCAACGGTGCAGGATCTCACGGTCAAGACCCTCTCCACCCTGGTCTTTCGCCTGATGGACGAACTGGAACAGATCCATGCCTGCACCCTCGATCAGCGTCTGGCCAATTTTATCTTGAGCAATGTATCGGAGGCCGGTGATCTGCACATGACGCAACAGATGCTGGCGGATCATCTTGGTACAACCCGGGAAGTGGTCGCACGACTGATGCAGGGGTTTGTGGCCGAAGGATTGGTCAAGACCCAACGTGGAAAGGTCACTGTGAGAGATGCTAAACGCCTTGCCGGTGTGGTCAAAACGGACACCTAGGTATCCGATATATTGGCTTAACAGGTCCTAATAACTAGCGGCCTGTTGTTGTCAGGATAAAGATATCCCAAGCCAGACCGACATACTTAGAAGGATTCTAAGTAGGTTTTTAGGCTGCATGTCATCCCCCCCCACTCACGTTGCAGAGATCTGGCTGGAAAAGCTGTCGCGGCTTGTTAGCGGTGTGGCGTCTGCTGTGGTGGTTGAAATGCCTGTCACGCAGACGGCAGCGAAGCATGTAACTGCCTGGCCATCCGAGGAGGCGACCGGGGAGTCACTGATTGCCATGGCATCTCAGGCGGCGACAACGAGACGTCAGTTTGTCAGGGCCGCCGAACAGGGGGATGAGGGTCAGTTCGATCTGCTGGCTGTACCGTTGATCTCTGGAGAGCATGTCCTGGGCGGTGTGGCTATTCTGCTTACTCATCGGTCTGAGGCAAAACTGAATGCGGCCATGCAGGCGCTTCAGTGGGGAAAACAGTGGTTGGAGCTGTTGATAGAACGCGCACATGACAGCGGTTCCATATCCCCCGAATGGCTGGGTGATATGACAGGGAAGGAGATATCACCAGACGAACTCGTCAGGCATTTTGCCAGCCACTTTCAGTGTGATCGTGTCACCCTGGCCATGGGGGATCATCGAAGTCTGGATATTCTGGCAACACACCCCAAAGTTGAAATAAAACGTGAGACCGGCCTGGTTCGATCCTTCAAAGAGGCAATGTTCGAGGCGATGGATCAGGAGGGTGAGCTGCACTATCCCGCAATGCTGCAGACGGGTGATAAGACGCTGCGTTTCCATCAGGCACTGTCCGAGCGGATCGGATCCCCGACGCTGCTTACCCTACCCCTTGTGGTTGCCGGTAAAACGGTTGGTGCCCTGTTGCTGGAGCGTCACCAGGATCAACCGTTCACTGAACCGGAGCGGGAGACATGTTGCCGAATGGCCACCATGGCCGGCGTGATGATGCAGTATCGATATCAGGCTGAGAGGCCGCTACTTCAGTTGATGGGCGAGCGATTGCGAGAGCGTCTTGGTCTCTGGCTGGGTGCGAACAAGCTGTGGTTGAAAGTCTCGTTGTTGCTTGCGGCTGCAGTGATCGGTCTGCTCAGTTGGCTTGATGGGGAATACCGTATCGACGCCGAGGCCAGCCTCGAGGGCCGGGTGCAGCGCATGGTGATTGCGCCTTTCGACGGTTACCTGAAACTGTCCCATGTCAAGGCGGGGGATAGGGTTGAGCAGGGTGCGGTGCTGTGTGAACTGGATGACCGTGACCTGCAGTTGGAACGGGTCAAATGGCAGACCCAGTTGGCCAAGCTGGAGAAAGAACAGCGGGAGGCGATGGCAGCCCATGAGCGGGCCAGGGTCGCTATCCTGCATGCCCAACGGCAGCAGGCTCAGGCGGAGCTCGATCTGGTGGAGAAGAAGCTGGAGCGAAGCATTATCGTTGCGCCTTTGAGCGGTATTGTGGTGAGTGGCGATCTCAGTCAATCCCTCGGTGCGCCACTGAAGCGGGGGGAGACGCTGTTCAAGGTTGCGCCACTCGACAGTTACCGGGTGATGCTACAGGTGGATGAGCTGGATATCGCAGACGTACAGCCTGGTCAAGGCGGTAGCCTGATCCTCACCGGTTACCCCCATCTTCGGCATGCCTTTGAAGTGAAGCGCATTCTGCCGCTCTCGACTGCAGAAGAGGGCAGGCACCTGTTCACGCTGGAGGCGGAGCTGGCCGAATCGGGGCAGAGCCTCCGGCCCGGCATGCAGGGTGTGGCAAAAATCGAGGCGGGTGAGAGAAGCCTGTTGTGGCTTTCAACCCATCGTTTGGTCGATTGGTTACGCCTGCAACTCTGGGGTTGGTGGGGCTGATGGCGGTACCACAGGAGGCGTCTTGCCAGACTGACGCTATCTGGCAGCAGATTGCACAGGCCAGGCCTGCACTCAATCCACAAATCGTGATTCGCAGGCAGCGTTATGCAGATGAAATCTGGTATTTGCTGCAGGACCCGATCAGTGAGCGTCATTTTCGGCTCTCACCCGAGGCCTATCATCTGATTGACCGCTTCAATGGAGAACGCAGTCTGGAAGAGATCTGGCAAGCGGCGCAAAACCGATGGCAGGACCCGCCCTCGCAAAGTGATTTCATTCGGTTACTGATGCAGTTGCAGGGCGTGGGTGCCATACAAGAAGGAGCGGCCAGCGAGCCGCTCAAGCTGCTTGAGCGACGCAAAAAACCGCGTCAATGGTTGATGCAACTGCGTAATCCCCTGTCGTTAAGACTACCGTTGTGGGATCCGGACAAGCTGCTGGATCGATTGTTGCCCCTAGTGCAACCGATGATCGGTCGAACTGGCTTGGTGATCTGGCTGTTGCTGGTGCTCGGTGGTCTGTTGCAGGCAGGTGTCCACTGGCAGGAGATCTCCCTCAATATCACCAGTCAGTTACTCTCGGCGCAGAATCTCGCCCTGATGGGGCTTGCCTATCTCTTGATGAAGGCCCTGCATGAGCTGGCCCATGGCATCGCAGTAAAACACTGGGGCGGCGAAGTGCACCAGGTCGGCGTACTCTTCCTGGCGTTGATCCCCATGCCTTATGTCGATGCCTCTGCAGCCAGTGGTTTTGCCGAGAGGCGAGCGCGTATGGCCGTGGGAGCGGCGGGCATCATGGTCGAGCTTGCACTCGCCTGTATGGCCTTGTGGCTCTGGCTCGTCACGGAGCAGGGATTGGTCAGTGCCCTGGCCTACAATATGATGCTGATCGGGGGTGTCTCCACTTTGTTGGTAAACGGCAACCCACTGCTCAAATTCGACGGTTATTATGTGTTTTCCGATCTGCTCGATATCCCCAATCTCTCCACCCGCTCCAACCGCTATCTCGGTTATCTGGTGCAGTATTACCTGTTTGGCCTGACAGACTCGGAATCACCAGCGAACAGCTCGTGGGAGAGAAGCTGGTTTCTCTCTTACGGTATTGCCGCATTCTGCTATCGCATCTTCATTCTACTGACCATCGCGCTTTTCGTTGCAGAGCGCTATCCGGTGGTGGGTAAGTTACTGGCACTTTGGGCATTGATCGGGATGTTGGCGATACCCATGGTGAAACAATTTAAATTTCTATTGACCAGTAAAAGACTCGCCAATCGGCGTCCGAAGGCTATGCTGGTCACGGGTGTAATAGTCGCCAGCGTGTCGGTATTGCTTTTCCTGCTCCCGGCTCCCCACTCTACCCAGGCCCAGGGTGTCGTTATGCCACCGGAGGGTGCGGAGGTGAGGGCTGGAGCAGAGGGGCGTGTGGTGAGATTGCTGGTTTCCACGGATACCCCGGTTTCACCGAATCAGCCACTGATTGAACTGGCCGATCCATTCCAGCAGACGAAGGTGGAAAGCTTGCAGGGGCGTGTGAGGGAGCTGTATCTGGAGTACGAGGCCCTGAAAAGTGGACGCGAAAACGTGCAGGCGGAGATGTTGCAGGATGAGATCGCCCTGGTTGAAGCCGATCTTGCCAGACAGAAGCTCAAAATTGAGGCATTGACGGTGCGTAGTCCGTCTGCCGGACGATTCTATCTGCAGCAACCCGATGATTTACCTGGTAGCTATCTGGATCAGGGGGCACTGATCGGTTATGTCATCGATCAGGAATTACCGCTGGTTCGGGTGGCAGTCTCACAACAGGATATCGGGTTGATACGTCAATCCACACTGGCAGTCGATGCCAGATATGCGGCACGACCAGGGGAAGCAATACCCGTGCGACTGGGGCAGGGTGTACCTGAGTCCCAGCAGTATCTGCCCAGTCCGGTATTGGGGGCGGCAGGTGGTGGACCCTTTCCGTTACACCCACTCGATGAGGATGGTACGAGGCCGTTGGAGCCTGTCTTCGAACTGCTTCTCTACCCGGAAATACCCCTTGAGCGTCTCGGAGAGCGTGTTGTGATCCGGTTCGATCATGGCGCCGAGCCGTTGGGATGGCAATGGTACCGAGCCCTACGGCAACTGTTTCTGATGCGCCTTAGCCTTTGAGGCTTCCCCCGAACGTGCAAGAACGTAGCAAATCTTTGATCAAGGATTAGGAATCCATGTCATGAAGTGCCTGTTTTGTGTGGGGTTTCTCATCGGGTTTGGTAAAGAAATCCCTGGTTTTGACGCTAGCTTTTATGTAATTGGTTGGATTTAGGAAAGGGATTCTTGTGCTGCGGCAACATCCACGTGATGTTTGCTGTTAGTCGCCTATTTCCCTTTGCCTGGGTTGCGATGCTTTGAAAAATGAATAGAGATAAAACGACCACCTTGAGATTTTTTGTGTTTGCCTGGCTATTCGCAGGCACTCTTTTTTCGTCTGTCGGTGCAGAACTCGATGGCGTGATCGAGCCGTCCATGAGTGTGGCGCTGAGCTCGCGCATTGACGGTATCCTCGAGTCGGTGGATGTGGATGTGGGTGATGTCGTCACCAAGAGGCAGGTGTTGGCACAGTTAGAGTCACAGGTCGAGCAGGCGGCGCTCGCCTATGCCAGTGCCAGAGCCTCCATCTCCAGTGAAGTGCAACTGCAGCAAACCAGCCTTGCCTATGGTCGGCGCCAGTTGAAGCGCATCCAGGAACTCCACAATAAGAGTCTGGCCTCGTTCCAGGATCTGGATGAGATTGAGACGGAGACCAAGCTGACCCGTTATCGTCTGTCCCAGGCCAAGGAGAACAGATACCTGGCGGAACTCGATCTTGCCCAGGCTCAGGCCGTCAAGGATCGCCACTCTATTCGCAGCCCCATCGACGGTATCGTGGTGGAGCGGTTTCTCAATCCGGGTGAATCTGTGGAAGATCAACCCATCGTTAAGATCGCGCAGATCAATCCGCTTCGCATTGAAGTGGTAGCACCGGTCACCCTGTTGGGTACGATCAAGACCGGCCAGTTGGCCACGGTGACGCCAGAATCACCGGTGGGTGGTGAGTACCAGGCTGAAGTGAAAATCGTCGACCCGATACTCGATGCCGCCAGCGGGACATTTCGTATCCGTCTGGAGATCCCCAATGATGATTACAAACTGACCAGCGGATTGCGCTGCCGGGTTCGTTTTCTTGAAAAAATGGCGAGTAGGAAACCCGCGCCCGTAGCGGTGAAAAAAGAACCGACGGTTGTCTCCCGGCAACTGAAGAGAGAAGTCAGCCAGGTCATTCCGGCACAAAAAGTCGACCAATCCGAAAGCGCAAAGACTGTTTCCAGTAAAAAGAAACAGGCTGAGCGTTACCTGCTGGTCACCAACGAATCATTGCTGCCTTTGAGAAAAGCAATACGTCAGGCCTCGGTATTCAACAAAAAAGGGGTGGAAGATACCTGGGTTATCGCCAAGGGTTCACTGAAAGGACATATATCCCTCGGTTATTTCAGCAGTCGTAGAAAAGTCGATCGTTATCAACAACAGCTCACGGACTTGGGGATCGACACCAGGATCGTTGAGCGATGAGTCGTGATCGACCTAAAAAGCCCAATGCACTGATTTTTGAAGAGCTGGAACCCCGGCTCCTACTCTCCGCCGATATTGCGGGTGTCGCCATTGATCCTATGCCGGATGATTCTGGCGATCCGGTGGATGAAGACGACCTGCTATCGCTTGGGCAGTCGCTGCTGAATGAACCCATACCCGTTGATTCACAAGAGGCTGACACAGGCCGCAATGAGTTGGTCATTATCGACCCGTTAACCCCCGACTATCAAAGCCTGGTGGATGATCTCATCGATCGCGAGGGGAGTGACATCAATTTTGAGATCATTCTGCTCGACAGTGCCGACAACGGCATTGAGCAGATGGGTCATATTCTTGATCAATACCGGGATCTGGATGCGCTGCATCTCATCAGTCACGGCGGTGAAGGGGAGGTTCGTCTCGCAGGTACAACCCTCGACTTGTCTGCGCTCAACGACTCATTGGAACAGATCGGTGGATGGAGTAACGCCTTTGCAGCCGAAGGGGATTTATTGATCTACGGCTGTAACCTGGCATCCACGGCGGATGGTGAGTTGTTCATCGACAAGCTGGCCCAATTGACCGGTGTGGACGTGGCCGCCTCCGATGATCTCACCGGTTCCGTATCGCAGGGCGGAGACTGGGATCTGGAGTACCAGGTCGGTACCCTGGAGACCAGTATTGCCTTTTCCGGACAGCTGCAGAGCAGTTGGAGCGGTACGCTCGACATCACCACCGGCCTGGTGGGTTATTACGATTTTGAAGAGGGCAGTGGTGCCGCCGCCATCGATAGCAGTGCGACGGGTAACAACGGTACGTTGATCGGCTCCCCGGTCTATACCACCGGACAAGTCGGCAGTTATGCGTTGAGTTTCAACGGTGATTTCGATCGGGTGGAAGCACCGGATAGTTTGGCCACGAACTTCGGTAACGGCGACTTTGCAGTGGGCTTCTGGTTCAACTCAACCTATTCGGGTGGTACAGCCCGACTGGTCGGCGATATGGATGGCGGCGACGGCTATGTTTTCTATACCACGGGGGTTGGTGATGTCACCTTCGGCGTGATATCGGGAATAGATTCTGTCACGTTAGCCTCAGGCGGACTGTTCGACGGTAACTGGCACCATGTTGTGGGTATGGTAAACGGTGCAGATTGGTCCCTGTATGTTGATGGCACTCTCGTTGACTCAATAAACAACGGGTTTGTCGGCAATATCGATAACAGTAATACCCTGCGTATCGGTGCCTCGAGTGCCAGTCATAATGAATACGATGGCTTGATCGACGATGTCAGAATCTACGATCGCGCCCTCACGACAACGGATATCAATGAGCTTATTGCGCTAGCCGAAGATCCGCCGAGCATCACTGGTGCCAGCCTGACCCTGTCCGAAGGCCAGACGGTAACCCTGGACGGCGCCAATTTCAGCATCTCAGACCCCGACAGTTCGAGTTTTACCTACTCTTTGAGCGGTGTGGCCGGGGGTTACTTCCAGTTGAGTACCAATCCCGGTGTATCGATCACCAGCTTCACCAGCGCCAACCTGACGGGAGGGGTGGTGCAGTTTGTGGACAACGATGATGAGATCGCGCCGGCGTTCAGCGTCACGGTCAATGACGGTACCAGTGATTCCAACACCCGGGTAGCCACCATCAGCTACACACCTGTGAATGACGCACCCGATGTGATTAACCTCGACGGTGACGTCCTCAACTATACAGAAGGCGATGGCGTCGTTCTGATTGAGCAGGGCGGTGACGTCGTTATTAGTGATCCCGATTCAAGTAACTTTGCAGGTGGTTCGCTCACCGTGGAAGTTGATAGTGGCTTACAGGCGGCTGAGGACAAATTTTCCATCGTCAATCAGGGGGCGGGTGCCGGACAAATCGGCTTGAATGTTAGTGATGTGACATATAGTGGTGTTGTGATCGGGAGCGTGAGCGGGGGAACGGGCATAGACCCATTGACTGTCACGCTAAATTCGAATGCAACATCAGCTGCCGTAACGGCATTGATTCGAAACATCAGTTATGAAAACAGCAATATCGATAATCCCACGGGTGGTTCACGCAGTGTCGTGGTCGATGTTACTGATGGCGATGGCGATGGCGATGGCGATGGCGATGGCGGTGCCAGTGTCACTCAGAATCTGACCCTGAATGTTACTTCAGTCAACGATGCGCCGGTTGTCGATTTAAATGGCTCCGATGGTGCGGGTGCGGACTTTGCAGTGACCTTCACGGAAGACGGTGGGGCTGTCAATGTCGTTGACGCGGATGCGACAATCAGTGATGCAGATAGTGCATTTTATGAAAATCTGAGTATCAACCTGACGAATTTCCCGGATGGCGGCAACGAACAGATTGTGATCGCCGGATATACCTTCAACTACGGTACCGCTGATACCGCAACGCGCACTGTCGGCAGCGCCAGTTTTGTCATCGATTTCGATGGTTCCGGTTTTAATGTCACGCCGGATGGATTCGGTTGGATGCCGGAAGTCGATCTGCAGAACCTGTTGCGAGGCGTTACTTATGAAAACACCTCCCAGGATCCAACCGCAGGTGATCGTACGATCAATGTTTTTGCGCAGGACAGTTCGCTCCTGGTTGGTCCCATTGCGACTTCGACGATCACCGTCAATCCGCAGAATGATTCACCCACGGCGACAAACAACACCAATTCCGTTTTGGAAAACGGTTTTGTTTCGGGAAATGTCATCACGGATGACTCCGGATCCGGGATTGACAGCGATCCGGAGGGAGATGGTCTGCAGGTAACCCAGGTTGAAGGGGGAGCCTACACACCCGGATTTCCGGTAACCCTGGCTTCGGGCGCGCAAGTCACTTTTCAATCCAACGGCAGCTATACCTACAATACCAACGGTCAGTTTGATGGACTGGGTGCCGGTAGCAGTGTGGATGACAGTTTTACCTACCAGATCAGTGATGGCAATGGGGGTTTCGATACCGCTACGGTTACCGTTACGATCAACGGCAGTAATGATGCTCCATCAATCACGAGTGCCGGCCTCACCTTGGATGAAGGCGAGATTGTCACCCTCAGTGACGCCAACTTTGCGTTCACCGATGCAGACGATACAGCCTTTACCTACACGGTAAGCGGTATCAGTGGCGGTTACTTCCAGCTGAGTAGTGCGCCTGGCACACCTATTACCACGTTTACCAGCGCGAACCTGACGGGTGGTCTGGTGCAGTTCGTGGACAACGGTGATGAGACCGCACCAGTGTTCAGCGTCACGGTCAATGACGGGGATTCAGATTCCAACACCCTGGCGGCAACCATCAACTATACACCGGTCAACGATCCGCTGATGCTTGTGACCAATTCGCCGCTGTCGGTGCCTGAGGAAGGTACGCGCACGATAACGAATAGCTATCTTGCTGTGTCTGATGTGGACAATTCGGCTGCACAGTTGACCTATACGCTGACCAGCTTGCCATCGAGCGGTAGTTTGCGTTTGAGTGGCTCGACGCTGAGCCTCAGCGATACATTTACACAGGATGATATTGACAACAATCGTCTGACTTTCGGCTTTTCCGATGATGCATCGGCGACCAGCTTCGCGTTTACCGCCAGTGACGGTACCGACATAATCGGCCCGATCATTTTCTCGGTGAATGGTCAACCGGTCAATGATGCGCCGGTCAACCTGGTCCCAGCATCTTGCAGCGTGAATGAAAATATCACATTGAATTTCACAGGCGCGGATCAGATTCAGATCAGCGATATCGATCATATCGGCGGCACCATGCAGGTGCAGCTCAATATAGGCGCAGGTGGCCTGCTGACTCTGGGCGACACCTCTGGCCTGACTTTCTCCGCCGGCGATGGCACCGATGATGCCAACATGGTTTTCACCGGTACCCTGGCCGATATCAATACCGCCCTTTTAACACTAAGCTTCACACCTACCTCTGACTTCAACGGTGATGTCAATTTCACCATCATCACTAATGACCAAGGCAATAGCGGTACCGACCCGGGGTTGACCGGCGATGCCGCAAGCGAACAGGACAGCGATACCTTCACGATTACCGTCAACGCGATTAATGATGCGCCAGTACTCGACAGCGCTTTACTCACACTGAGTGAAGGCCAGACCGTGACCCTGTCCGCTGTCAACTTCGGCATCACCGATCCGGACGACACCGCTTTTACTTATACACTGAGCGGTATCTCAGGTGGTTACTTCCAGTTGAGCACCAACCCCGGTGTTTCGATTGCCAGTTTCAGCAGTGCTGAGCTATTGGCCAATGAGGTCCAGTTCGTCGACAACGGCGATGAGGCTGCACCCAGCTTTAGCATCACTGTCAATGACGGCGATGCCGACTCCAGCACCCTGGCGGCAACGGTGATTTACACCTCAGCCAATGACGTGCCGGTACTCAACAGCGCCGATATGACCGTCACCGAAGGACAGACCGTCACCCTGACCGGCGCCAACTTCGGCATCACCGATCCGGACGACACCGCCTTTACTTATACCCTGAGCGGAGTGACCGGGGGTTACTTCCAGTTGAGTACCAACCCCGGTGTTTCGGTCACCAGCTTCAGCAGCGCTGAGCTCAGCGGAAGTCTGGTTCAGTTCGTGGACAACGGTGATGAGACTGCTCCGGCGTTCAGTATCACGGTCAATGATGGCGATGCCGACTCCAACACCCTGGCGGCAACGGTGATTTACACCTCAGCCAATGATGTGCCGGTACTCAACAGCGCCGATATGACCGTCACCGAAGGACAGACCGTCACCCTGACCGCCGCCAACTTCGGTATCACCGATCCGGATGACACGGATTTTTCTTATACCCTGAGCGGAGTGGTCGGGGGTTACTTTCAGTTGAGCACCAACCCCGGTGTATCGATCACCAGTTTCACCAGCACCCAGCTCACGGCCAATGAGGTCCAGTTCGTCGACAACGGCGATGAGGTCGCACCAGTATTCAGCATCACAGTCAATGACGGTACCAACGATTCCAATACCCTGGCGGCAATTGTAAACTTCACAACAATTGATGAGGCGCCAATAGCGAATAATGATAGTGTCAACGTTGATGAAGGAGGCAGTGTTTTAATAAATGTCGTCAGTAATGATGCTGATCCAGAGAGCGCATTGGATTTGGCCAGTATTGTTGTTGTAGGGCATCCTACGAATGGCACATTAGTCAATAATGGTGATGGTGCATTTGTATATACCCATAACGGCTCAGAGACACTATCGGATTTATTCGCTTATACAATCAAAGATGATTCAGGTGCTACTTCAAATGTTGCTGTTGTCGACTTGACTATTAATCCAGTTAACGATGTGCCTGTCATTACCAGTCATGCCGGCAGCCAGACAGTTACGTCATTTATTGACGAGAATCTCAATGTGGTGACTGGCGTTAGTGCATATGATGCAGAGGGAGATGGCTTGACATTTTCAATCAGTGGCGGCGATGATTTTGGCCTTTTTGCAATTGATCATTTAACGGGTTTGTTGAGTTTTTCCAGTACACCAAATGCAGAATCTCCACTAGATTCTGGCCGGAACAATAGTTATTCCGTGGAGGTTATGGTCTCTGATGGGAATGGTGGAACGGCAATCCAGGCATTTGATATTACCGTCAGAGATGTGGATGAATTTGATGTAGGCTTGATTATGGATATGCAGTCAGATCCTGATCAAGTAACGACAATCCATGCAACAGGTTCAGCGGTGGGTGTGACTGTGTGGGCGTCTGATCCAGATATATCGAATAATGATATTGTTTATTCATTGATCGATGATGGTGGTGGTCACTTTGTTATCAATTCCACAACTGGTGCGATTTCATTGTCACAGCCGTTTGTTGATACCGAAAGATATCAGTCAGAGGTGATTGTACGTGCTACCAGTAGCGACGGCTCTATTTCGCAACGTAGCTTTCTGATTGAGGTCCTGCCGGTAGTTGAGCCAGTTGTGGAACCGTCTCCACCCACTCTGGACGAGATTATCGTTGATCTGCTGCCGGATGATGATTCCGCGCAGATTGCTACTGACACACCTGGCTGGTCATCAGTGTCTGATTCAACTGATTTGTCAGGATCTGGCGAATTGGATGAAGAATCAGCGGCAGATGATATAACCGAAGAATCTGTAGTAGTCATGCCCATAGAGACATATGAGCAGACAATGAGTTTTGCTGATCGATTGAGTCGGCCTTTGGTCGGCGTCTTTGATCATTCAAACAATCATTCAATCGCCTTTCGTTATTTCGATTTGACGCCAGAAACGTTAGATATCGATGCCCTACCCAGACTGAATACGTTATCTGTCGATAATAGTCTTGCAGTGCCAAAAACTGTTTGGGCCATGCTCGATGCTATGAGTTTAGAGATTTCGCAACACCAGGCTGAGGTGGATGAGAATTCGGAGATGGTCTTTAAGGGAGTGACTGTGGGCACAGTCGGCCTGACTGCCGGTTATGTTGCATGGTTGTTGCGGGCGGGCCTCCTGTCGGCAAGTTTGCTGTCATTTTCTCCCCTGTGGCGTCAGGTGGATCCTCTTCCTGTATTATCTGCAAGTGCAAAAAAGCGAACTGACAATGAGAGCGAATCTCCCGTTGAAGATGCCCAGGAAAAAAGGATATCCAAGCTGTTTGAAGCTAAAAGAAAATCTCATCAGGACCGGTATGCAGGATAAGGAAATCTCAGAATGCAAATGAGTCCGACAATAAAAATCACGTTAGGTCTTGTGCTTCTCACGCTGAGTATACTGCTGCTTGGCCGGTTGGTTGGGTTTGTGCCCGATGAGAGCAAATCCGAGCTCGATGCAAGAAAGAAGTTTTGTGAATCACTGGCGATACAAATTTCGTCTGTAGCTGCAAATAATGATATTGAGAGCCTGCGGCAAACACTGGAAAGCATTGTTGAACGAAACGATGACGTACTTTCCAGTGCGCTCAAGGGCAGAGGTGGTCTGTCGTTGGTTGTGGGAGATCATGAAAAGTATTGGGTCGACTTGCCATTGGATAAGTCTACTTCAACTCATGTTCTAGTACCAATTTTCGCTAATGAGACCCAATGGGGAATGCTGGAGGTTGCATTCAAGGAAATTGATGCTGGTCAGGGGTTTAGTTTTGGCACGCTTGGTGGACTCTTACTTTTCGTTGCTCTGCTTGGATTTGTTCTTTATCTGATATTTATTAAACGTACTTTACGGGAACTGGATCCAAAGGCAGTCATACCAGAGCGGGTACGCTCGGCATTCAATGCACTTTCCGAGGGTTTGATTATCCTGGATGAGAAGCATCAGATCATTCTTGCCAACGAATCGTTCTCTGAAAAGACCAGCTTGGATGCTGACTCACTGATAGGCTTGCGTGCAGATGAGTTGAGTTGGAAAAAACGCGAGCGCGGTGCAACCGTTGATCTCTATCCCTGGCAAATCAGCATGCAGAATAACCAGCGCAAGACCGGTGTTCCCATGCGCCTCCAACTGAAGAACAAGAGTGAACGTACTTTTTCAGTAAATACTGCCCCGATCTTCGATGGCAAAGGCAATCCAAGAGGCGTATTGGCTACCTTCGACGATATGACGGACTTGGAGAAAAAGCATAGGGAGCTTCAGTCAACACTGGAAAAGCTAAAAACATCGGAAAAGGCGTTGCGCGACAAAACTGTCGAGCTGGAGTTACTTGCGAGTCGGGATCCGCTGACCGGTTGCTTTAACCGCCGCGCCTTTTTCCAAAAATATGATCTGCTGTATGACGAGGCTGTACGGGGTGAGTATGGGCTTGTTTTTATGATGGTGGACATTGATCGTTTTAAATCAATCAATGATCAATACGGCCATGCCAATGGCGATAAAGTGATCAAGTTTGTTGCGGAAACGCTGGTATCAAAATCGAGACCTGAGGACATCGTCGGTCGATATGGTGGTGAGGAGTTTTCCCTGATCATGCCCCACACGGATATTGAGCAGGCGATGGTGATGGCCGAACGGCTGCGTATGGAGGTTCAGCAAAAGGGTCATGAGCTGTTCACAAACAGCAGAACAGTGACGGTCAGTATCGGTGTTGCCGAGTTGTCTGAATATTTGGATGAACCGATGTTGCTCATCAATAATGCGGATGATGCCTTGTATAAGGCGAAGGAGCAGGGACGGAACAGGGTAGTCAACTGGTTACCTGAGATGGGGGACGATCAAAGGACTTCTGCGAAAGGGGAGAGTAGTGCTACAACAAAAGAAGAAGTACTGGCAGATAGCCTGACTGCAGAGAAATCGCTAAAAAATGAGATACATCGTTTGGAAGACACGGTGGTGGAGCTTGAGTCTCAACTGGAATACAGTCGGGAAGAGATCAAGCGACGTGAAGGCAAGGATGAGCTGACGGGTTTACCCAATACGATTATTTTCAAGGACAGAATTTTGCAAGTGTTGGCTAGATGTAAACGATACAACCGTTCAGCGGCTGTGATATCACTCGATATCGATGATTTTCATACGATCAATGAGGCATTTGGTTATACGGTTGGCGATAAGCTGTTGCGGGTAGTCTCGTCGCGCTTGGTCGATACGCTACGTATGACGGATACTGTCGCTATTATGGATGAGCAGGAGGAGAGTGAGTCCTCTACTATCTCAAGGGTGAATAATGACGAATTTGCCCTGATTCTTACCGATGTTGATGATATTGAAGGTGTGGCCTGGGCTATCCGGAGGATATTGAAAGCGCTAAAAAGCGACATCGAAATTGATGGCCAGGAGTTGTTCGTATCATACAGCGTGGGTGTCTCCCTCTACCCACTTGATGATGATCAGCCCGGCGGGTTGTTGCAAAAAGCCAGTGCCGCCCGACATGCAGCCAAACGGGCGGAGGGTAGGGATAACATCCGTTTCTTCTCAAAGGATATTAATCGTAGTGCCTATCGAAAAGTCTGGTTGGAGAACGAACTGCACAAAGCCATTGTACGTTCTCAGATCGAATTGGCTTACCAACCGATTATTGACATGAAATCCGGTCGTATCGTTAAGATGGAGGCACTGGCAAGATGGAATCATCCAAAAGTTGGGCAGATTCCACCCAGTGAGTTCATACCGGTTGCGGAACATACCGGACTGATACACAAACTGGGTTCCAAGGTTTTACGGAAGGCATGTCGAGATCTTAAAAAATGGCATGATGCCGGTTATGATGACCTGCAAGTTGCAGTCAATCTATCGGCGGTTCAGTTTCGCCAGGAAGACCTTGTCGAGAAGATCATACATGCTTGTTCAAAAGTCGGGATTGATCCCTCGTATCTAAATCTTGAGATAACAGAGAGTTCGCTGGTTGAAAAATTCGAGGTGGTACTCCGTGTGATGAAGCAGATGAGTCAGGCCGGTATCAGTTTTACCCTGGATGATTTTGGCAAGGGGTTTTCTTCTCTTAGCTATCTGAGTCACCTGCCGATCAACTGTATTAAGATTGACCAGTCCTTTATCGTCGAAACCCTGCCAAATGAGCAGGACCAAGCAATTCTGAACGGTATTGTGGCGCTGGCGAAAAGCCTGCAACTGCAAGTGGTGGCTGAAGGCGTGGAGACAGAAGCACAAAAAGCAATTTTGACCAGTCTTGGTTGTCACGAAGGCCAGGGGAAGCTCTTTTCAGAGCCTCTGACCAGACAGGAAGCGAGCAAAATGCTTCAATCTTTTAATCGAGATCCTGGTGAGAGTGAAATGTAGTCATCGAAATATTTGCCATTCTAGATGGCAAGTATCGATACACCCCAAGCAAAAATGGCAGCGCCATAAATAAGTCGGATAGCTGTGCTGTGGTTGATGAGCTGTCTGCTGGGCTTTCTACGTCCCCTGAAAACCCCCGTTTTTACACCCAGTTCAGCCTCGATACGTCTGCCACGGCTGATCAGGTCGTTGTAGAGCTCGGAGTTGCGTAGTTCATAAACCAGTAGTCCAAGCGTGACCACGAGCCCTACACCAGGTATGAGTTTGGCCTGCCAGGAGAGCTGTCTTGTAGATTCCCCCCCCGGGGAAGAGAAAAACCAGAATACCGACGGTGACGAAAGGAACTAATCCCAAGAGTTTAAAGCGCACATCATGCAGAGCGCGCCAAGTGGTACAGACTTCTGCATAGAGTGTCTCCAGAAGTTGTCGCTGACCATCAGTCAACTCACCATCTACGGTTTCTGCAACAGCGGGTAGGTCGGAAAAATTGTAGTGCCGAAGATCCTGTTTCATTTTTTTCTCCTTCTAAATCACGATTATTTTACCCACCTCATGAAATCATAGCGTAGCAGAGTGAGTGGTATCAGATGGTATGTGTCTGGCCCAGTGATGCGGGATAGGGATTGTGACAATGCGATGCCTGTCTTTTAGGGCCTGTTAACACTAATTTGATCGTCACTGCCAAGACCATTTTTTTGTCTAGCAAGGCAGAAGGAGTGCGGTGTAGCCGGTCTACATAAGCGACTGATAACGCCGCTGGGCGAAAAAATGGCCTTGGCCCTCCGGGTTGCGCCTGAAAAAGCGCCACTCGGCGTTACTCGTCGCTCATTTGGAATAACCAAACTACGCTCCTCGCGCCCCGAAGGAAGTGCCCTTGGGGTGTGCCTTGATTGGCACTTTTTCAGGTGCAACAGTGGCAATCAAATTAGTGTTAACAGGCCCTAGCTAAAGTGATCCTGTATCCCCAAGCTTAGGCAGCCTGTTAGGGGGGTGTCTTTGGCCGCATGAGAGGGTATGGTGTCGCCAGTATTCAACTGTCTGGGTGGTTTTTTCATGCTGCGTGTTTTTCTTCGGTGGAGTTTGCTGTTGCCTGCTGTTCTTTTTGTGACAGCCTGTGGCCGGAGCCCCGCTGACCATCAGCAGACCTTGCTGGTCTTCGGTACGCTACTGGATATTAAGGCCTACACGGACAAGCCGGAACAATTCAATAAGGCTGTGCAGAATCTGGATGAGACCTTTCAGGCCATGCACCGGGAGTGGCATGCCTGGAAAGGTGAGGGAGAGTTGGTCAGGCTGAACCGGGCCTTCGCCGATGGACGGGAGATGAGCGTGTCTGAGTCGCTGGTTGAATTGCTTCGCCAGTCTCAAACCTATTCGCAAAAGAGCGACGGACTATTCAATCCGGCGATTGGCCGCCTGATTGGGCTCTGGGGTTTTCACAGTGACGAGCCTCCCGGCGGTCCACCACCAGATCCCAATGCAATTCAGGCGCTGTTGGAAGCTTCACCTTCAATGGATGATCTCCGCTTCGATGGGAATCTGCTGTCATCGGCGAACGAGACCGTGGAGATAGACCTGGGGGCGTTTGCCAAGGGTTATGCTTTGAATCTGGCCATAGAAAAGCTCAAGACCTTTGGTATCGGGCATGCCATCGTCAACGCGGGGGGGGATCTCTGCGTATCAGGCCGTCATGGTGATCGACCCTGGGCGATCGGTATCCGTCATCCTCTGGGGGAGGGTGTGATCGCCTCGGTGGATGTGTCTGATGGTGAGTGTGTGCTGACATCGGGCAATTACGAACGCTATCGGGAGTATGAGGGTATACGGTATGCCCATATCCTCGATCCACGTACGGGATACCCGGTGGAGCATGTGGCTTCGGCGACGGTTATCAGCCCCGATGGTGGTCTTGCCGATGCGGCGGCAACAGCTTTAAGTGTGGCTGGGCCTGATGGCTTGCGTCAGATCGCACATCAGATGGAGCTGAATCAAGTGATGTTGGTGAACGAAAAAGGTCGTGTCTACATCACGCCTGAGATGAAGGCACGCATTGTCTTTCAACAGCCTGTGGATGAAGTGATCATCAGTCAGCCCTGAAGGCATGGCTCAACCACGCTTCGGCATGCTTTGATACTTATGTCGTCCTTCCCTGGACGGACACGATAGGGTGACCTCGTTATTGCTGCAGATCTGCCAGCAGGGTGAAGATGTCCAACAGCAGTGCCTGAGCAATCTCATCATATTCGCCGAAGCTACCGCTTGCGCAGAGTGTGATGACCGTATCCTTGCCTTCGAGATAGAGCATTTCTGTTTGATAGCCTGGATCTTTTCCACTATGGGAGTAGATCAGTTCGCCGCTCTGTTCGATGGTCCGGATATTGATGCCGAGTCCATAAGTGGAGGGAGGCGTGCCGAGACCTGAGGCCTCTAGCATCTCTTGTCGCAGCTGATCGTTTAGCACAAGATCGCTCTGCATCAGGCCGAGAATGAATTTTGCCAAGTCCTGTGCATTGGTCTGAATGCCGCCGTCCGCCAGGCCGAAGTGGCTGTACCAGGGATGGGCATCAAAACGCTCACCTCCATCATTGAAGTAACCATGCACCAGGCCGGGCAGCCCATTGGCTTCATCACCGTGGACCGTATAGGCCAGATTGAGCGGTTCGATCACACGATGACGGATGGCCAGTTGCACCGGCTCACCGGTCACGGCCTCGACAATCAGAGCAGCCAGTATGTAGTTTGAATTGGAGTAACTGTAGTTCGTACCGGGTTCGAAGTGCAGGGGTTTGTCCAAAAAGAAGGGCAGTGCATCCGCCTGTGTCCAGTGCCGGTCTGGACCGGATATAAGAAAGAACTCGTTGTCCCATTCATCTCCATCATTCTGAAAGTCGTAGATTCCTGTAGTGTGATTGAGGAGCATGCGAACGGTCATTTGATTGCTGGACGGGATTCGGTCAGTGATCGAACTGGCTAGCCAGGCTGCGATCGGGTCATCAAGATCTAGTCGTCCTTCTCCTGCCATTTGTATCACGGTGGCGGCGAGAAAGGTTTTGCCGGTGCTGGCGACATAGAACCGGTCACTCATCCCGACCGGTTCACCGGAGTCGAGATCCTTCACACCGGCTACGCCCGTAAAATCGATATTGCGCCCCAGTATTCTGACAGACACGGCTGGCAGGCCCCTCTCCACAGCCTCATCCAGGACGGCCTGAAACTGTTCCTCCGGTGTGGCATTCGAGACGTTAGTTGAGTTGCAACCCGTCAGTAGAGCCAGTGTAAGACCGGATGTTAATAGAATTTGACCAAGGGGCTTTGTCAAAGATATTAGATGCTGAAACATTGTGATTCTCCCATGTGAATCCATGTAAAAAGTTTTAAGGGACAGCCTGGGCTGCTGGGAGAATTCTGACGTTGTCTGGCGGGATTTTCGTCCTGCCCTATAAGGCTGGACTTTTTTTTACTGACTCAATATCAATGGGTTAGGAATTACTGCTCAGTTTTTTACTGCACTGTTTCGAAACTGAGTGGGAGTCTGGCCGGTATGACGCTTAAATGCGGTGTAGAAAGCGGACTTTGAGTTAAACCCTGCATCCAATGCAATCGCGAGAATGTTGCCTTTTTCCTCGGATTCCCTTGCCAGTACCTGTTTGGCCTCAATGACACGATAACTGTTGATGAAGTCAAAAAAGCGTTGCCCGGACTGTTCATTGATCACCTGCGAGAGATAGTTGGAGGAGATACTGAGCTGATCGGCCAGTTGGGAAAGACTCAGCTTACTGTCGAGGTGGGGCTTCGTCTGTGTCATGTGTGTCTGCAGGTCCTTGAACAGCATTGTGCTTGTCTCACGGTCTAATGCGGATCGCTGGTACTTCTTGTTCTCTGGATCGGGACTTGGCGCTGTTGTGAGTTCACTTGCCGGTTGAACTTGTGCTTTCAGATTGGGGGCTCTGAGTTTGCTATGGGTAAAAATCGCGGGCTGTCGTAATCCCATATACCCCATGACATAGATGAGAAAGACAATCATGAGATAGTGCACACTGATGATTTCATCATCCATCTCAAACAGGACTATGACGAAAATCTCCACAATATAGAGGAGATAGAGTATGGCCAGGGCGATCAGGAGATTTCTTAACCAAACGAGGCTGATACGCTCCAGGAAGGAGAACTGATCCTGGATGATGCGGCGATGGCGAAGCAGTTTTCTGATCGATAAGACCAGATAGGTCCCCATCAGAAGGATGGAGGCGATATCGACAATAAAGACCGAAACTTCTGCCCAGAGTACGGCTGTGTCTTGAGTCTCTCCTGTCGGATAGACAAGCGACAATAGTTGTTGGTCATGCAACTTGATAAGCGGTGACAGCAGCAAAAAGCCAATAATGAAAGGGACAAAGTGCAGCCAATGTCGAGCAGTGAAATGAAATCCCGTTCTGTCGGTCAGTGACCTGACATAGAGGTAGGCCAGGGGGCCGAACAGGAAGTCGATATCGAGATCGATAATGTAAAGCTTCAGATATCGCGTGATATAACGGGACTGATCGAGAAACTCCATGCCGAGGTCGATTGAGAAGACCAGTGTCAGCAGTGCTAACAGCCGATGGCTGATGAGGTTGCCGCCCTTGGCATGGAGCAGGGCTAAGGTAAGAAAGAGGCCATGGGCCGCACCCAGCAGCAGAACAACGGCATAGAGGTCAATAGCGGGTTCCACGGTCTAGGTTTATCCATCTGTCCCGGTCTTCGGGTTAATAGTATCAGAGAGCAAAGAACCGGAGACAGCAGGGACATTTCACGGCTTGCGGCGGTTCAAGCTACATCGGGCACTTCTCAACCACGTCGACAACGGCCTTGGTCAGGGTCTCAAGATCCGCCTGAGAGATAATGAAAGGCGGCATCAAGTACACCAGCTTGCCAAAAGGGCGTACCCAGACACCCGCCTCGACAAAGCAGGGCTGAATAGACTTCATATCCACCGGCTTTTTCATCTCGACCACACCAATGGCGCCCAGTACCCGGACCTCTTCCACCTGCGGTAGCTCCCGACAAGGGGCCAGTCCGTTTTTCAGGCCCGCCTCGATGGTCGTGATGCGGTCTTGCCAGGGGGAATCCAACAGCAAATCCAGGCTGGCCAGTGCCGCACTGCAAGCCAGGGGATTGGCCATAAAGGTGGGGCCGTGCATAAAGAGCCCCGGATCACCCTCACTGATGGTCTTGCTGATCTCTTCCGTAGTCAGGGTGGCTGCCAGGCTCATGTAGCCGCCAGTAAGTGACTTGCCGACACACATGATGTCGGGCGTCACATCCGCATGCTCGCAGGCAAAGAGCTTGCCGGTGCGGCCAAAGCCGGTAGCGATTTCGTCAAGTATCAGCAGGACACCGTACTGGTCACAGAGACGGCGAACCTCCTGCAGGTATTCCAGGGAGTAGAAACGCATACCGCCTGCACCCTGCACGATGGGTTCGAGGACGACGGCAGCGATCTGCTCATGATGTAACCGAAGCTGCTCTTCCATGGATTTGGCACCATCCCGGTTGCAGGGATGGCCATAGAAACAGGTCGGGGCATCGGCAAAAAACTGCGGGATCAGGGCATCAGTGAACAGGCTGTGCATGCCGGTTTCAGGGTCACACACCGACATGGCGCCGAAGGTGTCGCCATGGTAACCCTTGCGGATGGTGAGAAAACGCTGCTTGGAGGCGATCCCCTTGTCGTGCCAATACTGAATCGCCATTTTCATGGCGACTTCCACGGAGACCGAGCCGGAATCGGAGAAGAAGACAGACTGCAAGGTGGCGGGGGTGATCTCCACCAGCTTCCTGGCAAGCTTGGCAGCCGGTGGGTGGGTCAGGCCACCGAACATGACATGGGCCATCTCGTCCAGTTGTGCTTTGATGGCCCGGTTCATCTGCGGATGGTTGTAGCCATGGATGGCGCACCACCAGGAAGACATGCCATCGATCAATTCGCGCCCATCCGCCAGACGCAGCCGGACTCCTTCAGCGCCAACCACGGGATAGACCGGCAGATCAGCCCCGATGGCACTGTAGGGGTGCCAAACATGCTGTTTATCGAAGTCTATCCAGTTGCTCTTATCGCTCATCTAATCACCAGTGAAATTTCCGGGAGGCTGAGATTAGCAGATATTACCCGATCATGTTGTTGTGTTTTTTTTACACAGATTATGTGTTACCAATTGAGTCTCATACTGATAATAACGACCGTTTGACCGCGCTGCGGCCAAACATTGAGGAGAAAAAGATGGAAAAGCCTGTAGTAGCCGCCAAACAACCCATTGGTGTAGATCTTGTTGCGGGGAAGGAGTATTGGTGGTGCGCCTGTGGCCGTTCAGCTACTCAGCCCTTCTGTGACGGTTCCCACCGGGGTTCAGGTATTGAGCCGCTAGGGTTCAAGGCTGAGAAAAGCGGTGAACAGTGGCTGTGTCGTTGCAAAAGAACCCAAACACCACCTTTCTGCGACGGTAGCCATAAGCAGGTGAAGGACTGATCAGTCGCCGATCTTGATTTGCCGGGTAGCGGGTTCGCTTCTATTCTGGACCAGGGACTCGATTCGGTTGCGGCCTCTGGCTTTGGCCTGATACAAGGCTTGATCGGCTGAAGCAAGTAAGTGCTCGCCAACCTCCTTGTGACGTGATTTGCCCAACATTGGCAGCGTCTCGCTGACCCCGATGGAGACTGTTACATCAAGCTGGTTACCGTCATTGAGTTGAATGGGGTTGCTGGCCACCTCGAGTCTGATTCGTTCCGCCAGCAGCATCGCTTCGCTGAGCCCGGTCTGGGGTAGCAGCAGGGCGAACTCCTCACCGCCGTACCGGGTTGCTACATCGCTGGCGCGTAGCTGCGAGCGGATGCGGTTGGCGAGCTCCCTCAGGGCGGTATCACCGGCCTGGTGTCCATGGTTGTCGTTGATCTGCTTGAAGTGATCCGCATCGATGAAGAGGCAGCTCATGGGCTGGTTGTAACGACTGGCGCGGGCCAGCTCCTCGTCCAGACGACGGTCCAGGTAGCGGCGGTTGTGCAGCTCTGTCAGGGGGTCGGTCAGACCGCTGATCAGGAGGCGTTCCCGGTTGATGGTGTTTTCCAGGCAGACACCGCAGATTTTCCCCAGTCTGGCAAGAAAATCGGTGGCAAGATCCCGGGAGAAGCGGCTCTCGTCCCGGCTGCCCAGGTTGATGCTGCCCACCAGCCGGTTGCGGCAAAAGATAGGCAGAATCGCCATGCTGCGCAGACCTGCAGTGTCGTCGAAGAGATTGTCAAAGTCTGGCGTCAGGAAGGGTCCGAGCCAGGGGCTGTTAAGCCTGCTGAAGCGGGGATTAATCGTATAAATATCGTCGACAAAGCGCAGAAAGGCATAGGCAGAATCGGGGTATCCGCTGTTGTTCAGGAGTAGTCGTATTTCATGGTCCGGGTCATCCAGTAGCACCTGGATGCTATCGACGCGGAATGAGACCAGCATCCCTTCTGTCATGACATGGAGCAGTTCCGCCAGGGTATCGGCGCTCATTAACTCCAATTCCCTGGTGTGGAATCGCTCCAGCGTTACTTGGCTGCGCTGTGCTTCCTTACGGAGGTCCCGCAGCTGTCGAAATAGCCTTCGGTTCTCTTGTTCCAGATCCATTGCTTTATTTAACCGTGTGATGACCTGCTATCGGCCTGCCTGGCTGGTTCTTGAGTTGATCTCTGAATCATCCGTATAATCCTCGCATCAACCTAAAAAGGAGTTTGGGTGATGATTCACATAACCAACCTTACCTGCCGTACAGCATCCCTCTTGCTAATACTCTTCATGATTCTCTCTGGCTATCGCCAAGTTATGGCTGAAGGCGTCCAGCTTTATCGATGTGTTATCGATGGCGCCACGGAATTTCGCCAGACTGCCTGTGCTGAAGGCGACGAATCCAGAATCAGAGTGACTGATCATAGCAGGGGGATGACCCCTTCGGTACCTGGGCTACGTCTCAAAAAGGTGTCAGAAAAAACTGACAATAAGGCGAAGAAAAAGAATAAACGTGCCATCGATGAGCGTTGCTGGAAAAAGCGGCGGCAGCTTGAAAAGGTGGAACGCAGGCTCAGGGCCGGGTACAAGCCTTCCCAGTATGAGCGGCTGCATCAACGGCAAGAGACCTATGAGTCCTATATCCGGAAATTCTGTCGATAGGATTAAGCGGCCTTAAAAACCGCTGTTGACTCGCCATCGCTGATAGCTCGGTTCGGTCTGATAGCCGCGACTGGTGATGTAGTTAATCACTTTTCGCAGGCGGTAGAAGCGCACCACGGAGTCTACCCGGATAATCTCTTTGCCTTGTTCGTCGAAGAATAGCAATGAGGGGGTATAGAACAGTCCCAGATCCTTTGCCCACTGGCTGGCGCTGGTTCTTTCACCGCTGGGGGTAATGATCGGTGTGTCGCTACGGATGTCGAGTTGCACATTGTCGAACCCCTGTACCAGCTTGTGGATGGCCGGATCGCGCAATGGTTGCCCATGCAGTACATCACAGGCATGGCAGTTACCTTGTTCGAAATAGACCACCAACGGCCGCTGCCCCGGGAACCGGCTGCGGTCCAGATTGTGTGGTGGAGGAATGAAGAAATCCTCTTCATTCAGATCCCCCGGCTCGAACGCGGTACCCGACTCCCCGCGTGCCAAATAGTCGGGAAAAGATTCCTGCTGGTAGTGATCGTCCGCCACATACTCCAGTGCCGCCCGGAACTGATAGGGTGGGTAGTAACCGCGTAATCGCAGTGCTTCTTGACCGGCCTTGTCGTAAAAAATGAGTGATGGCGTGAAGTTGGTTTTCTCCTGTACGGAGAACTCTCTCTGCGAGAGCGTTGTGCCTTTCAGAGTCGTCAATTCCTCGGTACTCCAGATATCGATGGGAATGATATCGAAATGGCGACGGGTATAGGTGGTGATGTCGCTGAGTCCGAAGTTTGTTTCCAGTAGCATCTTGCAGTAGGCGCAGCGTTTCTGACCAAAATAGACGATGATCCCCTGCTTCTCCTCGTCCAGCGCCTCTTGCAGGTCTTCCGGGAGATCGAGAAAGCTTTTCTTGAACCAGTCGGGGTATTGCAGCAGCTCCTCCAGCGGAAAGTCATCGAATGCGAAGACATCCTCTTCCGATTCGATGGCATGGGAGGGGGAAGCTGCCAGCAAAATAGCACAGAGGGCCATGCAGCCCTTGGTCAGCAAGTTGGTCATCGTCGATGGCTCACCTTGGTAAAGGGTTTGAGCCCGGAGCAGTATCCAGTCCTTTAGATTTCCCCTCCGCACTTGTCAGGGTTGGACCGGTTGTTTTACTTGTTTATTCTGGCAAGCATAGCTGACTCGAGCGAAAAGCTGAACATGCGGAGAAAAGCAACGATCAAATTCGTCTTAGCAACTGTTAGGCGAGGTAGTCTGACCAGGCTACTGAGTGATCGCCAAACACGAAGAACTGCGGATTCAGCAATGAGTCCTTGGTGTTGTATCTGAGCGGTTGCAGATCGAGGGTGGTCACCTTGCCGCCTGCCGCTTCGACAACCGCTTGCGCTGCCGCAGTATCCCATTCGGATGTGGGGCCGAGCCGGGGGTAGAGATCCGCTTCGCCCTCCGCCACCAGGCAGAGCTTGAGTGAGCTGCCCATACTGACCAACTCGTGCTCGCCAAGATTATCCAGGAAGCGAATCAATGAATCGCCGGCATGAGAACGGCTGCCGGCCACCACGGTCGGCTGCCTACGTTGGTTGACGACCTGGATCTCTCCCGCCGCTTGCCGGCCCTCCTGTTTCCAGGCGCCCTGACCGCTAATGCCGTAATAGAGCTTGTCCAATACTGGGGCATAGACCACGCCGAGAGTGGGTTCATGGTTCTCGATAAGCGCGATGTTGACGGTAAATTCCCCGTTACGCTTGACGAACTCACGGGTGCCGTCCAGGGGATCGATCAGCCAGTAGCGTTGCCACTGTTGGCGGGTATCGAAAGGGATTTTGGCGGACTCCTCCGAGAGGACAGGAATCTCGGGTGTGAGTCGTTCCAGGGTTGAGACAATGAGTTTGTGCGCCGCCAGGTCTGCTGTCGTTAGGGGAGAGTTATCCTGCTTCCGCTCCACTTCAAATTCCGTGTTATAGATCTTGAGGATCTCGTCTCCTGCTTCACGAGCCAGCTGTAGAAGATCATCGATAGGAAGGGGTGAACTCATTGTAGGAAATCCCGGGTCATGTAGAGGGCAGCAATTGAGCGTGCTTCCGTCAGATCGGGTTGCGCCATCAGTGCCTGCCAGTCAGAAAGGCGCCAGGGGACCACTTCAATCGGTTCCGGTTCATCCCCCGGTTGTTTGTCGGGAAACAGATCACGCGCCAGCACGATATGGGTATGGTGTTGGATGTAGGCCGGCGCAATGGTGAGCGTATTGATAATCTGCAGATCGCGGGCGCCGTAACCGACCTCCTCGCGCAGTTCCCGGTCTGCGGCCTGTAAGGGATCATCATCCTCAGGCTCCATGCGCCCTTTGGGCAGACCGAGCTGGTAATCGTGGCTGCCGGCGGCATACTCACGCACCAGCAAGACGGTGTCGTCATCCAGCATCGGTACTACCAGCACAGACCCTTGCTTGCCGCCTAACAAGCGCTCGTAGGTGCGATGCTCACCGTTGGAAAACTCGAGCTGTAGCGACTCGACATGGAAGATGCGTGAGCACGAGACCGTGTCTCGCGCGAGAACCTTGGGTAGTTGTGACATGGATCAGCGGTTGTCCTGCTTAGTGAATTCAAACTCGGTGAACAGCCTGCCCTGGAACCAGGCATCCCAGCGGATCTTACCCTGCTTCGGCTCATGCTTCAGCCGCTTTGCAGACTCAGGCCGGGCGCTGTGGAAGATGAGTGCGTCAGGGGGATAGTCGATAGCAACCGTTAAACGCATCGGGTAGTAGCCATCGAGAAAGCGCCGCATATAGGGTCCGTTGCGTAGGATATATGTATCCTTCTCAAGGATATGCAGCGCCCGGCTCTCTGCCCGCAAGCAGAGTTCGGCATCTGCCTGGATATCCCGGATCTCAACCCCGGAATCGACCACTTGGCTGCTGCCGATGTTGCGCGATGAGACTATATGGATATTGCGGATTCGCTGCGGATGATAGACGATCTCCAATAGGGAGACTGGGTCCAGGTTGCGATGGCACTGTTCAAGCATCACCCAGCCGTCAAGCAGGCTGTCGGATGTGATGCGAATACGGTTTTCGTGATGGTGCGTTGCGCCTGTCGGGGGTGTGGAGAGAAACTCCAATTGACCGTCGTTGACCGTATCGATCCGGTCAAAGGGGTCATCCTCCGGAAACGCATCCGATGCCATGCCCGAGGTGGTTGTGGACAAAACCAAGCTGAAAATGAATAAACCGATGAAGTGCATAGGCTAAATTATGATTGACTGGAACCAAATCGATACCGTATTGCTGGACATGGACGGCACTCTGCTGGACCTCCACTTTGACAACCATTTCTGGCTGGAGTTTGTCCCGCAGCAGTTTGCCGATGCTCAGGGTATCACCCTGGAGGCTGCCAAGCAGGATCTCTACGCCCGCTATCAAAGCCGCCTCGGTACCTTGGAATGGTACTGCATCGATCACTGGAGCCGGGAGCTGGAACTCGATATTGCCCTGTTGAAAGCGGAGATCGATCACCTGATCGCCGTGCATCCTCATGTTATCGATTTTCTGGATCAACTGATGTGTGCGGGTAAGAAACGTATTCTGGTCACAAACGCCCACCAGAAGACCCTGGCGCTGAAGATGGAGAAGACCCGGCTGGCCGGCTTCTTCGATCAGGTCATCTCATCCCATCAGCTCGGGTTGCCGAAAGAAGATCCCGCCTTCTGGCCGCGTCTGCACAACCTCTACCCATTCGATAAGGCGCGCACCTTGTTCGTGGACGACAGTCAGTCCGTGTTGGACTCGGCGAGGGAGTACGGTATCCGCTGGCTGCTGGCGGTGTTGCAGCCCGACTCCAAGGGTCCGGCGCGTGAAGCGGGAGAGTATCGGGCGATCAATGATTTTTCGGAGATCACCAGCGGCTTGCGCTGTACCATCTAGCCAAGGATTCTCACTTAGAGGATCTATCCGGTGTGGCAGGGCCGCACCCTATCCAGTCTTCCCGTTGAAAGCATCCCCGGCATTCTGTTTGTCGGGCTGTATGCAATGAAGGTCCAAGGGCATCAACTGGCAACAATGCCACCAATCATCAATAGAAAACAGAACCCCAGAACTGCCTGTGTAGGAAAAGGACTACAGACAACAGTAAATCAATATGGCATCTTTGGTATGAAAGGAGAATTAAGTCTCATCAAATCATAAACATGGATCGCCAAGTTATGAATTCTACGGAAACACGAGGCAATACTTGCTTGCGAAAAGAAATGAGAACATTTGGCGGCATAACACAATATCTGGAGCCGGCTGCATAACACGATAATAAGAGCCAGCAATATAATCACCTGTTAGCCAGGAATAATAGATGGACCGAGAAGAAGAAAAGGAAATCGTCGAACTCATGAGAGCTGCTAGAGAGCGCGCTCGTGGTTATGCGGACTATTTCGGTTGGGCGACAGACCGTGATTTGGAAGAGGTCGGGGTAGTCCAATCACTCGCGGAGTCTATGGATTCCGCAGGTGAACTGTTCTTTTCCTCAATCAAAGGCCGAGGCAGGCCGAACGACCCACCGGATTGCGAAGCACTTTCGTCGGAAGGCGAACGAATAGCCATTGAGGTCATAGAGCTCGTGGATGGTGCTGCTATTCGTGCGTTTAAGAACGGTCAGGTTTACGAATGGGCAGAATGGAACAAAGAAACATTCCAATCAGGCTTAGCTACCGCCATACAAAGGAAGGATGGTCGCTACCCGAAACTTAAAGAGCCACCTTACCCCGGCGGGTATGTTGTTGTAGTCCATACTGATGAGCCAACCCTCAACCACACGCAGGTAGCTGAATACTTGGAAGGCTATCGGTTTGGGAAGCCTGAGTACGTAACGCGAGCTTTCCTGATACTTGGGTACGAGCCACGAACGCAAAACTGCCCGTACTTCGAGATTCACTTCAATGGCTAACAAGGTGCTCAACTCACTCGCTCCGCTCGTTGGGACGTCTGGCACTTCGCGGCGATTTGCGCATGGCTTCGCCATGTTTGCGCAAATGCCGCTGCGCGCCAGCCGCCCGTTAGTACGGCGTTAGCTCAATAAATATCCGCTATGGAAGAAAATGAAAACCTCTTAAAACGCTTGTTAAGATCCTTTGATAAGCAAGAAGGATTAGATGATTTGCTTATGATGGCAGAGCATTGGAATGGCTTTAAAAGAGAAAATGCTGTTCGTCGGTTAGGAATGCTCGGTAGCCCCGTCGCAATACCTAAGTTAATAGTCAGGGTAAATGACTGGGTTCCTCAAGTACGAGAGGCAGCAAGGAGTGCGTTGCTCAAGTTGATGATCCCCAAGAATGCGAAAGCATTTGCAGAGAGTCTTCCTGATCTATTTCATTTAAAAACTTGTGGCAGAGACAATCACACACGATTTATAGATAATGTACTAGAGTATTTGTTAAAAGTTGAAAATTCAGAATCCATAAGGGAAGTTGCATTTTCATTAGAACCAAAAGTAGCAAGGATAGCTGTCCGGTTATGCTTTGATCATTCGTTATTAGACAGAGACGAATTAGTTAACAAATGCCTTTCCCATCCAGATGTACTAGTTAGAAATATTGCAGCAGGCCATCTACGTGAGGTTTCTGGTGAAACCCTTTCTGTCCTGCTTAAACTCGCGATTAAAGACCCGTTTATGCCAATAAGGCGTGAAGCGTTTCAAATTTATTTAAAAAACAGTCCTGAACAAGGGGAGGTTATTGCAAATACATTTCTGTTTGACAGGCATATATCTATTCGTGAATTAGCCATCACCCATCTATTAAGGAAGGGGTGCGATGTCAGAAGCATCTACTCTTTTGAGGTCACTAGTGGTTCTCAAAGTATCTCGCGCAAGAAATTTTCGATTCTTGGTTTAGCCTATTTAGGTGCTAAACAAGAAATACCATCTATATCGCAACATCTGGACAATAAGTCACCTGGCATAAGAAAGTCAGCAATCCAAGCATTAGAAAAACTCATGGGAGATGAGTCTAAATCATTATTGGTGGTCGCCCTTGATGATCCTTCCCCTAGTGTAGCTAAGGAGGCATCTAGACTGATTGCAAAACTGAAGTTGAAATTTGGCTCGCATGAAATAGAAGAAGCTATAAATATACATGGAAATCCCCATACTTTAGCATTAACTACCAGAGCAATGAAAACATCAAATAAATGGGAGAGGCTTATATTCTTGTTAAGGGTTTTAGGTATAACCACAGACGATAACTCGTCAAATAAGGGCATGATACAGTCAGAATTAGTGAAATGGGATACTGACTTCAATCGAAGCAGCAGTCAACCGTCGGCATTACAAATTCAAATGATTAATCGCGAGTATGCGAATTGCTCATATCTTCTCAACGAGAGGCGAAGGCGATCAATTGAGTTTACTTTGAGTGGGATTAGCAGATGATGTGGCAAGAAAATGAGCTAACAAAAGCTTCCAGTCGACGCGCCAAAGGCGCGCGCGGCTGAAGCTAGACGTTAGAAGGAAAAAATGAATAAAGAGGAAATTGTAGCAGTTGCAGTTCGCTTATTTGCTATCGCACTGGGTATATATGGTTTAAACAATCTGCCTGGTATGGTCATGTATTTCGACCAAGATGATATGAGGGAGGCGGCATATATATACGCAGGATTGTCAGCTTTAATCGTTATAGTAGCCATTCTGCTCTGGAAGTTCCCACTAACTGTCGCAAAAAAATTAATGCCAAAAACTGGCGCTGACGCAGAGGTTGTCAGCTGGAGCTATGAGGGAGTATTAACCTGTGGTTTCATTATCATGGGATTTTATTTTCTCTACTATGTTATTTCCGATTCCATCTATTGGTTTTATATGTGGAAATCCTCGGTAAAGATTTTTGGGGACGTGCGCACAGAGTTAAATGCAGATCAGCTTGCTAGTATTTATGCCACAGTAGCGGAGTTTATTATTTCAGTAGTGCTTATTGTTGGATCAAGGGGGTTGGCGAGCATACTATTGAAGTTGCGCTACGCAGCCTTAAATTCTTCTAACAAATAACTTAAACGGACGTAAAAAACACACCGTCTAGTAAAACGTTATGTCATGTATTTTGAGGCGTAGGGAGAACAAATGTCCTGGATATCACTTCTTTTATTGGTAAAGATTGTAGTTACACTCGTTTTAGTGGCGATTCCATTCTTATTTGTATCAAAGGAAAAGCTTGAAATTATTGTAAACATAAAAGCTAACTCACCACAGTTTTTTCGGCTATACGGCGTAGCTATTATTGCATTACTTGTTGGTTATTCTTTTGGCATTCCATTAGCTGAAAGTGGTGTATTCCCATGGGGTGTGGTGAGTATGGGTGTAGTATCTAATGGAGGTGCTGCATTTATTCTGGTTTCAGCTGGGTTAAACTCCAAGAATAGAGTCTTAGCTTTGTTTTTTTTATTCATTACATTAGGGCTTGTCTTGTCTACATTATTTTCACAATTTGCCGTTCAAAAAGCATGGTAGCTGCAAGGCATAACAAGTCGCTCGTGAGTGACGCTTGCTTTGCAAGCGCCCCGCAGCTACAACGTTAGGTTTTCAAGATATTCCTGTTTGATAAGTGAATTATGAAGTACAAAATAGCTGAGTTATCTGACATTGCAGGTGTCTTGGATTTACATTACAGATACCAAGTTGATTCGATTCCAGAAGAAGATAAAAAGGATGGATTTGTAACTACGATATTTACCAAAGAGCAATTAACCGATCTTGTCAATGAAGAAAAAGGGCTATTTATCGGTATTAAGGGTAACGAAATCGTTGCATACGTTATGGCTGCTTCATGGCAGTTTTGGTCAATGTGGCCAATGTTTGCATACATGATAAAGGATTTGCCAAATTTACAGTATTTAGGTCAAACGTTGAGTGTCAATAATTCATATCAGTATGGTCCGGTATGTATAGATAAAAAAGTTAGAGGAACTGGTGTTCTTGAAGGGATCTTTGATTTTTCGAGAGAAGAAATGTCAAAACGCTATCCAATCTTGGTTACGTTTGTAAATAAAATAAACCTAAGGTCATATCACGCGCATACTAGAAAGCTAGGGCTAGAGGTTATACAAGAATTTGAGTTTAATAATAATAGTTACCATGAGCTTGTTTATGATACATCAAAGAAAATCTAACAAGGCAAATGCACTCGGACGGTAAAAAGCGCCGCTTCTTTGTCGCGCTTCTTTTTGCCGCCGGTAATTTCGGCGTATGCCTAAAAACAAGTGGGGTCAAGTAGGGTGCAGAATGCTTAGTACAGAATTTATTATTACGTCATTAATAGTTGTTCTAATGCCTGGCTCTGGTGTTATTTACACAATTTCAACGGGCCTGTTTATAGGCTGGCGTGCCAGCATATTTGCAGCCTTTGGGTGTACCGTCGGAATTGTTCCGCATATGCTTGCAAGCATTCTTGGTCTGGCTACCATTCTTCACATGAGTGCCATTGCATTCCAATTAATAAAGTTTATTGGCGTTGCCTACTTACTTTATCTTGCATGGTCAATGTGGAAAGAAACTGGCGCTTTGAAAATTGAAGGTAAAAAAAGTAATAAGGGTGCATGGGAGATTGGTATCAAAGGATTCCTGATAAATATCTTGAATCCAAAGTTATCCTTGTTTTTTCTGGCATTCTTACCCCAGTTCGTACCGCCAGAAACGGAATCACCAATCGTTAATATGCTTCTTCTTAGTGGCATATTTATGGGCATGACGCTATTTGTATTTATAGTGTATGGATTATTTGCAAATAGTGTTAGATTTTATGTCGCTCATTCTCCAAATATTGTAAAAATGGCACAACGTACTTTTGCAGTGGTTTTTGCAATGCTCGGTGCAAAATTAGCAATGGCAGAGCGGTAATGGGAAGTAATGGCATAACATAGAATAATTGGGGTCAGTGTGTAATTACGTTTTAAACAATAATAAGGTGCAGTCCTGGCCTCTAAAAATCTTTGGGCTGCCTTAATTACTTCTCAGTAAGCTTTTTTAGCATTCCCTCCATGCGAATCAACCGCTGCTCCATCTCCTGAGTGCGGGTTTCAATGCGATGCACTTCACCTGCTTCTCCCTCGCCCGTATCACGTGAGAATTGCTCATGCTCCCGCTGCAGAGTCTCCAGCACGATGCCGATCATCATGTTGAGAAAGACAAAGGCGACGATGAAGATAAACGAGAGGTAGAAGGACCAGCTTAGGGGGTGTACGGCCATGGTCTCGTACATCACGTCGGTCCAGTCTTCGAAGGTGGCGATGCGGAACAGGGTCAACATGGAGATAGTGATATTGCCCCAGAGCTCCCGGTTGATCTCATGGAAAAACATACTGCCCATGGCGGCATAGATATAGAAGATGATGAACATCAACAGGGAGACATAGCCCATACGTGGAATGGCGGTGACGAAGGCGTTCATCAGTATCCGCAGTTCGGGAATGATAGATACCAGGCGCAATACGCGGAAGATCCTGAGCAGACGTCCCAGCAGAGCGGCCTCGCTGTCGTCCACGGGGATCATGCTGGCGGTGACGATGAGGAAGTCGAAGATGTTCCAGCCTTTGCTGAAGAAGCGCTTCAGATTTTTCTCGGCAATCATACGGATGATGATTTCGGCGAGGAAGAACAGGGTGATGCCCACATCCAGGAGTCGCAACACCTGTGCGACACTGGCTGGTATGGGATAGGTTTTGGCGCCGATCATGAGAGCGGAGACGACGATCACCAAAATGACGAAGGTCTCGAATAGCTTGTTGGAGCGAAGCTGTTCAAAGCGGTCGCGTAAATTAACGGTGGAAAGAGTCATGGCGTGGTAACGGGTAAAGTGTCGGAAGACGAGGCGCGCATTATATAAACCAAGTATGAAAAATCAGTACACAAAAGTTGTGCGCTTTAGTTGCGTGATGGCTGCGATAGTTCCCGAGGGGACTTGGCGTCTGATCAGAGGAAGAGAAACGGGCCTGAACTAACGCCCCCAGGTCTTGAAGCGCTTTTTGCAGTAGGTCAGCAGCTCCTTGTAATTGCGGAAGTAGAGATCGAATCCATTTTCAGCAGGGGCGTCGAGTTCACACCAGTCGTTGTCGTAGTCGCGGCAGATCTGCGGTCTGGTGTCATAAATACCGCAGGCACCACCAGGACCGAGATGTTCACAGCGGCCGTTTAGCAACAGGAACCAACCGTCTTCATCTTTGTAGATTTCAACGCCTTCGTGGGAGACCTGCCAGAGCAGGTGTTCGAAGTCGGACTTGGATCGCGGCGCCTCACCGATCGCTTCGGTGGTGTAGGTACAGCATTTTGAATTTGTGCAACGGCCGCACTTATCGTCCATGCCTACTCCGTGCCGCTACTCTGGGGGGGCTTGGGGCCGCGATGTCTGTGCCGCTTTTTCGCATGCTCCCCGTCTTTCGGCTTGTGTCCCTTGTGGTGATGTCCTCTGCCGTGCGCCTTTCGTCCGTCTTTACCCCGGTGGGGTTGACGTGAGCCCTTTTCGGGATAGACCCGGCTTTTCGGATCAACCTCAGCCAGTAACGCCGGATCGACGGTCTGGGTGGGGATGGGGTGTCCAACATAGACTTCGATGTCGGGCAGGGAGAAGGCATAGGTTTCGCAAGCGAAGCTGATGGCGTCACCACTGGCCCCGGCACGGGCGGTACGCCCGATGCGGTGGACGTAATCCTCCGCGTCCTCCGGCAAATCGTAGTTGATGACATGGGTCACATCGGGGATATGCAGACCGCGGGCCGCCACATCAGTGGCCACCAGTACGTGGAGTTCACCCTCCTGGAAACGCTTCAGCAGGCTCAGGCGCTTCTTCTGCGGCACATCGCCAGAGAGCACGGCGGCATCGATACCGTTGCCCTGCAGAAAGCCCCAGACCTTGTCCGCCACCCGCTTGGTGTTGATGAAGACGATGCTGCGGGCATCGGTCAGTCCTTTGATCAGACCGATCAACAACGGGATCTTCTCCTCGTTGGCGGTCATGTAGCAGGTTTCTGTGATCTGCTCTGCGGTGACCTGCTCGGGTGCCACCTCGATACTGTGGGGGTTGTTCATGTGCTCGTAAGCCAGCTCCTTCACCCGGTAGGAGAGAGTGGCGGAAAAGAGCATACCCAAGCGTTGGGTAGGTGGAGGGCAACGCCGCATCATGAAGCGGATGTCCTTGATGAAGCCGAGGTCGAACATACGATCCGCCTCGTCGAGCACCAGGACCTGTATCGCATTCAGGTCATAGACACGTTGTTTGAGGTAGTCGATCAGACGGCCTGGAGTGCCGATCAGGATGTCGACGCCCTCTTCGAGCTGTTTACGTTGTTGGTCGTATCCGGTGCCGCCGTAGACGGCTGCGGTGGTGAATTCGGTGTGCTTGGTGAGTGCCTGTGCATCGTTGTAGATCTGCACCGCCAGTTCGCGGGTCGGGGCAAGGATCAGGGTCCGGGGCTGGTTGGGCCTGCGCCTCTCATCAGCCGGATGTTGCAGCAGGTAGTTCAGGGTGGCGATCAGGAAAGCGGCCGTCTTGCCGGTGCCGGTTTGTGCCTGACCTGCCAGGTCCTCCCCGGTGAGCGCGATCGGCAGCGTCTCCGCCTGGATGGGTGTGCAGTATTCGAAGCCGGCTTCGCGGATGCCCTGGAGGACGGACTCGGGAAGATCGAAGCTATCGAAGCGTGTGTCTGTGAGGTGTTTATCTGTCATGGCGGGCAAGGATACAGGATATTGGAGCCCAGGACGATTGATGGGGATTTTGAGTTTTGAATTCGTGGTGTTCGCTACGCTCAGAGTTGTTATTACTCCCTTACCCTGTCCCTCTCCCGGGGAAGAGCCAAGGGGATAATAGTATGAAGGTACAACGTGCCGCACATTTAATATTCAAAATTTACATCCCATACGCCCCTCACCTCCCAAGCCCCCCACAAGTCTTCAATATCCCGTACAATCTCCCGCATGGATATCTATCTGATCTCAGTGGGAAACCGTATGCCGCGCTGGGTGGTGGAAGGCTACGAGGAGTATGCCAAACGCCTCCCCAGCGAGTGTGCCCTGCACCTGCTGGAGATCGCGCCGGGTCATCGGGGGAAAAATGCCGATACGGTACGCACGCTGCGGGACGAGGGGCAAAGGATGCTAAAGGCTGTCCCCAAGGGATGCCGGTTGATTGCATTGGATGTGACAGGGAAGGCCTGGAATACTGAACAACTCTCCGGCAAGCTGGGGCAGTGGATGGCAGATGGCCGGGATCTGGCGCTGCTAGTGGGTGGGCCGGAGGGTCTCGCACCGGAGTGCCTCACGGCAGCCGAACTGCGTTGGTCACTTTCACCACTGACATTGCCGCACCCCCTGGTGAGGGTGTTTCTGTCTGAACAGCTCTATCGGGCCTGGAGTCTGATGAGAAATCACCCCTACCACCGGGCGGGTTGATGGAGCCACTGGTCTACCTGGCATCCCGTTCTCCGCGGCGACGTGAGCTACTGTTACAGATTGGCGTGCCGCACAAGTTGCTCGACATCGAAGTAAATGAAACGCCTCGGGATGGGGAATCTCCATCCGACTATGTGGAACGGGTGTCACAGGATAAGGCGGTTGCAGGGTTGAATACCCGAAAAGCGGGTGAATACTTGCCGGTACTGGCCGCTGATACCTGTGTGGTGATCGATGGCCGCATGCTGGGAAAACCCCGTGACCGTGATGAAGGTATCTGGATGCTGCAGCAGCTTTCTGGCCGGACCCATGAAGTTTATACCGCTGTGGCACTGGATAATGGTCAGTTGGAGACCCGGCTCAGCCTCAGTCAGGTGAGTTTTCGACCCATAACACCGGTAGAGATAGTGCAATACTGGGAGAGAGGAGAACCGGCGGATAAGGCGGGTGGCTATGCCATCCAGGGTCTTGCCGCGATGTTCATCAATGACTTAAGAGGCAGTTACTCCGGCGTGATGGGGCTGCCTTTGTTCGAGACCGCCGAACTCCTTAGCCGGGCAGGGATCGAACTACTTAGTGTTAATAAGATCTAGGGCCTGTTAACACTAATCCAATGCGCCCTGTTGAGCCTGAAAAAGCACCAATCAAGGCGCACCCCAAGGGCACTTCCTGCGGGGCGCGAGGAGAGAAGTTTGGTTATTCCAAATGAGTGACGAGCAACGCCGAGTGGCGCTTTTTCAGGTTCAACCCGAAGGGCTGGGGCTGTTTTTGCACCCAGCGGCGTTATCATTCGCTCATGTAGCCGGGCTACACCACGCTCATTCTGTCTTGCTGGGCACAAAAACAGCTCCAGCAGGGCGTACCCCAAGGGCACTTCCTTCGGGGCGTATTGGATAAGTGTTAACAGGCCCTAGTATTACAAACAATAATAAACTGAGAAATGCGAAGGAAGTATGAGCGAAGAGATTCTAATTAACGTTACCCCACCAGAGACCCGTGTGGCCGTGATCGAGAACGGTGTGGTACAGGAGCTGATTGTCGAACGTGCCGGTAAGCGCGGTCTGGTAGGTAATATCTACAAGGGGAAAGTCTGCCGGGTTCTGCCCGGCATGCAGGCGGCCTTTGTGGATGTTGGACTTGAGCGGGCGGCCTTTCTGCATGTCTCCGATATCAGTACCACCGGGGATGAGCCAAAAACCGATAATATCTATGAACTGCTCCGCGAAGGCCAGCACGTCATCGTCCAGGTACTCAAGGATCCGCTCGGTACCAAGGGCGCCCGACTGACCACCAATATCTCCATTCCTTCACGTCATCTCGTTTTCATGCCCTCACTGGGCAATATGGGTATCTCGCAGCGCATCGAAGCGGAAGATGAGCGTCAGCGTCTGCGGGAACTGCTCAATCAAGTGGCGGAGACTGGCGAAATCTCCGGTGGTTATATCGCACGTACAGCGGCGGAGGGGATTGAAGAGAGCTCACTGAAATCGGATATGCGCTTCCTCGCCCGCCTGTGGGCCTCCATCCAGGAGCGCAGCAAGCTGGCGCAGGGAATCGAGCTGATCCATGAGGACCTCTCACTACCCCTGCGCTCTCTGCGTGATCTGGTGGGGCCCGACGTGGAGCGGGTGCGCATCGATTCGAAAGAGACCCACCAGAAGTCCATTGAGTTCGCCCAGAAATTCATCCCTGACATCAAGCACCGGATCGAGTACTACCCGGGAGAGCGGCCCCTATTCGATCTCTATGGCGTCGAAGATGAGATCCAGAAGGCACTGGAGCGAAAAGTACAACTCAAATCCGGTGGGCACCTGGTGATCGATCAGACTGAGGCAATGACCACCATTGACGTCAATACCGGTGCCTTTGTGGGACACCGTAATCTGGAAGAGACCATCTTCAAGACCAACCTGGAGGCGGCCCAGGCGATCTGCCGGCAGCTGCGGCTGCGCAACCTGGGTGGCATTATCATCATCGATTTCATCGATATGCTGGATCCGGAGCACCGCCGTCAGGTGCTGCGCGCCCTGGAGAAGTGCCTGGCCCATGATCATGCCCGCACCCACATCACCGAAGTCTCCTCCCTCGGGCTGGTGGAGATGACGCGCAAGCGAATCCGTGAGTCTCTGGAACATGTCCTCTGTGAACCCTGCCCCTGCTGTGCAGGCCGGGGTTCGATTAAAACGGCTGAGACCACCTGCTACGAGATCTTCCGGGAGATTCTGCGCGAGTCCCGCCAGTTCGATGTGGAATCACTGCTGGTACTCGCTTCACAGGAGGTTATCGATCGTCTGCTGGATGAAGAGTCGACCCATTTGGCGGAGTTGGAACAGTTCATCGGTCATCCCATAAAACTGCAAGCGGAGTTGCTCTATAGTCAGGAGCATTACGACGTGGTGCTGGTCTGATGCCCGTCTGAGCAAGCCATGCTGAAAGTCGCCCGCTATCTCCACGGTAAATTCTGGCTGGTCATGGCATGGCTGGTGATCCTGCTGGCGATCGCATTGACCGTTGCAAGACTGACGCTGCCGCATATCGATCTTGGACCCTACAAGCAGGAGATCGAGCGGATCGTCGAGGTGGGTGCGGGCAAACCGCTCAGTATCGGTGACATGCAGGCGGAGTTGAGAGGCTTTCGTCTGGCACTGAAATTCACCGATGTATCTCTATATGGCCAAGATGAGAGCGAACCCCTATCCCATGCACGGGAGGTCTATGTCGACATTGAGCTGCTGAATTCGCTTCTCAGCGGTGAGCTCCGGTTGGGCCGGGCCATGGTTGTGGGTACGCGCCTGCAGGTTGAGCAACATGCCGATGGCTCCATCTCTCTGCAGGGGATCAAGTCTGACGGTGAGACGGATTCTGGGACAGTCACTGAGGTACTGCTCGGACAACCTGAATTGCGACTGTTAGAGAGTGAGATTTTCCTCAAGGGGGCTCATCCAGACAGGCCGCCGTTAAGGCTATCCAGTGTTGCGGTTGATCTGCTGAATGACGGCAATCGACACCAGCTTTCGGTTAAAGCGAAAGTCGGTTGGCAGGACACAGAGACCCTTCGCTTTATCGCCGATCTGAAGGGGAGCGAAGAGAATCCCCTGACAATGGATGGACGCTTCTATCTAAAAGGGGAGAACCTTAAAGCCGGTGGTCGACTTACCGAGTGGTTGCCGGCAGGCTATGCGGTGAATAGCGGTGAACTGCAGTTGGAGCTTTGGGGGCGATTGGCGCGTGGTCAGCTTCAGCGCCTGCACGGTACTTCAGAGTTAACCGATTTTCAGATAACCGGACCGGCCGTTGAAACACCTTTTCAGCTGGACCGTCTTGCCAGCGAAATCGATTGGCGTCAGGAGAAGCAGGGTTGGCAGGTCGATCTCGATAGCCTGGTGTTGGTGCGTGACGGCCAGCTCTGGCCACCGGGCCGTCTCAGCCTTGCCTGGCAAACGGACGATGAGTCGGGGCGTCTGCTGCGCATGGGGGCAGATTACCTCTCGCTCAAGGAACTCAATGATTTTCTCTCCATCATTGAACTTCCCAATGCCGAACTGGGTGATGCCCTGACCGGTCTTTCCGCGGACGGTCATTTGACCCGTTTCGGTTTTACCTTGCTGCAGCCTGTAGAGGGAGATGCTCTCTGGCATGTGGGCGGTGTGGTTGCACGGTACAAGAGCCGCCCCTGGCAAAGTGTGCCTGGGCTCTCCGGATTGCGGCTCAGTTTCGAGGGGAACCAGGTGGGTGGTTGGCTGCGACTAGACTCCTCTGATTTCAGTGTCAATTTCCCCAAGCTTTTCCGATCACCGATCAACGCCAAACGTTTGGCCGGAGATTTCACCTGGCGCTTCGATACCAAGAGCGGCCTGCATCTCAGTGCAGATCAACTGGAGATGATTAACGACGATGTTGAGACCCTTTCACGCATTGAGTTGCAGATACCTCTGAGTGGAACGGATCTGTTCGTCGATATGCAATCCGATTTTTGGAACGGTGATGGTTCCCGCAAGAGCGACTATTTGCCGGTGGGTATCATGCCGGACTCGCTGGTGGAGTGGCTCGATCGCTCGGTGGTGAGTGGCCATGTCAATTCGGGTTCATTTCTACTTTACGGTCCGCTCAACAAGTTTCCCTTCAATCAGCATGAGGGCCGGTTCGAGGTCTGGTTTGGTGTCGAGGATCTGGTGCTCGATTATATGCCGGGTTGGCCCAGGGTCGAGCAGGGTATGGCGGAGGCCCACTTCGTCAACAACAGCTTTCAGGTCTCCCTGGATGACGGTCTGCTGCTTGGCAATCGGCTGCATAAGGCACAGGCTCGCATAAGAGAACTTAAGGGGGCGGCGCCTGTGGAGATAGAGGGGGAAATTATCGGCCCCTTCGCAGACATGCTGAAACTGCTCAGCGAGACACCGTTGCAGGAACGCTTTGGTCCCTTCTTGGATGAGGTTGAAGTGGCTGGTGAGGCACGGACACACATCAGTATGTCTATTCCACTGAAAGAGACCGATCAGTTCAAGGTTGATGGCACGTTAAAACTGGAAGATGCGACCATGGCCGTCAAGTTGGCCAGCCTCAAGGTGGAAGGTATTACCGGTGAACTCAGTTTCGACGAACATCAGGTAAGCGCTAAACAAATCAAGGCGCGAATGATGGATCAGGCGGTGACGGTGGATGTCTCACCCAGAGTCAAGAAAAAAGGTCGCTGGACACGCATATCCACCCGGCTGAATGTTTCTCTCGAGCAGTTGAGGCAACAGTATCCCGGGTGGTGGTTACCGCCGGGCCAGGGGGGTGCAGACAGTCATGTCTTCCTGGAGATTGCACATCATGAGAGCAAGGTGCCGGTGCGGCTCAAGGTCAATTCCAAACTGCGTGGGCAGGCCGTAGACCTGCCTGCACCAATAGGAAAAAAGGCTGCCAATTCAAGAAAAATGGATCTTACTGTCGATTTTCGGCGTGATACAAACACAGATTTGCGATTGTTCTACGGTAAAGAAGTCCATGCCCGAGTCAGGCTGCCCGGAGATCCTAGGGCAATACAGCAGGTGGCAATCGGCTTCTCCAGTGAGCCCAAGCTGCCTGAAGCCGGGAAAGGGTATCGCATAAGCGGACATTTAAAAGAGCTTAATGCAGACCCCTGGCTCGCATGGATCGCTGAAAATGCTGAAGGAGAGGGTGCCCCGACGCCTATCGATATTGATCTGAAATCAGATCATATGACGATTGCAGATATCGCATGTCCCGATGCCCATTTTACTGCCAGAAACTTTGCCGATGGCTATCGCATTAGTGTGGAGTCTGAAACGGTGAAGGGCATGGTTCAGGTGCCGGGGGATTGGCAGAAACTGCCTTTGCTCGGCCGTTTTGACTACATTAAGTTGGATCTCGATAAGGTTGCAGCCACCATTAGCGGAACGGAATCCGAAGCAGGATCGGGGTCCTCGATTGATCTGGATCCCAGAGAGCTGCCCTCGATGGATCTCTCGGTGGATGCACTCTATGTCAATGAGCAGAGTTTAGGAAAATCCCATGTTGCCTGGCAAAAAGAGAAAGATGGCATCACCATTACTGGCATCACGCTGGTAGGAGAGAAGTTCGATTTGTCAGGCCAAGGCTATTGGCGATTGACCGACAAGGGACATCTCACATCGCTCAACCTGAAATCACATATTGCCAGCCTGGGGGATCTGCAACGGGATTTAGGCATGGAAACAGGTATTAAAGAGGCGCCCACGGATCTCAAGGCGGAGCTCTACTGGCCCACGTCCCCACTCGACATGGGGGCAGAAGGACTCTATGGCAGTATCTGGTTGAAAGTGGGTAAGGGACAAGTGACCGATGTGGACCCCGGTGTTGGGCGTCTGATTGGGCTATTCAGCCTGAATGCATTGGGTAAACGCCTGGCCCTCGATTTCAGGGATTTCTTTTCAGAAGGACTTATGTTCGATGAGATTGAGGGGAACTTCACTGTCAGGGACGGAGATGCCGAAACCCATGATCTGACTGTGAAGACAACTTCTGCAAAAATCGAGTTTGCGGGGCAGACAGGTCTTGTGGATCGTACCTACGATCAGCGTGTAGTGGTAACTCCGCATCTCAGCGCCACGCTGCCACTGGTCGGTGCGTTGGCAGTCAACCCTACAGTCGGTGTCGCATTAGCGGTGACACAGAAGCTGTTGGGTAAGCAATTCGACAAGATTGTCCAACGGACCTATGAGGTTACGGGCAGTTGGGATGATCCGCAATTCAAGCAGGTAGCCAAAAGACCCGTACCGAAAGAAGAAGAGAAAGACATGGGTGTCGACCTACCGGGCAGAGGGTGATTGCTGGCGGGTCTAATTCATGCTTAAAGGGCCTCAAAATTCAGGGTTGATGTATACGTTTGAGGTGAGAGAGCTTTTCACACAACTAGCCTGGCTCCAAAGGCGGGTTCTTCGCTGGCGAGGCAATGTAAGTTGATGATATCCTCATAAATCAGCAGTTTTTAACCAAAAACCCAGTGAACACAAATGGGAAAAGACCGGAAATGAGCGATAAGAATACAAAAGTCGCAGCAATCCAAATGGCGACCAGCCCCAACGTCAGCGCCAACCTGTTGGAAGCAGAGCGTCTGATCAGTGAAGCGGTTGACGGAGGTGCAGGATTAGTCGTACTACCGGAGAATTTCGCTTTCATGGGTGAGCAGGATCAAGAGATGCTTACCTTGCTTGAAGAGCCGGATGACGGTCCCCTACAGGGATTTCTGAGTCAGATGGCGAAGCGTTACGGTGTTTGGGTTGTCGGCGGGACTATCCCACTTCGCGCCTCCCAGGGCGGTAAAGTTCGTGCTGCGTGCCTGGTATTCGACGACCAGGGCAACCGGGTTACCCGGTATGACAAGATCCACCTATTCGATGTGCATTTGATGGAGACCGACGAGCGCTATGTGGAATCTAACACCATCGAGTCGGGTAATGAGACCGTGGTGATCGATACGCCATTCGGCCGACTGGGTGTGGCGGTCTGTTACGATCTGCGATTCCCTGAGCTGTTCCGCAAGCTGCTGGAGAAGGGGGCGGAGATATTTGTCGTGCCTTCTGCTTTTACTGCCATGACGGGTAAGGCGCATTGGGAGACCCTGGTGCGCGCCAGAGCCATTGAAAATCTTGCTTTCGTGATTGCGGCAGCACAGGGTGGCTATCACGTGAACGGTAGGGAGACCCACGGCCACAGTATGATTGTCGATCCCTGGGGTACAGTCCTTGCCCAAGTACCCAGAGGCACCGGATATGTGAGTGTCGATTTGGACAGGGACTACCAGAAAACCATCCGCCGCACCTTTCCAACCATTGATCATCGGCGGTTATGAGACGCTGATCTAGCAGTATCATAATCCTCACCCATCTAGCCATCAGCCGCTTGCCGGCTGCGGAAATCATGTCTGATCTGATTCAAATTGCACAAGACACCATCTTGGCCCCTGTAGGGCTGATCGAAACCGACCTCGACCGTATGTTGGGTGAGCTCACCGGCAGTGCCATCGATGCCGCTGATATCTACTTCCAATCGAGCCGCCTGGAATCCTGGGTGCTCGAGGACGGTATCATCAAGGAGGGTTCCTATAACATTGAGCAGGGGGCCGGCATTCGAGCGATCAGCGGTGACAAGACAGGTTTCGCCTACTCCGACGAGTTACAGCTCCCCACGCTGCTCGAAGCGGCCAAGGCAGCTCGAGCGATCACACGGAGTGGCGCAGAACGTTCGGTACAGATCACCGGGTTACCTACCCCCAGGCAGCTGTATGCCCCAATCAACCCCCTGCCGAGTCTGACTGAAACGGACAAGGTGGATCTCTTGCGACGGGTGGATGCCGAAGCACGTAAGCAGGACCCTCGGGTGAAGCAGGTCATTGTCAGTTTGGTTGGCGCACAGGATGTTGTTCTTGTTGCTGCCATCGATGGTACGTTGAATGCTGATGTGCGACCTCTGGTACGCCTCAATGTCCACGTGATTGCCGAGCAGAACGGCCGCCGGGAGCAAGGTAGTAGTGGTGGCGGCGCACGCAAGGCCTTTGATTTTTTCCTGCAGGAGGAGCGTGCTCTGGGTTATGCCCGAGAAGCGGTTCGCCAGGCGTTGGTGAACCTTGATGCGATAGAGGCCCCCGCAGGTACCATGCCTGTTGTGTTGGGACCGGGTTGGCCCGGTGTGCTGCTGCACGAGGCAGTGGGTCATGGGCTCGAAGGAGACTTCAACCGTAAGGGCACCTCTGCCTTCAGCGGCCGTCTCGGTGAACAGGTTGCCTCCAGCTGTTGCACAGTGGTGGATGATGGCACGCTACCCGGACGACGGGGTTCCCTCAATGTGGATGATGAAGGGACTGAGTCACAATGTACCGTGCTGATCGAAAACGGTATTCTTAAAGGTTATATGCAGGACAAGCATAACGCCCGGCTGATGAAAGTTGACTCTACCGGTAACGGCCGACGCGAGTCCTATGCGCATCTCCCCATGCCTCGTATGACCAATACCTACATGCTGGCAGGTGAAACCGAACCGGATGAGATTATTGCAACAGTCGACAAGGGTCTTTATGCGGTCAACTTCGGCGGAGGTCAGGTGGACATCACCTCTGGTCAGTTCGTCTTCTCCGCCAGTGAGGCCTATCTGATCGAAAACGGCAAGGTGACCCGACCTGTGAAGGGCGCTACGTTGATCGGCAACGGTCCTGAGACCATGACCAAAGTCAGCATGGTCGGAAACGACCTGAAGCTCGATGCCGGTGTCGGCGTTTGTGGCAAGGAGGGCCAGAGCGTTCCCGTGGGTGTCGGCCAGCCAACCCTTAAAATCGATGAGTTGACCGTGGGAGGCACCGGCCAGTGATCAATATGCAGCAACGCCAGGCGCAATTGGAGCAACTGGTCGATGATCTTCTATCTGAGGCTAAAAGACAGGGCGCTACAGCCGCAGAAGCCGGTGTCAGTAGCGATTCAGGACTCTCGCTGACCGTACGATTGGGAGCGACCGAGACGATTGAGCACACAAGGGATAACGGTCTTGGTGTGACTGTGTACTTTGGTCAGCGGAAAGGCTCTGCCAGTACCTCTGATTTCAGTCCGCAGGCGATCAGGGAAACTGTCGAAGCCGCCTGTAACTTCGCCCGTTATACCTCGGAGGATCCCTGCGCCGGACTGGCGGATGCCGGTCTGATGGCGACAGAACTGCCCAATCTCGATCTCTACCACCCCTGGGATCTGGCCGTGGATGAGGCAATTGAACTGGCCACGCGTTGTGAGACAGCGGCAAGGGATGAGGATGAGCGTATCTTTAACTCCGAAGGCGCGACCCTCATTTCCCACAGCGGCCTGCATGTCTATGGCAACACCCATGGTTTTATCGGTGGTTATCCCTCGTCCCGTCACAGCCTAAGTTGTGCAGTGGTGGGCAAGGAGGGAGACAGTATGCAAAGGGATTACTGGTATACCCTGTCACGTCTGAGCGGTGAGATGGAACTACCCGAACTGGTCGGTAAGGTGGCTGCGCAACGTACGGTGTCCCGGCTGGGTTCGCGCCGCGTTACGACTCAGCAAGCACCGGTGATTTTTCAGGCTGATGTGGCTGTCGGTTTGCTGCGTAGCTTTATTGGTGCAATCCGTGGCTCGGCACTCTACCGCAAAGCGAGTTTTCTGCTTGATTCACTCGACGATCAGATATTCCCCGGCTTTGTGAATATCCATGAGGAACCTCACCTGCTGAGAGGCCTGGCTAGCGCGGCCTACGATAACGAGGGTGTGGCGACAACTCAACGGGACTACATCAGTGACGGCATACTGCAGAGTTACGTACTCGACAGCTACGCAGCTCGCAAACTCGGCATGCAGACCACCGGCAATGCCGGAGGGGTGAGGAACCTGCGAATCAATAGTGGGGCGCTCGATCTGCAAGGACTGTTGAAAAAAATGGATAGTGGGTTGCTGGTTACCGAATTGATGGGCCAGGGGCTCAATATGGTTACTGGAGACTACTCACGGGGTGCTGCCGGTTTCTGGGTGGAGAATGGCGAGATTCAATATCCGGTGGAAGAGATCACCATCGCCGGCAATCTGCGGGAGATGTTCATGGGATTACAGGAAGTAGGTACCGATGTTGAGACCCGCAGTAGCGTACAGACCGGCTCCTGGCTGATCGATAGGATGATGATTGCCGGCGGTTGATGGATCTGTCTGAAACGTATTTGAGCCGGTTTCTGTTGGCTCGATTTCCCATAGAGACATTGCGTAGGGGTGCGGTCTTGCCGCACCCTGCTTTTTTCTGAGCGATATTTTTTTAACGCCTCTCAGCCATCTCTGTTGCAACCTTGACAGCGTACAACATGCTGCCCAGATTGGCTTGGCCTGTGCCGGCAAGCGGTAGGGCGGTGCCGTGATCCACCGAGGTGCGGATGATCGGCAAGCCGAGCGTGACATTGACCGCCTGGCCAAAACCCAAATGTTTCAATACAGGCAGGCCCTGGTCGTGGTACATGGCCAGTGCCGCATCTGCCTGCTGCAGCTGTATGGGCGTAAACAGCGTATCTGCTGGCAGAGGCCCGATCAGTTGCATACCCGATGCGTTCAACTCTGCCAGTACTGGTTGGATAATCTCAATTTCCTCTCTGCCCAGGTGTCCCTGCTCCCCCGCATGGGGATTGAGTCCGCAGACCAATATACGCGGCTGTTTGATGCCAAATCGCTGCTGCAGATCCTGGTGCAGAGTGGTTGCGACCTGGCGAAGTCGTTCCGCGGTAATGGCCTGACTGACCTCTGACAGGGGAAGGTGTGTGGTAACCAACGCAACTCTTAGACCTGGCGTTGCCAACATCATGACTGGATGGGCGTCACTGAGTTCCGCCAGATATTCGGTGTGGCCGGTAAAGGGTAATCCGGCATCGTTCATCACCCCTTTGTGGACCGGACCGGTCACAAGGCCGTCATAAATGCCAGCAAGACAACCCTGGGTGGCGACCCTCAGTGTTTCCAGTACATAGGGTGCATTGTCAGGATCCAACGTGCCGCAACGTGCCTCCTTTCTGACCGTTACCGGGACAATTTTCAGTTGTCCGGGTTTGGCTGGGGATTGTGACGCTTGCGGGTCAACCGACAGAAGTTCCAGCGGCATACCCAGTTGCTCGGCTCGCTGCTGCAATAGGTCCGGGTCGGCGATAACAATCAGATCGGCTGAAGGCGTGGGCCTCTGGGCCAACATGACACAGAGATCGGGTCCGATTCCGGCAGGTTCGCCGGGGGTTAATGCGAGTCGGGTAATCAAGGGGTATCCAGTTCGTCCAGGTGAAGTTCTACATAAGCCTCATCGCGCAGACGGCGAAGCCAGAGGGCGATGGCCTCTTCCGATTTCTGCTTTTGTATGGCCTGCCGGGCCGTGTTTCTCAAGGCTTCTTCGGTGTTGTCATGCTGCCGTCGGTCCAAAGGTTGCACGATGTGCCAGCCGAACGGGCTTTGAAAGGGTTCGCTGATCTGACCGAGGGACTGGGCATTCATTTGCTCTTCGAACTGCGGGACAAGGTCCCCGGGGCTGGTCCAGCCCAGGTCGCCGCCCTTGATGGCGGAAGCCTTGTCGTCTGAGTGGGAGCGGGCCAGGGTTTCGAAGGGTTCACCACCCAATATGCGCTCTCTTAGTGTCTCCAGGCGTTGTCTGGCCTCGCGGTCTGAGACGATCTCGTTGGTATTGATCAGGATGTGGCGGGCCTTGGTCTGGTTGATGAGCATTTTATTGCCGCCCTTCACCTCGAGTAGCTTGACGATGTGGAAGCCGGAGGCGTTGCGGACCGGCTCACTGATCGTGCCCGGTTCCATTTCGTCCACCATTTTGGTGAACAGGCTCGGGATGCGTGAGGTTTCAATCCAGCCCAGGTCGCCGCCCTCCAGCGCCTGCCGGCCGTCGGAGACGCGCATGGCCATCTCAGAGAAATCTGTACCGTTCGACAGTTCATCGTAGACAGTGCTCGCCCGCTGTTTGGCTTGCTGTACGTCCTCGGGAGAGGCACCCTCAGGGGTGGCAATGAGGATATGCAACAGGTGAACTGCTGATCGCTGCCGCTGGGTGCCGATCTCCCGTGCCAGGAAGTTGTTCACATCCTGCTCTGTGATGACGATACGGTTGATGACCTCTTTCTGTTTGAGGCGGTTGATCAGAATGTCCTCCCGCAGTTGGTCGCGGAAGAGGGTGAAGTTGATGCCGTCATTCTCCAATACCTGCCGCAGTTGCAGCAGGGTGATATTGTTGGTCTCCGCGATATTGGCGATCGCCTTGGTGATGGTGGCGTCATCCACGCTGAGTCCCAGTCGTTCGGCGGTCTGCAACTGCAGCCGTTTGGAGATCATGCGGTCGAGCACCTGTTCCCGCAGAATCTCAATGGGAGGGAGGTTGACCCCTTTCTGATTCAGTTGCGCCATCATCTCGCGTACGCGGCCGTCAAGCTCGCTTCTGGTAATGACATCTTCATTGACCACGGCCACGATCTGATCAAGTGGCTGCACCGCCGCCTGGACCATATTGCCGGTCGCCAGCCACATCAGTAGTGTGACGCTGATGATGGGTATCCATCTTTTTTCAGAGTATTTCATTTTCCAGCCCGATAACCGTAAATGTTGTCCTCGAATGATTCGTCGACAGACGAGCCGAGTGCCCCCAGACCTGTCAGTTCCAACTGCAACATGAAGCGAGTGTCCTCTTCCTGGTCTGCGATATCCTCATCGGCCACATAGCGCTGATAGAGGGCGCGTAGCTTCCAGCAGCAGCGGCCGCCGTATTCGAGGCCGAGTATTCTATTCACATTTCTTTCATAAAGGTAAGAGTATTTCCATTTTCCCGACAGGGTGAACTTGTGGTTGAACGGCCAGTTGAAGGAGAGATCCAGGTCTTCGATGGTGTCCCGGTTGAAGTTGTAGTCCAGGTTGAGCAGGTGCTGCTTGGGGGTACGATAGTGGATGCCGAGGCGTCCCTTGTCGATATTCTTCTCTTCCAAATGGGGGTCTCTCCTGATCGTCAGCATACTGCTCCAATGGCTTCCGAAACGCGCCGAGACTTCGGCAACTACGGAGGAGGAGGGATTATCTTCGATGGCGCCTGTCAATTGTACTTCACGATCCTGTCGGTAGTAGATCTGACCGATGCTGGCGCGTAATCGTTCCCGGCCGTTGTCTGCGTCCAGCCAACGAGTGGTGATACCGAGACTGAGTTGATTGGCGTCACCGAAACGGTCGCTGCCGCTAAAGCGGTTCTCCTTGAACAGGTTACTGAAGCTCAGATCAAGGTCGGCGGTATCGAAGTCGGGAATGTCGGACTGATCATCAAAAGGGGCATGGAGATAGTAGAGGCGCGGTTCCAGAGTCTGATAGGCGGCATCTCCAAACCAGCTGGTCTCGCGCTCGAACACCAACCCACTGTCTAGACTGAAAGCGGGAACGAAATACGCCGGGTCAGGATCCGAAGGTGATCCCTCCTCATCAAGCCGATAGGTGGCGTAGTTGAGACTGAGCCGGGGAATAAGGTGCCCCCAACTACGCCTTAGCGGCAGGGACAGTGCTGGTCTGAGGATGAATCTCTCTCCGTCGATCAAGGTATCGTGACGAAAGTCTGTGTATTCTCCGGTCAAGTCGAAATCCAGGTTCCCATCCATGAATAGACTGCCGTATCTGGCCAGTAACTGCGGTAACCTGCGGTAGGGATGGAGGCTGGGGCTGAGGCTCTCGTCGACCGTTTGAAATGACTGTAACCGGCCGGTGAGGCTTAGATCCCCTTGTCGATACACTACCTCTCCGATGCGTTCCAGATGGCGCGTGCTGGTGATTGCCAGCCCGGTGCCGAAGTCGTCGAGGTAGTCGTTATCACTGACAGCACTGGTGTCGATACGGGTCGTGAGACCGGGGGCCAGGCGGCTGGTATGTAAAAACTGAAAGGCACGGCGCTCACTGTCGTGCTCAATACTCTCTACCTTGTCATCGGGCAGAATTTCACCGCTGACTATGGCCTGTTGGCGATTTCCCAGGTAGCGGAATTCACCACCCAACATCATGCCTCTTTCGCTCATCCATCGGGGCGAAAGCGTGGCATCGTAGTTCGGAGCCAGATTGAAATAATAGGGTGTTTCCAGTTCGGTACCGAGCCGGTTTGAGGTGCCGATCGTCGGTATCAGGAAGCCGGTCATACGCCGGTCATCGACTGGAAAGGTGAAATAGGGGGCATAGAGGATAGGTACGGGGCCGAGGCGAAGTCGGGCGTGCTTGGCGCTTCCCCAGCCGGCGGCCATATCGATATTCAGTTTCGAGGCGCGAATACTCCAGCCCCTTTTGCCTGGTGGACAGGTGGTATAGGTCACCTGCTCATAGCGGGAGAGGTCGTCACTGAGCATCTCTGCTTTTTGAGCACTGCCCCGGGCGTTGCGCTCGGTGAGCCGGTATTGGGTGTCTGTCAGCCAGCCACTGCTATTGTCCAGTTCCAGGTGTCCCTCTTCTGCGGTCAATCGCAGCCCCGGTTGCTGGATGAAGAGATTGCCGAATAGATCGGCTGTACGGTTTGTCTGGTCATAGATGACCCGGTCCGCTTCAGCATATCTGTCAGACTGCCAAAGTTGTACAGAGCCAAGCAGCAGTCCCAGGTTCTCTCCCTGATTGAACTGCATCTCGTCAGCCTCGATCTGGGGTTTGTCTATCGATAAAGGCGGAGAAGGCGAGGTGAGATCGTGTGACGGTCCTGCCGGGTTACAGTAGTCCCAGTTCAAACCCTGGTCGATACGCTGCAAATCTTCTGCCTGAACCGGGCTGATCGAAAAGAGAGCCATAGCGCACCAGAGACGTATCCGGAATAGGCTGGGATTAGGGTTGTCTGATGTTTTCAAGGGTGCTGCTCGGGAACCTATGCAAGTGTAGTGTCTCATATTGATTACTGAAATCAGAGGCCCGCCCAGGCCGGGAGTCAAGGCGTAGTGCGTAGGCAATGGCAGGCCCTTGTCAAGCAGTACAACGCAGGATCCTGGCCTGAGCGGGCCTCCCTTCGGGCGCGGCGCTAAGCGGCCATCCGCGTTGTTGCGCTTCTTGCAAAGGACACGCCATTCCCTGCGGAGCGCGCCTAGCGCCTGGCCGCTTAGCGTCACGCTGATTTCAGCAATCAATATGAGACACTACACTAGTCAGGATTGACGAATCATCACGCGGGCAGGCACAAAATCGCATAGAATCTGCCTTTCTTCAAATACTAAGGAGCTTGTCTCTTTCGTGACTTCCACCACACGTCGACTGTTTCTCACTCTGGGCATTCTGTTCGCGACCTTGCTGATTGTGGTGTTGCTCTTGGCGACGCGCCCGGAAGCGAAGACGGAAATGAAGTCTCCCACTATCACCCGCGTCGAGGTAACGCAGGTTATGCAGGAGGATATTCAATCACGTGTCATGCTCACCGGTATTCTGCGTCCCAGGCAGTTGGCTTCATTACGTTTTGAGGTCTCTGGTGAGCTGATGCAGCGGGAGGTGGAGCCGGGGCAGGCTGTCAATTCAGGTGACCTGTTATTGCAGTTGGATGATGCCGACTATCAGGATGCGGTCGTCGAGTCTGAGTCTCAATTAACCGAAACCCGTGCAGCCATCCAGCAGGATCAGGCGTTGTTGAAACTGGCGCGGGATAATCGTGATTTGGCGGAGCGGGAGTATCAGCGTCTGGAAAAACTGGGGAAAGGTTCGCTGGCTTCCGTTTCTACCCGAGAGGGATCGCGCCAACAATTGAATAGCCTGGAGAGCGAATTGGCGCGACTTGCCTTCAGTGTTCAGAGCAACCGTGCCCGCTTGGCTCGCCAGGAGGCAGCCCTCAGTCGGGCGAGGCGTAATCTGGAGCGTACCCGTCTACTGGCGCCCTTCGAGGGTCGGGTCAATAAAGTTCTGGCAGACGTCGGTGACTATCTGCAGGGAAACAGTTTGGCGATCGAGCTGATCGATACCGCCAGCCTGGAACTCCGGCTGGAGGTGACGGGTGATGTTGCCGGAGCACTCACCCTGGGTCAGCAGATTGACGTGGATGTGGAGGGTCAAAAGGTGCCTGGTGAGTTGGTGGCGATGCAGTTCGATCCCAGCCCTCAGACCCATACCCATCCCGTCAGTATTCGTATTTCAGGTAAAGGGCTTTTGCCAGGTCAACTCGGACGGGTGGGGTTGCCGTTGCGCATTCGGGAAGACGCTCTTGTGGTGCCGGCTTCTGCTCTGCTGCGTGAAGAGGGTGGGCAGTATCTCTTTCTGGTACGTGACGGGCGCCTGTTGAGACAGCCGGTGATTGCCGGAATCCGTGAGGGTGACAGGCAGATCGTACGTCAGGGGGTTGAAGCAGGCGATCTGGTGGTCGATCGGGATGTCGAGGTTCTCAGTGACGGACTCGAAGTGAAGATCGAGAATTCGGAGAAGATCCGTTGATCGATTTTTCCATCCGCAATCCGCTGGTGGTCAATCTGCTGCTGGTGATCATCCTGCTGGCTGGAGTGGTCTCCTGGTATGCGATGCCGCAGGAGATGTTCCCGGTGGTGGAGCAGGACAAGGTCAGCATCAAGACCATCTTCGAAGGCGCTTCTCCTGAGGAGGTTGAGCGACAGGTGACGCTGCCTATCGAGCAGGAGCTGGATGGCCTGGCCGATATCGATGTGATCAGCTCTACCAGTAATGAAGGCGCCTCCAGTATCCTCATCGAGCTGAAGAGCGGTTCGGACGTAGACAACTTCATGCGCAAGGTGCGCACGGCACTGGATCAGGTGGATGACCTGCCGGAAGAGGCCGAGGAGCCGGAGCTGGCCCGGCTGGAGACGCGCTTCCCCGTCATTTCCGTGAGCCTTTTCGGTGCAATCGCACGGGGTGAATTGTATGCCATTGCCGAGCAGGTCAAGGATGAGCTGATTCAACTGCCGGGTATTGCCTCGGTGGGGGTGGCGGGTGACCGGGAGTGGGAGATCTGGGTGGTGGTTGATCCCCAGGTACTGGCGGCACGCGATGTCTCTCTGAATCAGGTGGCGCGAGCTTTGCGGGACAATCTGCGTGATCTGCCCGGCGGCACGCTCAAGTCGAGCAGTGGTGACATCCGTTTGCGCGGTATGGGCGTGCCACCGGATCCCGAACGTATGTCGGCCATCGTCCTGCGCAGTAACGATCAGGGTGGGCAACTGCGTTTGGGTGATCTGGCGGATGTCCAGCTTCGCCTGGAAGAGGCGTTGACGTTGGGTCGTTTCAACGGCAAACCCTCAGTCAATCTGACCATCAACAAGACCGGCAAGGCATCGACGATTCAAGTGGCGAAGTTGGTGCGGGAGTTTGTGGCCGATCACCAGCAGACCCTGCCCGTCGGCGTTCAGTTGGGGCTATTCAGTGATCTTTCCGTCTATGTGAAGAATCGCCTGGAGACAGTGAAGTCTTCCGGTATCGTTGGCCTTGCATTGGTGCTGCTGGCGCTCTATCTGATGCTTAACTTCCGAGTTGCCTTCATCACAGCGCTGGGGATACCCGTCTCATTTCTGGTGGCGGTGATCACACTCAACCTGCTGGGTTACAGCATCAACATGGTCTCCATGTTCGCGTTTCTTATTGCGCTGGGTCTTATCGTTGACGATGCGATCATCGTCAACGAGAACATCTACCGCCATTTGGAGATGGGGGAGAGTCCTGCCGGCGCAGCGGCCCGTGGCACTAAAGAGGTCTACTGGCCCGTGGTGGCGTCCACCACGACGACAATCGCTGCCTTCATGCCCATGTTTGCTATTGGAGGCACCATGGGGGCTTTTATTTCGGTGATTCCGGTGGTGGTCAGTGCCTCCCTGGCGGGTTCTTTGCTGGAGGCATTCGGCGTGCTGCCTTCTCATGCCAAAGAGTTTCTACGAACTGCCAGGCAACGTAAGCAGGGGCGCATTGACTGGTCGGCGTTGAATCGCCGATATACTCATGTGTTGCGCAAATGTCTCGACTATCGTTATCCGGTTGCCATGCTGAGTGTGGGCATATTGGTCATTACAGTAACGTTTGCCGCCACCCGTATTCCATTTCTGCTCTTTGGACACGTGGATGTGGGGCAGTTCTTCGTCAATGTGGAGGCGCCCAGTACGTACAGTATCGAGGATGCCTCCCGACTGGCGGACAAGCTGGAAGAGACTATCCTGGAGACGCTGGGTGAAGATGAATTGGATACGTTACTAACCAACGTGGGTGTGATGTTTATCGACTTTCACCGGGTCAAGATGGGTAGCCGATATATCCAGTTGATTGTGGATCTCAAGAAACAGAAACCCAAGGGTTTTATCGAACGATGGATTTCACCGCTGGTCAGTCTCCAGTTCAAATGGGAAGGGAGTCGCGAGCGAAGCTCCAATGCTGTGATTGATGATTTGCGGGAAAAGATGCAACAGATCCCCGGCATCCAGCGAATGTCGATTCTACGCCCGCAGGGTGGTCCGGCAGGCGCTGATGTGGAGATTGGCCTGTTGGGTGATTCCGTGGATCAGTTGAGTTCGCAGGCGGAGAAGATGCGATCATTCATAGCCCGAATTCCCGGTGTCTCAGATGCACGCCAGGATATGGATGCCGGTAAGCTTGAATATCGCTATGAACTTAATGAACGAGGACGTCGGCTGGGGCTTACCCAAAACGAACTGGCGGACGCCGTTCGCACCGGATTTCTTGGCTTCAAATTGGCATATGTCAGCTGGCGTGATAAGCGTATTCCGGTACGGTTGATCTACAACGATGAACTGCGTCACGATGCCGGTGCGCTGGAACGCCTGCCGATTACTTTAGATGACGGTCGTACCGTCTACTTGGGTGATGTGGCGGAGATCGATGAGGCGCGAGGCTACAACAGTGTCACGCGTCGTAATCTTGATCGTTTGGCGACTATCACCGCCGAGGTCGATGCCAAGATCGTTACACCCAATGAGGTTTTGGATCGGGTAAAGGAGGCATTTGCTGAACTGCCAAAAGGGCAGAGACTCATGTTCCTGGGTGAGAAGAAGAAGGCCGAAGAGTCGATGGCCGGGATGAAACGCGCGACTGTGATTGCGCTGGCGATTATCTTCTTTATCCTGGCGGCGCTTTTCAAATCACTGTTGGATCCTTTGGTGGTGATGTTTGCCATTCCCTTTGGTGCCATCGGTGTGATATTTGGTCACGTGCTCTTCGGCTATCATTTACAGTTTCTCTCTCTGATTGGCTTTCTGGCGCTGACCGGTATCGTTGTCAATGACTCTCTTATCCTGATCGATTTCGCCAAACGTCTGCGACGGGAGGGCTGGGAGAGAAAGGATGCTCTGGTAGAGGCGGGTCGTGTACGCATAAGGCCGATACTATTAACGACAGCCACCACCTTTCTCGGCATCTCGCCATTGATCTTCTTCGCCACAGGACAGACGGCATTCCTTTCGCCGATGGCGGTTAGCCTCGGATTCGGACTGTTGTTTGCCACTGTGCTGATTTTGTTGGCACTGCCCTGCTTCTACCTGATTGCTGATGATATGCGCCAGCAAGTCAGGTTTAAAAAGGCAGCTGTAGGTGATGTGGGTCTGCCGGGCACAGATTAGCGTAGCGAGATTTCGATGCTGGAAGTAAGGGAGGACTCTGTTGGGTGCTGTTCATTGTGTCGGATAGGCCTATGAAGAGATGACTGAATACAGTCATAGGCAGATATCGACATCCTTCTATTATTCATTCATTTCTATGGGCTGTCAGATACCATGCTTAATTTAGCCAGTCATTTTACTGGCGTGTCATGAAAGGTAAACTGCAGGCGCGATTGACTAATCGTCTCCTGTGTAAGTGCGGGAGAGACTCAAAACGAATGATATATATGGTTCCAAGTAGTATCTAAGAAATGACACGTAGAATTGAACAATTAATGGTGTGGCTTAAGCGCTTGCCAGGCTTGGATGAGTTTACCTTTGAGCCGGCATCGGGGGATGCCAGCTTCCGCCGATATTTCCGTATCCAAACATCAACACGAAGTTATATTGCGATGGATGCGCCGCCTGAAAAGGAGGCAGTCACCCCTTTTATAGAGGTGTCTCAATCCTTTGAAGCCATTGGGCTCAACGTGCCTCACATTCATGCGCGTGATCTGGAGCAGGGCTTTCTCTTGCTTGGAGATCTGGGTCCTGATCTCTATCTTGATAAACTGTCGGCCGACACGGTTGATCGACTCTATGGTGATGCACTGGGTGCCCTGGTCACGATCCAGGCCTGTGGACCGACAAAAGAGCTGCCGGATTATAGTCGTGATCTGCTCATGCAGGAGATGGCGCTGTTTCGTGAGTGGTTGGTCGGTCGTCAACTGGGGATTGATCTGACGCCCGATGAGGAGCGTATGCTAGACGATACGTTCAAAGCGCTGGCTGAAAATGCCCTGGAGCAACCCCAGGTGTGTGTTCATCGGGACTACCACTCCCGCAATCTGATGGTGACAGATCGCCACAATCCCGGCATCCTCGATTTCCAGGACGCTGTGGTGGGTCCGATCACCTATGATCTGGTCTCTTTGCTGCGTGACTGTTATATCAGTTGGCCTCAGGAACAGGTCGAAGATTGGGTAAAGGGTTACTTTGAGCTGGGGCTGCAGTCGGGTGTGTTGCAATCCGAGCATGAAGCGTCATTCCTGGGGTGGTTCGACCTTATGGGGGTGCAGCGCCATCTCAAGGCCAGTGGGATCTTTGCCCGTCTAAACCAGCGGGATGGGAAGCCGGGTTATCTACAGGATATTCCGAGAACTCTCGGTTATATTCAGTCGGTAGCCGCAAGCTACCCGGTCCTACAGGGATTGGGGACACTGCTCAGAGAGAGGATTATTCCAGGTATCAAGGCCGACCCTCCATTTTCTGCATGAGTTTAATCAGCTGCCTCTTTAATTATGCCGATGTATGCCGGTATCCAGTGCGAGCCAAACTGGTCCGTAGACTCTGCTATTTGCTCGTAGGATTTGAGCTTAATGTGGTCTCGGAAACAGTCTCTTTGATCGATAAGCTCAAGCGGGCCATGACCTCGCACGCATAACCCATTGTCTCTGTTCATGAAATATTTCTAATAGCCTTGGTGTGTTGTTTGTTATTTTATATGAATAAAATCACAACATTGATTGCATGGGCCAATCTATACGATATTTAAAAAGTCTAATTAACATTAGGTTATTAAGATAAATGGCTGATTCTTGGTTCAAGGAACATGAATTACAATGTTTTGTTGTTTTTTTGATACATCAGTGCTCCCTGTGTCTTTTTTGCAAAAAAACCTTGCTTTCAGTTTTTTCGTTGTCTATTATTCGCAGCGTAGATAAAAAATTTTTCTCAACCACATCATTGGAGCTCACTCAATGAAAAAAGTACTTTCTCTGGCAATCGCCGCTGCTTTGGTCGCACCTGCTGCCGCCATGGCTGACGCTACCATTTTTGGTAAGGCTCACTTCATCGTCGAAAATGTGGACACCACTGCTTCTACTGGTGCTACCAGTGTTGATGCATGGGGCGTGGACAGCATTCACTCTCGCATCGGTGTGAAAGGTAGTGAAGATCTGGGTAACGGCCTGAAGGCTCTGTACCACTTTGAATTCAAAGTAAACCAGGATTCTGGCTCTGGCCTTGGCGATCGTAACCAGTTCATCGGCTTGTCCGGTGGTTTCGGTACCGCGTTGCTGGGTACTCATGACACCCCGATGAAAATGTCCCAGGGCAAGTTCGACCAGTTCGGTGATCTGCCTAATGGTGATATCGCTAACGTTATGCCTGGCGATGACCGTGTTGATAATGTTATCGCGTACGTCTCTCCTGCCATGGGCGGCCTGACTTTCGTAGGTGCCTTGGTTTCAGGTGAAAGAGCTGATCTCGAGCTGGACGGCCTGGCCGACCACGTCTCTCTTGCTGGTCTGTACAGCAACGGTCCTATCTTCGCTTCCTTGGCCTACAACACCTATGATCTTGGTACAGCGGTTGATGCTGATCCTTCTCTGTTGCGTGGTACCTTCATCTGGAACGGTGGTATGTGGCAAGCTGGTGTGATGTTTAACTCCCTGGATCTGGATCTGCCTGGTGTCGACGATCCTGATTCTATCGGTCTTAGCGGTAACGTTAAGGTTGGACCTGGTAAGATCAAGCTTCAGTACCTGATGGGCGATTCTCCACGCGCAGGTGTTGCTGATTTGGTTTCTGGTTTCACGCCAAACGTCGCAATCAACCTTCCTGTTAGCTCACCTGAGAACGAAGTTACTCAGATCAGCTTTGGTTACGAGCAGGCGCTGAGCAAGCGTACTACTTGGCATGCTGGTTACACCACGTATGAAGAAGACCAGTCTGGTAAAGAAGTGGATGCTCTGTTCGCAGGTCTGATCCACAACTTCTAATTGTCGCTAGACAATACGAAGCTTAAAAGCGGGGCCTTCGGGCCCCGTTTTTTATTGTGTGAATATTTAGTTTCGATATTAGTCTTTTTGTATTGCTTCGCAGCTCTTGTTCGGATCTATGACTTAAGCTCTGTTTTACAGAAACGTAATCCTTCATAGATCCCTTAGCTTCAGTAAATAATATCGAGAAAATTCATCTCGCTGAATCTACAAGTACACAACTGCGTTGTGTTTAACATCCCTGCCCATGCGATTGAAGGCTTTGTCGCCAACCTGATGAATCGTTACGTCTAAGCGGTCTGATTTGAAGGATTATTGGTAGGTATATATGTCGGAGGTGTGGAGGAGATACAGTGGTTTTGTATTTTCATCATTCCGGCAAATGCCGGAATGATGATGTGTGTTGCTTTCTGCTATTTAGGCAGGATGGTCTTCGGTCCTTCTTCGCTACCCAGAATCAGCACATCGGCACCCCGCAGGGCGAAGATACCCGTGGTGACTACCCCTGCGATGGCGTTGATCTTCTGCTCCATCTCCATAGGTTGCATGATTTCCAGATTGTGGATATCGAGGATGACGTTGCCGTTGTCGGTGATAAAGTTCTCGCGCCAGACTGGTGTGCCGCCGAGTTTGACCAACTGCCTGGCCACATGGCTACGGGCCATGGGAATGACTTCCACAGGGAGAGGGAAGGTGCCTAATATATCGACAAGCTTGCTTTCATCTGCAATACAGACAAATTTCTTACTGGCACCGGCGATAATTTTTTCACGGGTCAGTGCGCCGCCACCGCCTTTGATGAGATTAAGGTAATGATCTGATTCGTCGGCGCCGTCAATGTAGACCTCCAGTTCTCCGGTGGCATTGAGGTCTAAAACCGGAATGCCGTGACTCTTGAGTTTTTCAGTTGAGGCATCAGAACTGGAGACGGCACCATCGATCTTGCCTTTCACAGCGGCCAGGTAGTCGATGAAGTGATTGACTGTGGAGCCTGTGCCGACACCAATGATGCCATCTTTGACGTATTCCAGAGCTGCTTTGGCCGCTTGTTGTTTGAGTTCATCTGCCGTCATGTAATCCTCTCCTTATATAGTGTGCTTAGCAATCTGCCGTACAAAGTGATTGCCGCACAATGTTTTTATACGGTTTCGACCGAGTGTGCGTAATAATACCCATGCGGCTGGTGAAAGTCAGTCGTTCACTTAAATCAGTATTGGGATGGTTTGATGCCGCAACGCTATATCGAAAAGATTCTCAGGGCCCGTGTCTATGATGTGGCCAAGGAAACGCCGCTCGAATTTGCGCAGTTGCTCTCGAGCAGACTCGATAATCGGGTCTATCTGAAGCGGGAAGATCTGCAGCCGGTGTTTTCTTTCAAGCTTCGGGGCGCATACAACAAGATCGTCAATCTACCCGAGGCCGTACGGGCAAAGGGTGTCATTGCTGCATCTGCGGGAAATCATGCTCAGGGCGTAGCATTGGCAGCTCGAAAACTGAAGATTCAGTCATTGATTGTGATGCCGAAAACAACACCACCTATCAAGGTTAGGTCTGTCAGAAATCTCGGCGCCAAGATCGTGTTAGCTGGAGACTCTTATGATGAGGCTTATATCCGGTCACAGGAATTGGCAAAAGAGCAGGGACTAACGTTTATCCATCCTTTCGATGACCCGGACGTGATTGCAGGCCAAGGTACTGTGGCTATGGAGTTGTTGCGTCAACACCCAACACCCCCGGACGCGGTATTTATACCCGTCGGTGGCGGTGGATTGATTGCCGGAATGGGGGCATATATCAAGTATGTCTATCCTTCCGTAAAAGTAATTGGGGTCGAACCTGAAGATGCGCCTTCCTTATATACTGCACTGAAAGCTAAACGAAGGAGCAAGCTGAAACAGGTCGGTATTTTTGCGGATGGTGTAGCAGTGCGACAGGTGGGTAAAGAGACCTATCGATTGGCGCGTAAAGTTGTGGATGAAGTGGTATTGGTCAGTACCGATGAGATCTGTGCGGCCATCAAAGATGTGTTTGACGATACGCGTACCATTTCTGAACCTGCAGGTGCGCTTTCGGTAGCAGGGATGAAGCGTTACATCAAAGAGAATGACATCAAAGATAAAGTACTGGTCGCAATTAACAGTGGCGCGAATATCAATTTTGACCGTTTGCGCCATGTGGCTGAGAGAGCGGAGTTCGGTGAGCGTAGAGAAGCGCTATTTGCCGTACAGATTCCTGAGCGGCCTGGTAGCTTCCTGCAGTTCTGTCGTCTGATCGGTAAACGCAGTATTACCGAGTTCAACTACCGCTATAGCGACGCTTCGGTAGCGCAGATTTTTGTCGGTGTTGAATTGAGCGGGGGTGACGAGGAGCGGGAGTCACTCTTCTCCCGTTTCGTTGAGAAGGGTTACTCCATTGTGGATATGACAGACAATGAAACAGCGAAACTGCATATCCGTTATATGGTAGGTGGTCATGCCAGGGGCGTGGAGAACGAAAACCTGGTCAGATTTGAGTTTCCAGAGCGTCCTGGGGCCCTGTTTTATTTCCTTAGTCAGTTAGGAAAGTCCTGGAATATCAGTCTCTTCCATTATCGTAACCATGGTGCAGCCTATGGTCGTGTCTTGATGGGTATCCAGGTGCCGCCTGAGCAAAAAACTGCATTCAGGCAGGTGTTGAAGAAGCTTGACTACCCCTTCTGGGAGGAGACTGACAACCCGGCGTACCAACTATTTGCCGGTGTAGATAGTATGAAGTGAGATCGCCAATCTGTGGCAAATAAAAAACCCCGCAGTGCGGGGTTTTTTGCTTTAGATGTACCCGATTATCAGGTTTATCTCTTCTTCCTAGGTGTCACTTTCCTGGGACGGGCCGGTCGCTTTTTTGCAACCTTCTTTCTAGGTGCCGCTTTCTTTTTAGCGACTCTCTTTTTCGTAGTGGCCTTTTTCTTTGCCACTCTCTTTTTGGCTACCTTCTTTTTAGCGGTCTTCTTCTTTGCGACTTTCTTTTTAGTCGCTACGCGCTTTTTAGCCACTCTCTTTTTGGCTGTGGCTTTCTTCTTTGTTGCCGCCTTCTTTTTGGTAACCTTTTTCTTCGGTGTTACCTTACGTTTAGTTGTCGCCTTCTTTCGTGTGGTGACCTTTCTGGTGGTTGTTGAACGCTTAACTGCTGCCTTCTTTTTGGCGGCCTTTTTCTTAGCCATTGGAACTGTCCTCCCGAGACATCTACCCATTAGATGAACAGAGTATAATTCAGCTTTAAAAAAAATCCAGAAATGAAAGCGATCTTTTGCTAATTATTTCAATTTGTTGCTTGTGTAATGTTGAACGTAAGTGCATTTTTGTACATAAATGCATGAAGGATGGTTATCAAGCGTGAGGCGTTTAGTCGTCTGTCTTCTGAAACGTATAGATTTGTGCTTCGGTGATCACTGCATCAAGCGGTATATCCCAGGGTTGATTGGGTAGGTTGTCTACGCATTGGAAGTCATGAGCAAGACCTATCAGTTTGGGGCCTTTCCAGTGCTTACGTTGCCTTTGATAAGCAAAGGTTCGGTCGTAATATCCACCACCCATACCCAATCGGTTGCCTGTTCCGTCAAAGGCAACGAGGGGAACGAAGACAGCATCAAGCGCCCACGGCATCACCTGTCGTCTATGGTGTCGCTTGGGTTCGGGGATGCCGAATCGATTACTGATTAATCTATCGCCGTTGTGATAAGGCGTGAACCACAATCCATTTGCTGGGCCTTTTCTTAGTACAGGTAGATACGTGAGCATGCCTGCTTGCATGGCCAGTTTCATGAGTGGTGCAGGATCCATTTCACCTCGAGATGCAAAGTAAAAAGCGATTCGCCTGCTATGCCTGAAAGGTTTGTAGTTGCTGGTGAGGTGCAGGAGTTGTTGGCTATGCTGCCTCAGCTGATGTGGTGTCAGCTGTTGCCGTTTGGCGCGCATCTCTTGTCGAAGTTGCGATAGTTGCATAGGCAGGTGGGATAAGGGTAGTGGAGTGACATCCCCCACCTGTGCCGTCGCTGACCTTTGTTCTTGAACCAGTTGGTTCAAGTGGGGTCAACAGAGGCGCTTCAGGCTTTCCGCATGAGAGCGGACATGCACACCGGCGCTTTCATTATGACCCCAGGGTAGGAATTAGGCTCAAGAAAATACCCGGGCTGCAAACGAACACCGCAGGGGATGTCATGCCTCTAGGCTAAACCGAATTGACTTAAAGTTCCAGTTGATTGGTCGAGTTCAGGGCAATTTCGATTTTTTCCTGAAGATTTTGGATGCGACGAGTGATGGTTTGGGTGCTGTCGTCTTTGTTCTTTTGATTTGATAGCAGGTCATTCGCGATGTTCAGCGCGGCCATCACAGCAATGCGTTCAGTGCCGATAACGCGCCCAGCCTGTCTTATTTCACGCATCTGGCCGTCAATAAAGGCAGCGGCCTGAATTAAGGATTCCCGTTCCTCAGGCAGGCAGGAGATGCGGTACTCCTTGTCCAGAATATTGATCGTGACAGGTAACTGATTACTGTTCACTGGGTTGTTTCCATGGATTTTAGACGGGTAATCATAGCTTCGACCCGGGTTCTGGCCAGTTCTGTCTTTTCGATCAGGGTGGCTCTTTCTGCTACCAGGGAGTCCTGGCGGGCACGTAGCGATTTATTTTCGTCTTTCAGATAGGAGCAGGCGTGGATCAACTCTTCTACACGCTGCTCCAATTTGCGCAGATCGTGGTCGGCGCCGTCCGCTTTCTCTTTATCAATCATGGGCTTCAATATAGTGGGCTGGATGTGGTGGGTCAATCTCTACAACTGCATGTTATGATTCGCGTCTAATCATAGGAGAATTCGCGGAAAATTGCATGAATGAAAGCCCTGTTATGCCTGAATACCATCGCTTCGACCAGGCATTGGAGTCGATTGGACTGGATCTGGGGGCTAGCGAAACCCATGGATCGGTCTGTGGTCTCATTTGCGCAGGCGCATCCCAAGCGCATGTGGAGTGGATAGAAGGACTGTTTGCCGATAGGCCTTCGAACGATCTGTTGGTCCGCGAGGCTCGCCAGATGCTGGGTCAACTCTATCTCGTGAGCCGCCATCAAGTGGCAGATGATGCACTCGAATTTGTCTTGTTGTTACCAGACGACGATACACCCTTGCAAGAACGCGGACAGGCGCTGGTGAAGTGGTGTGAAGGTTATCTCTACGGTCTGGGTTTGGCGGGTGTTTCTGAACAACAATTCGTAGGTGATGCCAAGGAGGCGCTGAACGATATATCTGAATTTACCCGTTTGGACCTGGATGCCTTGGAAGATGATGAGAGTTTCGAGGCCGCCTATATGGAACTTCAGGAGTTTCTGCGGGTAGCAACCATACTGATATGGGAAGAGTTGGCGGAAAGCCGCGAAGATCATAAAAAAAACATAGGATAACGACACGATGGTGGCAAGTGAGTACAGACGGCGTCGGCGTGAATTGATGCGCATGATGGGGCCGGACAGCATTGCAATCCTGCCTACTGCGCCACTTCATATACGTAACCGGGACGTTCATTTCCCTTATCGTCCTGATAGTGACTTCTATTACCTCACAGGCTTTCCCGAACCAGAAGCGGTCTGTGTACTCATTCCCGGACGCAAGCATGCGGAATATATCCTGTTCAACCGGGAACGTGATCCGCATAAAGAGCAGTGGGATGGTGCGCGTGCGGGGCAAGAGGGTGCCTGTGAGATTTATGATGCGGACGATTCCTTTCCGATCGGAGATCTGGATGACATCCTGCCCGGCATGTTGGAGCAGTGTGAACATGTTTACTTCGCCATGGGTTGTAATCCAGATCTGGACAAGCGCCTGCCTGAGTGGATCAATCATATCCGGTGTGAATCCCGTAGCGGATCGCAGGGTCCTATAGAGATCATTGCACTGGATCACTATCTGCATGAGATGCGATTGTTCAAGAGTCGCTCTGAACTAAAAACCATGCGTAAAGCCGCTCGGATCTCTTCATCTGCTCACAAGCAAGTCATGCAGGCCTGTAAGCCCGGTGTCTGGGAGTACCAACTGGAAGCGTTATTTGTGCGTGATTGCACGCATCACGGCGGTAAATCACAAGCCTATCCCCCTATTGTCGGTGCTGGCCCCAATGCCTGTACGCTTCACTACATCGATAATCAGGATCAGATACAAGATAAACAAATGCTGCTTATCGATGCCGGTTGTGAGTATGAATACTATGCTTCCGACATTACCCGGACCTACCCGGTCAACGGCAGCTTCAGCGAGCCACAACGGCAACTCTACGAACTGGTGTTGGCGGCACAACTGGCAGCCATCGCAAAAGTGAAACCAGGTAACCATTGGAATGATCCCCATGATGCAGCGGTTCGTACCATTACCCGCGGTTTGGTTAAGCTGGGCCTTCTAAAAGGCACTCTCTCGAAATTGATCAAAGATGAGAAGTACAAAACCTTCTTTCCACATCGTACGGGACATTGGCTGGGTATGGATGTGCATGACGTGGGTGATTACAAGGTCGATGGCGCATGGCGTCTACTTGAACCCGGCATGGTGTTGACTATCGAGCCCGGGCTCTATGTGCCGGCGGGCACTAAGAGTGTGGCAAAGAAATGGTGGAATATCGGTATTCGCATCGAAGACGATGTACTTGTGACCAAAGAGGGTAACGAGGTGCTCTCTAAAGATGCCCCGAAGACGGTCGATGAGATTGAGGCGATCATGGCGGTCACCCATGTCGGCTGAATTCGATCTGCTGATCATTGGTGGCGGCATGGTCGGTGCGAGTCTTGCACGTGCGGTAAGCGGCCAGGGGCTCCGCATTGGGATAGTGGAGGCCTTTTCCCTCGCATCCAATGTACAGCCTAGTTTCGATGATCGGGTGATCGCGCTCTCCTGGGGGAGCCGTAAGATCCTGCAGGCAATCGGCATGTGGGGTGAAATGGCGAAATCTGCCGAGCCCATCCATCGTATCCATATCTCAGATCGTGGACATTTTGGCTTTACCCATCTCGATCGTCATGAAGAGGGTGTTGATGCCTTGGGTTATGTCGCCACTGCTCGTGCCATGGGTGAAGTGCTGCAAAAGAATCTGGCAGATCTTCCTGATGTCGAGTTTATCTGTCCTGCAAAGTTGCGGCACTTTACGGTGAGCGGTGACAGAGTGGATGTCACGCTAGCAGTGGATGGTGACATTCGGGAAATCAACTCGAAGCTGCTGGTGGCAGCAGATGGGGGCGATTCTCAAGTCAGAACCATGTTGTCCATCCCGCTGAAGGAGCAGGCTTATGGTCAGACCGCCATCATCGCCAATCTGACAACAGCAAAACCACATGAAGGTATGGCGTACGAACGTTTTACCGACAGCGGTCCCTTGGCGATGCTGCCAATGACCGAAGGCAGAGTCTCGATGGTTTGGACAGCCAAGGATGATCAGGTCGATGGCCTGATGTCCCTCTCCGATCAGGCATTTCTCGACCATCTGCAAGACAGGTTCGGTTATCGCCTGGGTCGGATGGAGAGTATAGGAGAGCGTGTCTCCTATCCGTTGCGACTCAGACAGGCCACGGAACAGATCAGCAATAGGGTGGCGTTGATTGGTAATGCCGCACACACCATACATCCTGTCACCGGACAAGGTTTCAATCTGGGGCTGCGCGATGTGGCTGTGTTGGCGGATCTATTAAGCGATGCGGCGGTTTCGAAGCAAGACCCGGGAGAGCGGTCGTTACTTGAAAGTTATGAAAAATGGCGACAACGGGATCAGCAGGCCGTTGCCTTGATTACCGACAGTCTGGCCCGATTGTTTGCCAATCCCTTAGGGCCGCTCAGAGTAGCGCGTAATCTTGGTCTGCTTGGTTTGGACAGCTTGCCGAGTTTGAAACATTTGGTGGCGAGACAGTTTATGGGTGTCAACGGGCGTCTGCCGCGACTCGCACGAGGAGTCTCACTTGACTGATCGGGAAACCACACTCGAATACTTCGATATCATCGTCGTCGGAGGCGGCATGGTGGGTAGTGCGCTGGCCTGTGCGACGGCAGAGGCGGGCTTTAACGTTTGTGTGCTTGAGATGAGAGAGCCACAACAAAACTGGCCAAAAGATGAAGTCGATCTTCGGGTCTCTGCCTTGACGCGAGCCTCTCAATGCGTGTTGGAAAATCTTGGAGTATGGGAGCAGATGCAAGCACTGCGAATCAGCCCTTACACTGATATGGAGGTCTGGGATGCTGGCGGTAGCGGACGCATCCACTTCAGTGCAGCGGAACTCGGTGAAGTCAATCTGGGGCATATTGTCGAAAACCGCGTGACTCAACTGACCTTGTGGCAGCGATTGGAGTCTCTGCAGGGAGTGACCTTGCGTTGTCCAGCCAGGGTTACTCAATTGTTATTGGATGACAAACCCGGAGTGATATTGGATGACGGCACGCATCTACAGGCCCGGTTGATTGTTGCCGCAGATGGCAGAGATTCACAGATCCGGGAGATGGCCGGTATCGGTACCAAAGGATGGGATTACGATCAGCATGCCATTGTTGCAACCATCACACCGCAACAGCATCACGGCTACACGGCTCGGCAAAGGTTTATGAAGACCGGTCCACTGGCTTTTCTCCCTATCGATGACGGACGCTGTTCCATTGTCTGGTCTACCTCCCCGCAGGAGGCAGAGGCATTGATGGCGATGGACGATAAGGCTTTCAGTCATGCGCTGACATTGGCGAGTGACCATATGCTGGGTGAGATCGATGCTGTAGGCCCCAGGGGTGTCTTTCCTTTGCGCTTGGGACATGCGGAGATCTACATTCGCCCTGGACTTGCACTGATCGGCGATGCGGCCCACGCCATACACCCTCTGGCAGGACAGGGCGTCAACCTGGGCTTTCTTGATGCGGCCACCCTGGCGGAAACCGTGATTGATGCCAAGTCGATAGGTCGACCCATCGGTGCCTTTGCCACCCTGCGCCGTTATGAACGGACACGCAAGGGCGCCAACATGGGCATGCTGGCAGCCATGGATGCCTTCAAGCGAACCTTTAGCAATGAGATTCCACCACTCCAAATGATCAGAAACCTGGGGCTCACATTGGCGGATCGATCGGGGCCCCTGAAACATCTGATGGTGCGTCGAGCCATGGGACTGAGTGGTGAGTTGCCAGATCTGGCCAGACATCGCCCCGTAGGGAATTAAATTCACCGGCTAAATGGCCTGTAATTTTTTTAATCCTTTCGTGATGCGTATTGCAATCTTTTACAGATATGGTGTTCCTCCGGCTGGCTGACGTGGCATATATTGGGGTGATATATACAGATAAAGATACCCTGAGGAGAGTTCATCATGATTAGACGCCCCCTGGCTTGGGTTGTGTTGCCTTTGGCGCTGTTTCTCCTTGCCATGTTGACCGCCTGCGGTGGTGGCGGTTCTTCCTCTTCAACGGCCCCCTCAGGCAAGACGGGTTCTGTGGGCATCATGTTGACCGATGCACCGGCCGATCCCGCTCTTTTCTCTGCGATCAATGCAACCATCGAACGCGTGGAGTTGATTGGCGGTGATGGTGGTAAAGCGAGCTTGTTTGATGGACCCGCAGAGACAGTGGATTTACTGCGATTGCGTAATGAATCCGTGCCCTTCACTTTCCGTGATGATGTGCCGGTTGGTACTTATTGCAAGGTCAGGCTCACGCTGACCAATCCTGACGGGCTGGAATTGGTGCTGGCGGCAGATGGTAGTAGCTATTTCCCCAAATTACCCGGTAACGGAAAGCTCGACCTGTTGGCGAGGAATTGCTTCACGGTGGCACCGGGTGCATCCGTCACGCTTCAGCTCGACATGGATGCCGGTAACTCTATCCATATCGTACAGACGGGTAGTAAGACCACGTATAACTTTCGTCCGGTGGTCTTTGTTGATGTGATCAACAAAAGTTTCAGTGGCAAGCTGGTACGGGTGGAAGGTGTGATTGAAGATATCAACGCTGCGGATCAAAGCCTGTTGTTGTGTGGTGCGCTTCCAACACATCAAGTGAACGGCCGGGATTGTGTGACGGTAAGTTTGGGGGCGGATTCGGCTTTCTTTGACAACGTAACACTCGGTGGTGACGCAGCCCCATTGGCCGACCTGTTAGTGGAAGGCAACCTGAGTCAATCGGCAGCGGTGGTTGGGTTGGTGCGGACCCTGGTGATCAATGATGAGATACCTGACATCCCCGCATCATCTCTGCCCGGCAGCGATCTCTGCCGGATTTGGGATACGGCTTTTGATGCGGCCTCCCAACCGTATCCGGATGATGTGGATTGTCTTGATACCACCTTGGTGTTGCCTGATGGAACCCTTCTTATTGACGACCAGGGTGGGGTGGTCACTGATCACCGTCCACGACTTGCGCTGGATGGTTTAGCTGTTGAGATGGGTGTGTTCAGCCAGGCCTATGGTACTGCCGCCACCGATGCTGACATAAACGGCTTTACCATGCACACGCCGGATATTGTCACTGTGGATCTGCAGGATCCTACCGGCTTCAACGGTACGCGTATTCTTTCCAAGGATGGGGAGATACTCGACTATACCGCCATTCTCATACCTCGAGCACTAAAAGTGGATGGTGTGCAGACAACTCCGTTAGATCCTTTCAAGGCTGCGGTTGTCATCGTCGATACCGACATGGATGGCCGGGTGGCCGCTGCAGGAACGATTGGTGGTTTGGTCACAGGTGGCTTCACGTTGATACCTGAGGCGGGTACCACACCCTGTGGTGTTACAGGTGATCTAACTGTGCTGCTGAGTCCGGATGCAGCTGTCACCACAGTCACGATCACCAACACGACGGTCGATGTTTCACCCGGCGGTGTTCTGGAGGCGGGGCAGGAGATTGGTGTCAGCGGGCAGTGTGGGACGGACAGCCTAACGGCAGACACGGTCGTGATTGTCGACGACCAGAGATAATCAGAGAAAGTAAGGTTTTTCTGCATTGGCAATTCTGGGAGGGCAGGGTATAGTCTCGGCTCGACCCAGCCCTCGTGGGAGAGATCGGTTCAGTACCGACGCCGAAGGCGCAATTCCGCCCGGAATCGCTCAGGCAAAAGGACCGTGGGGGTAAGTTCATGCTTTTGGACTTAGGTCGACTCTGGAGAGCGGTGTAACCACACCCACCGACGGGGCAGGCGCTATTTGCACAGCGCCAAACTCTCAGGTTTTGGACAGAGGGGCGGCGCAGGGGAATTCCTCTTGTGCCGCCTTTTTGCGTTTTGAGCCGGGAGCCAGCGATGGAAAAACAGACCGTTCTATATGAGACCCACAAGTCCATGGGGGGCAAAATGGTACCCTTTGGCGGCTGGGATATGCCGCTTCATTACGGTTCCCAACTGGAGGAACATCACCAGGTCCGCCGGGATGCCGGTATGTTCGATGTCTCTCATATGACGGTTGTGGATCTCAAAGGGCCTCAGGCGAAGCCCTATCTGCGCTATCTGCTCGCCAATGATGTGGACAAGCTGAAGACCGTCGGCAAGGCACTCTACTCCTGCATGCTCAACGAGCAGGGGGGCGTGGTGGATGATCTGATCGTTTACTATTTAAACGATGACTGGTTTCGCATGGTGGTCAATGCGGGTACCACCGAGAAAGACCTGGCCTGGCTGGAGAAGCAGGCAACAGATTTTGATCTGACCATCACACCCCGGCGTGACCTGGCGATGATCGCTGTACAGGGCCCCAATGCGCGAACCAAGGCCCTGTCCAGGGTGTCCGAGAAATTGCAAAAAGCGGGTGCGGAACTCAAACCTTTCAATGCAGTAATGGACGGCGATTGGTTCCTTGCCCGAACCGGCTACACCGGTGAGGATGGTTTTGAAATCATGCTGCCGGGGGATCAGGCTGAGTCATTCTGGCAAAGCCTGACTGATGCGGGTGTCGTACCCTGTGGGCTTGGTGCGCGGGATACCCTGCGCCTGGAGGCCGGCATGAATCTCTATGGTGCCGACATGGACGATGAGACGTCCCCACTGGAGTCCGGGCTTGGGTGGACAATCGCCTGGGAGCCTGAAGACAGAGACTTTATAGGGCGAAGCGTACTGCAGGCTCAGCGTAAAGATCCGGAAAAGCAACGATTCATCGGTTTGGTCTTGACCGGCCGGGGGGTGCTGCGTAACCATTTGAAATTATTTGACGGCGATGAGCCGGTCGGCGAGATTACATCAGGTGGTTTTGCGCCGACGCTGGAGCGCTCCATCGCCTTTGCGCGTGTCAAACCTGGAACCGGTGAGGCATGTGAGGTTGAGATTCGCGGCAAGCGTGTCTCTGCCCAGGTAGTGAAACCGCCTTTCGTGCGCCATGGCAAGTCTCAGCTGAGTTAGCACTTATTGCCATCGTGAAGAGATATAATGACGGGCCTGAATACGACGTCCATCAACCAACCTATTGACAGACAGGATCAAGATCATGAGTGACACACCTAAGGAACTCCGTTATGCCAAGTCCCACGAATGGCTCAGAGATGAAGGTGATGGTACCGCTACCATCGGTATTTCTGAACATGCCCAAGAGTTATTGGGCGACCTGGTTTTCGTCGACCTGCCGGAAGTTGGCACAAAGGTAGAGGCAGGTGGTGATTGTGCGGTGGTCGAGTCAGTGAAAGCTGCCTCTGACGTCTACAGTCCGGTCACTGGTGAAGTCATCGAAGTGAATGAGTCACTTGATGATGCCCCCGAAACGATCAATGAAGATGCATTCGGCAACGGCTGGATGTTCAAAGTCAAACTCGATGATGCCACTGAATTAGACAGCCTGCTGGATGCTGATGCTTACGATGCACTGGTTGCCGAGGAAGACCACTAAACAAAGAGACGGTCATGCCATTCATTCCCCATACTGAAGATGATATTCAGGAGATGCTCGCAGTCATCGGTGTCGATAGTATCGATACGCTGTTCGACGAGATTCCTGATGAACTACGTTGTGACGAGTTAAAGGCCATTCCGGCAGGAATGCCTGAGATGGAAGTCTCCCGGTTAATGCAAGCGCGCGCCCGAGAGGATGGGCAACCACTCTGTTTTCTGGGTGCCGGTGCATACGATCACCACATCCCGGCAGCCGTTTGGCAGTTGACGACCCGTGGTGAGTTTTATACGGCCTACACACCGTATCAGGCCGAGGCAAGCCAGGGTACTTTGCAGTTGCTCTATGAGTACCAGTCGATGATGACGGCCTTGACCGGTATGGATGTCTCGAACGCCTCGCTCTATGACGGCGCCTCGGCGCTGGCGGAAGCCGTGCTGATGGCGGTACGCGCCAACCGCAAGTCGAAGTCTGGTCGTATTTTGATGCCACGCACATTGCATCCACTCTATCGCAGAGTGACACACAGCATCGTACGCAATCAGGGGATAGAACTGGTCGAGGTTGGCTATGACGGCAAGACAGGTCAGGTCGATACGTCAGTACTGGAGCAATATGCCGGTGAGGATTTTGCTGCGTTGGTTATACCTCAACCCAACTTCTTCGGGGTGCTGGAGAATGTGGATGAGCTGACCGAGTGGGCACATGCAAACGGCATGCTGGCGATCGCAGTGGTGAATCCACTTGCCATGTCCATCCTGAAGCCAGCGGGAGAATGGGGTGAGGATGGCGCCGATATCTGCTGTGGTGAAGGTCAGCCGATGGGTGCTCCATTGGCTTCCGGCGGGCCCTATTTCGGATTTCTCTGCTGTCGGGAAAAGCTGGTACGCCAGATGCCGGGGCGCATCATCGGTAAGACGGTGGATTTAGATGGCAAGCCCGGCTATGCCCTGACCCTGCAGGCACGTGAACAGCATATCCGGCGCTCCAAGGCGACCTCGAATATCTGCACCAACCAAGGTTTGATGGTGACCGCGGCGACTATCCACATGGCGATCATGGGCGGTGAAGGGTTACAGCACATGGCAGCGGCCTGTCACGGGAATACCGAAAGGCTGTCACAGGCGCTCTGCAGTCTTCCCCAGGTGGAATCTGTCTTCGAGGGCCCCGTATTTCACGAACGGGTATTAAAGCTACCGCTGTCTGCGAAAGACGCGCTAAAAGCCTTGGCTGCGCACAATGTGCAGGGTGGGTTCGATCTGAGCGATGACTACCCGGAACTGGACAGTGCCATTCTGGTGTGTGCCACCGAACTGCGTGGTGAAGAGGATATCGAACAATACCGTAGCAAGCTTGAGCGGGTCATTGCGGCACAGGTACAGACACCCTGCCAGCTTAAGCCGGATTGGTGAAGCGGATCTTATCCGGTAATTGCTATAACGAACTGACACACAAGACCGGGACTTCAGCGGTCGACATGGGATTGAGATGATTTACGAGCATTCACGAACTGGCCGTCGGGCCACAGCCCAGACAAATCCGGAGATGGATAAGTTGTCTGATATTCCCGATGCGCTGTTAAGAAAACGTCCGGCAGGATTGCCTGAGGTTTCGGAGATGCAGGCTGTGCGCCACTATACTCGCCTGTCGCAGAAGAACTTCTCCATCGATACCCATTTTTACCCGTTGGGCTCCTGTACCATGAAGTACAATCCGCGGGCCTGCAATTCACTGGCCAGCCTGCCCGGTTTTCTCTCCCGTCATCCGCTGGCGCCCGACACACATAGCCAAGGGTTCATGGCCTGCATGTATGATCTGCAGGAGATCCTCAAGCATGTCACCGGTATGCACGATGTTTCTCTCTCACCGGCTGCCGGTGCTCAGGGTGAGTTTGCTGGCGTAGCGATGATCCGTGCCTATCACGATGCACGAGGCGATACCGCACGGAGTGAGATCCTGGTACCCGATGCGGCCCATGGCACCAACCCGGCCTCTGCAGTCATGTGTGGTTACAAGGCTCGTGAGATTCCCACCGGCCGGGATGGAGATATCGACCTGGATGCACTGAAGCAGGCACTGGGACCACAAACAGCCGGCATCATGTTGACGAATCCTTCTACTGTTGGGGTGTTCGAGCGACGCATTAAAGAGATCGCTGGTCTCGTCCACGAAGCCGGCGGCTTACTTTACTATGATGGGGCTAATCTGAATGCCATCCTTGGAAAGGTAAGACCTGGCGACATGGGATTTGATGTCATTCACATGAATTTACACAAGACCTTCTCCACCCCCCATGGTGGTGGTGGACCGGGTGCGGGACCTGTGGGTGTGAGCCAGCGACTGGCGCCCTATCTGCCGGTGCCGATGGTTGACTATGATGGCACAGACTATATTTGGCTGACCGAGAAAGAGCGACCAGAGAGTATCGGTCGTTTGTCGGCTTTCGCCGGTAACGCCGGTGTCCTGCTACGGGCCTATGTCTATGCCAGATTGCTGGGGCGAGAAGGTATGCATCGTGTCGCAGAGTTTTCCTCCCTGAATGCCAACTACCTCCTGAAACGTCTGATGGAAGTCGGTTTCGATGCCGCCTATCCTGAGCGCCGTGCCAGCCATGAGTTTATTCTGACGTTGAAAAAACAGGCCAAGGAACTCGGTGTCAATACCATGGACTTTGCCAAGCGGATGCTGGACTACGGGGTACATGCACCAACCACCTACTTTCCTTTGTTGGTGCCGGAGTGCCTGCTGGTGGAGCCCACTGAGACTGAAGCCAAAGAGGATCTCGACAGTTTTGTCGAGATCATGCAGACCATCAAGCAGGAGGCTGAGACCCAGCCTGACCTGGTCAAACAAGCGCCACATACCATGCCCGTACGGCGTCTGGATGATGTGCGTGCCGCCCGCGAGCTTGACTTGGCCTGGAAGAGCGATAGCTAACACCCTCCCTGAATAGAGATGGGTAGGTTCCCATCTCCACTCTCAAATGCCGTTCGTATTGAATGGCAGACTATTTCTGAACTGAATAGAAGCAACGACAAAGAGGTTTTTATATGTCAGCTCTGATATGCGGATCCTTCGCCTTCGATACCATTATGGTCTTTCATGACCACTTCAAGAACCATATTCTTCCTGAGCAGGTACATATCCTGAATGTCTCATTTCTGGTGCCTGATATGCGTCGTGAGTTCGGCGGTTGTGCCGGGAATATTGCATACAATCTCAATATGCTGGGTGGAAAGGGTAAGCCTGTGGGTACCATCGGTGAAGACTTTGCACCCTATGCGAAGTGGATGGATGAGTGCGGTGTGAGTCGCGAACATCTGCGTGTTATTCCAGGCAGCTATACGGCACAGGCCTATATCACCACAGACAAGGACGATAACCAGATCACGGCCTTTCATCCCGGGGCCATGAACCAGGCTCACGACATTGATGTCTCAAAGATTGATGGCTGCAGTCTGGGTATGGTTTCACCCGATGGCAGACAGGGGATGATCGACCATGCAGCGCAGTTTGCCGAATCGGGGGTGCCGTTCATTTTTGACCCCGGTCAAGGCATGCCCATGTTTGATGGCGATAGTCTGCTGAAGTTTGCTGAGCAGGCCAATTGGCTTGCCTTCAATGACTATGAAGCAAAGTTGATGACAGAGCGCACCGGCTTGAGTCTCAAGCAGCTGGCGGAAAGAGTTGAGGCGGTTATTGTTACCCGTGGTGGTGAGGGATCGGAAATCATTACCCGGGACAAGCGTTATGAGATTCCCGTGGCGCTGGCGAAGGCACTGATCGATCCCACGGGTTGTGGTGATGCCTACCGTGCGGGCCTTCTGTTCGGTCTGATGAACGGGATGGATTGGGATACGACCGGCCGTATTGCGGCCTTGATGGGCGCAATTAAAATCGAGCAGGCTGGAACACAGAACCATTTTGTCTCAAAAGAGGCCTTTGCCCACCGTTTTGAGCAGGCCTTTGAATACCGTTTTTAACCTCACTGATTGGCTGAAATAAACATGTCCGGACACTTTACAGAGAGCGATTTCATTCCCCTTAATTTGGCGGTCCTGACCGTTTCCGATAGTCGGACCGAGGAGACGGACAAGTCCGGTAATACGCTGAAAGAGCGGGCTGCCGAAGCCGGTCACAGAGTCGTAGAGAAAACCATCGTACCTGATGATGTCTATCAGATGCGTGCGGTTGTCTCCCGCTGGATTGCCGATAGTGATGTGCATGTCGTGATCTCGACAGGTGGCACAGGCATTACTGGCCGGGACAGTACCCCAGAGGCATTGCAGCCACTGTTCGATAAACATATTGAGGGCTTCGGTGAACTCTACCGGACCATCTCTCTCGAAGAGATTGGTACCTCGTCGATCCAGTCAAGGGCCATTGCCGGTCTGGCCAACGGAACGCTGATTTTCTGCCTGCCGGGGTCGACCGGTGCCTGTCGAACCGGTTGGGACAATATACTCAAGGCACAGCTTGATATGCGAACCCGCCCCTGCAACTTTGCCCAAATGTTTCCACGCTTGCTCGAAAAATAGGAGGCCATATGGCTGATTGTGGGTGTGATAGTCACCAGCAGAGCCTCAAGCCTTTTGATGAGGCACTGAGTTTTCTCCTGGCACAGGCCAAACCGATCACAGATACTGAAACCCTGCCGCTGGAACAGGCACTGGGTCGGGTACTGGCTGTCCCTGTCCACAGCCAAGTGGATGTGCCGCCCTGGGATAACAGTGCGATGGACGGTTATGCCATCAATACCCGCGATCTGGTTAAGATGGAGAGTCTTCGTGTTGCCCAGCGAATCCCTGCCGGTGCGGCGGGTAGCGAACTTCAGCCAGGTACGGCTGCACGTATCTTTACCGGCGCCCCTGTACCGCCTGGTGCTGATGCAGTCGTCATGCAGGAGGTATGTACGGTTGAGGGTGATCAGGTTTCCGTGACACAACCACCGCTTCCCGGTGCCAATATCCGTCGAGCAGGTGAGGACATCCTGCAGGGTGAGGAGATTCTCAAGGCTGGTACCCGGCTTTCGCCACACCATCTTGGGCTGGCGGCCTCTGTGGGAGTGCCGACACTGACAGTCTATCGACCGTTACGGGTGGCTGTTTTTTCCAGTGGTGACGAACTTGTGATGCCTGGCGGGGAGTTGGGTCCCGGTCAGATCTATAACTCCAATCAGTTCACGCTGGGTGGTTTGGTGAAACGGATGGGTTGCGAAGTGATCCAACTGGGTATGGTGGAAGATACCCTGGAGGCAACATGCGAGGCGCTGAAACGTGGAGCGAAGTCAGCCGATCTGATTTTGGCATCCGGTGGTGTCTCTGTGGGTGAAGAGGATCATGTCAAACCGGCGGTCGAGCAGTTGGGCTCTTTGGATCTCTGGAAAGTCGCCATACGTCCCGGCAAACCGATTGCCTTCGGTCAGGTGGATGGTACGCCCTTTTTTGGCGCACCAGGGAATCCGGTCTCTCTGTTTACCACTTTCACCATATTCGCCAGACCGTTCATTCTCCGGTTGCAGGGCATGGAAGAGGGCTATATGCCGATGGCATTCAAGGCGATCGCAGCATTCGAAAAGGCCGGGACGGACAAGCGACGTGAATATGCCCGGGCTAAAATGGAGATGGACGAGCAGGGCCGCGCAGTGGTGAAGCTCTATGCCAACCGCTCTTCCGGTGTACTCAGCTCGGTTGCCTGGGCCAATGGTTTGGCCGTTTTGCCGGCGATGACTGCCATCAGTCAGGGTGGCGCCATCGAATTCATCCCTTTCAGTGAGTTAATGACATGATTGAGGTAAGGTTTTTTGCCCGCTTCAGAGAAGAGCTCGGCGCAGATACCGAGCAGTTGGAGGCGGGTCATGTGAACTGCGTAGAGGATCTGTTGACCGATTTGCGAGCCAGAGGTGGTACTTGGTCGCGGCTCTTTGCTGAGGATCAGCGGGTCATGGCGGCGGTCAATCAAGAAGTGGCTGATCAGAGTACGCCACTGAAGGATGGGGATGAGGTCGCATTCTTTCCGCCGGTGACGGGTGGTTGATCCAGTGAACTATGTCCATGTGCAGAGTGAACCCCTAGATCCCCATCGCGAGGTCGATCAGCTGCGTGCCGACAACCCGATGATCGGTGCCGTGGTGAGTTTCATCGGACTGATGCGCGATATGAACGAGGGGGATAAGGTTGACCGGCTTTTTCTCGAGCACTACCCGGGAATGACGGAGAAGGCGTTACTCAAAATTGTTGAGGAGGCGTCACGCCGCTGGGATCTGCAAGGGTGCCGAGTGGTGCACCGGGTGGGTGAAATGCGGCCTACCGACCCCATCGTTGTGGTGGTTGTGGCCAGCAGTCATCGAAAAGAAGCCTTCCTAGGCTGCGAATTTGTTATAGACTATCTAAAGACGCAGGCCCCATTCTGGAAAAAAGAGCTGACAGAGGGTGGTGAGCGTTGGGTGGATGCCCGCATCAGTGATGACGAGGCAGAAGAAAAATGGCGCTCCGCTTCGTCGGATGACTAAAGAAATCACCCACGCTGCCGCAGAGATCTCATATTAGGCTGATCAGAATGGATCTGGAAATTGAGAGGCATTTTCATGGACAAGCGGTTCGGGATTTTTTTAGGATTGGCCTGTTTTGGTCTGACAACGGCTAACGCCGGCTCGACCGATATTGCGCTGACCGCCAAATTGGGCAGTCTGGGGCTCGGTATTGAAGGGACTTTTGGTCTGGCTGAGCACTTTAATGCCCGCCTGGGTCTGAACAAACTCGATTACGATCGCACTGAAACTATCTCTGATATCCAATACGACCTGGATCTGGAGTTGCAGTCCGTTTCACTACTTGCCGACTGGCACCCCTTCGGATCGGCTTTCCGCTTTACCGCCGGCTTGATGAGCAACGGTAATGAGCTAACGGGTTCCTCAACATCAGACAGTCTCACTATCGGTGATACCACCTATCCGGGCATAGGTCTTGATGCCAAGCTCGATTTCGACTCTACCGCCCCCTATTTGGGTGTCGGTTGGGGGAATGCCCTGGCAGCGGGTAAGGGCTGGGGATTCAATGTGGACCTCGGTATCATGTTTCAAGGTTCGGGCAACGTGAGTCTGGTACCTACTGGTGCTGGCGCGTCTCTGGTCGATCCTGCCGATATCGCGCTTGAAGAGCAGCGATTCGAAGATGATATCAAGAACTATAAATACTACCCGGTATTCTCATTCGGAGCCTCATACAGGTTCTGACTCCAGGTTGGAAATATAAGCAACAAACCCGGCCGATGCGCCGGGTTTTTTGTCTCCGTCATCCCGCTATTGGAATTAACGAGAAAAAGATATCTTCTGATGGGGTGAATCAGGAAGAATTCGATATTGGAGAGAGAGGCAGGCTGCCGGGATGACGCACTGCATCCCGGCGCCGGAGAAAATCACTTCTTATTCGAATGCAACAGGACCTGCTCGAAGATATTACGTTTGATACGGCTTCGAAGGGGCTCTGGCAGGCGATGCCAGGCCTTGGCAACTTCTTCTGCTTCTTCGTCAAGAACTGTACTGGCTTCTTCACCGAACATCAGCCAGGCAGGGTTAACATCCAGTACCTGTGCGATCTCATCTATCTTTCTCGGTCGCAGGCTTTTACCGTTTTCGATCTTCTGGATCACGGCTTGGTTGGTTCCTGCGCGCAGAGCCAGTTCTTCCTGGGTCCAGCCGCGCTCTCGCCTTTTACGTCTTAACCGAGATCCTAAAGTATCCATTTTACGCGGTATGTATGTTTCAAATTTCTGTGCGTGTACGTAGCTCATAGTCCTTCCCGTTTGGATGCTAAGGTGTGCTGCATCGTCTGTACGAGATAGCGGCGCTGCAATCAAAAACTTGACACCCTGCAGAAGTCCGTCACGTCGTCTGCGAAATAAATTCCGTTATGGGGGAGGAATGTGACCTGCTTCACGGAATAGTACCATTAGATAGGCGTCGGGATTCTGTAAATTTACGAATATTTGGCAGATTCGTGAACTTTATTCCTTGTGATACCATGCGCGACCATGATTACTTACCCTGAGTTCATTGATCCGGTGCTGTTGGCGATTGGACCGCTCCAGATTCACTGGTACGGCGTGATGTACCTGATCGGCTTTCTGGGAGGCTGGTGGCTAGGCCGGGTGCGGGCAGCAAAACCGGGCTGTCTCTGGTCCCCGCAGCAGGTTGATGACATTGTGTTTTACATTGTCCTGGGCGTGGTGCTGGGTGGGCGCGTCGGATCTGTGTTGTTCTATGGTTTCAGCGGATTCCTGGCAGACCCGCTCTCACTTTTCAGGGTTTGGGAAGGGGGCATGTCCTTCCATGGGGGGCTGATCGGCGTGCTGCTGGCCATGTGGCTATTTGCCCGTCGTCACGGCCGTACTTTTTTCGATGCAACCGATTTTATCGCACCCTTGGTGACGATTGGGCTGGGAACGGGCCGTTTGGGCAACTTTATCAATGCGGAACTCTGGGGTGGGCCCACCAATCTGCCATGGGGCATGCGTGTGCCCTGTGCAGATGCCGGCATGCTCTGTAGTCGCCTGGGTATGCCAGTGGATGCCGTCTATTCTCTGCCGGTTCACCCCAGCCAGCTCTATGAATTTCTGCTGGAAGGTGTACTGCTGTTTCTGGTCCTGTGGTTCTTTTCCGCAAAAGGTCCTCCCCGTATGGCTGTCTCCGGGCTTTTTCTGCTCTGTTATGGCGTCTTTCGTTTTCTGGTCGAGCTGGTGCGCATGCCGGATGCGCATATCGGCTATCTCGCCTTTGACTGGGTGACTATGGGGCAACTTCTGAGCGCGCCTATGATATTGTTCGGCATACTTTTGCTTTTTCTGGCCTATCGCTCAAAAGCGCCATTGGAAACAACTTCATGAAGCAGTATCTAGATCTGTTGCGCCATGTGCGTGACCAGGGTGTGGTGAAGGAGGATCGTACCGGAACCGGCACACGCAGTGTCTTCGGCTACCAGATGCGTTTCAATCTCGCCGACGGTTTTCCCGTGTTGACCACAAAAAAACTCCACCTGCGCTCGATCATTCATGAGCTGCTCTGGTTTCTCAAAGGCGATACCAACATCGCTTATCTGAAAGATAACGGGGTGAGTATTTGGGATGAGTGGGCGGATGAGAAAGGTGATCTGGGACCGGTTTATGGTCATCAGTGGCGCTCCTGGCCCACCTCTGATGGTGGCCAGATCGACCAGATCAGTCAGTTGGTGACACAAATCCGTACCAATCCCGATTCACGCCGTCTCATCGTCTCAGCCTGGAATCCTGCCGATATCGAGCACATGGCGCTACCACCTTGCCACTGTCTGTTTCAGTTCTATGTGGCCGATGGTCGCCTCTCTTGCCAGCTCTATCAGCGGAGTGCCGATATCTTTCTTGGTGTGCCGTTCAATATTGCCTCCTATGCCCTATTGACCATGATGGTGGCGCAGGTGACCGGTCTGCAGCCTGGTGAGTTCGTACATACCTTCGGTGACGCACATCTCTATAGCAATCATGTCGATCAGACAGAATTACAGTTGAGTCGTGATCTGCGTGACTTGCCGGCTATGCAGATCAACCCGGCGGTGAAGGATATATTTGGATTTCGTTTCGAGGATTTCGAGCTGGTTGGTTACGATCCGCATCCCCATATTAAGGCGCCGGTGGCAGTTTAGTGGATCATGAAAAACCGCTGATATCGATCATCGTGGCGATGGCGAAGAATGGAATCATCGGCCGAGAAAACCAGTTGCCCTGGCGACTGCCGGCAGATCTGAGTCATTTTAAGGCTCTCACCATGGGTAAGCCGATCATTATGGGACGTAAGACCTGGGAGTCTCTGCCGGGAGTCTTGCCCGGACGCAGGCATATTGTGATCACAAGGGATATCAACTACCAGGCCGAGTCGTGCACTGTGGTCCACACGGTGGATGATGCGCTGACTGCCGCAGGTGGGGTGCCGGAGATCATGATTGTCGGTGGGGGGGCTATATATAAGGAAACATTGCCGAGAGCCGATCGTCTCTATTTGACGCTGGTGGATGTGGTCGCAGAAGGCGATGCCTGTTTCCCTGAGATCGACTGGGATAGTTGGCGGGAAGTGAGTCGGGAGCCTCACCCGGCAGATGAGAAAAATCCCTATGCCTATACTTTTCTTGAATTGGAGAAGAAGGCAGCTTAGCCTTCACCCCGATCTTTGCCTCCACCTTGCGGGGCATGCTGCAGAATTCGGTCTGCCATACGTGAGAAGGGCAGGCTTTGAATCCAGACTTTCCCAGTCCCGCTCAAAGTGGCGAGAAAGAGCCCTTCACCACCAAATATCATCGATTTAAGTCCTCCCGCCATGCGGATATCGTATTCGATGCCATCGGTGAAGCCGACCAGGCAGCCAGTGTCGATACGCAGGGTTTCTCCATTCAGTTGCTTTTCAACAACAGTTCCGCCCGCCTGAATGAAGGCAAGCCCGTCACCTTCGAGTTTTTGCAGGATGAAACCCTCGCCACCGAATAATCCACTGCCGAGCCGCTTATTGAAAGCAATGTCGAGTCGAGTGCCCAAGGCGGCGCAGAGAAAGGCGTCCTTCTGGCAGGTGATCTGTCCGCCAAGCTGGCTGAGATCGAGCGGCATGACGGAGCCGGGATAAGGGGCGGAAAAGGCTACTGTAGCCTTGTCGGCAGTTCCGCTATGGGTGAAATGGGTCGTAAAGACAGATTCCCCGGTGAGCATGCGTTTGCCAGCACTGAAAAGTTTGCCGAATACCCCCTCGTCGGGATCAGCGCCATCGCCCATTTTTGTCTCGAAGCCTATTTGCTCATCCATGTAAGTCATGGAACCTGCTTCGGCAATAACCGTCTCGCCCGGGTCAAGATAAATCTCTACAAGCTGCATATCATGGCCGATGATTTGATAATCAATCTCGTGGGCGCGCATGGGAGGCTCCTTTTTCAATAAACCTGGACAGCTTTCGAATTGTCTGTCTATTTTTTCGTCGGCTTTACCGTCCCGGGACAGGCTAAATGAATCGGTTTTGGTGGTTGCGATTTACGCACACGCAGGGCGGTGAGTTTTCCACCCCATAAGCAACCGCTATCGAGACACCAGGCATTGTCTGCTTGATGATAGCCCAGGGTCGACCAGTGACCAAAAAGGATACGGTTGCGGCGGGTGGCACGGTTGGATATCTCAAACCAGGGCAGTGCTCCCTTAGATTGAGAGCCTGGTGAACCCTTGTCACGCAATGACAACCTGCCGTCTTTTGTACAGTATCGCAGGCGGGTGAAGGCATTGGTAATGAAGCGTAAGCGTTCGATACCTTTCAAGCTGCTTTGCCACTGGTCGGGATGGTTGCCATACATCTTATGGCAAAATTCATGAAAACCGGGTCCTCTCAGGATCTTTTCCAGTTCACCTGCACAGGCGAGGGCTGTTTTGAGATCCCACTGGGGAGGCAGACCTGCGTGGATCAGGCTGTAACCACGCTTTTCATTATGATGCATCACAGGGCGGTGACGTAGCCAGTGGATCAGTTCGTCCCGGTCCGGCGCCTTGAGTATCTCATCAAGGGTGCCGTGTTTGTAGTGGCTGCGGTTACCTTGTGAAAGGGCAAGCAGATGCAGGTCATGATTGCCCAGCACGGTGACGGCCTGATCCTTCAGCGACTTTACGAAACGCAGTACTTCAAGTGACTTGGGGCCCCGATTGACCAGGTCTCCGGCAAACCAGAGTTTGTCGTTGCCTGAATCAAAACCGATTTTCTCCAGCAATGCCATGAGATCGTCATAGCACCCTTGTATATCACCGATCGCATACGTCGCCATCAGATATTTTTCATCCGCTCGAGTTGTTTGTCGTGAGGTGTTGATAGTAACAAGAGCGCACAGGTTGCACCGATTAGGGCAAGAAACATGTCAGTTTGTGTATCCCAGGGGTCCCCCTGCGTACCGAGAAAAGCATCGGCTGCCTGTTCGCTGAGTAGCGCTACCCACCACTCGATCAACTCATAGAAGGCGCTGAAGGCAAGGCAGATTGAGAGGCAGAGAAAGAATAGCCAGCGTCCAGTCTGTAGTGGTGAGCGTCTTAACAGGATCTCACGGGCCAGTATGGCAGGGACGAAACCCTGCACAAAATGTCCGACCCGATCATAGTGGTTGCGGGACAGATCGAATACCTCCTGTAACCAGTTGAAGAGGGGGACCTCCGCATAGGTGTAGAACCCGCCAATCATTAGAATGACTGCGTGAAATGCCAACAGCCGACAGAGCAGCAGGGTCAGTGGGAAGTGCCGCCAAGTAACGGCCAGTAGAACCAGGCCGATCATCACCGGCGCCGTTTCCAGGAACCAGGTATAGCGGTCTGCAACCGGGTCGATACCACTGAGTATGAGCAGTAACAATATGCCGGCGGCTAACACTGTGGGTTCAGAGAACCGCGAGGCCTGCTGCATAGTCACTCCGATTCGCTGTCGATGAGTTTAATGAAGGCTGCCGGGTCTGGCGAGAGAGAAGGGTGGGATCGTGGCGTCAAAGTGCTTCCCGAGATTGTCGACCATATCGTAACTGCCCTGCATGCTGCCCACCGGTGTATCGAGGACGGTGCCGCTGGTGTAGCGAAAGGTCTCACCAGGTTTGAGATGAGGCTGTTCACCGACCACTCCTTCACCCCGGACCTCCTGAACCTTGCCATTGGCATCGGTAATGATCCAGTGACGATTCATCAGGCGCGCAGGCATTTCGCCCTCATTCCGTATGGTGACGGTATAAGAGAAGACAAAACGCTGCTCTTCCGGTTGCGACTGCGACTCCATGTAGTTTGTCTCAACCTGAACATCAATTTGATTGGGAGATTCTTGTTCCATCGAAAGTTCGTTTCCGGTCGTTTTTTTATAGCTGCTTAAAGGGTACTTAGGGGGCGCATATTGTGCAACGTGTAAGAATCCCATGTTGAGTGCCAAAGTGGCTTTAAATGCTCTGATATATCCCTGAAAAGTTGCATGACCTGACTCGAAATGTGAATGGGGTCTACTGAATATGACACTTTTTTCAAGAATAAATGGCTTCAGCCGACAGATAAAGTATCGGCACGTGAAACGTAAGGTTATGAGATGAGAGGTTTTTTTTTCATATTGCTCCTGATCGTAGGGTCAAGCGGCAGTTGGGCAGCAGATGACCCGCAAACGACCCAGTTGTTGATTGCGGCGGTCACGCTTGGAGAGGTACGCCAGGTCGAGGACCTGCTTGCACAGGGAGTCAGTGTCGACAGTAAGAACCAGGCTGGTCGGTCATTGCTTCAATTGGCTGCGTTCAATGGCAATACCTACACCGTAAAGGCGCTGTTGGCGGCAGGGGCAGATGCGAATCTCGCCGGTCCCCGTGGCAGTACACCGTTGATGGAGGCATCCGCATTTGGGCATCTGGAAGTCGTCAGGCTGCTGGTGCAGCGCGGTGCTGACGTAAATGCGGCGGATCAGTCCGGCAATACTGCCCTGGGATTGGCAAACCGTGGTGGTCACGAGCCAGTCTCGGCATTGTTAAGTGAGCTGGGAGCGTCTGAAACGGCGCCGGATGGGAATGCAAAGCAGTAATTGGATGGTTCCTATGCAGCAACGTGAACAGGTTCAAGGTTAAGTTGATGGTCAGGATTAATAGTTTAACTTAACTGATTGATTAATTTGGTGCGCTATGAATACAAGACATCCCCATAGAACCCCCGACTTTTTTGCGGTTCTATTGGTTCTGGTGGTTATTGGGTTTGGCATGACCCTGGCGATTCAGATCGGCATGGCCGATCGGGATCGCATGGTGGATACTGAAGTGGTCCAGGTAGACCCGAACGCCGGATAATTGTTCAGAGGTAGTAGACAGATTTCGTCATCAACTTTGATGTCAGCTTCATCGCCAGTTTGATGGGACTTGGCAACTCCGCACCCCCAGCTTCCAGCGCCACCGTGGCGTGGTGAATCTCATCTTCTTTCATCTGTTCCAGCACCACTCGGCTCTTGGTGTCCTGAGCGGGTAACTTCTGTAAATGGTCTTCCAAATGGGCTTCCACCTGGTGCTCTGTCTCCGCCACAAACCCCAGGCTCCACTTGTCTCCCGCCAAACCGGCAGCCGCACCGATCATGAACGATCCGGCATACCAGAATGGGTTAAGCAGGCTCTTACGGTTGTCGAGAGCCTTCAGGCGGGATTCACACCAGTCGAGGTGATCGTTCTCTTCCTGTGCCGCCCGCTCCATGCTGTCACGTACCTCAGGTAGCTTGGCGGTCAGGGCCTGTCCCTGGTAGAGCGCTTGGGCGCAGACCTCACCTGTATGATTGATCCGCATGAGACGGGCGGTGATGTCCCTCTCCTGTTCACTCATATCGGCTTCCGGATGCTTGTCGGCCGGGTCAGGCCGCTCTGTGACCTGAGGGCGGCCGAACAGCGTGCGTAGGGCTTGGTCGAAACCGATGATGAATCGATCGGCGGGATGATGGGTTTTATCTTGCATAGCGGAACCTTAGCCTCAGCCGGCATACTGATCAAGCGTTGCCCGTGCTGTTTTCCATCTGTCTGGCAAACAGCTCCAGCGGGTGCATGACATCGATATTGAGATCAGATTGCTCGATTAGTTGGCGAAATTGTAAGGCGCAGCCGGTATTTCCCGTGATCAGAATCTCGGCATTGGATGCCTTAAGGCTACCAAGCTTTTGTGCTCCCAAGGTTGCTGAAAGCTCGGGTTGCGTGAGCAGATAGCTGCCTGCGGCACCACAACAGATTGAATTCTCGGGGAGTTCCTCGATCTCAAGGCCGGGGATAAGCCGGAGAAGTTCCTGGCTGCGGTCGTTTTGACTTGTACAAGGCGTGTGAATTGCGACTTTTTTTGTCAGCGGTTGTAGGTTGGGCAGTGCGTCCTGAGGCAGATCAAGCAGGAAATCGGTCATTCCCGTGATCGGCAGATCAGATTTCAGGTGCTCGTTCAATTCGAGATGACAGGCGCTGGCAAGGGTGATGAGACACTCGGCACGGCTTTTTTCAGTTTGTAACCTGTTAGTTTCGCAGAGTCGGTCTGCCTGTTCCGGGTAGCCGTTGTGCCTGTGCAGCGCGCCACAGCAGACTTGGTTAGCGGGTATTTCGACCGCATAACCCAGATGAGAGAGTAGAGAGAGACTCTGTTCAATAAGCTGCTGGTCAGTTTGGCTGCCGACGCAGCCAGTAAATAGCTGCACCAATCGGCCTGTGGGCCTTTTGGCAGCATGGAGTTCGGTGAGCGTGCCAACCTGCTTGGGTAAAAATTGACCAAGAGATATCAATCGACTCAATCTTATGGAGGGAAACAGACTGGCAATCCTGATCAGGCCCGAGCGCTGCAACAGCGTGTGGAACTTGCTCCAGCGTCTCAGTCTTTGCCGGTCACTGAGCAGGTCAAATATTCTGCGCCATACCGGGCGTCCACGATGCTGATCAGCGATCAAGGCCCGGCCACCATCGATTAATGCGCCATACTTAACGCCTGAAGGGCAGGCGGACTCGCAGGCACGGCAACTTAGACAGCGGGCCAGATGGGTCTCCATCGACTTGCCGGCAGGCAGTTCACCACTTGCCAGTGCCTGAATCAGGCTGATGCGTCCACGCGGTGAGTCAGCCTCACTCTCCAGCACCAGGTAGGTGGGACAATGGGGCAGGCAGAGGCCGCATTTCACACAGCGGTCAGCCTCTTTGAGGAGTTGCTCGGGGGTCACGATAGGATCTATTGGGATGGTATTGCCGAATCAGGCCCTATAATAGCGGTTAACTGGCCGGCTATCATCGCAGGAAGAGTGTTTTTTTATGTCCTACTATCGCTACCATCTTTTCTTCTGCATCAACAAGCGGGAGGATGGGCGCCCCTTTTGCGCGCAGCATGGCGCCAAAGAATTGCGTGACTATCTGAAGCAGCGGGTAAAAGCAGCAGGTCTCTCTGGACCGGGCGGGGTGCGTGTCAACACGGCGGGTTGCCTGGATCGCTGCTCGGAGGGGCCGGTGGTGGTGGTATATCCCGAAGCGGTCTGGTACACCTTTGTCGACAAAGAGGACATGGACGAGATCTTCGAAAAGCACCTGGTGGGTGGCGAGGTGGTGGATCGTTTGCGAATCTGAGTCTTATGTCGAGGTTGTTCGGGTTTTGCTACAACGACCGCAGCGATAGCGGGTAACCAATCTGCCTTGCTTGACGTCGAAAACTGACTGCTTGTCGACTACCCATTTATGAAACCCCTCACGACAGAGGCCTTTGCCTTTATGCTTTTCACTGGCCTTGGGCTTCTTGAATTTGAGAATGTTGGGCATGTATGAAGTGAATGGCCTGTTTGGATGTCAGTTATAGTGCAGGGTTAGAAATGAATATGCCAAGGCCTTGCTTTATACATACACTCCATAAGCTTGTCTCGAATTGGTAGGAAAGATTATTCGCCTGACGGTGACTATGCACGAGTTGTGGTTGGGATGATACTTAGATTTTTTTGGCAGTCGGTTACAGGTTGGGTAAAGCACAATGACATATTTGCAGCGTCGGCTTGACGCTTCAAGAGACCCTCGAGACAATGGCTGCATTTCAAGCCATACACTTGTGCAACTCTTGTTGAAACTGCCGTGAGCATAGATCCTCCACTGATCAAAATCCGTGACCTCCACTTCTCCCGTGGTGACCGTGTCATATTTGATGGTGTGGATATTGATATACCCCGTGGTAAAGTCACGGCTATTATGGGCCCCAGCGGTACAGGTAAGACTACGCTGCTGAAGCTCATTGGCGGCCAGCTAAGACCCAGTCAGGGCACTATCGAGGTCGACGGACTCAATGTGCATGCGCTTTCACGCAAGGCACTCTTCAAGCTTCGCATGCGAATGGGCATGCTGTTCCAGACCGGTGCGCTGCTGACGGATCTTACGGTCTATGACAATGTTGCCTACCCGCTGCGTGAGCATACTGACCTCCCAGAATCGATGATTCGGCGGTTGGTGCTGATGAAGCTTGAAGCCGTGGGGCTGCGTGGGGCCAGAGATCTTCTGCCCTCTGCCCTGTCGGGCGGCATGGCTCGGCGCGTGGCGCTTGCCAGAGCGATCTCATTGGATCCGATGATGGTGATGTACGATGAGCCCTTTACTGGCCAGGATCCCATTTCCATGGGTGTGTTGGCACAACTGGTCAGGCGCTTGAACGATGCGGTGGGGTTGACCAGCATCCTCGTCTCACATGATGTGGAGGAGACCTCTGCCATCTCCGATCTTGTCTATGTCATCAATGGGGGCAAGGTGATCGAGCAGGGGACTCCCGGTGAGTTGGCCAACTCTTCATCGGCCTCCGTTCGCCAGTTCATGAGTGGGCTACCCGATGGGCCGGTTGGATTTCATTATGATGCGCCGACGCTGGATGAGGATCTGTTGAGCATGCGGGGAGCCAGTTGATGCTGGACGTATTGGCCAGTTTCGGTCGAAAGGGTCTGGAGGCATTCGAGCGTCTGGGCAGGGGGCACCTGCTCTTTCTGCAGATACTCGCCGGCATTACCAGTCTGCTGCCGCGTCCGGGATTGCTGGTTGCGCAGCTGCATAGTATTGGTGTGCGAACCATCACCATCATTGTGGTGTCCGGATTGTTCGTCGGTATGGTGTTGAGTCTGCAGGGCTACTATGTACTGTCTCAGTTTGCCGCAGAGGACAGCCTGGGTGTGATGGTGGCGGCTTCGTTGGTGCGCGAACTCGGGCCTGTGGTGACAGCACTGCTGTTTGCCGGTCGTGCTGGTTCGGCTCTGACGGCGGAGATCGGTCTGATGAAGGCAACCGAACAGCTCTCCGGTCTGGAGATGATGGCTGTGGATCCGGTACGCAGGATACTCACGCCTCGCTTTTTTGCTGGGTTTATTTCCATGCCGCTGCTAGCTGCCCTGTTCAGTGCTGTGGGTGTGATAGGTGGTTATTTCGTCGGTGTCGGCTTGCTGGGCGTGGATGAGGGTGCCTTCTGGAGTCAGATGCAGGCAAAAATTGACTGGGACGGGGATGTCATCAATGGTGTCATCAAGAGCCTGGTCTTTGGGGTTATCTGTACCTGGATCGCCCTGTTTCAGGGTTATGACACACTACCCACTTCCACCGGTGTGAGCCGTTCCACCACGCGCACGGTGGTACACTCGGCACTGGCGGTGTTGGTGCTCGACTTTGTGCTTACCGCACTGATGTTTGGAGACTGATAGATGAATACGAGACAGCTGGAAATTACCGTCGGTGCCTTTATGGCTGCCGGTCTGGTGGCGCTGTTCTTTCTCGCCATGCAGGTGAGCAATCTGGCCAATATCACGACCAGTGAAGGCTACGAGGTATCTGCACGCTTCGATAATATCGGCGGTTTGAAGGTGAGATCACCTGTCTCCATGGCGGGTGTGAGAATCGGTCGTGTGGTGAACATCGGTTACGATCAAAAGAGTTATGAAGCCGTCGTAACTATGTTGCTTGAGCCGGATTATAACCAGATTCCCGAAGACACCATTGCCAAAATCTATACCTCCGGGTTGCTGGGAGAGCAATATATTGGCTTGGACCCTGGGGGCAGTCTCGAAAATCTCCAACAGGGAAGTGAAATTATGATCACTCAATCCGCACTGGTGCTGGAGGAGATTGTCGGCCAGTTTCTCTTCAGCAAAGCGGAAGAGAACGCCGCGAGCCAGGAATAACCCATGGCGACTGCCATTATCGAGCGTGATGGCGCCTTTCATTTCCATGTGAAAGGCGAAATGACCTTTGCCACAGCCAAGCAGTTACTGAAGCAATCGGAGGATTTTTTCTTTCAATCTCAGGATATCGAGATAGACTTGTCGCAGGTCACCGGAGCAGACAGTGCTGGGCTTGCCCTGTTGCTGGAATGGAAGGCAAGGGCAACCCAACAGGGGGTTCAGATAGTGATCAACGAAATCCCTGAGGGCGTGATGTCGATTGCGCATCTTTGTCAGATTGAGCCGTTGCTGCAGGATTTGACGTCGAAAAATTAGGTAAATAAGAAAAATATTGCCTTAAATGACAATGAAGCCTTGAAAAATAGTGTGAATTGGGCTTGAATAACCTGTCTCGTCCAGAAGCCCCTCCCATTTATTCTGTTATAAAAGTCTCATGGAGCCGTTCTGGATTCTTGGCAAGGCGCGTAGATGCAACCCGCAAACGCCCCGGTAAACTCCCAAAAAGTCGGAGATACTCAATCCAATGAGTGAGCATATTGTTCATGTAACCGATGATTCCTTTGAATCTGACGTCCTTAAATCAAATGAGCCCGTATTGATAGATTACTGGGCGGAATGGTGTGGCCCTTGTAAGATGATCGCTCCGGTACTGGATGAGATCGCTACGGAATATACAGGCCGGCTGAAAATAGCCAAGCTGAACATTGATGATAACCCCAATACGCCTCCCCGCTATGGTATCCGTGGTATCCCCACGCTGATGCTGTTTAAAAATGGCGAGGTCGAGGCAACCAAAGTGGGTGCCGTTTCCAAGTCGCAGCTCGTCGCCTTTATCGACAGTAACTTATAAACAACTCAGGACTGGACGCGTTTTCACTACCCACCTATTTCCATCTCCAAACCAGATTCCGATAGTCCCGCGCCCAGCCTGAATACTGAAATCACCGAATCTATTACGCTTGCCTAAGGCGGCAACCATTCCTGATCACAATCCGAAAAAACACAATCTTTAAACCACTATGAATCTGACTGAACTGAAGAAGAAGCCGGTAGCCGAACTGGCAGATCTCGCCCGAGAAATGAAGATCGAGGGCATGGCCCGGACCCGTAAGCAGGATCTGATCTTCGCTATCCTCAAAGCGCATGCCAAGAAAGGTGAAAGCATCTTTGGTGATGGTGTGCTGGAAATATTGCAGGATGGCTTCGGTTTCCTCCGCTCGGCAGATAGTTCTTATCTTGCCGGTCCCGATGACATCTATGTTTCGCCCAGTCAGATTCGACGCTTCAGCCTGCGTACCGGCGATACGATCTCCGGTAAAATTCGTCCGCCAAAAGATGGTGAACGCTACTTCGCGCTGCTCAAAGTGGACGAAATCAACTTTGATAAACCTGAGAATGCCAAGAGCAAGATTCTGTTCGAGAATTTTACACCGCTATTCGCCAATAAACGTTTTCACCTGGAGATTGGCAATGGCAGTACGGAAGACATCACGGCACGCACAATTGACCTTTGCGCACCTATCGGCAAGGGGCAGCGTGGCCTGATCGTTTCACCGCCGAAAGCGGGTAAGACGATGATGCTGCAGAATATCGCGCAATCGATCACCCACAACCATCCCGAGTGTTATGTCATCGTGTTGCTGATCGACGAACGTCCGGAAGAGGTGACTGAAATGGCACGCTCGGTGCGTGGTGAAGTTATCTCCAGTACGTTTGATGAACCGGCAACCCGCCATGTGCAGGTGGCTGAGATGGTGATTGAAAAGGCCAAGCGTCTGGTTGAGCATAAAAAGGATGTGGTTATCCTGCTCGACTCCATTACCAGGTTGGCGCGCGCCTACAATACGGTGGTGCCCTCTTCAGGCAAAGTGCTGACCGGTGGTGTCGATGCCAATGCACTACAGCGTCCCAAGCGTTTCTTTGGTGCTGCCAGGAATGTAGAAGAGGGTGGTTCTCTGACAATCCTCGCCACTGCACTGGTGGAAACCGGTTCGCGCATGGATGATGTGATTTACGAAGAGTTCAAGGGTACCGGTAACATGGAAGTGCATCTGGATCGTCGCATCGCCGAGAAGCGGATTTTTCCAGCCATCAACATCAATCGTTCAGGTACCCGTCGGGAAGAGTTATTGATGAAGCCTGACGAGCTGCAAAAAATGTGGATATTGCGCAAGATACTCCACCCGATGGATGAGCTTGCCGCCATGGAATTCCTCTTCGATAAACTGAAAGTTTCAAAAACAAATGATGAGTTTTTCGATGCCATGAAGGGGTGATATGCCTCTAGTTGTGTGATAGTTCTGATAAAGGGGCCGAATGGCCCCTTTTCTCTTTGTGTACAGAGTGAAATTAAAATCGGGTGTGCGAAGTTAAGTACCCGCGAAAGCAATATTAATATTTCACATGCCCGAGGATAAGAGGGTAAAAAAACATCACTTCTATCACTACGACCCTATTACTTTTCGGTTTTGCCAGCAGTCTTATTAATGCAGGGCAAGATAGTCACAAGGCTCTTGTAACAAATTTTTTGCATCTAATAAAATAATAGTTTTAATCTGTTGTATGGCATTCCGTTATTCATTTCATGGCAAAGATCTTACCTATCCACTGGTCGTGATCACCGTTGTATGGTGAACTGTCAGCTCAGTAGTGAGCATGGGCTATTGAAGTGCTGGGTGAATAAGCAATTACTATGAAGGCAATGATACTGGCTGCCGGCAGAGGTGATCGTATGCGCCCTCTGACCGATAAGTTGCCAAAACCACTTATTCCGGTGGCGGGAAAACCGCTTATCGTGCATCACGTCGAGCGGCTTGTCGGTGCCGGTTTCAGTCAGATTGTTATTAATCATGCCCATCTTGGGGAGATGATTGAGGCGTGTCTGACAGATGGTTCTCAATGGAGTATAGGTATTCGCTATTCGCCTGAAGAAAAGGCACTGGAAACGGGCGGGGGAATCTTTCGTGCACTACCCTTATTAGGAGAGTCACCGTTTCTCGTTGTGAATGGAGATATCTGGTGTGATTTGGACTTTTCCCATCTTAAGCTGGCACATGACAAGCTTGCGCATCTGGTGCTGGTACCCAATCCAGCGCACCATCCACAGGGGGATTTTGTTCTACAGGGCGACAGTGTCTCAGATAGTGATGGAGAGAAGCTGACTTTCAGCGGCATCGGAATCTATCATCCGCGGTTGTTTAAAGGATGTCATGCAGGTGCATTTCCTTTGGCGCCACTATTGAGAGCCGCTATGGCTGAAGGCCTTGTGACGGGTGAGTGTTACTCGGGCCATTGGGCTGACGTAGGCACCCTCGAGAGACTGAGACATCTGGAGATTCAACTCGGAGGAATATAAAGCAGATGGGCCAGGAGATACCCTCGAGCCGATTTGGTGATGCAGACTTCGCCGAATTCAGGCATCGCTTGGAGATGGAAACCCGATTGCTTGCAGAGTGGTTTGAGACAGAGGTTTTCTCAAGCCCGAACGCTCTGGGTGGATTTGAGCTTGAGGCCTGTTTGTTGGATAGCGCTGCCAATCCCGCGCCTCACAATCAGCGTTTGCTCGAAGACTTCAATGATCCGCTGGTGGTGCCGGAACTTGCTACCTTCAATGTGGAGTTCAACAGCCGGGTACACCGGATGCATGGTAGTGTTTTCAGCCATATGGCTGAGGAGCTGAGAGCCCGATGGAAACGTGTTAACGAACGTGCCGCCCAATTGGATTTGAGAATGGGCATGATTGGTGTCCTGCCGACCCTGAAACTGAGCGCCCTGACACTGGCGAACATGTCTCCATTGAATCGTTATCGGGCACTCAATGAACAGGTGTTCAGGCTGCGAAACGGCAGACCGGTGACACTTGATATCGATGGCAAAGAGTCGCTGCATCTAAGCCATGATGATGTCATGTTGGAATCAGCGGCAACCTCATTTCAGATCCACCTGCAGGTGAATGGCGCCCAGGCCGCGGACCTCTATAACCTGTCGAAAATCGTCTCAGCACCGATGGTGGGGGTCAGTGCCAATTCCCCCTACCTGTTTGGACGCGATCTTTGGGATGAGACCAGAATTCCCTTGTTCGAGCAGGCGATCTCTGTTGGTGCCTCGGACTTGACCAAACGAGTCAGTTTCGGCATTCGATACGTCTATGAATCGATAATGGAGAATTTCACGGCCAACTTCCTGCGCTATCCGGTATTGCTCCCCCTATTAATGGATGAGCCAGTGGAGAAGCTGGCCCATCTTAGGCTGCACAATGGGACCATCTGGCGTTGGAATCGTCCCCTGATCGGGTTCGATAGTCAGGGCAAGGCGCAGTTACGGATCGAGCATCGTGTCGTACCTGCAGGACCGAGTATCAGTGATTCGATTGCCAATGCGGCCTTCTTTTTCGGACTCTTGAGCGGTCTGCTTGAAGATGAGGAAAAGCCAGCAGAGAAGCTGAGCTTCGATCGCGCACGCAGTAATTTTTATGCAGCAGCCCGACGGGGGTTGCAGGCTGAAGTGGCGTGGTTTGGTATTGAAAAAGTAGCGTTGGAGCGACTGATTGCTGAACATCTGTTGCCTATTGCAGCAAGGGGACTTGCCAAGCTGGGTGTCGATCCATATGAGATCGAATACTGGCTCGGTATTATTACGGATCGGGTTGAAAAGCAGATGACAGGCGCAGCCTGGCAACGTGCATGGGTAGCGTCTCATGGGCCTGACTTTTACGGGTTGATGCAGGCCTATCTTGAACAGCAGGAGCGAGGCAGGCCGGTGCATGAGTGGCCGGTGTGAATGATAAAAGTATTTAAGCCGACAGTATTTTATAGGTGGCGTTAGTAAGTTAAAGGTTAGCGGATGTTACAGCAACTCGATTACCTGCCGCAGAGCATCGTTCAGTTGGAAGCGCATGAACTGACTAAGGTCCTCTCTGGCCCCAGTTTGATTCATCTGCCGGGTCGAAGACCCGATCCACTATTTGTATCCGTATTGATGCATGGTAACGAAACAGTTGGATGGGAAGCGGTACGACGCCTGTTGGCACGCTACGGGGAGGGTAAAACCTTGCCCAGGGCCATGAGTTTGTTTATTGGCAATATCTCGGCAGCAGAACAGGGACTGCGTAGACTGCCGGGTCAGCCGGACTACAACCGGGTATGGCCGGGGAGTGAAGAGAAGGATACGCCAGAGCACCAAATGATGAGCCAAGTTGTCGAGATCATGCGCCAACGCAAGCCATTTGCCAGTATCGATGTACACAACAATACCGGCTTCAATCCCCACTATGCTTGCGTCAATCAACTCGGTATTGAGTTTCTACATTTGGCATTGTTGTTTGGTCGTACCGTGGTCTATTTTTTAAGACCGACAGGCGTACAGTCGATGGCCTTCGCCAAGTTGTGTCCCGCTGTGACACTTGAGTGCGGTAAGGTGGGACAAGCGCATGGTGTAGCGCATGCGGAGGAATACCTGGACGCCTGCCTGCATCTGTCTGAACATCCACAACATTCAGTTTCACCACAGGATATCGATCTGTTTCACACGGTGGCCAGGGTCACTGTGTCGTCGCATGTCGACATAGGCTTTGTACCGGATCGTGGGGATATTACTTTCGAACCCGATCTGGATCGTATGAATTTTCAGGAACTGCCACCCGGAACCCCCCTGGGGAGAATCAACGGTGCAGTTTTGCATGAGTTATTGGATGTCAGAGATGAAGAGGGGCGTGAGGTGATCAGTGACTATTTTTCACTGAAAGATGGGCAACTCTGTCTGAGTCGTCCGGTAATGCCCTCCATGCTGACCAAGAATATCGATGTCATTCGTCAGGACTGCTTGTGCTATTTGATGGAGCGATACGGTGAGCACTTGAAGGACTCACAATAACGGTTTTTTAAGCAGTGAAGTGGTGAGCAGGCGCAACTAATCTATCTATTTCTGCAGATACCAAAGCAGTCCAAGATATTCGTGGATGGCATAGGTTGTCTCTTTGATAGCATTGCCGCTGGGTAGATATCGAGCGATTGGGGTGATGGTCTCACTGACCACCGAGAGGAAATTGGTCGGCGCAGGCAAGGGATGTATACCGTTTCTTGCAAAGGCGTAGAGCGCACGTTTCATATGGCAGGCATCGGTGACCAGGATAATGCGTTCAATGCCCTGTTGTTTCATCAACTGAGCGGTATAGCGGGCGTTTTCCCAGGTGGTATTGCTGCGGGTCTCGATCTCACCCACCACTACACCATATTCATTTTGCAGGATATCACGGGCGATCTTTGCTTCCGGGGTGCCGATGGCGCCAGGGTTGCCGCCGCTTGGGATCACGGGCAGTCCGGTTTGTCGTGCAAGTCTGGCAGCATAACGCAGACGAGAGAGCATGCGTTGGCTGACCGTGTCGCCGGCATACTCCGGTGCATCCAGGTCTCGACCCGCACCCAGCACGACGATTGCCTGGGGTTGTTCGGTTTTTATCTGTTCGGTCGTAATGGGTGGGTGTCGTTCCAGGCCGAGAAATAACAGATCGGAAATCGCTGGTAGACTCAGTAGCCAGAGCAGGACCAGTGAAAATCCCAGCATGCGTCTGCCGGTTTTCAGGCGCCACAGCAGCAGTCCCAGAAGAGCCAGCAGAATCAATCCCCCAGGTGGGAGTAACAATGATTCGATTAAGCGGGTGGTGGTGACGTCCACGGCTACTGACCGAGCAGTGGATTGGCCTGCAAGTCGGCGTGATAGGAAGAGCGGACCATGGGACCGCTGGCGACACTGGTGAAGCCCATGGCTTCCGCCTCCCGACCTAACTCATCGAACTCTTCCGGTGTCACGAATCTGTCTACCGGCAGGTGGTCGCGGCTCGGTTGCAGATATTGTCCCAGGGTGAGCATCTCGCAGCCATGTTCACGGAGGTCATGTAGCACTTGTAAGATTTCCGCTTTCACCTCTCCAAGTCCCAGCATCAATCCTGACTTTGTGGGTACCTGGGGTTGGGATGCCTTAAAGTCATGCAGTAGATCGAGGGAACCTTGATAGTCTGCGCCGGGTCGGGCTTGTTTATAAAGCCTGGGTACTGTCTCCAGATTGTGATTGAAGACATCCGGTGGGTGGTTGTCGAGTGCGCCGATGGCTACACTCATGCGGCCGCGGAAGTCGGGTACCAGGATTTCTATTTTGGTTTGGGGCATGCGCTGCCTGACTGCGGAAATACAGGCCGAGAAGTGACCGGCGCCCCCGTCTCGAAGGTCGTCCCTGTCTACCGACGTAATGACTACGTATTTGAGTTGCATGGCAGCGATGGCATCCGCCAACTGTCCGGGTTCCTCGGTATCCAGGGGCTGGGGCTTGCCATGGGCCACATCGCAGAAGGGACAGCGACGTGTACAGATATCACCCATAATCATGAATGTGGCCGTGCCGTGATGAAAGCACTCGCCGAGATTGGGACAGGCGGCCTCCTCGCAGACTGAACTCAGGCCCTTCTCACGCAGAATGCGTCGGATTCGGCTCACATCCTTGCCCATAGGCGCCTTGGCGCGAATCCATTTGGGTTTGCGAAGGATGGTCTCCTGCGGTTCCACTTTGACCGGGATGCGGGAGAGTTTTGATTTGCCGCGCTGGTGACTCTCGGGAGTATTGCGTGATGGGGGCAGGATATCGTTTGGGCCGCTCATGAGTGCTCTTTGGCTGAGTCTGTGTTGGTGAAGGACAGAGTGTAGCCTAATCTACTGGCCAATTGTCTGGCCAAATCCTCTCCAACCCTGGGTAAATCGGTCTGATTCGAGAGTTGTGCCAGTTGTGTCACGGTCAGGCCGGGAAAGCCGCAGGGATTGATTCTGCTGAAGGGCTCCAGGTCCATGTCCACATTCAGGCTGAGGCCATGGAAGCTGCAACCACGTCTTACGCGTAAACCGATGGATGCAATTTTAGCCTCATCCACATAGACGCCAGGTGCATCTATACGTGCGGCAGCAGCGATGCCGTAAGTTGCCAGCAAGGCGATAACCGCTTCTTCTAAAAGTGTTACAAGTGCCCGGATTCCCAACCCGGCACGCCGAAGATCGAGTAGAAGGTAGGCCACCAGTTGTCCTGGACCATGATACGTGACCTGTCCGCCCCGGTCGGTTTGAATCACCGGTATTTCACCGGGGTCGAGCAGGTGCTCGGATTTGCCGGCTTGCCCCTGGGTGAAGACCGGTGGGTGTTCGAGTAGCCAGAGTTGATCTTCGCCACTCTCGTGTCTGTGATCGGTATAGGCTTGCATCGCTGACCAGGTGGTGGCATAGGGCTGCAAGCCGAGATATTTGACGTGTAGTGTGCGATCGGCTGTCATTGGGGAGTTGTGAGAGGTGCAATCCTGCACAATTCAATCTTGAATCAGAGCGCCATCACGACTTTTTCGTGAGCAGTCAGGTCTAGGTAGATGGCATCGATCTGCGATTTACTCTCGGCTCTCAGGGTGACGGTAACGGAGACCCATTTACCCCCCTTGCTGGAACGGCTGCTGACTGCACCCTCGTGCAGGTCGGGTGCGTGTTTTCTCACCAACTCAACAATCAAGGCGTCAAAACCGGGTTCTGCCTTGCCCATCACCTTAATGGGAAAGTCGCAGGGGAATTGCAGCAGGCTCTCTTCTTCCTCGCTCATAGAATCACTCCAGCCAGAGTAGGGCGCTGTCTTTGACCTGTTGCCATAGGTTGCCGTCAGCGACGTGTTTGAGCGCAATCAGATCGACAGTTGCAATAGATTCACCATTTAAGGACACGTCGACTTTTCCCAGCACCTCTCCCTGTTTCACGGGGGCCATGATTTTAGGCTCTACTTCAAGCCGGGCATCCAGGTTTTTGTATTGGTGTCGAGGTATGGTGATGTTGAGATCCTGAGCCAGCCCCAGAGGAAGCTTCTCTTTCTCCCCCTTCCAGATGCGAGCGCGGTTGAGTACATCACCGGCCGCATAGAGCTGATGCGTTTCATAGAAGCGAAAGCCGTAGTTGAGCAGGCCTTGGCTTGCCTTGGCACGAGCCTCTTCGCTCTTGGTACCCATCACCACTGAGACCAGTCGCATATTCTCCCTCAGGGCAGAAGAGACCAGGCAGTAGCCGGCCGCTTCAGTGTGGCCTGTTTTCATGCCATCGACAGTCTCGTCGCGCCACAGAAGCTTGTTTCGGTTGTGTTGCTTGATATCGTTGAAGAGGAAAGATTTTTCGCTATACCAGGCATAGTACTCAGGAAACTCACGGATGGTGGCAATCGCCGCTTTAGCGATATCGGCAGGCGTTGTGTAGTGGTCTTCGTGGGGCAGGCCGGTACTGTTGACGAAATGGGTGTTCTGCATCCCCAGACGTTGAGCGTGACTGTTCATCAAATCCGCAAAGGTAGCCTCGCTGCCGGCAATGTGTTCCGCCAGCGCAACACAAGCGTCATTGCCGGATTGGATGATCATGCCTTTGATCAGGTCGATCGCCTTGATTCGTTTGCCGACCTCGATGAACATGCGGGAGCCGGGGGTTCTCCAGGCCTTTTCACTGATCAGGACGGTATCTTCCAGTTTGATGTTGCCCTGTTTCAGTTCCCGAAAGATGGTGTACGCAGTCATGATCTTGGTCAGACTGGCAGGCTCCAGTCGCTGCGCGGCATCTTTTTCTGCCAGCACCTTGCCGCTGTGGAAGTCGATCAGCAGATACCCTGAAGCGGAGATCTCCGGCGGTGCAGGTGTTGGTACTGCCGCCTGTAGCGGAAACGCGCTCAGACAGGCTAGGAGAAACAGAAATAGTTTATGGAAGGGGCGGGAAAAGGTCATGGGTATCGGGTTCTCTAAGGGTTCAGCGGGTATTCTATTGAACCACGCAGCGTCAAGGCAATGCGGGCGCCTGTCTAACGGATCACAACATGGGGATTATTAATGCCCATCCGGTCTAGTCGCTGGGTCAGATGGTCCGCCAGCTCCACGCTGGCGATAGGTCCGACTTGTACCCGGAAAACCGTATCCGCACTGCTCATGGTCTTCTCTATGAGTACACTGACCTGTAGTTGTTCCTCGATGCGTTGTTTGAGCCGGTCAGCATTGTTCGGACTGCCGAAGGCGCCGACCTGCAGGAATAGCTCAGGCAGCCCTCTGGGGGATGGCGGCTCGGTGATTGTGGGTACAGGAGTGACTGGTGGTTTGGGGACCGCCGGGTCGATGGCGCTGACTTCCACTAAACCCGTACCCTCGCCAATGATGCCGAGTTTCCAGGCGGCGGTATAGGAGAGATCAATCAACCGGTTGTCATGGAAGGGGCCACGGTCGTTGACCTTTACAACGATACTGCGGTTGTTTCTGAGATTTGTGATCCGGGCGTAGCTGGGTAGAGGCAGACTCTTGTGAGCGGCTGTCATGGCATACATGTCGTAGGGTTCGCCACTGCTGGTACGCCGTCCGTGGAATTTGCTGCCATACCAGGAGGCGATGCCTCGCTCGTTATAACCCCGCCCATCTTTCAATGTGTGGTAGCGTTTTCCAAAGACGACATAGCTCTCAGGATTGCCGTAGTTGCTCAAGGGTTCTTTTTTTGGTGTTGCATTCGGGATGCTAGCTATATCCGTTGGTGGCGGAAGATGCTGGCTGACGCCGTCCCGCTGAGTGATTTTGGGTGCGCTGCTACAGGCGCCAAGCAACAGGACAATCACAGCCAGCACCGCAAGCCGCCATTTAGTAGAACTGCTGTATATCGAGTCCATCATCCTGTTTGCGCTACTGTTTTGCCTCGGCAGCCTGCTTCGCGGCGATGATCTCCCGGCTGAGCTGATAAGCGGCCATGGCGTAGAGGTTGCTGTGATTATAGCGAGTGATGACATAGAAATTATGCAATCCTAGCCAATACTCGTCATGGCCCCCGGCATCCAGTTTGATCAGGCTGCTGAGCGCGGCAGGATCGGGTGCCGTTGGGTTGTTTATCGGGCGAAGACCACCGGCCAGTAGGTCTTTCACAGCAATGCTGGGCTTCATACCGGCATCGACGTAATTCTGCAGACTGGAAGTTTCCGAGGCTGCGGCCTGCAGCGTAATGGGCTCACCGGCTCGCCATCCATGGACCTTAAAATAGTTGGCCACGCTGGCGATAATATCCGCGTTATTGTTGAAAAGATCGCGTTTACCGTCACCGTCGTGATCCACAGCATAGCGACGGTAACTGCTTGAGATGAACTGCGGTTTACCCATGGCACCGGCATAGGAACCCTTGGCGCTCTGCATATCCACTGACTCTTCCCGGCTGAGCAATAGATACTGCTCCAGCTCGCTGCGAAAGAAGGCAGCCCGCTTAGGGTAGCCGAATGCGAGGGTGGTCAGGGAGTCGAGGATGCGGTAACGACCGGTGAACTTTCCGTAGCGTGTCTCTACACCGATGATGGCGACAATGATCTCCGGCGGGACGCCATACGCTTTGCTTACGCTGTTCAGAAGCGGTTCATTTTCTTGCCAGAATTTCACCCCGCCCTTGATCCGATCAGGTTTTAGAAAAATGGGTCGGTATTGGTGCCAGGGTTTTGCTTCCGCAGGGCGGGTGATGGCAGCGATAATATCGTCTCGGAACACCGTGCCGTTCAGCAGTTGTTCGACTTCGCTGGCTGGAATGTCATGCTTTTTTTCCATTTCAGCAGCGAAGGATTTGAACTCAGCTGCGGTTTTCGGCGTATGGGCGCAGGCTGTATGGGTGAAGACCAAACTGGTAATGGCAATTATTTTTAATAGCTGTCTCATAGTCGTTTTTTAGGTTGGCAGCAGTTTTCTATGTGTGTGGATCGACATCAGGATACCGAAGCTTATCAGAATGGTCACCAGTGAGGTGCCTCCATAGCTGATCAGCGGCAGTGGTACCCCGACCACTGGTAACAGACCTGTAACCATTCCGGTATTAACGAAAAGGTAGACAAAAAAGACCAGAGAAAGTGCACCGGCAAGAATTCGGCTGAAGGTATCCTGTGCCTGGCTGGCGATATATAGGCCCCGCAGGATAATGAATAGATAGAGGCAGAGCAGTGCCAGCACGCCGACCAGTCCGAACTCTTCAGAGATCACGGCAAAGATGAAATCGGTATGCCGTTCGGGTAGAAACTCCAAATGCGACTGGGTGCCGTTGAGCCACCCCTTACCACCAACGCCGCCGGAGCCGATGGCAATCTTCGACTGGATGATGTGGTAGCCGGTACCAAGTGGATCACTCTCAGGATTGAGGAAGGTGAGCACTCGCTGACGCTGATATTCATGCATCAGATACCAGGCGGCCGGTCCCAAGGCGGCCAAGCTGAGTCCGACGACTGCAATCAAATACCATGAGATGCCGGCAAGAAAAAGCGCGATGGCACCGGCAGCCCCTACCAGCAGTGCCGTGCCTAGATCAGGTTGTTTCGCAATCAGCAGCACCGGCAACAGTGTCAATAACCCGGCCGCCAGCAATCGGGATAACTGTGGCGGCAATCGATGGTCCGCCAGAAACCAGGCGATGACCATGGGCAGTGAGAGCTTAAACATCTCTGAAGGCTGAAACCGCACGATACCGAGATCGAGCCAGCGTTGGGCGCCCTTACCCTGCTCACCGAACAGGATAACGGCCATCAGCATCAGAATACCCACTAAGTAGAGCCAGGGCGACCAACGCCGCAAGTGTTGCGGGTGAAATTGCGCTATCAGGATCATGGCTGTGAAGCCAACACCAAGGCGAATCATCTGTTTGTTCAACAGCACCATCTGCTGATCACCGGCACTATAAAGTACGGCCAGGCCCAAAAAGGCCAGCAGGAGCAATCCGGTAAGTAGAGGGAGGTCGATATGTAGCCAAGCAAGCAGGCCGAGGGGGCGGGCAGGCTGGGACTCCTGGAAGGAGAGGGCAGATCTGGGCATCTCTCTCATGTGTCATCCCTCAACAGAAAGCGATCCATGATTTTTTGTGCAATCGGTGCAGCGACAGCGCCACCATGGCCACCATTTTCCACTACCACAGCAACCGCGATCTGTGGATCCTCTACCGGTGCGAAAGCAATGAAGAGGGCATGGTCCCGTCTGCGTTTGGCAACAGTCTCCTCATCATACTCCTCATCCTGCTTGATGCTGAAGACTTGGGCCGTGCCTGTCTTGCCCGCTATGCGATAGTTCTCGCTGCGGATTGACCGGGCGGTACCACGCAGCCCTTCGACGACCTGAGTCATCGCATCGATAACCTGGGTCCAGTGAATCGGATCTAACTGTTTGAGGTCATCGATGATCTTAGGACTCTTCTGAGTCGTACCATCCCTTTTCTCAATAAGGGAGACGACCCGGGGACGGATATGGTGCCCCTGGTTGGCCAGCGTGGCGGTAGCTGCTGCAAGCTGCAGGGGGGTGGAGAGAAAGTAACCCTGACCGATACCCACAATGAGTGTCTCCCCCGGATACCAAGGCTCTCGCCGTCGCTCACGTTTCCACTCCCGGCTTGGTAAGAGACCGCTCAGCTCACCGGTCAGATCGACCCGGGTGGGTTGTCCGAAGCCAAAGCCCTGGAGAAATTCGTGCAGTCGGTCGATACCGAGCGTGCGGGCCAGTTCGTAGTAATAGACATCGCAGGACTCGACAATGGCCTTCTTCATGCCCACCTCTGCATGCCCCCACTTCTTCCAGTCGCGGTATTTATGCTCTTTGCCTGGTAACTGATAGTAACCGGGACAGTAGGTCTCCTGATGATAACCGACTACGCCGTACTCAAGCCCGGCAAGCCCGATGAAAGGTTTGACGGTTGAGCCAGGTGGATATTGGCCGCGGATGGCCCGATTGAAGAGCGGCTTGTCGATTGAGTTTTTTAGCTCCGCATATGCCTCGGTACTGATGCCCTCGACAAAGAGATTGGGGTTGTAACCGGGTTTGCTGACCAACGCCAGCACACCGCCGGACTTGATCTCGATGGCGGCAACCGCTCCGTTAAATTCACCCATTGCCTCGAGTGCGATGCGTTGGAGATCCATGTCGAGGAACAGATGTAGATTGTCGCCAGGTTTAGGTGAACGGTTTTCCAGGACTCTCAATACGCGTCCCTTGGCGTTGACTTCCACCTGCTGCAAACCGACCTGCCCGTGCAGCAGGCTTTCGTAGCTCTTTTCGACACCGTTTTTACCAATGTAGCTGGTGCCGCTGTAGTTGGAGATATCGATGATATCGAGCTCCCGCTCATTGATGCGGCCCACATAACCCAATAGATGTGCGGTCTGCATCGCCTGCGGGTAGTCGCGCAGTAAGGTCGCTTTGACGTCAACCCCGGGAAAGCGGTGCCGATTGACTGACAATCTCGCCACTTCGTCATCCTGCAGACGTACGCGCAGGGGAATACTGTCAAAACGGCGGTGCTGAGTACGCAGTTGCTGAAAACGTTGGATATGCTCATCCGTGATTGTGATGATCTGGCGCAATGCCTGGATGGTGGCATCGACATCCGGGGTTTTCTCCGGTGTGATTTCAAGACTGTAAGCTGGCAGGTTCTGAGCCAGAATCAGGCCGTTTCGGTCATAGATGAGGCCGCGTGTCGGTGGCAGGGGCTGTAGTTTGACCCTGTTGTCTTTCGATAATGTGGTGAAGTGGTCGTGACTGGCCACCTGCAGGTAGAACATGCGTCCTGCCAGCAGCAGCAGAACCATAATCACCAGAATGCCGGATACGATGGCGCGGCTCAGGAAGAGCTGGCTTTCGTAAAGGTGATCTTTGATTGATGACTGTGGCACGTTAGCACTTCAACTGACATGGAAACGGCGTCTGGTATCTCTGAGCAGGATATAGATCCACGGCCATAGCAGCATGCCGATGACCGGTGTCACCCAGTACCAGAGAGAAGGTGTCGGGTAGCCGGCTGCCCCTGTCGACCAGAGGGCGAGCAACCGTTCCACCAAGAGTATGATGAAGATTGTGAATACTTGCTGCCGTAGTGGCATAACGCGTACCCGGAGATGGAGCTTGATGGTCACAAAAGCGACGACCGACAGGCCTAAAGCATGCTGCCCCAATAGTGTACCTGTCAGCACATCGAGCAACAGACCGACGATAAATCCCAGACCGACGCCAACTCGCTCCGGTAGCGCCATACACCAGTAGATCAGGATCAGAGCGACCCACTGAGGGCGAAAGGTCTGTGCCCACTCCGGTAGTGGTATCAGGGTTAGAAAGTAACCCATTAGCAGGGTCAGATAGATGACGTAGTTGCGACCGGAGGCATGTGCGATCATTCGTTAGCCTCCGGGGCACGCTGCACATCAGAATGGGTCACTTCTGTCTCTTCGGCAGCAGGAACGGCTTGTGGCCGATCTGGCGTCAGAGTCCAGACCAGCAGAACCTCCCGCACACGGTCGAGATGAGCAGTGGTCTCGGCGATCACAGAGGCGAAGGGCCTGCCCGGTTCCCGTTCTACTGCAACGACTTGGGCTACCGGGTAGCCCGGCGGAAAACGCCCACCCAAGCCGGATGTCACCAGCAGGTCTCCCACTTCGATATCGGCGTTGTTGGGCAGATGTGGCAGCTCAAGTTGATTGATCAGGCCGGTACCCAATGCAATGGTACGCAGGCCGTTCCGGTTGATCTGTACCGGCAGGGCGTGAGTGGCATCGGTGATCAGCAGCACGCTGGCGGTAATGGGGTTGATATGGGTGACCTGTCCGACGACTGCATTAGCATCCAATACCGGTTGGCCCTCGAACAGACCGGAGGTCTTGCCTTTGTTGATCAGTACCACCTGGCGGAAAGGGTCCTGCTCGACCGCCATCAGTTCAGCAATCAGGACACGGTCGCCGACCTTGAAAGAGGAGTCAAGCAAAGCGCGCAAGCGCATGTTCTCAGCCTCCAGGGCCTCAAATTTCTGCAGCCTGGCCAACAACTGCAGGTTGTCGGTATGTAGTTTGTCCCGTTCCTCCTCCAGTTGATCACGACTGGTAATGGCCTCACTGGCAGATTCGCTCAGCAGCGTGGGCAGGCTGGCCAGATACTGGATCGGATAGAGCACGACAGAGAGCGTGGAGCGCAGAGACTCCAAAGTATTGAAGCGGTGATCAAGCACCATCAGGGAGATAGACAACAGGCCTGCCACCACCAGCCGGGTGGTGATTGAGGGCCCCTGTGTGAAGATCAGTTTAATGGCTGAATCACTCCTGTTTCAGTCGATCGTCAGGGTGCCGTTGCTATCGAATAGCTCTTCGACAAAAGAGGCCCTAGTCAACCATGAAGAATTCGCCACCTCGTTCATCGATGAGTTCGAGTGCGCGACCGCCCCCCCGGGCTACGCAGGTCAGCGGATCCTCTGCCACAATCACCGGCAGACCGGTCTCTTCCTGCAACAGCCGATCGATATCCTTCAGCAGTGCACCACCGCCAGTTAGGACGATACCTCGTTCCGCCACATCGGCGCCCAGCTCCGGCGGGGTCTGCTCCAGTGCTGTCTTGACCGCACCGACGATGCCCGAGAGGGGCTCCTGCAGGGCTTCGAGAATCTCGTTGCTGTTGAGGGTAAAGCTACGTGGAATACCCTCCGCCAGATTGCGGCCTTTGACATCGATCTCCTTGACCTCGTTGCCGGGATAGGCAGAGCCGATTTCGTGCTTGACCCGCTCAGCAGTGGCCTCACCGATCAGTGTGCCGTAGTTGCGGCGAATGTAGTTGACGATGGCTTCGTCGAACCGGTCGCCACCAACTCTGACTGAGTTGGCATAGACAATACCGTTGAGGGAGATGATCGCCACTTCGGAGGTGCCACCACCAATATCCAGCACCATGGAGCCACGGGCCTCTTCGACAGGCAGGCCTGCACCGATGGCGGCAGACATGGGTTCCTCGATCAGATAGACCTCACGGGCGCCCGCACCGGCGGCCGACTCTTTGATGGCGCGACGCTCCACCTGTGTCGAACCGCAGGGCACACAGACCAGCACTCGCGGGCTGGGCCGGATGACGCGGCTTTCGTGCACCTTATGGATGAAGTATTGCAACATCTTCTCGGTCACGGTGAAATCGGCGATAACACCCTCTTTCATGGGGCGGATGGCGGTGATGTTGGCCGGTGTGCGGCCCAGCATCTTCTTGGCATCCTCACCTACCGCAACCACGGACTTGGCGCCACCGCGTCCCCGATCCTGCCGGATGGCTACCACTGAGGGTTCATTGAGTACGATACCCTGGCCACGTGCATAGATCAGCGTGTTGGCGGTGCCCAGGTCGATGGAAAGGTCGTTTGAAAAAAATCCACGTATGCGTCGGAACAGCATCTAAAGTCTTCGTCTTGTTTCGGTTGTGTCAGAGTTTGACCATGGATCTCGCCTGTGAACATTTGTCCTTGGCGGGCCGGGGCAAACCATAAAAGGGTTAATCTAGCAATGGTACAGGAGTTGGGCAAGAAATGGGATTTGGAAATGCGGGATTTGTGTCTAAGTTCTTATCGGGAATTCGGCTGGGCAGTAGTGTTGTCACGCAAGACAAGACGGGAAGCCTTGGTTGACCGAATGTTGTTTCTGCTTAGCGCAGCAATCCAGGATTTGAGATGAGGCGTGACCCGGTTGGGCCACGCTCACTGCCGCTGTTCAGTCTGATGGCGTAATTGAAGTGGCTGTCAGGGTGCCGGAACTGTAGTTTCCCTTGACTTCAATGCGTTGCAGAGGAGTAAAGTTATAACCAGTTCCACCGGGATCAATGATGATGCCAAGTATCTCGAAATTGCCTCCATTGTCTACTGGCAGTCCCTCAAGCGCCGCAGTGTGACCGCTAGGCAGTGTCTCACGTTCCAGTTTTGAGGCAGTCAGTACGCCGTTGTCGTCGTAGACAGTTGCTTCCAGATAGTCCGAAGAGATTAGGTCCGCAAGGGCAAATGTGGAACTGCCACCCAGGTCGTTCTCCAGGATCGTTGCGTTGTCGATCTGGATAACCCGGTCAAGTAGCGTGACAGTGTTTGCAGTCAGGTCAACATTTCCAACCCCAAGTACTCCCTCAATCTTGGATTTTTCACTGGCCGATGCTTCAATCTCAATCTCCTCGGCAAGGAGGATGGTGCCGTTCATGACCCCTTCAACCTCAACGATTCTGCCGGCGGTGAGGTCGCTGGTGCTGCCTCCCTCGAAATCCGTTCCTGGTTGCTGGATCTCGACAATCTGGCTGTTGACTATGAATTGGTTTGGTTCGCCTGTAATGTCGCCAAGGCCAGTTGTGATTTGGCCCTCGAATTCGGTATCTTCGCCGTCATCAGCGACAGTACCGTCGCCATTACCGATCGTACTGATGGAGTCGGCATTAAAATTCATGCCTGTGGGAGGCGAGCTTCCTTCAACCTCGATATAGGTGCCAGCTGGTGGAATCGTGAGTAGCCCTGCCTCTATAGTCAGTCCGCCAATCTGAAAGGTGGTGCCGCTGATGGCGGTAACATCACCGGTTAGCTCGTAAACGGTGATCGTGGATTTAACCTCGATTCGTGTGGCGAGGATGGTGCCGGAATCGCCGTCGGTGAAGCCGCTGACCTCAATCAGGTCGCCAATCACAAGATCATCAACAAGGGGTCTGCCAGCAGTGCCTTCATAAACAGTATCGGCATTCACGTTTATGACCTGCCCCATGGCGCCTAATTGGTTCGCAAGGAAGGCAACATCGACAGGGCCCTTGAGCAGGCTGTCATACTCTACTGTGTCTGCGACACCAGTGCCTGCAGTTGGATCACTACTACCCGTCACGCGGACCACCATCCCAACGGAAATATCACTCAGTGTGGGACTGGTAACGTCATCGACTGTGAAGGTTGCGCTGTCGGTATTGTAGTGAATGCCATTGACATAGACTGAGCCGACCTGGGTGACACGCCCCATGGAGACGCCGGTCCCGCCAATGCCACCTTCAGCCACTGTCGTACCACCACCTCCGCAACTTGTGAGAGCGGTAGCTGCCAGGGTTATTAGAAATTGGGTGATGGCTCGTTTCATCTCACTTATCCTCGTTTACATCCCTTTCGAAGTAGTAGATGCCGATACCGGCCTCTTTTCGCCCCGTGCCCGTGACTTCCGAATTGATATCTCGGTCCTGCTGGGATAGCACTTTGTCCAGCTCCACCAGGAGGGCCTGAGATTTCTCGGCGCTGAGTCGGCGGAAATCGGGGATCCCTTCCTGTGCCAGGTTATTGTAAGCAACCTTACGTTGGAAATGTGGCGTCTGTGCTCCCTGTTGGAGATTGTAGTCGATGGTAGACAGCAAAAGCTGAACATCGGTTCCCAGAATGTGGAGCTTGCTGGTTTCACCGGTTCTCGGCACATAACCGTCAGTGATCAGGTTGATTTTGCCTTCTGCGTCCTTGGCAACGGTGCCGACACGAATCAGTTCATCAAGAATCGCCCGTGGTGGGATATCGCCACTGTGCTCGCGAACCAGATCGCTGAAGCTGTGCTTGCCCTGATCAAAATGCAGCGGGGCGGGAGCACCTTTTTTGTCAAGAAAGCGTTTGTCTCGCATCCAGCCGGAGATGACCCGGGCAGCCCGGTTGTATTGATGTGAGATGGCAGAGTCGTCGGGTGTCTCGATCTTCTGCAGCCGACTGACTTCCTTGCGGGTCAAACCGGTAATCACGGAAACACGTGAGACCGTCTGTTTACGTCCGGGTACACCAAAATCCTTGGAGGCTACATCCATGAATACCCATCGGCTTAAGTCGGCAAAGTCACCATAAGTCACGCCGTTGCGTAACAGCAGGCGCACAAGCGGGCGGAGCAGCTTGAGAATAGAGGTGTTGAGTGTCTTTCTGATTTCATCCATGGATTTGACTCACATACCAAATTTACCAGACAGCCTCGATACTATGATCAAGCAGGTAGCATTGTCGTTGATAATTATTGGAGATAGATGATCCGTTTCCATTGTTACTAGTAAAGGCCTCAGTTGAGTATTTGTTTGTGTCAACGATTATGCCCTGCTGGGGTTGATTTGAATTGCGATTGTACAGTCCTGGTCCTATAGCGACATGTCATCGGTTAACTTCACTAATTATCGTCACTCGTACTTCTTAAGTGTTCTATAGTGGGAATTTTATCCCATTTCAACGAATGTTCATAATTATTTCTATGAATTTCCTTCCTAAAGTGCTTGTTTTTTGAGAGGGATTCGACTTTCTGAGGCATAGCTGCCCAATTTTGTACAGGTTGGGTTGGGTAACCGTCATATTTATGTGCAGGCCCGAGGAATGTAGAGACGGAGAAATACCTGCATATCCATGCAGAGACAGTAGCGATCTACGATGAGACGTCTGTCTATGAACGGCCCAGAAGTCTTTATGCCTTTAAAATACGCTCGTGAAACCTTCTCATGGCATGTAACGGGGAGCTGAAGTATGTTAACTTTCGCTGGTTTTTAGCGCAGGAATCAGACCCATGTCCCTTGATCATTCTGATGTTGAGAAAATTGCCCACCTGGCGCGAATGGCGCTGGATGAGTCACAGATCGATGCCTATGCGAAGGACCTCTCTAATATTTTGGGTCTGGTGGAGGCGCTGGAAGTTGCAGATACCGACCATGTGGAGCCTATGGCGCATCCGCTGCATATGGCCCAGCGACTGAGACAGGACCAGGTGACGGAGACGGATCATCGGGAAGAGAATCAGTCGATCGCACCCAGTGTTGAAACGGGTCTCTATCTTGTACCCCAGGTGATTGAGTAACGGCCGTATGGCTTGATATAGGCAGTAGGCACAAATGCACACAAAAACGATCGCAGAACTGGGCGCGGGTCTGAGGGCCGGTGAGTTTTCCAGTGTCGAGCTGACGCACCATTTTCTGCAGCGCATTGAGCGCCTGGAGGAAAACCTTAACAGTTTGGTGACAGTTACCCCTGAGTCAGCGTTAATGGCGGCTGAAGCAGCGGATCAGCAGATGAAATCAGGACATGCAGATCCTTTGATGGGTATTCCCATCCTACAGAAAGATATTTTCTGTACCCGTGGCGTGAAGACCAGTTGTGGTTCCCGCATGCTGGATAACTTCATCTCACCCTACGATGCCACGGTGACTGAACGGTTGATGCAGGCTGGTGCCGTCAGCCTCGGTAAGGCCAACATGGATGAATTCGCCATGGGTTCTTCCAATGAAACCAGCTACTACGGGCCGGTGAAAAACCCCTGGGACACAGCACGGGTGCCTGGGGGCTCTTCGGGCGGTTCCGCTGCGGCCGTGGCGGCAAGGTTGGCCGTGGCCGCCACCGGTACCGATACGGGAGGATCTATTCGTCAACCAGCGGCGCTTTGCGGTATCACCGGGCTGAAACCAACCTACGGTCGCGTTTCCCGCTTCGGCATGATCGCATTCGCCTCCAGCCTGGATCAGGCGGGTCCGATGACCCATAGTGCCGAAGATGCAGCACTGATGTTGCAGGCCATGGCGGGATTTGATCCAAAAGACTCCACTTCAGCCGATGAGCCGGTGCCTGATTACAGCGCCAGCTTGGGTGACTCTCTGCAGGGTCTCAGGATCGGTTTGCCGAAAGAGTATTTCGGCGAGGGGCTCGATCCTGCAGTATCAGCTTCGGTTGAATCCGCCATTGAGGTCTACCGTCAACTGGGCGCTGAGGTGATGGAGATCAGCCTGCCCAATACCGGCCTGGCAGTGCCGACATACTATGTGGTTGCGCCTGCGGAGTGTTCGTCCAATCTCTCACGTTTCGATGGTGTACGATTCGGCTACCGTTGTGAGAATCCACATGATCTGGAAGATCTCTACAAGCGTTCCCGTGGCGAGGGTTTCGGCCCCGAGGTGAAGCGACGTATCATGATTGGTACCTATGCGCTCTCGGCCGGTTACTATGATGCCTACTATCTGAAGGCCCAGAAGACCCGACATCTGATCTCTGATGATTTCAGAAAGGCCTTCGAAAAGGTCGATGTGATTATGGGTCCCACCACGCCGACGACTGCTTTTGGTCTGGGTGAGAAGATGGATGATCCGGTCACCATGTACCTGAACGATATCTACACCATCGCCACCAATCTGGCGGGCTTGCCGGGTATATCATTGCCGGTAGCGCCGGTGAATGGGTTACCGGTCGGTCTGCAGATCATCGGCAACTATTTTGCAGAAGCCAAGTTGTTGAATGTGGCGCACCGCTTTCAACGGGAAAGCGAATGGCATCGGCAGATGCCCGTTGGCTTTGAATAAGTCAGGGAAATGATGAATTTTGATTTGATGTTCGAATTGTATACACGGCCTTTTTATTTAAAAAAACGTGAGCAAAGCGAACTTCATCAATTCAAAACTCACCATTCAAAATTCAAAATTAATTTCGAGTAGAGACATGCAGTGGGAAACCGTCATCGGGCTTGAGGTTCACGCTCAACTGGCCACCAAGTCAAAGATTTTTTCGGGCGCTTCCATCGCCTATGGTGCGGAGCCGAATACCCAGGCTTGTATTGTTGATCTGGGATTCCCGGGCGTATTACCGGTATTGAATGAAGAAGCCGTCAATATGGCACTGAAGTTTGGTTTGGCGGTAAATGCCGAGATCGGAGAGCGCTCCATATTTGCCCGTAAGAACTACTTTTACCCCGATTTGCCCAAGGGTTATCAGATTAGCCAATTCGAGCTGCCCATCGTGGGAAAAGGTGCTTTGACCATTGATCTGGATGACGGTGTACAGAAGGTGATCGGCATCACCCGGGCGCATCTGGAGGAGGATGCGGGTAAGTCCCTGCACGAAGATTTCCACGGTATGACCGGTATCGACCTCAATCGGGCCGGCACGCCACTGCTTGAGATTGTCTCGGAACCCGATATGCGCTCCATCAAGGAGGCTGTCGCCTACGCCCGTAAGATCCACCAATTGGTTGTCTACCTCGGGATCTGCGACGGTAACATGCAAGAGGGTTCCTTCCGCGTGGATGCCAATCTGTCAATTCGTCCTATGGGGCAGGAGCCAATGGGCACCCGTACCGAGTTGAAAAACATCAACTCTTTCCGCTTCCTCGAGCGGGCGCTCAATTACGAACTCGAGCGCCAGATCGACTTGGTGGAGAGTGGTGGCCAGGTGGTACAGGAGACTCGGCTGTATGATGCGGACCGGGATGAAACCCGCTCCATGCGCAGCAAGGAAGAGGCGAATGACTATCGTTACTTTCCCGATCCCGATCTACTGCCGGTGGAAATCAATCCAGCAAGACTGGATGCCGCCCGACAGGACATGCCCGAACTGCCGGACCAGAAGCGAGCGCGTTTTGAGTCTGACTTTAATCTTTCGGCAGATGATGCCGGTAAGCTGACTCAGAGTCGTCCTCAGGCTGACTATTTCGAAGCTACCGTTGAGGCTGGCGCCGACTCGAAAATGGCGGCTAATTGGGTCATGGTTGAGTTAGGTGGAGCGCTCAACAAAGCAGGACTTGAGCTAAATAATTCACCGGTGTCGCCGCAACAGTTGGGAGGCTTGCTGAAACGCATTGCTGACAACACCATCTCGGGTAAGATCGCAAAGCAGGTCTTCGAGGCTATATGGAAAGGTGAGGGTGACGCCGACAGTGTGATTGAGGCCAGAGGCCTGAAACAGATCACGGACAGCGGTGCTATCGAGGCTATTATTGCTGAGGTAATCGCCAACAATCCCAAGCAGGTGGATCAGTTCCGCGCAGGTAAGGAAAAATTGTTGGGTTTTTTCGTTGGACAGGTGATGAAGGCAACCCAGGGTAAGGCCAGTCCAGGTGAAGTGAACAAAATACTTCTGGGAAAGCTCAAAGGATGAGTGCAAGCCTGTTGGATATGACATCAGGCATGGGCAGGTTAGACAGATGGAGGTTCAGCTTGAGGATGATAAGTTTGAGAAATTCACTGGCAGCACTCGCATTGATGCTTCCTGTTGGGGTTCAGGCGGGTATCTGGCAGGATCTGACACCGCCGGGGCAGATGGCCAAGGCGATCAATCAGACGCCTGTCTACTATCGTGCGCTGAAGGCTGACCGGCCTCAGCTCGAACAGGTACTGGCACAAGCGCCTATCGAGTTTACCAGCAGTCAGGGTGCGATATTGGAACTCCCACTGCCCCACGGTGGTGCGCAGCGTTTTGAGGTGGTGGATTCACCGATTATGTCGCCGGCGCTGGCTGATAAACATCCGGAGATCTCAACCTATTCCGTCAAAGGCATCGACAATCCCGCCATTACCGGCAGACTCGACCTGACCGCTGCGGGTTTTCACGCGATGCTGTCTACACCGGGCGGGACGGTGTTTATTGATCCGGATAAGAGCGGTAACTATCGGAGTTTCTACAAGCAGGATTTTGTCACCGCCAGTGAGGGCGCGACGGCCGATCATGTCTGTAGGTTGGGTGAACTGGGGTCAGGTGCGGTAGATTTCCACCAACCTTCCGTAACAACGGCGCTGCGTACTGTCAGTAGCAACCAACGGCGGGTTTATCGTTTGGCTGTTGCAGCAACAGGCGAATACACCCAGTACTTTGGTGGCAACACATCGCTGGCCGTGTCTAATATTGTGACTGCGGTCAATCGGGTCAACCAGATCTACGGACGGGATTTGGCGGTGCAGCTGCAGTTGACAGCAACACTCATTTTTACCGATCCATTCAGTGATCCCTATTCCCATCCAGATGCTTTCACGATGCTGTCACAGAACCAAGACGCACTGGATTTCGAAGTGGGTGTAGACAGCTATGATCTCGGGCATCTATTTGGCCTTGCCGGTGGCGGTCTGGCCCAGCTCGGTGCGGCATGTACTAATCTCGATGCACATGGATATACAGGTTTTCCAACCCCTGACAGCGATGTTTTCTATATTGATCTGCTGGCTCACGAGATGGGCCATCAACTGGATGCAACCCACTCTTTCAATGGCAGCACAGATGCGTGCAGTGGTCTCAATCGCTCGCCAATCACTGCAGTGGAGCCGGGCAGTGGTTCCACCATTATGGCCTATGCGGGTATTTGTGGGGGTGAGGACATTCAGGCGAACTCGGATGCGGTTTTCCATTCCACCAGTATCCAACAGATCAACAATTTTGTTTTTTCCGGGGTAGGCCGAACTTGTGGCACGCTAGTCTCCACTGGTAACGCAATACCGACGCTGATCGATGCAGGACCTGCAGTCACTATCCCTCAGGGAACGCCATTTGTGCTGACCGGTCAGGCGTCTGGTGATCCGGATGGAGACACGCTCTCCTATCAATGGGATCAGATTGATGTAGGCCCAACAGCCACAACAGTGACAACTTTAGGTACGGATCTAGGTGACAATCCATTGTTTCGTAGCTTTCTGCCGAAGAGTACACCCACGCGCTACTTCCCACGGCTCAGCAGTCTGCTGGCGGGAAGTGTTGATAAGGCCGAGACACTACCAACGACGCCGAGGAATCTGAATTTCAGGTTGACAGTGCGGGATGGTAACTCCGGTCTTGGAGATGATGACCGGGTAGTCAGCGTCGCCTCTGCGACGGGGCCTTTCCAGATCAATAGTGTCACTCAGGGTGCCGGGACATTGGTCATCGACTGGGACCCGGCTGATACGGCGTCCTTCTGTAACACACTGAATGTCAGCTTGATGGCCTTTGCAAATGATGGCTCGACTTATTGTGATGCAGAAGACAATCCCGATCTTGATTTAGGAACGCTGGTAAACGCATCCGGTAGTGATGTCATCAGTCTACCCACTTCACTCTCTGTAACACGTGCCAGAGTGATGCTGTCCTGTGCTACCAGTGTATTCTTCGCCTTTTCTGACACGGACCTCACAATCTCTACACCAAATGCTCCAGTGGCGAGTGACTGTAAAACCATCGATGGTGAGGTTGTTGCGCACGGCGGAGTAACAACGCCCCCCGCGCCGGGTGGTGGTGTAAATCTGCCGAGTGGCGGCGGTGGCGGCGCTATGTTTTGGTTGACCCTGTGGCTTACGATGGGTGGCCTGTTGAAGCATCTTTCAGAGAGGGGCCGCCGGGTTAATCGTAACGCGAGAACCTGATCACTGTCGTCACAGACAGTGATCGATCACCAGTCGGTTGTAGTTCTCTGCATAAGCCTCAGCCGCCTGCAGCAGTTTTAAATGGGTTTCGCCCATCACCATGTCAGTGGAGCCCGGCAGGTAACGGACACCGCAGACACTCTTGGCCTTTGACATCAATTCAGGCGCAACCCCCGGGATATTCGATCCGCGCGTGGCCATGGCCAGGAGTCTTTTGTCGCCACGGTCGAGGTTCTGCCTGGCATCGTTTTCGGCATTGGCCTGTTTTAACCACAGCAGGGATTCAACGGCATTCTTCTCCTTTGGCGTGACTTGACTCATGTCTATCTGTTCCCCTGTCTGACAGGCGGTAAGCAGTAACAGTGGAAAGAGTAATGGAAGGATCTTTTTCACCCGGTGACCTCTTGGCGGATAAGCCGTAAATAACTGCGTTCGATACCCCATAATAAGACGCCGCCGATCCCCCCGTAAAGGTGCGCGTCGACAATTACCCGCCCTTCCACCCAGGACTCACTGCCGGGCAGCGGTCCTGTGAGTTGTTCCCAGGCGAGTTTGCCCGCAATAAGTAGCAGTCCAAGGACAGACCAACGGGGTTGGCGCCACACCTGCCGCAGTAACAGATAGACCAATACGCCATGTAAAACACCGGAAAGGCCACGATACCAAGCAACTTCCGGGCTCCATAACAGCAGTCCGGCTGAGGCGCCCAGTGCGAGCGCTGGGAGCCGATAAATACATGATTTTATGCGCATCTCAGCGCTCAGGAAGAGATGCCATATCAGCCACAGGGCGGCCAGATTCATCACTGTATGTTCCCAGCCCAGATGTACGAAATGTCCCGTCACAAGGCGCCACCATTCGCCGGTCTGTATGGCTGATAGCTCATACTGTAAGAGATCCTGAAATCTTTCGGGCAAAAAACCCAGAATAGTGCAGATGGCGGTGATAGCCAGAGGGCAGTGATAGGGTTTAGATAGCAAGCCTTTCATATGGCCCTGTCGTGTGGTTGAAGCGTGGTGGTGTGCCTTGGCTCATTTGACTTGATCCTGGCTGCAGACCGGGCAGGCTGGGTCTGGCCGCAATCCGATGGTCCGCCACTCCATCTGCAGGGCATCAAACAGTAGCAGTTTTCCTATCAGCGGTGTGCCTGCCCCCGTCAGAACTTTGATGGCCTCGATCGCCTGAATGCTGCCGATCACACCTACCAATGGCGCCAGAACGCCATTGGCAGAGCAGGTCTCATCGATCTGGCCTTCGCTGGGATAGAGGCAGTGGTAACAGGGATCCCCCGGCTGCCCTGTGAAAACACTGACTTGTCCCTCCATGCGGATGGCGGCGCCGGAAATCAACGGAGTTCGATTTTTATGACAGGCGAGATTGATGGCGAAGCGAGTCGTGAAGTTGTCGGTGCCGTCTATCACCACATCAGCCAGTTCGACCTGTTTGGACAGCGCATCTCCCTCCAAGGGATGGTCGATGGTCAGGATCTCGGTTTCAGGGTTGAGTGCCTGCAGGGTATCTCTGGCTGATTCCACCTTGGGTCGACCGATACCGGCTGTTGTGTGAACGATTTGCCGCTGAAGATTAGTCAGATCGACCTTATCGAAGTCGACCAGTACCAGGGTGCCAATACCTGCTGCTGCCAGATACATAGAGACGGGTGAACCGAGCCCGCCCAGGCCGATGATTAAGGCGCGGGAAGAGGCGAGTCTCTCCTGTCCCTCGATACCGATGGATGGCAGCATGATCTGGCGGCTGTAGCGCAGCAGTTGTTCGTCGTTCATATGCTATTAATCCGGCAACCAAATAGATTGTGTTCAGCCGAAGCTTATCTATCTATGGTAAGACGTCAAAAAAGCCACTGTAGCACTCCTACAGGCGGTTTTGACAACGCGAGATGGTATGGGATCAGAGATATTTTCGCCAATGTTCCGGTCGGTGATCACGCAGTCCGTGGTCGAGGCGTTGGTAACGGTCGGCAAAAATCTGGCGGGTACATTTGCTGTCAGTCTGGGTGCAGCCGAGGTTGGCGCGTTCTGTGTCTTCGGTGTAGTAATAGAGCGCCCGCATGAGGCGGTACAGTAAACGATTGTCGAGATGCAGACCCATCGCTGTCAGCCCATGCTCGATCTGCTCCAAACTGAGCTGCATAAGCTGATAAGTGATGTGTAAATGCGTTGCCGAGACGACTGTTACGCTGACGATGCCTTCAATGTCAGCGAGTAGATGGCTTGCGGTCTCAGCCTGATTGGGGTCCGGGTGGAGCTCGACAAAGTGAATGTCCCGGTGTTTCACCAAATCGTGTGGGGTTTCGCCCATAGCATTCAATCCTAGTGAAAGCAGGGAAATAATCAAGCGGTTCGGTCATTCAGGAGATTGGCTTTTGTCCTTCAGTGACGCGAGGTTGTGCGGCCAGATCTTTGTGAGTCTCGATATTTATAAAGCCCTGCAGATCAAGAAGTTGCCTGACCGCTTCCGCTTGCTGGTATCCATGTTCCAGTAGCAGCCAGCCTCCGGGGATCAGGTGGTTTGTTGCCTGTTGAATGATCTGCCGGATGTCCATCAGGCCATCGCTGCCAGATGTCAGGGCGGAAACCGGCTCTCTGGGTAGGTCACCCTGCATGAGATGGGGGTCATCTTGCTCGATATAGGGGGGATTGCTGGCGATAAGGTCATACAGGGTGCTTGCCGGCAGGGCTTGGTACCAGTTACCGGCGTAGAAGTTTATGTTGCTCAGATTTAATTGGTCCGCATTGTTTTCTGCGACCCGCAGGGCGTTCTCCGAATAGTCACAGGCATGGATTCTCGCATCCGGCCTTTCACTGCCCAGCGCGACGGCGATTGCGCCGCTGCCGGTGCCGAGGTCTGCAATCATCGGTTGCTCAACGGTCTCCAGATGCAGGAGCGATATCTCCACCAATAGTTCTGTCTCCGGCCTCGGGATCAGTGTGTCAGGTGTAACGTTGAGCGTTAGCGACCAAAATTCCCGCAGGCCGGTGATATGGGCAATGGGCTCGCCGCTGAGACGCCTTGTTATGAGCGCTTCATATTCGGCAAGTTCTGTCGCGGATAGCTCGTTGTCTGGCCAGGCGTAGAGATGGCTACGGGGTTTATCCAGCAGGTGACAGAGCAGCAGAGCGGCTTCCAGATCTGCGGCGGCGCGCTCAAGTGAAGCAAGTCTCTCTGAAGCTGCCTGTTGTGCCAGACGCAGGGTGATGGGGTTTGCTGACATAGATTTTCAACAATGGCCTATTCAAGGTGCCGGGATAATAAGATCTCTATGTCTCCTCACGATGAGGTGAGGGAGCGATCCGGTTTATTCGTTCTCGCCCATGGCGGCCAATTGCTCTACCTGGTGCTCTCGCAACAGGGGTTCGATAACCTGATCCAATACGCCGGTCATCACCTCATCGAGCTTGTAGAGGGTCAGATTGATGCGGTGATCGGTGATACGGTTCTGCGGGTAATTGTAGGTCCGAATCCGCTCTGAACGGTCGCCGCTACCCACCTGGAGCTTGCGTGAGCTGGCCTGGGCTGTGGTGATCTCATCCTGTGCCTGAGAGAGTAACTTGGCCTGAAGGAGTGACATGGCCCTGGCCTTGTTTTTGTGCTGGGAACGTTCATCCTGACACTCCACCACGATCCCGCTGGGCAGATGGGTGATGCGAACTGCCGAGTCGGTCTTGTTGACATGCTGTCCGCCGGCGCCGGATGCGCGATAAGTATCGATGCGCAGATCGCCGCTGTTGATGTCCACGTCGTCTACCGTTTCCGCCTCCGGCAGGATAGCCACGGTGCAGGCGGAGGTGTGGATGCGGCCTTGTGATTCGGTCTCCGGGACACGTTGAACCCGATGCGTGCCCGACTCGAATTTCAGCCGGGAGTAGACTGCATTGCCTGTGATGCGGCAGACCACCTCTTTGTAGCCGCCGTGTTCACCTTGGCTCTCGCTGATGGTCTCCGTCTGCCAGTGATGAAGCTCGGCATAGCGAAGGTACATACGAAAGAGGTCGCTGGCGAAGAGCGCTGCCTCCGCGCCACCGGTACCGGCACGAATCTCCAGGAAGATATTGCGCTGGTCGTTGGGATCAGGCGGAATCAGTAGTAGCTGTAGTTCCGGTTCCAGGGCGTCACGTGTTTGCTCGGCCGCGGTCAATTCCTCTTTGGCGAGGGGAGCCATTTCCGGGTCCCCCATCATCTCCTGAGCGGCCTCAATATCGGATTCGGTATCCATATATCGCCGGAAAGTCTCTACTACGGGCTCAAGTTGAGCATACTCCTGTCCCAGAGAGCGGAACTGGCGTTGATCGCTCTGGATCTCCGGATCGGCGAGGAGGGCGGTAATCTCTTCGAAGCGTTCGGCGATATGATCCAGCTTGCCGCGCAGTGATGGCTTCATGAATTGTTATCGATTTTTTTAAGCTGAAACAAGGTGTTGGCAGCTTCTAGCAACTCAATCTGGCCATTGAATCCAGCCTGACGAAGTTGGGCGCTGGGAGTATGCAACAGCTTGTTGGTCAACGTGTGGCCCATGAACTGCAGTACCTCTTCCGGTGATTTGCCCTTGTTTAGTTGCTGCATCGCCTTTTGAATGACTTCGTCACGCAGATTTTCCGCATAGGCGCGGTAGTCCTGTATCAGCTCTACCGCGTCCAGTGAGCGCAGCCAACCCAGATATTCACCCACATAGTGCTCTATGATCTCTTCAGCCTGCTCTGCCGCCTCTTCTCGTGAGCGCATATTCTCCTGTATGACCTCATCCAGATCGTCGACGGTGTAGAGATAGATGTCGCTCAGATCGGAGACTTCAGGTTCAATATCCCGGGGTACGGCAATGTCGACCATGAAAATCGGACGGTGTTTGCGCTCTTTCAGTGCGCTCTCCACGGTACCCTTGCCGAGTACAGGGAGTGGGCTTGCGGTAGAAGAGATAACAATGTCAGCTTCGGCCAGATGGCTGCTGAGTTCCGTCAGCGCAATGGCAAATCCGTCGAATTGGGCGGCGAGGTTGTGGGCCTTCTCCACTGTACGATTGGCGACGATAATACGGCCAATGCCATTTTGACTGAGGTGACGGGCTGCCAGCTCAATGGTTTCACCAGCGCCGATCAGGAGGGCCGTCTGCTCTGACAGTTCGCTGAAGATCTGTTTGGCCAGGCTGACGGCGGCAAATGCCACCGAAACCGGGCTGTTGCCGATGGCGGTATCGGTACGAATCTGCTTGGCGGCGGAGAACGCATGTTGGAAAAGCTTGCTCAGGAGCTTGCCGGTAGCGCCGGCATCGGTCGCCGTCTGGAACGCGGCCTTAACCTGCCCCAGGATCTGCGGTTCACCAAGCACCAGGGAGTCCAGACCGCAGGAGACGCGCAGCAGGTGCTTGATCGCATCATCCCCAAAGTGGCTGTAGAGATAGGGATTGACCCGATCGCTATCAATACCGTGAAACTCGCTCAACCAGTCAGCGAGGGGCTCGTGATCTTCCTGGCCCAGGCAGCAATAGGCTTCTGTACGATTACAGGTGGAGAGGATTACGGCCTCTTTAACGGCGGAATGCTCTTTCAGACTGCGCAACGCCCCGGCAATTATATCCGGCCCAAAGGTCAACCGCTCCCGGATCTCGACGGGGGCAGTTTTGTGATTGAGTCCGAGGGCAAGTATCGACATGAATTCCAGGCTTGATCAGATGTCAGGGGGGAAATTTTGTTATATCAATGGGTTGAATTCAAGTTTATTCCTGTTATGCGCATATTGTTAGGGCTGATGAATGAGTTTTTCGTGGGACAACTTAAGCAAACGTTAAGGGATGGCTTCTAGTATGGTTTTCGCAAGCTATTGATAAAAACAAAAAATATTTTTTCAAGTTAAGGTTAACCCCGATTGCTAAACTGTCTAACAGTCTGCTATTAATGTAGGGGCTTTTCCTAAGTGTCTCATTAGAAAAGCTTAATTCAATAATATACGGGCGGCCGGTAATAGCCATGGACCGTCCCACTGAGGAGGATCGAAAATGCAGGTGCATAAGTTTGTGTCCGCAGCTGCGGCAGTTGGTTTTATGTTTTCAGGCCTCGCCGTTGCCGGCGTGTCTAAGGACCTTCCACTACCTACCGGCACCCCTAATGCTGACGAGATTGCTGATCAGGTCTATTTCGTCAATCATTTCTACGGCGTGAAAAAATACGGCATTACCAACAACAACAAGGACCCGAAAAAGAGCCGCAAGGCCAAGCCTGGCAAGATCACCGTATTGGTCAACAAGTCCGCAGGCAGTAAGCCGACCACCATTACGCTTGAACGTTATCTCAATAACGAATACAGCGACGGTTCCACCAGCTCTCAGGATATTGCCATCTTCCGTTCCGGTAAGTTGAAGGGTACCGGCATGCTGATCACGGATTACCTGGATGACAACAAGAGCCAATCTTACTCCATCTGGCTGCCGGCCCTGCGTAAGATCCGCCGTTTTGCCGAGCCTGCCCACGATGATGCCTGGGGTGGTACCGATTTCACCTTTGGTGACGTAACCCTGCGCAAACCGATGCATGAGACGCATGAGCTGCTTGGTACTGAAACTTTCAATGATTGCCTCGGTGCTATCGAGAAAAGTGCCGCCAAGAATAAATATCTGCCTAACCCGCCTGACGCGGCTTGCGATCACAAAGGCAAAGAGGTTTATAAGCTGAAGAGTACCACCAAGAAAGAGAACTGGTGGTATGACCACCGCGTCAGCTATGTCGACACCAAGACCTTTGCCGACTACCGTACGGAGTATTTCAAGGGCGGGGAGAAGGTTAAGGTAATCGACCGCAACTGGGTGAGTCTCGAACAGGACGACCCGCGCGCGCTCTCATGGGGTTACTGGTACGGTAAGACTTTCTCCAGCGGTCACGAGACCTGGGCGGTCATTCCACAGGATGTGGTACAGATCAACCAGGATTGGGATTCCGACTTCTGGTCAGAGAAGACCCTGAGAAAAATCAAACGTTAAAGATAAATGGGGATGCCTGAGAACAGGCATCCCCAAAAAATTTTTGGCTGCCACGCTATGGCAGTTCACACCACTTCGAATCCGGCATAAAAAATAATTGAGATCCGGTTGTTCGTCGAATCTGGGAGGAATCATTGATGTTCAAACGCAGCAAAATTTATCAGTCGATACTACTTGCCTTGGTATTACCCGGGGCGGCGGTCGCTGAGGTTGAGATTACCGGGCATTTAAAAAACGAGACCTCGGTATTTACTCGGGATGGTCAGGTAACGGGTGAAGCCAAGACTATGGTTGATGAAAGGGGCCATGACAGGGGCGATCTGCTGAAGTTTGAAAACTCAGCACGAGTCTTCATGAATGGTGACCTGGGTGAGAATGCCACTTGGCACGCGGATCTGAATTTTATTTATGATTCAGAAGGTGCTAACGATGACTATAAGGGGCATAAGCTCTATACCCAGCATGACTATCTGAGAGAACTCTATCTCGATACCAATGCATGGGGATGGGATTTTCGCCTGGGTAAGCAACAGGTTGTTTGGGGTACCGCAGATGGCATCAAGCTTTTGGATATCATTAATCCTACTGATTTCCGTGAGCTGAACCAGAATTCGATGGAAGATTCCCGTATCCCGATCTGGATGATCAATGCGGAGCGGAATATTGGTGATAACAGCAATGTTCAACTGATCGTCTCCCAGGTTGAGGAGAACAAAATTCCAGGGTTGAATCCGAATGGAGATGCGGGTCATCCGTTTCTAATGAAGGGTGTGGAAGCGATCTCAGGTCGGGTTAATGGTTTTTTTAACGTGGCACCAGCCTTGAGTAATGTGGCAGCTACCTTCAATGGTGCCGCAATGGGAGGCGCTTTTACCGGTGGTACTGCTCTCCCGTTAGGGTTGAATCTATTTGGGGGGCTCACTGTTGATGGTTTTGCCAGTGGTTCCTGGGATGCTTCTACTCCTGGCTTGCTTAATCCAGGCACGGGTGCACCTGACGTCACAAACTTCACGAGTTTCCCAGGCTTCTACCTGTTGAATCAGTTTGCACAGTATGGGTTTACTGGCCAACCGGGCTTCCCCGCGGGAGTGATCGATCCCAATGGCAACGTTGGTGTCACGAACCTGATGCCGATTACAGGGATAACGCCACTAGATCCGACAAGCCCCGATACTAGTTGGGTGACTCAAGTCGATTGGGATCCGACCGGTGCCTCATCAGCATTTGAATTGATGCCGCTGGCTACTTTTGCGACATTTAATACATTTACAGGTTTTTCAGCCACTGCGCCCACTGGTTTATCTGGTATGAAAACCGAATGGGTTAGAGACTACCCTGACGACAGTGATGTCAATGCAGGTTTCCGGTTTAAAAATACTTTGGATAATGGGCTAAATTGGTCATTCAACTATTTTCACCACTATAGTGCGAACCCTGATATTGCAATCAGCTATCATAATAGCGCGGGCCAAAAGTTAACGACCCAATTGGCACCAACTCTCTTTATCGATAGCAATGGCACACCCGGTCCGCAAGCGGATGATACCTTTGTGCCTGATGTTTCTCAGAGCCTGACCAGGGATCAGGCTCGAGCCAATTGGGATATGGGTATTGCTACGAATGTTCTCTTGCATGATGATGCCGGGAATTATTATGGTGCACTTGATCCCAGTGCTGTTATGACCGGTTTAGCTGACGGCAATCCCTTCAACGAAGCTCCGGTACCGGGTTTGGGTGCGCCTACCCAACGTTTTACTGAATCGTTGCATCGGGTGAACAGTATCGGCGCCTCATTGGACTATGGTACCTCTCTCGGTGATATTCCTTTAGTGCTGAGAGGTGAATTTCTTTACGACGAAGGTGACAAGCAGCCCGTCGTGGATAGATTTCTGTTAGGCATTGGTGATCTTGAGAATGCATTGAAGATGGAGGATGCCGACTACTTCAAGTATGTGCTGGGTGCCGACATTACTGTTGCGACCAACTTGCTTGTCAGCGGCCAGTTCATCCAGTTTATGAACCTGGATTATATTGATCAGCAGAGTGCCTGTGCGACTCAGGTGACCAGCCCCATTACTGGTGGTCTTATTACAGATTGTTCACGTTATACAGCCGACTTCCCGACCCTGAGTCTCTCCAATCAGTTGATGCAGGGCTACGAGAACAAAGAGTTCTACTCACTCTTCTTCTCCAAACCCTTCGGCGCTTCTCAGGAGCATCGCTGGAACAACATCACCATCTACGAAGAGGGCGGCGGCAAGTGGAACCGTTTCGATGTGGAGTACAGCTTCACCGATACCCTCCTTGGTTCTGCGGAGTGGAATCACTACTGGGGTGATATGGACACCACATTCGGGCAGTTCGCCGACTCTTCCAATCTGCAGGTGGGCATCAAGTGGCTCATCGAATGATGCCGTAGCTAAGACCTTTTACAGAAGGAGGCGGCAGGGGCCAGGCGTATGTCTGGCCCCTGCCAAGACTGTCGACGATAATAATAGGGTTTAAAGCATGAGCGCTTCCGCATCCAACCAATCCCACAACAATCAATGGGCTGAGCGTTACGCAGAATTTGTGATCAAGTTCCGCTGGCCGTTGATGTTGATTCTGCTGGTGGTCACCATTGTGGCTGCGTTACAGGTCAAGAATCTGGACATGCGTAACGATCCGGATACGCTGCTGCCACCCACCAACCGCTATGTGGCCACCAACCTCTATGCCGAGCACAATTTCGGTATGGGTAACCTGATGGTCTTTGCCCTGCGTATTAATGAGGGTGATGTCTATAAGAACTGGTTCGTCAACAAGGTACAGGAGATCCATAATCGCCTGGTTGCATTGCCTACTGCGCGTGAATCCAACTTTATCGATATTGCGGCGAAGAAGATCAAGTTCATGGGCGCCGACGATAACGGCTTGGTTTTCAAACGACTGATCCCTACCGAGGGTATCAGTGAGGATGCCGACAAAGCGGCGGATCAACTGGCTTTTCTTAAAGAAGGTATCGAGAACAATCCAGTCATTGGGCCCATGCTGGTTGGTTTCGAAGATCCTCAGGGCAATAAGTGCGAGCTCACCGAAAAGGATGAAAAGAACTGTACCGCGAAATCGCTCTACATCATCGGTGATTACACCGACGAGGTGAAAGAGATCTACCTGCCCTGGGTGCGCGAAATACGTGCCATGATGGATGAGTACGGGCAGGATGACCGCTTCGAGGTGTTGGTTGCAGGAGAGCCCTACTTCCTGGCCTGGATGCTGGCTGATCTGGTCAATAAATGGTGGCTCTTTGTTATCTCGTTTGCCATCGTCATCGCAGCACTCTGGTTTGAATTTCGCAACTGGCGTGGTTCGCTGTTCCCGATTCTCGGTGTCAGCGCAACAATCATTCTGACCTTGGGCCTCATGGGATTTTCTGCTTTCAAGCTGACGACCATGATGGTTCTGACGCCCATGTTGTTGTTGGCGATCGGTATCGGTCACTCGGTACAGGTTACCCGGCGATTTATGCAGGAGCAGGCCGCTTCAGGTGACTGTGAGTCTGCGGCGAAGGTGGCTATCTCCCATACCATCGTTCCGGCAACACTCTCCATCATCACCGATATGGTGGGTTTTGCGACTTTGGCCACGGTGGATATCTCATTCTATAAAGCCTATGCCTACTTCGGTATGTTCGGCATGCTGACGCTGCTGTTTACTACCACGACATTGATTCCCTTATTGATGATGACCTTCCCCTGCAATAAAGCTGAGATGGGTGAGGGGCATGAGAATGCCTGGGAATCCAAAGTGGGGGGGGTCATATCAGGAATGCTGACGGGTCCCGGTAAATTCATACCCATCGCAATTGTGTTGGTGATTATTGCCTGGTCTACCTACTACACAGAGATCGGTCGCGGTGTATCGAGCCTGATGGCAGGAGAGGCCGGCCGGGATGACCCGGAGGTGGCTCGGATACAGGATGAGTTCGATATCATGCCGGGTGCCGAGAAGGGAATTAACTACTCCAGGGCTGCGTTTAAAGAGAAATCGATTACTATCCAGCACATCGAGCGTCTCAACCAGATCATGCCGGGTGTTATTTCCGTGTCCATACCCATTCGCGGCAAGGAACCGGTACCTGAGCTCTGTGTGGAAACCTACTTTCCCGAGGATATCTACGACATAGAAGATCCTGACGAAAAGGCGCTTCAATGCCAAAAAGCCAAGAAAGAGTTGGGTTGCTGGGACCCTGATCCCTGCGGAGCCCAGGGTATCTTTAATCAAGCTGAGGTGCTGGCCGATATCGAAGCATTGGAAGAGTGGATGCGTGCTCACCCGTTTATCGGCTTTACCGGATCGTATGCCCAGTATATCCGTTTGGTGAATATGCTCTTGACTGCGGAGCCGGGTGAACAGCCGGATATCAAGGACCTCTATATTCCCACTTCTAAAAAGCTGCGTTCCCTCGACGCTGAGGACGACCGGAGCGGTGATGATATCGTCCAGCTCTACAACGGTCTGTTGGAGACGATGACGGAAGAGGGTGACATGGACTCCTTCGTGATGAAGAACTGGAACGAGGGTGTGGTGATGGGATTCATCAATACCATGGACCCGATTGAGACTCACCAGGTCACTATGGATATCCAGCAGTACATCGAGGATCACAAGAACGATCCCGGTTTCCGACAGGTTAACTTTGGTCTGCGCTCAGGGCCGGAGACCAATCTAGCCGGTGATACCGATGCACTCTCCATGGAGGGTCCCGGTTATGTCAGGCCTGCGATGGGTGGTTTTCTCGGCGCAACTGAGGCAACCCGCGAGGTGGCAGTGGATAATTGGCTGACAGGACCCTTACTGACAGCCGCAGCCGTGTTCGTCATCGCTACATTGATCTTCCGCTCATTTGCTGTTTCCTCCATTCTGATGGTGCTGCTGTTTATTACCCTGTATGCACAGTATGGATTGGGCGGCTACATGACCGTGGTTAAAAATTGGTCCGGCACTTTGGCGTTCCATCTGCAAGTGGCCCTGAGTATCGCTATGGGCTTGGGTATCGACTACGGCATCTACATGATGTCGCGTTTGAAAGAAGAGATGCAGAATACCCAGGGAGATTGGCAGGCTTCGTTGATCAATACCCTGAATACCACAGGTTCGGCTGTCATTATCTCGGTGATTGTGCTGCTCGGTTGTTTCGTGCCGCTACTGAACACCGACCTCGCCAATACTTGGGGATTGGGTATCTACATCAGTCAGGCGTTGTTGATTGATGTGGTGACCGCGTTGACTATTCTTCCCATGATGGTTGCCTGGCTGAAACCCAAGTTTGTTTTTGGGGATTACTAGGGCTGACAGTTAACCTCGCGATGAATCAAGCCGGCCTGGAGCCGGCTTTTTTCTGTCACACGAAATCTGCAAACTATCTGATCAGGAACGCCTGCGGTTTTTCTTTGATGGTTTACGGATCCGGCGCCAGCGGATTAACCGTTTGATCATGAATTGCACCCTCTCTCCAAATGGCATGTTCTGAACAGGACAATCACTGTAGATGGAAGTGGGTGTTTTCGGGATAGTGCTCCACTCATCGACAATCTGGCCGTCGGCCAGTTTAATCAGTCGGCTTGCCGCTTCTTTCACATCCGGATCATGAGATGAGATAAGAAATGTCGTCCCCAGGCGTTGATTGAGATCCTGCATCAGATGGATCAGGTTGCGACCCGTCTGGGTATCGAGATTGGCAGTGGGTTCGTCTGCTAGAATGATTTTTGGATCAGAGGCAAGCGCACGGGCAATGGCAACCCGCTGTTGTTGTCCGCCGGAGAGCTGGTCCGGTCTCCGATAGCCCAGGTGTTCGATTTCGACCTCTCGCAACCAATGATTGGCAATCTCCAGACTCTCTTCCTTGCTCTTGCCCTGTAATTGGCAAACATAGGCGATATTTTCCCGGGCGCTGAAAACTCGAATCAGGTTGTAGGCCTGGAATACAAAACCGATGTTGTGCAGCCGAAAACGGGTGCGCTGGTCCTGTGTCATTTCAAGAATGTTTTGGCCGAATACCTCGACGCTGCCGCTGTCAGCCGACTCCAGAGCGCCGATAATATTGAGTAGCGTGCTTTTTCCTGAACCGGAGCGACCTGCGAGAACCGCGAACTCTCCCTGTTTGATATCGAGATTGATGCCGTGCAGTGCCGGGTGTGGCATGGTGCCTACCCAGTAGCATTTATGCAGGTCATGTGTCTTGATGATGCTAGTCATGGATGATCTTTCCGGCCCGTCTATTGGATGCGCAACGCTTGGCTGAGTGAGAGACGGGTGGCTTTCCAGGCAGGATAGACACCGGCCAGTAGGGCCGCTACCAATGTTGTGCCAAGTATACGGATCGCCGAATCGGTCGTCAGGTCCGGATAGATCACTGGGTTCATATAGAAAAATTGAAAGGCATTTGCATATCCTGAGAGGTCGATGCCGGATCCTGAAAGCGAGTAGACCAGCAGACTGCCCGCCAAATAGCCGAGGCTGGCGCCGATAAAGATCAAGAGTACGGCCTCTAAGAGTAGCATGGAAAATATCTGAAATCGGGTGGTGCCGATTGCCACGATGACGCCAAGCTCCTTATGTCTTTCATGAAGTGAGATCAGCATGGTATTGAGTATCTCCACCAGTACCAGGATCACCACCACAAGGATAATCACCAGGCCGTAGGCATCACTGAATTCCAGCCACTGCCGTACCATTGGGTCGAGTTCCTGCCAGGGCATGATTTCGTAGGTCTGGTCAGAGAGTTGTTGAGCAAAAAGGCGGACGACCAAGTCCGTATTTTCATGTCGATCAGCGCGTACAACGATATCGGTAATGGATTGGCCCATCTTAAGCCAGACTTGGGCGGTGTTGAGCGGGATCAGGGCGAGGGTACGGTCTATCTGAGGTGCGCCTGTTTCGAGAATTCCACGCAGATAGAAAACTTCGGAGACCATCTCGCCCGCAGGGCGCTGGGCCATCAAGATTACGCGGTCTCCCAGGCTGGCACCGATGGTATCGGCCACTGTCGCACCGAGTAGCAGGTCCTGTGACATGCCTGGCCTGAGCCAGGTTCCCTTGGTGACATGTTCATGAATCGACGTGACCCAGGTCTCCTGCTCCGAATCGGTGGCCATAATTTGAATACCGGCGCTGCCACCGCCCACAGAGGCCAGTCCCGAGGTACGGATACGTTGGGTCCAGCCGAGGATCTCCGGGTAACTCTGCATCAGCCGGGTTACTTCTTCCGGGTCGGTGATTCTGTCACGCAGGTTCTGTGAGGCTTCGAAGCCTTTCGCATGAATCTGCGCATGCCCTGTATAGCTGAGGATGAAGTTGGTTTTCATCTGACTCAGCCAACCGTCATTGAGTGCGCTCAGGAGGGTCAACACCGCAATGCCGAAGATCATGGTCAATAGTGTGATGGTGGTGCGGCGTTGGTTGCGCATCAGATTGCGCACGGCAAGCAGCAGATAGGTCATCAGTCCCAGTCGAGTGCTCTCAGCCATTACGAATGGCCTCCGCCGGTTGCAGAAGACTGGCGCGCCAAGCCGGGTAGAGACCGGCTGCCACTGAAGCGATCAAGATGGCGCTGATGGTGATGCCCAGGCGGTCAAGCTCTAGCTGTGGGTAGATCAGCGGGTCCACATAAAAGCGTGAGGTTGAACCGAGTAGGATAGAGAGATCGATACCGGTGACTCCAGTGAGGAGGACCGTGATCAAGCCCAGGATCAAGCCGGTGATGGTGCCGAGGATACCGATGAAGAGCGCCTCGGTGATCAGCAGCGCAGCCACTTCCTGCCGGGTTGTACCGATGGCCATGAAAACACCGAACTCCCGCGTTCGTTCGAGCATGGAGAGCAGCAGTGTGTTGAGTTCTCCTGCCACCACGATAAACAGCACCACACCGATGAAGAGATACAGGAAACCATTGTGTAGCGTGACCCACTCTTTCATGACTGGAAACATGACATGCCAGGGCATAATTTCCAAGGACTCATCCAGTAACTGGGCTTTCAGCGCTGAAACTGATTTATCAATGCTCTTCTGTGGAATGTTGATGGCAAAGGTCGTGACCTGGCCTGGCATATCGACCATCTCCTGCAGCGTCTCCAGGCTGGTTAACGCCATACCGCGATCGAGTCCCATTTCACCACTGGTGATGATGCCGATGAGGGTGAAGGACTCTGCCACCATTACACCATAACGGTCGTAGCCGACAATGATGACTTGGTCGCCCAGTTTGACCCTGAGATTATTGGCTGTGGTGGCACCAAGGATCAGTGAGTAGCTGTCTTCAGGTTGAAGAAAGCGGCCGATGCCGATGCGTTTTTCCAGCTCTGTGACCCGGGGCTCCGTGATAGGGTCCATGCCGATCAACATCACACCTTCAGTGGTTTCGTCTGATGCTGCGAGACCGAAAGATTCCAGGCGCCTGCTAAAGTCATTTAAGCCGTTTTTCTCCAACACCTCTGTCACTTTTTGCGGATTTCGAATATATCCCGAAAGCTCAGGCTGCTGGAAAAATCCCTCGTGATGGATCTGCACTGAACCGATAATGGCTCTCTGAAAATTACCCAGCATGTTCTGGTGCAGTCCCTCGTTGAAACTCCAGAGAAAGATCAATGAGGCAAGGCCCACGGCAATGGCGCCGACAGTCAGCAGGGTTCTCGGCAGATGCCCGAGGAGATTTCGCAGCGCTACTGCCAATGTCATCCGATTGATTGGGTGGCGTGACGCAGGCATAAACGAGTCTGACTAGGGCTTAGGTTTGGCACCCCTGACTTCAGGGGTAAAGAGAGAGTCTTTGAAACTGGCGTTGAATTCAATGGCTGTCAGGGTAATGACGGTCCGCTTACCTTCACTGTCCAGTGGCCTCATGGTCCAGCGTGTGGGAATGACTCGCCCATCCATCTCTTGAAAGCGGTCGAATACCATGTGGCGGTTGGCCCTTGTTTTACAGTGGTATTCGAGCTCCAGAGGCATGCCGTCGGCCCGAATACGCTGTAGCAATTTCTTCCAGGTCACAGTTGCGGTCGGAGAAGGAATTGATTCGATGGTGATAATGGCCTGATCACCTTCGCCTTCACGCTCGATGATCCGGTGGCTGTAATCATCGATCAGCGAGTCGGTTTCCAACAGGTCCTGGTTGTTGAAGTCGGAACCCATCCAAGGATCCTGCATCATGGCAGGAGAGATATTAATCCGGCGTTTCAGCTTGGGCAGGTACATGGAGAGCGTATTGTCGACTTTGAGAAACACTGTGCCTTTGGTTTTGCGGGGAGAGAGAATTTCCATGCGGAATCGGTTGTCACGCATGTCATCATGGCTGCGAAATGTCATGCTGCGCTGCCAGTCGGGACGGATGATGTCGACCCGGTACTCGGCAACAGTTGCATCCGAGCGCATCAGTGCCTCGCTATTGCGCAGTAATTCGATAGCTTCCGGCTCGCTGGGTCCCGCCAGGGCATTGGCAGCCAGCAGTGTCAGCAGATAGAGTGCCTTGTGAAACAGTGACATGAGTAAATTGTGCTCCAGTCTCAAATAACTGAGTGATATATTTAGATTATAAGCATTTCATAATATATAGCCAACGGAATGGCTGGGTTTGTGACCCCATACGCCTGAATTCCCGGTGATTGGATCGATGGGATATGGGAGAAAATCCAGAAATGATGGTTGCTGAAAGGGTTTGCGGAATTGTCTTTAGCGGCGGGTATGGAGTTGATTCATGGCTTGCTGAAGGCGTCCGGAAATCACATCTTCCATGCAATCTATGGCACGGTCTATGCCGTCCATGATCGCTTCACGTTCCACCTTAGATGGCCGGCCGAGTACAAAGTCTACCCCCGGACCTCGCCGGTTGGGTTGGTCGATGCCGATTCTCAAGCGATGAAATTCCCGGCTGCCCAGTGCGCTCATGATATCTCGCAGGCCATTGTGTCCGGCGTGTCCACCACCGGTTTTCAGGCGAATCTCGCCTGAGAGCAGATCCAATTCGTCATGGGCAACGAGGATTTCCTCCGGTGTAATGCGGAAATAGTTGGCCAGACTGGAAACGGATTGGCCACTGCGGTTCATGAAGGTTGTTGGTTTTAATAGCCGGCATTCCTGACTATGGATCAATAGCTTACAGATTTGTCCGTGGTGTCTGGATTCGGTCTTGAAGAGCTGGTTGTGGCGTTGTGCGAGGCGGTCGACAAACCAAAAGCCGGTATTGTGTCGGGTCGCCTCGTAATCGTTGCCCGGGTTGCCCAGGCCGACGATGAGTTTGATGGGGGGGGTAGTCATGACGAAGGGGGCAACGGGAGGGCCGCTGCCCTCCCACTGCTAGAGGATTATTCGGTCCCTTCCTCTCCGGTTTCAGCTTCACCTTCACCTGCCGCTTCGCTTTCCCCTTCCATTTCTTCCTCTTCACTTCTGTGAGCGGTGTGGATGGTGAGCACGATGGGGTCTTCAGCACTATCGCTGGCAGCCAGTTCGACACCTGCAGGCAGCGTCAGCTCGGAAGCGTGAATGATGGCACCCATCTCCAGGCTGGACATGTCGATCTCAATGAACTCCGGCAGATCTTTAGGTAGACAGCTGATCTCCACGTCAGCCATGACGTGACTGGCTTGTCCTCCAGACTTGATGCCGGGACAGGTCTCTTCGTTGGTGAAGTGGATAGGCACATGCAGACGGATCTTCTCGTCAGCCTGCACGCGCTGGAAATCCACGTGCAGAATGAAGGGCTTGGCCGGATGACGCTGCAGATCTTTGATGACCACGGTCTCAGGTTTGTCATCCAGTTTCAGTGTCAGCAGGCTGGAGTAGAAAGCCTCGTTTTGCAGTGCATGGATCATCTCATGGTGTAAGAGGCTGATCATGGTTGGCTCTTTGTGAGCACCATAGACGATGCCCGGTACCTGACCGGAACGACGCAGGCGGCGGCTCGCACCTTTCCCTGTATCGATCCGAGACTGGGCAATAACTTCAAAATTGGCAGACATGACGATCTCCCGTTAACTAATTGATTCGATTTAAGGAAACGTCGCTTCGCGACCAAAGCGACGCACATACCGCTGAGAATGTGAGCGGACGCGCGATTCTATCAGGATCTGGTTTTTTTTCCAGTTCTGGATGGCTCTTTTCTATAAAGCAGCCTCGATTTGGGTGAATTGCTGTGAAAAACCACTTTTTTTGTAAATTATGAAACGATGTGGAGGCAGATTAAACGAATGACGGGTAATCTGCCGGATAGGGCGCCCTTGCCACACCACTCTCCACTGCAGCCCTTGCAACAGCAGCAGATACACGGGACCTGAGTCGTGGGTCGAGTGGTTTCGGGATGATGTAATCGGGGCCAAAAGCCAGTTCTGTAAGGTCATAGGCTTCCAATACATCCTGGGGTGCTGGTTCATGAGTCAGGTCTTTGAGAGCGTGAACCGCAGCAATCTGCATATCTTCGTTAATGCGTGAGGCCCTTACATCCAGTGCGCCACGAAAGATGAATGGAAATCCCAGCACATTGTTGACCTGATTGGGATAGTCGCTACGACCGGTGGCCATGATGACATCATCACGCACACTGGCCACAACTTTTGGACGGATCTCGGGGACCGGGTTGGAAAGGGCGAAGACAATAGGATTGGGCGCCATGCTGGCCAGCATTTCCCGACTGACCAGGTTGGGGCCTGAAACGCCGATAAAGATATCGCAGTCCGCCATGGCATCTTCCAAGGTGCGTTTCTCAGTATCTGCTGCAACACCCCACTTGAAGGGATTCAGGTCCTTGCGTTGGGTATGGATAATACCGCCGCGATCCACCACGAAGATATTGTTACGATGAGCCCCCATGCTGGTGAGCAGGCGGACGATGGCGATACCCGCAGCGCCGGCACCCAGAATGGTGACTTTGGCGTCTTCCAGCGTTTTGCCCTGAAGTTCCAGCGCATTAATCAATCCCGCTGCGGCAATGATGGCGGTACCGTGTTGGTCGTCATGAAAGACCGGTATGTCGAGTTGTTCGATCAGGGACTGTTCGATTTCAAAGCAGTGGGGGGCAGCTATGTCCTCCAGATTGATACCGCCAAAAGTGGGGGCGATGCGCATGACGGTCTCGATGAACTCCTGAGGCCGCTTGGCATTCACTTCGATATCGAAGACATCGATGTCGGCAAAGTGTTTGAACAGCACCCCCTTACCTTCCATGACGGGTTTACTCGCCAGTGGACCCACATTGCCCAGGCCGAGGACAGCGCTGCCGTCGGTAATCACTGCCACAAGGTTACCCTTGGCGGTATATCGGTAGGCGCTCTCCGGATCTTCGTGGATCTTGCGCACCGGCTCTGCAACACCGGGTGTGTAGGCCAGGGAGAGGTCGCGCTGGGTCTTGTTGGGCTTGGTTACATGGATCGCGATCTTTCCGGGTTGGGGTTGCTCATGGTATTCGAGGGCGGCTAGATTGATCTCGGCATCGAGTTCTTCGTCATGGCGATCAGTCATGGATGTCTCCACGCATCTGGCGTATTTAGGAAGGTGAATGGGATACGAGCGGGCGCAGGATGCACGCAAAGCGTCAGGACGTACTGGAATGTCAGTAGCTTAGTCGATAAAGAGGGAGCTGACTGATTCTTCGTTACTGATGCGCCTCATGGTCTCTGCCAGCAGTTCAGCGATACTCACTTGACGGATATTCGAACATTGCCGGGCCTCGTCAGAGAGGGGAATGGTGTTGGTTACCACCAGCTCGTCCAGTTGTGAATTGCTCAGGTTGGTGACAGCGGGGCCTGAGAGTACCGGGTGGGTACAGTAGGCCAATACTTTCGCGGCGCCATGCTCTTTTAGTGCGGCTGCGGCCTGGCAGAGTGTACCGGCGGTGTCTACCAGGTCGTCGATCAAAACACAGCTGCGCCCTTCCACTTTGCCGATGATGTTCATCACCTTGGCCTCGTTGGGGCGGGGGCGTCGTTTATCGATAATCGCGAGTTCCGCATCATCCAGGCGTTTGGCCAAAGCCCGGGCGCGGACGACACCGCCGACGTCAGGAGAGACAACGACGATGTCCGGGTGCTTCTGGCGCCATACATCACCCAATAAAATCGGTGAGGCATAGACGTTATCGACTGGGATATCGAAGAAGCCTTGAATCTGATCCGCATGCAGGTCCACCGTAAGAACACGATCGGCACCCGCCGTGGCGATCATCTTGGCGGCAAGGCGTGCCGTAATCGGCACTCGTGCCGAGCGGGGACGGCGATCCTGGCGTGCATAACCGAAATAGGGGATGACTGCGGTGATACGCTTGGCTGATGACCAGCGCATGGCATCAATCATCACCAGCAGTTCCATCAGGTTTTCATTGGTGGGCGCCGACGTAGGCTGAACGATGAAAACGTCCCGTCCGCGTACATTTTCATGGATCTCCGCCATCACCTCACCATCGCTGAAGCGACCGACTTGCATCTTGCCGAGTGGGAGGTTCATATGGGTAGCGATTTCGCGGGTCAGTTCCGGATTGGCGTTACCGGAGAAGACCATCATGGCAGTGGCGGGCACGATCTGTATCCCCTATATCATGGGTGGACGGCTATAAAATGGCTGGGGCGGTAGGATTCGAACCTACGTATGCCGGGATCAAAACCCGGTGCCTGGCCGCTTGGCGACGCCCCAAATTTAGTGCTCATCGTGCTGGAGTCTTTCCAGCAGCGGGGAGCGATTGATGCCCCGCGCAACAAAACCTTCAAGCTCTGCCGGCAGCTGCTGATGAGCTGCCCTGGCATGTTGTTCATCGGCAAAGGCGGCGAACACGCAGGCGCCGGTGCCGGTTAGTCGGGCGGCGGCAAACTGGTTCAGCCAGTCCAATGCCTCGGCCACCTTGGGGTAGCGTCGGCGAACCACGGGCAGGCAGTCATTGCGGCTGTCGCCCTCAAGAAAGTCGCGTATTTTGATCCCGGGTGAGTGGCGTGTCAAATCAGGTTGGCTAAAGATTTCTGCAGTAGAGACATGACAGTCAGGAATCAGAACCAGATACCAGGCGGTAGGTGGATCAATATCGACAAATTTATCACCGACACCTTCGGCCCAGGCGGCCTGTCCATGTATGAAAATTGGTACATCAGCACCCAATTGCAGGCCTATCGATTGCAGTTCGTGGCTTTCCAGGCCGCAACCCCATAGTTGGTTGAGGGCGACAAGGGTGGTCGCGGCGTCGGAGCTTCCACCGCCGAGTCCTCCCCCCATAGGCAAATGTTTACGGAGCTCAATGGTGGCGCCGATTTTACAGCCACTCCTTTGTTGCAGGGCTATTGCGGCCTGGTAGCAGAGGTCTGATGTGGCCGGTACGCCGTCGATCGGATTATCAAGATGAATTTGGCCGTCGTCACGCAGATGAAAATCTAACTCATCACCTGTATCGAGGAACTGAAAGACTGTCTGCAGGGTGTGGTAGCCATCGGGTCTTCTACCCGTGATGCGCAGCATCAGGTTCAGTTTGGCCGGCGCTGGCCAGGTCAGGTCCGACATCCGGCTTCAGTTATCCACACCCAGTCTCTGCATGACAGGCTTGATGAAACGATTCTTCGGTTCTCTGTCGTTGGCCGATTTCCAGATTGCCTTGGCCTGCTCCCGCTCTCCCAGCTGCCACAACACTTCACCCAAGTGGGACGCGATCTCAGCATCCGGACTGAGTGTCGCAGCTTTCTGCAGATAGTCGCGTGCCATCTGTAGGTTGCCCATGCGAAACTCGACCCAGCCCAAACTGTCGAGAATGGCAGGATTATCGGGCTTCATGCTAAGCGCCCGTTCGATGTAGGCCTTGGCTTCTTCCAGCCGGTCTGTTTTGTCTGCCAGTGTATAACCCAAAGCATTCAGCGCGTCTGCATGGTCGGGTTGTGTGGCGAGGATCTTGCGCAAGTCCTGCTCGAGCAGGTCCACACGATTCATGTCGGCAGCATTCAGGCCTCGTGCATAGAGCAGTTCGGTGTTGTCCTCGAACAGTTCCATCGCTTTGGTATAGACTTCGTGAGCGGCCTCAAATTGAAGGTTGTCCCGCAGGAGTTCTGCCTCGATCATGTAGAATTTGAGGTGATGATGCGACTGATTGACGCGTAGCCTTTGCAGCGTTTCCCGGGCCTCGTCAAGGCTGCCGCTGTCAGCCAGTATCTTAGCGATGCGGACCTGAGCGTCTGGTTGCTTGTCTCCCTCCACGCGGCTGTACCAGTCAAGGGCAGTTTCCCATTGCTTCTGCTCTTCAGAGATCACGCCAAGATAGTAACTGGCTTCATTGCCGCGCTGGCGCTTTTCCACAAGTTTTTTCAGATGGCTTTTCGCCTCATCCAGCCTCTCGAGCTGTATTGACAGGATGCCCAGGGCATAAAGCGTGTCTGGGTTTTCTGGTTGTTGACGGTGGAGAATCTGGTACTGAGCAAGGGCCGGCTCCGCTTCATTGAGATCCACCAAAGTTCGTGCATAAGCATTGCGTAGCGTTAGGTTGTCGGGGGATTCCTCGACCGTTTGTGCAAGGAAATTGAGTCCGGCCTCTTTTTTGTTTGAGGCTATCAATGCATGTGCCTTGAGTATCAGGGCATTCGTAGCTTTAGGTTTGAAGCGTAGTGAGCGATCGACGTACTCCCCGGCGAGTTGCATCTGTTTCGCTCTGCTGGCAGTCAATGCCAAAGCATAGAGGGCGTCAGGATCCTCGCTTTCAGCTGGAATCAATTGCTGCATAATCGCTAGGGACTGAGGTGCTGAAGCCGCCTTTTCGGTGATGGCAGCTGCCTGCAGATAACCGGATTGTCCCTGCGCATTGGCAATCTCAACCACGCGTTGAAGATGACGGATAGTGGCTGGCAGGTCCTGTAAACGAGTATTTAGAATGGCAGATATCTGATGTGCCTTAAGGGAGTTTGGGGCGATTTCGATCCATAGCTTTGCGGCTTTGAGTGCCTGTTGTGGCTGATTGGCCTGCAGACCCAGGCCGGTGGCTCTTTCGGCAGATTTTGCATTGCGTGTTTCGATGGCGGCTTTGTATGCATAGTCAAACGCCAGGCTGGAATCACCCCGTTGGGCTGCAATTTCACCGGCAAGGGTGTTATAGATGAGCGCAGGTGTGGCGCCATTCACTTGCTTCTTGGGGGCTTGTTGCTGATCAGGAACGGTTTTGCTGGACAAATCTTTGTCAGGTACGTGGTTAATCGTAGGCGATGCGCAGCCATGAAGAAAAATGCCGAGTACAGCCAGGGTGTATAGAGGGGTTATTTTCATCGAGTTGCTTGTGATATTTCAGTGTGGGTCTAGTAAAGAGGTAAATGGCCGGAGCTGCAAGCCCTGATAGCTAGATTTGCATTCCATAACATGAGATTTGAAGGTGGTGGTTTGGCTCTTTTGGTGGCTCAAGGGTTAGACAGGAAATTGTTGATGTTGTTGTATTGACTTTGGCGGGGTGAGGCGTCAGAATGCCCGGCTCTCGCTAGGAGGGGTTCCCGAGTGGCCAAAGGGATCAGACTGTAAATCTGACGGCTCCGCCTTCGGAGGTTCGAATCCTCCCCCCTCCACCAGGTGAAGTTGGGAAAACGGTCGGATTGATCGTTTGTCCCGATATAACCTCCGCGCTGTTCAGCGGAGGAGGAAGCGAACCAATATGAGGTTCGACGATGCCGCTACAGACGGCATCGAACGTTGCGCAAGGCGCGGCGGCCCGGAGGGCGGATGGCAGTAGGCCGGGAGTTATTCCCCCCTCCCTAGTATAGAAGTTGTTAGCGGTTGTGGTGAGCGATGCGTCGCTTGGCAGCGCGGGTGTAGTTCAATGGTAGAACTTCAGCCTTCCAAGCTGAATACGTGGGTTCGATTCCCATCACCCGCTCCAAAATTTACACACTATATAAATGTAGTGTGGTGTGGCGGCGGTCTTGTAAGAGTATGGCTGCCGTTTATTGTGATCCCAGTGGGCATGTCCCTGAGGGGGACAAGGGATTAAAGGCGAATTTTGCCCAGATAGCTCAGTTGGTAGAGCACACCCTTGGTAAGGGTGAGGTCGGCAGTTCAAATCTGCTTCTGGGCTCCATTTGACAACGGCGTGCGGAAGCGCGTGAATTTATCTTTATACAATAGAGCACCTGGAGAATACTCATGTCCAAGGAAAAATTCGAACGCACAAAGCCGCATGTCAATGTGGGCACGATTGGTCACGTAGACCACGGCAAGACCACGCTGACAGCGGCCATCACCACGGTACAAGCGGCCAAGTATGGCGGCGAGCAGCGAGCATTTGACCAGATTGATAATGCCCCGGAAGAGCGTGAGCGTGGTATTACCATCGCGACCTCCCACGTGGAATACGAGTCAGATACGCGCCACTACGCCCACGTTGACTGCCCGGGACATGCTGACTACGTCAAGAACATGATCACCGGTGCGGCGCAGATGGACGGCGCGATCCTGGTGGTTTCAGCCGCAGACGGCCCCATGCCGCAGACCCGAGAGCACATCCTGCTGTCGCGTCAGGTTGGCGTACCCTACATTGTGGTCTACCTGAACAAGGCGGACATGGTGGACGACGAAGAGCTGTTGGAACTGGTGGAGATGGAAGTGCGTGAGCTGCTCGACAGCTACGAATTCCCCGGCGACGACACCCCGATCATCACCGGTTCGGCGCTGAAAGCGCTGGAAGGCGATACTTCAGAGATCGGCAGTCAGTCCATCGACAAGCTGGTCGAAGCACTGGACAGCTACATTCCGGAGCCGGAGCGTGCGGTAGACGGTGCCTTCCTGATGCCGATCGAGGACGTATTTTCCATCTCAGGTCGTGGCACCGTGGTGACAGGACGCATAGAGCGCGGCGTCGTCAAGGTCGGTGAAGAGATTGAGATTGTGGGTATCAAAGATACCACCAAGACCACCTGTACCGGTGTTGAGATGTTCCGCAAGCTGCTGGATCAGGGCGAAGCGGGCGACAACGTGGGCGTCCTGTTGCGTGGAACCAAGCGAGACGAAGTCGAGCGTGGACAAGTACTGGCACACCCGGGCAGCATTACCCCGCACACCCATTTTGAGTGTGAAGTGTACGTACTGAGCAAGGAAGAGGGTGGACGACACACGCCGTTTTTCAGCAACTACCGTCCACAGTTTTACTTTCGTACCACAGACGTCACGGGTGCCTGTGACCTGCCGGAGGGCGTAGAGATGGTCATGCCTGGCGACAACGTCAAGATGGTCGTCAAGCTGATAGCGCCGATCGCGATGGAAGAGGGCCTTCGCTTTGCGATACGTGAGGGCGGCAGGACTGTTGGTGCCGGTGTGGTATCCAAAATCATCGAGTAATCGAGAGATAGAGTGTGCGGGGCGCGGTCTTGGATCGCTCCCCGTTTTTAACTTTTTAGGCCAATAGCTCAATTGGTAGAGCAGCGGTCTCCAAAACCGCAGGTTGGGGGTTCGATTCCCTCTTGGCCTGCCATTTTTTCGGCATGCAGAATATATGAGTGCGAATACCCAGGTTGAGGCATCCGGCTTCGATACCGTCAAGCTAATACTGGCGGTGGCGATTGTTGTGGGTGCAATTCTCGGCTTCTACTTTTTAGATGCCTATTCGCAGTTGCTGCGAGTCCTTGGGCTGCTGGCTCTGGTTGGTCTGGCAACCTTTATCGTCTATCAGACGGCGGTGGGCCGGACAGTATGGGATTTTGCCTCTGCAGCGAAAGTAGAGGTGCGCAAGGTGGTTTGGCCGGGTCGTCAGGAAACGGTTCAAACCACATTGATCGTTTTTGTCATGGTGCTGGTCATGGGTATTGTGCTGTGGTTGTTCGATATGATGCTGGGTGCGATTCTCAAGGCCCTGACCGGAACGGGCTAAGGAGGCAGTATGGCAATGCGTTGGTATGTGGTGCACGCCTATTCCGGCTTCGAGTCGCAGGTTCAGCGGTCGCTGACAGAGCGCATCGAGCGTTATGGCATGCAGGATAAGTTTGGCGAGATCCTGGTTCCTACTGAGGAAGTTGTGGAGATGCGTGCCGGTCAGCAGCGTCGTAGCGAACGGAAATTTTTCCCGGGTTATGTGCTGGTACAGATGGATATGACCGACGATACCTGGCATCTGGTCAAGGATGTGCCGAAGGTGATGGGTTTTATCGGCGGTACCGGTGACCGCCCGGCGCCGATCTCGGACAAAGAGGCGGAGGCTATCCTGCATCGCATGCAGGAGGGTGTCGAGAAGCCGCGTCCGAAGGTGTTGTTTGAGCCGGGAGAGGTGGTGCGAGTCGTCGATGGTCCGTTCAATGACTTTACTGGCGTGGTCGAAGAAGTCGACTACGACAAGAGTCGTTTGAAAGTATCGGTGCTTATTTTTGGTCGCTCCACTCCTGTGGACCTGGAATTTGCACAAGTGGAGAAGGGCTAGCGCCTGGAACGAAAATTTGGGTATTGGGTCTATTGCGTTGCGCCGGTGATGAGCTGCCCGGTAAAACTGACAACCCATACGCATCAGCTCAATAATTGAATCGGGGAGCTGCGGTGAGAGTCCGCAGCGTCAGCACCCGACTGAGAGGTATACATGGCTAAGAAGATAATGGCTTACATCAAGCTTCAGGTGAAGGCTGGTGAAGCTAATCCAAGTCCTCCTGTTGGTCCTGCGTTGGGCCAGCACGGTGTAAATATCATGGAGTTCTGCAAGGCGTTCAATGCCAAGACCCAGAGCGTAGAGAAGGGTCTGCCGATTCCTGTGGTGATTACCGTCTACAGTGATCGCTCTTTCACCTTTATTACTAAGACGCCGCCGGCTTCCGTATTGCTGAAAAAAGCGATGGGTTTGCCGAAGGGAAGCGCCACGCCGAACACTGTCAAGGTTGGCACGGTGACCCGTGCGCAGCTGGAAGAGATTGCCAACATTAAGATGCCTGACCTCACTGCAGCGGATATGGATGCAGCGGTTCGTACCATTGCTGGCAGCGCCCGGCAGATGGGGCTCGATGTTGAGGGGGTGGAGTAAGTCATGGCTAAATTGAGCAAGCGTGCAAAAGTCATTCGTGAAAAGGTTGAGTCCGGTAAGTCCTATGCGGCCGAAGAGGCCTTCGGTCTGCTGAAAGAAATATCTTCCGTTAAGTTTGCCGAGTCTGTGGATGTCAGTATCAATCTTGGGGTCGACGCCAAGAAGTCGGACCAAGTGGTTCGCGGTGCTTCGGTATTGCCGCATGGTATTGGCAAAACAGTGCGGGTCGCGGTCTTTGCCCAGGGCGCGAACGCAGATGCTGCCAAAGAGGCAGGAGCCGATATCATCGGTTTCGAGGATTTGGCCGAAGAGATCAAAGGCGGCAAGATGGATTTTGATGTTGTTGTCGCCTCTCCCGATGCCATGAGAGTGGTTGGTCAGCTGGGGCAAATTCTCGGTCCTCGTGGACTGATGCCGAACCCAAAAGTGGGGACCGTGACGCCAAACGTGGCGGAAGCCGTGCAGAACGCCAAGGCTGGACAGGTGCGTTATCGTACCGACAAGGCGGGCATCATTCATTGCGCGATCGGCAAGATTGATTTTGAGCCGCAGAAGCTGAAAGAAAATCTGGAATCTCTGTTGGCGGCTCTGGTGAAGGCCAAACCCAGTTCCGCGAAGGGTGTCTATCTGAAAAAGGTGACAGTCTCTTCTACTATGGGTCCAGGACTGGTTTTGGATCAGTCGTCTTTAGCTGTTTGATTGTAAGTGCGTGTCGATTACGGCTTGGCCGTAGTCGGGATGCTTTAGTGAACTTTGGGGTGCCGGTTTTCCGGTGCTGTCAAAGACCGCAGGCGCGTGGTTGACATGCTTAATGATTGCCTGCGCAGATAGTGCACCCCCAGTCAGGATTTTTCCTGGTGATGGTGCGCGTTATGGTGTGACACTTTTAGGTGTCACGGTGTGTTGTTGGGCGACTTGCAAGTCTTCCCATTATCAGGAGGTAACGAGTTTTGGCACTCAACCTTGAGCAAAAGAAAACCATCGTTGCCGAAGTCAGTGACGTAGCCAGCAGTGCGCTTTCCGCGGTTGCCGCTGAGTACAGGGGATTGACTGTCGAGGAGATGACAGCGTTGCGTCGTGAAGCGCGCAACAATGGCGTCTACCTGCGTGTAGTCAAAAATTCCCTGGCCAGGCGTGCCGTGGAAGATACCGAGTTTGCCTGCATGCAGGAAGGGATGACGGGTCCTTTGATCCTCGCCTTTTCGCAGGAAGATCCGGGAGCTGCCGCCCGCGTTATTAAGGACTTTGCCAAGGAGCATAAGCTTCTCGAAGTCAGAATGGTGTCTATTGGCGGTAAGATGCTTGCCCCCAATGAGATCGACGTTCTGGCCAAGCTGCCGACCTATGATCAAGCAATCAGCATGCTGATGGCTTTGATGAAGGCACCGGTAGAGAAGCTGGCTCGCACCATGAACGAGGTGCCCGGCAAGCTGGTCCGGACTGTGGCTGCGATCAAGGACGCCAAAGAGGCGGCCTGATCGGCTTTACCTATATCTATATCGTGCTAATCAATTTATTGGAGTTTAACAATGGCCGTTTCTAAAGAAGAGATCCTCGAGGCGATTGCTGAAATGTCTGTGATGGACGTTGTCGGTTTGATCGAGGCAATGGAAGAGAAGTTTGGTGTCAGTGCCGCAGCTGCCGTAGCAGCCGCACCTGCCGCTGCCGGTGGCGCTGAGGCTGCCGCTGAAGAGAAGACCGAGTTCGACGTGGTGCTGGCCGAGATCGGTGGCAACAAGATTGCCGTCATCAAAGCTGTTCGTGCTATCACCGGTTTAGGTCTGAAAGAAGCCAAGGAAGCTGTTGAAGGTGCACCGACCACTTTGAAGGAAGGTGTTAGCAAGGATGAGGCCGAAGAGGTCAAGAAGCAGTTGGAAGAGGCAGGCGCCAAAGCTGAGATCAAATAAGATTCTCTGCTCTACGTCTGTAAACAGGCGGAATTGGGGCTGGTGGCTTTACGCTGCCGGCCCTTTCCCGCTTGTTGTCCGGGTACGATAGATAGCACCCGGCGTTAGGTTCCCTGAGCCAAAAATCAGGAATGAGATCGATGCGGTTGATGTTCCCAGCGGGATGTTGAGACCGACACCGTAACCACAAAGCCAACGACACTGAGGGATGGCAGCATGGCCTATTCTTTCACCGAAAAAAAGCGTATCCGCAAAGACTTCGGCAAACGTCCCAGCATTCTGGAAGTTCCGTTTCTTCTGGCGACTCAGATCGATTCTTATCGGGATTTTCTGCAGGATGGCGTCGCGCCGAATGAGCGTCAGGACGTCGGTCTGCATGCGGCCTTTAAATCGGTTATGCCGATTACCAGTTATTCCGGGAATGCAGTCCTCGAATATGTGAATTACAAACTGGGCGAACCCGTTTTTGACGTACGCGAATGCCAACTGCGCGGCACTACCTACGCTGCACCTCTGCGCGTTTTAGTGCGACTGGTGATCTACGATAAAGAGGCACCGGCGGGTTCCAAGGTTGTAAAGGATATCCGTGAGCAGGAAGTCTACATGGGCGAACTGCCCTTGATGACCGATACCGGCACCTTTGTGATTAACGGTACCGAGCGTGTCATCGTTTCACAACTGCATCGCTCCCCAGGTGTCTTTTTTGATCATGATCGGGGTAAGACGCACTCTTCGGGCAAGTTATTGTTTTCTGCCCGAGTGATCCCCTACCGTGGTTCCTGGCTCGATTTCGAATTTGACCCCAAAGACAATGTCTTTGTCCGTATAGATCGTCGCCGCAAGCTGCCGGCCACCATTCTTTTACGCGCTTTGGGTTTCGATGCTGAGCAGATTATCGAAATGTTCTTCGAAACCGATACCTTCAGTCTGACCAAGCGGACATTGAAGGTTGATCTCGTGCCGGAACGTCTGCGTGGCGAGACCGTGACTTTTGATATCAAAACGGGAGATCAGGTTATCGTTGAGGCGGGTCGCCGGATTACTGCCCGTCATATCCGTGAGCTGGAAAAGGCCGGTGTTAAAAAGCTGGATGTCCCTCGGGATTTTATCGTTGGCAAAGTGCTGGCTCACAACGTGGTCGACAAAGAGACCGGTGAGCTGATCGCTGAGGCCAATGCCGAGCTGACTGAAGAGATATTCGATGTTTTGGTTGAAAAGGGCGTAAAAAAGCTCAATACCCTCTTCACCAATGACCTGGATCATGGATCGTTTCTGTCAGAGACGCTGCGCATAGACTCCACTTCCAATGAGCTAGAGGCTCAGGTTGAGATCTATCGCATGATGCGTCCCGGTGAGCCACCGACCAAAGAGGCTGCACAGAACCTCTTCAATAATCTGTTTTTCACATCCGACCGATATGATCTTTCGGCCGTCGGTCGCATGAAGTTCAATCGTCGTCTCAGTAGAGAGGATGAAGTGGGCGAGGGCGTGCTCTCCAAAGAGGATATCGTCGATGTTCTGAGAGAATTGATCGATATCCGTAACGGCAACGGTGTGGTAGATGATATCGACCATCTCGGCAATCGCCGCATTCGTTGTGTGGGTGAGATGGCGGAGAACCAGTTCCGTGTCGGACTGGTCCGTGTCGAGCGTGCCGTGAAGGAACGTCTGACCCAGGCGGAGTCCGAAGGACTGATGCCACAGGAGATGATCAACGCCAAGCCGGTTTCTGCCGCTATCAAAGAGTTCTTTGGCTCCAGTCAGCTGTCACAGTTCATGGATCAGAACAACCCATTGTCGGAAGTGACTCACAAGCGTCGTGTGTCCGCATTGGGCCCGGGTGGTTTGGCGCGTGAACGCGCCGGCTTCGAAGTGCGCGATGTTCATCCTACCCACTACGGCCGGGTTTGCCCGATTGAAACCCCTGAGGGACCGAACATCGGGTTGATCAACTCGCTTGCGGTCTACGCACGCACCAATAGGTACGGATTTCTTGAAACCCCTTACCGTAAAGTTGTTGATGGCAAGGTTACCGATCAGATCGACTATCTGTCAGCTATCGAAGAGGGACGTTTTGTAATCGCTCAGGCCAATGCGCAGTTGGATGCGAAGGGTAAGTTGACTGATGAACTGGTCTCTTCCCGTTTCCAGAATGAATTCACCTTGTCCACACCGGACAAAGTCCAGTACATGGACGTATCGCCCAAGCAGATCGTCTCTGTTGCGGCAGCGTTAATCCCGTTCCTGGAACATGATGATGCGAACCGCGCCCTCATGGGGTCCAACATGCAGCGCCAGGCGGTGCCTGTGCTGCGTGCCGAAAAGCCGCTGGTAGGTACCGGTATCGAGCGCGTGGTGGCAGTCGACTCCGGTGTGACTGTTGTCTCCACGCGTGGCGGAGAAATCGAATCGGTCGATGCAGCGAGAATTGTGGTGCGGGTTAACGACGATGAGACCGAGGCGGGCGAGCCGGGTGTCGATATCTATAACCTGACCAAATACACGCGTTCCAATCAGAACACCTGTATCAATCAGCGGCCACTGGTGAATGTGGGCGATCAGATTGCACGGGGTGACGTGCTGGCCGATGGTCCCTCGACCGATATGGGCGAATTGGCATTGGGGCAGAATCTCCGTGTCGCTTTTATGCCCTGGAATGGTTACAACTTCGAGGATTCGATCCTCATCTCCGAGCGCGTAGTGGAGGAGGATCGTTTCACCTCCATTCATATCGAAGAGATGACCTGCATGGCCCGTGATACCAAACTGGGTCCTGAGGAGATCACCGGCGATATCCCGAACGTGGGTGAGGCGGCGCTCTCGAAATTGGATGAGTCGGGTATCGTCTATATCGGTGCTGAAGTGCACGAGGGCGACATTCTGGTGGGTAAGGTCACGCCCAAGGGTGAGTCACAGCTGACGCCTGAGGAGAAGTTGCTGCGTGCCATCTTCGGTGAGAAAGCATCCGATGTGAAAGACACCTCACTGCGTGTCTCCTCCGGCATGGTCGGTACGGTTATCGACGTTCAGGTCTTCACCCGTGATGGTGTCGAGAAGGATGCCCGTGCGCTGCAGATCGAACAGGTCGAATTGGATCGGGTACGCAAAGACTTGGATGACCAGCTGCGAATCATGGAAGACGATACCTTTAACCGTATCGAGAAGATGCTGTTGGGTAAGCTGGTTGACGGTGGTCCTAACCATATCAAAGCAGGAACCAAGGTCACCAAAGGGTACCTCACTGAAATCGAGCGCGATAAGTGGCTGGAGATACGCCTGCGCAATGAGGATGCAGCCGCCCAGTTGGAGACGATTGCCGAGCAGATCAAGGCTCAGCGTGAAGACTTCCGTAATAAATACGAGGAGAAGAAACGCAAGCTGACAGCCGGTGATGATCTGGCCCCTGGTGTGCTGAAGATGGTCAAGTGCTATGTGGCCGTTAAGCGCCGGGTACAACCTGGTGACAAAATGGCCGGGCGCCACGGTAACAAGGGTGTTATCTCCACCATCGTACCGGTCGAGGATATGCCGTTCGATGAGCATGGCGAGCCAGTGGATATTGTGCTGAACCCTCTTGGCGTACCTTCCCGAATGAATGTCGGCCAGGTGCTGGAAACCCATCTGGGTTTTGCCGCCAAGGGTGTCGGGCGTCGTATTGGTGCGATGCTTGAAGAGCAGGTGAAGATGGCTGAACTGAGGAAGTTCCTCAATAAGGTCTACAACACCAGCGGTAAGAAGGAAGATATAGGTTCCATGACCGATGAAGAGGTTGTGGCCATGTGTAACAACCTGCGCGGTGGTGTGCCCATGGCGACACCGGTTTTCGATGGAGCGCATGAGACCGAAGTCAAACAGATGCTGGAACTGGCAGGATTGCCAGAGAGTGGACAGTGCAAGCTGTTCGATGGCCGAACCGGCGAGTCCTTCGAGCGCGACGTCACGGTTGGTTATATGTACATGCTTAAGCTCAACCATCTGGTCGATGACAAGATGCATGCGCGTTCAACCGGTCCATACAGCTTGGTTACCCAGCAACCCCTGGGTGGTAAGGCGCAGTTTGGTGGGCAACGCTTTGGTGAGATGGAGGTCTGGGCGCTGGAGGCTTACGGTGCCGCCTATACCTTGCAAGAAATGCTTACCGTCAAGTCGGACGACGTCAATGGCCGCACCCGGATGTATAAAAACATCGTGGATGGCAACCATCAGATGGAGGCAGGTATGCCCGAGTCGTTCAACGTGCTGGTTAAAGAGATTCGTTCTCTGGCCATCAATATCGAATTGGAACAGGACTGAGGCACTGACTCAGGTCAGTAACCGAATGCAGGAGAGACGATCTTGAAAGATCTACTGAATATTCTTAAGCAGCAGGGTCAGACTGAAGACTTCGACGCCATCCGTATTGGCTTGGCGTCGCCGGACATGATCCGTTCCTGGTCCTATGGCGAAGTAAAGAAGCCGGAGACCATCAACTATCGTACCTTCAAGCCGGAACGTGACGGTCTGTTCTGCGCCAAGATCTTTGGCCCGGTCAGCGACTACGAGTGTCTTTGCGGCAAGTACAAGCGTCTAAAACATCGCGGTGTAGTGTGTGAGAAGTGTGGTGTCGAAGTGACGCTGGCTAAAGTGCGCCGTGAACGTATGGGCCACATCGAGTTGGCCAGTCCGGTAGCGCATATCTGGTTCCTCAAATCGCTGCCGTCACGTATCGGTCTCCTGATGGATATGACCCTGCGCGATATTGAGCGGGTGCTCTATTTCGAGTCCTTCGTGGTTGTCGATCCCGGTATGACACCGCTTGAGCGCGGTCAGTTGTTGACCGACGAACAGTATCTCGATGCCATCGAAGAGAATGGTGACGAATTCGATGCCCGTATGGGCGCCGAAGCGGTCTATGAGCTGCTGAAGACGATTGATATCCCGGAAGAGGTCAAACGTCTGCGAGAGGATATCCAGGGTACCAACTCCGAGACCAAGATCAAGAAATTCACCAAGCGCTTGAAGTTGCTGGAATCTCTGCTGGATTCCGGTAATCGCCCCGAGTGGATGGTGATGACCGTACTACCGGTATTACCGCCCGAGTTGCGTCCGCTGGTCCCCTTGGATGGTGGTCGTTTTGCAACTTCCGATCTTAACGACCTCTATCGTCGGGTGATCAACCGTAATAATCGTCTGAAACGCCTGCTCGATCTCAATGCACCCGATATCATCGTGCGGAACGAGAAGCGTATGCTGCAGGAATCGGTCGATGCCCTGTTGGATAATGGCCGTCGCGGCCGTGCCATCACCGGCACCAACCGCCGTCCGCTGAAATCCCTTGCCGACATGATCAAGGGTAAGCAGGGCCGCTTCCGTCAGAACCTGCTCGGTAAGCGTGTCGATTATTCCGGTCGTTCGGTTATCGTGGTGGGTCCGACTCTCAAGTTGCACCAGTGTGGTCTGCCCAAGCGTATGGCACTGGAGCTGTTCAAGCCCTTTATCTTCAGCAAACTGCAATTACGCGGCCTGGCCACTACCATCAAAGCGGCAAAGAAGCTGGTCGAGCGCGGTACCGGTGATGTGTGGGATATCCTCGAAGAGGTCATCCGCGAGCATCCCGTGATGCTCAATCGTGCACCCACCCTGCATCGTCTCGGCATCCAGGCCTTCGAGCCTGTGCTGATCGAAGGTAAGGCAATCCAGCTTCATCCGCTGGTTTGTACTGCGTTCAACGCGGACTTCGATGGCGACCAGATGGCGGTCCATGTACCGCTCTCTCTGGAGGCGCAGTTGGAAGCACGCAGCCTGATGATGTCGACCAACAATATTCTTTCGCCTGCCAATGGCGACCCCATCATCGTGCCTTCTCAGGATGTGGTATTGGGTCTCTATTTCATGACCCGTGAGCGGGTCAATGCGAAAGGCGAGGGTATGGTCTTTGCAGATCCAGACGAGGCCAAACGTGCCTATGAGGCTGGGAAAGCGGACCTTCAGGCGAGAGTAAAAGTTCGCCTGCGCGAAGTGGTGCAGGATGAGAGTGGCGAAAGAACAGAAGCCACAAAGATCATCGATACCACGATCGGACGTACGATCGTCTTTTCCATCGTGCCGGAAGGTCTCCCGTTCGAGAGTGTGGACCAGCCCATGGGTAAAAAGCAGATCTCGAATCTGATCAATGCCTGCTATCGCCAGCTGGGATTGAAGGACACGGTAATCTTTGCCGATCAGCTGATGTATATGGGTTTTCGCTACGCCACTCGAGCAGCTGTCTCCTTCTGCTCAAACGACATGGTCGTCCCTGAAGAGAAAGGCGATATCCTGTCTCGCGCTGAGGCCGAGGTTAAGGAGATCGAGAATCAGTATACCTCCGGGTTGGTGACCAACGGCGAACGTTACAACAAGGTGGTCGATATCTGGTCTCATACTAACGACCAGGTAGCGAAGGCGATGATGGGCAAGCTGGGTAAGGAGAAAGTGGCTGACCGCGAAGGAAAAGAAGTAGAGCAGGACTCCTTTAACTCAGTCTACATGATGGCCGATTCCGGTGCTCGTGGATCAGCGGCGCAGATTCGCCAGCTGGCAGGTATGCGTGGCCTGATGGCCAAACCAGATGGCTCCATTATCGAAACGCCTATCACGGCTAACTTCCGAGAAGGTCTTGACGTACTGCAGTACTTCATCTCCACGCATGGTGCTCGTAAGGGTCTGGCGGATACGGCGTTGAAGACCGCTAACTCAGGTTATCTGACCCGACGTCTGGTTGATGTGGCTCAGGACATGGTGGTACTCGAGGAGGATTGCGGTACCGACGGAGGTCTGCTGATGCAGCCGATCATCGAAGGTGGTGACGTGGTCACGCCTCTGCGTGAGCGCATCCTCGGACGGGTTACCGCGGAGAACGTTTTACGTCCCAGTACTGACGAGATAGTCTGCGAAGCAGGCACCCTGCTGGACGAGGCCTGGGTAGAAAAGCTCGAAGTTGCTGGTGTCGACCATATGATGGTGAGATCCGCGATTACCTGTAAGGCCAAAGTGGGTGCTTGCGCCAAATGCTACGGTCGTGACTTGGCTCGTGGTCATGAGGTCAATATGGGCGAATCGGTCGGCGTCATTGCAGCGCAGTCCATTGGTGAGCCCGGCACTCAGCTGACTATGCGGACGTTCCACATTGGTGGCGCCGCCTCCCGTTCCGCTGCGATCAATAACATACAGGTCAAGGCGGCAGGGATCGTCAAGCTGCACAACATCAAGACTGTCAAGCATGCTGCAGGACACTTGGTGGCCACATCACGTTCCGGTGAGCTGACAATTGTTGATGACGTGGGCCGTGAACGTGAGCGGTACAAGCTGCCATATGGTGCCGTTCTGCATGTAGAGGATGGAACCGCAGTTGAGGGTGGACAGATCGTCGCCAACTGGGATCCTCACACCCATCCGGTCATCACCGAAGTGGATGGTGTACTTCGATTCGTGGATTTTGTCGACGGCGTGACCGTACAGAAGAAGACCGATGAAGTCACTGGGCTCAGCTCCCTTGAGGTTATTGATCCGAAACAGCGTCCGCCAGCTGGCAAAGATATTCGTCCGATGGTCAAGCTGGTTGACGAAAAAGGCAAAGATCTCAATATTGCAGGCACCGATATTCCTGCTCACTACTATCTACCGGCAAATGCGGTGGTCAGTGTTCAGGATGGTGCGGATGTTGTTGTGGGCGACGTGCTAGCGCGTATTCCGCAAGAGTCCTCTAAGACCCGTGATATCACCGGTGGTTTGCCACGGGTGGCGGATCTCTTCGAGGCACGTAAACCAAAAGATCCCGCTATCCTGGCCGAGGCGACGGGTACGGTCAGCTTTGGTAAGGACACCAAGGGTAAGCAGCGTTTGATCATCACTGATGCGGATGGCGAACAGCATGAGGAGTTGATTCCTAAGTGGCGCCACGTGAACGTGTTCGAAGGTGAGCAGGTGGTGAAGGGCGAAATGATCTCTGATGGAGAGCTCAATCCGCACGACATCCTGCGTCTGAAAGGCGTGACTGACTTGGCCGAGTATCTGGTCAAAGAGATCCAGGACGTTTATCGCCTGCAGGGTGTAAAAATCAACGACAAGCACATCGAGGTTATCATCCGGCAGATGTTGCGTAAGATCGAGATCACTCAGCCGGGAGACAGCAAATTCCTGAAGGGTGAGCAGATTGAGAAGTCCGCGTTGCTGGAAGAGACTGAGAAGTTGGCGGCGGAGGGTAAGCATTCTGCGCTCTATGTGCCGTTGTTGCTCGGTATTACCAAGGCATCCCTGGCCACAGAGTCATTTATCTCTGCAGCTTCCTTCCAGGAGACCACCCGAGTCCTCACAGAGGCAGCGGTCCGCGGTCTCGGCGACCGACTGAACGGTTTAAAAGAAAACGTAATCGTCGGACGTCTGATTCCGGCCGGTACTGGACTCTCGTACCATACCGAGCGCCGTCGACGGCGTCAGGAAGAGCTCATGGAACCTGAGGGTAAACCTGAGCTCGTGGTCGAAGAGGTTGAGCAGGCCTTCAAAGAGGCGCTGAATACCCCTGAAGCTGAGTGATCATTTAGGGACAAGGCTGCTACAGTCCCTTGACAAGCGAATAGAGCAAGCATAGAATGCGCGCTCTTTAGACAGGCCGGCCCATGCCGGCCTGTCGTTTCTGATACTCATAACGGCGGCTAAGCCGTTGTTGGGTAAAGTTATTTTTAGCCAGAGAAATCGGGCCGTCCTAGTGCGAAGCACGACTAAAAGGACAGTCATCGCTTTCTTCGGTGTTTTTTTGCTTCACCGCAAACAGTCAGCGTCCCTGGAGACGGAGTTAGATGGCGACAATTAACCAGCTGGTGCGAAAGCCCAGGAAACGTAAAGCCCAGAAGAGTAATGTGCCAGCCCTAGAGGCTTGTCCGCAGCGCCGAGGCGTTTGCACGCGTGTCTATACCACGACACCAAAAAAGCCAAACTCAGCCTTGCGTAAAGTGGCGCGTGTTCGCCTGACCAACGGTTATGAGGTCACCAGCTATATCGGTGGTGAGGGGCATAATCTCCAGGAGCACTCGGTTGTGCTGATTCGTGGTGGACGTGTGAAGGATTTACCTGGTGTTCGCTACCACACGGTGCGTGGCAGTCTGGATACGTCGGGTGTAGAGAAGCGCCGTCAGGGCCGCTCCAAATACGGTGCCAAACGACCGAAAGGTTAGTGGTTACGCAGTACAAGATTTACTTACAGGGTTGAGATAGAGCAATGCCTAGAAGAAGAGTTGCGGCGCGGCGGGAGATCCTGCCGGATCCAAAGTTTAAAAGCCAGCTGCTGACCAAGTTCATCAATATGGTGATGGTCGACGGTAAAAAATCGGTTGCTGAGAAGATTCTCTATGGCGCCCTGGATGGCGTGGTCGAGAAGCGTGGCGGTGAGCCGCTGGACCTGCTTGAGACCGCTCTGGAAAACGTACGTCCGCTGGTCGAGGTTAAGTCCCGTCGTGTGGGTGGTGCAACTTATCAGGTGCCGGTTGAGGTGCGTCCGAATCGTCGTAACTCTCTTGCAATGCGTTGGTTGATAGATGCATCCAGGAAGCGCAGCGAAAAATCCATGGCAATGCGCCTCGCGGGTGAGCTGATGGATGCTGCCGAGAATAAGGGTTCGGCAGTCAAGAAGAAGGACGACACGCACCGCATGGCGGAAGCGAACAAGGCGTTCTCGCACTATCGCTGGTAAGCGACCTAATAACTCTTTTAATTTAGCTCTTTAAAAACAGGTTTGTAACGTGGCACGGAAAACTCCTATCGAGCGCTATCGCAATATCGGCATCATGGCGCACATCGATGCTGGTAAAACGACGACGACTGAGCGTGTGCTCTACTACACGGGTGTGTCTCACAAGATTGGTGAGGTGCACGACGGTGCGGCTACCATGGATTGGATGGAGCAGGAGCAGGAGCGTGGTATTACTATCACCTCGGCTGCCACGACCTGTTTCTGGAGCGGTATGGGGCAACAGTTCCCTGAGCACCGCTTTAATATCATTGATACCCCCGGACATGTGGACTTTACCATTGAGGTAGAGCGTTCTCTGCGTGTACTGGATGGCGCGGTCTTCGTGCTGTGTGCGGTGGGTGGTGTCGAACCCCAGTCTGAGACAGTCTGGCGTCAGGCCAACAAATACAATGTTCCTCGTATGGCGTTCGTCAATAAGATGGATCGTATGGGGGCGGACTTCTTTCGCGTAGTGGGTCATCTTAAGGATCGTCTTGGTGCCAATGCGGTGCCGATCCAGGTGCCAGTAGGTGCCGAAGAAGGCTTCAAGGGCGTTATCGACCTTATTAAAATGAAGTCCATCGTCTGGAGCGAAGAGAATATGGGTGCTCAGTTCGAGTACGCCGATATTCCGGCAGACCTTCAGGATACTTGCGACGAATGGCGCGAGCATATGGTTGAGGCTGCAGCAGAAGGCAACGACGAGTTGATGGAAAAGTATCTGGAAGAGGGTGATCTTTCAGAGGAAGAGATCCTCGAGGGTTTGCGTCAACGTACCCTGCGTTTGGAGATTGTGCCGGTTACCTGTGGTTCTGCATTCAAGAATAAGGGCGTGCAGGCGGTTCTCGATAAGATTATCGAGGTCATGCCCTCGCCTGTCGATGTGCCTGCGATCAGCGGTATTCTGGATGATGCGGATGGAACCGAAGAAGAGCGTCCTTCGGATGACAATGCACCCTTTGCTGCATTGGCGTTCAAAGTTGCGACTGACCCCTTTGTCGGTACCTTGACCTTCTTCCGTGTTTACTCCGGCGTGTTGAGGTCAGGTGACTCTGTCTACAATCCGGTCAAGGGTAAGAAAGAACGTGTCGGGCGTATTTTGCAGATGCATTCCAACTCTCGCGAAGAGATCAAAGAAGTATTGGCCGGCGATATTGCTGCTGCGGTAGGTCTCAAGGATGTCACTACGGGTGACACACTGTGTGCTCTGGACAAGCCGATTACTCTGGAGCGAATGGAGTTCCCTGAGCCGGTTATCTCCGTCGCGGTAGAGCCTAAGACTAAGAGTGACCAGGAGAAGATGGGTATTGCGCTTTCCAAGTTGGCGCAGGAGGATCCCTCATTCCGCGTCGCTTCTGATGAAGAGTCAGGTCAGACGATTATCTCTGGCATGGGTGAGCTGCATCTCGATATCATCGTCGACCGTATGCGTCGCGAGTTCAGTGTGGAAGCCAACGTAGGTGCTCCCCAGGTGGCCTATCGCGAGACCATCCGTAAGTCCATTGAGCAGGAAGGTAAGTTTGTACGTCAGTCGGGTGGTCGTGGTCAGTTTGGTCATGTCTATCTGCGTATAGAGCCGCAAGAGGCAGGCACGGGCTACGAGTTCGTCAATCAGATCGTTGGTGGTGCTGTGCCGCGTGAATATATACCTGCGGTCGACAAGGGCGTGCAGGAATCCATGGGCAACGGTGTTATCGCCGGCTACCCTATGGTCGATGTCAAGGTTACCCTCTATGACGGTTCTTATCATGACGTTGACTCCAGTGAAATGGCTTTCAAGATTGCGGGTTCCATGTGTTTCAAAGAGGGTGCCCGTAACGCCAAACCGGTACTCCTGGAGCCGATGATGAAGGTAGAGGTCATCACTCCGGAAGAGTACATGGGTGATGTGATGGGTGATCTCAATAGTCGCCGCGGTATTGTTCAGGGTATGGATGACACCCCGGCTGGCAGGCAGATCAAGGCCGAAGTACCGCTGTCCGCAATGTTTGGTTATGCAACCGATCTGCGCTCTGCGACGCAAGGCCGCGCCAACTACAGCATGGAATTTGCTAAATATTCAGAGGTGCCGGCCAGCATAGCCGACGCCATTATCAAGAAACAATAATCGGGTATAGGGGTAGCACTGTGTCCAAGGAAAAATTCGAACGCACAAAGCCGCATGTCAATGTGGGCACGATTGGTCACGTAGACCACGGCAAGACCACGCTGACAGCGGCCATCACCACGGTACAAGCGGCCAAGTATGGCGGCGAGCAGCGAGCATTTGACCAGATTGATAATGCCCCGGAAGAGCGTGAGCGTGGTATTACCATCGCGACCTCCCACGTGGAATACGAGTCAGATACGCGCCACTACGCCCACGTTGACTGCCCGGGACATGCTGACTACGTCAAGAACATGATCACCGGTGCGGCGCAGATGGACGGCGCGATCCTGGTGGTTTCAGCCGCAGACGGCCCCATGCCGCAGACCCGAGAGCACATCCTGCTGTCGCGTCAGGTTGGCGTACCCTACATTGTGGTCTACCTGAACAAGGCGGACATGGTGGACGACGAAGAGCTGTTGGAACTGGTGGAGATGGAAGTGCGTGAGCTGCTCGACAGCTACGAATTCCCCGGCGACGACACCCCGATCATCACCGGTTCGGCGCTGAAAGCGCTGGAAGGCGATACTTCAGAGATCGGCAGTCAGTCCATCGACAAGCTGGTCGAAGCACTGGACAGCTACATTCCGGAGCCGGAGCGTGCGGTAGACGGTGCCTTCCTGATGCCGATCGAGGACGTATTTTCCATCTCAGGTCGTGGCACCGTGGTGACAGGACGCATAGAGCGCGGCGTCGTCAAGGTCGGTGAAGAGATTGAGATTGTGGGTATCAAAGATACCACCAAGACCACCTGTACCGGTGTTGAGATGTTCCGCAAGCTGCTGGATCAGGGCGAAGCGGGCGACAACGTGGGCGTCCTGTTGCGTGGAACCAAGCGAGACGAAGTCGAGCGTGGACAAGTACTGGCACACCCGGGCAGCATTACCCCGCACACCCATTTTGAGTGTGAAGTGTACGTACTGAGCAAGGAAGAGGGTGGACGACACACGCCGTTTTTCAGCAACTACCGTCCACAGTTTTACTTTCGTACCACAGACGTCACGGGTGCCTGTGACCTGCCGGAGGGCGTAGAGATGGTCATGCCTGGCGACAACGTCAAGATGGTCGTCAAGCTGATAGCGCCGATCGCGATGGAAGAGGGCCTTCGCTTTGCGATACGTGAGGGCGGCAGGACTGTTGGTGCCGGTGTGGTATCCAAAATCATCGAGTAAGAGATAATGGCTAACCAGAGAATTCGAATTCGTCTGAAAGCGTTTGATCATCGTCTGATCGATCAATCCGCACGAGAAATCGTGGAAACCGCCAAGCGCACTGGTGCGCAGGTGCGTGGCCCGATTCCGCTGCCGACAAAAAATGAGCGTTTCACCATACTCATCTCTCCGCATGTCAATAAAGATGCGCGGGATCAGTATGAGATTCGTACCCACAAACGCCTGTTGGATATCGTAGAGCCAACAGATAAGACAGTGGATGCGTTAATGAAGCTCGATTTGGCTGCCGGCGTGGACGTGCAGATCAAACTGAACTGAGGTTAAGAAGATGGCGATTGGAATAGTCGGCCGAAAGGCAGGAATGACCCGGGTCTTCACCGATGAGGGTGTTTCGGTTCCTGTTACTGTTATTGAGGTTGCGCCTAACCTTGTTGCGCAACTCAAACGTGAAGAGAGTGATGGTTATCTGTCTGTTCAGATAACTTCCGGCTCGCGCAAAACTTCTCGTGTAAGTAAGCCGGAGACCGGGCACTTTGCCAAAGCGGGTGTGGAAGCGGGTCGCGGGCTCTGGGAGTTTCGTGCAGAAGCTGCAGACCTTGAGGGTGTCGAGGTTGGTAGTGAAATTAAAATTGATCGCTTTGAGGCGGGTCAGTTAGTCGATGTGCGGGGACGTACCCAGGGTAAGGGTTTTCAGGGTGGTGTGAAGCGTCATAACTTTCGAATGCAGGACGCAACCCATGGCAACTCGCTGTCTCATCGCGCACCAGGTTCCATCGGCCAATGCCAGACTCCGGGCCGGGTATTCAAAGGCAAGAAAATGGCCGGGCATATGGGCGCAGCACAGCGTTGTCAGCAGAATCTCGAAGTGGTTCGCGTTGATACTGAGCGTAATCTGCTGCTGGTCAAGGGTGCTGTTCCTGGCTCGAAGGGTGGTGATGTAATCGTCACGCCAGCCGTGAAGATGAAGAATAAAGGGTGACTTTTATGGATCTCAATGTACAAACAGCTGTAGGTGCACAGACACTTCAAGTGTCCGATGAGGTCTTTGGTGCTGACTTTAAGGAGGCACTGATTCATCAGGTGGTGACAGCTCACATGGCTGCAGCACGTGCAGGTACCAAGGCACAGAAGAACCGGGCTGCCGTTCGCGGTGGTGGTGCGAAACCTTTTCGTCAAAAAGGCACAGGTCGTGCACGTGCAGGTACCAGCAGGAGTCCGATCTGGCGTAGTGGTGGTGTGAATTTCGCGGCCAGTCCGCGTAACTTTGCACAGAAGGTCAATCGCAAGATGTTTCGAGGCGCGATTCGCTCCATCCTCTCTGAGTTGAATCGTCAGGAGCGTCTTATCGTTGTCGATGAGATCAATATCTCAGCACCGAAGACCAAAGAATTGCTTGCAAAGCTGAAAGGCTTGGATCTGAGTGATGTGCTGATTGTGGCGGTCAATCCGGACGAAAATCTCTATCTTGCAGCACGTAACTTATACGGTGTAGATGTCTGTGAGGTTAATGAAATCGATCCGGTGAGCCTGGTTGCCTATGAAAAAGTCATGGTCACTGAAGGCGCGGTGAAAAAACTTGAGGAGCGCTTGGCATGAATAACGAACGTCTCATGAAAGTGCTGCTCAGCCCATTGGTATCAGAGAAAAGCAGTGTTATTGCCGATGCCAATCAACAGTACACCTTTCGCGTTGCCACGGATGCAACCAAGCGGGAAATAGCCAAGGCCGTCGAAAAGCTTTTCGAGGTTCAGGTTGACTCCGTACAAGTCGTCAATGTGAAGGGTAAGCAGAAGCGTTTCGGTAATATCCAAGGTAAACGCTCTGACTGGAAGAAAGCATACGTTCGTCTTAAGCCTGGTAGCGAAATTGATTTCGCAGCTGGCGCATAAGCAATTAAAACAGGATTGGGATTATGGCAGTCGTAAAATCTAAACCGACCTCTGCAGGCCGCAGATTTGTGGTCAAGGTTGTCAATGCCGACCTGCATAAGGGCGAGCCTCATGGTCCGCTGCTGGCAAAAAAGAGCAAGTCAGGTGGTCGTAACAACAACGGTCGTATCACGACACGGCATCGTGGCGGTGGTCACAAGCAGCGCTATCGTGTAATCGATTTCAAGCGTAACAAGGAAGGTATTCCTGCAGTTGTCGAGCGCCTTGAGTACGATCCTAACAGGACGGCTCATATTGCACTGATTCGCTATGCGGATGGTGAGCGTTCTTACATCATCGCACCTAGCAATCTACACGCAGGTGACAAGATCGAGTCCGGTAGTGGAGCGCCTATCAAAACAGGCAACTGCCTGCCGTTAAGAAATATCCCTATGGGATCTGTCGTGCATTGTATTGAAATGAAACCTGGCAAAGGTGCGCAGATGGCGCGCTCAGCTGGTGCATCTGTTCAGTTGGTTGCCCGTGAAGGTGAGCATGCCACTCTGCGATTACGCTCCGGCGAGATGCGCAAAGTGCCTGCAGACTGCCGGGCAGTCATCGGTGAGGTTTCAAATTCCGAGCACAATCTTCGCTCTCTGGGTAAAGCCGGTGCAACACGCTGGAAGGGTATTCGCCCAACCGTGCGAGGTGTTGCAATGAATCCGGTTGATCACCCGCATGGTGGTGGTGAAGGTCGTACATCTGGTGGTCGCCATCCGGTCTCTCCATGGGGGACGCCGACCAAGGGTTATAAGACCCGTACTAACAAGCGTACGAACAAAATGATCGTACGTCGTCGAAATCGTAAATAAATGATTAGGGGTTAGAGTCGTGCCACGTTCAATCAGAAAAGGGCCATTTATCGACCACCATCTTGCTAAGAAAGTGGATGATGCTGTAGCTCAGAACAACAAACGACCGATCAAGACTTGGTCGCGTAGATCAGTCGTTTTGCCGGAAATGGTAGGTCTGACCATTGCGGTACACAATGGTAAACAGCATGTCCCAGTACTGATCTCAGAGAACATGGTCGGACATAAATTGGGCGAATTCGCACAGACTCGAACCTATCGTGGTCACGCTGCGGATAGAAAGTCCAAGTAGAGGATTAGATGATGCAGACAACAGCTAAATTGCGTCATGCCCGCATCGCAGCTCAGAAAGGGCGATTGGTGGCAGACCAGATTCGTGGCTTACCTGTAGAGCAGGCGTTAAATATTCTTGCCTTCAGCAAGAAAAAAGGTGCCGTGCTGGTTAAAAAGGTACTTGAATCAGCCATTGCCAATGCCGAGCATAATGAAGGTGCTGATATCGATGAGCTGAAAGTGTCCGCCGTCAGCGTAGACGAAGGGCCTACCATGAAGCGCATACGTGCTCGGGCTAAAGGCCGTGCATCCCGGATTCTAAAGCGAACCAGTCACATCAATGTGACTGTCGCAGATAAGTAACAGGCAAGAGAGGCCGAAATGGGTCAGAAAGTACATCCAACTGGTATACGACTCGGTATCGTTAAAGACTGGACGTCTAAGTGGTATGCAGATTCAAAGCATTATGCGGATCTGCTGAATAACGATCTCGAAGTGCGTGAGTTTCTGAAAAAGCGTCTGTCACAGGCCTCAGTCAGTCGTATTCAGATTGATCGCCCAGCCAATAACGCACACATCACGGTTCATACTGCCCGCCCAGGTTTGGTGATCGGTAAGAAAGGTGAGGATATCGATGCGTTGAGGGCTGAGGTCTCTAGCATGATGGGCATTCCTGTCCACATGAGCATTGAAGAGATCCGCAAGCCTGAGCTTGACGCCCAGCTTGTCGCTGAAGGCATTGCTCAGCAACTGGAACGTCGTGTCATGTTCAGACGTGCCATGAAACGTTCTGTTCAAAACGCCATGCGTCTGGGTGCTGGTGGCATCAAGGTAAATATCGGCGGCCGTTTGAATGGTGCTGAAATCGCGCGTTCGGAATGGTATCGCGAGGGTCGTGTTCCCCTGCATACACTGCGTGCCGATATCGATTACGGATTCGCAGAAGCCAACACGACATACGGCATTATTGGCGTAAAAGTTTGGGTCTTTAAAGGCGAAGTCTTTGGGGATCGCGAAGAAGTGGAAGCCGAGCCTAAGCCTAAAACTAAGGCTGCGCCGGCGGGAAAGAGGTCGTAAGTCATGTTGCAACCAAAACGAACAAAATTTCGCAAGCAGCATAAGGGACGTAATCGCGGATTAGCCTTTGCGGGTAGCGATGTCTCTTTTGGCGAGTTCGGATTGAAGTCTACGGGTCGAGGGCGAATTACAGCCCGTCAGATAGAGTCCGCTCGTCGTGCAATAACTCGACACGTCAAACGTGGTGGGAAAATCTGGATCCGTGTTTTTCCCGACAAGCCTATTACCAAAAAGCCCTTGGAAGTTCGTCAGGGTAAAGGTAAGGGTAATGTTGAGTACTGGGTGGCGCAGATTCAGCCCGGACGAATGCTGTATGAGATTGAAGGTATATCCGAAGAACTGGCGCGTGAAGCATTCGCTCTTGCTTCAGCGAAGCTGCCTGTCTCCACCACCTTTGTGAAGCGGACGGTGATGTAATGAAAGCAACAGAATTACGTCAAAAATCACAGGATGAACTGAACACGACTCTTGATGAGTTGCTGAAAGAGCAGTTCAACCTGCGCATGCAGCGTGGAACCGGTCAATTATCACGTCCATCCCGCATGAATGAAGTGCGAAAAGATATTGCGCGCATAAAAACTCTTATGAACGAAAAACAGTTGGGTGATGCATCATGAGTGAACAGGAATCCAACAACCGTACACTGGTGGGTCAGGTGACCAGCGATTCGATGGACAAATCGATCACGGTTTCTGTTGAGCGCCGTGTAAAGCATCCTGTCTATGGAAAGTTTTTACGTCGTTCCACCAAGGTTCATGCGCATGATGAGACAAACGAGTGTCACATTGGCGATACCGTGATGGTAGAGCAGTGCCGGCCGCTGTCTAAAACCAAGACATGGCGTTTGGTGAAAGTGCTGGAGCGTGCTAGCTGACATTTATTGTCAAGCAGGCGACCAATCTAACTATTTGGAATTAGGGCAATACCATGATTCAGATGCAGACCAACCTCAGTGTGGCTGACAACAGCGGCGCTAAGCGCGTTCAGTGCATAAAAGTGCTTGGTGGTTCTCATCGCCGCTATGCGGGTATCGGAGACATTGTAAAAGTCAGTGTTAAAGATGCCATCCCACGCGGTAAAGTTAAAAAAGGCGATGTTTACAACGCTGTCGTTGTGCGCACGAAAAAGGGTGTACGTCGTCCGGATGGCTCCGTTATTCGTTTTGATTCGAATGCAGCAGTATTACTCAATAATACACTGCAGCCGATCGGAACACGTATTTTCGGCCCTGTTACCCGTGAATTAAGGAGTGAGCGTTTTATGAAAATTATTTCGCTGGCTCCAGAAGTTTTGTGAGGCAACATAAATGGCAAACAAGATAAAGAAGGGTGACGAGGTAGTCGTCATTGCAGGTAAAGACAAGGGAAAGCGTGGAAGCGTTACCCGGATCCTGGATAATGATCGCCTGGTTGTCGAAAACGTCAATATGGCAAAAAAGCATACCAAGCCTAACCCTAACAAGGGTGAGCCAGGTGGTATTCTTGATAAAGAAATGCCACTGCACATTTCCAATGTGGCCCTCTACAATCCGACCACTGACAAGGGCGATCGGGTAGGCTTTAAAATTCTTGAAGACGGCAAGAAGGTTCGAGTGTTCAAATCGAATCAAGAAGTCGTTGATATCTAAGGCGTGATAAGACATGGCTAGGTTACAGCAACACTACAAAGAGACGGTTGTCCAGGATCTTATGGACAAGTTTCAGTTTAAGAGCGTCATGCAAGTGCCAAAAATCACTAAAATCACCTTGAATATGGGTGTTGGTGAGGCAATCGGTGACAAGAAGGTTCTCGAATTTGCGGTCAATGACATGCAAAAGATTGCAGGCCAAAAAGTGGTTATCACCCATGCCCGTAAGTCTATTGCTGGCTTCAAGGTCAGAGAGGGATGGCCCATAGGCTGTAAGGTGACGCTTCGTAGAGAGCAGATGTACGAATTTCTAGATCGTCTTATCAGCGTTGCCATTCCACGTATACGAGATTTTCGTGGTATGAGTGCGAAAGCATTTGATGGTCGTGGAAACTACTCAATGGGCGTCAAAGAACAGATCATTTTCCCGGAAATCGATTACGACAAGATTGATGCGCTGCGTGGTATGGATATCACAATTACCACTACAGCAAAGAATGATGAGGAAGGTCGCGCCCTCCTTGAAGCCTTTAAATTCCCTTTCAAGAACTGAGTTCAGATATGGCTAAAAAGAGCATGATCGCACGTGAAACAAAGCGTGCAAAAACAGCAAACCGCTTCGCCGCCAAACGCGAAGCCCTTAAGGCTGTGATCAAAAACCCGAACAGCAGCTTCGAAGAGATCGAAAAAGCAACGCTGATGATGCAGAAACTGCCGAGGGACGCCAGTCCTGCAAGAAAGCATAATCGCTGCAGAGTGACAGGTCGTCCCCATGGTTACTATCGTAAGTTCGGTCTTTGCCGCAACAAGTTGCGAGAAGCAGCCATGCGTGGTGACGTGCCAGGTCTTGTAAAAGCAAGCTGGTAACAGTATAATTTCGCGCTTTTCCGGGCTCAAGTGGCCCGGTTTTGCTATTTTTGGTATCGCGTCGTAAAGGCGGGCTGACCTTAGGAGCTCATCAATGAGTATGTCGGATCCCATCGCGGATATGCTTACACGCATCCGTAACGGACAAGCAGCTAAAAAGACAATCGTCGAGCTGCCATCATCCAAGCAGAAGCTGGCAATCGCCAACCTCTTGAAAAAAGAGGGTTTTCTCCAGGAAGTAAATGTAAGTGACAAGGCGGGTAAACCGACCTTGGTACTGGAATTACGTTATTTTCAGGGTCGACCTGTTATTGACTTGATTAAACGGGTAAGCCGTCCTGGTTTGCGCGTATACAAGGGCACGGATGAGCTGCCTAAGGTTCGTGATGGTCTCGGAGTTGCGATCATATCCACCTCAAAGGGTGTGATGACGGACCGGGCTGCTCGGGATATCGGACAGGGCGGTGAAGTCGTCGCCTTCGTCGCGTAAGGGGGATTCGAAATGTCACGTGTAGCAAAGAACCCTATTACATTGCCATCTGGTGTCACTATCAAGAGAGATGGCCAGTCAGTTGCGATCAAAGGCCCTAAAGGCGAGTTGGGTATGGCTATTCATCCTTCCATTGAGCTCAATGAGGAGAATAGCACTCTTACCATTAAGCCGTTGGCTGAAGACAAACAGTCCTGGGCCATGGCCGGCACCATGCGAGCGCTTGTCAACAATATGGTGACAGGTGTCACGCAGGGTTTTGAACGAAAGCTTCAGCTTGTTGGTGTTGGGTATCGTGCTCAAGCTGGCGGTAAGGCGCTTAATCTAAATCTGGGTTTTTCACATCCCATTGATTATCCGGTACCAGAAGGAATTAGTATTGCAACTCCCTCTGCCACCGAGATTGTTATCTCAGGAAGTGACAAGCAGCGCGTTGGTCAGGTGGCCGCAGAGATCCGCGCATATCGTCCGCCAGAGCCCTATAAGGGTAAAGGTGTTCGCTACGCAGATGAGCAGGTTGTGCGCAAAGAAGCCAAGAAGAAATAGGTATTACGATGGACAAGAAAGAATCACGTATACGTCGCGGTCGACGCACTCGGGCCAAGATTCGCGAACTGGGTGTGCACAGACTTTCTGTGTATCGTACTCCACGTCACATCTACGCACAGGTTATCAGTGCGGATGGCTCGAAGGTACTGGCTAGCGCCTCGACCCTGGACAAGGCTGTACGAGGAGAGATCAATGGCGCGACTGGCAACGCCAGCGCAGCATCCGTTGTAGGCAAGTTTATTGCTGAACGTGCAAAAACTGCCGGTGTCGAAAGTGTTGCTTTCGATCGCTCAGGCTTCCGTTTCCACGGGCGTGTCAAAGCGCTTGCCGATGCCGCGCGTGAAGCCGGTCTTCAATTCTAAAGGTCAGGAATATGGCAAATTTTAATGCAAAGCCTGAAGGTGACGAGCTACTTGAAAAGCTCATCAATGTAAACCGGGTTGCAAAGGTGGTTAAAGGTGGCCGTCAATTTGGCTTCTCTGCACTGACAGTGGTTGGTGATGGAAAAGGTCGGGTTGGCTTCGGTACTGGTAAGGCGCGCGAAGTACCGATTGCCATTCAAAAGGCAATGGAGACCGCTCGCAAGAACATGGTCGATGTGAAGTTGTCCGGTTCTACTCTGCAGTACCCACTCGTTGGAAGACATGGTGCTGCTAAGGTCTACATGCAGCCAGCCTCAGAAGGTACCGGTATTATCGCCGGTGGCGCCATGCGCGCTGTCTTCGAGGTGCTGGGTGTGCATAACGTTTTGGCCAAGTGCATCGGTACAAATAATCCTATCAACGTAGTACGCGCCACAATTGATGGCTTGAATAATATGACAGACGCTGAGTCTGTTGCGCTGAAGCGTGGTAAAACTGTTGAAGAGATTCAGGGGTAAGACATGGCTGGAAAAAAAATGATCCAAGTCACCCTGGTGCGTAGTGTGAGTGGTCGCCTTAAGAGTCACAAAGCTTGTGTACATGGCCTTGGCTTACGGCGAATGCACCAGACTGTTGAAGTAGAAGATACACCTTGTACTCGAGGTATGGTTAACAAGGTCAACTACATGGTCAAGGTCGAGGAGGCCTAACATGCGACTAAATACATTACAGCCTGCCCCAGGCAGTAAGTCAGATCGTAAGCGCGTTGGTCGCGGGATCGGTAGTGGACTGGGAAAAACAGCCGGCCGTGGACACAAAGGCCAAAAGTCACGCTCGGGTGGCTTTCATAAAGTAGGCTTTGAGGGCGGGCAGATGCCGCTTCAGCGCCGCTTACCTAAAGTCGGATTCGTGTCTCAGGTCTCTTTGGTGACTGCTGAGGTTCGTTTGAGTGAACTCAGTAAAGTCGAAGGTGACGAAATTACTCTTGAGATGCTGAAAAAGGCAGGCGTGATCGTCAAGTCGGCCAAGCACGCAAAAGTCTTTGCCTCTGGCAGTGTTGATCGCGCAGTCAAGGTTATTGGCCTGCGTGTCAGCAAGGGTGCAAAAGCAGCCATTGAAGCTGCCGGTGGTTCGGTAGAATAATCATGGCCAGTAAAGGCGCTGCAACGATGGGAGCACTGAGCGGCATGGGCCGACTGACCGAATTGCGTCAGCGACTGCTGTTCGTTGCTGGTGCGTTACTGGTTTTTCGTATCGGTACTTTTATCCCCGTTCCCGGTGTGAACCCTGTTGCGCTAGCGGCACTATTCGAGCAGGCGCAAGGCTCCATTCTAGACATGTTCAACATGTTTTCTGGCGGAGCGCTGGAACGTGCCAGCCTATTTGCGCTTGGTATCATGCCATACATCTCTGCATCCATTATTATGCAGCTGATGTCTGCGGTGGTGCCCACGCTTGAGCAATTGAAAAAAGAGGGTGAGGCTGGTCGTAGAAAGATAACCCAGTACACCCGTTATGGCACTGTTGTGCTGGCCACTTTCCAGGCTGTAGGCATCTCGATTGCCCTGCAAAGCCAGACGGTTGGTGGAGAAACTGTGGTTATAAACCAGGGTATTGGTTTTATAGTCACGGCTACCGTTTCACTGGTGACCGGAACCATGTTTCTTATGTGGTTGGGTGAGCAGATTACAGAGCGGGGTATCGGTAACGGTATCTCCATGATTATCTTCGCCGGCATAGTTGCAGGTTTACCTGCGGCAATTGGTGGTACGTTGGAACTGGCTCGAACCGGCGAAATGAATGCACTGACCATTCTCTTGTTGTTTGTCCTTGCCATTGCAGTGACTGGTTTTGTCGTTTTTGTCGAAAGAGGGCAACGACGAATCACCATCAACTATGCAAAGCGTCAACAAGGCAGAAAGATGCTGGCGGCTCAGAGCACTCACCTGCCTTTGAAGCTTAATATGGCTGGTGTAATTCCGCCGATTTTTGCATCGAGTATCATCCTTTTTCCTGCTACCCTCGGGCAGTTTTTTGGTAATACGGAAGGTACAAGATGGATTCAAGATATCTTTTCAAAGTTATCGCCTGGCGAACCTGTTTACGTGATGGCTTACGCTGCCGCGATTATTTTCTTCTGTTTCTTTTATACGGCGTTAGTATTCAACTCACGCGAGACTGCTGACAACCTGAAACGATCTGGTGCTTTTATCCCAGGAATTCGCCCAGGTGAGCAGACTGCCAAGTATATCGATGGAGTCATGTCTCGGCTGACTCTGGCAGGTGCCATTTACATCACATTGGTCTGCCTGCTGCCGGAATTTCTTATCGTCGGTTGGAATGTGCCCTTCTATTTCGGTGGTACATCGCTACTTATTATCGTAGTGGTAGTTATGGATTTCATGGCTCAGGTGCAGGCGCATCTGATGTCACATCAATACGAAGGCTTGATGAAGAAGGCTAATCTCAAAGGCAGTGGTGCCGGATTGATACGCTAATCAAGCCTGATTAAGACAACGACTGGAGTTGATTTCATGAAAGTGCGTGCATCAGTAAAAAAGATCTGCCGCAATTGCAAGATCGTACGTCGTAACGGCGTTGTTCGAGTGATTTGCAAAGAAGGCCGTCATAAGCAGCGCCAGGGCTGAGTGTCGAAAAATTTTATTCGCTGCGTCTTGATAGAGGACGCTGCGTAGAGTAATATTGCGCGTTTCCCTTCGGTGGGATGCCGCCAGGGTTGTTCAGGAGACTAGAAAATGGCTCGAATTGCAGGGGTCAACATTCCGGACCGTAAACATGCTGTCATCGCTTTGACTTCGATTTACGGAATCGGCCGCACACGTGCCAACGATATCTGTAAAGAGGCAGGCATCGAACCGCAGGTCAAGATACAGGAGTTGAGTGAAGACCAGATCGAATCGATTCGGTCAATCATCGCTCGCTACACGCTGGAGGGTGATCTGCGTCGTGAGATCTCCATGAATATCAAGCGCTTGATGGACCTTGGTTGTAATCGCGGTATCCGACATCGTCGTGGTCTTCCACTTCGTGGTCAGCGTACGCGGACGAATGCACGTACCCGTAAGGGACCACGTCGCCCGATCAAGCGTTAATTGAACATATAATTTTCGAATCTGTAGGTACAGAAGATGGCAAAACCCAGTAGCCGTGCCAAGAAGAAGGTAAAAAAGAGCGTAACCGATGGTGTTGCGCATATTCATGCTTCCTTCAACAACACAATCATCACTATCAGTGACCGCCAAGGCAATGCACTTGCATGGGCGACCTCTGGTGGTTCAGGATTTCGCGGATCACGGAAGAGTACCCCTTTTGCGGCTCAGGTAGCTGCAGACCGTGTAGGACAGATGGTTAAGGAATACGGCGTAAAAAATCTGGACGTCAACGTAAAAGGCCCAGGTCCTGGACGTGAATCTGCCGTACGTGCGCTTAACAATGCTGGTTTTAAAATCACCAGCATCTCAGATGTTACGCCGATCCCACATAATGGCTGTCGTCCGCCCAAAAAGCGCCGCGTCTAATTTCTGGAGTTAAATCATGGCTAGGTATATCGGACCAAAATGCAAACTGAGCCGGAGAGAAGGCACAGACCTTTTTCTCAAGAGCCGCGTTAGGTCACTCGATTCCAAGTGTAATATGGAGAAGGTACCGGGTCAGGCGGGTGATCGTCGACGCCGTGTCTCTGATTACGGTTTACAGCTGCGTGAGAAGCAGAAAGTACGCCGTATCTATGGTGTGATGGAAAAGCAATTCCGGAATTATTACAAGGCCGCTGCTCAGGGCAAAGGTGCTACGGGTGAGAACCTGTTACAACTACTTGAAATGCGCCTCGATAATATCGTATATCGCATGGGTTTTGGCTCAACGCGTGCAGAAGCGCGTCAGTTGGTGAGCCACAAAGCCATCGAAGTGAATGGAAAAATAGTCAATATACCCTCCTTTAATGTAAAGGCAGAGGACGAAGTTTCTATTCGCGAAAAAGCGAAAAAACAGCTGAGGATTCAGGGAGCACTCGAGTTACAAGGCCAATATGGTTTTGTCGACTGGGTTGAGGTGGATCCCAAATCGATGAAAGGTAAGCTGAAACGCGTACCTGATCGTTCAGATCTTTCCGCAGAAATCAACGAACAGCTGGTCGTCGAGCTCTACTCCAAGTAGTAGACACTGACGAGAGGAAAATACATGACCGAAAGCGTTACGGAGTTTCTCAAACCTCGCATCGTGAATGTTCAGCAGATCACAGGCACTCGTGCAAAGGTGACGCTTGAACCGCTTGAGAGAGGATTTGGACATACCTTGGGTAATGCCTTGAGACGCATTCTGCTCTCATCGATGCCGGGTAGTGCAATCACTGAAGTTGAGATTGCTGACGTGCTTCATGAGTACACCACGATGGAAGGTGTGCAGGAAGACGTACTCGATGTGCTGCTGAATCTTAAACAGGTTGCGATTGTCATGCATACACGTGACGAGGCCACTTTAAGATTACAGAAAAAAGGACCTGGGCAGGTGCTGGCAAGTGATATCACCATCGACCACGATGTTGAGATTGCCAATCCTGATCATGTTATTGCAACCTTGACGAAGTCAGGTGAGATTAACATGACACTGAATGTGAGACGTGGGCGTGGCTATCAGCCTGCCGCCGTACGTCAGAGTTCAGCCGGTGATGATCGCCCTATCGGTATGTTGCAGGTTGATGCATCTTTCAGTCCTGTACGCAACGTGGCCTATGCTGTTGAGTCGGCACGTGTGGAGCAGAATACGGATCTGGATCGGCTGGTCATCGAGCTTGAGACTAACGGTACCATTGATCCTGAAGAGGCGATCAGAAGGTCAGCAAATATTCTTCGTGATCAGCTCTCGGTTTTTGTTGATCTCGAAGCCGAAGCTGCAGAGTCAGTGGCAGAGCCAGAAGAGCCTGCGATTGATCCGATACTGCTGCGGCCTGTCGACGATCTCGAGCTGACAGTGCGTTCAGCCAACTGCCTCAAAGCAGAAAATATTTTCTTGATCGGTGACCTGATTCAGCGCACCGAAGTCGAGTTGCTGAAAACCCCTAACCTGGGTAAGAAGTCACTCACAGAGATCAAGGACGTGTTGGCCCGTCGCGGGCTTTCGCTAGGCATGCGTCTCGAGCGCTGGCCACCAGAGAATATAGAAGAGCAACTGGCACACTAGTTGTTTCTGGACACTAAACACACTTTGAATTTAGGAAAGTCGACCCATGCGTCATCGCAAATCAGGACGGCAGTTAAACCGTAACAGCAGTCACCGCAGTGCCATGTTTAAGAATATGGCGGTCTCTTTGATTAAACATGAATTGATCAAGACCACTGTGCCCAAAGCAAAAGAACTGCGTCGGGTAGCTGAGCCGCTTATCACCATGTCAAAAAATGACAGTGTTGCAAAACGCCGTTTGGCATTCTCACGCTTGCGCGATAAAGCAGCGGTTGGAAAACTCTTTGCTGAGCTAGGCCCCAGGTATAAGTCCCGTCAGGGCGGCTATCTCCGCATCCTTAAATGCGGCTATCGTCCTGGTGATCAGGCGCCTATGGCATATGTCGAACTGGTTGATCGACCAATTGAAGATATTGCCGAGGAGAGTGAAGAGGCTGAAAGCGAAGAATAACCTCGTTCATCGTCTCTGCTCTTTTTGAGTAAAAAAGCCGGACCTTAGGTCCGGTTTTTTTTTACCCAAAAAAGGGCAATCAGCTTTCCATATGAGCTATGTGGTGGCTCAATGTATTTAAATAACACTAAATTATGGATAGTGATTGGGTAAATCACTGACCAATTATCATTATTTTTTTAGTGTCTTAATTAGGTTGTTGAGTGGGACAGACTGTTCGGCCGTATTTTTATTCTGATCAGCTTCAGTCAATTCAAACTGCCGGTATCCATTGACCATGCCAGAAATGTCACCACCTTTTCCTGAAAGGTCGTGTGCGAAGACTGCGGGGATATGTAGAATGGAAAATGTCAGGATAATTATGTAACTCAATTGATGCAGATCCAGCATGCTGATACCGCCAATAACTACTACATCGTTCAGCAATAGCAGGCCACTGATTGCGACTAAAACCAGAACAAAGAACAGTATCAAGTAGATTGGACCCCATAAAGGATTATGGCTGTACCATTTGGGTAATGGCGCTTTTCCAAGCGTGAGGTAGAAGCGTATTACCTGCCAGCTTTGTAAAAGTCGATGCATGTTCGGTTCGCAATCTGAAAGAAGATCCGTTCCTTTGCCGAAAAAAAGCAGATAAAGACGGAGCACCAGAGCAGGCAGCAATAGACCACCAAGTAGGTAGTGAAGGTCGCTGACGAGGTGTGATAACCCGGTATCTATACTCATCAGCCAGCCGGTGGCTATCAGGCCTATTGTGCAGAGGGTAAGCAGCCAGTGAGAGAGTCTGAGCCAGCGACTCCAGACCAGTACGCGGGTTACTGTGTTAGCTTGCATGTTACTATCCTTTTTACTTGGGAGAATAATGGCTCCCGTATACGAAAACCACCCAGATTTAGTAAGCGTTCATAGTAATGAGTCTATCTTTTTTTCTTCTTTATGATTGAGATCCATAAATGCTCAGACAGAGAAAAAGCAAACGTGAACGACGTGAAGCCAGGGATCAGGCGCTACTTCGATATACCAAGCAGCGGCAAAGAAACCTGTTGGCCAATCCGGGATGTCATGAATTCATTGTTGTTCTTGATCATATGAAGGCTGGGTTCAATGTTGCAAAGATATTTCGCAGTGCAGAGGTATTTGGGGCCCGTGAAGTTCATCTCATTGATATCGGTCCATTCGACCCTGCCGCTGGAAAAGGGGGGTTCAAGAAAGTCCCGGCACGATTCTTCAAATGTTTTGCTGAAAGCTATGCTGATTTGGTAGACAGAGGATATGAGGTTTTTACGCTGAATGCGGAATGTGAGCACGTGCTGACAACAAGTGTGTTACCCGCTAAGTCGGCCTTTGTCTTGGGTCATGAGGAATGGGGGCACAGCTTTCAGCCGGAGGATTTCCCGGATATCAGTTGTCTTTCGATCCCGCAATTTGGTCAGATAGAGAGCCTGAACGTCTCTGTGGCTGCTTCGGTGGTGATGTATGAATATGTCAGACAGGTGGTAGATGGGGTGTGAGGCTTCAACCTGAGATTGCATCAGATTATTCCTCACAAACAATCCATACGGCGCAATCTGTGGCTAATAGTGAATCTTGAATCTCTCTGTGATGATTAATGAGAGAATGATGCCTGCAGCTGCAGGTATTAGAAGTAGCCAGATCATGGTTCGTCTCCTCATTGTGTCATGAAGGCGTCCATTCCAGAAGGTCAGCTTGTTATCAAGCGTTATTAATCAATATATAGGGTATTCTGGGCAATAAAGTCCTTTTTAAACTGTGATGGCTGTCTCACTAATCGCTAGAAAGTCATTTTTATCCCAAAAAAGATAGGACTGGGAGGATTTCGGTATCTATCGGATATCGAAGGATAAGCCGCTTTTTCTCGGGCGCTAGAATATCCCCGTGAAGGTAAGCACGGCGATGATGACCAAAAAAACCACCAGAGAACGCCATATGAGGGCCATTGCGGATTGTGGCAAGTGGCTGTAATCCTGCAGGGCTTCATTCGATTCGTCGAGCAGAGTGTTGAGCCGCATAGCTCCCCCGCCAGTACAGATGAGTGTGCCACTGTTGCTGTCACTGAATTCATCAAAGCGCCGACCCTGGAAGCTTCTCCAGCCGTAGAGCGCATCCTCAAAGCTGCCGGCGATGGCATAACAGACAGCGGTTACTCTGGCGGGCAGCCAGTCCAGGATGACAACCAGTTGTTTTGCATTGAGGTAGAAATCCAAGTCGCGGTTGGCATATTCCAGCTGCGGTAATCGAGTGGATAGGCGGTAGAGTAAAGCGCCCATGGGGCCAAGCAGCAAAAACCAGAAAAGTACCGCAAAGATTCTCTGGTTGGCCTGAAAAAGTGTGCCCTCAGCCACTGCCTGGGAAAGTGCGGGTTCGCTGGTCGGCGGCTCATCGCCGATGATCTCCCGTGCAATCTCTTTGATAGATTCGTCGTCACCATCTTCGACAGCCCTGGTATAGGCATCGATCTGACTGTCGAGGTCGTCAGGGCCTAATGTGTAGAGCAGGACCAGGCCGGCGAATATCACCCCCAGTAGACCAAACATCGTGTTTGCAAATAGCTGTTGAGCTATTCCGGCTAACAGTAGAGGGGGGAGCAGTAGTGTCACAACCCTCATGATTCCCTGGCGCATCCACGCGGCACTATCTTGCTGTGCAAGCCACTGGCTAAAGCGATCCAGCCAGCGCATTTGCCGCAGGTGCTGATGATCGAGTAAAAAACGTTCTGCTATCAGGCAGATAAGAATAACCATGAGACTCATCGGGTAAGTGTCGGGTAAATGGTGAAAACTTTCAAGCCGATCGTGACTGATTCGAACCTGTAATTAAGTTGGATGCGGATATCTAGCAATTTTGCTCTACACTGCGCTGGATGAGTCGCTTTCTAAGGATGCAATGTAACGAGGCCAGTCAAACAAGGGGCCCGGGTCCGTTTTGCGGTCAGGGGCGATGGAAGCATGGCTGGTAATCCGGGTTCTATCGATAGCCGGATAGTGAGTGATAATCGTTTGCGTTGTCTGGGCCAGTGTAGCGTACTGATCATCAGTGAAGGGCATATCGTCAGATCCTTCCAGTTCTATGCCGATTGAGAAGTCGTTACATTGCTCACGACCACAGTAGCTTGAGATGCCTGCATGCCAGGCGCGTTGATTGAGAGGGACATATTGAATCAGTTGACCATCGCGACGTATCAATACGTGGCAGGATACCTTCAGCTTGTGTATCTCCCGGAAATAGGGGTGGGCATCGGGATCGAGGCGATTCATAAAAAGATCCTCGATCCAGGGACCGCCGAACTCCCCTGGTGGCAGACTGATACTATGTATCACCAATAGGTCGATTTGTGAGCTGGCAGGACGGTCATCCCTGTTTTCGCACAGGTGGAGTTCGGCCTCGTCGAGCAGGATGTCCCGCTGTTGAGTCAAGCTGTCTGCCGCTTGCGTTTGAGGCCCTTGAGGACCATGTCGGTATAGCTGACGATCCCCACTACCTCGCCATTTTCAACTACCGGCGCCCGTGAAAGGTCAAAGCGGCTGAAAATCCTGGCGCAGTAGCGAATGTCCATATCCGGCGATACTGTGAAAGCGGGTTTGGTCATGATTTCATAGATGTTGACCCTTTCAGGTGCCCGGTCGACTGCCAGTACTTGGCGGGCAATATCAGACAGCATGACCAAACCAAACTCATCATCCGGATTGCGTTTCTTCACAATGAGACATTTTGTCTCCACATGAAGCATGTTTTTTCCCAATGCGGTCTCCACGGTATCCATACCGTCGACCATGTCGAAATCGGGTTTCATGACATCCCTGACCCGAATCACTTGTTCTTCGCTCATAACTCCTCCTCAATGACCTGTGAGAGTGTCTGGATCTGGTGACTGACACCTACCGCATCCTCGATGTCGATCTGAAAGGCGATGCCGCTGCCAGGCTGCTCATCAAAATGGCCGGCCTCGGCTATCTCTTCCAGTATCGTACGGCAGAGATGCTCCTCCACCAGCAGCATGAGCACGTCTCGCTGGGTCTCCAGTGTCAGTCCGAAAAAGGTTTTCGACTGTTGTACGCCTTCGCCCCTGGCTTGGTTTATAATTGTTGAACCGGTGGCGCCTGCGGCTCGGGCGGCCTCCAAAACCTTCTCGGTGGTACTGTCCTCCACCAGGGCGATGATGAGTTTAAAGTGCATGGTTTGTACCTCGAAAAGTCATCGATTACGCTTATTAGATCGCCATTCGCTCAATTGTGCATAAGCCATGACGGACATAATGGGAAACAGGCTGGCAAAGGCTATCAGGCCAAAGCCGTCCAATAAGGGATTCCGACCGGGGATATTGCTCGATAGCCCTAGACCGAGAGCAGCGACCAGGGGTACGGTAACGGTGGATGTGGTGACACCACCGGAGTCGTAAGCCAGTGCAATGATGGTGCGGGGTGCATATAGAGTTTGCACGATCACCACAACGTAGCCGGTCATGATGTACCAATGCAGTGGGGTGCCACTGATGATGCGGTAACTGCCGATGGCAATCCCTACTGCGACACCGATGGCTACCGCAATACGTAACCCCCACTGGCTGATCGCGCCACCTGAGACCTGGTTGGCCTTGATCGTCACGGCAATCAACGATGGTTCGGCAATAGTTGTGGAAAAACCGATGCTGGCGGCAAACAGATAGACCCATAAGTAGTGATGCCACTCCACTTCCTGCATATTTGGGCTGATGCCTAGAAACTCCGGTGAGGTGAGCTGGGAAGCCATCAGTTTTCCCAGAGGGAAGAGCGCAAGATCCAGTCCCTCAAGAAACAGCACAAGCCCTAACAGCACCATAAGGAGGCCGATCAAAACCTCTTTTGGGTTTTTCAACGGCCGTCTGAGTACCAAAAACTGGAAACCGAAGAGAATACCGGCAATGGGCAGTACATCGAGCAATGTACCGGTCAGGACCTGAAGAAAATGCGTCAGCAGATCATTCATAGCAGGATGCCGTAACCCATGACAAAGATCATCGGAGTGAGGGAGGCGAATGCAATCAGCCCGAAACCATCGATCATGGGGTTACGTCCCTTAATACTCGATGCCAGCCCCACCCCCAGTGCGGTGACTAACGGAACGGTGATGGTTGATGTGGTGACTCCGCCAGAATCGTACGCGATACCGATGATCTCTTCCGGGGCGAGGGCGGTCATGAGCACAACGCCCAGATACCCACTGATGATCAGATATTGTACAGGCCACCCCTTGATAATACGCAGGACACCCAGCACGATGGCGAACCCCACCGAGACGGCCACTGTGTAGCGAAGGCCGTTTGCGTAACTATCTTCAGATTGCTGATTGTCTTCAATCATGCCCCCAGTTGCTGCGATTTTCGCTGCTTCTTCGGCGATTTTGATTAACGCGGGTTCTGCTACCGTGGTTCCGAATCCGAGTGCAAAAGCAAACAACAGCAGCCAATTCAGGCTACCCTTGCGAGCGAAATCCCAAGCCATGCTTTCGCCAAGTGGAAATAGTGCCAGATTCAACCCCTGGATGAAGAGGCTCAGGCCCAGGACGACGAGTAGCGTGCCAACCAGCAGTACGCCCAAATTGGGTATGGGTTGTTGTAGTATGAAGATCTGAAAAAAACCAATGACAGCGACAATCGGCGTTAGGTCACGGAGGCTATCCAGAAGGGATGCGGCGAAGTGCCTGAGCAAGCGCATGTTATGATAGTGATTATTATCTATTTGGACGCCGCAAACGATACAGCACTTGCTGTACGACATGCAACGGTAGTGGGGTAGCCTGATTGTCTGTTCTGTGTAACCCCCATACATAGTTTATCAGTGACAATGGTTAACCCGGCAACCTAATTAGGTGCTGCTGGGTTGAAATCACGGGAAGTTAGCTGCCCCGGGGTTGTCTAAGGTGGTGCAACTTAGTCATTTTGTTCTTGAGAATGACATTCCATTGACGACCAAGGACTTGGGAAATGCCCTACTCAAGCGGATATTAAGGTGTGTTAACATCTTGCTATGCTTGATATTTGTTGAAAGCTCAGAGTCTTAGTGCTAGTTTTTAGGTACGGCTTCGCACATGGAAAGCGTGGACGCGTTTCCCTGTCCCTGGCTTTTGTGAGGGTTTTCTCAGTCATTGATGGCAGAGTGTCATACCTTAATACATAGGTGCGGGTAGGTGATTCTGGTTGCATCGGAACATATGTGCGGCGGTTTTTTAAAAGTGTCTACAAATGCCAGGTCAAGACAACATAATTACTTTCGGCTCAGCAGTGCCTCGTCGAAGCAACATCTCTCTTGATGTCAATGGGCGTCGGATTGCGGCTGAGTGCCGTAAACTGATTGCTCTGACCCTCCCAAAGTTAATGGGCGGCCTGTTCGAAAATCTCGATGATGCACTCTACGAGATGGCCAATAAGTCTGATAGCAATACGCTGCAGAATGTCTACTTCGATTCCATGCGCGAGCTGCGCAAGCAACGAAATAACATTGATCGCTCGTTCAATCAGGAGATATTGCGGATTTATGATCGCTTCTGGGAGACGGGTGAGGTCAGCGTTTCTCAACCCAGCCTCGATGAGCTAAGCCGAGATACTGAGATGGCGTTGCTCGACGATGAGGAGCTTGAGGACTCTCTTGCCATCACCAATATGGTCTCCAAGGCAGAGAACCGCTTCACCCGTGAGCTTTATGCTATGGGCCAGCGATTTGCCTACATCATCGGTGGTGGACGCATTGATGAACGTTTTGCACAACAGTCACCATTATCGCCAGCGGTCCTTTGTGGCGCCTTTCAAGTCGCGATGAGTAGTGTGCCGGTCGAGTTGCCGGTCAAGCTGGTTGTCTACAAGCTATTCGATCGGCACATCATGCATTTCATTGGCGGGCTGTATGACGAAATCAACATCCTGCTGGGTCAAGCGGGTGTTATTCCCAAGCTGACACCAAAAGTCCGACGTAACCCGGTTTCACCTGCAATGGTGCGTGGGGATGGAGGGGAAAGCCAACTGGCAGGAGAATCTTCCTATCTGGCAGATCCAGCAAGTCAATCGGCATATACCACCCCAACACAGGCCGCCGATGTCCAAGGTGAGGTGTTTGCGGCTTTGCAGCAGTTACTGGGTGTCAGGCGTACTCGGGTTCCCGATGGGATGACTGCTTCCAGTCTGATGGTCACTGCCCCGGTAGGTACAGTGCCGGTGATCGATACCGGAGAGTTGCTGGGTGCGCTAAATGCGATTCAGCAGTCCAATGTGGTGATGTTGCCTCAGGGGCGCCGTGTCACACAGGCCTTAAGCCCCGATCAGATGCGTGCGCAGCTGGTCAGTGATCTGCAGATTGCTTCCGATGGTCATGTCACTCGGGCACTGGGCGATGCTGACAATGACACTATTGATGTCATCTCCATGCTGTTCGAATTTATCCTGGACGACTATAGCCTGCCGGATGCCATGAAGGCGCTCATCAGTCGTCTCCAGATACCGATGCTCAAAGTCGCCATCATCGACAAGAGCTTTTTCAGTAAGAAAGTGCACCCTGCCCGACGTCTGCTCAATTCGCTGGCACAGGCTGCCGTGGGTTGGAATGATACGGGTGACAGGGCAAATGATGTTCTCTACATAAAAATAGAGTCTATCGTAAAACGGGTGCTGAACGATTTCCAGGATGATCCTGCGCTCTTCTCCGAGTTGGACGATGAGTTCAGTGCCTGGTGGCAACAGGAGCAACGCGGGGCGCAGATTGCCGAGCAGCGCACCAATCAGGTGACTCGGGGCAAGGAGCAGCTCAGATCAGCAAAACAGACTGTTGTTTCCGAGTTAAACAAGCGGCTGGATTCACAACAGGTGCTACCTGAAGCCGTAATGGCTTTGTTGGAGGATGGCTGGAAGGACGTACTCTTGTTGAACTATCTGCGTCAGGGCGCTGACAGTAAGGAGTGGCGGGAGTCTCTAGAGATTGTCGATCGCCTATTGTGGAGCGTTCAACCTAAGTCTGACTATGCAGAGCGTCAGCAACTACTGCGAGGAATACCGGAACTGTTGAGGAATTTGAGAGAGCGACTCAACAGCATCTCGTTCGATCAGCACAAGATGGCGCGTCTGTTTAAAGAGTTGCAAAACTGCCATATAGGATGCCTCAGGGGCGGTGATCCGAATCTCATGGGTGGTGCGGGTACCAATCCTTCTGTATCCCATGAAGTGCATTTTCCCGATAGTCAGATTGTGTCCGCTGACAGCACCATGCGTCAGGCGGCTGATGACGCTGTCGATGAACACGATGAGTTCTCCTTGCAGGCAGGCGATTTGGAAATCGGTACCTGGTTGGAGATGCAGGATGGCTCGGTAAAGAACCGGGTCAAACTCTCCTGGAAAAGCAAGGTGACCGATACCTACATCTTCGTCAATCGCAAGGGTATGAAGGCGATGGAATTGACCACTGCCGGTCTGGCGAAGCGCTTTCGCGATGAGACGGCCAAACTGGTAGAGGTATCCGACACACCGATCATTGATCGTGCGCTGGATGCCATGCTCACCGCATTGAAGAATACGGCTGCTTCCACTGCTTCGGCCTGATCAATCGCTGCATTGACACCTGTCTGATCCCAATTAAACTGCAGACTTTCCAAGTCAAGCGCAAACAGGCGCCTGTGGCTGACACGCCCTATGAGGAGTTCTTCAATGAGTGAGAAAATGACTGATTCCGGTCTTAAGTATGAGGATTTGAGTGAAGGTGATGGAGAGCAAGCCGCCGCCGGCCAGCGTGTTACCGTTCACTATACCGGCTGGTTAGTGGAGGGAGAAAAATTTGATTCTTCGCTGGATCGCAACCAGCCTTTTGACTTCACGCTGGGAAAGGGCATGGTGATTCGTGGCTGGGATGAAGGCGTTGCCGGGATGAAAGTCGGTGGGAAACGTCGCCTCACCATTCCACCCCAGCTGGGATATGGTGCAAGAGGTGCCGGAGGCGTCATCCCACCGAATGCCACTCTTGTGTTCGAAGTGGAATTGCTCGCAGTTTCGGGATGAATGACTCGCCCATTCCAGCTCACCTGCAGCGACAGGTGAAGCAGGCGTTAGAGGAAGATCTTGGCAGTGGTGACCTTACCGCTGGACTGATTTCCGAGAGCGCCCGGGCAGAGGTTGAGATTGTCTGCCGGGAATCTGCGGTACTTTGCGGTACGGCTTGGTTCGATGAAGTGTTTCGGCAGCTGGATGATGAAGTGGTGATCCAGTGGCAGGCAAAGGATGGTGATCGTCTGGTACCCGCTCAAGTCATTTGTACCTTGCAGGGCCAGACCCGTGCTCTGCTGAGTGGAGAGAGGACTGCGCTGAATTATCTACAGACGCTTTCAGGCACAGCTACGCTGGCACGACGCTACGCAGATATTGTGGCAGATACAGGTGCAACAATTCTCGATACCCGCAAGACCATTCCGGGTCTTCGTCTGCAGCAAAAATATGCAGTCAGTTGTGGTGGTTGTGAAAACCATCGCATCGGGCTATACGATGCGGTTTTGATCAAGGAAAACCACATCCATGCGGCCGGTTCGATTCAAGCTGCGTTACAGATGGCAATGGACACCGTTCCGGCAGGCATCAGTATTGAGATTGAAGTGGAATCACTTTCTCAGTTGGAGCAGGCGCTTGAGTCAGGTGCAAAACGTGTGTTACTCGATAACTTCGATCTGGATGCGCTTCGGGCAGCAGTGAAGTTGAATGCCGGTCGAGCCAGACTGGAGGCCTCCGGCAACGTCAACCTGCAAACGGTTCGCGCCATTGCCGAGACGGGCGTGGATGATATCTCCGTTGGGGCTCTGACCAAGGACATCAAGGCCGTTGATCTCTCAATGTTGTTCGTATAACCCGGGTCTGAAAACAGGGAATATGGCTTGATTCTCAGGGTTATGGGGCGATAGTGCGAAGAGAGGTGTCAGGCACGCTCATCAATCAGCGTACCCAGGACATCGTCTGCAGCCTGCAGGGCTTTGACTGACGCCTTGGTTTGATTTGCGTGAACTTTCATTTCGACCATTGCGCGGGAGAGATCGGTGGGCTTGGCCTGTTGGGTCTGCTGGGTACTCGCTATCTCGGATGCGACACGACGCATTCCCTGAAATCCCTTCTGGATTCCCAGTAGCGACGGTCCCATGATCGAATTAATGGCCATACTGCGCCCTTCTTTTATCTAAATCGAGTCTCTCTAACCGGGTTGTTGGCAGAGCAGGTAGATACTTTAATCGATTAGGTCTTGGGTGTGCGTTCGTTCCCGAATTTCATGAATAGGGTTCCTGATCAGCTCCACTCATGCTTGGGCGGGAAGACCATTCGCATGCCGGAAAAATGGAAATGGTCCGAAGGATTTGCCCAGTGACGGAAACTCGATCTGCGAATCACCCGCTGTGTATGCATGCTGGCGCCACGCAGAATGGTCTTTTTAGCAACGCCGGCCTGTGGTTCTTCGGGAAAGGGCTGGAATTCCGGGTAGGTGTGAAAGGATGTACTACACCACTCCCAGACACGCCCTGTCTGCTGTAGCACACCACTCCTGGCGGCGACCTCCCATTGATATTCGTGCTGCAGCACAGCGCCTTCATATTCAGACCCAAGTTGGCTTGCCCACTGTGTGTAAGCCTCAGCTTCAAAACGGTTAATGCCCGCAACAGGTTCATCGGCCGGTAGATCACTATTGCCATTGATGGCTGACTCATACCAGTTACCGCTTGGATCCTGGCGCCAATACTCCGGGTGGCTGGTGCTGTTTTCTTGCAGCCAGTGTCGGCCTTCATCACTCCAGAGTGATGCGTTTTCATAACCGCTGGCCTGCATGAAGGCAAGATACTGAGCATTGCTGACGGGTGTGAGCGCTATGCGATAGCTGCTTAGCTCAACGGCCTGGGGTGGCAGTTCATTGTCATAGGCCTTGGGTTCATCTCGCGCGCCAATTCGATAGTGTCCCTGAGAGATCTCGCGGGTTTGCCAGACGGGCTCTGCCGCTACCAGGGGGTGGGTGCAGATATGGCCGGTATCCTGATTATTGAGGCTGCGCTGGTTCAGCACCTCAAGCATGGATTCGTAGATTTTTGCCTGTTCCTGTAACAGGAACCACTGCAGGCGGTCATTGGCGGTGAAAATGTGATCGGGCAGTGCGCCGGGAGTGGCCAGTCGCCTCAGGTGTTCATCACGGATATCGCTTGCCCATTGGATCAGATGTGATGTGGGGGGGAGCTGTTGGCACTGTGCCTGTAGTGACAGCTCACCTGGTTCGAACAGATGGCTGACGCGTTGGCTCAGATCCACGTCTCCTTCCAGTCTCTCTCTCAACCAATAAAGCTCCAGATAGACGCCGCGACCAAAATACCAATTCAGTGAAGGTAGCTGGGGGTGAAACTGCCCAGCTGCTTCAGACTCGGATGCGGATTCCAGCAACTGTTGCTGTAGTTCATGCAGCGCGCTGAGTTGTCCGAGGATGTTAGGTGAGGTCATGCGTCAACTCCGCTCAACAAAAGGCGGTTATGTTAACGAAGCCGGGGGGAAGGGGGAAGTTCAGTCGTCTTTGAGTCACCCAAGGGCGGTGTATTTATCCGCCCTTGGGCGCCACTAAGAACTCAGTCAGACGCAACCGGTAGGTTTCGGTAAGCCGCCATACTTTGTGATCGGTTTCATCGGTCCGGTCAGCCAGAGTTTGAACATCGCTTTCTGGTCAGCGCCCAGAAATTTCGAGAATTTACGAATCGGCGGCACTACGTTGAACTCTTCATAGTACTCCCGTGCTTTTAGAATCTGCACCCACTTCTCATCGTTGAGATCGTATTCATCCGATTCAGCCATCGCTTTGGCGATTTCTGGGGTCCATGCACTCATATCAGTGAGATAGCCGTCGCCATCACGCTCGGGAATTGCAACATTCATGGAAAAACTCCTATTACCAAGTAAAATGCTAGGTTATTGTTGAGGCCAAGTGTACGATCTTCTGATAGAGAAGATCTACCCTGCAAAATACCTGGTTATAGCGGGAGTCGGTTCTCTATTGCCCTGGATCTTCACCTTTCATGATTGACAGAAAGGTATGCTCATCTTGTATTGGGGTTTCGAAGTGAAGCCGCATTAAGGTCTCCCCCTGCCGGATATCCAACCCCATCGAATCTGCGCCGACTGCATTCGTATGGTCAGTGAATTTGAGCTGTCTCTCGGCCAGATAGTCTTTCAATACCTGGTGTCCATGGGCGTTTATCTGGTAGAGCATTTCCACTTCACTGGCAATAGGAAAATGACGCTGATCCAGTATTCGACTGACGTCAAACCAGCGGGCCGAACCGAACCCGGCAATGAAGTAGAACTGCATCGGCTGCAGTCGATAGAGTTGAAAGTTGAGCTCCTTATGATAGCGTCGACTTTCAGGGTAGTACCGGTAGTAACGCTCCATCGATGCGCTTGAATTGACTGGCTCCGCATTCGCCAGGCAGGTCAGGCGTGCCCACTGTTGGACATCCGCATGGCCAGGCTGTGTCAGCATTAACGAGCAGCGAGGGTCAGCATCCAGGTTGCGTGTGTGCTGTGCCAAATGTGAGATCATCATCAGAGGATGGCCTTTACTGTCTAGACAAATTGGCAGTAGCGAGCCAAAAGGATAGCCTTCATGTTTCTCAGAATGAGTGGAGAGCAAGCCATGGAAACTCTGGTGCCATAGTTTCCGCAAGGCTTGTACAAGATCATCCGACATAGATCCTTGGTTCATCAATATCCCCTAAATGTCATTGTGGTACTTAAGACGTGCCTCACGCGCCAGAAAGAGTACGAATGAACCGGTGGTCTCATCGTTATTAGGTGGAGGTTTCACCGATCCGGTCTTTTACCGATCTAATTTTACCTGTCAGCCGCCCCATCTCTCCCTGCCGAATATCCAGCTTGATAGATGAGTAGACACGTTGAGCGCCTAACTGCTGTAACCGTTCGCTCGACGCCTTTACCAAATCGAGAGCCTGTTCGATGTTCTCAGTTTCAATGATAGTGCCCATAGGGGTGAGTTGATAGTTGATGCCGCTGTCACGGATGAGTTTGATGACTTGACTGACAGGGGCGCTGACACTCTCTCCCTGGTCCGTAGGAAAAATGCTGAACTCAAGTAAAACCGACATCAGGATGGGTGCTCATCGTTGCTTTCACTCCCACTAGCTTAGCTGAAATTACTCATTTTAAACGGAAGGAAACACAGACGTTTATTTGATAAGCGTCAGAGCAGGTGATCAATATGTCATATCGAGTTAACAATTCTTAACAGGCGGGTACTTTCATGTCATTCGAGAAAAACATAAGCTGCTTCTGCCATCCTGAAACAGGACGTTAACGACGGACGGGTATAGGGGTAAAGGGAGTTTTTCGCATTTATGAGGTGTGTGCTTTTTTTGGTGAACAGTGAATGGGCTCTAATTGACAGCTGTTTTTCTATAACATTTACGAATTTAAGGTTTTTTGTTCGATTTATTTGATATAACAATCGGTGGCTATACGGGCATATAGATAGTTTTGGCAAAGCCACGTAAAGCTAATTTAGCGGAACGGCTGAGGGGATAAGAACCAGCCGGTCGCCCAGGAACATAGAACAAAATCAACCTAATAAAGGAGTTCATCGTGGAACTTTCACTCGAGACCATCCTGAATGCATACGTGATACCTTGGGGTACTAAGATCGTTATGGCATTGCTGGTGTTCATAGTCGGACGCTGGATTGCCAAGCTGTTGGTCAAGGCACTACAAAAGGTGATGACCAAGGGGAATGTTGACCAGATGCTGGTCAGTTTCCTCGGCAATATTGCCTATTCGGTGCTGCTGGCTGTTATTGTCCTGGCTGCCTTGGAGCAGCTTGGTGTCAACACCACGTCTGCACTGGCCATACTCGGTGCTGCAGGCCTGGCGGTTGGCTTGGCTTTGAAGGACTCCCTGACCAGTTTCGCTGCTGGAGTGATGCTGATCATATTCCGTCCCTTCAAACTGGGTGATTTCGTTGAGGCGGGCGGAGAAGCCGGTGTGGTAGAGGAGATTCGCATTTTTCACACCATGCTAAAGACTGGCGACAACCGCGAAGTCACCATGCCCAATGCGCAGATCTACAGCGGCACCATCATTAACTACTCAGCACGCTCGACTCGCCGCATCGATCTTGTGATCGGTATTGGCTATGACGACGATGTCAAAAAGGCGCGTGACCTGATTAACCAGGTGCTGGAGGCGGATGCCACAGTACTCAAGGATCCATCACCGACTGTGATGGTACTGGAGCTTGGCGCCAGTAGCGTCGACTTTGCAGTCCGTCCCTGGGTGAAGTCCGGAGACTATTGGACAACACGAGCAGCCCTGCTGGAAGCGATTAAGGATGCCTTTGATAAAGAGGGTGTCTCAATCCCATATCCGCAGCAGGATATCCACCTGATTCAACAGAGTGCCAGTTGATCTGGTGCATTTTTTAAATTAAGAACCTAAAAGCGTTCCGGAGGAATGACGATGCAGATGAAAAAAGTGACACTTGCACTGGCACTGGTCCCGATGGCATTCAGCACCACGGCCATGGCTGAGAAAGGTCTGGCATACGATGCCACCAACAGTGGCTGGCGTACCGGTTACGGCGAATGCTGGACCACGACTTATCGGGATAAAGATCCCGCAAGCACCGGCTGCTTTGGCGAGCCGATGGCTATGGCTGAGGGTGATGCGGATGGCGATGGTGTTGTGGACAGCAAAGATCAATGTCCTGGCACACCTGCAGGCACCAAAGTCGATGCCAAGGGCTGTGCACTCGACAGCGATGGTGATGGTGTTGCAGACGCCAGTGACAAATGTCCTGGCACCCCTGCTGGCGCCAAAGTGGATGCCAATGGCTGTGAGCTCGACAGTGACGGTGACGGCGTTGTGGACAGTCGTGACAAGTGTGCCAACACCCCGGCTGGTGCCACGGTCGACAGCAAAGGTTGTGCGCTTGGTATCGTCCTGCGTGATGTGCGCTTCCAGCTCAACAGTGGTGAGTTGACCGGTGAATCGAAAGCTACGCTCGACAAAGTGGCTGCTTCACTGAATGCGCGTAAAGACATCACTTCGGTGGCAGTTATCGGTCATACCGACTCGTCTGGTGCTGCTTCCTACAATCAGAGCCTGTCTGAAAAACGTGCCAAGGCGGTAGCTGACTATCTGGTGAGTCAGGGTGTCGATGGCGGTATCCTCAGCTCTAAGGGCATGGGTGAAAGTTCACCTGTTGCTGATAATGGCACAAAAGAGGGTCGTGCACAGAATCGGCGTGTTGAGCTGAAACTCAACTGATTCGACCATCACCTATGAGTGAGAGAAAGGCAATGGCGTTTCAATACGCTGTTGCCTTTTTTATTTAAAAAGGACGTGTAAAGACTGATGCGTATTGCTTATCTGGAAGACGACAAAGTCCAATCAACCGTCATGAAAGAGTGGCTGGAGAGTGAAGGTTTTACCTGCCATGAATTCAGTGATGCCGATAGTTTCATGCGGGAGCTACGGCACGAGACCTACGATCTACTGATTATGGATTGGGAGTTGCCGGGGAAGAGTGGTGTGGAAGTGCTCTCCTGGTTGCGTGATGATCGTGAATGGGATTTGCCGGTCTTTTTTATCACTCACCGTGACGGAGAGGCGGATATTGTGGAGGCGCTGGAAAGAGGCGCCGATGACTATCTGACTAAACCGGTGAATCGTGAGATTATGTTAGCTCGCGTCAAGGCTCTGGTACGACGACACAGTACCCGTCGTGACAGCCTCGATGTCGGACCTTTTCAATTGTTCAAGGACACCAAGTCCCTGCTTTTCAATGGCGAAGGCGTGGAGATGACGGAGAAGGAGTTTCAGCTGGCTTGGATGCTGTTCAGTAATATCGGCCGCCTCTTGTCACGGGATCATTTGTTGGAATCGATCTGGGGGTTTGGTCCTGGCCTGATGACCCGCACCGTCGATACTCATATCAGCCGGCTGCGCCGTAAGTTATTGCTCACCCCCGAGAATGGTTGGCGCCTGAAGGCGGTCTATCATCAGGGATATCGATTGGAGCAGTTGGAGGAGGCGGACTGAGTACTAGGCTCGAGGCTCGCATTGGTGGTCCTAGTGTACCTCGTCATAGATTCTGTACCATTCAGCGGGCCTGGAAGGGGCTAGCCGGTAGGCATGCCTCGCAGGGAATGGCCCGGTCCTTCCCAAGAGGCATAACGCCGCGGATGGCCCCTTCCAGACCCGCCCGAAGGGAGCCGCCCCAATGCGCCAGTCCTGCGTTGCGGAGCTTGAAAAGGGCATGCCATTCCCTGCGCACCACGCCTTGACCTGGCGCATTGGGGTTGCTCTGAATGGCACAGAATCTATGACGAGGTACACTAGTAGAATCTGCATCTTGGAGCAGTCATAGTCCATGTTGATGAGTGATCACCATGTTAAGAAGAAGTTTAATACTGATTACCTGCCTGTTTATCTCTCTCCTGTCTCTGACAGTGGCGGCAGAGGACTGGGTCTACCGCCTGCATCAGGGTGAAACCCTCACGTTGGTCGCAGAGCGATTCCTCAAACCTGAGTTTACGCCCGAACAACTCCAGGTTTACAACGGCATTCTCAACGATAGAGAGATTCCCGTCGGTACCGAGATTCGTGTGCCAATCGACTGGATGGATCAGGCCCTTGAGGGTGTGGAGGTACGATTTGTCTTTGGTGAGGCTGAGCTTTTCAGACGGGGCCAAGCTGAAGCTGAGACAGTTGCACGGGGTACTATGCTGAAGGCTGGTGACCGGGTCGTTACAGCAGAAAAATCAGCGGTTTCACTAGCGTTTGCCGATGGCACACATCTTTTGGTAGGCCCGAAGAGTGAGGTGGTCTTCGATGCACTCTCCGCTTTCAAAGGACGGGGAATGCTGGATACCCGAATTCGTCTGCAGCGAGGTCGTCTGGAGAACCGGGTCAAGCCGATTAAGCGCTCCGGATCCCGCTACGAAATCCATACGCCGGCGGCGGTTACTGTGGTTCGCGGCACAGATTTTCGTGTTTCTGTTGAGTCGCTCAGTGAGCTGACTCGAAGTGAGGTAACGGAAGGAGAGGTCAGTGTCTCCGCCTCGGGTGAAACAGTGGCAGTGACGGCTGGTGAAGGCACGTTGATAGAACCTGGTCAGCCACCTGAACCGCCACGTCGTCTTTTAGACCCACCAGATCTGGCAGGCTTGGCAGCGAGTTATCAGATACCGATGCCGACAGTTGAATGGCCGGTTTTATCTGGTGCAGTCTCATATCGTGTCCAGTTAATGGATTCTCAGGCATCAGTCGTATTCACGCAGCAGGTTACTGAGACGACTATTATGTTGCCTGAGCAGCCCACTGGCAGTTATCGGCTGCTTGTCCGCGGTATTGACGAGCTGGGTCTCGAGGGACTCTCAGCCCGGCACGATTTTGAACTGCAAGACGCTACTCCCATCGCACCTGTCATTGAACGTGCGGTGCCGGTTTTTCATCAACCGCTCTTCACGGGTCGCTGGTTGAGTTTGCATTGGCAACCCGCCGCTCATGCCTGGACTCACCGGTTGATCTTGGCGCATGACCCGAAACTCGAAGAGCTTGTCTTCGATCAGTTGACTCGGGAGACTGGCCTCTGGTTGCCGTTTCCGCCGCCAGGACAATATTATCTAGCCGTAGAGGCCCTCTTCGATGAGTCGGAGGCTACAACCCGCTCGCAAGTCTATCGGCTAGAGATTCCCGGCTGGCACTGAATATGTTTTTGATACCTGCTGGCTTGCGCTACTACCCGGTCGCCATCGAGGCAGACGGTCGTTCAATCTTTAGCCCATGCAGAAAGGGGGTACCCCCCGGGATTGGCTGTCCTGAGTCATGCCACAGTCATTCTTGTTTGAGAGAATGCCCCAAGGTGGCGGATCAATGAACAAGCGATCACAGGGCTTGCCAGAACGTTTCCGCAGCGCCCTGATCTTATTGTTATTCACCTGCCTGATGGCGGCCAGTGGTTGGCTGTGGCGATGGGATCAGCTTCTCTACGATCTGCAATTGGGCGCTTTGTCAGCCAGCCCTTCCGATGACATTGTGATTGTTGCCATCGATGAGAAGAGCCTGGAAGCGTTGGGCCGATGGCCCTGGTCCAGAAAAGTACATGCCAGGCTGGTGGAAAAGCTGTCCCTGGCCGGTGCTAAGGCTATTGTGCTTGATGTACTTTTTTCCGAAGCTGATCGTACGGATCCTGAGGGCGATATCCAGCTGATTCATGCTATTGCTGCCAGCGACAGGGTTTTTATGCCGGTGGTTCTTGAGCAGCGGCGTTTGGGTGGCATGCTGATTGAATCAATGCCATTGCCTGATATGTCCAATGTGGCGGCGGGTCTTGGTCATGTCCATATCGATCTTGATGCAGATGGGATTGCTCGAGGGGTCTACCTCTATGAAGGGCTGGGTGATGTCTACTGGCCCCATCTGATGCTTTCCCTCTACCAATGGCTCGAACCTGAGAAAGTAAAGACAGAGCCGGCACCGATGACAGCTCAGGTACCCAATGTGCATATCATCAGCCGTCACTCCCATCGCCTGATTCCCTTTACGGGACCCGCAGGGAATTATCCCCGATTCTCCTACAGTGAAGTACTTGAAGGCGCGTACATGCAAGATCTGTTTCGCGACCGGATCGTGATAGTAGGGGTTACTGCGACCGGCTTGGGGGATGCCTTACCGACCCCGGTCTCTGGTCATGGTGTGCCAATGCCGGGTGTGGAGATCAATGCCAATATCTTCGACAGCTTGAGGCGTGATGTTTCCATTGAGCAGGTGGGTTTTGCCTCACACCTGATCGGTAGTGGGTTATTCGTGGTCATTCCTTTCCTTCTCTATGCTTATTTCCCGACACGCTTCGCTCCGTTGGTTTCACTGTCGGTACTTGTCGGCTTCGTACTGATTGACTGGATATTGTTGCGGGGTATGCATATCTGGTTTCCCCCTTCTGCAGCCATGCTGGGATTGGGCTTGAGCTATCCACTCTGGAGTTGGCGCCGACTTGATCAGGCGGTTAGGTATCTCAATGATCAGTTGGAGAGGATGCAGCGAGAGCAAAGACATCTTTCTGCACAGCAGCCCCAGGGTGACCTGGTCGGTGCCATACAGTTTCTTTCTCAACTGATGCCACTGAGTGGTTGGGCGCTACATGACAACAACGGCAAGCTGATAATGCATGGCGGCGAGCCGTTAAACGAACCCATAGATACCAAGGCGCAGGGTAAATGGCAAAGAGCAGGCGCTGAACTCTGGACCCGAATTCCAAGGATCGATACTCAATGGCAGGTCGGTCTGCTCTGGCCAAGAACCCAAGTTCCGCAAGGTCGTTCATTACAGCTGCTGAACGATTTCGCTCAACAGTTTATTGAGGAGCCTGAGGAGAATCATGACAGCGTATTGGAACGGGTTGAGTTGCGTATGCAGCAGATGCAGCAAGTCAATGTCAGGCTGCAGCGTTTTCGTCATCTGATCAATAACGCGGTGGGTCAGATGGATGATGGTTTGATGGTTATCAACAGCCTGGGACAGGTAGTGATTTCCAATCCACGTGCCGCTTTCTATATTGGATGCGAAAAGGGCGCGGATTTGCTCGGCGAAGATGCCAGTAAACTCCTTCAGGTTTTAGAGATTCGCGATGCTTGGCAGTGGCCTGACGTTTTTCAGCATGTCCTGCTGGAAGGTGAACCTATCCGCTTCGAAGCGCTTAGAGCACCGGATACTGAGCTATTTGTTCAGCTCAAACCCCTGGATGAGGCCGGTGCAGGGATGCACGGCATGATTGTCAATCTCTCGTATATTGGTACGCTGAAACGCTCTGAACGCACCCGTGTGAAAATGCTCAACTTCCTCTCACACGATATTCGCTCTCCTATCACTTCATTACTTTCACTGACCCAATCTCGAAAGGTGCAGGAGAGTACGGCTGGAGAGTTGGCGGAACAGATCCAGCCATTAGCGAGACGTTCTTTAAAACTGGCCGACAATTTTCTGCAATTGGCTCGTGCCGAGGCGGCGGATAGCACGCACTTTGAAGATACCGATTTTGTGACCGTGGCGCACAATGCGGTCGATGAGGCCTACGTACAGGCTAAAGCGGGTGGCATCACACTGCGCCGCCAGTTCGATGAAGATGAGATCTGGCTGCAGGGTGACCTGGGATTACTGGAAAGAGCGCTATTCAATTTATTGGAGAACGCGATCAAATTCTCTCCACCTGGTAGTGAGATAGTCATGCGCGTCAGCCGCGAAGACAGTTGTGTGGTCTGCATTATCCAGGATCAGGGTCCCGGCATTCCTCAGGATCAACTGTCTAACATCTTTATGCCGTTTACCCATGCAGAGACAGAGAATACCTCCCAGGGCAATGGTGTGGGATTGGGTCTGAGCTTTGTCAAAGTGGTGGCTGATAAGCACCGGGGCACCATTGAGGCTGCGAATGGAGAGGCAGGAGGGGCACTGTTCACCTTACGCATCCCATGCGAGTCCGAGCACACTCATTAGCAGCCCTAGATCCCAAACCAATCTCAGGGTTTGTAGACTTTGAAGCCCTACGTGCATAATGGGTCCATCAACAGACAGTTTTTCGGAGTTACAGATGCCGCAATACCGCTCCCGTACGACCACTCATGGACGCAACATGGCTGGCGCCCGTGCCCTTTGGCGCGCAACTGGAATGAAAGATGGCGATTTCGATAAACCGATCATCGCGGTGGCCAACTCCTTTACCCAATTTGTCCCCGGCCATGTTCATCTTAAGGATCTGGGTCAGTTGGTTGCTCGAGAAATTGAAGCAGCCGGCGGTGTAGCAAAGGAATTCAATACCATTGCAGTGGATGATGGCATCGCCATGGGCCACGGCGGTATGCTCTACTCCCTGCCATCGCGGGATATCATCGCTGATTCCGTCGAATATATGGTCAATGCCCATTGTGCCGACGCGCTGGTCTGCATCTCCAACTGCGACAAAATAACCCCTGGCATGCTGATGGCTGCCCTGCGGTTGAATATTCCCACCATCTTTGTCTCCGGTGGCCCGATGGAGGCAGGTAAGGTGACGCTTGCCGGTAAGGGTGATCTCAAGTTGGATCTGGTGGATGCGATGGTCTCGGCAGCGGACCCGGAAGAGAGTGATGAAGATGTGGAGCAGATCGAACGCTCCGCCTGTCCGACCTGTGGTTCCTGTTCGGGTATGTTTACCGCCAACTCCATGAACTGCCTGACCGAGGCGTTGGGCCTATCCCTACCCGGTAACGGCTCTCTGCTGGCGACCCATGCCGATCGCGAAGCCCTGTTCCTCGAGGCGGGTCGCCAAGTCGTGGAACTGGCACGGAGATGGTATGAAAAGGACGACGCCACTGCGCTGCCGCGCAATATTGCCACCTTTGAGGCCTTTGAGAATGCCATGAGTCTGGATATCGCCATGGGCGGCTCCACCAACACCGTACTGCATCTTTTGGCGGCTGCTCATGAGGCTGAGGTTGATTTCTCCATGGCGGATATCGACCGTCTTAGCCGCAAGGTGCCGAATCTTTGTAAGGTGGCGCCGGCGACTCAGCAGTATCACATGGAGGATGTTCACAGGGCGGGAGGTGTGATGGGTATTCTGGGTGAACTCGACCGTGCCGAGTTGATCCATCGGAAGATACCCACCGTATATTCAGCGACTCTGGGCGAAGCACTCGATCTGTGGGATGTTATCGTCAGTTCTGAGGAGGCGACTATCGCCCGCTATCTTGCAGCTCCCGGCGGTGTTCCCACGCAGGTGGCCTTCAGCCAGGATGTCCGCTGGCCCGACCTGGATCTGGATCGGGCGGAGGGTTGTATCCGTGACCTGGAACATGCCTATTCCAAAGACGGCGGGTTGGCGGTGCTTTACGGCAATCTGGCTGAGCAGGGTTGTATCGTCAAGACAGCTGGCGTGGATGAATCTATTTTGAGCTTCACCGGCCAGGCACGTATTTTCGAGAGCCAGGATGCGGCCGTGGAAGCTATCTTGGATGATCGCATCCAGGCGGGTGATGTGGTGATCATCCGCTATGAAGGTCCCAAAGGAGGGCCGGGTATGCAGGAGATGCTCTATCCCACCAGTTACCTCAAATCGAAGGGATTGGGTAAATCCTGTGCCTTGATCACAGATGGTCGTTTCTCAGGCGGAACCTCGGGTCTCTCCATCGGTCACTGCTCCCCGGAGGCTGCCGAGGGCGGTAATATCGGTTTGGTGGAGGAGGGTGACGCTATCGAGATCGACATCCCGGGCCGTACCATCCGGGCAGTCTTGTCGGAAGATACGTTGCAGAAGCGACGGCAGGCGATGGCGGAGCGGGGTACGACTGCCTGGCAGCCAGTTGAGCGGCAGCGGGCGGTTTCTCAAGCCTTACGTGCCTATGCGGCCCTGACGACGTCTGCGGCACGGGGTGCCGTAAGGGATCTCGGTCAACTGGAAAAATAGGCTGGATCTTGTCTTCAGTCAGGCTCTGGGGACTGCTTTTACTGACCGGCTGTGGTGGCGATCCGACTGCCACCGATCCCCGGTTGGTGTATGAGGATGGTTTTTTAGGTGAACCCGCTGAGGTGGAGATTCTTGCGGAGGGCGGTACTAGGGTCCGAGGCCTGGATGCCTGGCTGAAGTTTCAGCCTAGACAGGCAGAGATCGAGCCAAGGAACCCAGATGCCTACCGTTATCGGGATTGCGATGAACCTCTGGCTTGGTTTAGTGCGGTAACTGGCGATCAGGGATTGCAGGGTGGCTTTAGTGGCCTGCTCTGTCAGGAGGCGATCGACCCACGGTTTGACTTTGAGAACGGCCGTTGGCTGGTAACGGATCGGAATCGTGGTTTCGTCTATTATCGAATTTGGAAGAAATTTAAATAGTGTAGAAGCTATTAACGGATGTGCTTGTGCAATTTGAACTGAGAAGTTGTGTCCTATTCTCCCACCTGGATGATCGCCAGCTCAGTATTGCCGAGAGTATGGCGCATGAAATCAAGCTGCGAGACGGCCAGCTTTTTTTTCAGGCTGGCGATCCTGCTACTCGCTTTTTTCTTGTGTTGGAGGGCCAAATCAAGCTGTCCAGGCTCTCCCTGCAGGGGCACGAAAAAGTGATTGAGATTATCCCTGCCGGAGAGACGTTTGCCGAGGCGCTGATGTTTGGTGAACAACCTGCCTATCCGGTGAATGCCACAGCTATCGGTTCGACACGACTCCTGAGTTTCGACAGTGCGTCTTATCTCGAAGTGCTGCGCAATTCCAACGAGACCTGTTTCAGGCTAATGGGTGATATGAGTCAGCGGCTCAAACACCTGATCAGTGAGATCGAAGTGCTGAGTCTGCAGAATGCAGCGTTTCGCCTGGCCAGTTTTCTCTTGAAGCGATGGAACGCCATGAAACCCGTCGACGGTTATATCGAGCTGCAGGCACCGAAGGGTGTGATTGCCTCAAGACTATCCGTGACACCGGAGACCCTATCCCGTACGCTGCACGATTTTTCCGAGCGGGGATTGATCCGGGTGGATGGCCACCGGGTGGAGATCCTAAACCCCGACGGTCTGCGTGCCATAGCGGATCCGCTGGATACCGGTGAGTAATGCCGAGTGGTGCTCTTTTTGGGCCCAACCCGAAGGACCAGACCATTTTTCACCCAGCGGTTATCAGTCACTGATGTAGACCGGCTACACGGCGCTCCTTTATACTCTGCAATCCTCTGAATTGAACCAACCTTGAATAATCTACAGATGAAGGACGCGTATCCCTATCCCGTTGCCCGCATTGGCCTGATCGGTGGTGGACAGCTTGGCCGCATGATGGTCAAGGCCGCCAAGCGTATCGGTTGCACCTGCGTGGTACTCGATCCCTATCCGATGTCGCCTGCCGGGCAGGTGGCCGGCCACCAGATCATCGGCGGCTATCACGACCCGGCCAAATTGCGTGAGCTGGCTGAAACCTGCGATGTAGTGACTTTCGAACTGGAAGATATCGACACGGAAACCCTACTCCAATTGGAGCGGGAGGGTCACCATATCTACCCGGCCCCTGCCTTACTGGCTACCCTGCAGGACAAACTGACCCAGAAAAGATACCTAAGGGATGCGGATATTCCGACTGCTGATTTTGAGGAGATGCCGTCTGCCGACGCTGACGCCTTTGCCGGTTTTGGCTACCCGCTGGTGCAGAAGGCCCGCCGGGGCGGCTATGACGGTCGCGGTGTTTCAGTGATGCAGACTGCAACTGATTTCCAACACCACTTACCGGTACCTTCCCTGGTTGAGCGTTTTGTCGAAGCGAAAAAAGAGCTGGCAGTGATGGTGGCGCGCAATAGCATGGGGGATTGTCGTGCCTACCCAACCGTGGAGATGTGCTTTCGCGCCGGTGAGAATGTGCTTGATCTGTTGCTCTGTCCCGCTGCAGTGCCAAAAGATATTGCCAGTGCTGCCGAGGCGTTGGCAGTACGTACCATCGAAGCACTGGATGGTGTAGGCGTATTTGGCGTCGAGTTGTTTCTTACAGAGGATGACCAGTTGTTGGTCAATGAGATAGCTCCCCGTACCCACAATTCCGGGCATCACACGATAGAGGCCTGCATGACCGATCAATTCGAGCAGCACCTGCGCGCCATATTGGGCTTGCCGCTGGGGGCGACGGATCTGCTCACCCCAGCGGCCATGATCAATCTGCTGGGTGAGGCAGATGCCAGCGGCAGGCCGGTCATTAACGGGATGGCCGCAGCGCTGGAGATCCCGGGAGTTTGTCTGCATATCTATGGTAAAGCAGAGGCCAAGCCGTTTCGTAAGATGGGGCACGTCACCGTGCTCGATAAAGATATCAGCCAGGCCCGGCATAAGGCCGAACGTGTTCGCGACTTGATTCAAATAACGGGGGAGCAACATCCATGAGTCATCCGTTGGTAGGCATTATTATGGGCAGCGATTCTGATCTGCCGGTGATGCAAGAGGCAGCCAAAGTACTGGGGGAGCTTGAGGTCTCTTACGAGATGACCATCGTGTCAGCCCATCGTACACCTGCCAGGCTCTATGACTATGCAGAGCGCGCAGTCGAGAGGGGCTTGCAGGTGATTATCGCCGGTGCCGGCGGTGCGGCTCATCTTCCGGGTATGGTGGCGGCGATCTCTCCGCTACCGGTTATCGGCGTGCCGGTAAAGACCTCCACATTGAGTGGCGAGGACTCACTCCTCTCCATCGTGCAGATGCCCCCCGGTGTACCGGTCGCCACAGTGGCAATCAATGGTGCACGGAACGCCGGTATTCTGGCTACACAGATTCTTGCTACCGCCCAGCCGGAATTGCGCGACAGGGTGGCTGCATTCAAGCAGGCACTGGAAGCAATGGTAATGGAGAAAGTGGCTAAGATGGAGGCAGATCACTCTGCCTAGGATCTGCTAACAGTTTTTTTAGTGGCCACCAACGGCTTTACGTGGCAGGTGAGTGTGAATGGTGGACAGGGGTCTGGGATGTTCTATGCCATGACCCTGGCCGTAGTCGATGCCGATCATTTTGAGATGATCTAAAATCTGATCGTTCGTCACATACTCAGCTACTGTCTTGATCTGCATGGTGGTGGCGACATCTTGTATCGCTTTGACCATCGCGTAGTTAATCGGGTCATCGACGATGTCCTCGATAAAGCTGCCGTCGATCTTCAAATGATCCACGGGCAGGTGCTTGAGGTAGCCGAAAGATGACATGCCGCTACCGAAATCATCGAGGGCGAAACGGCACCCCAGTTCCCGAATCCGTTCGATAAACGTCTGCGCCTTTTGCAGATGGGTGATGGCGGCTGTCTCGGTCACTTCGAACAGTAGCTGTCCTGGATGCGTCAGCGTATTGCAGAGCATGGAGAAGACTTCGTCGAGAAAGTTGGGATCTGTCATCGACTGTGCGGAGAGATTGATGGAGACCAGACCGGTGTATTGACTCTCTTGCAGCCAGGCCAGGGTGCTCTGGATTACCATGCGGTCAATATCGATCATCATGCCGTAGCGTTCTGCAGCAGGTATGAAGGCGCCCGGCATGATCAGCTCTCCATCACCGCCTTTTAGCCTGAGCAGAATTTCTATGTGGTCGTTCTCCACCAGATGATCATTGAGAGGGATGATGCGTTGGCCGTAGAGGGTGAATTCCTCCGCGTCCAGCGCTTGACGAATCCGTGATACCCACTGCATCTCACCGAAGCGCTGTTCGATCGCCTTGTCGTCCTCTGCATAGAGATGTACCCGGTTGCGTCCACCGTCTTTGGCGGCATAGCAGGCGCTGTCTGCGGCACTGAGTATTTGAGTCAAGCCGTTGAAGCTGGCATTGAAAGAGACAACGCCAATACTCACGCCGAGGGCGAAGGGTTTGTCATCCCAGGTAAAACGAAAGTCCCGAATTGCATTGCGCACATCCTCGGCTAGAGAGAGTGCACGCTCTATGGGGCAGTACTCGAGGAGTATGGCGAATTCATCTCCTCCCAGGCGAGCCACCGTGTCATTCCGGCGCGCCGTTTGTGTCAACAGCAGTGAAACCTGCTTGAGTAATTCATCACCGGCGATGTGGCCGCAGGTGTCGTTAACTACCTTGAACTGGTCCAGGTCGAGATACATCAGGACATGATCTGCCAGGTCAGAACGGCTTCTTTCCAGGGCGTCCTTGAGACGGTTTTCAAACTCAAGCCGGTTAATCAGCCCCGTCAGGGCATCATGTGTCGCCTGCCAGGATATGCGATGAGTGAGGTGATGGGCATCTGTGATGTCGCGTACCACAAGGACGTTGCCGACCACCCGGTCATCATTGCCGGTAATTTCAGAGATTGAGAGTTGTACCACACGATTATTTCCATCGGCGCAACGAAGCTGCAGGGGATCTCTATTCAGATCCTGGATTTCATCTGAACTCAGGCAACGGTTTATCGGTAGCTTTTTGGGGATGTCGCTCGAGATCTCGCTTAGTTGCAGAATGTCTCTGAAGGTGCAGCCTTCGATATGTGATAGATGCCACCCCGTCAGCTTTTCGGCAGTTTTGTTCAAAGCGGTGATCACACCCATGATATTGGTCGTGATTACACCATCACTGATTGAAGAGAGTGTTATCTCAGCCAGATCTTTACTCTCTCTCAGTTCCTGGGTCCGCTCTTCAATCTCATATTCCAGACGGCCCTTGGCTGCCAGCAGTTCGGCTTCTGCAATTTTACGTCGGTGTTTATTTCTGAAAGTCAGCCAAGTCATAATGACGCTGGATATGAGGAACACAATAAAGACAGAAATCGCCTGTTTGGCGATATCGGTACTGTAGTCTCCTATTAAATCTGCGTCGGCAATGTCCACAAGCCGCCAATGAGTATTGGGAATACGACTGTCGGCCAGAATTCGCCCCTGCATCTCCGGCGTAAGCACTATCGGCATGGCATCACCAATTTCCTGGCGACTACCATTTTCAGTGATCTCGATCAGATTTTCCTGCTCGGTATTGATTAGGAGAAGCTGATGACTCGGCTGCCTGGAATTTCTCAGGCGTTCGACAATGCTTCCCGTCTCAAATGCGACGAACAGGACATGCTCAGACGGACGCTCGGTTCTCACCATAATATCGTAAAAATACTGCTCGGGATTGGAGTGTATCTGCGGCAGATGATCGAGACCGGCGGCAAAATCGAAGATGTCGTGTCGGCTTCGCTGATCAATCAGTTCACTATCGTCGTTGATTAATAACTCACCGATGGGATTGGCAAGCGTGAACGCCAGGGAGTCCGGGAAGTAGTTGAAGATTTTATCTTCCAGGTCCCAAACCAGGACAGGGTTTGTCGGTGAGACGGTCAGTTGTTCCAGATGCTCCGCCTCGTAACTGGAAAAAAGCGTTAATAGGCGACGCTTTTCGTCCATCAGCTTGAGGATTTCATGGGCAACGATATCAACGGTATTATTGGCCAGAGTCGAATGATAGGCGCGAAAGCTTTCAATCCGCTGCACCGTAATCATGGTCAGCAGCAGCGCAATCAGGAGTAAAAAGACTCCAATAAATGCCAGCGGATTGTCATCTGTGGTCAGATTGACTTTCATATATTTGCAGGCCTATATCTCCCGGAATTTCAGGCAGAACAATATTTATGGTGAATAGTCTGTCGGCCAGAGACGGAAAAGATTTAAAGTTTTCTGCCAAACTGCTTGAAAAGACGTGATTTATCCCCCATTTGTGGGGTATTCAAAGAGTTTCGGAGTCTACCCATGCGTATGGATAAATTAACCAGTAAGTTCCAGATGGCACTGGCTGACGCCCAGAGCCTGGCAGTGGGGCGTGATCATCAGTTCATTGAGCCAGCACACCTGTTGAGCGCCTTGCTGGATCAGGAGGGCGGCAGTGTGCGCCATCTCTTGGCCCAGTCCGACGTTAACGTGAACCAATTACGCTCCGATCTCAGCGCGACGCTGGATCGCCTGCCCAGCGTGGAGGGTGCAGCGGGGGATCTGCATATCTCCAACGATCTGGGGCGCCTGCTCAATCAGACCGACAAACTGGCCCAGCAGCGCAAGGATCAGTACATCTCAAGCGAACTCTTCGTGCTTGCTGCCGTTGAGGACAAAGGAGAGTTGGGTGAAATGCTGCGTAAATCCGGGGGATCCAAGCAGGTACTCGAGCAGAGTGTCGAGAAACTGCGCGGTGGACAGAAGGTGGATGACCCCAATGCGGAGGACCAGCGCCAGGCCCTCGAGAAATATACTATCGATCTCACCGAGCGTGCTGAGCGGGGTAAGCTTGATCCTGTTATCGGGCGTGATGATGAGATCCGCCGCACGATTCAGGTATTGCAACGCCGTACCAAGAATAACCCGGTATTGATCGGCGAACCCGGCGTGGGCAAGACCGCCATAGTAGAGGGTCTCGCCCAACGCATCATCAACGGTGAAGTGCCTGAAGGATTAAAAAGTAAGCGGTTACTATCGCTGGATATGGGAGCGTTGATAGCCGGCGCCAAATTCCGTGGAGAGTTCGAGGAGCGTCTCAAAGCAGTACTCAATGATCTCGCCAAGCAGGAGGGGCAGGTCATCCTCTTCATCGATGAGCTACATACCATGGTCGGAGCCGGCAAGGCTGAAGGATCCATGGATGCGGGTAATATGCTGAAACCCGCCCTGGCACGTGGTGAGCTCCACTGTGTGGGCGCCACAACCTTGGATGAGTATCGTAAATATCTCGAGAAGGATGCTGCTCTGGAACGCCGTTTCCAGAAAGTGTTGGTTAATGAGCCCAGCGTTGAGGATACCATCGCCATTCTGCGTGGATTGAAGGAGCGCTACGAGGTGCATCACGGAGTGGACGTGACCGATCCGGCCATCGTTGCTGCGGCAACCCTCTCGCATCGCTATATTACTGACCGGCAGCTGCCGGACAAGGCCATCGACCTGGTGGATGAGGCAGCCTCTCAGATTCGTATGGAGATCGATTCCAAGCCGGAAGAGATGGACCGTCTGGAACGCCGCCTGATTCAGCTGAAAATCGAACGCGAGGCAATGAATAAGGAAACTGACCAGGCCTCGAAGAAACGTCTCTCCGATCTGGAATCGCAGATCGAGCGGCTGGAGCGGGAATTCTCAGATTTGGAAGAGATCTGGAAATCAGAGAAGGCGGCACTGCAGGGGACTACGCATATCAAGGAGTCCCTGGAACGTGCGCGTTTGGAGCTGGAGACTGCCCACCGGGCTGGTGATTTGGGACGGATGTCGGAATTGCAGTACGGACGTATTCCCGAGCTGGAGAGGCAGCTCGATATGGCGACCCAGGCTGAGATGCAGGAGATGAAGCTGCTGAGAAATAAAGTCTCCGAGGAGGAGATCGCCGATGTAGTATCCAAATGGACCGGTATACCGGTCTCCAAGATGCTCGAGGGTGAACGTGACAAGCTGCTGCGTATGGAAGAAGCGTTGGCGCAACGGGTGGTTGGCCAAAGTGAGGGTGTGCGTGCCGTCAGCGACGCCATACGCCGTTCACGGGCAGGATTGTCAGATCCCAACCAGCCAAATGGCTCATTCCTCTTTCTCGGTCCAACCGGTGTAGGTAAGACCGAGCTCTGCAAGGCATTGGCTGCATTTCTCTTCGACACAGAAGAGGCGATGATCCGCATCGATATGTCTGAATTCATGGAGAAGCATTCGGTCGCCCGGCTGATCGGTGCACCACCTGGATATGTAGGCTACGAGGAGGGCGGCTATCTCACCGAGGCGGTTCGTCGCCGTCCCTACTCCGTTATCCTGCTTGATGAGGTGGAAAAGGCCCACCCGGATGTTTTTAATGTGCTGCTACAGGTACTCGATGATGGTCGCCTGACCGATGGGCAGGGTCGTACAGTGGATTTCCGCAACTCAGTGATCGTGATGACCTCGAATCTGGGGTCGCAGGTTGTTCAGGAGCTGGCTGGTGAGGACCGGTATGATGAGATGAAGTCTGCCGTCATGGAGACGGTCAGACAGAACTTCCGCCCTGAGTTTATCAATCGTCTCGATGAAATTGTTGTCTTCCATCCGTTGGCAAGTGAGCAGATCCGCGCCATTGCCAGTATTCAGATCGGTTACCTGCGCCAGCGCCTGGCCGATCATGAGATGGGACTGGAAGTTACCGATGCTGCTTTGGATCGTCTCGGTCTGGCCGGGTTCGACCCGGTCTATGGCGCACGTCCACTGAAAAGGGCGATTCGCCAGCAACTGGAGAACCCACTGGCACAGGAAATTCTCTCAGGACGCTTCGCATCTGGAGATATTATTCAGGTGGATGTCTCGGGCGATGGGTTGGTTTTCAGCAAGCGTCAAAGTGTGACTGCTGCGTGAGATAAGCCGCACAGAATATTGAACTTTTCTAGCGACGTCATCACGGCACATGTAGAGGTTCCGTGACTTTCTGTGCCTCATTGAGAGCTGGATCAAGATAAGCTGCCTTATTGATCGCTTGCTAGTCCCGCGGGATTAATAATGAAAAAAGGCCCCAGTAGACAGCTTACATTGGCTACAATTGGCAGCACTTGACTCTTAAGATCTTCTAATCCGTCAAGCTCCTGTGGTGGCGTAGGAGAAGTTCAAATTGTGGACCTGAATAACGTGTCATGTGATTCCATGAAATGCTCACCTGTCTAAATAGTGGAATGATCTTGCGTTCAATATCGTTTGTTATGTGGGTGTTGTGGCACTTGGTCAGATGAGATTCTAATGTACCAGTGCAATACTGATGTGTGAGCATCTCAAAGTTGCTTAAGGCTGAGTGTATGGCAATTCTGCTGGCTATTTTTACAATTGGATATCTTATCCCTCCCCAAGTGGAGCATTAAGTCGGTCTTCTGTATATCCCTGGTTAGTTGCTTGATGAGTGGAGTGAGAATATTGTCGTTGTTGATCAGCGCTTGATTAAACTAGAAATGATCAGCCATGTGTCTCAATAATCTCGATATGGTGCTCAAATGAAGAGGAAATCCTGATTCTCCTCAAGCTAGCACTAGACCTGGGGAAAAAGGGCGTTTATTCTTCATGCACTTCAATAAACATAGAAGATAATGATGTATATCAAAAGGCAGGTACGTTTAGAGGGTGGAGTGTATTTCATATTTCTATTGGGATTCTGTTTGTTTCTTCCCAATATACACATAACAGCTTTATCTAATCAGGCCGTTCTCCCAAGAGAGTTTCTTATATATGTTGCTTCTCTCATGTTTGTTACGTTTCTGCTGCAAAGAGAATATTTAAAATATAATACATTCTTTATTATCGCCTCTGTTTTTTGTGTTTGGCAGTTTTTCTCACTCTTATGGACGAACGATCTGGGCTCGGGGTTAAGGGAGTCGTTAAACTATTTCTATTTTCTATTGTGTGCCTTCGCTTTTTTTCAAATAGAAGATAGTCATAGGAGGCGAATTGTTGTTTTGGCGCTTGTTGCGGCGGTCTCGATTTCTGCTCTTATCGGAATCCTTCAAAATTTTGATTGGAATCCGTTACAGTTATTTCAAGCTTCTCTACCATCGAGCACATTCGTAAACAAGAATCTTGCAGCATCTGTTTGCATGCTTTTTCTTCCAATTAGCATTGTTTTTCTACTAACTGCTGAGGATCAACATACTAAAATACTATTTTTAGTGCCTAATGTATTACTTTTGTCATTCATCCTTGTCTCTCAATCAAAAGGAGTTTGGCTTGCATGCATCATGATATTTTTAGTAGCGGTCATTTTTGTACGAATGAATGTTGGTCTTCGAAATGTCCAGGCATCTGTAAAAAGTAATTTACCCTACATAATCATTGTCGTCATCTTAAGTTTAATTATCTTTCTTCTTCCTGGAGTCCGGAAAAGTGATAAGGAATTTAGTGAGCTAGTATCTAACTCAATGACAACCCGTCTTGGTATGTATAGAGACAGCATTCCTTTGATTCTTGATAGTCCAGTTCATGGTGTTGGGAGTGGTAGTTTTAGAGTTCAATTTAGATCAGTGCCAGGAGGGCCGTATGCCTCTCAGCATGCCGAGAATGACAAATATGTTACAAGGCTTCATAACGATCATCTGGAAATTCTTGTTGAGTATGGTCTTGTTGGTTTTATGCTTTGGGCAAGCATGATTTATCTGATTATTTATCAGGCTTTTAAATATTTACTTGATGAGAAAGTTAATTCAAAAGAAAAGCCAATAGCGTTTGCTTTTTTATTGGGAATTGCGGGGATGATGATCCATTCGTTATTTTCTTTTCCCGTGCGACTGGCTTCCACTGGCGGACTATTCTGGATTTGTATAGGTTTATTATATTCTTATAAAAAAAATAGTAGTACCAAGGAGAAAATACATAGCAATTCGATAAACCGCTATCTTACACTTATTCTGTATTTGCCTTTATTCATCTTCTCAGTTTATTTTGTTTCCGGAAAAGCTATTGGGTCATATTATCTTCAAAAGGCGGAAGACGCTCTGTTTATCTCAGGAGATTGTGGCCAAACGAAAGATTTACTCAAGAAATCTATAGATATGGGAGGGATGAATACTAGGCTGGCTCATATACAAACAAATACCTATGATATTTGTGGAGACAAATCACCGTCCGATATGCTGTTACAAATGAATAACATACTTGAATATGAACCAAACCAATCATTGGCACTGGTTGTAAAAGGCAAATTATCATTCGTTATGGGCAACTATTTCGATGCAATGAATCATTTTAGGACTGCGTTACTAATTAATCCGCATTCTAATAAAGCATTGATGGGACTAAATGAAAGTCTCAAAAGAGCCAAACTGGAAGATAAAAATTAAATAATCCTTGGTCAATTACAGCCGTTGTCAGGAGACAGAATACCATTTGCAGCGTCGCACTGAGAACATTAATTTTTCTTAGTTGCATATGCCATGTAGAATTCATGCTGTCGATTTGTTGCCTGGATCAGATCATCCAGATTGCCATTGTTGTCAATAATATCATCAGCACCACTCAGTCGGGTCCTGCGGTCAACCTGCGCATCGAGTATCTGGGTGATTTGTTCTCTTGAGAGCCCGTCACGCTCGGAGACACGCTTGATTTGCAGTGATTCATCACTATCTACCAGCAGCACTCGGTCAGCGAGCGTCATCTGACTAGTCTCGAAGAGCAGTGGGATTACCAATATAGCATAGGGCGCAGACTGCACTTTTAGCCAATCCTCCATGGCCTTTTTGATTCGGGGATGAAGGATGGCTTCCAGGCGTTTGCGTTCAGATGGATTGTCAAAGACGATCTCTCTCAGCGTTGCTCGGTCCAGCCGGCCCTGGGTATCAATCAGATGATGACCAAAAGCGGATTGGATCTCCTCTAGAGCGGGTGAGTTTGGCTCGACCATTTTGTGGGCAAGCCTGTCGGCATCAATGACAGGGACACCGAGAGACTCAAGATGATGGGAGACGGCACTCTTACCGCTGCCGATCCCCCCCGTGAGGGCGACCACAAGCATCAGATCAAACCAGACCAGCGCAGATAAGCCTGATTGATCTGCTCACCCCACATTAGGCTAATCCAACCGGCAGCCGTCAGATAAGGGCCAAAAGGGATTGGGATGTTTCTGTCTCGCCCGCGCAGTACGATCAGGGAGACACCAACTATGGCGCCTACCAAGGCGGACAGTAGGATGATCTGAGGTAAATATTGCCATCCAAGCCAGGCGCCGAGCATGGCGAGGAGCTTGAAATCACCATAACCCATTCCCTCTTTGCCGGTGAGACGCTTGAATAGTTGATAGACACTCCAGAGAGAGAGATAACCTACAGCAGCACCAATAATGGCCGATTGGGGATCGGTAAAGATTCCACTCAGACTGAGCAGGAGTCCTGTCCAGAGGAAAGGCAGGGTGATGCTATCCGGCAGAAGTTGAGTATCGAAGTCGATCATGCTGAGTGCGATCAGCGACCAAGTCAGAAACAGTGCGGCTAGCATCTCCCAGCTCACACCAAAATGGAGGGCAACCGCCAGAGAGAACAGCCCGGAGATCGTCTCAATTATCGGGTAACGGGGGCTGATTGATGTGTGGCAGTTTGAACAGCGGCCTTTCAGTACAAGCCAGCTGACAACTGGAATATTTTCCCAAGCACGGATTCTGTGGTTGCAGTTGGGGCAGTGTGAAGCGGGATAGTTTAGATTGAAAGTGTGCTCTTCTGTGTCGATTGATTGCCCAAGATGCTCATGACAGTCCTTAGTCCATTGCGCTTCCATCATCTTCGGCAGGCGATAGATTACTACATTGAGGAAGCTGCCGACTGCGAGGCCGACAAAAAAAACAAAAAGGGTAAAGAGCAAGCTGTCGTACTCAAAGTACTCTATAAGGGTCACTAAACTATACTAAATCGAATGCTACTTTAATTGCCCATGATTGCTGTACCCATCTTGAAAATAGGTAAGTACATAGCAATGACAAGACCGCCAATGAGGGTACCTAAAATCACCATGATTAGAGGTTCAAGCAGACTGCTCATAGAGTCAACTGCATTATCAACTTGCTCCTCATAAAAGCTTGCTACTTTATTCAACATGTCATCTAGTGCTCCAGACTCCTCACCAATAGCTACCATCTGAATAACCATGTTCGGGAAGAGATTGCGTTGTTTCATGGAAAGTTGCAATGACTGCCCTGTTGCAACATCTTCCCGCATTCTCAATACGGCATCACTGTAGACGACATTACCAGTTGCACCAGATACAGAGTCAAGTGCTTCAACGAGTGGAACGCCTGCGGCCGACATGGTTGCTAGTGTACGTGCAAATCTGGATATAGCGGCTTTATGTAGAATACTTCCAATTACTGGTATTTTTAATAAGGTTTTATCAATGGCCTGTCTGAATTTTCGGGATCTTTTCCACGTGTATGAAAATAAATATCCACATCCTACAGCACCCAATAATATTGCCCACCAATAGGCCTGAACAAAATGGGAAATTTGTACAACTACTCTAGTGAAAGCAGGTAGATCTGCTCCGAACCCTCTGAAAAGGTTCTCAAATTGCGGAATTACGAATATCATGATGATAGCTGTAACGACAATGGCGACTAAAATTACAGCGACAGGATAGAAAAGGGCTTTTTTGATTTTTCCTTTGATGGATTCCGTTTTTTCTTTGTAGGTGGCGATTTTATCTAATAAATCCTCTAATACACCTGCGTGTTCACCTGCGCGAACGAGATTGACAAACAGATCATCGAAATAGAGGGGGTGTTTTCTCAGTGCATCAGCAAGAGCGGTTCCGCCCTCAACATCAGACTTAATTGAAAGAATCAGCTCTTGCATGGAGGGATTTTCATGGCCTCTACCAACAATTTCAAAGGCTTGAACCATAGGTACGCCGGCACTCATCATGGTTGCTAATTGACGACTAAAAACAGCTACATCTGCGCTTGTGATTCTTTTTTTACCAGTGGAGAAAAAGGGAGATGCTTTTTTTCTAATTTTTAGTGGATTTATACCTTGTCTTCTCAGGTCTGCTCTGACCATGGCTACATTAGTTGCCCTCGTCTCACCTGCAATTCGAGACCCTCTCTTATCACTTCCCTCCCAAGAATAGAGGTTGGATTTTGGTTGTACCTTTTTCGGTGGAGGCGCCATGGGTTAGTCCTTGGTTACCCTGTTGAGTTCGTTGAGACTGGTTATGCCTTGCATTACTTTTCGTAGGCCGGATTTTCTAAGATTGTAAACATTTTCTTCTTCAGCCTGTTTTTCCAATTGCAGTGATGTTCCCCCTTCCATGATGATCTTACCCATTTCCTCAGAAACGGGCATCACTTGGAATATACCAACACGCCCCTTGTATCCGTTGGTACATAAGTCACACCCTACAGGTTTGTAGATTGTAAATCCTGAAGCGATGTCATCTTCAGTAAAACCCTCTTCCAATAGGGCTCCTCTGGGCAGGTCATCGGGTGTCTTGCAGTGTTCGCAGAGACGCCTGGCCAGTCGTTGCGCCATGATCAGTAAGACCGAGGAGGCAATATTGAAGGGAGGTATGCCCATGTTGGCAAGGCGGGTCAGTGTCTGGGGGGCGTCGTTGGTATGTAGGGTTGAAAGAACAAGGTGACCTGTCTGAGCGGCCTTGACAGCGATTTCTGCAGTTTCCAGGTCGCGAATCTCGCCGACCATAACAATATCTGGATCTTGTCGCAGGAAAGCTCTCAACGCTTCAGCAAAAGTCAGGCCTGTTTTGACGTTGGTATTAACCTGGTTGATACCCGCAACCTGGATCTCGACCGGGTCCTCAGCCGTAGAGATATTGACGTCAGGGTTGTTGAGCAAATTAAGGGCAGTGTATAGGCTGACCGTCTTACCGCTACCGGTTGGGCCTGTGACGAGGATCATGCCATAGGGCTTGTTAATGGAGGACATGAAGGCTTTTCGCTGCTCTTCCTCGAATCCAAGTGCCTCAATACCTAACTGGGCGCTGGTGGGATCGAGAATACGCAGGACGATCTTTTCACCGTAGAGGGTTGGGCAGGTATTGACACGAAAATCGATGGAGCGGGATTTCGATAACTTCATTTTGATGCGCCCATCTTGGGGCACTCTGCGCTCGGCGATATTCATGCGCGACATGACTTTGATCCGGCTCGAGAGGCGGTTGGCCAGATTTGAGGGTGGATTGGCTACCTCATGCAACATGCCGTCCTGTCGGTATCGAATCCTATACGTGTGTTCGTAAGGCTCAAAATGCACATCGGATACCCCTTGATTGATTGCATCAAGAAGTATTTTGTTGATGTAGCGGACCACTGGTGCTTCATCGACATCTAGATTTGAGTCATCTCCCGGCTTATCTTCATCACCGGTCGAGATGTCGAGGTTATCCAGGTCGGCATCGAGCAGCTCGTCCATGCTGCTCTCCTGGTCCTCGAGGACCTTATCAATGATTTTAGTGAGCTTCTCTTCCTCAACCAGAATGGCCTCAGATGCCAAGCCGGTACTGAATCGAATCTCATCCAGCCCCTGATGATTCGTAGGGTCGGATACTGCCAGAAACAGTCGATTGCCACGTTTGAAAAGTGGCAGCGTATGGTGTGTTCTCACCAGTTTTTCAGCAACCAATTCTCGAGGTACGACATCTAAGTCAATCACATCCAGGTCAAAGATGGGTACACCAAACCCGCGAGATGCGGATATGGCGATATCGAGGCTATTAAGTATATTTTTTTCTACAAGGTGGGTAACGAATGGGATTTTTTTCTTGAGTGATTCTTCAAATGCGCGTTCAGCCTGATCCTCCGGTATCAGGTTGTCTTGGATCAGACAGCGAGCCAAGCCGCTTAAGTTGATTTGTGGTTTTGTGGTTGCCATTCTGTTAGCTGATCAATGTACTCGGATTCATAAATCTTCAATATAGGCTGGAATATATCAGACTTTACTTTAGTAAAAGGCGATCTTGGCATGAATATAGCTTCTTATCTGATATGAATCAATAAGATAGAACGTGATGTGATTACAAAGACGGGCGATGTCATTCCCCTAGGTAAGTCGCAAACATCCTGTTTCGCATAGCTTGTAAGATATAGCATTTGAATACACTGAATTTGGTATTAAAGCAGGTTTGATAATTTAATCGGCCTATGTTTTTGCATCAAAGTGTGTCACAGACAAAGGTTCCCGCAGTCTGGTCCCTGTTACACTGAATAGTGGCTCTGCCATCCACTGATGTTACGGTGAGTGTATAGCTAGTGGCTATGCCAGTAGCTCCCGCTACAACGCTATAGCGGTACTGATTGCCGTCACTGTCTGGTCTCCATCCCAGATCGCCGGTTTCAAGTGTGTTTGCGCCAGAGGGAATCCAAGTCCCCGCAATATATGTGGTCTCATCCAGGAAATAATCTTCTAGTGCGAGCCTTAGTGGTTCAGCATTCTGTCGGGTTGTATGGATGCGGGCTTCATCTACATAATCGGTGTAGAAGGGTATCGCAATGGTGCCAATGATGGCCAATATGGCCATGACGACTAGTAGCTCTATAAGAGTCAGACCTTTGCATCTTTCTATACCAGCCATAGCAGTTTCCCTAAGATGTATGTCTGTGAGTTTATCAAGGCTTGCGTCAATGTAGCTTAGTGCAGAATGAAACTTAGTCCCATAACTGATCGACAGTTGGGACTAAGTTTTACTGGACTAGCATTTTCGATGCTATGGCCTGGATACTACCCCATTACGGTTAATGATGGCAGTTTGCACTTGCACGTCCGCAGTGCCATCCCCATCAGGATCGTAAGCTGGACGTGTGATGGTGATTAGTGGGCTGGCGAATGTACCACCCGCGGTACTAACACCAAGAACACCATTAGCTGCATCTGCAGCAGCAGCAAACTGATTGCCACCACCATCAGGTGCAAAATTACCATCCGGGTTGAAGAGTCCAATCCAGGCATTGGCAACGGTAGGATTCAGGTCTGGATAGGTGGCGGCGTCAATTGTGCCATCTGCATCTCGGGCACGCTGGGCTTCCATCTTTGCCATGGCTGCCTTGGCGGCATGGATGGCCTCTTCATAGGCGGTATTCATCTTTGAGATCTTCGACTCAAGAATGTATGAATTGTATGCAGGAATCGCTATCGCGGCGAGGATAGCGATGATCGCCACCACGATCATCAGTTCGATAAGGGTAAAACCAGATTGTTTTTTCATCAGTTTAACGCTCCATTTTTGGGTTGGTGCATGGGTTATCGGTGTCAAGTTCCGAAACTTTAGCCCGAATTTTCACGGGGTTACCCAATCAAAAGCAGGTGATGTGCCAATTGTGCTTACAATAGAAGTGGAGCAAGCTTCTCCGTGATTTAACTATCTGATAAATCATATGTTAATGGGGTTTGTTAAATTTTTTTTCACTATCTTCTGAATGCGTGGCTGATTCTTGAGCCGTCATCCGCATGTCCTGCAGTGTCAGACTGTGACAAATATTGTCACTTTCGATTGGAATAACATGGGTTGAAAGGTGGTCTGAGTCACGCACTATTTGAGAAATTGAGCACTTAACGAGACGTAAATGTGAAATCGATCACGTTCTATTGCTGCAGTGATTACTCGATACCGAGTTTTTCCAGCCGGTAGCGCAGGGATCGCAGGCTCATCCCCAACATTTTTGCTGCTGCCGTCCTGTTCCAGCGTGTTTCATCCAGTGCCTTTATGATGGCTTGCCGCTCGACTTCTTCCATCATATCCCCCAGGGGCTGGGTTTCATTTCTCTTCGGGGTGTCTGTTTGAGAGAACTCAGGTAGGTGCAGGTCGTCCGCCTCCAGTATGCTGCCGTCACACAGGGTGATGGTTCTTTCGAGAATGTTTTCCAACTCCCTGATGTTGCCGGGGAATGGATAATCCCGCAGCCGCTTGAGTGCCGAGGCTGAGAGCCTGGGTTTGTCGATGCTGTTGTGGCGTGCCAGCTGGGTGAGGAAGTGCTGAGAGAGCAGGGGGATATCCTCAGGGCGTTCTCTCAATGAGGGCAGCGGCAACTCGATGACATTGATACGGTAAAAGAGATCCTGTCTGAATTCGCCGTTCTCTACCAGTTGTGAAAGATTTTTGTGTGTCGCACTGATGATGCGGACATCCACTGGGAGCTCCAGTTGTCTGCCGACAGGACGGATATGTTTCTCTTGAATGGCCCGCAGCAGTTTGACCTGCATGTGCAGCGGCAGATCAGCCACCTCGTCAAGAAACAGGGTGCCGCCATCGGCGGTTTGAAAGAGGCCCTCCTTGTCACTGCCAGCACCGGTAAAGCTACCCTTTTTGTGGCCAAAGAGCTCACTCTCCATCAATTCCTGGGGGATGGCGCCGCAGTTGACCGCCACGAAGGCGTGATCGGCACGAGGGCCCTGCTGATGGATCAGACGTGCCGCCAGCTCCTTACCTGTGCCCGATTCCCCGCTGATATAGACAGGGGCCTGACTGCGGGCAAGCTTGCCGATGAGCTGGCGTACGCGCTCCATAGATTGAGATTTGCCGAGGAGCGGGACAGTATCCTTATTGCGTTTGTCCTGGTTTTTGTCGGCGGTGGCGGGCCTGCCCAATTTTATCGCCTTCTCTACCAGTTTGCGCAGGATTTCCAGATCCACCGGTTTGGAGACAAAGTCGAAGGCACCGGCCTTGAGGGCTTGAACGGCAGATTCCATATTGCCGTGTGCAGTGATCATGGCCACCGGCAGGCTGGGATAGTGTTCGCTGATATGTCGTACCAGGTCGATGCCGTTGCCGTCCGGCAGGCGCATGTCGGTCAGGCAGAGATCGAAAGGTTGCTCAGTCAGTCGTTGCCGGGCGGCGCCAAGGTCGAGTACCGACTGGGCATCGATACCCATGCGTAGCAGCGTGATTTCCAGCAGCTCGCAGATGTCCGGTTCGTCATCAACGATTAATGCCAATGGCTGTGTCATCAGGCATTGTCCTCAGTACGCCAGTGATTGAAATGAAGTCTAAAACAACTGCCACCGGTGGGGCCAGGGATATACTCCAGCCGTATTCTGTTGATCTCACAAAGCTCTTTGGCAATGTAGAGCCCCAGTCCAGTGCCCTGATTTCTCGTCGTGAAGAAGGGTTCGAAGATCTGCTTGGCAACCTCCGGCTCGATGCCTGGGCCGTTATCGATAATGTCTACCACCGGATGGTCGTACTCTTGTGTCAAACCGCCGGCGATTTGCAATTGAAGGTTGTCTAGGTCGCCCATGGCCTCTTTTGCATTGTTGCAGAGATTGCTGACGATCTGTCTTAACTGTTCTGTATCCGCAATAATTTGGCAATTAGCCGGTTCGATCTGTGTATGCAGAATTTTCGAGGTAAAACCCTGGTTCTTTATCATCTCTGAGGTCAGGTCCTCAAACCAAGGCTTTAACAGGATAGGCTTCGGGTCGCCTGGGCTGCGGCGGGAGAGTTGGAGCACATTTTCGATAACCTGATTCACCCGGGCGGAATTGGTCTTGATGATCTCTGTCAGACGTTTGTCGGCAGGATTGAGATCCGGTGATTCATCAAACAGCTGGCTGGCATGGCTGATGGCGCCCAGGGGATTGCGGATCTCATGGGCAATGCTGGCCGTCAAGCGGCCAAGGGAGGCCAGTTTCATCTGCAATGCCTCCCGGGTGATCTGGGAGGTATCCTCCAGAAAAATCAATACATCCCCGGCATCGCGGCTGCCCAAGGGCTTGAAATGTGCCTTGAGCTCCGGCCCCTGACTTTGTGATTGGAAGGGTGTCGGATCATAGGTGATATCTTTGCGCCAGTGTTTGATTCTTTTGCTTAATTCGGGGGAGGCAGCGAGGAGGCCGCTGCCGACTGCAGCTGTCGGCATGCCCAAAAGATGCCAGGCAGGGTTGTTGATCATCAGTATTCTGTCGTCTGCATCGAGTACCAGCACCCCGGTTCTCATGTGTTGGATTACATACTCATTGATCATCGCCATGTGCCCCAGCTCATCCGCTCGGGCCTGGGCCAGTGCTTCGCTCGCGCGAGCACGCCCACTCAGAACAAGCGTCAATAGGGCAGTGGCAAAGAAAACACCACCCAGAAAACCGGCTTGAGAAAAGCGAACCTCGACCATGCCGTTGAAATGGCTATAGAGCTGTTCTGCGATCACGGCCAATGCCGCTAGGGCGGCAAACAGGAGTGCGGCACGCCCTCCCATGATCAGCGCACCACCGGTAATAGAGACAGCAATCAGCATGCCCATGCCGCTTTGTACGCCACCGCTGGCGTGCATCAACAGTGTAATGGCGGCGATATCGACGAAGAGTATCAGGTAGGCCTGGTGTTCCGGTTGCGGTGAGCGCCAATACCAGAAGAGAGCGGAGAGGATGGTCAAACCTGTATATAGGGTAACGATGAAGGCGAAAAGCTCAGGATCTGTCTGGCCTAAAAAACCGGGTCCAGTCCCGCTGTAAAAAAAGTAGACTAGAAACAGCGTCAGGGTGATGCGGTAGAGCAGGAACAGTCGCAGAGACCGCCAGTGTAGTGAGTCATTGGCATCGAGCCGCTGGTCTTCGGCATCGATTCTTTCCTGTAGGGTCTCCAGCCTTGCGCGCATCAGGCCTATCGCTCAGGTATCTTCGTCAGGATTGTCGGCCAGAAGATGGGCCTTGCTGCAGTAGTAGGCGTCGCCATGACTGAGAGCTTCCTCCCGGGGTAGGTGCAGGCCACAATGTGCGCATTGCACACTGTTAACCGCTTTAGTTCGGGTTTTGCCGCTATTTTGCAGTTTTTTCTGTCGGATCAGATGGCGAATGATGAGATAGAGTCCCCACACTGCCAAGCCGAGAAAAAGATATCTGAGTCCCATGGGATGATTCTGTCCAAGCCTACTTTTTGAAATAATAACACTTCTATGAACCCAGCAACCTAATATCCCGCGCGCCATCGTCCGCTTGTCAGGCATAACCCGGTCTCTAGATGCTTATCAGTTGTAGATATTGGGCTTGGGGCTGAATCCATGGATTCAGGTTAGACTGATGCAACGTACCGCAAGCCAGGACAAAACCAGTGAGGAGTTTCCATTGAGTCTTAAATTCCAGATTGCCCAACTGAATTTCCTGGTGGGTGATATCGAGGGCAATGCCCAGAAGATCATCGATGCAGCGGAATCCGCGATAGGCAAGGCGGATGTCATTGTCTTTCCCGAGTTGGCCTTGACGGGCTATCCGCCGGAAGACCTCTTATTGAGGGATCACTTTATTCGACGGGTGGAGCGGGCCATTGCCCTTATTGTCGCGCGGGTAAATGGAATACATCTCGTGGTGGGATATCCACTGAGGCGGAATGACAATCTCTACAATGTAGCAGGAGTCTGGCGTGACGGCAGTATTCTGGCCGAGTACGCCAAACACCTGTTGCCCAACTACAGTGTGTTCGATGAGATGCGCTACTTCACATCGGGACATGAAGCAGTGACCTTTGAATTGAAGGGTGTGCGTATCGGTCTGACCGTCTGCGAAGACATATGGGAACCGGAACCTGCGGCGATGAGTCGTGCTGCCGGTGCCCGAATCCTGCTGAATATCAACGCCTCCCCTTTCCATTTGGGGAAAGCGCCAGAGCGTGAACAGCTGGTGCAACAGCGTGCTCGGGAAAATCGTTTGCCAATCATCTATGCCAATCTGGTTGGTGGACAGGATGAGCTGGTGTTCGATGGCGGGTCTTTTGTGGTGGATGCTGCCGGTGAACTGACGCAGCGACTGCCTTATTTTCAGGAGGCCCAGGGACAGGTGGATTTTGATGTGGACCAGCTAACGCCCTGCCCAGGTGAACTGGCTATCGAGTCGGAGATGGAAGAGGTGCAACGGGTCTATGAGGCATTGGTGCTGGGCGTGCGTGATTATGTTCGAAAGAATGGATTCAATGGTGCCATCCTCGGGCTTTCCGGTGGTGTGGATTCGGCCCTGACGCTGGCGTTGGCAGTGGATGCGCTGGGTGCAGAGCAGGTGGAGGTGGTCATGATGCCTTCCCGGTACACCGCTGATATGAGCAATGAGGATGCGATCGCAGAAGCGGAGGCTTTGGGTGTTGCCTACCGGTCAATTCCCATCGAGCCAGCCTTTCAGGCCTTTCTCTCCATGTTGTCGGAAGCATTTGCCGGAAAACCTGCGGATGTTACGGAGGAGAATATTCAGGCCCGTTGCCGGGGTATTGTGCTGATGGCGATCAGCAACAAACAGGGACGTATCCTGCTGACTACCGGCAACAAGAGCGAAATGTCAGTTGGATACGCGACGCTTTATGGTGATATGGCGGGGGGGTTCGCACCTATCAAAGATGTCCCCAAGATGCTGGTCTATCAGCTGTGTGAATACCGTAATCGTGTTTCTCCAGTCATACCTCAACGTGTCCTCGACCGGCCGCCGTCAGCGGAGTTGGCGCCGGATCAGCAGGATAGTGATTCACTGCCGGATTATGCGGTGCTGGATGCCGTGCTGGAATGCTATGTAGAACTCGATCAGGGGGTTGATGAAATCGTAGCCGGCGGTTACGAACGCGACACGGTGGAGCAGGTGATTCGCATGGTGGACCGTAACGAGTACAAACGACGTCAGGCGCCACCGGGAGTCAAGATAACCCGCCGGGCTTACGGCCGTGACCGCCGCTATCCCCTGACTTGGGGGAAGGGGTACTAATGTTACCAGGCCCGAATGGATTGGACGCGATTGGCCGTCGGGCGTTAAACTCCCCGCTCTGTGCACGATGGTAAGAAAATAACATTCGCTTATTTGGGAGCAGCGACGATATGAAGAAAGTTGAAGCAATCATCAAGCCTTTCAAACTGGAGGATGTGAGAGAGGCGCTCTCGGAAGTAGGGATTACCGGCATGACGGCTACAGAGGTGAAGGGTTTTGGGCGTCAGAAAGGTCATACTGAACTCTATCGTGGTGCAGAGTATGTTGTTGATTTTCTACCAAAAGTGAAGCTTGAGATGGTCGTCGCCAGTGATCAGGTAGATGCCTGTGTCGATGCGATTACCAATGCTGCGCGCACAGGTAAGATTGGAGACGGCAAGATTTTTATCTCCACTGTAGAGCGCGTAATCCGGATTCGTACCGGAGAAGAGAACGAGGCCGCTATCTGATTACCTGGGTCTGCTCACTTATCATCCAAATTCAGTGGGCTCAGAATGGTGGAGAGGAAACCCGAGTCATCCTCTGTCGGAGCTGGGACATCCAGGTTGCCATTCTCAATGTTCAACGCAAGGACACGACCGGCATCTTCCGCCAATGTGGTCATGCCGAGCCGGGTATAGGCATCGACCATGATCTCCAAGGCGTCCTTTACTGCATCCGTACGTTGAAAATTCGAGACAACCCGATTGGCTCTGTTGGCGGCTGCCAGATAGGCACCGCGCTTCATGTAGTATCGGGCAACATGAATCTGATATTTCGCCAGATTGCTTCTTAGGTAGAGCATCCGCTGTCTGGCGTCGGTAGAATATTTGCTTTCAGGATATCTGCGAGCCAGTTCGGCAAAATCGTTGAATGAAGTGAGTGCTGCACCTGCATCCCTTTGCGATGGGTCCGATGAGATCAGCCGTGTGAGCAGACTGGTGTTTCGGTTGTAGTTGGCCAGGCCCTTCAAGTAGTAGGCATAATCGACGAAGGGATTCTGTGGATTGAGTTTAATGAAGCGGTCCGCTGCGGCGATGGCCGAGTCGGGTTCGTTATTTTTATAGTGGGTGTAGATCAAGTCGAGTTGCGACTGGGTGGCGTAGGGACCAAAAGGAAAGCGTGCCTGCAGACCTTCGTAGTACTTGATCGCCTGATCGTATTCACCGTCCAGCATGGCCTCTTTGGCCTCGGAATAGAATTGACTGGCGCTCCAACCCTTGGTCTCGTCCTGCAAGTCAGGTACCGCACAGGCAGCGAGCATCAGGAGTGAAATGAGGAGAGCGAGCAGGTGTTTGAAGGTCATTGGCCGGAACTGTCTAAGTGTGATTTCGTAGTGAGGCGTGAGTATAGCGGAAACCGCTTCCTGAGGGCTAACCATGACATCTGATGCCGAACAGCCGCCAGAAGTTCAACCGCTTGAGTTGCGGGTGCCGGAGGTATCTGCGGGCGTGCGGTTGGATCAGTTACTGTCCGAGCATTTTTCAGAATATTCCCGTAGCCGCCTACAACGATGGATCAAGCTGGGGCATGTCCTGCTGGACGGTTGTGCCTGTCGGGCCAAGGACAAGGTAAGGGGCGGTGAACTGGTGGTAGTCCGGCCGATCCTGGAAGCAGAGGTTTCCGATCTGGCAGAGGACATGGCGCTTGATATCGTCTATGAGGACGAAGCCCTGCTGGTGGTTAACAAACCCGCTGGCATGGTGGTACATCCAGCAGCCGGAAACCCGAATGGCACGCTGCTCAACGGTTTGCTGGGGCACCATCCGCCGCTGGAGAAGATTCCCCGCGCAGGTATCGTGCATCGGTTGGATAAGGAGACCAGTGGGCTGTTGGTGGTGGCAAAGACCTTGCCGGCGCAGAATGCCTTGGTCCAGCAGTTGCAGGCCCGTAGCGTCAAACGTGAGTATCGGGCTGTGGTCCAGGGAGTCATGACGGCCGGTGGGCGGGTCGATGCGCCTATAGCGCGACACCCGGTCAACCGCCTGCGCATGGCGGTGATCGAGACTGGAAAGCCGGCAGTGACTCACTATCGTGTGCTGCAGCGCTATCGTGCTCACACCTATGTTAAGGTCAATTTGGAGACAGGTCGTACACACCAGATCCGTGTACATATGGCACATATTCACTTTCCGCTCGTCGGTGATCCACTCTATGGTGGAAGATTGAAACTGCCATCCGGGGCCTGCGATCTCTTAGTCGAGACACTTCGTGATTTTCGACGTCAGGCGTTGCATGCCATGCGCTTGGCGCTGGTCCATCCAGAAAGCGGGGAAACCCTGACTTGGGAGGCGCCGCTGCCGGAGGATATGCAGCATCTGATAGAGGCCCTCGAGATGGATATGATTGAATGATCACCCCACTGATCCCCGATTGGCCTGTACCCGGTCACGTTAAGAGCCTGATCACAACCCGGCAGGGTGGCGTCAGCCTGCCCCCATATGACAGTCTGAATCTGGCTCAGCATGTGGGCGATGATCCAGCAGCTGTGGCGCGAAACCGGGCACTGCTGAAAGCAGCATACCAACTCCCGGATGACCCGTTTTGGTTAAACCAGGTTCATGGTTGCCGGGTGGCCGATAGTGCCGCTGAGACCCCAGGATGTGAGGCGGACGCTGTCTTCAGTGATCAGTCCGCTGTGGTTTGTGCGGTATTGACTGCCGACTGTCTGCCCCTGTTGATCACGGATCGATCAGGCCATCGGGTATGTGCGGTACATGCGGGCTGGCGTGGATTGGCGGCAGGAGTGATCGAGTCGGCTGTTTCCCGTATGGATACATCACCTGCTGACCTTATGGCTTGGCTGGGACCCGCGATCGGGCCGGATGTCTTTGAGGTAGGGGCAGAGGTACGTCAGGCTTTTATTGATTCTTCTACGAGCGATGAAGCAGCATTCAAGCCTCATGGTGATGCCCGCTGGCTGGCGGACATCTACCGACTGGCCAGGTTGAGGCTGGCACGTTTGGGTGTGGGATATGTCGGAGGCGGTGAATACTGCACGATGACACAAGCGGAGTTGTTCTACTCCTATCGACGTGAGGGTGTGACCGGTAGAATGGCATCACTCATCTGGCTCGACCAGTAGCAGGCAATACCATAAAGCGAGGAGTGATTGATGGATTGGCAGATGTTGACACTGGTTGGCGAAGACCAGCCGGGAATTGTGGCGCAGGTGACTGATGCTCTTTATCAGAGCGGATTCAATCTGGGAGAGACCTCGATGATCCGTCTTGGTGGTAACTTTACCATCATGATGATGGTGGGGAGTGCGCAAGCGCAGGGTGATCTGACCAGACAGCTAGCGCCTGTGGCGGAGAAGTTGGGGCTTCAGCTTCACCTCGATCCGATCAGAGGTGCATTACATCAACACCGGGTGCCGAATTTTCAGGTCAGGGTGAATGGTGCAGACCGGGCGGGAATCGTGGCGCGGGTCACCGGGGTGTTGGCAGTCTGTGGATTTAATATTCTGGAGTTGGAGTCCGATGTCGTGGGTACAGAGCAGGAACCGGTCTATATCATGACCATCCAGGGTTATTCTGAGTCTACGCTGGAGTCGCTGGAAGCGGCACTTGGAGAACTGAAGGCTAAGGATATCGATGTCCATGTCTCGCCCATTGAAACCCTGATCGGATGATTGCATGGCGATTCTGGAAATTTTGAAACTGCCGGATTCCCGGCTTAAAGAGATTGCTGAAGAAGTCACCGCCTTCGATGATGAACTGCACAGCTTCATCTCCGATCTGGAAGAGACGCGTCTGGATGGTCCCGCTGCTGTCGGTATCGCCGCCACGCAAGTGGGGCGGCTACAGCGCATTGTCATCATCGATTGCTCGAATACCCGCAAGCCGGTACCGAATCACGGCCGCTTGGTGCTGGTCAATCCGGAAATCACCGAGTGGGACGGCTTCGAGTTAGGGCGAGAAGGTTGTTTATCGGTACCAGATTATACGGGAAACGTGATTCGCGCAGAAAAAATCAAGGTCAAGGCGATGGATCCTGCGGGTCTGGCCAGTGAGTATGAGATGGAGGGATTCGAGGCCCGCGCCCTGCAGCACGAAGTGGATCACCTTGACGGCATCCTGTTTGTTGACCGATTGGTCAGCCGGCGAACGGATCTCTTTCAGCGTAAAGTCTATCGTAAAGGTGGCGCGCAAAAGACCTAGCCCATCAGACAATCCTTTTAAACGTGAATAGCCTTTTTCTCATACTCTTACTGTTGGCCATCGCTTTGTTGGTCGGATTGGTGTGGCTCTCTCGCCTTAGCTTAGCCGCCAATCGGACAGACTGGGGTTCTCCCTGGGTGAACCTGCTGGATGGTTTGAACCTTCTTTTTTGCACGCGTTACCACAGGCTGTCACTGGTTGAACTACCGCTTCCGGATCAAGGGGCTGCCGTGGTTGTGGCTAATCATATCTCGGGTCTCGACCCACTCTTAATGATCGCCTGCAGCCGACGCCCGCTACGCTTTTTGATAGCCCGGGAACAGTACCAGCGTTTTGGATTACAATGGCTGTTCCGCGCTGCCGGCTGCATCCCAGTTGATCGAGAACGATCGCCGGAAAAGGCATTGCGACAGGCCTTTAATGCCTTGCGTGACGGCGAAGTGGTGGCGCTCTTCCCCTATGGCAAGATCCACCTGGATAGTCATCCCCCAAGACGCACCAAGGCGGGTGCCTCCCGCCTCGCGTTAATCACCAAAGCACCGGTGATTCCCTTGTATATTTCAGGTATTGACCGGCAGGGTCATGTGATCAGCTCGGTTTTTTTTCGTGCCAAGGCCAAGGTTGATTGCCTGCCTGTCATCGAAGTCACGGATAAGACGTCAGAGCAGATCTATGAAGAGATTGAACGTGCGGTGACTGCAAGCTAGGGCTTGTTACACGCATTTGATTGCGCTTTTGTATACCCGCTCACTCACTTCATTCAGAAAGAGATGTGCGGTGTCAGTACCTGAGATCATTTACGATCACCATCTTCCTGTACATTTTTTTTCATCTTACGATCGCAGATAATCCAGCGGGCTGTGGACATATTCTCCCTCTTGGCTGGGATTGGACTTCTCCACTCGTGATATGAGGAATACCTGATGCTATGGTGGCAATATCGCTGTCTTAACATCACGAAAAAAATAGACCCATAAACGAATATGACATGTCTCTGAATCGTCACTACACAAAGCAGCTTGAGCAGCATGGCTACAAACCGGACGCCCACCAGGAACAGGTACTGGTTGAATTTGATCGTCTGGCCAAGGCGCTGACGGACAAACCACAGACAAGAGGTTGGCTGTGGAAGAAACAGGTAGTGCCGGTGCAGGGTATCTATCTTTGGGGTGGCGTTGGGCGTGGCAAGACCTGGTTGATGGATCTCTTCTGTGCCCATCTCAGTGGGATCGATGTTGAGCGTCATCACTTTCACAGCTTCATGCGTCAGGTTCACGAGGCGATGCGGCAGATGGAGGGCAAGGCTGCCCCAATGGATCGGGTCGTCGGAGAAATGGCACAGCGATTCCGCGTGCTTTGCCTCGATGAATTCCATGTCATCGATATCGGTGATGCGATGCTCATGCGTAGCCTGCTTGAGGCATTGGAACACCACCGTATTACGCTGGTGACAACTTCCAACCAACCACCGGACAATCTCTACAAGGGCGGGATTCAGCGGGAGAGTTTCCTCCCTGCCATTGAGGTGTTGAAGCGGTGTAATGTGGTGATCGAACTGGCGGGCGAGACAGACTATCGGTTACAGCTCTTTGAAGCATCTTCTGTCTACCACACACCGCTGGGTGAGCCATCGACCACCAATATGAAACGAGAGTTTGATCGCCTGACCGGTGAAGCGGTGGCAGATAAGGGGCGCTTTGAAGTGCCGGGGCGTCCTGTCAGGTTTATCAAACGCGCCGGGGGTGTCATTTGGTGCGATTTCAATGCACTTTGTGGTCCGCCAAGATGGCAGAATGACTATCTCGAATTGGCACGCTGTCACCATACCGTGTTCATTTCCGAAGTCCCTCATCTGGATGGTAGATGGGATGATCGCACCCGGCGATTCATCAATCTGATCGATGTTTTCTATGACCGCAAAGTCAAGGTGGTGATAAGTGCGGAGACACCACCTGATGAACTATATAGCGGTACCCGACTTGCCTTTGAGTTTGGACGAACCGTCAGTCGGCTCAAGGAGATGCAGTCGGTGGCCTATCTGGAGACACCGCATCTTGGCTAGGGCCTG